>NZ_JBITJE010000003.1:0-1115458 GCF_044459685.1 Kribbella sp. NPDC050241
CGGCGGGCCATGTGCGGGGCGATCAGTCCGACGAAGCCGATCGTGCCGGACACCGCGACCGCGGCCGAGGCCAGCGCGACCGCGAACAGCAGCAGCACCCGGCGGGTTTTCTCGACCGGTTCGCCGAGCCCGGCGGCCAGGTCGTCGCCGAGGCCGAGGACGTCGAGCTTGCGGGCCCAGATCACGATCAGCGGCACCAGCACCAGCACCCACGGCAGGATCTGCAGCACCGAGCCCATCGACCGGCCGAACAGGCTGCCGGTCAGCCAGATCAACGCCGCGGACACATCCAACGGGTTGCGCACCAGCAGGAACCGGATCCCGGCCTCGAACGCCGCGGAGACCGCGATCCCGACCAGCGCGATCCGTACCGGCGTCGCGCCGCGGCGATAGGCCAGCAGATACACCAACGCGGCCGCGGCCAGGCCACCCACGAACGCGGCCGGGACGACCGCGAACACCGGCACACCCGGAATCGCCAGCAGCAACACCATGCCCGCGAACCCGGCCCCCTTGGTCACACCGACCACATCCGGCGCGGCCAGCGGGTTACGGATCACACCCTGCATCACCGCACCCGACACGGCCAGCGCGATCCCGACCAGCCACGCCAGCAACACCCGCGGCAACTGGAACTGCACCACGATCTGCGCGGCCTGATCGCCGGTGTCACCGATCACCGCATGCATGACGTCACCCATCGACACAGCGGTCGCGCCGACACTGAGACTGTAGAAACTCAGCACCACCGCCAACACACCCAGCCAGGCCATCAAGGCACCCGGATGCCGCCTGGCCAGAGAAGTCCGGCGCACATGCTGGGCCACAATCGCCGTACTGGTCATGAGGTCACCTTCTGCCGACGGGCCAGATACACGAAGATCGGTGCGCCGATCAGGGCGGTCACCACACCGGCCGGGACCTCGAACGGCGGCTTGACATAGCGCGACAAGATGTCGGCATACAACACCAGCACCCCGCCGCCGACCGCACACAACGGCAACAAAACCGTGTAACTCGAACCCACAATCCGGCGCATGATGTGCGGCACGATCAACCCGATGAACGCCACCGGACCGGCCACCGACACCGCCGCGCCACACAACACGATCACCAGCGCCGACCCGATCATCCGGGTCCGTTCGACGTTCTGGCCCAGACCACGCGCCATGTCATCGCCCAGCGCCAGCAGATTCAGCGGCCGTGCCATCGAGAACGCACCGATCAAACCCAGCACCAACCACGGCAGCAGGTTGCGAACGTCCTGCCAGGTACCGAAGTTGACCCCGCCGACCAGCCAGAACAACACGCTGTCGGTCGAGTTCTCGTCGAAGATGATGAGCACCTGCGTCAACGAGATCAACAAGCTGCTGGCCGTGACACCTGCCAGCGCCAGCCGGACCGGACTGACCCGGCCGCTGCCCGACCCGGCCAGCAGCATCACCGACACACCGGCCACGGCCGCACCACCGAACGCCAGCAGGATCGTCGGCGCACCGCTCAGCGACGGCACCACGGTGATCGCCAGCACGACCACGAACACAGCACCGGCGTTGACGCCCATGATCTCCGGCGCCGCGAGCGGGTTCGCCGCGACGGCCTGCATCAGCGCGCCCGCCACCGCCAGGGCGGCGCCGACGCAGAGCGCCAGCACCACCCGCGGCAGCCGGATCGACTGAAGGATCAGCTCATCGGGCTGGTCGGCCTTGATGAGCGCTCCCGGCAGCCGCGCCAGCGAGATGTGCTGACTGCCGATCGACAGTCCCCACGCGACGCCGGCCACGACCACCACCAGCAGCACCAGAGTCACCCAGGTGACCCGCTGCTTGTTGGTGACGATCTTCGGACGCTTGTGTACGGCGTCCTCGGAAGGTTTGGGCGCAGTGCCCACGGACAAGGACATGTCACTTCCCGTAGAGGAGTTTGACGGCTTCCTGAGCGACCACTTCGGAGGCGATCAGACCTCGCGACCGGGACCACTCGTTCGGGTCGACGTCGAAGGTCGCGTTGTTCTTCACCGCCGGGATCTCCTTCCACAGCGGGCTCTTGGTCCACTGGTCGCGCAGCGTCGGTCCTTCGTTGGCGGCGATGAACATCACGTCCGGCTTGTTGGCGACGAGCGTCTCCAGCGTCAGCGAGACCGAGGCGTCACCGGAATCGTCCGGCAGCGACGACTGGATCCCGATCACCGACAGAACACCCGGCGTGTAGCCCTTCGGCGGGAACCCGGTGAAGCCCTTCTCGGAGGCGCGCACGAACAGCGCCTTGCGGCTCTCACCCGCGGGCGCCTTGGCCTTCAGGTCGGTCATCAACTTGGCGTGCTCGGCGAGCCGGGTCTTCATCTCGTCACACTTGTTCAACGCGATGGCGGTCGACATCTCACTGTCCAGCACCTGCTGGTAGTTCCCGTTCAGGCTGGGGTAGGCGATGGTCGGCGCGATCTTGGACAGCTGGGCGTAGATCGCCTTGTGCCGTCCGCTGTCGGCCACGATCAGGTCCGGCTTCAGCGCGGTGATCACCTGGATGTTCGGCGTCGCCCGCAGGCCGACCGACTTGTACTCGCCGACCTTGTCGCGCAGGGCGGCGATGATCCGCTTCGGCTGGTCGTCGTCGGCGACACCGACCGGCGACATCCCGACCGCGACCAGGGCGTCGACGAAGGAGTACTCCAGCGCCACCACCTTGACCGGGTTGCCCGTGATCGTGGTGGTGCCGAGGTCGTGCTTGACGGTACGGGTCGCTTTCCCGCACTGCTCCAGGTTGACATCCGGGCTGACGCCTTCGGCAGCCGCGGCGCGGTCGGCGTTCGGCGCCGCACCGGTGGAGGGTGAGGCCGCGGCGCCGCAGCCGGACAGGGCGACCGCGGCAGCAACTGCGGTCAGAGTGACGGCGGCGAGGACGCGCCGCAAACTCGAGGATCGGTGGACCATGGCATTCGCTCCTGATGTCGACAATGCCTTGCAGGGGTGGGTTTCATCCGGCCACGGCGAGGGACAGCGCCGGGTCGTCGACGTCCGGCCGGTCGGAGAGACCGGGGCCGTCGTAGAGGTTCCAGGGAGCCTGCTGATAGCTGTTGCTGCAGGGCAGGCCGGGGGTCAGCCGGTAGGTGCCAGTGGTCAGATCGACCAGGCTGGACACGATCGTGGCGTAACGGTTGAGCTCGTGCCGGCGCGGATCGACGTGCTGGCAGACGGCGTTGGGGTGACTGAAGTGGTCGCTCATCGTCGTTTGCACGATGGTCTCGACAGCCTTCTCGGTGGTGCCGTCGCGGCGGACCTGACGCAGGCCCTCCTCGACGCGCGGCACCCGGTAGAGCGAATCCACCGAGAACGGCTTGTAGGTCTCGTTGATCTGGGGTGGGACGAAGGCCTGGAAGTGGTTGCCGTGCACCAGCAACCCATCGGTCGGATACATCCAGCCGTGCCGGCCGGGTGTCGTCTCCACGTCGATGGCGAATCCGTCGCGGTGGGTGAGGAGCAGGTTGCTGGACAGGCTCTGCCGGGCGTTGAAGACCACCTGCAGCGCGTCGTACATGTCCCAGCTCTCCAGCACCATCCGGCGTACGAACGTGCCAGGGACATTGAGGCCTGAACCGAACCCGGCGCCGAGGCCGTTGGCGTTCAGCGCGAGGCCGATCGAGTTCGCACCGTGCCGGGCCAGTTGGCCGGCTTCGACATGACCGATCACGGTCGGCTTGCCCGGTTGGGAGATCCGCAGGAGTACGACGGTGTCCGCCACCCCGGCCCACAGGTCCCAGTTCTGCCCGGCCCAGACATGTCCGAGCGGGTTGGCCTGCTGGAGGATCGCGAACGACGTACAGCCGTCATCACGCTGTTGCGTCGCGGCGTCGTCCTCGAACGGGTTGCCCCGGGTCAGTTCGCCACGGCTGTTCAGCGCGAGGATCTCCGCGAAGGTGCGTCCGGAGCCCTCGGCGATGCCACGGACCTCGTCCAGCAGTTCGGGCGCGACTGGCTCGATCACCGGGACCCAGCGCGGAGCCCGCTCCAGTACCTCGGCCCAGGGCAGCCCGGTGGCGCGGGGAACGGACTCGGCGTAGAACGCCAGCGAGCGCTCGATCAGCGCTCGTGCGCCCTCGCCGTACTGCCGGCCGCGGTCGCGGGCGTCGGCGCCGGAGATGTCGATCGTCGGAAGCTGTGACACGGAAGTCGCTCCAGGGAGAGGACGGAAACCGGACTCGAACCGTTTGCCTGTTCGTTGTGTTCACTACGAATATTCGTCTGACGGTAGTGATTGCTACAATCGCTGTCAACGGGTCGCGACATCGTTTACCTGGCGGTGACAAACCGATCCGGGTGACATGATCTGCGTACTGACAGGCACAATTGGGAGCCGGAGGACACCGTGGCCAAGACAAAGGCACCCACCCTGCCGGAGCGGGTGGCGAGCCGGATCGACGCACTGACCGCGACCGAGCGGAGGATCGCCGAGTACCTGTCGGCCCACCCTCAGGAGGCCGCGTTCTCCTCCGCCGAGGAGCTCGGGCGCGCCACCGGCACCAGCGACGCCAGCGTCGTCCGGACCGCCAAGGCGCTGGGTTTCGACGGCCTGCCGGGCCTGAAGCGATCGCTACAGGGCGAACTGCAGGCCCTGCTGACTCCCGCCAACCGGCTCAGCAACAGCCTCGAGTCGTTCGACGACGGCGCCGAAGGGATCCTCACCGCGACCCTGCGCGACCACGTCGAGCGGCTCCAGCAAGCCGAACGTTCGATCGACCCACAGGCGTTCGAGCACGCCGTCGAGCTGATCGACCAAGCCCGCGAGACCGTGATCTGCGGCTTCGCCGGCCTGGACGGGATCTCGGCGTACACCGCGACCCACCTGAACCGCATCGGCCGCCGCGCACGGACCGCGACCGACACCGGCTACCGGCTGGCCGACCGGTTGCTGATGCTCGGCCCGGAGGACGTGGTGATCGTGATCGCCCACAACCGGATCATCGTGGAGACCCGCGTCATCCTCGACCTGTGCGCCGAGGTCGGTGCCCGCGCGGTGCTGATCACCGACACTCTCGGTGAGGCGTTGCGCGACCAGGTCGACGCGGTGCTGTCGGCGCCGACGAGCCGTCCGGGGACGTTCACCAGCCAGGCGACCGTGCTGATCCTGCTCGAGGCACTGGTGATCGCCGTGGCCGCACGCGACCAGAGCCGTTCGCTGGAGACCACCGACCGGATGAACCAGTTGCGCGAGGAGCTGATGGGCTTCTCCCGCGCCGACGAGGTGGCCCTGAATCTGCCGTCCCAACGGCGCGCCCGCAAGCGCACCAACCGGACCGAGAGCGCCTGAGCGCACCCGCTGCGGTCAGACCGTGCCCTCGGTGCGTTCGTAGACGTCCGCCTCGAACTCCTCCAGCAGACGCTCACAATCGGCCACCTTGGCCCGGGCCAGATCCTTGCCCTCGGCATCCATCCAGTCCCGGCCCTCCACCTTGGTCAGCCAGCGGCGGAGCTTCTCCAGGTCCTGGCGGATCTCCTCGGCCTCCTCGAAGGTGTAGTTCTCCCGGAACCGCTCGAACTCGATCTCCTTGACGAACTTGGTCTCGCACTCCTCGACGATCTCGGCGTACTCCTTCGCGGACTGGCCACGGAAGCCGTCCACGAACTGCTCGCGGGCGTCGTCGTCGACATCGGTCAGGGTGAGGAAGACGCTCGAGCCACCCAGCTCGGTCACCTTCTCCCGCACCTTCTCCATGCCGGCGCGCAGCTCGTCGCGGTCCGGCAGCACGCACACCGCCTGCTGCACGTAGAACCCGCCGAGCCGCTTCAGCTCCCGCCACACCGCCACCCGGGCCCGCGAGGACTCGCTCGGCACCTTGTAGATGAGCAGCAGCCAGCTCTCCGCTGCGGGACTCTTGGGCTTGGTACGACGGGTTGCCATGCCGGACAGGTTATCCGCTGACACGACTCCGGATCCCCTCGACGAGAAACGGCATCACCTCCCGCCAGTCCGCGACCAGACCGACGTCGCAGTGCGCGAAGACCTCCGCCGCCGGATCGGTGTTGATGGCCACGACGGTCCCGGCCCGGCTCGCGCCGGCCAGGTGGTTCAGGTTCCCGGACAGCCCGACCGCGACGTACATCCGCGGTGCGACGCTGCGTCCGGTGATGCCGATCTGCCGGCCGTGCGCCATCCAGCCTTGGTCGGTGACCTTCCGGGTGGCGGCGAGCTCGGCGCCCAGGAGGACGCGCATGGGCTCCAGTTCGGCGTACGTGTCGGGTGAGACGCCTCGGCCGACGCTGATGACGACCTCGGCCCGATCCAGTGCGTCACCTTCGTTGCCGGTACGGCGTTCTGCTCGGCGCAGTGCTGGGTCCGCGGCCACCGGCAGCGTGTGTTCCTTGAGTGTGCGGTCGGCTCTCGGCGTGCGCAGTGGCAGCAGACCGGTCCGGAGGGTGGCGATCTGTGGTGAGCCGTGGCTGATGATCTCGGCGAGGGTGCCGCCGCCCGACGGCTTCAGTCCGGCGAGGCGGGGCGTCGTACCGCCGGTGACGTTCAGGCTGACGAGGTCCGACATCAGCCCGGCCCCGGAGGCGACCGCGAGCCGCGCGAGCACTTCGCGATCCCACGGCAGCGCGGCGCCGAGCACGGCCCACGGCTGCCGGTCCGCGATCCAGTTCGCGAGTGCTGCGGCGACCGGCCGGGGCTCGTCAGCGGTGAGCATGACCACCGAGTCAGCTCCCCACCGTGCGAGATCGTCGGTGCTGTCGGCTGTTCTTACTGCGGTCACGGATCCGCCGACCTCGGCTGCAAGCGTCGCCGCCGCACCCAGCAGGGCCCGAGTGCCTGCTTCTGGTCCCGGCCCGACCAACACCATCACCTCAGCTCCCGGCCCTCCGGGCCGGTCGCCGGGAGAAGAGGAAGGAGATATCGCCGGGTGGGGTGCGTCCGGGACGGGGTCGGATGCGGCCGGGGCTTTGGGGGTGAAGGAGCCTCGGGACAGTAGCTCTGTGATGGCTCGGGTGGCTTGGGTTCGAGGGTTGCCTCGGAAGATGACGGGGTCGCGGGTGAGAGGGGCGGGGTGGACCTGGGCGACCTTGGTGGGGCTGGCGGAGAGACCCCAGTCGGCCGGGGCGAGGTCGGCGGTGGTGACTTGGCGGATCGTGTCCGTCGGCGGCCAGGTCTCGGGCGGCGCCTTGCAGGGGTCGCAGGAGCGTTCGGCTACTGCCACGACGGCGGGGAGGTCGACGACAACTGATTCGGTGCCTGTGTCGTACTGGACCGTGGTCCGAAGCTGCCTTCCGCTGGAGTCCGGCTCTAGAGTCAGGACCGGACCAGTGAACGGCAGACCCAGGATTTCGGCGAGCATCGCACCCACCGCGCCGGTGCTGCCGTCGACCGAGCTCGCTCCGACCAGGATCAGGTCCGGCGGTTCATCGAGCAGCGCAGCAGTCGACGCCAGAGCGCGAGCCGTGACAAGACAGTCCGATCCGGCCAACGCCGGATCCGTCAGGTGCACTGCATCGTCGATTCCCCAGGCCAGCGCCTCACGCAGTACGTCGGCCGCCACAGGCGGACCCATGGTGACAGCCGTACTGCGGCCGCCGGACTCCCGGGCCAGCCGGACCGCCTGAGCGACCGCCCGGCGGCACCACGGGTTCATCTCGGTGATCGCGCCGGCCCGTTCGAGCCGGCCGTCGGCGTCGAGGCGCCCACTGTGATCACCCTTCGGCACCTGCTTCACCAGGGCCGTCACGATTAATGACCTGCTCATCAATTGGGTCGCAGGAGCCTGTCTTTCAGGACTGGAGGCAACCGCGACTCCCTCCTCTCGGAGATCGGAGACTGTCGGTCCAGACTGATTGGGTGGGTCGTATGTCCCGGTTCCGCATTTACCCGACTCCCGCGCAGGAGACTGCGTTGCTGCAGCAGTGCGGACACGCCCGGTACGTGTGGAATCTGGCGCTTGAGCAGTGGTCGATGTGGACCCGCGACAGGAACGCGACGCCTGGTTACGTCGAGCAGGCTCGGCAATTGACCGAAGCACGAGCGATGTTCGGGTGGCTGCGGGCGGGATCGCAGACCGTCCAGCAGCAGGCACTGCGAGACTTCAGCCAGGCGGTGATGAACTTCTACGCAGGGACCCATCGGCGGCCGACCTGGCGGAAGGTCGGGAGGCACGAAGGGTTCCGGATCGTTGGATCCCAGGCTCGCCGGATCGTGAAACTGAATCGGAAGTGGGCCGCGGTCAATGTGCCGAAGGTCGGCTGGATACGGTTCCGGCTCTCCAGACCGGTTCCCGCCGCGAAGTCGTACCGCATCACGTACGACCGGGCACGTCGATGGCACGTCGCGTTCGCCGCCGTACCGCCGCCGGTGCCTGGACCAGGCACGGGAGAGGTCGCTGGCGTGGACCGCGGCATCATCGTCTCCGCCGCCGTGTCCACAGGTGAGCTCCTGAGCTGCCCTGGGCTGGCGGAGGTCGAGCAGAGGCGGCTCAAGCATCTGCAACGTCGCCTCGCACGATGCCGTCTTGGCTCCAAGCGCCGTCAGCGGGTGAAGGCTACGATCGCCAAGCTGTACGCGCGGGCTCGCGACCGTCGCAAGGACTGGGTCGAAAAGACCAGCACGGACCTCGCGCGAAGGTTCGACGTCATCCGCGTGGAGGACCTGCGGATCGCCCAGATGTCGAGGCGCCCCAAGCCCAAGCCCGATCCCTGCCGACCCGGCACCTACCTGCCGAATCGCCGCCGTGCCAAGGCTGGTCTCAACCGGGGGATCCTGGCCAATGGCTGGGGCCAGCTGGTGCGTCGTCTTGAGCACAAGGCCGCTGGCCGTGTTGAGAAAGTCAACCCTGCATACACGTCGCAGACCTGTAGCGTCTGCGGGCACCGCGCATCGCAGAACCGCGAGAGTCAAGCGGTCTTCCGGTGCGTAGCCTGCGGACATCGGGCGAATGCGGATGTGAACGCAGCAGTAAACATCGCGGCCGGACGGGCCGTCAGCGCACGTCGAGAGACGCCGGTCCGGGTCTCGCTGAAGCGTGAACCTCAACTCACTACCTCCGCGTAGCCGTTGGAATCCCAGCCCTGCAGGGCTGGGAGGACGTCAAGACAACCCGGTCCCTACTGCCATCCCGATCGCGAAGGTCACCGCGGCCGACACACCACCCAGGAGCAGTTGCCGCCCACCGCCGTACCAGAACGGCCGCGCGGTGATCTTGCCGACGATCCCGCCGGTGACGACCAGACCGAGCGCGCTCAGCAGCAGCGCGGGCAGCACGGACCCGGCCCCGAAGATGAACGGGATCAGCGGAACCAGCGCACCAAGGGCGAAGGCGGCGAACGAGGACCCGGCCGCCAGCCACGGCGACGGCAGGTCGTTGGGGTCGACGCCGAGCTCTTCGCGCACATGGACGTCGAGCGCCACGTCGGCGTTGACGGTCAGCTCGCGCGCCACCTGGGCGGCGAGCTCCGGGCGCAGGCCCTTCGCCTCGTACATCATCGCGAGCTCGCGCTCTTCTTCCTCCGGGTGGATCTGCAGCTCGCGCCGCTCCACCTCGATCTCGGCCTTCATCAGCTCGGTCTGCGACGAGACCGAGGTGAACTCACCGGAGGCCATCGAACAGGCCCCGGCGACCAGGCCGGCCAGTCCGGTCATGATCACGACCTTGCCGGTCGCCCCGCCGCCGACCACACCGGCGACCAGGGCGAAGTTCGACACCAGGCCGTCCATCACGCCGAATGTCGCCGGCCGCAGCCAGCCACCGGTCACGTCACGGTGCGAGTGGTGGATCTCCGACGGTGTCTCCGCAACTTCCGCGGTCATCTCCATACGTCCTTCCGAGTGAGGTGAGCGCAACCTTAGTTAATCTGCATCACCTGTTACATAAGTCTATTCGTTACTTTCCTGATGCGGCAACGGCTCCGCGGTCCGCAGCTGAGAGATGCGCCACCGTCACGCCGGTCGCGGTCATCGTCCGGGTCACCGCGCGGCCGCCGTACACCCAATAGATGGTCAGTTCGCCGTCGCCGCGGTTGATGAACTGGTGCGGTACGCCGGCCGGCACCCAGGTCGCGTCGCCGGCCTCCAGGTCGATCCGCTCGTCGCCGATCACCGCGGTCGCCTGCCCCGCGAACACGAGCACCGACTCCTCGACGTTGTGCGAGTGCAGCGGGATCCGGGTGCCGACCGCGAAGACCGTCGTACCGGTGGTGATCTTGTTCGACTCGCTGTTCCAGGCACCGACGTACGGAACGGTCCGGACGCCGCTGCCGCGGTCGAAGACCTCGACGTCGTCCGGCTTGATCACCAGCCGCGGCGCCGGATCGCCCGACCAGACGGTCTTGAGGTTCATGAACTCGCGCATCCCGTGCGCTCCGAGCTCGCGGCCGTAGCCGGACCGTTTGATCCCGCCGAACGGCAGCCGCGGATCCGACGCGACCATCGCGTTCACGAACACCGCGCCCGCGTCCAGGCGACGGACCAGCTCGGACGCCCGCTCCTGCGCGGTCCACAACGAGGCGCCCAGCCCGAACTCGGTCTGGTTGGCCAGCCGGATCGCTTCGTCGGCGTCGCGCACCCGCGTGATCGCCGCGACCGGCCCGAACGTCTCCTCGTCGAACGCCGCCATCCCCGGCAGCACGTGGTCGAGCACCGTCGGCTGGTAGTAGAAGCCAATCCGATCGGCCACTTCTCCACCGCGCACGAGCGTCGCTCCGGCCTCGACGGTACGGCGTACCTGATCGTGCAAGGTGTCGCGCAAACCAGCCCGGGCCAGCGGACCGATCGTGGTGCCGTCGTCGACCGGATCACCGACGACCAACCTGCCGACGGCAGCGGAGAAGCGGGCGACGAACTCGTCGGCGACGGACTCCTCGACGATGAACCGCTTGGCGTTGACGCAGCTCTGCCCGGCGTTGAGGAAGCGTGCGGTGACCGCCGTGGTCGCCGCGACCTCCAGGTCGGCGTCGGCCAGGACGATGAACGGGTCCGAGCCGCCGAGTTCGAGCACCTGCTTCTTCAGCGCCCGGCCCGCCTGCTCGGCGATGATGCTGCCGACCTCGGTCGAACCGGTGAACGTCACCGCCGCGACCCGATCGTCCGCGATCAGGCCGGCCACCTGGTCGGTCTCGACCAAGAGCACTCCGACCAGACCATCAGGCACTCCGGCGTCCCGCAGTACCGACTCGATCGCCAGCGCGCAGCGCGGGACCGAGTTGGCGTGCTTGAGGATCGCGCCGTTGCCCGCGGCCAGCGCCGGCGCGATGAACCGGAAGAACTGCCAGAACGGGTAGTTCCACGGCATCACCGCGAGTACGACGCCCAGCGGATCGACCTCGACCCGGCCTTCCGCGGTGATCGTCTCCGCGGCCAGGAACCCGGAGGCGTTCGTCGCGTAGTACTCGCAGTTGATCGCACACTTCTCGATCTCGGCCGCTGCCTCGGCCAACGGCTTGCCCATCTCGCTGGTGATCAGCGCGGCCAGCTCGGCCTTGCGATCCCGGAGTGTGCCGGCCAGGGACTCCAGCAGTTCGGTACGCCGCTGCACCTCGGACCACCGCCAGCTGCTCTGAGCAACCACCGCGGCGGTGAGCATGCGGTCGACACGGTCCGCGTCGTACGGATCGAAGGTGGCGAGTTGCTCGCCGCTGGCAGGGTTCATCGAGACGATCACTGGGCTTGTCCTTCGCTCAGTCGGTGCAGCACGTACGGCAGCACACCGCCGTGGAGGTAGTAGTCGTGTTCGCGAGGCGTGTCGAGACGGATCCGCAGCCGGTAGCTCTTACCCGCGCAGGACGCGGTGGCGAAGCCGTCCTCGCCGAGGCGGATGTCGATCGGGTCTTCGCCGGTCAGGTCGTCGCCTTCGCCCGGCAGGAACTCCAGCGGCAGGATGCCGAGGCCGACCAGGTTCGACCGATGGATGCGTTCGAACGACTGCGCCAGCACCGCCCGCACCCCAAGCAGAGCCGGGCCCTTCGCGGCCCAGTCGCGGGACGATCCGGTGCCGTACTCCTTGCCGGCGAGAACGACGACCGGTAGGCCGGCCGCACGGTAGGCCTCGGCCGCGTCGTAGATCGAGGTCAGCTCGCCGTCCGGTCCACGAGTGACCGGACCTTCGGTACCCTGGGCAAGCTGGTTGCGCAGCCGAACGTTGCCGAAGGCACCACGCATCATCACCAGATGATTGCCGCGCCGCGAGGCATACGTGTTCAGCTGGTGGCGCGGCACACCATCGTTCATCAGATATCGACCAGCGACGCTGTCCGGAGGGATCGCACCGGCGGGTGAGATGTGGTCCGTGGTGACCGAGTCACCCAACCGCACGAGTGCGCGGGCACCGATCAGGTCACCAGGGCTCGCCTCCCTACCGAAGTACGGCGGCCGCTGCAGGTACGTCGAATCGCCCCACGCGAAGGTTTCCCCAGCCGGAGCGTCCAGTCCTTGCCACCGCTCGTCGCCCGTGAACAGCTCGTCGTACGCGTGGTCGAAGAGGTCGGGAGTCACGGTCGCGCCGATCACCTCGTCGATGCCGGTCGGCCAGATGTCCTTCAGGAAGACCGGCTGTCCGGACGGGTCGGTGCCGAGTGGTTCGGTGAGCAGGTCGATGTCCATCCGGCCGGCGAGGGCGTAGGCGATCACGAGCGGCGGCGAGGCGAGGTAGTTCAACCGGACGTCGGACTGGATCCGGCCCTCGAAGTTGCGGTTCCCGGACAGCACGGCGGCGACGGTGAGATCCTGCCCGCGAACCGCCGCGCCGACCTCGTCGATCAGCGCACCCGAGGCCCCGATGCAGGTCATGCAGCCGAACCCGGCCAGGTGGAACCCCAGCTTCTCCAGGTACGGCGTGAGTCCGGCGGCGCCGAGGTAGTCCATCACGACCCGCGAACCAGGCGACAGGGTCGTCTTCACCCAGGGCTTGCTGGTGAGACCGCGCTCCACCGCGTTCCTGGCCAGCAGCCCGGCGGCGACCATCACCGAGGGGTTGGAGGTGTTCGTGCAGGAGGTGATCGCTGCGACGACGACCGCGCCGTGCCCCGGGACGTCCGTCGTACGCCTACCGGCGGGGAGTTCCAGAGCCGCCGCCTGCTTGGCGTCGGCCAGGGCGACGCGCTGCTGCGGACGGCGCGGACCAGCGATCGACGGCACCACGGAGCCGAGGTCGATGTCGACGTACTCGTCGTACCGAAGCTCCGCCGATGGGTCGTGCCAGAGGCCCTGTTCCTTCGCGTAGGACTCGACCAGCGCGACCTTCTCCGGCGAGCGGCCGGTGAAGCGCAGGTACTCCAGCGTGCGGTCGTCAATCGGGAAATACGCCGCGGTCGAGCCGAACTCCGGGCTCATGTTCGCGATCGTCGCCCGGTCCGGCACCGGCAAGCCGGCCAACGCGGAGCCGCCGAACTCGACCAGCTTGCCGACGACACCATGCGCGCGCAGTGTCTCGGTGATCGTCAGCACCAGATCGGTCGCGGTCGTCCCGACCGGCAGTGCACCGGACAGCCGCACGCCGACGACCGGCGGCAGCACCATCGACACCGACTGACCGAGCATCGCGGCCTCGGCCTCGATGCCACCGATCCCCCAGCCGAGAACGCCGAGCCCGTTGATCATCGTGGTGTGCGAATCCGTGCCCAGGCAGAGATCCGGGAAGACCCAGCCATCGCGCTCCTCGACCACCCGGGCCAGGTGCTCGAGGTTGATCTGGTGCATGATCCCGGCACCCGGCGGAACCACCTCCAGCTGCTGGAACGTGCGCTGACCCCAGCGCAGGAAGCGATACCGCTCGGCGTTGCGCTCGTACTCCAGCTCGACATTCAGCTGTAGTGCGTCCGGCCGTCCGAACACGTCCGCGATCACCGAATGGTCGACCACCAACTCGGCCGGGATCAACGGATCGACCAGCGCCGGATCGTTGCCGCGGGCCACCATCGCGTCGCGCATCGCGGCCAGATCGGCCAGCACGGGTACGCCGTTCGTGTCGTGCAGGAACACCCTGGACGGGAACACCTCGAGTTCACCGACCGCACCCGGCTCCCAGTTCCGCAGTACGTCGCTCGCCGTGCCGTGCCGCAGCGCGTTCTCCAGCAGGATTCGCAGAGTCCGCGGCAGGTGATCCGGAGCGACGCCCCGCAAGGACTGGGTCCGGGCGGTCATGCCGACTCGTTGATCGCAGCAACGACAGCGTTGGTGAACTCCGTCGTACCGGCGGTGCCGCCGAGATCCGCCGTACGGACGCCACGCGCGACTGTCGTCCGGAGCCCGCGATCGACCAGCGTCGCCGCCTGCTTGGTGTGCTCGCTGCCGAGCCAGTCCAGCAGCATTGCGCCGGAGGCGATCATGGCGGTCGGGTTGGCGAGGCCGCGGCCGGCGATGTCGGGCGCCGAGCCGTGCGCGGCCTGGGCCATCGCGCGGTCGTGCGAGGCGTTGATCGACGGCGCGATGCCGAGCGAGCCGGCCAGTTCACCGGCCAGGTCGGACAGGATGTCGCCGAACATGTTCTCGGTCACGAGTACGTCGAAGTCGGCGCCGTGCCGGACCAGGTGCACGGTCATCGCGTCGATGTGGAAGTCGTCCACCTCGACCTCGGGGTACCCGGCCGCGAGCTCGCGGCAGATCTCCAGGAAGAAGCCGGTGCTGGTGCGCAGCACGTTGGCCTTGTGCACGATCGTCAGGTGCCGGCGCCGACGGCTCGCCAACTCGAGGGCCTGCCGTGCGATCCGCTCGATCGCCGGCCGGGTGAAGATGCCCATCGCGATCGCCACATCCGCGGTCGGCATGAACTCGCCGGTGCCGCGATAGGTACTGCGGTCCGCGTAGAAGCCCTCGGTGTTCTCCCGGACCACGACCAGGTCGAGGCCAGGCACCAGCGCGGGGGTTCCTTCGAAGGCTTTGGCCGGGCGGATGTTCGCGAACAGGTCGAAGTGCTTGCGCAGGAACCCGCTCGGGTTCAGCTTGGCCCGGTGCTCGGCGGGGTACGCCGCGCTGTCGTGCGGGCCGAGCAGCCAGCCGTCGAGCTTGTCGAGCGTCTCGACCGTGACGTCGGGCAGCGCGCTGCCGTGCGTCTCGATCGCCGCGGCACCGACCGGGAGCGGAACCCATTCGACGGGTTCGGCACCGGTGGCGGCCAGCGCCGCGTCGAGCACCTGGACGGCGGCGGGAACGATCTCGGGTCCGATGCCGTCGCCGGGGAGCACGCCCAGCCGGTAGTGATCAGCCATGGGAAGGAGTGTGAGTCGTTATAACCTTCTACGTCAAGATCTCCCCAGGGATCGTCTCAAGGCTTGATCTCAAGGTATTCTCTGCCTCAGTTTTGTTATAACCACGGAGGTTCGCCTGTGTCCGAGGTCAAGACGGCCACCAAGGCCGAGGTCGCCTACGAGCTCGTCCGCGACCAGCTCCTGCGCGGCGATCTGGTCCCGGGATCGGTCATCCAGCAGGCCGCCCTGGCCCACGACCTCGGCATCAGTACGACGCCGCTGCGCGAGGCACTGCGCCGGTTGATGACCGAGGGCCTGGTCGAGCTGGACGCGCACCGCGACGCCC
Organism: Kribbella sp. NPDC050241; assembly: GCF_044459685.1. Taxonomy (NCBI): domain Bacteria; kingdom Bacillati; phylum Actinomycetota; class Actinomycetes; order Propionibacteriales; family Kribbellaceae; genus Kribbella; species Kribbella sp. NPDC050241. The sequence goes on from NZ_JBITJE010000003.1 coordinate 15,499, forward strand.
GGGTCACCCGGCTGACCGCCGAGGAAGCACGCGACCTGGTCGAGATCCGGCGGTCGCTCGACCCGTTGGCGGCCGGGCTCGCGGCCGAGCGTCGTACCAGGCAGGATCTGGACCGGATCCGGGAGACCGCCGACAAGCTGTTGCCGCTGCGGGCCGACCCGGCGTCGGCGGAGCTAGCGACCCACCGGCAGTTCCACGTCGCGATCTACACGGCCTCGCACAACCAGTTGCTGGTCCAGACCCTGGACGGCCTGTGGGACAAAGCGGACCGTTACCGCAGGCTTGCCCTCGAGGACGGCCGGACCGAGGAGGACCTCGACCGCACCCACGCCGAGCATCTCGCGATGGTCGACGCGATCGCGGCTGGAGACTCCACCACGGCCGCCGCGGTCATGCTCGCCCACGTCGACGCCAGCCTCGGTGCGCGCGCGGTCGCCCGCCTCACGTCCGCCGCCGCACAGCCTGTCGCCCGGTCACTCCGGGGCATCCGAGGAGCGCGCACATGACCGAGGCCCTCTGGACCGGCTACCAGCATCGTGAGGTCGACTCCGACGGCTGGACGACGTTCTGGCGCCTCGACCCGCGCGGCCACGACTTCCACCTCACCGACTGGACCGGGTATCCGGACCGCGAGGGCCACCGCCTCTGGGACCGCGCCGCGACGCCCGCGGGCGTCCGGGCCGCATGGAGTACGACGGCCTCCTCAGTGCGACTGGAGATCCGGGCGGCGCTCGGCATCTACGCGAAGCTGGCACCGGTGGACGTCCTGGTCGATGGCGAGCTGCATCGGCGCTGCGAGGTGCGGGAGGGCGAGCAGACTCTGACTGCCGACCTGCCGGGGCGGCCCGCCGAGGTGGAGATCTGGCTGCCGCAGGCCGGGATGATCGGCTTCCGCGGGCTCGCGTTCGACGGCGACGCCGAGCCGGTGGCGCCCAGCGGTCCGCGCTGGATCACCTACGGCAGCTCCATCACCCAGTGCAGCGGCGCGTACGGCCCGTCGGAGACTTGGCCGGCCTTGGTCGCCCGTCGGCACGGCTGGGATCTGGTCGCCCTCGGCTTCGCCGGCGAATGCCACCTCGATCCGATCGCGGCCCGCACGATCCGGGATACTCCGGCGCGACTCATCTCGATGTGCCTCGGCGTCAACATCTACGGCGGCGGGACCTTCAGTGGCCGGACCCTGCCCGGCCAGGTCGAGTCGTTCGTCTCGACCGTCCGCGCAGGTCACCCCACGACGCCGATCATCGTCATCACTCCCCTGCTCGCCCCCAACCTCGAGGGCAAACCCAACGCGGTCGGCCTCACCCTCGACGACATCCGCGACTGCGTCGAGCTCGGCGCCCGCGTCGATCCCGCCGTACGCCTCATCGACGGCCGCGACATCCTCACCACCACCGAGGCCCTCGCCCTCTACGCCGACGACCTCCACCCCGGCCCCCACGGCTACCACCTCATCGCCGACCGCCTATCCCCGCACCTCTCCCACCCCCTGACCTAACGCCCCACCCCACCCACCCGACGCGTCGAATCGTGGATTCCGGCGTCGAATCGGCGACGTTCGGGACCAAGATCCACGAATCGACACCGCGACCTTCCCGGTCTGCGGTCGCGAGCGGCGGCGGTCTCGGGGTGGCTGCGCGCGGAACGCGACCTGGGACAAGAGGCGGCCCCTGGGACAGGAAGCGGGGACCTCGGACAGGAAGCGGGGACCTCGGACAGGAAGCGGGGACCAGGGACAGCTGGTGATGTGGCCTACGCCGCCAGATGGTGTTCATGCCCCCGGCGGCAGCGCCGTACGGCGAACAAGTGGCGGCTGGGGAATCGCGAGGGGTGTCCGCAGATGCGCATGCGGTCGCGGCAGGGGTCGAGTCGTGGATTTCGGTGGCGAATCGGCGATGTCGGGGACCGCGATCCACGAATCGATACCGCGACCTTCCCGTCCTGCGGTCGCCAGCGGCGGCGGTCGCGGGGTGGCCTGCGCGCGGAACGGGAGCTGGGACAGGAAGCGGCAGCTGGGACAGGAAGGGGGGACCTCGGACAGGAAGCGGGGACCAGGGACAGCTGGTGATATGGCCTACGCCGCCAGATGGTGTTGATGCCCCCGGCAGCAGCGCCGTACGGCGAACAAGTGCCGCCGGCAGGCGTCGAGTCGTGGGTTTCGGTGGCGAATCGGCGATGTTCGGGACCAAGATCCACGAATCGACACCGCGACCGTCCCGCCCTGCGGTCGCGAGCGGCGGCGGTCGCGGGGTGGCCTGCGCGCGGAACGGGACCTGGGACAGGAGGCGGCCCCTGGGACAGGAAGCGGGGACCTGGGACAGGAAGTGGGGACCTGGGACAGGAAGCGGGGACCTGGGACAGGAAGCGGGACCTGGGACAGGAAGTGGGGACCTGGGACAGGGCGCGGGGACCAGGGACAGCTGGTGATGTGGCCTACGCCGCCGGATGGTGTTCATGCCCCCGGCGGCAGCGCCGTACGGCGAACAGGTGCTGGCTGGGGAATCGCGAGGGGTGTCCGCAGATGCGCATGCGGTCGCCGGCAGGGGTCGAGTCGTGGATTTTGGTGGCGAATCGGCGACCTCGGGGACCAAGATCCACGAATCGGGGCATGGGCGTGCGTCGGCCAGCGGGTCGCCGGTGGTGGGACTCGCGGTTGAGGGTTCTGGTTGTGGATGTGGGGGGATGGCAGCACCCGAGGGGGTGCCCTCGGGTGCTGGTGGGGTTAGTCGGTGGGGGTGAGGCTTGTGCCCAGGGCTTGCCAGTCGAGGACCGGGGCTGCTAGCTGGCTGATGGTGGCGAGGAGGCCGAGGCGCGCGGCCCGGATCTCCGGGTCTTCGGCCATCACCAGGATCTCGTCGAAGAACGTGGTGACGGGCTCGACGAGGACCGCGGCCGCGGTGGCGAAGTCGGCCAGGCCGGTCGGCGCCTGGCCCACCTTCTGGATCGCCTCGTGCAGGACGACCTCGGCCGGCTCGGTCAGCTTGGCCGGGTCGTACGACGCCTCGGTGCCCTCCGGGACGATCCGCCGTACCCGCTGCAGGACGGCGACCAGGTCGGCGAAGTCGCCGCTGCCGACCAGCTGCTGCAGGCTCGCCAGCGTCTCGTCGGCCACCGCCGGAGCAGTTGCCAACGGCAACACCGCGGCCACCTGCTGGTGGTCGTCGCCGCGGTCGAGCAGCTGCTGCTCGTACCGCCGTACGGTGAACTCGGCGACCTCGTCCAGCGACTCCGCCGGTACGTCGATGCCCTGGGCACCAATCTCCGCGGCGGCGGCGCGCAGGCCGACGGGGAGCGTGATGTCGCGAAGCGACGGGTGTTCGCGCAGGATCGCCACCACACCGGCGGCCGCCCGCCGCAGCGCGAAGGGATCGGAGCTACCCGTCGGCTTCGCGCCGATGCCGAACAGACCGGCCAGTAGGTCGAAGCGGTCCGCCAGTGCGAGCAGTGCACCCGGAGTCGTCGCCGGGACCGGATCCCCGGCCGACCGCGGCAACTCCATGTCGTACAGCGCCTGCGCGACCGCCTCGGTCTCGCCGGCACGGCGCGCGTACTCGCGGGCCATCGTCCCGGCCAGGCTGGTCAGCTCGACCACCATCTGCGATCCCAGATCGAACTTCGCCAGCTCCGCCGCACGGCGCAGCGTGGTCAGGTCGTCGCCGTCCAGCCCGACCGTCGACCCGAGGCTGAGCGCGATCCGGCCGATCCGGGCGGCCCGGTCGGCCATCGAACCGAGCCGCTGCTCGAACGCCAGCTTCTCCAGCTCGCTCTTCATCGACTCCAGCGAGGTGTCCAGGTCGGCCCGCCAGAAGAACGCGGCGTCCTCGTAGCGCGCCCGCAGGACGGCCTCGTTGCCCTCGCGGACGACGTCGTCCTTGACCGAACCGTTGGCTACGGCAACGAAATGCGGGAGCAGCTTGCCGTCGCCGTCCCGGACCGGAAGGTACCGCTGGTGCTTGCGCATCACGGTGGTGAGGATCTCGCCGGGCAGCGTCAGATAGTCCGCCGAGAAGCCACCGAGGATCGCGGTCGGTTCCTCGACCAGGTTGACGATCTGGTCGATCAGCGCGGTCTCGCCCTCGAGGTCGATCGTGCCGCCGGCCTCGGTGGCCAGCCTCTGCGCCGCCTCGACGATCTGCTCACGCCGCTTGGCGGGATCGGCCTCGATGCCGTGGATCCGGAGCAGGTCCAGGTACCCCTCGGCCGCGGCGATCTCGGCCTGCGGCGGAGCCGCGTTCCGATGCACCCGCGTCGTCCGGCCGGAGGCCAGCGTCGATACCGACACCGGCACCACCTGGTCGCCGAGCAGCGCGACCAGCCAGCGCACCGGCCGGGTGAACGACAACTTGGCGTCGTTCCAGCGCATGTTCTTGTCCGAGCGCAGACCGCTGACGATCTCGCCCAGTACGCCGCTCAGCACCTCGGCCGCCCCGCGACCCGGGTCCGGCTTGGTCACCGCGACGTACTCGACACCGTCCACGTCGAGATCGTGCAGCTCATCGGTGTCGACGCCCTGACCGCGGGCGAAACCGGCCGCGGCCTTGGTCACGTTGCCGTCGGCGTCGTACGCGGCCGACTTCCGCGGACCGCGGACCACTCGCTCCGCGTCCGGCTCACCGGCCTGCACGCTCGCGACGAACGCCACCACCCGGCGCGGCGTCGCGTACGTCGTGATGTCGCCGTGCCCGAGGCGCGTCGCGGCCAGCTTCTCGGTGAGGGCCGTCTTCACAGCCTCGGCGGTCTTGGTGACCTCCGACGGCGGCATCTCCTCGGTACCGATCTCGAACGTCAGCTGGCGGGTCCCGGTGGCCGTCGGGAACTCGGTCGGCTCGGGCGCCGGCGCAGGCAGCTCGGCGATGCCCAGCGGGTGCTCGAGCTCGGTCCGGCGTTCGGCCCACAGCTGGGCCACCTCGCGGGCCAGCGTGCGCATCCGGCCGAAGGCCTTGGCGCGTTCCGTCGTACTCACGGCGCCGCGTGAGTCGAGGATGTTGAAGGTGTGCGAGCAGCGCAGCACGTAGATGTGCGCTGGGACCGGGAGCCGGGCGTCGAGCATCCGGCGGGCCTCGTTCGCGTACTCCTCGAACAGCCGCTTCTGGGTGTCGACATCGGCGTCGTCGAGGTAGTACCGGCTCATCTCGTACTCGGCCTGGCCGAACGCCTCGCCGTAGGAGATGCCCGGCGCGTACGCGATGTCCTTGAAGTGCGAGACGCCCTGCAGCGCCATCATGATCCGCTCGATGCCGTAGGTGATCTCCACCGACACCGGGTCCAGTGTCATTCCGCCGGCCTGCTGGAAGTAGGTGAACTGGGTGATCTCCAGGCCGTCCAGCCAGACCTCCCAGCCGAGGCCCCACGAGCCGGTCGCCGGGTTCGCCCAGTTGTCCTCGACGAACCGGATGTCGTGGGCGTGGATGTCGATGCCGAGCGCGGTCAGGCTGTCCAGGAACAGCTCCTGCGGGTTGCCCGGGTCCGGCTTCAGGACCACCTGGAACTGGGTGTGCGTCTGCAGCCGGTTCGGGTTCTCGCCGTAGCGGCTGTCATCGGGCCGGACACTCGGCTCGACGTACGCGACCCGCCACGGCTCGGGACCGAGCACCCGCAGGATGGTGGCCGGGTTCAGCGTTCCGGCTCCGACCTCGGTGTTGAACGGCTGCACGATCATGCAGCCCCGATCGGTCCAGTACTTCGTCAGCGCGAGCAGCGCGTCCTGCATGGTGAGCACAGCAAACCTCGAGCCATTGTCCGGAGGGGGTCAGGGGACGAAGTCTATTCGCCCTGATCTGGTGCTACACCCCGGATTGCGAGGTCGAGGAGACGGTCCGCCTGATCGGTGTCCGGGTCGCTCGCCAGGCAGATGCCGTTGACCAGTTTCAGCAGGTCCTCGATCGCCACATCGCCGGGCACCGCGCCGTCCTTCTGAGCCCGGACGAGGAGACTGCCGCCGGCGTCGAGGATGCGTGCGTGGCACTCGGAACCTCGCTCCGCGCTCATCACCAGCGCCGGCCCCAGGCCGCGGGTTCCGGTGATGTGGCCGACCATGCCGTGCAGCCAGATCGTCAACGCCTGCAGGGATTCCGGGTGATCGCGGAGTTCCTCGCCCTGCGCGCAGACTGTGTCGATGCTGTTCTGGAACACCGCTTCCAGCAGAGCGCCCCGGCCGCGGAAGTGCCGGTGCAGAGTGGCTGATCCGATGCCGGCCCGGCGCGAGATCTCTTCCAGCGAGGCGTCGGCGCCCTGCTCGGCGACCACCTCGGCGGCGACCGCGACCAGTCGGTCGTAGTTCCGCCGCGCATCGGCTCGCATCTCATCTCCCTTGCCAACTGGGGTGGGCCCCCATATCGTAGCAACCCTTAACCGGGGGAGCGCCCCACTTACTTGAGGAGCTACTGGATGCGGATCGGACTGGCATTCGGGGACGTCCGGGGACAACGCGATCTCGCCGAGATCACCCGGCAGATCCGGGCGACGCGCGGCACGGCCTGGATCTCGCAAGGACCGAACCTCGACGCCCTCACCACTCTCGCGGTCTGGGTCGCGGGCGAACTGGCCGACGGCACGATCACCTGGATGACCGGCCCTCGTACTCTCGCCGGCCACGTCGTCCCTTCGATCACCAAGGCGGCGAACGGGCGTACACCCCGGATCGTCGCCGGCCTCGCGATCTGCGTGACGGAGGCGGAGGACGCCGTACGCGCCCGGTTCGCGACCGAGTACGCGCTGGCCGGGCAGGTCCCGGAGTACCGCGCCATGCTCGACCGCGAGGGCGTCAACGGACCGGCCGACGTACTGCTCGCCGGAGACGAGGACGCGATCGCCAAGCAGCTCGACCAGCTGCGCGACACCGGCATCACCGATCTGATGCTGGCCCCGATCGGTACGCCGGCCGAACAAGCCAGAACCGTGGAGTTCCTTAGACTGGTGCGGTGACCTCGCCGAAACATGCGGCGGTTGTCCGCTAGCTGAGTCGTCCGCTCCCCGGGCGCCGTACCGGCCCTCGGGTGAGCCGTGCTGCCCAACTCGAACTCCTGGCAGGGACGACTCATGACCGTCATCACGGTGAACGACACACTCTCCGCGGATCGGGCCCTGCGCCTGATCGACCGCGGTTCCACTCTTGTCTGGGACGGTGATTTCCAGAACGCGAAACAACTGCTGGCCGCGCTCGGCCGCCGGGTTCCGGCGGCCGCGGGAGGCAGCTTCCAGGAGCAGCGCCGGCGCCAGGCCCGGCGCGCGCGGGTGCTCAACTCGTTGCTGATAGCAACTCATGACCACACGATCCGCCTCCGCCGGGCACCGGACGTGCGGCAGGCCTGCCTGGAGGCGTACGGGCCGGCCGACGGCGAGCGGCTCGTGCCGTTGCGGGAGTTGCTCGGTGTCATCGGTGCGCACCAGTTGCGCCTCGAGGGAGTCCAGGTACCGGCCCTCGGCGCCCGGATCCATCCGCATTACGGGGTCTTCGCCCCGACGCGATCGGAGTACGTCGATCTGGTCGGCGACTGCCCGTTGCCGCACCCGGCGGTCGCCTTCGATATCGGGACCGGGACCGGAGTACTGGCCGCGGTGCTGGCCCGGCGGGGTGTTCCCAGGGTCGTTGCCACCGACAACAGCGTGCGGGCGGTCGAGTGCGCCCGGGACAACCTCCGGCGGCTCGGAGTGCAGGGTCGTGTCACGGTGGTCGAGACCGATCTGTTCCCACCAGGGCGGGCCGATCTGGTGGTGTGCAACCCGCCCTGGATCCCGGCCCGGCCGATCACGCCACTGGATCACGCGGTCTACGACGAGGACGGGCGGATGCTCCACGGCTTCATCGGACAGGTGCGCGACCACCTGAACCCGGGTGGCGAGGTCTGGCTGGTGTTGTCCGACCTCGCCGAGCACCTCGGCCTCAGGTCGCGCGCCGAGCTGCTGGACGGGTTCCGGTCCGCCGGTCTGCGGGTCGCCGGCCGGTCGGACGTCGTACCGCGGCACCGAAGGGCGCGGCACAACGAGGTGACCTCGCTGTGGCGGCTGTGTCCATCCGGCGGATCGCCGTTCGTGGAGAGGGCATGAACAACACATTGGTGGTTGAGGATGCCGAGTTGTACTACGAAGTGCGTGGGGCCGGGCCGTTGGTGGTGCTGGCCGGGGCGCCGATGGGGGCGGACTCGTTCGCGCCGCTGGCCGACCTACTGGCCACGGACCACACGGTTCTGACGCTGGATCCGCGCGGGGTGAGTCGCAGCACGCTCCGGCCTGGTGGGACCTCTACGCCCGAGCAGCGGGCCGACGACCTGGCCCGGCTGATCCGGCACGTCGGCGACGGGCCGGCTGCGGTGTTCGGGTCGAGCGGCGGGGCGGTGAGCGTACTGGCGCTGGCCCAGGCCTACCCGGAGCTGGTCAGCACGGTGATCGCCCACGAGCCGCCGCTCGACCGCCTGGTCGAGGACAGTGACGAGCTGCTGGCCAAGTCCGAGCGGATGATGGCCGACTACCTGGGCGGGGACGTGATCGGCGCCTGGAAGCAGTTCTTCGCGCTGGCGAACATCCAGGTGCCGGACGGCATGATCGAGGCGATGTTCGGCGGCGAGCGGGATCCGCAGCAGGTTGCCGACGAGCGGTTCTGGTTCGCCCACGAACTGCGCGAGACGGTGACCTGGGTGCCGGATGTCGACCGGTTGCGGAACAGCGGCGTACGGATCGTGGTCGGCATCGGCGCAGAGTCGACCGGTCAGCTCTGCGACCGGACCTCGACCGCGCTGGCCGGCCGGCTCGGCATCGCGCCGACCCGGTTCCCCGGCGACCACACCGGCTTCGCCGACCGGCCGGAGCCGTTCGCCACCGCACTGCGCGCGGAGCTGGCCGTCGAGGTGAGGTGAGACTCGCCGTAGGCCGTCAGGAGGAGTATGTGAAGCTGGAGGTGTCCGGTGCGTGCGGTGGTGTGAACGCGGTCGCATCGGGCACCGGTCGGAGGTGCCTGGCGGGTTCCGTTCACCGCGTGGCGCCTTGACCTCAACCGTGGTTGAAGTTTCAAGCTTGTGTCTCGTCAGAGAACGTTGGTGCCTCTAGCGGTGGTCCGGTCGTTCGCTGGCAAGGCGGAGGAGGAGAGCAATGCGGAGCATTGCGCGACGACGACAACGCCGCCAGCGGGCGTCCGGGGCGCCGCTAGAGGTGCCGAACGTTCCCTGACGAGACACTGAGCCGCTGACAGAGGACATCGCAGATATCGGCCCCCGCGGGCCCCGACGAAGGAGCAGAGTTGACCACGTACACGCTTCCCGACCTCCCCTACGACTACGGCGCACTGGCGCCGAGCATCGCCGGCGAGATCATGGAGCTGCACCACTCCAAGCACCACCAGACCTACGTGAACGGCCTGAACGACACCCTGGACAAGCTGGCCGCGGCCCGCGAGAAGGGCGACTTCGGCGCGATCGTCGGGCTGGAGAAGTCGCTCGCCTTCAACCTCGGCGGGCACGTCAACCACTCGATCTTCTGGAAGAACCTGTCTCCGGACGGTGGCGACAAGCCGGACGGCGAGCTGGGCGCGGCGATCGACGAGTACTTCGGTTCGTTCGACGGCTTCCAGGGACACTTCACCGCCAGCGCCACCACGATCCAGGGCTCCGGCTGGGCGATCCTGGGCTGGGACGCGCTGGCCGGCCGGCTCCTCGTCCACCAGCTGTACGACCAGCAGGGCAACCTGCCGGCCGGGCAGATCCCGATCGTGATGCTGGACATGTGGGAGCACGCGTTCTACCTGCAGTACAAGAACGTGAAGCCGGACTACGTGAAGGCCTGGTGGAACGTGGTGAACTGGGGCGACGCGCAGGCCCGTTTCGACGCGGCCCGCGCCGGAGCCGGCAACCTCATCGCCGGCGCCTGATCGCGGTCCGGGGTCCGGCGAGGTTTCGCCGGACCCCGGATCTCAGTGCGTGAAGAACCCGGTCAGTACCGGGGCGATCGCGGTCGCCTTGATCAGGTGGTTCTGACCGGGGACCTCGCGGTGCTCGGCGCCAGGTACGGCGTCGGCCAGCGCACGCACCGAGGTCTTCATCCAGGCCGGGCTCTTGCCGCCGTTGACGGCCAGGGCCGGTACGCCGATCGCCGCCCACTGCGAGGCGTCCAGCGGCCGGCCAGCCACATTGCCGCCGACGACGCGAGCGTCGTACGGAAGCGTGGGGGCCATCGCCTTCAGGTGCTTCCAGGCCGGCATCAGCTTCATCATCGTGACCATAGGGCCGGGCAGACCGATCACTGTGGTCATGAAGTACCGGACCGCGTCGGCCGGCTCGCGGGCCTCGAGGTCCTGCACCCAGGTCGCCGGGATCGGCTTGCGGCTGTCGTCGACCACGAACGGCGGCTCGAACGCGACCACCTTCTCGATCGCCAGCCCCGCCGCCGCGGCCCGCAGCGCAAGCGCCGCCCCGGACGACGAACCATAGACGTACGCCGAGCCACCGGCCGCCTCGATCACCGCAGCCAGGTCCTCGATCTCGCGCTCCACCTCGTAGGTGTCCGCGTTGCCGGAGTCGCCGCGGCCACGCCGGTCGTAGTTGTAGACCGTGAAGCTCGACGCCAGCGTGTCGGCCAGCGCGGGCATCGGGCCTTGGGATCGCCCACACAGCGCACCGTCGACCAGGACCAGGGCAGGCCCTTCTCCACGCTTGTCGTAGGCGATCGTCGTACCGTCCTTGGAGACCACTGTGCTGCTCATGCGAAGAACTCCTTCAGCGCGGGGGCCAGGGCGGCCGCGTCCACATTGTGCTGCTGATCGGGGACCAGACAGGCGGTGGCGCTCGGGATCGCTTCCACCACGGCTTGGTTGCCCTGCTTCATCCATTCCTCCGACGCTCCTCCGGTGAACACCCGGGTCGGCACGGTCACCGAGCTCGCCGCGGCCGGGATCGAGTAGTCGCCCATCACGGTCGCGTCGTACGCCAGCGTGTGCGCGATCGCCTCCTGAGCCGGCCACCACGGCGACTCCTTCGCCATCGCGACGAACTCGGCCGGCAGCCCGACCACCTCGGCCATGAAGTACTCGGCTGCCTTGTCCCGGCGACCCTCGGCGACGAACGCGCGATAGATCGACGCCGTGTCGGCGGGCGGCCGCTTCCGCGTGCCTTCGAGGATGTACGGCGGCTCCCACAGCGCAAGCTTGGTCACCGGCCGGCCGGCGGCAGTCGCGAGCAGGGCGAGCGCGGCACCGGACGACGTCCCGTAGAGGTGCGCCGGGCCGCCCGCGGCCGCGAAGATCGCGTCCAGGTCCTCGAATTCCCGCTCGATCGCGTACTCCGGTGCGTCGCCGGAATCGCCGCGGCCGCGGCGGTCGTAGTTGTAGACGGTGTGGTTCTGCGCCAGCAGGGCTGCCAGCGGGGCGTTCGACATCCGGTCCACCGAGCCGCCGCAGACGAGAACCACCGCGGGTCCTTCGCCGAGCCGGTCGTATGCGATGGCGGTGCCGTCCGCCGAAGTGACCTTCTCCATGACGTTCCTCCTGTATCGGTGAGGGCCACTCAGCTGGCCTCACCACTGCGTCGAACATCGGCAGCACAGATCGACCGCATGTGATCTACATCACTTCTTAACACTGATCGCGAACGTGGCATTTCTCCCTCGTGAAATGGATTTCCCAGCGGGGCTGAACGGCCTAAGGTGGCCTACCAAGAGATCCCGGCCGCCCCCTTGGAGATCCCATGGACCACACGCCCGACCTCAGCGAATGCTCCAATCCGGCGTGCGGTGGATCGTGCCCGCGGGCCGGGGTGGGACGACGAACCTTCCTGTCCATCAGCGCGGCCGGTGTCGGCATGCTCGCGGCGCCCGGGATGCTTCAACCTGCCCAGGCCATCACGCGGATGCCCGCGCTCACCCCGGAGCGGATCGCGGAACTGACGGACCGCGGTACGCCGACGGAGTACGCCGGTGCTGCGCTGGCGAAGATCGGTATGCCGGTCGGCGGCGGTTGCGCCGGCCAGGTGTACCTCTCCGGCGACGGACGGCTGTGGGCGTGGGACGTCTCCAACGCGCTGACCTTCCCGTTGGGCGGCGCGGACTTCGCCGGCACGCACTACGCCGTACCGCTGTCCGCGGACGCCGACGGCGCGACGCGGTTCCGGCAGGGCTTCGTACTGCGCGCCGGCGGCAGGACTCGGACCGTCGACGCCAAGGGCTTCGGCGATGTCCGGTTCACCGGGCAGTACCCGATCGGCCGGGTGGCCTACAAGTCGTCGGACAGTCCGGTCGAGGTGACGCTCGAGGCGTTCTCGCCGTTCGTCCCGCTGGCCACGGCCGACTCGACGCTGCCGGCCACGATCATGGCCTTCACGCTCCACAACACCTCCGCAGAGCCGGTCGACGCGACGCTGCTCGGGTACTCCGAGAACCCGGTCTGCCTGGACAGCAGGCGCAGCCAGCCGACCACTCAGCGCGCGACGGCGTACGCGTCCGGGATCGAGTGGTCGGCGGCGGACCCATCGGCTTCAAACAGCGACGACATCCTCTTCGAGGAGTGGGACAGCGACACGTACGACGGCTGGACCGCGACCGGTGACGCGTTCGGGACCGGGCCGGTGCGACCGGCCGACACTCCCTCGCTGATGCAGCGCTTCGGTGACCTGAACATCTCCGGCAGCCGTTTCGTCACGTCGTACAACTTCCGGCTGAGCGGCGGGCCGGACGACCGCACCGGCACGCTGACCAGCACGCCGTTCGAGATCACCCGCCGGTACGTCGCGGTCGCACTCGGCGGCGGCAATCAGCCTGGCAAGGTCTGCGTCAACGTCGTGGTCGACGGTGCGGTCGTGGCCAGCGCGACCGGCAGCGACAGCGAGCCGTTGGTCGGGCGGATGCTCGATGTCGGCGCGTACGAAGGGCGGACCGCGCAGATCCAACTGGTCGACTCGGCGACCGGCGCGTGGGCGCACCTCAACTGCGGCAGCATCACGTTCACCGACCGCGCCGACATCGTCTTCGAGAACTGGGAGCAGACGGACTACTCCGGCTGGACGGTGACCGGTACGGCGTTCGGCGCGGGTCCGGTCACGGTGGCAGAGACGCCGGAGAACTTCCGCCGGCCGTTCGGCAACCGTACTGAGTTGAACGTCTCCGGCAGCCGCTTCGTCACGTCGTACGACTTCCGGAGCGGCTCGTACGACAGCCCGCAGGGATCGCTGACCAGCCGGGTCTTCATCATCGACCGCGCGTACATCACCGTGTGGACCGGCGGCGGCAGCAACCCGAGCACCACCGCGGTCAATCTGCTTGTTGTCGACGGCGAAGTAGTTGCCACAGCCAACGGTAGTGACATCGAGCCGCTGGACGCGATCTGCTGGGCGGTCGGCCCCTGGGCCGGACGGTCGGCGCAGATTCAGATCGTCGATCGATCCAGCGGCGGCTGGGGTCACGTGAACGTCGACCGGATCATCCTCAGCGACCGCCCGATCCGCCGGCAGCCGGTGGCCGATCGCACCGACGCAGGCTCCTTCACGATGGCCACGCTGGAGAAGCAGGCCGTCGTCCGTCGATCAGTCGCGGCGTGGTCGACCCCGGACGAGTTGTTCGACGCCGCGGACGGACCGGCCGAGGTCGATGGTGCGGCCACTCAGGTCGGCACGGTCGCTGTGAAGGTCGCACTGCGGCCCGGTGAATCGCGCACGGTGCGGTTCGTCCAGGGCTGGTTCTTCCCGACGCCCGAACGCCGGCTGTTCAGCAGCCTGGTCGGTGGATCGACGCTGATGCGGCACTACAGCACCCGCTTCGGCTCCGCGCGCCAAGTGGCGCAGTACGTCGCCACGCACATCCAGCGGCTCGAATCCGGGACGCGCGAATGGGTCCGGACCTGGTACGGCGACTCGACGCTGCCGCACTGGTTCCTCGAACGCGCGCTGGCCACCGCGTCGACGCTTGCCACCGGCACCTGCCACCGCTGGCAGGACGGGCGGTTCTACGCCTGGGAAGGAACGTACTGCTGCTCGGGCACCTGCGAGCACGTCTGGAACTACGCCCAGGCGATCGCCCGGCTGTTCCCCGACCTCGAACGCGACACCCGCGAACGGGTCGACCTCGGCATCGCCTACAAGCCGACCGGTGAGATCGGGAATCGCGGCGAGTCGCCGGACGCCTCCTCATCGTTCGCCGACGGCCATTGCGGCACGATCCTGCGCATCTACCGTGAACACCAGATGAGCCCGGACGCCGCCTTCCTGACGCGGGTCTGGCCGAAGGTCAGGGTGTCGATCGACTACCTCGTCTCCGCCCGCGACGGATCCGACCAGGACGGCATCTTCCGCGGCGGGCAGTGGAACACCCTCGACACCGAGTGGTTCGGCGAGATCCCCTGGCTGAGCGGGCTGTACGTCGCCGCCCTGCGCGCCGCGGCCGCGATGGCCACCGAGGTGGGCGACACCTCCGCAGCCTCGAAGTACACCACGATCGCCGACCGCGGATCGGCGTACCTGAACGGACCGCTGTGGAACCAGACCTACGGGTACTACGTGCACAAGGTCGACCCGGCGCATCCGGTGCCGAGCACGAACAGAGGTGTGTTCGTCGACCAGCTGTACGGGGAGACGTACGCCGCTCAGCTCGGGCTGCCGCGGGTGTTCGAGGCCGACAAGGCGCGGACCGCACTGACCAGCGTCTACCGCAACAACTTCCAGCCGAGCCCTTCGGCGTACCGGCCGCCGGGGATCGGTCCGGGTCGCGTCTACAGCACCGACGGTGAGGCCGGCACGGTGATGGTGGCCTGGCCGAACGGCGGGTCCACGGAGAGCGGCGGGCACCCGTACTTCAACGAGGTCTGGACCGGGCAGGAGCACCAGTTCGCGGCCCACCTGTTCGCCGAGGGGATGGCGGCCGAGGGGCTCGCGGTGACACGGGCCGTCTACGACCGGTACCACGGCGAGAAACGCAACCCGTACAACGAGATCGAGGCGAGCGACCACTACGCGCGGGCGATGATGAGCTTCGGCACCTATCTGGCCGCATGCGGGTACGAGTACCACGGTCCACGCGGTCATCTCGGGTTCGCGCCGCGGCTGACCCCTGAGGACTTCGCCTGTGCCTTCACCGCCGCCGAGGGCTGGGGGCGCTACAGCCAGACGCGCGACACCGGAACACAGACAGCCGTCCTCGACATCCGCCACGGCCGCCTCCGACTGAACACCCTCTCCTGCGAAACCGCTACCCCAGCCACCTCCGTAGCCGTCAAGCTCGACGGCAAGCCCCACCCGGCCACCCTCACCACCACGGGCACCCGCACTGTCGTCACGCTCACCCGGCCGACGATGGTCACCCCCGGCAAGCCCGTCACCATCACCCTCACCACGGAGTGACACTGTCGGTCAGCAGGCGGCGGCGCGTTCGAGGAGGAGGGTGCGTTCGCGTTCGTTGCGGGTCAGGGCGGCGGCCTTCTCGAATTCGGCGCGGGCCTCGCCGAACCGGCCGAGCTTGAACAGCAGGTCGCCGCGAACGCTCGGCAGCAGGTGGTAGTCCTTCAGCGACGGCTCCTCGGCGAGCGCGTCGACGGCCGCCAGTCCGCGCTCGGGGCCGAACGCCATCGAGATCGCCACTGCCTGGTTGAGCTCGACCACCGGCGACGGAGTGACTTGCGCGAGTACGGCGTACAGGCCGGCGATGCGAGCCCAGTCGGTGTCCTCCGGGTCGGCGGCGCGGGCGTGGCAGGCGGCGATGGCGGCCTGGAGAAGGTACGCGCCGGGCGGCTTCTCCAGGGCCCAGGCACGGTCGAGACCTTCGAGGCCTCGGCGGATCAGCAGCCGATCCCACCGGCGGCGGTCCTGGTCGAGGAGCAGGACCGGCTCACCCTCGGGACCGA
The DNA here is from genome assembly GCF_044459685.1 of Kribbella sp. NPDC050241. Classification (NCBI taxonomy): domain Bacteria; kingdom Bacillati; phylum Actinomycetota; class Actinomycetes; order Propionibacteriales; family Kribbellaceae; genus Kribbella; species Kribbella sp. NPDC050241. The sequence continues at coordinate 31,307 of NZ_JBITJE010000003.1, forward strand.
TCCGTGCGTTGGCGCGGGAGGCCTGCAACTCCATCAGGGCGAGCAGTCCCAGAACTTCGGGCTCGTCGGGCATCAGCCCCACCAGCAGCCGGCCGAGCCGCATCGCCTCGTTGCAGAGCGCCGGCCGCATCCAGTCGTCGCCGGCGGTCGCGGAGTACCCCTCGTTGTAGATCAGGTAGACGACCTCGAGCACGCTCGACAGCCGCTCGAACAGGTCGTCGCCGGCCGGCACCTCGAACTCGACACCCGCCTTGGCGAGGTTGCGCTTGGCCCGGACGATCCGCTGGGCGATCGTCGCCTCCGGGGCCAGGAACGCGCGCGCGATCTCGTCGGTCTTCAGCCCGCCGAGGAGCTTCAGCGTCAGCGTCACCCGGGCGTCCGTGGTCAGCACCGGGTGGCAGGCGGTGAACACCAACCGGAGCAGGTCGTCCTCGATGTGGTCCTCGAGAATCGCTTCCACGTCGTCCTCGACACTGTCGCCGTCGATCTCCAGCTCGTGGCCCATCTCGGCCAACTTGCGCTGGTACGTCTCCTTGCGCCGGATCAGGTCGATCGCGCGACGCTTGGCGATCGCCATCAGCCAGGCACCCGGGTTGTTCGGTACGCCGGACTCCGGCCACTGCTCGAGCGCCGCCACCAGCGCGTCCTGGGCCAGCTCCTCGGCCAGCCCGACGTCCCGCACGATCCGGGCAACACCCGCGATGATCCGCGCCGACTCGATCCGCCATACGGCGTCAACCGCCCCGCGCGCCTCCGTAACCGTCACCCGCCGATAGAACAACACCGACAGGCCAACATCAACCCACCCCCCAGCCCGCCCCGGTCGTGTCCGGAGCGGGCAGGGCTTGTTTCCGGAATGTTTTGGCCGCTGGGCGCCGACTTGTTTCCGGAAACCTGGCGGATCAGGTCTGGAGGATGTCGGAGTCGGGGCCGAAGTCGGATTCTTCGACCACGCGGCGGACCTCGACCTCGCTGCCGAGGGCTTCGGCCAGGCGGGCGGCCCACTCGACCGCCTCGTCGCGGTTGCGGACCTCCACGACGATGACGCCGCCGATGAGCTCCTTGGTCTCGGCGAACGGGCCGTCGGTGACCGTGCGCTTGCCGTCGTCCACCTTCACCCGGGCACCGAGCGAACTGCGGTGCACACCCTCCGCGAACAGCAGGACACCCGCCTTGGACAGGTCCTCCACCACCTTGCCGACCGCCTCGGCCACCTCCGGCGGCGGAAACTTCCCGGCCTCGGTCTCGGCGTCTGCCTTGTTGATGATCATGTAGCGCATCGCTGCCGCTCCTCGTCGTCTCGGTCGATCACTTACTCTCACGTCGAGCGGCCCACCACCAGATCGACACACGCCGAGAGCAGACTTCCTTGACCTCAAGATTGGTTGAGGTATCACACTGTTGTTCATGACTTCGACGACGGAACTGATGAGCACGGACGAGCGAGAGATCCGTGATCTGGTGGCGCGGGCCGATCAAGCGCAGTCGGACGCGGTGGTGCTGCCCGACCTGCACACCGACGAGATGGTGATCGTCAACATCGCCGGGCGCCGGCTGTTCGGGCGGGAGGCGTTCGCTCAGGCGATGAGCGCGGCCCTTGACTCCGCACTCAAAGACGTCCGGACCAGTGTGGAGATCCTCGACGTCCGAGCCTTGACCACGGACGCCGTACTCGTGAGCTGCCTCAAGACGGTGCACGACAACCGGCCGGACGCCGAACCCGGCGCTCTCCCGGCAACAGGCGCACTGACGTACGTCGCGCTGCGGACAGCCGCGGGCTGGCGGCTCGCCCTGGCCCAGACCACTCCGATCCAGTAGGCGGATCAGTTCGGCTGGTCGCCGTTGGGCTGGTACGCGCAGGCGTCGGCGAGGTTCTGCGTCGGACCTGGCGGGTTCGTGGTCGTGCCCGAGGGCTTGGGGGTGGTCGGCGGGGTGCTGGGCGGGTCGGCGGGCTCCTCGAGCGCCTTCTCGATCGTCTCGCGCATCCCGTCGTAGTCCGGGTGCAGGTACTTCATCCGCAGCTTCGACACGTCGAGGTTCACGTTCGAGACAGTCCCCGACTTCACCCTGAGCGCGAGCTGGACCAGCGCGGGCAGGAGCTCCTGCGGGATGTCGGTGCGGAGCAGGTGCCGCCCGGCTGTCGCGATGGCCTTGTACTTCGTGGCCAGCGTGGCCGGGTCGGCCGCGTCGACCATGGCGTTGATCGCGCAGCGCTGCCGGACCTGCCGCTGGTCGTCGTCCGCGCCGTACCGTCCGCGCGCGAACCAGAGCGCGCGCCGGCCGTCGAGGTGCTGGCGCGGTCCCGGCTCGATCCATTTCTTCGGCGGGATGTGCGCACTGCTGATCCCGCCCATCGCGACGCGCTCGTTGACGTTGACCGTGATCCCACCGAGTGCGTCGACCAGCTCCGGGAAGCCGGTCAGGTTCACCTGCAGGTAGTAGTCGAGCTTCAGCCCGGTCGCCTCGCCGACGGACTGCTTGAGTACGTCGGCCCCCTCGTTGTCCGACGGCCCGAGAATGCCGGGGTGCGCGTCCGGGATGTTCTGGTACATCGCGGTCAGCATCCACTCCAGCCGACCCTCGAGACTCAGCCCTTCCTTGCCGAAGCCGTCCGGGTAGAACCTGTGCAGCGGCGAGTCCTTCGGGAACGGCATGAAGGTCAGCTGCCGCGGCATCGAGATCAACGCGGTGTTGCCGGTCTTGGTGTCGATGCTTGCCACGATCACCGTGTCGGTCCGGACGCCCGGCCGGCCCGGCTCATCGTCACCACCGAGCAGCAGCAGGTTGAGCCGCGGCTTGTCCTTCCACGGGTCCTCGACATCGGCGATCGTCGGCCGGGTCGCGCTCTTGCTCTCCTCCTGCGCGGCGAACACGTCCTGTACCAGGGTCCGCTGCGCCAGCACACTCTGTACGCCGAGCGCCGCCGGAGCCGCGATCGCGAAGCACAGCACGCCGACGAACAGCGCGCCGACCGCACGCCCGCCGGCACCGCCGGTTGCCGGACGCAACGACCGGTGCGATGCCACGATCACCACGATCCAACCGAACCCCAACGCCGCGATCGCCACCGACCCTGCCAGCAGCCGGCTCGGTACGACGGCTGCCGCGAGCACCTCGTCGCGCCGGGTCACGCCGACGTACACGCCGAGTCCGACCAGCCCGAGGGTGAGGATGAGAACGAACGCGCCAATGACGCGGCGCCCGCCGGCGATCAGTCCGGTCCCGGGCAACAGGGCGCCCAGTAGCGTCAGGCCCAGGAGGTTCGGCACTGATCGTGGCCGAGTCCCTACCGGGCGCGAACTCGTCCCCATGGCTCCCCTGTCCGCCGTCCCCAGGTCCAGTGTGCGTCAACTCCCGCACCTGCACCTCATCAGACGTGTTACAGGGTCGAACGGTTGTCATACGGGGAGATGACCGCCCGCGAATCCTTCGGTCTCGACGAGCGTCCGGACGACCACGGCGACCTGAGCCGGCGGGCTCCACTTGCCCGGGTCGGCCTTCGGCATCGCGGCGCGGTTGGCAGGGGTGTCGATGGTCGCGGGGATGATCGTGTTCACCCGAATGTTGTCACGCGCGTACTCCGCGTGCAGGGCGTCGGCGAACGCGAGCACGCCGGCCTTCGCGGTGATGTACCCGGCCGCCCCGGAGAACGGCCGCAGCGCCGCACCGCTCGCCGTACACACGATCGCTCCCCCGCCGGCGGCGAGCAGGTGCGGCAGCACCGCCTGAGTCATCAGGTACGTCGGTCGCAGGTTGAGCCGGAGTTGCTCCTCGAAGTCGTCGATCGGGGTCTCGTGCACCCGCGGTCCGGACGCGAAGCCACCGACCAGGTTCACCAGCGCGGTCAGTGGCGCGGCCTCGTCCGAGGTGGCCAGCGCGACGACGTCCGCCGTACCGGCCGGGTCGAACGGGTCGGCGAGCACCGGGTTGAGCGCCGGATGCGTCCCGAGCCGGGCCAGTGATTCCTCGGTCCGGCCCGGTACGACGACCCGCCAGCCGGACTGCAGGAACTCCGCCGTCACCGCGGCCCCGAGCGCACCGGTGCCCCCGGCAACCACCACCGTCCAGCTCATCGACGTCCTCGCTTCGCTCCGGGCGCCGATGAGGCGCGAAATGGGCTGTGCTTGATGATGAACTCGCTGCGCTCGTTCATGCGCCGAGCTTAATCGGGTGCGCGAGGGAGACAGCAGGGTCTACGGTCGTCGGTTGTGCGGATTCTGATGCTGGGCGGGAACGGGTTTGTCGGGCGCGCGATCCTCATGGACGCGCTGCAGCAACGCGCCGAGGTGGCGTCCTTCAGCCGAGGCAAGAGCGGGACCACCGAGCTGCCACCGGAGGTGACCCAACTGGTCGGGGATCGGGACTCCGGCGACTACGAGGCGCTGCGGACCGGCGAGTGGGATGCGGTCGTCGATCTCAGCGCCTTCCAGAGCAAGCAGGTCGACGAGGCGATGGACGTGCTGGGCGACCGTGTCGGGCGGTACGTGTTCGTCTCCAGCCATGCGGTCTATGTACGCGATCTGCCGCCGGGGACCACCGAGGACGCGCCGCGCCGGGCACCCATGCGGGCGGCCGACGTACTCACGAACGACACGTACGGCCCGTGCAAGGTCGCCTGTGAGGACGACGTGCTCGAGCGGTACGGCGAGCGCGCGACGATCGTCCGGCCGGGGAAGGTCACGGGTCCCGGCGACTATTCGGACACGGTCCTCTACTGGGTACGACGGGGTGCGCGGGGCGGCCGGGTCGCGTTACCGACACGGCCGGAGCAGCCGCTGCAGCTGATCGACAGCCGGGATCTCGGGCGGCTCGTGGTGCAACTCATCGTCGACGAACGGCCTGGTGCGTTCAACGGGATCGGCCCGGACAGCACGATCGGCGAACTGATCGAGACCGCAGCCGCTGTCGCCGGCACCTCGGTCGACCTGGTGCAGATCCCGGCGAACGCCGTACCCGAGCGCTTTCCCCTGATGGAGCCCGAGGCCGAGTGGCCGTCTCGCCAACGCGACCAGTCCAAGTCCCGCGCCGCCGGCCTGCCCGTCACTCCCCTACGCCGAACAGTCGAAGACCTCTACCGCTGGGACCTCAACCGGGGCACACCTCCCATCGAAGCCGGCATCACCCCAGAAGAAGAAGCCCAACTACTCAGGCAGAGCTAGCGTCCGGCCTGCGTCCCGAGCCGCGTTGATCGAACGGGTGAGCGTGTCCTTCAAAGCCGTGGCCTCGTCGGCGAAGCCTTGGACCACTGAGGTGTCGCCGGCTGGTTCGGTGCGGGCCAGGAGTTCGATGTAGCGGTCGCCGTCCTCCAGGGCGGCCTCGGCGCGGAGTGCGGCGTCGGCTGAGCGGACGCGGTCGGCGTACCGATCCAGCAGATCGACCTTGCGCTTGATCGCCTCGACCGACAATGCGAGCGCCCGGCGCTGCGGCCCGAGCACAGCCTCCAGCTCGGCCGTCGCCATCCCCCGGGCAACCTCACGCTGCCGAGCGCGCAGCACGGTCTGCTCACGCAACACCTGGGCGATCTCCCACAGCTGCTCCGGCAACACCAGTTCGTTCTTCACGTCATCGAGCAACCCACGCCGCGTAACCGTTGCCTCAAGCACCGTTCTGACCGCACGCTGCGCCCTCCCGATCAACCGGCCCGCGTCCTCGTCGAAGTCCTCCGGCAGCAGGTACTTCCCATGCTGCAGGCGGACCGCCTTGTGCCCGCGATCCTCCACCGCCGACTTCACGAAGACACCACCGGTCGCGAGTACGGCGGCCCCGGCCAGCGCGACCGCGCCCCACGCCGCGACCGCCGTCGGCAGGAAGCCGGCCATGAAGATCAGCGCGAGGATCCAGCCGCCGACGCACACCGCGATCCACACCAGCAGCGTGCCGAAGGTATTGCCGGGCGCAACCGACCAGGACGTCTGCCGCTTCGGGCGCGGTGCGTCGGCCGGGACGAACAGCTCGGGCCGGTGCTCGTGCAGACGCCGTACGCCCTCGGGCACGTCAGGCGCGAACACAGGCTCCACAGGCCACCTCCCGCAGACCTCAACACTGTCAGCACTCAGCGTAGCCGGGTGAGAGTCTTTTCCAGACCGTCCAGGACGAGGTCGAGACCGAACTCGAACAGGCGGTCCAGGTCGTAGTCGAACTCGAAGTCGTCCGCGAGCAGCTCGCGGAACGCGGTCAGGTTCCCCGCGCTGATCAGTGCGGCCAGCTGATCGCCCTGCCGGTCGGCCCACTCGTCCGCGGTCAGCCCGGTGTCCTGTTCGGCGTACGCCTCGGTCTCCATCGCCAGCGCGACACCACGGACGAACGCGAACACACTGATCGCGGCGTACAGCGCATTGCTCTTGTCCACGCCGAATCCGCTCACGGCCCGCAGGACGGCATCGGTGTGCGGGAGAAGGTTCGGCACCAGCTGCGGCCGGCCGAGACTGATCGCACTCGCCAGCCAGAGATGCCGCCGGTACGCCGCCCACTGCAGCCGCGCCGCAACGGCGATCCCGTCCCGCCAGTTCGCCGGCGGCTCCGCCGGGAGGGGGAACTCCGCCATCGCGGTGTCGACCATCTGCAACACCAGCGCGTCCTTGCCGCCGACGTACCGATAGAGCGCCATCGTCGACACCCCGAGCTCGGCCGCGATCCGCCGCATCGACAGCGCCGCCAGCCCTTCGGCGTCCGCGATCGCGATCCCCATGCGCACGACCTCGTCGCGATTCAGATCCAGCACCGGCCGATCGGCGACAGCAGGCTGCGCGGCCCGATCCTGACGACGGACGGCCCGAGGAGGGCCGACGACCGTACCGACGCCAGGCCGCACGTGGACGAGGCGTTCCTGCTGGAGCACCTGCAACGCCTTCGTCGCCGTTGCCATCGCGACACCGAACTCCCGGACCACGGCCCGGGTCGACGGCGCCCGCTCCTCCGGCACCAGCTCGCCCGCCTCGATCCGGCGCCGGATCTCGGCCGCGATCCGCAGGTACGGCGCGTCGTCCATCAAACCCCCTCAGCTAGAGCGTGTACATCGTACGCGCACTAGTCAGGCGTGGACTTGAGGCTGACACGTCAGGTTAGGTAAGGCTATCCTCTCCGCCATGCGGGAGATGGTGGGGCTGGCGGGCGACGAACTGCGGCTCGGATATCACGGCAAACGAGTCGTCGACGGCGCCTCGTTGCGGATCGAGGCCGCCGGCGTCACCGCCCTGGTCGGGCCGAACGGCAGCGGCAAATCGACGCTGCTGCGCGCGCTGGCCCGGCTGCACCATCCGGACGGCGGCCGGATCACCTTCCCCAACGGCGGCAACGCACTGGCCCTGTCGGCGAAGGAGTTCGCTCGCAAGGTCACGCTGCTGTCCCAGTCGCGGCCGACTCCCAACGGCGTGAGCGTCCGCGACGTGGTCGGGTACGGGCGTCATCCGCACCGCGGGCGGTGGCGCAGCGAAGACCCGGACGGCCATCGCGCGATCGATCACGCGATGGAGGTCACTGGCGTGACCACCATGGCCGACCGGGCGGTCGACGAACTGTCCGGTGGCGAGCTGCAGCGCGTCTGGCTTGCCACCTGTCTCGCGCAGGACACCGGCGTCCTGCTGCTCGACGAGCCGACCACGTTTCTCGATCTGCGGTATCAGATCGAGATCCTCGACCTGATGCGCGACCTCGCCGACGAGCACGGTGTCGCGGTCGGCGTCGTACTGCACGACCTGAACCAAGCCGCCGCGGTCGCAGACCGGATCGCACTGCTCGATCAGGGGCGAGTGCGTGCGACCGGTACGCCGGAGCAGGTGCTGGACGCGGATTCGCTGACTGCCACCTACGGCATCCGCATCGAGGTCGGCACCGACCCGGCCACCGGCCTGGTCACCACCCGTCCGATCGGCAAGCACCTGAGCCGCGTCACAACTATCTGAGGTCAGGACCCCATGAAGAGAACCACTGCCCTGCTCGCTGCTGCCCTGTTCCTGCTGACAGCCTGTGGAACCAGCGAACCGGCCGCCTCCGACGACACCAGCGACGCCGCGGCCCAGCCGGTCTCCGTCACCGACGCGCGGAACAAGAAGATCGACCTGAAGGCGGCGGCCACCAAGGTGGTCGGGCTGGAGTGGGGTGTGGTCGAGAACCTGGTCACCCTCGGCGTGATGCCGGTCGGCGTGGCCGACACCAAGGGCTACACGAACTGGGTCACCGCGGCGAAGCTCGACCCGTCGGTCAAGGACGTCGGCACCCGCGGTGAGTCCAGCGTCGACGCGATCGTCGCGCTCAACCCCGACCTGGTCATCACGACCACTGACGAGTCGGCGAACACGATCGCGCAGCTCGAGAAGGCGGCGCCGGTGCTGGTGGTGCGCGGCGCGGACGCGGCGAACGCGATCCCGCAGATGAAGACCAACCTCGACCTGGTCGCCGCGGCGGTCGGCAAGGCCGAGCAGGCCAAGCAGCTGAACGCCGACTTCGACAAGGCGCTGGCCGACGGCAAGCAGAAGATCGCCGACGCGGGCAAGGCCGGCGAGGGCTTCACGATGGCCGACGGCTACAAGCAGGGCAGCACGATCTCGATCCGGATGTACACCACCGGCTCGCTGCTCGGCGCGGTCGCTACCGAGCTGGGGCTGAAGAACGGCTGGACCGGCGCCGGGGACAAGGACTACGGACTGGCGCAGACCGATCTCGAGGGGATGACGAAGCTCAAGGACGGGAACTTCCTGTACATCGCGAACAAGAACGACGGCGGTGACGTGTTCGGCGGCGACCTGGCCGGGAACGCGATCTGGAAGAACCTCCCGTTCGTGAAGAGCGGTAACGTGCACCGCCTGCCCGACGGCATCTGGATGTTCGGCGGCCCCAAGTCCACCCAGCAGTTCATCGACGCCACCGTCCAGGCAGTCACCTCTTGACCCAGGTGACAGCCGCGCCGGCCGCCCAGGCCGCGGCGCTCCAGCAGCCGGTGCGGCGGGTTCGGGTGGCCGGGGTGTTCCTGGTCGCGGCAATGGCGATCGTCGTCCTGGCCGGCGTACACCTCACGCAGGGGACTTCGTCGGTCGGCGCCGGGGATCTCCTGCGGTTGGCGATCGGGCAGGGCACGGACGACGCCTCCAATGTCCTGATCGCCTCGCGCCTCCCCCGGCTCTTGGCCGGGGTGCTGGTGGGGGTGGCTCTCGGTGTCGCCGGAGCTGGCCTGCAGTCGCTGGCCCGTAACCCGCTCGCCTCGCCCGACACGTTGGGGGTCAATGCAGGGGCGTATTTGGCGGTCGTGGTGGTGGCCGCGTTCGGGATTCCGTTGCCCGTACTCCCGGCCGGAGGAATCGCCTTCCTCGGCGGGCTGGCGGCTGCTGTTCTGGTCCTCGCGCTCTCGGCCGGAGGATCGTCCGGACCGACCCGGCTCATCCTGGCCGGGTCGGCGGTGGCGATGGCGCTGGCCGGCGTGACCACACTGTTGCTACTGCTGTACCGCGAGGAGACGATCGGTACCTTCGCCTGGGGCGCGGGCACGCTGGTCCAGACCGACCTGAACGCGGTCACCCAGATGGCGCCGGTAGTTGCCGCCGGCATCGTCGCCGCGCTGCTGCTGGCCCCGAAGCTCGACATCCTCGCCCTCGGCGACGACACCGCCTCGGTGCTGGGAGTGCACGTACGACGCGTCCGCGTGATGATCACGCTGGTCACGGTGCTGCTGTCCGCGGCCGCGGTCACTGTCGCCGGACCGGTCGGGTTCGTCGGTCTGGTCGCACCAGTCCTCGTGCGGCTCGCGGCCCCACTCGTCCCCGGACTGCTACGGCATCGCGTACTGCTTCCACTGTCCGGGCTGGCCGGCGTACTGATCGTGCTCGCGTCCGATGTCTCGCTGCGAGCCGCATTCGGCGGGCAAGCCGGGGTGGAGATCCCGACCGGCATCATGACGATGATGGTCGGCGCGATCGTCCTGGTCTGGCTCGCACGGAGATACCGCGACTCCGGTCCGAGCAGGTCACCAGGCGGCACGAGCGCGGGGCTGCGCAGCCGGCGTACCTTCCTCGTCGTGACCGGCGTCCTGGTCCTCCTGCTGCTCGGTGGCGCCGTCTTCGCCATGCTCACCGGCGACGCCTTCCTCCGCACCGGCGATGTCGTCAACTGGGTCAACGGACGCTCCGGTCGCGCGATCACCTACGTCCTCGACCAGCGGTTCCCCCGGGTCCTGTCCGCCGTACTGTGCGGAGCGGCCCTCGCCATCGCGGGTACGGCGGTGCAGGCGGTGTGCCGCAACCCGCTGGCCGAGCCCGGCATTCTCGGAATCACCGGCGGCGCCGGCGTCGGCGCGATCGCCACGCTGATCCTCTTGCCGTCAGCAAGCATCTGGTTGCTGTCCGGCGTTGCCGCGGTCGCGGCCCTCGGCACCTTCGCGCTGGTCTACCTGGTGTCGTGGCGCGGTGGACTGAGTTCGGACCGGCTGGTCCTGATCGGCGTCGGCGTCTCGTCCGGAGCGACCGCGATCATCACTCTGCTGATCGTCGCCACCGACCCGTGGAACCTCAGCCTCGCGATGACCTGGCTGTCCGGCAGCACCTACGGACGCACCCCGCCGCAGGTGGCACCGGTCGCGATCGCACTGCTCGTCTTCACCCCGGTGATCGTCCATGCACGGCGCGAACTCGACCTGCTCGCGCTGGACGACGACGTGCCGCGGATTCTCGGCGTACGGCTGGAGCGGACCCGGCTGCTGGCGCTGCTGTGCGCGGCGTTGCTGACGGCGGCAGCGGTCTCGGCGATCGGAGTCGTCGGTTTCGTCGGCCTGGTCGCGCCGCACGCCGCCCGCGCGCTGGTCGGCGGACGGCAGTCGCGGATCCTGCCGGTTGCCGCCCTGCTGGGCGCAATCCTCGTCAGCCTCGCGGACAGCCTCGGCCGGACCGTGCTGGCCCCGGCCCAGATCCCGGCCGGCCTGCTCACCGCGCTGATCGGAGCGCCGTACTTCGTCTACCTGCTCTGGCGGACCCGCGCTCCCGCCCGGTAATCGGGGCTCGATGGACCTCGCGGTTCGTGTCAAGATGGGCGTCATGCTGCGCGAACTGCACCTCACCGGCAACCCGGCCGCGGACAAACTGCTGAACGACGACCCGTTCGCCCTGCTGACCGGGATGCTCCTGGACCAGCAGTACCCGATGGAGCACGCGTTCTCCGGCCCGCAGAAGATCGCCGACCGGATGGACGGTTTCGATCTGCACAAGATCGCCGCCACCGACCTCGACACCTTCGTCGAGCTCTGTGTCACCCCGCCGGCCATCCACCGGTACGGCGGTTCGATGGCCCGCCGGGTGCACGCGCTCGCCCAGCACATCATCGACAACTACGGCGGCGAGACGGCGGGGATCTGGACCGCGGGCCGGCCAAAGCCCGACGGTCCCGAGGTGCTCAAGCGGTTGAAGGCCCTGCCCGGCTTCGGCGAGCAGAAGGCCAAGATCTTCCTCGCACTCCTCGGCAAGCAGCGCGGGGTCGAGCCCAAGGGCTGGCGCGAGGCGGCCGGCGCGTACGGCGACCGCGGCGCCCGCCGCTCGATCGCCGACGTCACCGACGCCGAGTCCCTGCTCGAGGTCCGCTCCTTCAAGAAGGCCGCCAAGGCCGCCGCCAAAGCCGGCTGACCGCCTCGCCGCAGCGCCCGCCGGCCACGCGGGTTGTCCCTTGCGCCCACCGAGGTCCCTGCCGAAACAGGTTCGTCCGGCCTATGCTCGCCTGGGCAGGCAACGGGAGGAGCACGGATGGACATCCGGGATCTGGATCGGCGGGCCGGCGCAGTTCTGGGCGAAGTGGTGATGCAGATCCGCCCGGAGCACATGTGGTTCCCGACGCCCTGTCCGGACTGGACCGTCCGCGGACTGCTCCGCCATATCGTCAGCGAGAACGAGGGCTTCGCGGCCGCGGCCCTGAACGGCTCGGCCCCGGTCCAGGCCTGGAACGGCGGCCGCCTCGGCGACAACCCGGCCGGTGCGTACCGGCGGTCCAACGTCGGGGTGGCGGACGCCTTCGCCGACGGCGGCGCGCTGGACCGGCTGATGGAGGTCCGCGAGTTCGGCTCGTTTCCGCGCCGGATCGCGCTGACCTTCCACCAACTCGACTGCGTCGTCCACGCCTGGGACCTGGCCCGCGCCATCGACGTCCCGTACGACCCGCCGCCGGACATGGTCGAAATGGCGCTCGGCGTGGCCCGCCGGATCCCCGACACCGACGTCGCCCGCGGCCCGGGACTCGCCTTCGAACGCAGCGTCAAGGTCCCCGGCGACGCCTCCGACCTCGACCAGCTACTCGGCCTCCTCGGCCGCAATCCCGACTGGGCCTCCCCGTTCGACTGAATACTCCGGCAGGTCGATCGCGTCGGGCTTGGCGACCGCCAGCTTGGCCAGCAGGCCGGCGAACAGGCGCGACATCGTCAGCCGGATCGAGGTGTCCCGCAGGCGGATCCCGAGAGCCGTCATCGGCATCGCCATCGTGATCCCGCCGGGCGGCAGTTCCATCCGCTGGTCGACGTACGCCTGCATCCTGGCCTGGTACGCCGGGAACGCGCGGGAGTGATCGCCGTCCGCGATGGCTAGCTCCCCGGCCAGGACGTACGCGCCGACGAGTGACAGTGCGGTCCCGTGCCCGGCGAGGGGCGAACCGCAGTACCCGGCGTCCCCGACGAGGACCACCCGGCCGCGTGACCACTTCGGTACGACGACCCGGCTGGTGCTGTCGAAGTAGAAGTCGTCCGCGTCGCGCAACCCGGCCAGGATGCGCTCGGTGTGCCAGCCGAGGCCCGCGAACCGCTCCGCCAGCAGAACCCTGTGCGCGTCGAGGTCCCGTCGGTCGTAGCCGATCACCGGCGAACGGAAGCTCAGCAGCGCCTTCGCGACGCCCGGGTCGTGGTCGGGCCGCAGCCCGACCCAGCGCCCGCCAGGTGCGGAGTAGATCTTCATCCAATGGTTCAGCGGCTCCGGCGCCTCGACGGTGAAGTACGACGTGTAGCCGCCGAGGTGCTGCACGAACTGCTCCTCCGGGCCAAACGCGAGCCGGCGGACTCGCGAGTGCACCCCGTCAGCCCCGACGACCAGATCGAACCGTCGCCGCGTCCCACTCGTGAAGGTAACGAGTACGCCGGTCGCGTCCTCGTCGAGCGCCTCGATCGAGTCGCCGTACAGGTACTCGACGTCGTCGGTGGTCGCGTCGTGCAGGATCTGGGCCAGATCGCCGCGGAGGATCTCCACGTCGGCGACGGGTCCGGCGCCGTCGAGCAGTTCGGCCGGCATCGCCGCCGCCGTGCGCCCGCTGGCCCGGACGTACTCGAGACCGCGTTCGTGCAGCTGCCGCGCCGCGATCTGTGGCATCAGGCCCATCCGCTCGGCGACCTGCTTGGAGATCCCGCGAAGGTCCACGGTCTGCCCGCCGGGCCGCGGACCGGGCGCCACCTCGACGATCGCCGGCGTGAACCCCTGCCGGCGCAGCCAGTACGCCAGCGCCGGTCCCGCGATCCCAGCACCGGAGATCAGCACAGTCTTCGTCATCTCGTCCACCCTCTCGTTGGCTAGTGCGCGTACGCCGTACACAGTGCACTGGGTCGGGCGGCCTGGGCCAGCGCGCACTAGGGCACTCGGGGGTGGCGCCCTAGTGCGCCGCGACACTGGCCGAGGCGGCGAAATAAGGGCCTCAGGCAACTAACCGATGGTGCGGGTGCTCAAGTTTTTCGGCTGGTGTTGAACCGATCCCGCAGAGCGCACGTGTTCCGCCGTGACACAGACAGACAACAAACGCCTTACGGTTCGGAGGATCTGATGAAGAAGCACCTCGCCGCGACGTTGACCGCCCTTGCTGCCGTCGTGTCGCTGTCGGCCTGCGAGTCGCCGATCTACGGCGCGTTCACGAACGACAACCCCTCGGCCGGCAGCACGTCGCCCACTCAAGAACCCCAGCAGGACAAGCAGAAACCGGCGAAGGGTGCCCAGGGCATCAGTCAGGACGGCGACCAGGAACAGAAGGTGCTGAAGGTCCAGCAGGTGCCGGGCCTGACGCCGATCGTCACCAGCGCGACCGGCCGCACCGTGTACAGGTTCGACAACGACTCCGCGAACCCGTCGAAGTCCACCTGTCTTGCCGAGTGCCTGAAGCTGTGGGAGCCGGTGCTGGCCGGATCCGGTGTAGTGGTCGAAGGCGGCGGCATCGACGAGCGCCTGTTCAGTACGATCGACCGCCCAGAAGGCCAGCAGGTCACGCTGAAGGGCTGGCCGCTGTACTACTTCAAGAGCGACCTCAAGCTCGGTGAACTCGCTGGTCAGGGTCTGCGCGGACTCTGGTTCGCGGTCAACCCCGAGGGTGGCAAGGCGAAGTCGACGAAGCCGACCGAGACCACCACGCCGGTGCGGAAAGATGTGCAGACCTTGACGGTCAACGTGGTCGACGGGTTCATGCCGTTCGTCACCAACGAGGCCGGACGCACGATCTACCGCTTCGACAACGACTCCAACAGCCCGTCGCGGACCAGCTGCACGGGTGAGTGCACGAAGAAGTGGGAGCCGGTGCTGGCGGGCAAGAAGGGCGTCAAGGTCCTGAGCTCGAAGATCAACCGGGCGTCGGTCGGCACGATCGACCGGCCGGAAGGCAAGCAGGTCACCCTGAACGGCTGGCCGCTGTACTACTTCCACAAGGACAAGAAGCTCGGCCAGACAGCCGGCTACGGCGTCGGCAACCTCTGGTTCGCCATCGCCCCCGACGGCAAGAAGGCCGCGCGCTGTCTCTGACGGTGACCCCCCGCACGCACTCGTGCCGGCTGGCGGCTTGTTTCACCGCTGCCGCACAAACAACCCGCCAGCCAACAAACAACCCGCCACCCGCCGCAGTCAGAGGGTCGCGGCGAGGCGGGTGGCTTGGTCGATGGCGCGCTTGGCGTCGAGTTCGACGGCTACGTCGGCGCCGCCGATGACGTGGACCGGGCGGTCGGTGGCAGCGAGGGCCTCGGCGAGGTCGCGGACCGGCTCCTGACCGGCGCAGACGACGATCGTGTCGACGGCCAGCACGCGGGGCTTCTCGCGCTGCGGGCCGAAGGTCAGGTGAAGCCCGTCGTCGTCGATGCGTTCGTAGTTCACCCCGCGGAGTTGCTCAACCTGCTTGTTCTTCAAGGCCGCGCGATGGACCCAGCCGGTGGTCTTGCCGAGGCCCGCGCCGATCTTCCCGGCCTTGCGCTGCAGCAGGTACACCTGCCTCGGCGACCGCTCCGGCTTTGGTGTGGTGAGTCCGCCGCGCGCGAGGGTCGGATCGGCGACGCCCCACTCGGACCTCCACGCGTCCAGGTCGAGCGAGGGCGAGGACTCGGTGGTCAGGAACTCGCTGACATCCACGCCGATCCCGCCCGCGCCGATGACCGCGACCGTCGCCCCGACGGGCCTTCCGTCGCGGACGACGTCGACGTACGAGAGCACCTTGGGGTGGTCGATGCCGGGGATGGCCGGGACCCGCGGTACGACGCCGGTGGCGAGGACGATCTCGTCGAACCCGGCCAGGTCCTCGACGGTCGCGTGCCGGCCGAGATGCAGCTTCACGCCCGTCAGCTCGAGCCGCCGCCGGTAGTAGCGGATCGTCTCGGCGAACTCCTCCTTGCCGGGGATCCGCCGCGCGATCCCGAACTGCCCGCCGATCTCGTCGTCGGTCTCGAACAGCTCGACCCGGTGCCCGCGCTCGGCCGCCGTCACCGCCGCGGCCAGCCCGGCCGGCCCGGCACCGACGACTGCGATGCTCTTGGTACGACGGGTCGGCAGCAACTGGAGCTCGGTCTCGTGGGCGGCCCTGGGGTTGACCATGCAGCTCGCCTTCCGCTTGGCGAACACATGATCCAGGCACGCCTGGTTGCAGGCGATGCAGACGTTGATCTCGTCGGCCCGATCGGTTGTTGCCTTGCGCACCCACTCCGGATCGGCCAGGAACGGGCGGGCCATGCTGACCAGGTCGGCGTCGCCACGCGCGAGGACCTCCTCGGCGACCTGCGGAAGGTTGATCCGGTTCGAGGTGACCACCGGGATGGTGACGTGCGGCTTGAACGCCGCGGTCACGCTCGTGAAGGCCGCGCGCGGCACGGACGTGACGATGGTCGGAACGCGCGCCTCGTGCCAGCCGATGCCGGTGTTGATGATCGATGCACCGGCCGCCTCGATCTCGTTGCCCAGCGCAACGACCTCGTCCCAGCTCTGTCCGCCTTCGACCAGATCCGCCATCGACAGCCGGTAGATGATCAGGAAGTCGGCACCGACGCGCTCGCGGGTCCGGCGGACGATCTCGACCGCGAGCCGGCGCCGGTTCTCCGGGCTGCCGCCCCAGCGATCCGTCCGCTTGTTGGTGCGCTCGGACAGGAACTGGTTGATGAAGTAGCCCTCGGACCCCATGATCTCGACACCGTCGTACCCCGCCTCACGGGCGAGGGCGGCACAGTCGACGTACGCCTTGATCTGCCGGCGGACGCCGCGGTCGGACAGGGCGCGCGGCTTGAACGGATTGATCGGTGCCTTGAGCGCGGAGGCGGAGACGCTGAACGGGTGGTACGCGTACCGCCCTGCGTGCAGGATCTGCAGAGCGATCCGGCCGCCCTCGGTGTGCACGGCATCAGTGAGGACGCGATGCTTCCGCGCTTGGCGGCGGCTCGTGAGCACGGAGCCGAACGGCGTAAGCCAGCCGGTGCGGTTCGGGGCGTAGCCGCCGGTCACCATCAGGCCGACGCCGCCGCGCGCCCGCTCGGCGAAGTACGCCGCCAGCTTCGGCAGGTCCTTCGACCGGTCCTCGAGGCCGGTGTGCATCGAGCCCATGATCACCCGGTTCGGCAGTACGACGTGACCGAGGTCGAGCGGCTCCAGCAGATGGGGGTATGCGGTCACGACTTGTCCTTCCGCAGTGCGTCGATCACTTCGTCACACCAGGCCACGAACGACTCCTCGGCCCGGATCCCGCCGCGGAGCACGAGGTACTGATGCAGATCCCGGCCGTTCAGCTTGGCCGGCTTCGGAAAGTCCCGCCGCTGGATTCCGCAGTACAGCTCGAGCCGGGTCGCGTGCTCTGCCCGGTGCCGCTGCACCTCCCGCAGGACAGCGCCAGGTGGGGCGAGCGACGCACCGCGCAGCTTCACGCCCAAGCCGTCTCGCAGTACGGCGGGGTCCTCGGGTTCGGCCAGCCAGCGGGAGAGCTCGGTGCGACCGGCCGCGGACACGCGGTAGATCTTCTTGTCCGGGCGGCCCTCCTGCGCGATCTCGGTGTGCTTCACCCAGCCGGCCTCCTCCATCCGGCGCAGCACCCGGTAGATCTGCTGGTGGGTGGCCGGCCAGAAGTATCCGATCGACCGGTCGAACCGCCGGGCCAGCTCGTACCCGGACCCGGCCCGCTCGGTCAGTGAGACCAGAATCGCGTGCTCCAACGCCATGTGCGGCACCTTACCTATGCAACGAGTTGCACTGCAGCTGAGTGCAGGAAACATCACAGTCGGCGACCGGACAGGGGTTTCGGGGTTTGGGACAATGGTTGCCGACGCCAGCTATCGCGGATCGGAGCATCATGGACCAGCAGGCCCGCCCGACCAAGACGACGTTGCCCGGGATCGGCGCCCGGTACGACCTGATCACCGAAGGCGGCAAACACGTCTCCGTGGTGGTGCGCAACGACGGGCGGCGGTTCCTCGGCTTCCACGATCCCGAGGACGACGACAACTGCAAGGACTCGGTCCCGCTCGACCCCGGTGAGGCGGCCGCTCTGGCCCAACTGCTCATCCCCGCCCCGCTCGATCCGGTCCGCGGCGAGATCGAGATCGACCTCGTCACCGAGCACATCCCGATCACGGCCAAGTCGCCGTACGGCGGCCGCACGCTGGGTGACACCCAGGCCCGCAGCCGGACCGGTGCGTCGATCGTCGCCGTCCTGCGGCGGACCGGCGCGACCCCGTCGCCGACCCCGGACTTCCGCTTCGCGATCGGCGACACCCTCGTCGTGGTCGGCACCCGCGAAGGCGTGGACGCCGTCGCGGACCTGATCGCGGGAGGGTGAGATGCACGAGAACCTCACCGCCCTGCTGATCGAGCTGGGCGCGGTCATCCTGGCCCTCGGCATCCTCGGCCGGATCGCCGGCCGGCTCGGGTTCTCACCGATTCCGCTGTACCTGCTGGCCGGCCTCGCCTTCGGGCATGGTGGTCTCCTGCCGCTGGCGGCCAGCGAGGAGTTCGTTGCCACCGGCGCCGAGATCGGCGTCATCCTGCTGCTGTTGCTGCTCGGTCTGGAATACACCGCATCGGATCTGGTCAGCACGCTCAAGACGCAGTACGTCTCCGGCGCGGTCGACTTCCTGCTGAACGCGATCCCGGGCGCGGCGGTGGCGCTGCTGCTCGGTTGGGGGCCGACCGCCGCGGTCGCGCTGGCCGGTGTCACCTGGATCTCGTCGTCCGGCGTCATCGCGAAGGTGGTCGGCGACCTCGGCCGCCTCGGTAACCGCGAAACCCCTGTGGTGCTGGGGATCCTGGTCCTCGAGGATCTCTCGATGGCGGTCTATCTTCCGATCCTGACCGCGCTGCTCGCGGGTGTCGGGCTGGCCGGTGGCAGCATGACGCTGCTGATCTCGCTCGGCACCGTCAGCGTCGTCCTGTTCCTCGCGCTGCGCTACGGCCGGGTGATCAGCCGGGCGGTCTCTTCGGACAACCCGGAGATGCTGCTGCTCGTCGTACTCGGGCTGACGCTGCTGGTCGCGGGCATCGCACAGAAGCTCCAGGTGTCGGCGGCGGTCGGTGCGTTCCTGGTCGGGATCGCGCTGTCGGGCGAGGTGGCGCACGGCGCGCGGAACCTGCTCAGTCCATTGCGGGACCTGTTCGCCGCGGTCTTCTTCGTCTTCTTCGGACTGAGCACCGATCCGGCGAAGATCCCGCCGGTGCTCGCGATCGCCCTCGCCCTCGCGCTGTTCACCGCGCTCACGAAGATCTTCACCGGTTGGTACGCCGCGCGCCGGGCCGGCGTGGGATCGGCAGGCCGCTGGCGCGCCGGCGGCACGCTGGTCGCCCGCGGCGAGTTCTCCATCGTGATCGCGGGCCTCGCCGTCGGCGTCGAACCCAAGCTCGGCCCGCTGGCGACGGCGTACGTCCTGATCCTCGTCATCCTCGGCCCGATCGCAGCGCGCTACACCGAACCCATCGCCCGCCGCCTCACCACCCGCAAGCCTCCCCCCGCCGAAGCCCCCGCCGCCGAACGCCTCGACAACCCCGCCAACACCCCCACCTGACCCATCCCACCCCCGCGCGAGGCCCCGCCGACCCCACCCGACCCCGCCCGACCCGAGGTCCCTCCCCAGGCCGCCGTTTGATGGGTCAGCCCACCAGACGGTGGGTTGGCCAGCCGCGTGCGGTTGGCCAACCCACCGTCTCGTTGGTCAACCCAGCAGACGCGACTGCGGTGACCGCAAAGGTGCAGGTTTGCTGGGTCAGCCCAGCAAACCGTGGGTTGGCCAGCCGCGTGCGGTTGGCCAACCCACCGTCTCGTTGGCCAACCCAGCAGACGCGACTGCGGTGACCGCAAAGGTGCAGGTTTGCTGGGTCAGCCCAGCAAACCGTGGGTTGGCCAACCGCGTGCGGTTGGCCAACCCACCGTCTCGTTGGCCAACCCAGCAGACGCTGCGGCGGGGGCGGCGGGCGGGGGTGGCGGGAGGCGGGGGGCGGCGGGGGGTGGGGTCAGCGGGCGCGGTGGTTGTGGGCTGCTTGAGTGACTGTGTGCGCGATGCGGCTCGCGCGCGTCTCGGGGCGTTTGGCGAGGGTGATCCATTCGAGGATTGCGCGGCGGGTGGACGGCGGGAACGCGTGGAAGTGGTGGGCTGCCGTGGGGTTCTGGGCGAGGGCGGCCCGGAGGTCCGCGGGGACGACCAGGTTCTGCGCGTCGGCGAGCAGGTCCCACGTGCCGGTCCGCCGAGCGTGGTCGACGAGTTCCTGGCCGGCCGGCTCCATCAGGCCCGCCGTGGTCAACCGCTCGACCCGCTCGCGGTTGACCTTGCTCCACGTACTGCGTGGGTTCCGCGGCGTGAAGCACTGGTACGTCGTCCGGTCGTCACGCTTCATCGTCTTGCTGTCGATCCACCCGAAACACAACGCCTGCTCGACCGCATCCGCCAGGTTCACGCCCGCCGCATCCCGGCGAACGATCAGCCAGACGGACCGCTCGCTCCGGCCGTTCGTCGCCAACCAGGTGCGCCATTGCGTCACACCCGAACAGTTCAGGGCCGCGTCATCGTTCATACCACCGAGCATGCGCCCGATAAGTGCTCACCGATTGAGCACTTATCTCAGAAGAGTACGTCGCCTCGCTCGTGGTCGAGCAGCGCCTGCTTGCGTTCGAGGCCCCCGCCGTACCCGGTCAGGCTGCCCGTCGAGCCGACCACGCGGTGGCACGGGACGATGATGCTGATCGGGTTCTTCCCGTTCGCGAGCCCGACCGCCCGAGACGCGCCCGGCACGAGTCCGAGGATCGCCGCGAGTTCACCGTACGTCGTGGTCTCGCCGTAAGGGATGTCCTGGAGCGCTGTCCAGACCCGCTGCTGGAACGGCGTCCCGGCCAGCTGCAGTGGTACGTCGAACGTCGTCCGCCCGTGCTCGAAGTACTCCGTGAGTTGCTCGGCGACCGCGGGCAGCACCGAATCGTCGCGCTTGCCGAAGGTCTCCATCGGCGGGCGATGCCGGTGTTCGGCCATGTAGAGGCCGGCCAGCTCGCCGGCGTCGCTCTCCACCGCAGTGAGCGGGCCGAGCGGGCTGTCCACCACGGCGTACGTCACTGCGACGCCTCCCACTGGGCGCGGTTGATCCGGTAGAGCACATGCCGCTGCAGTCGATGCCCGGCGGGCAGACGGACGTGGTCGAAGTCGCCCGCCTCGTCGTGCGTCATGCCGATCCGCTGCATCACCCGCTGCGACTTCACGTTGGGGGTCGCGGTGAACGAGACGATCTCGTCCAGACCGGCCGGGCCGAAGCCGTGGGCCAGCGCCGCCCGGGCCGCCTCGCTGGCATAACCGTTGCCCCAGGCCCCCTTGGCGAGCCGCCAGCCGATCTCGACGGCCGGCATGAAGTGCGCCTCGAAACTCGGCACCGACAGCCCGGTGAACCCGATGAACTCGCCGGTCTCGCGGACCTCCAGCGCCCACAGGCCCCAGCCGCGTCCGTCGATCTCGGGGCGGTTCCGGTCGATCAGCGCGTCGCTCTGCTCACGCGTCTGCGGCGCCGGGAAGTGCTCCATCACCGCCGGGTCCGCGTTCAGCACCGCGAACGGCTCGCGGTCGCTGTCACGCCACTGGCGCAGCAGCAGGCGGTCGGTGGTCAGCTCGGTCATGCTCTCTCCGTCGAGGTCGGTTCCGGGATCTTGTTGATCGCGTGGTCACCAGTGGCCCACAGGTACTGCACCGCGTAGGCACGCCACGGCCGCCACGCACGCGCATGATCGATCAGGAGTTTGGGGGCCTCGGGCAACCCTAGGTCACGGGCGGCGTACCGGATGCCCAGATCGCTGGCCACAAAGGCATCCGGGTCACCGAGCGCCCGCATCGCGATCGACTCCACCGTCCACGGACCGATCCCGGGCAGCGCGGTCAGTTGCTCGCGCGCCTTGTCCCAGTCGGCGCCGGCACCGAGATCGATCTCACCCGCCGCCAGCGTGCCGATCAGCGTCATGAGCGTCGTACGGCGAGACTTCGGGAAGGCGAGCGATTCGGGATCGAGCCCAGCCAGCGCCTGCATCGTCGGGAACAGATGCGTCAGCCCGCCGCCCGCATCCTCGATCGGATCGCCGTGCCGCACCACCAACCGATGCGCGTGGGTCCGCGCGGCCGCCGTCGACACCTGCTGCCCGAGCACCGCCCGTACGGCGAACTCCTCGCCGTCGACGGTGTGCGGAACCCGGCGTCCCGGCGCCTTCGCGATCAGCGGCGCGAGCACGGGATCGGTCTCGAGCAGGTCGTCGACCGCGATCGGGTCGGCGTCGAGGTCGAGCATCCGGCGGCAGCGACTGATCGCGATCGCCAGGTCGCGCTGGTCGGTCAGCGAGAGTTGGCAGGCGATGTGATCAGGCATCGGCTTCAGCGCTACCACGCCATGCCCGTGCGGAAGTCTGAGCGTGCGGCGATAGTGACCGTCGCGCCACTCCTCGACGCCGGGTACGCCGGTCGCGATCAGATGACCGAACAGGTTGTCCGGGGTCAGCGGCGCCCGGAACGGGAGCCGCAGCGAGATGGTGCCTGGGGCAACGGTCGCCGTACCGCGCCGGGCCCGGCGACGCAGCTCGGTCGGTGAGAGCGCGAACACCTCCTGCACGGTCTCGTTGAACGTCCGCACACTGGAGAACCCGGCCGCGAACGCGACATCGGCCATCTGCAACTCGCTGGTCTCGATCAGCAGCCGCGCGGTCTGCGCACGCTGGGCACGAGCCAGCGCGAGAGGACCGGCGCCGAGCTCGGCGTGCAACTGACGCTGGACCTGACGGACGCTGTAGCCGAGGTGAGTGGCCAGGCCCGGTACGCCGTCGCGGTCAACTACACCGTCTGCGATCAGCCGCATCGCGCGGGCGACCAGGTCGGCCCGGTCGTTCCACTCCGGTGAACCCGGGCTCGCGTCCGGTCGGCACCGCTTGCAGGCCCGGAACCCGGCCTGCTGGGCGGCCGCCGCACTCGGGTAGAACCGCATGTTCTCGACCTTGGGCGGCACCACCGGGCAACTCGGCCGGCAGTAGATCTTGGTGGTCAGCACCGCGGTGAAGAACCAGCCGTCGAACCGGGCGTCCTTGGACTGGACCGCGCGGACACATCGCTCCCTGCACTCGTACACGTCCTCCAGCATCCCTGGCCGCACCGACAGTCGCTAGCGAATTTGCGCCATCGAGGTATCGCGGAAAAACGACGCCGGGATCTCGGGTCGGATTTCCGCCAGCTCCGCCCCGGATCACCGGCTGGACTTGAGGACATGAACGAACTGGTTGGCAAGAAGGCATTGGTGACGGGCGGAAGCCGCGGGATCGGCGCGGCGACCGCGATCGCCTTGGCAGCGAGTGGAGCGGATGTCGCGGTGACGTACCACCGCTCCGCGGATGCCGCGGCCGAGGTGGTGAAGAAGATCGAAGACCTCGGGCGGCGGGGGTTCGCGTTCGAGGTCGACGCCGCGGACGCGGTGGCCGTGGCCGACGGTGTGCAGCGGGCCGCGGACCAACTCGGTGGCCTGGACATCCTGGTCAACAACGCGGGGGTCGGGGCGGTCGGTCCGATCACCGACCTCACCCTGACCGACGTCGACCATGTGCTCGCGGTCAACGTCCGTGGGGTGTACGCCGCCACGCAGGCCGCCGTACCGCGACTGTCCGACGGTGGACGGGTGATCCACCTGGGCAGCTGCGTCGCGGCCCGGACCGCCCTCCCCGGGATGACGCTCTACGGGATGAGCAAGGCAGCGCTGGTCGGTCTGAGCAAGGGCCTCGCCCGCGAGCTCGGTCCGCGTGGCATCACGTCGAACGTCGTTCAGCCCGGGCCGATCGACACGGACATGAACCCGGCGGACGGCCCGTTCGCCGAGCCACAGGCGGCTTTCGTGGCGCTCGAGAGGTTCGGCACCACGGCCGAGGTCGCGGCGGCCATCACCTACCTGGCCGGCCCGCACGCGGCGTACCTCAGCGGCGCGGAGCTGACCATCGACGGCGGTTACGCGGCCTGACTTGTCGGTGCCCCCGACTACCGTCACGGGCATGCGATTCTCGGTGACGGTCGGGGCGGTCGGGCACGGACGGGATCCACGCGGTCTCGCGGACCTCGCGCGCGCCGTGGAGGACTCCGGCTGGGACGCGTTGTTCCTGGAGGACTACCTCGTCTACCAGGGCGACGCGACCGAGCCGACCTACGACCCGTGGATCTGTCTGGCGGCGATGGCGACGGCGACATCACGGATCACGATCGGTACGACGGTCACACCACTGCCTCGGCGGCGGCCCTGGAAGGTCGCGGCCGAGGCAGTGGCGCTGGATCACCTGTCCGGAGGGCGGTTCGTGCTGGGGGTGGGGATCGGCGATCCCGGCGATCCGTTCCTGGGCCGCGTCGGTGAACCCACCCAGCCGAAGCAGCTCGCGGAGATGCTGGACGAAGGCCTCACAGTGATCGACCGGCTGTGGAGCGGCGAGCCGGTCACCTTTGCCGGCAAACACTACCGGCTCGATGACGTGCAGCTCACCGCACGGCCGGTGCAGGCGCCGCGCATCCCGATCTGGGTCGGAGGAAACCTGCTGGTGCCCGCCGTCCGCCGGCGGATCAGACGGTGGGACGGGAGCTGTGCGTACAAGGGCAGCACGGACGCGCCGCAGCAGATCATGCCCGACGACGTCCGCGGTCTGCTCGCGGAAGTCGGGGCCGAGCGCGGGACGACCGACGGGTTCGACCTCAAGGTCAGCGGTGGAGATCCCGAGGCCTTCGCGGCAGCCGGCGCGACCTGGTGGGGCCGCTGGATCCCGCCACTCCCAGCGGCCGAAACGCTGGCGATCGTCACGCAGCGTCCACCGGCACTCTGAGCCGTTGACACGGACGGGGACCGGAGGGAGACTGCCGGTGTTTTTAACGTTCAAAGCCTCGGTGGGAGGTCTTCGTGGCTACGTTGAAGCAGGTCGCTGCGCACGCGGAGGTCTCCGTGCAGACCGTGTCGAACGCGTTGAACGCCCCGCACCGGCTGCGGCCGGACACCCTCGAGCGGGTCAACCGGTCGATCGAACTGCTCAACTACCGGCCCAACCGTAACGCCCGCAGTCTACGCACGAGCGCGGTCGAGCTGATCGGCTATTGCGTCCCCAACTGGCCGAACCAGACCCATCTCGTGATGGACCAGTTCCTGCACGCACTCTGCGCCGCGGCCGAGCGCACCGGCCGCCACATCCTGCTGTTCACCGCCCCACCCGGCGTCGACGGCATGCCCGTGTACGACGACCTGCACGCGCGCCGGCTCGTGGACGGGTTCGTCCTGTCGCAGACCGAGACCCACGATCCGCGGCACGGCTGGCTGAAGGAACAGAAGATCCCGTTCATCTCCTTCGGCCGGGTCTGGAAGGAGACCACGCAACCCGGTCCGTGGGTCGACGTCGACGGCGCGGCCGGCTCCGCGATGGCGGTCCGGCACCTGCACGAGGCCGGGCGCCGCCGGATCGCCTTCCTCAGCTGGCCGAAGTCGTCCGGGCTGGCCGAAGACCGGCTCGGCGGCTGGCGCACGGCCTGCAAGGAGCTCGGTCTGCCCACCTCGGATCTGGCCGTCCGCTGCCGCGAGGACGGCATCGCCGAAGGCGCCCGGGCTACCGCCGAGCTGCTCGACGCGGACCCGTTCCTCGACGGAATCGTTGCCTTGAGCGACATTCTCGCCCTCGGCGCGCTGCGCGAACTCGGCCGCCGCGGCCTCACCCCGGGCGTCGACGTTGCCGTCACCGGCTTCGACGACTCCCCACTGGCCGACGTGGTCTCCCCCGGCCTGACCAGCCTGCGGCAACCGATGGACGACATCGCCGCCGAACTGATCTCCATCCTCACCGACCCGGACGGCCCGCCGGACGCGTCGACCGAACGCTTACTGCACCCCGAACTGGTGATCAGGGGCAGCTCAGCCCCTGGCTGATGCGGTGCGCACCCAACCGCGCCGCGAGAAGGAGGAACCGCCATGACTCCCCGCCCGACCGTCCGACGCAGCACCGCCCCACCACGCCGGGTCAGACGCCGTACCGTCGGCGTCGCCCTGCTGGCCGCTGCAACTGTCCTCGCCGGCTCAGCATCCGCGACCGCCGGCTCAGCACCTCTCAGCACCGGCGGCTCGCCGCAGAGCGTCGTACCGTCGGAGCTGTCCGAATCGACCCGGCTGGCGGATCGTCGGTCGCTTGTCGTCGGTGATCGCGCCTACGCGATGGGCGACGAGACCGGTCTCTACCCCGCCACCGGCTGGCACATCCGCGGTGAGATGGGTGGCTTCTGGACCCAGCCGATCAAGATGCTCGACGGGCTGTGGTTCGGCCTCGACGGCGCCTGGCTCGGCAAGGACGTGGCCGCCGCGAAGTACACCAGCGGCCACGGCTACAGCCGGATCGACTACTCCGGTGACGTGAGCGTCCACCGGACCGACTTCGTACCCGACGGCATCCGCGCCACGCTGGTCGGACTCACCTTCAAGTCCGGTACGGCGAAGACCGTCAAGCTCGATGTGGACGCGCACTCCGAGCTCATGCAGTCCTACCCGTGGGGCTGGACGGCCCCGGGTGCGGCCGATGCCAACCTGCCGGACACCGGCGGGTACACCGACGGCTCGCTGCGGTTCCGCGAGCAGGGCACGCCGTCGTACCCGAACGCGACCGCGCACGACTACGCCGCGTTCGTCGGATCGTCCCTGCGTCCGACGGGCCACGCACTTGGTCCGGACCACCGCGGCCCGCAGGACCCGGCCGTGATCTGCCCAGCCGACGGATTGACGCCCGCACGGTGTGACGACTCGCTCGTCGGGAAGGGCACCGGCGGCCGGCTGACGTACGACGTACAACTCGCACCGGGCAAGGAGAAGACCGTCTGGTTCGCGGTGGCCGGATCCGACACCGGCGTGTCCTCGGCACAGCGCGAGTACAGCCGGGCGTTGAGCAACCCGGACAAGTTGCTGAAGGCAAAGGCTGACGAGCGGCAGCAGATCGACAGCATGTCAGCGGTGGAACTGCCTGGTGATCCACTGCTGCAGCAGAGCGTCGAATGGAGCAAGCAGAACCTGGCCGACTCCGTGCAGGAGGCGAGCAACCTGCGCATCCGCGACGTCAACGAGGGCAAGGACTACCCGGCACCAGTCGGCACGGTCGGCACCGCACGCTGGTTCGGTGCGGGCTTCCCGGACTACCCGTGGTTGTTCGCAACCGACGGTGAGTACACCGCGTACGCCGCGGTCGCGGCCGGTCAGTTCAGCACGGTGAAGGACCACCTCAAGGCGTTGCGGGATGTCAGCGACATCCTCAACGACCGCAGCGGCAAGGTCGCGCACGAGGTCGTCCCGACCGGCGACGTGTACTTCGGTTCGAACCAGAGCGCGGGCAACACCGACGAGACGGTGAAGTTCCCGAGCATCGTCGCACTGCTGTGGAGGTGGACCGGCGACGACCGCTTCCGCGACGACATGTACGACTTCAGCGTCCGCAACCTGCAGTACGTCTACCGCGAGCTCGACAAGGACAGCGACGGCTGGCCCGAGGGTCTCGCGAACGTCGAACGCAGCGGGATGGGCGCCGAGAAGCTCGACAGCACCGTGTACCTCGCTCGCGGGCTGCGCGACCTCGCCGACCTGGCCGCCTCCCGGCACGACACCCAGGTCCAGCAGTGGGCCACCACCCGGGCCGACGACCTCGAGTCGCGGTTCGAGTCCCAGTGGTGGGTCCCGCAGGCGCTCGGGTACGCCGACTCCGTCGACGACCCGGCGAACCCCGCGAACGACAACACGCCGATCTTCCAGCGGCACTGGATCGGCGTCACTCCGATGGAGGCCGAGCTGGTCCGGCCCGGAAAGCCGGTGTCCCCGCTGGCTTCCCCGGAGCACGCGGCCATTGCGCTCGACCAGCGCGAGAAGCGTTGCTACACAGGCGAATTCGGCCTCTACCACACGGGTACCGGACCGACGTCCGATCCGGCCGGCAACCCGGGTCCCTCGTGTGACCCGGTCGTCTCGCAGGTGAAGAGCGAGCGCAGCATCTTCTCGCTGAACACGTCGATCATGGCCGTTGCGGAAGGCAACTACGGTCGTCTCGGCACCGGCCAGCAGCAGGTCTACACCACCGGCAACGCCCGCATCCAGCTCGACCCGAACGTCTGGGAGACGCCGGGCGCGATGCCGGAGATCGCGCCGTCGCCCGACTCGGCGGCGAACATCGGCCGGCCGTTCTACGACCGCTCGATGGCACTGCAGGCGTGGGGCACGTACGGCGTACTGTGGCCGGTCGTGCACCAGCAGCTCGGCGTGGACCCGGACCTCGGCCACGGCCGGGTCTCGATCGTGCCGCAGCTTCCGGGGGGCCAGCAGAAGGTGGCCGGCAGCAACATCCAGCTCGGCCGCGGATCGGTCGATGTGTCCGCACGCCTTACAGGCAAGCAATTGCGGACCGATGTCAAGGTAACGGGTGTCGGGGCAACGTTCACCATCGGCGCCGTACTCCCGGCCGGTGCGAGCGTGAAGAGCGTGTCGCTCGACGGCCACGAGGCGCAGTACAAGCTCGTCACCACGACGCGTGGAGTGGAGGTGCAGGTAGCGGCCCGGGGCTCGTCCTCGGCGCTGACGATCACGCTCTCCTGACCCGTTGACTCCGGGGTCGTGGCCGAGGCGGGCACGACCCCGGATCGCCGGCCGGCGCACAACCGTTCTGTGCGCCGGCCGGCTTTCTTGCGTCTGTTTTTCGGCACCTGCGAGTGCCGTTAGACGGCGTCGCGAACATGAAGCGGGGCCCCTCCGAGTATGAGTCGGAGGGGCCCCGCATTAGCTGAAGGAAGGTGACGTCTCCAGCCTCCCGAACGAGTCCGTAGGACCGGCAGACCCCGTCACCGGTCTACCTCAGTAGGGATCCCCACTGCGAGGGGCCCCCGGTTTTCGCCCGACCCGCCGCTCCTTCGCAGAAACGGCGTGTCGACATTTCTACCGCCGTCAACCAGGGTCGCACAACCCCTTCCTGCCAACAGTTTGCGCCACTTCGCCACCTGCCGCCTGTTCTCCACAGCGACCCGGCAACCGTCCACAGATATCGTCCGACTTATGCACACCCCCTGTGCATAACATCGATCGCTCGTTCAACCTTTGGCCGGCTTCAACGCCATCGGTCGCAGCAGCAGATAACCGGCGTACAACCCGAGCGCTGTGACCACCGCGACGGCCGGTACCGCGACGGCCAGTGGTGGACGATCGTAGCTGAGACGTGACAGCGGCTCGGCCAGCCACTCGGCGACCAGGAGGAACTCGGTCGCCGCGGCCGGCAGCACGGACAGCGGCAGCAGCAGTACTCCGCGCCAGAAGCCGAGACGGTAGAACGTGATGCCGAGCAACCAGCCGGCTGCTTCATGCGCCACGATCAGCAGGAAGAACTCGGTGAAGATCATCCCGACCTGCGAGGTACTGGTGAAAAGGTGCCGGTTCTCCATCGCCTGGGCCCACCCCTGCCAGTCGTAGATCACGCGTTCCACCTGGTAGACCAGCACCCACAACAGCGCGGTCGCCACCGCGGCCCCGACCAGGAAGATGCTCGAGGCAACGGAAAACATCCGCCGGGTGACGCCCTGCGCGACCATCAGTTTCAGGTATGCCGGAGCGAGCATGATGCCGACCGCCATCGAGAAGTACTTCGGCGACTGGGTGCCGTAGTCCCACGTGCTGTACCCGGTCCCACCGGAGACGGTCTGGACGATGAAACCGCCTACAGCGAAGGCGATCAGCATGATGGCCCAGTATCCGAGGATCATCGGCCGCGAGCCGATCATCATCGCGTGCAGGACCTGCCGCAGCCGGTACCACGACGTGACACCGCGCGGCATCGACGTGGCATCGGCAACTCGCTGGGTGGCCTCGGTTCGATTGTCGACTGCCGCACTCATGAACGAGCTCCAGAGGTCGGGGCGGTGAGGTGCACGAAGAGGTCCTGCAGGCCGACCGGGCCGACCTCCAGTCCGGCCCGCGTCGCCTCGGCGAGCAGGGCGGGATCGAGATCGCCGAGCACGGTGGTGGACTTGGTGCCGCCGAGCCTCTCTTCCGCGAGCACGGTGAACCCGGCGGTGAAGTCGTCCACCGCGGCGGCCGGTCCGACGATCGAGGCGCCACGGCCGCGGAGTGCGTCCACCGGCGACTGGGTGACGAGGCGGCCGTTGTCGAGGATCACGACCTCCTCGAGCATCGGGCTGACCTCGGTGACCAGATGCGTCGACAGCACGATCGTCCGCGGCACCTCGGCGTAGTCGGCGAGCAGGGCGTCGTAGAACAGGTTGCGGGACGGGACGTCCATGCCGAGGTAGGTCTCGTCGAAGATCGTCAGCGGTGCCCGGCTGGCCAGCCCGAGCACGACCCCGAGGGCGGACTTCTTACCGCGGGAGAGCTTGCTCACCTTCTTGCCGGTCGGCACCTCGAACCGATCCAGCAGCTCGCCGGCCAGGTCGTCGTTCCAGTACGGACGCAAGCTCGAGGCGAGCCCGAGCACGTGCTTGACCGGCGCCGCGTCGACCAGGTCACCGGACTCGCGGATCAGGCAGACCCGGCTGGTGACGACCGCGTTCTCGTACGGCTCCTGCGCCGTACCGAGCTCGGCTGACTCGACCAGCACCCGGCCCTCGTCCGGGCGCCGGAAGCCGGCCAGGGTCGCGGCGAGCGTGCTCTTCCCGGAACCGTTGCGGCCGAGCAGACCGTGGATCTTGCCGGGCGCGAGGCGCAGGTCGAGCCGGTCGAGCGCCGGCACGCCGCCGAACCCAACCGACAGGTTCTCGGTCCGCACAGCGAGAGCGGTCTGTTCAAGAGTGCTGGTGGTCATCAGGCTTCCACTGTGCGGATGTGCTGGACGACGTCCTTGAGCGGAACGCCGATGGCCTTGGCCTCGCGGATCATCGGGTCGACCACGTCGGCGAAGAACGAGTCCTGTCGGCCGGTGCGCAGCAGCAGGCGGGCGTTGGGGCTGACGAACATCCCGATCCCGCGCTTCTTGTAGAGCACGCCCTCGTCGACCAGTTGGGCGAAGCCCTTGGCCGCAGTCGCCGGGTTGATCCGGTAGAACGCGGCGTACTGGTTGGTCGACATGACCTGTTCGTCCTCGGCGAGGGCACCGGTCACGATGTCGTTCTTGATCTGCTCCGCGATCTGCAGATAGATCGGACTCCGATCGTCGAACACCACGGCCCCCTCTCTGCCCTCACTCGGTCCACCGGTTCATTACTTGAGCAACGAACCATAGCACCTCATGGGGTCAGCCTCCTGCGGCGTACGACGACTGCTGCAGAGACTTCTTCAGCGCCGGTACGACGGGCCCGACCCGGACACCGAGCTGCGCCAGCCGATCCTTGTGGCGGAGGCGCTGGTCCTTGGTGACGACCGTGCGCAGGTCCGCGGTCGCGGCCAGTACGACGACGGCTGCATCACGGAGGTCCACGCGTGTGACCAGCCGGGACGGGCGGAGTGTGTCCGTCGCACTCTGCAGCACCTGGCGCCGAATCAGCGGGTGCCGCAGCGTGATGCGATGGGCCGGGAACAGACCGAGGACCCGGTACGGCGCGACCCTGATCAGGTAGGCACGCTCCAGGTCGCCGCGGACCTCGCGGACCATCGCGCGCTGCCGGCGGTCGACCCAGGTCTTCCACTTGCGCGGACCGCGGCCACCGATGTCGGCGAGGATCCCCGCCAGGACCTGATCCTCCGGCGCGGCCACCTTCGTCAGCCGGGCGCGACCGTTGTCGTCGGCAAGGTTCCCGGCGAGCTGGAGGTCGACCAACGCGGCCGCGCGGAGCAGCTTTCCGAGCTTCGAGGTGTTCGTCAGGCGGCCTTTCATCGGGTCGTAGGCGAGCAGGAACAGCCTTGCTGCCAAGGCATCCGGAACTTTGGCCTTGCCGAGGGCAACGGTCTTCCGAGCACGGGCCGGGCGCCGGGTCGCGACGCTCCGGGCGGGCCGCCGCAGCGGCGTCACCACAGCTCTACTCATGGTCTTCCTCCTTGGCCGGACGGCCCGGGCGGCGGATCTTGCCGACGCCTGACGGCAGCCGGCCGGCGTCGGCCAGCGCCCGCCGGAGCAGGTACTCGATCTGAGCGTTGGTGCTGCGCAGGTCGTCGGCCGCCCACCGGGCCAGCGCGTCATGCACCACGGGATCCAGCCGGAGCAGGATCTTCTTGCGTTCGGCGGCCACAGCGCCCGCTCACTGGTAGAGCGAGCCGGCGTTGACGACCGGTTGGGCGTCTCGGTCGCCACACAGCACCACCAGCAGATTGCTGACCATGGTCGCCTTGCGCTCCTCGTCCAGGTCGACCACCTCGTGCTCGGACAGCCGGGCCAGGGCGAGCTCGACCATGCCGACCGCACCCTCGACGATCCGCTGCCGGGCCGCCACGACCGCGCCCGCCTGCTGGCGGCGCAGCATCGCCTGGGCGATCTCCGGCGCGTACGCGAGGTGGGTGATGCGCGACTCGATCACATGCACCCCGGCCGCCTGCACCCGGGCGCCGATCTCGACCGACAGCGTCTCGGTGATCTCGTCGGTGCTGTCCCGCAACGACAGGCCGCCTTCGTCGGGATGTACGTCGTACGGGTAGCTGTTGGCGATGTGCCGGACGGCGGTCTCGGTCTGGATCGCGACGAACTCGACGAAGTCGTCCACCTCGAACATCGCCTGCGCGGTGTCCTCGACCTGCCAGACCACGACCGCGGCGATCTCGATCGGGTTGCCGTCGGCATCGTTGACCTTGGCAACGGCCGTCTCGTGGTTGCGGATCCGGGTGGAGATCTCACGCCGCTGGGAGATCGGGTTCACCCAGCGCAGGCCGTCGGTGCGCAGCGTCCCGGCGTACCGGCCGAGGATCTGCAGCACCCGGGCGCGGCCCGGCGAGACCGGCGTCAGCCCGGCGGCCACGATCAGGCCGGCCAGGAAGATCAGCACGGAGAGCACGATCAGCACGCCCTGGTCCTGGCTCAGGCCGATCACGAACAACACCACTGCGCCCACCACCAGCACGAACGCCAGCCCGGCCATCGGCCACCCGTTGACCTCGCGTGCCACCCGCTCGGTCACCTTCGGCTTCGGCATCTCCACCGCAACGTCCAACTCCGCCATCACCAGCTCCTCTCGGATAGCTGAAAGGTAGCAAAGTGATATCACTTTTACAAGCGGCGGCTCGCTGGCGGCTTGTTTCGCCGATAGCCGGTTGTTACCGGTTACCGAGCAAACACCCCGCCATCGACCGAGCCGGATCGGTGGGTCAGAGGGGTTGGGCGAGGGCTTCCAGGTGGGATTGCCAGAGGGGGGCGTGGGAGTTGGGGAGCGGGTCCATGGCGGAGTCGGACCAGGCGTGGATGGGGCGGATGCCGTGCAGGGCGTTGACGAGCCAGGCCTCGGTGGTGTTCTGGAGTTCGGTCGGGGTGATGGGGTGTTCGGAGACCGGCGTGCCTTGGGCGGTGGCGACGCGGCGGAGGAGTCGGGCGGTGACGGACGGGAGAAGCGGGCGATCGGACGGCGGGAAGCAGAGGGTGTCGTCCTCCCACCAGGCGAGGGCCGAGTAGGCGGCCTCCAGCACGGTGCCGTCCTGGTCGAGGAGGAGGATCTCGTCGGCGCGATGCGCGGCGGACTCCTTCAGCTTGCCCAGCAGCTCCAGGTCAGGACCCTTCACCCGCGGCTCGGTGCGTGGATCGGGATCCTCGTGTACGGCGACCCGGACGCGGCCGCCGGTCGGCGGAGCGGGCCGGCGCTGTACCGCGAGCTCACCCGACTCGTGCAGCTCGAACCGAGGAAACCAGCGACCGAAACCCGGCAACCGGCCGACCTGCTTGTCCCAGTACGCCGCCGCATCCACCCCCGCCGCCAGACACGACCCGACGAACCGTTCCCGGTGCAGCTCGATCCCCCGAACCTTGCCATCAGCAACCAAGAACGAATCCGCCACCCGCAGACCACCACTCATGTCCCCCACCCTTCGGCCGCGGAGTTCCCGCCCACGGCTGCCATTGCCTTCAGCACCATTTCGTCGTACTCCGCGACCGGGTCGGAGTCGAGCACGATCGCACCCCCCGCGCCTACTGTCGTTCCGTCCGGCGTCAGTACCGCCGTCCGGATCACCACACTCAGATCCGCCCGCCCGTCCACGGTCAGATAGCCGAGCGCACCCGAATACACCCCACGGGCACTCGACTCCAACGCGTCGAGAATCTCCATCGTGCGGATCTTCGGTGCACCCGTCATCGACCCCGGCGGGAAGCACGCCCGGACCGCGTCGATCGCGCTCACCCCGGAGCGCAGCCGGGCGCGGACCGTGGTGACGAGCTGATGGACGGTCCGGTAGCTCTCGACCTGCATCAGCTGCGGCACGTGCACCGTGCCCGGCCGGCTGACCCGGCCGAGGTCGTTGCGGATCAGATCGACGATCATCAGATTCTCGGCCCGGGTCTTCTCGTCCTCGGCCAGTGCCTTCGCCGCCAACTGGTCCTGCGCCGGGTCCACCTCCCGCGGCGCGGTCCCCTTGATCGGGCGGCACTCGGCCCACCCGTCCGCATCCACGGTCAGGAACCGTTCCGGCGACGAGCTGGCCACCGCGAGATCGCCGTACCGGAGGAAGGCGGCGTACGGCGCCGGGTTGGCCGCCCGCTGCCAGCGGAAGAACTCGAACGGATCGGGCACGGACGGCAGGCGGACCCGGTTGGTCAGGCAGACCTCGTACGTCTCACCTGCCTCCAGCGCCGCCATGCACGCGGCGATCCCGGCCAGGTACGTCGGCCGGTCCTGCTCGAGATGCGCCTCGAGGTCGAGCCGCGCGATCGCCGGTACGCCGTCGCCGGACATCCACCAGTCCGACGCACTCCGAACCGCCCGATCCAGCCACCCCGCGCCCGCGTCTTGTTCGTCGACGGCGACGAGGTAGGTGATGTCGCGGTCGTGGTCGATCACGACGAACCGGTTCGCCCAGATCCACAGCGCGTCCGGCGTCGACGCCTCGTGCGCCGCGACTCCCCCGGTCAGCGCCTTGAGCTCGTAGCCGAAGTACCCGACGTACCCACCGTTGAAGAGTCCGGTCAGCTCGTCCGGTACGGCGTCCAGCCGGCCGGCCTTCTCCGCCAGCCGCTCGCCCAGCTCCACGAACACATCACCATCTGAGACATCCCGGACGACGACCTCGGCGTCGGGGCCGGCCGTCGTACCCAGGACGGAGACACGTCGTACCGCCCGATCCGTCAGGCTTCCGTCGAGCCAGAACGCAACAGGTTCTTCGGCCAGCAGCTCGCGGTAGACAGTCTCTCCGTCGAGCGCCCGGTCGACCGTCCGGACGGACCAGCTCAGCGCACCCACAGGCACACGCTACCTACCCGCGGGCGGATCCACGCCCCTGACTCGTCAGGCGGTCAGAGCGAGCTTGGTGCGCATGGCCGTGATCCGGCGGATCGGGATCGCGACCTCGAGTCCGTCCTTCGACTCGGCGCGATCCGCCAGCCAGCCGGCGGCGGTGTCCCGGCGGACATCCGGAGTACCGGGAAGGTAGAGCGCGTTCACCAGACGGTGGGCGTCGTCGCGGCTGCGGATCATGTAGACGTACCGCTCCCGCTGGCTCTCCATCACGTCGAAACCGGCGTGGTGGAGCTGGTCCTTGAGCTCGGTGATCTCGCCGCCGGCCGGGAACTGCGGGGTCGACCGCAGCCGCGTGGTCAGACCGCTCAGGGTGCGGATGTCACCGCGGCGGAGCGGTCGTACGGCGGGCACGATCGCGGCCAGCACACCGCCGCGACGCAGTACCCGGGCCGCCTCGGCCAGGACCGCCGGCAGCGGCTGGAGCACCATCAGGCCCATCGAACAGGTGACGACGTCGAACACCTCGTTCGCGAACGGCAGATGCAAGGCGTCCGACTGCACCCTCGGACCTGGCGCACCGGCGAGCTGGGCCGGGTTGTTGTCGACGCCGACGACCCAGTGGCCGTGCAACTCGCGGGAGACCGGGCCGTTGCCGCAGGCCAGGTCGAGGACGCGCCGGGCCTCGCCGGAGACGGCGCGAACCAGCCAGCGGTACGGCGTGTGGTCGCCGGCCACCGCGCGGGAGAGCAGGGCTTCGGTGCTACCTGGAGTCGCGGTGTGGAACTCCCGCAGGTACTCGGGCCAGTCGATCAGATTCTCGGACATCGCGCAGTGAGGCTACCTCGTGACCACCCGCCGTACACCATCGAGCGCACAGCGTGGGTGGTCTCTTAATACAGCTTTGAACTCAGACCCGGCTGACGAAGATGTGGCCGGCGGTCTCGTCGCTGATCACGCCACCCGCCTCGCGGCTGCCGACCAGGACACCCTCGGCGTCCATCGTCGAGTCGACCTCGCGACCCGGCAGCGCGCCGGCCCGGCGCAGTACGGCCATCGCGCCGTCGTCGGTCTGGACCGGTTCGGCGATCCGGCGGACCAGCACCCGGACGCTCTCGCCGGTGGACGCGTCGAGCACCTTGTCCAGCGGCTCGACACCGATCCGGAAGTCCTCGATCCCGCTCGCCTGGCCGCTGGTCTCCAGTTCCTCCAGACCCGGGATCGGATTGCCGTACGGCGACTCGGTCGGGTTGTTCAGGATCTTGAGCAACCGCAGTTCCACCGCGTCGCTCATCACGTGCTCCCAGCGGCAGGCCTCTGTGTGCACGTCCTCCCACTCCAGCCCGATCACGTCGACCAGCAGCCGCTCGGCCAGCCGGTGCTTGCGCATCACCCGGACCGCCTGCTTCCGGCCGACGTCGGTGAGCTCCAGGTGGCGGTCGCCCTCCACCTTGATCAGCCCGTCGCGCTCCATCCGGGCGACCGTCTGGCTGACCGTCGGACCGGACTGGTGCAGGCGTTCGGCGATCCGCGCACGCAGCGGCAGGATCCCCTCTTCCTCCAGCTCGTAGACGGTCCGCAAGTACATCTCGGTGGTATCGATCAGCTCGCTCACGACAACCATTCTCACCTATGTAGGCAAGCCTGACCGAATTCCCGGTGAACAGGCGGACCGAGTAGGTCATAACCGCGGAAGCACGCACGATGGACCGATGGCGCCTGCGGTGATGTGGTTCCGGCGGGACCTCCGGCTGGCGGACAATCCTGCGCTGCTTGACGCAGTCGCCGCGAGTGACGGCCGAGTGCTCGGCCTGTTCGTGCTCGACCCGCGACTGTGGAACCGCGCGGGAGATCCACGCCGTGAACGGTTGGCGGCGTCGTTGCGGCAGCTCTCCGATTCCATCGGCGGCCGGCTCGTCGTACGACGGGGTGATCCGGCAACCGTCGTACCGGAACTGGCCGAGGAGATTGG
This sequence comes from Kribbella sp. NPDC050241, assembly GCF_044459685.1. Lineage (NCBI taxonomy): Bacteria > Bacillati > Actinomycetota > Actinomycetes > Propionibacteriales > Kribbellaceae > Kribbella > Kribbella sp. NPDC050241. Next base: position 68,278 of record NZ_JBITJE010000003.1, read on the forward strand.
CGCGGCCAGTGTGCACATCAGCGCGGACTGCGCCCCTTACGGACAGCGCCGGGACAAAGAAGTTGAAGCCTCATTGAAGTGTCCGCTGGTGGCGACCGGATCGCCGTACGCGATCGCTCCCGGGCGCATCCTGAACCAGCAGAATCGCCCGTACCAGGTGTTCACGCCATACTTCCGGGCCTGGCTCGAGCACGGCTGGCGTCGTCCGGTCGATGCGCCGGCGAACGTCGGGTGGCTCGAGGCCGACGGCGAGGATCTTCTGGAGAGCGCAGTCGAAGGCGCTGGCGAGCAGGGAGCGCACGAGCACTGGCATGAGTATCTGGACCAGGTCGCGCGGTACGACGACGAGCGTGACCGGCCGGATCTCGACAGCACCTCGCGGATGTCGATCCCCTTGAAGTACGGCGAGATCCACCCGCGCACCATGCTCGCCGATCTCGCCCGCAAGCGCAGTCGGGGCGCGGACGCCTACCGTCGCGAGCTCGCCTGGCGCGAGTTCTGCGCGGACTTGCTCGCGCGGCATCCCGACGCCGCCTGGAAACCGCTGCGGCCCGAGTTCGAGCGGATGGAGTACGACGACCCCGGCGCGCTGTTCGACGCGTGGTGCCAGGGCCGGACCGGGTATCCGTTCGTCGATGCGGGGATGCGACAGCTCGCCGAGACCGGCTTTCTGCACAACCGCGCGCGGATGGTGGTCGCGTCCTTCCTGGTCAAGGACCTGCACGTGCATTGGAAGTTCGGCGCCCGCTGGTTCATGCGGTCGCTGCGCGACGGCGACCTCGCCTCGAACTCGTTGAACTGGCAGTGGGTGGCCGGCTGCGGCGCAGATGCGGCGCCGTACTTCCGGATCTTCAACCCAGTCGACCAGGGCAAGAAGTTCGATCCCGACGGTGAGTACGTCCGCCGCTGGGTGCCCGAGCTGCGCGATCTCGACAGCAGCGCGGTCCACGAGCCATGGAAGCACGGTGGCGCCGACGGCTACCCCGATCCGGTCGTCGACCACGCCTCAGCCCGCCGCGAGGCGCTGCGCCGGTACGACGCCATCCGTACGTCTTGACGCCGACTTGAGTCATACCTCTATAGTGCTAGGTAACTAGATGAATGGGGTTTGATTGATGATCGAGTTCCATCTGGACGGACGGTCGGGGGTGTCGCCGTACCAGCAGATCGTCCAGCAGGTCCGGAACGCACTGCGGCTCGGACTACTGCGCAAGGGCGACCAGTTGCCGACGGTGAAGGACGTCGTCGCGGCGCTGGCGATCAACCCGAACACTGTGCTCAAGGCGTATCGCGAGCTCGAGCACGAAGGCCTGGTGCAGGCCCGGCCGGGGCGCGGCACGTTCGTGACCCGGACACTGACCGACAACACGCTGGCCGCGCACGGCCCGCTGCGGCAGGACCTGCGCCGCTGGCTGGCGAAGGCGCGCAAGGCCGGCCTCGACGACGAAAGCATCGAGGCGTTGTTCCTGACCACGTTTCGGTCCGCCGCTCTGGAGGACTTAGCATGAGCGCCGTCCTGCAGGCCCGCGGCCTGGGCAAGAGATACGGCCGGCGCTGGGCGCTGACCGACTGCGATCTGGAAGTGCCGGCCGGACATGTCGTCGGGCTCGTCGGCCCGAACGGCGCCGGCAAGAGCACGCTGCTCAACCTGGCCGTCGGGATGCTCACACCGACCGCCGGATCCGTCGAGGTACTGGGCGGCCCGGCCGGCGCGCAGCAGGCCAAGGTCGGGTACGTCGCTCAGGACACGCCGACGTACGCCCGGCTGAGCGTCGCCGATCACCTGAAGCTCGGTGCGAAACTCAACCCCGGCTGGGATCCCACCGTGGCCCAGCGGATCCAGCGCCTCGGACTCGACCCGAAGCAGAAGGCCGGCAAGCTGTCCGGCGGCCAGCGAGCCCAGCTCGCACTCACGCTCGGCCTGGCCAAGCGGCCCGACCTGCTGATCCTCGACGAACCGGTCGCCGCGCTCGACCCACTGGCCCGGCGCGAGTTCCTGCAGGACCTGATGGGGGCGGTCGCGGAGCAGGAGCTCAGCGTCGTACTGTCCTCCCACCTCGTCTCCGATGTGGAGAGGTCCTGCGACTTCCTGATCGTGCTCGTCGATTCGCGGGTCCAGGTCAGCGGCGAGATCGACACGCTGCTGGCGACACACTTCCGGCTGACCGGTCCACGACGCGCCGCCAAGGATCTGCCCGGCGATCAGCACGTCGTGACCGAGAGCCACACCGACGTGCAGTCGACGTTCCTGATCCGCACCGAGAAGCCGATCCTCGACCCGGCCTGGACCGTCACCCAACTCACCCTCGAGGACGTGGTACTGGCCTACATGGCCAGCAGCGTCCCCGCCCAACCCCTACGTCCGGTCCTGGAGGTGCAGCGATGATCTGGCTGACCTGGCGGCAGTTCCGAGTCCAGTTCCTCGTGGTCGCGTCCGTGATCGCCGCGGCCGCGGTCGTCCTGGCGCTGACCGGCCCGGGCCTGCTCGACGACTACCACCGCCTGACCGACGACTTCATCAAGAACCTCGGCTTCGAGCGCCTCAACCCGTTCCTCTACATCGCCGGTCAGGTCCTGCTGTACGCCGTTCCGCCGGTGATCGGGGCGTTCTGGGGCGCACCGCTGATCGCCCGCGAACTCGAGACCGGCACCCATCGGCTGGCGTGGAGCCAAAGCGTCTCGCGGTGGCGCTGGCTGGCCACCAAGGTCGGGTTCACCGGACTCACCGCGATTGCGATCACGGCCGTACTGAGCCTTGCGGTGACCTGGTGGGTCAACCCGATCGACGACGCGATCAACGCCGGCCAGGAGTCGAACACCTACCTGCCGCGGATGTTCCCGCCGGTCTTCAGCGCTCGCGGCCTGGTCCCGATCGGGTACGCCGCGTTCGCGTTCGCGCTCGGAGTCGCGGTCGGACTGGTCGTCCGTCGTACCTTGGTCGCGCTCGCAATCACGCTGGCCGCGGTGATCCTGGTGCAGATCGTCACGCCGACGTTGATCCGGCCGCACCTGCTCGCGCCGACGGAGTCCTACCTGACCGTCAGCCTGGACAACCTCCGCGGCTTCATGCTGACCGGGGACTCCACTCCTCCAGAGGTGAAGCAGATCGAGGTGGCCAGCGGGTCCGTCGGCGCCTGGAAACTGTCCGACGAGACCGTGGACAAGTCCGGCAAGAGGGTGAGCACGTTGCCGAGCTGGATGATCGACTGCGAGCCCGGACCTCCTCCCGGTCTGGAACCGCGCGTCCCACCGGCGAAGGCGGCGGCCTGCTTCCAACGGCTGGCGGACGAGGGCTACCGGCAGCACATCAAGTACTTCGAGGCCAGCACCTTCTGGGCTCTGCAGTGGCGTGAGTTCGGGCTGTTCCTGCTCCTGGCGCTGGGACTGACCGGGTTCAGCTTCTGGCGGATCCGCCGCGACCTGTCCTGAGTTTCCTGACGATCAGGGCGATCGCGAGGAGTCCGGCTCCCACCACTGCTGAAGTCCACGGGAGGGTGACGGCGAGAACGACGCAGCCGATGAGGCCGATCACGTTGAGGGCACGGGGCCATCGACGCTGGTCGGCCGGCTGGGTGAACGCGGAGGCGTTGGCGATCGCGTAGTACAGCAGGACGCCGAACGACGAGAAGCCGATGACTCCGCGCAGGTCGGTGGTCAGCACGAGGATCCCGACGACCACGGCGAGCGCGATCTCGGCGTGGTGCGGGACCTGGAAGCGCGGATGGACGGCGGCCAGCCAGCCGGGCAGGTCGCGGTTGCGTGCCATCGCGAGCGACGTTCGGCCGATGCCGGCGATCAGGGCGAGGAGTGCGCCGAGGCTCGCGAGGGCGGCTCCGATCCGGACGACGGGACTGGCCCAGCCCGCGCCGACGGTGTCGACCGCGGTGGCGAGCGGCGCGATGGTCGTGGCCGGATCGAGCACGAGCAGCAGCGCCACACCGACGGCAAGGTAGATGCCGATAGCAACGATGACGGCGGTGCTGATCGCACGCGGGATGGTCTTCGCCGGCTCGCGGACCTCCTCACCCATGGTCGCGATCCGCGCGTACCCGGCGAACGCGAAGAACAACAGCCCCGCCGCCTGCAGGACGCCGTACGGCGAGGTGCCGGTGAACTCGAGGTCGCGATGGGGCGCACCGGTGAACAGCACGATCAAGACGAGCGCGAGGACCGCGAGCGTGCAGGCGACCAGGATCCTGGTGAGTCGTGCGGTCTTGGTGACACCGCGATAGTTGACCGCCGCCAACCCGGCCACGGCGGCCAACGCGACCAGCCTGCGCAACCATCCACCACCAGGTACGGCGTACGTCGCGAAGGTCAACGCCATCGCGGCACACGACGCCGTCTTCCCCACCACGAAACACCACCCGGCGGCGAAGCCCCACCACTCCCCCAGTCGCTCCCGCCCGTACACATACGTCCCACCCGAGACCGGATAGACAGCCGCCAACTGAGCCGAGGACACCGCGTTGCAGTAGGCGACAACCGCGGCAACCGCCAACCCGATCAGCAGCCCCGATCCGGCGGCCCGCCCAGCCGGCCCCCACACCACGAAGACCCCGGCCCCGACCATCGAACCGAGGCCGACCACGACGGCGTCGCCGACGCCCAGCCGCCGGGCCAGGGTGGGATGCGGCTGGGCGGCACTCATGTCAGTCGGCCGCCGCCATCGCCGCGGCGATCTTCCGGTCGGCATCGGCAACGTCCTCCTCGGGCGCCGGGGGCAGCAGGTCGGCCCACAGTGGCAGCATCTCCCGGCGCGCCTCGAGCATGCCCAGCGGGCGCGGGTAGAACCACACGTGGAAATGGGCCGAACCGTCGCCCCAACGATAGACGTGGACGCGGGCAATGCCGCCGAGACCGAGGATCGCTCGCTCGATCCGGGCGACCACCGGACCGTAACTGGTCGCGTGGGCCGCGGGCAGGTCGGCGAAGCTGTCGTGGTGACCTCGACTGGCCAGCCAGACCACTCCCGGGATGGTGACGTCCTTGGCCGGGCACAGGGCCCAGTTGTCGTCCATCCAGAGCGGCGGCCGGTGTTCGGACTTCTCGAACGAAGCCAGCCAGTCGCAGAGTCCGCACGGATCCCCGCCGGGCTCGCCGACGCGGGGTGGTTCGGGGATCACGCGCGGCGGCGGCTCGCGGCGGATCAACGGTTCGGCGTAGGGAAGTGTCATGGCGCCCCTCCAAAGCTGTCGGTCCCGTCAGTGAAACATGACTGTTGCAGAAAATGCAACGACCATGTTTCAGAAGTTCAGGACTCCGCGGAGGGTCAGGTCGAGGGTGAGCCGGCGGACCCGGGCCTTGGACCAGTGGTGCCGGCCGCGCATGTGCACGTAGGTGAAGGTCGCCGACACCATCAGCACCTCGGCCACGTCGCTGATCCGGCCGTGCGGATGCAGCGATCCGTCCTGCTCGCCCTCGCGCAGGAACCGCTCGAACGGATCGATGAACGAGACCGGGCCGTTGCGTGCCTGCTCCTGGTGGAACACCAGGTCCGAGGACAGGATCAGCGGCAGATGCCGGTCGATCACGTCGAACAAGGCCTCGAGCGTCTTGACCAGGCCTTCGCGGCCGGTGCCGGAACCGGCCAGGATCGGCCACATCGTGTCCCGGTAGTCCTCGGCCAGCGCGTCGAGCAGCGAGTTCAGCAGCAGTTCGACGGTCAGCCCCTGCCGCCACAGCGTGACGCGGGACCGGCCGACCTTCTCGGCGACCCGCTCCAGCGTGACACCGGACCAGCCGTGCTCGGCGAGTACGGCGACGGTCGCCTCGCGCAGCGTCTCGTCCACCGCGATGGTCATCTCCGGCCACTCCTCACCGAGCGCTCTTGTGCAACACGGCCGTTGCACTGCACGATGACTGTACCAAGAAGCGAAGGAGCAACCGTGGACACGAGGACGGAGATCCGGCTGCGGCTGACCCCGCAGGAGGTGGCGGGACTCGCCGCGCTCGCGGTCGGGTTGCGCGGGGTGACCGAAGCCGAGCTGACCGAGGAGGACGCGGCGGTCGCGGCGCTGGAGCTGGCGCTCACCCGGCTGATCGAGGACTTCGAAGTACCCGATGAGAGCGCTCGGGCGCGGGTCCAGCAGGCACGCGACGAGCTGCGGGCGCACTGGGTCCGGGGCGGCGCTTCACTCTGAGGGCGTCGCTCTGAGGATGGTCAGCAGGCGGGCCACCTCGGCGGCTACCTCGTCGCGGGCCGGGCCGAGGTACTTGCGGGTGTCGACCAGGGTCGGGTTGCCGGCGAGGACTTCGCGGACCTTGGCGGTGAAGACGTTGTTCAGGTGGGTGGCGATGTTGACCTTGGTCATGCCGGCCTCGACGGCTCGGGTGAGGTCGGGGTCGGCGACACCGGAGGAGCCGTGCAGGACGAGGGGGACGGGGACGGCGGTGTGGAGTTCGGCGATGAGGTCGAAGTCCAGGGACGCCGTACGTTCGGTCATCGCGTGGGACGAGCCGACGGCGACTGCCAGGGCGTCGACGCCGGTCGCTTCGGCGAAGGCGAGGGCCTCGTCGGGGCGGGTGCGGGCGCCGGGTGCGTGCACTCCGTCCTTGCCGCCGACCTCACCGATCTCGGCCTCGACGAACACCCCGTGGTCGTGACAGAACGCCGTGACCTCGGTGGTCGACGTGACGTTGTCGGCGTACTCGAGCTTCGACGCGTCGTACATGACCGAGGTGAAGCCGAGTGAGACGGCCTCGGTGACCAGGTCGCGGTCCATCGCGTGGTCGAGGTGGACGACGACCGGGACCGTCGCGGCGGCCGCGGCGGCCAGGGTGGCGACGCCGATCGGCTTGAGGGCGCCGTGGTACTTCACCGCGTTCTCGCTGATCTGCAGGATGACCGGCGCACCGACCTCCTCGGCGCCGGCGATCAGCGCGGTCGCGTGCTCCAGCTGGATCACGTTGAACGCACCGACCCCACGACCAGCCTTGGCGGCGGCCAGCACGACCTCGGCCCCGGAGACCAACGGCATGAGCTTTCTCCTTCTGACTAACTAACGGTGACCTGGGGCTGCCAGCGCCGGTACGCGGCCAGATCGATGTCCCCGGCAACCGGTGTCAGCACCGCGGCGGCCGACGCGGCCACAGCGGACTTCAGTACGACGGACCAGTCGGGCTCCGGCGACTCGGCGACAGCCGCCGCAACCACAGCCGTGCAGGCGTCGCCGGCACCGGTCGGGTTGCCACTCACCTTCTCGACCGGCAGCGCTCGCCAGACACCCTTGTTGCTGGCAGCAACCATCCCGCGTGATCCATCGGTGATCACGGCCGCGGTCGCACCCAACCCGACCAGCTGACGAGCGCCGTCCTCGATCGTCGTGTCACCCAGCGCGTCACGCAACTCGGTCGCGTTGGACCGCACCACCGCACCAGCCTTCGCAGCCGCGGTCAGCGCGGCACCGCCGGCGTCGATCACGGTCAATACGTCGTGATGCCGCGCGCGGACCGCGAGTTCGGCGTACGCGTCAGCGGGCAATCCCGGCGGGATGCTGCCCGAACAGGCCAGCACGCCCAATCGTGACCACGGCATCCGGTCCCCGAACGCACGCCACTCGTCAGCGGTCACCGAAGGGCCGGTCTCGTTGAAGATCGTCGCGTCCCCGTCGGCACCGTTGACGATGGCAACGGTACGCCGAGTCTCCCCGGCGATCGGCGTCAGCAGTGCGGTGAGGCCCGCATCGAACAGTTCCTCCGCAACCAGCTCACCGGTCACACCGCCGACGAACCCGAGCACCAGCACCTGGTGCCCCAACGTCGACGCCACCCGGGCGACGTTCACACCCTTGCCACCGGCCCGCTGCCGAACAGTGCCGACGCGATGACTGCCACCGACGACGAGCTCGTCGACCTCGTACGTGACGTCCAGCGCGAGGTTGAGGGTGATGGTCCCGATCAGTCCAGCCACGACCCTGCCCGCATCACCTTCTGAACGACGTACTCGTCGTCCAGCACCACCAGGTCCGCCCGCTTGCCGGTCTCGATCGCGCCCACGTCGTACCAGCCGAAGGCCTGCGCCGGCGTTGTCGACGCCATCCGGGACGCGTCCACCAGGGACACACCGGCCTTCACCGCGTTGGCGTAGGACACGTCCATCGTCAAGGTACTGCCGGCGATCGAATGCTTGCCGTGGGCAAGCGTCACCAGACCTTCCTTCACGTCCACCTCGAGGTCGCCGAGCTTGTACCGGCCGTCCGGCATCCCGGTGGCCTCCATCGCGTCGGTGATGAGGGCGATCCGGTTCACCCCGGCCGCCGCGAGGGCGACGCGGACGACCTGCGGATCCAGGTGCAGCCCGTCGTTGATCACCTCGAGCAGCAGCCGTTCGTCGTTCAGGGCGGCACCGACCGGACCCGGGTCGCGGTGGTGGAACGGCCGCATCCCGTTGAACAGATGCGTGGCGACGGTCGCCCCGGCGTCGGCGCCGGCGATCATCTGCTCGTACGTCGCGTCGGTGTGTCCGAGGGCGGCGACGGCGCCCGCGTCGACGACCTGGCGGATCGCGTCCAGCCCGTGCTCCAGCTCCGGCGCGATCGTCACCATCTTCACCGCGTCGCTCAGGACCTTCGTGACGTCGTCGGCGACCGGGTCGCGCAGCAGCGTCGGCTCGTGCGCACCGCACCGCGCCGCGGACAGGAACGGACCTTCCAGGTGGACACCGGCGATCACGCCATCGGTGATCAGGTCCGCGAGACAGGCGGTCTGCGAGACGATGTCATCGAGGGGCGCCGTCACCAGGCTGGCGAGCGTGGTCGTCGTACCGTGCCGGGCGTGGAAGGCCGCAACCTTGCGCGCCTCCTGCGGATCGGTCGTCGAGTACGTCGATCCGCCGCCGCCGTGGGTGTGGATGTCGACGAAGCCCGGGACGACGGTGACGTTGCCGAGGTCCTCGGGCCGCTTGCCGTCGGCCGGCATCCCCTCCGACCTGCGGCCGAACGCGACGATGTCCGCGTCGACCACCTGGATCCAGGCGTTCTCCAGCACGTCGTCCGGCGTGACGAGCCGGCCCACGCGATAGGTCGTCATACCGTCTGATCTCCACTCTCGTCGGCCGTCACGCGGTCCCAGGCCATTACCGCGGCGCCGAGGCAGCCCGCGTCCTCACCGAGTACGGCGGCCACGATCTCGGGCTCGCGCTGAAAGGTGAGCCGCGCGTGGATGCCGTCGCGCAGCGGTTGCAGCAGTGTCTCCCCCGCGCCCACCAGTCCGCCGCCGATCGCGATCCGAGTCGGCGCGACCAGGGTCGTGTAGAGGACGAGCGCATCGATCAGCGCCTTCAGTGCGTCGTCCCAGACGTGCGCAGCGTCCGGATCACCGGCGGCCAGCAACTCCAGGACCTCACGTGCACCGTCCACGGTCCGGCCGGTCCGGGCGCCGTACCTGCGGGCCAGTGCGGCCGCGGAGGCGACCGTCTCGAGGCAGCCCCACTGACCGCAGGCGCACTGCTCGGCCGCATCGCCGTGGACGAACCGGGTGTGGCCGAGTTCGCCGGCCCAGCCGTCGCCGCTGACCAGCGAGCCGTCGATCACCATCGCGGCGGCGATGCCGGTGCCGAGCGGCAGGAACATCGAGTTCGTGGTGCCGGTGAGCGCGCCCTGGCGGAGTTCGGCGTACCCGCCGGCGCGGACGTCGTGGGCGAGCACGATCGGTACGCCGTCTCCGATCGCGGCCTCCAGCTCGGCGCGCACCGGCGTACCGACCCAGGCCAGGTTCTCGGCGCCGACCGTGCCGGTCTCGGCATCGATGACGCCGGGCACGACGACACCGATCGCACGCACTCGGTGACCGTCCGCAGTCGCCTTCTGGCTCAGCTCGACGACGGTCTCCAGCAGGGCATCGAGCACGGCGCGGCCCCCGGCCTCCCGGGGAGTCGGCCTGGTCTCGCGGTGCAGCACGGCACCGTCCGCGGCGACCAGGCCGCACTTCATCCGGGTTCCACCGAGATCGACGGCAACCACGACTTCACAGGGGTCCACGGAGCGCCATTATGCAGCGTTACCGGGCAGTCCGAACATCCGTGAGCAATCTCTGGACAACCTCGACCAGACCACTGGTGTCCCGTAAGCGATGTAGCTCGAACGATAGCGGTGTCCAGGTGCGTGCATCGGGGTGCTTGAGCAGTGGCCTCGATGCGGAGCATCGTGGGCGCTGGTCAAGTGCCGCGAGGTGCGTGCCTGGGCGCCGATAGCGTCGAGCTACATCGCTTACGGGACACTGACGACTCTGGTTCAGTTGCGTCCGAAAATCCGCGGGCAGGGCGCCGCGGGTCATCGGCCGCCACCGGATCAGGTCCGAAGGCCCCGGTCGAAGGCGGCGACCAGGAACGTGACCAGGTTCTCGGCCAGCTTGCCCGGGTCCTCGACATCATCCACGCCAGGCGCGCGGGACAAGGCCTGGGACTGGTGCAACGCAAGCAGTCCGAGCATGTTCACGTATCCGAAGGCGACCGCCTCGGGCGAGGCGTGTGGCAGGGCTGACTGAAGCGCGGCCAGGTACCGCGACTCGATCGGGTCGGACTCGGCGGCGTACAACTCCCGGATCCGCTGGCTCGGATCGAACGCGATCCGGCCGATGAAACGCGCGACCACCGCGCCTCGCTCACCCCGGCGCAGGACCAGGTCCAGCCCGGGCTCGATGAATGCCCGGATCAGCTGCTCCGGACTCGGCCCGCCGCGGGCCTCCAACTGGTCCAGCCGGCGCCGGCGTTCGGCGTTGACCGGCGCCATCGCCCGCGCGACCGCGGCTCGCAGCAAGGCCTCCTTCGAGCCGAAGTGGTAGTTGACCGCGGCGATGTTCGCAGCCGCCGCCACCGTGATGGCACGCAGCGACGTTCCTTCGTAGCCCCCTTCACCGAAGCGTTGCTCGGCGACGTTGAGCAATCTCTCCCGGGTCGATTCGACCGGTGTTTCCACAAACTTCTCCTTCCCCCCGGCTACCGCTCGCTCAGGCACCCCACCTGCTCACTCGCCGTAGCCTGCAGTCAGCATAGTTCAAGCGGTCGTTTGAACTGGAGGGCTTAGCTCTTTAATCTCCGAGAATTCCTCAGATTTATCTGAAAACTCCTTCCTTCCCATGGTTCACAGCCCTCACACGTCCCGATCGCGGTCCGGTTGCCGGTCAGATCGGGCGTCTGGTTAGGGTCGTGCGGTATGAGTCTGGTTCGGGTGGAACGGCGGTTTCAGGGACCCAAGCGGTCGGGCAATGGCGGGTACGTCGCCGGACAGGTTGGTACGGCGCTGGCCGCGCGGATCGACGCCGGCGTGGTGCCGCGGGTGACGCTGCGAATGCCGCCGCCGATCGAGAAGGACCTGACGCTGGACGCCGACGTCGAAGGGGCGCGGTTGACCGACGGCGAGGCCGTCGTTGCCGACGCCGTACCGGTGGACGCGGACTTCCTGGCCGACGCGACCATCGACCCGGTATCGCCCGACGAGGCTCGCGCGGCCGAGGCGGCGTACAAGGGTCTGAGCAATCATCCGTTCCCGAGCTGCTTCGTCTGCGGGCCGGAGAACGCGGACGGCCTGCAGCTCAAGCCGGGTCCGCTCGGCGACGGACGGACGGCGTGCACGTGGCAGCCGGGCGGCGACCTGGTGACCGGCGGCCTGGTGGACGACGTCTTCCTGTGGTCCGCGCTCGACTGCCCCGGCGGATGGGCGATCGACCTGGAGGGCCGCCCGTCGGTGCTCGGGCAGTTGACGGCCTGCATCGACGCGCGCCCGCAGCCCGGCGAGCAGTGCGTGGCGCTCGGCCGCTACCTCGGTGAGGAGGGCCGCAAGACGTTCACCGCCAGCACCCTGTACGACTCCGACGGCCGCGTGCTCGCCCGCGCCCGGCACACGTGGATCACGGTCGACCCCGCCGTCTTCAACTAACGGGCGCGCGCCGCGTGCGCGCGGACCTTGGCCCGGTTCCCGCAGGTGGCCATCGAACACCACCGCCGGCGCCCGCGGGGGTCGAGGAACAACCAGCCGCACGACTCCCCCGGGCACATCCGAACGTGCGCCCGCGGCGGCCCGGTCAGCAGCTCACCCGCGAGCAGCGCCAGGTTGTCCAGCGGCAGCGCCAGATCCTCCGGCAGCTCCCACACCGGACCGTCGTCCGCCAGGACCAGTTGCCGTCGCCCGGACGCCCGTTCGATCACCCGGGCCACGGCCTCGAACGACTCATCGGTCGCCTGCCCGGTCAGTACGTCATACAGCTCGGTCCTGAACTCAAGTGTCGCGTGCAGCCGCCGCGCCGCCTCGGTCGGCTTGCCACCGGCCTGCTCGATCAGCCGGAACACGGTCGCCGGCGGCACCAGGCCGACGTACGAGGTCCAGATCAGGAAGGCCTCGTACGACGTCAGCCACTCGGTCCGGGCCGGGCCACGGGTGGTCCAGTCGGACCGGGTGTTGACGAAGTCGAGGACCGGATCCGCGCCGACCGGCTTGGGCAGGACGACGCCCTGCACGAGCTCGAGGTGCGACGGCAGCGCGGACATGACCCAGCTCAACTCAGTTGGCGGGCTGCTGGGTCGTGGTGGTCGGCGTCGGCACCGGGATGCTGACGTTGCCGTTCTGCGGGATGACCATGAACTGGATCTTGCCCGATTCGATCGCGGTCTTCAGCAGGTAGCCCTGCGCGCCGAGCATCGCGACCTGCGCCTTGACTGACTGCAGTTCGACGTTGACCTGCTGGTTCTTCTGCTCCTGGGTCGCCTTGGCCAGCTCGGCCCGCTGCTTGGCCTCGAGGCCGTCGATGATGCCCTTGTCCAGCGGTGTCGGCTTCTGGATCGTGAAGGACAGCTCGCCACAGTCGTTGGTGCCGTTGTACGACGGGCCGCAGAAGTAGTCACCACCGACGGCGGCCGGCAGCAGCCGGGTGAACTCCTTGGCCGCGGCGGACTGGAAGGCCGCCTTCTTCGACTCGTTGTTGTAGAGCTCGGCCCAGCCGTAGTCGGCCGCGACCGCCGCCAGCGCCCGGTCGATCTGCGGCCGGAAGTAGCTCTGCAGCATCTGGTCCCAGCCGTCGTCCTCGTAGGCGTCGGTCTTGAGCCCGATCCGCTCGTGGAACGACTTCAGCACCGCCTCGTCGCGGTTCAGCGTGAAGTAGACCTGGACCCGGACGCCGAGCCGGACGTTGTCCTTGCTGACCACGGTGACCTCGTCGGCCGCGTCGGTGTCGGCGCCGTCGCCGCCGATGATGTACGAGCGCTGGTCGATCGGGTAGGTGTAGACGGTGTCGCCAGGGCCGATCAGCTTGTTCGTCGAGCCCGGGGGGATGACGGACTTGAACTTCTTGTCCTCGATCACGCCACCGCCGTAGTGCAGACCGATCCGGTTCGCGTCGGTGTCGGCGAAGTTGAAGATGTTGAACAGCGCGATGATCACGATCACGGCCACGATCAGGCCGCCGATCACCTTGACCTTCGTGCTTCCGCCCTTGGCGACGGCGGTCGCACTCCCCAGTTTGGCCATCAGTCGTCGAGCTCCTTGCGGGTTACCAGTCGCCGGATGTCGGCGAGGGTCAGGTCTGCGGTGACCGCGACATCGCGCGGCACCGACGGATGCGAGCTGAGCGTACGCAAGCCCTGCTCGGCAGCCGCGACCGCCCGTTCCAGCGTCCTGACCTCGTGCATCAATGCCCGGTGTTCGGCGTTGACCTCGGCCAGGGCCTGCTCGGCCTGGGCAGCCCGGCGGTACGACGCCCACGCCATCCAGGCGGTTCCGACCAGCAGGATCACGATGACCGGAAGTCCGAGTCTCAGCATGTCTCCTATGGGACCACGGCACCCCGTTCGTCTGTGCGCGAAAACTGGTTGAACGCCGGGCCTGCGGACAGTAGGTTTTCAGTACACGCGAAGGGAGGTGGTCCAACGCATGAATTGCTATCGGACTCGTGAGGTGGCGGCGGGCTAACCGCCAACCACTAACAAGTGGGCATGTGGTCGGCCAATTCAACGCCAGCCACCGGGCCCGCGGGCAGTCAGGTCAGTCCGCCTGACCCAGAGTTCGGCCACCCGGTCGCGGTCTGGAAGCGCTCGCGGGCTTTTTTCTGCCCTCACTCCGGCGGTGGGCAGTCCAGGCCGAGCTCTTCGCCGATCTCGCGGAGTTGGGCTTCGAAGTACGCGCCGGCATCCGGCAGCACCCAGTGCAGCTGTCCGAAGACCTCCATACAGATCAGGCCGTAGAGCCTGACCCAGTAGCTCAGCGCGAGGTAGATCGCGCCGGCTGGCATGCCCTGGAACTCCTCGGTCTCTTGCTGCAACTGAGCGAGCAGCACCGGTCCGAGGTCCTCGTCGGCCGGATACGGGAACGGCTTCCAGTGCCAGATCTGCGCGACCAGGTCCTTGAACACGGCCCCGAAGCGCATCGCCGCCTGATGCCCAGGCGTGTCCGCGTGGTCCTCGGCCTCCGGGTTCGGGATCGCCGTACCGAACAGCAGCGCGAACTCGGACGGATGCGCCAGTGCCCAGTCCCGCAGTCCATTGGTCAGCAAGAACAACCTGGCACCGAGATCCGCATCGGTGTCGGCGGCCTGCAACTCCATCAGCGCACCGGTCAGTTCGTCGTACAGGTCGGCGATGAGGGCGGTGACGAGGGCCTCGTGGCTCGGGAAGTAGCGGTAGAGGGCCGGCGGGGTCAGGCCGAGCTCGCGCGCGACCGCACGCAGGCCGACCGCGCCCACGCCGCCGCTGACCAGCAGCCGCCGCGCGACCGCCTTGATGTCGGCCAGTGTCGCGGCCCGCTGCCGGTCACGCCGGGTCGCACCCTCGTCCATCGAAATTCTCCTTGACAGGCCGGCCTCCCGGATGTCTAGAGTTAACACCGTTAACAGTTAACGCTGTTCACTGAGACACCCGCCGCTCAAATCTAACGTCCTGGGGGAGTTTCGTGTTCGAGACGCTCGGCCACTTCACGTTCCGGCGCCGCCGCCTGGTGCTCGCCCTGACCGGAGTCCTCGTCGCCGTCGGGCTGGCCTGGGGCACCGGCGTGTTCGGATCGCTGGCCAACGGCGGGTTCGACGCACCGGACACCGAGGCCGCCAACGCTGTCGCGACGATCGAGCAGAACGTCGGCCGCACCGGCACCGACGTGATCGTGCTCTACCGCAGTTCCACGCAGACCGTCGCGGACCCGGCGTTCCGGCAGTCCGTCGAGCAGCACCTCTCGGGCCTGCCGTCCCAGGACGTGCTGAGCACAACGACGTACTGGAGCAGCCGCTCGCCCCTGTTCGTCTCCAAGGACCAGCACAGCACGTACGCCGTGCTCACACTGGCCGGCGCGGACCAGGAGGAGCGGCTGGCGACATTCCACCGGATCGCCGACCAGGTGCGGACCGCGCCACCCGCGCTGGACGCGAAGGTCGGCGGCGAGATCGCGGTCTTCGACGAGGTGAACACCCAGACCGAGCACGACATCGTGCATGCCGAGACGATCTCGACGCCGATCGTGCTGGTGCTGCTGGTGGTCGTCTTCGGCGGCCTGGTCGCCGCCAGCCTGCCGTTGTTCGTCGGCGCGCTGGCCATCCTGGGCGCCTTCGTGCTGCTGCGCGGGCTGACCGCCATCACCGACGTGTCGATCTTCACGATCAACATCGTCACGATGATCGGCCTCGGACTGGCGATCGACTACGCGCTGTTCATCGTCACCCGGTTCCGCGAAGAGCTTGCCAAGGGCAATGATGTGGAGACGGCGCTGACCGCGACGATGTCGACGGCCGGCCGGACTGTCGCGTTCTCCGGCATCACCGTCGGCGTCGCGATCAGCAGTCTGGTGCTGTTCCCGGTGATGTTCCTGCGCTCGATGGCGTACGGCGGTGCGGCCGCCGTGCTGGTCGCGATGGTGGCGGCGCTGACAGCGCTGCCTGCCTTGCTCGCGGTCCTGGGGCATCGGGTGAACAGCCTGCGGCTGCCGTTCCTCAAGCCTCGCAAGGCGCGCGCCGAGCACGGAGCGTGGTACCGGCTCGCGCACAGCGTGATGCGGCGTCCGGTGCGGTATGTGCTCGTGCTGGTGCCGGTGTTGCTGGTGCTCGGGATCCCCTTCCTGCAGGCGCAACTCGGTGGCGTCGACCACCGGTCGTTGCCTGCCGGCGCCACCTCCCGCACGGTGACCGAGACGCTGCAAAGTGACTTCGCTGGTGCGGGTGGGTCGGACATCGTCGTGGCAGTCCGCTTCGACTCCCCGCCATCCGATCCGTCGGCGGCACTGGCGCCGTACCTCGGGAAGCTGCGGCAGGTCGCGAACGTCGAGAACGTGCGAGTCGGCGGGTACGACAGCGGCGTCGCGGAGGTGGTCGTGCATACGCACTTCACCGCGCAGGAACTGGCCGCGCGCGATGTCGTCCACGACGTACGGGCGATCGCGCCGCCGGGTGGGACGCAGACCGAGGTCGGCGGTGAGACGGCCGCGGTGATCGACCTGCTCGATGTGCTGGCCGAGCGGGCGCCGTACATGGCCGGATTCATCGTGCTGGTGACGTTCGTGCTGCTGTTCGTCGCGTTCGGATCGTTCGTGCTGCCGGCCAAGGCGCTGCTGATGAACGTGCTCTCACTGTCCGCGGCGTTCGGCGCGATGGTCTGGATCTTCCAGGACGGTCACCTGTCCGGGCTGCTCGACTTCACCCCGGCCGGATTCCTCGACGCGACCAACCCGGTGCTGTTGTTCGCCGTGCTGTTCGGGCTCTCGATGGACTACGAGGTGTTCCTGCTCAGCCGGATCCGGGAGGAGTACGACCGGACCGGCGACAACACGCAGGCGGTCGCGCTCGGACTCCAGCGGACCGGCGGCATCATCACCAGTGCGGCGCTGCTGCTGATCATCGTCGTGGCGGCGTTCTCGACCTCGGGCATCGTGTTCGTGAAGATGATCGGCGTCGGGCTGGTGATCGCGATCGCACTGGACGCGACGATCGTGCGGGCGTTGCTGGTGCCGGCGACGATGCGGTTGCT
The DNA here is from genome assembly GCF_044459685.1 of Kribbella sp. NPDC050241. NCBI lineage: Bacteria > Bacillati > Actinomycetota > Actinomycetes > Propionibacteriales > Kribbellaceae > Kribbella > Kribbella sp. NPDC050241. The sequence goes on from NZ_JBITJE010000003.1 coordinate 85,211, forward strand.
CGGCCGGGCCAACTGGTGGGCGCCGGCTCCGCTGGTGCGGTGGTGGCAGCGCAACGGCTTCCGCGAGACCTCGGAGGCTCCTCAGGGCTGGAGCCGCGACAACTCCCAGCCTTCGGAGTTGGTACGCCGGTAGGCCAGGCGGTCATGCAGCCGGCCGGTCCGGCCCTGCCAGAACTCGAACGCGTCCGGCCGGACCAGGTAGCCACCCCAGAAGTACGGCGTGGAGATCTCGGTACCCTCCGGCCACTGACGCTCGTACGACGTGTACTGCAGGTCGAGCTCCTCGCGGGACGCGACCGGCTGGCTCTGCTGTGACGCCCAGGCCCCGAGCTGTGACTCGCGCGGCCGGTTGCCGAAATACGCGTCGACCTCGTCGCCGGGGAGCTTGGTCGCGCTGCCCTCGATGCGCACCTGCCGCTCCATCGCATGCCAGGGGAAGACGAGCGCGCAGTGCGGGTTCACGGCCAGGTCGTCGGCCTTGCGGGACTGCTGGTTGGTGAAGAACACGAAGCCGCGCTCGTCGAGGCCCTTCAGCAGCACAGTCCGCGCCGACGGCCGGCCGTCGCCGTCCGCGGTGGCCAGCACCATCGCGTTCGGCTCCGGCAGGCCGGCTTCGGTCGCCTGCGCCAGCCAGGTCCGGAACTGGACGATCGGGTCCGGATCGACCTGGCTCTCGAGCAACTCCCCGAGGCCATAGGCCCGCCGCATCTCCGCAAGATCCACGGTCCGAGCCTACTGGGGCCCTACTTGCTGAGGCTGCGCCAGGACCGGCCGAGTTTGCTGGCTCGGAAGGTCCGCCACAGGACGGTCGACGCCAGCAGCCGGGCGGCCGAGTTCCGGACCAGACGGCGTTTCTTCGGGATCACGACCGGCGCGGGCCGCGGTGGGGCGATCCGAACGACCGGGCGGGTGTCCTCCGGCAGGTGGCGGTTGATCTCCTCGAGATGCTGGTCGAACGTCGCCCGCCAGAGCGCCTGCCGCAGAGTGGCCTCGCCGCCGGCCGAGCTGGCGCCCGCCGTGGACGCCGCCCACAGCGTGCTGAGCGACCCCGGATCGAAGCCGTCGACCTCGGTCAGGAGTTGCTCGATCAGTTCGCGGTCGGGCGCGTCGGCCAGGCAGCGGACCGTGCTCTTGGCAGGCCGAGGTGTCGCCGGGGCGACGACCGGCTTGAAGAACGGTACGTCGGCCCACTCGGGCACCAGGTGCCGCACCAGCTTGCGGTGCAGGGCGTTCTCGACCCGCTGACTGGGATCGAGAGCGAACGCGGCCCGGACGAACGCCGGGATCAGCAGCGGCGAGACGACACCGCTGCGCTCGCCCGTCGTCCCCCAGCGACGCAGACGTTCGACCACGTAGAAGTAATCGATCATGGTCGCGTTCTCGATGCCGCCGTGCACCGCGTCACGCAGTACATGCTCGATCTGGTCGGCGACGGCGGTCCGGGATCGCTCGGACGGGCCTGCGGTCGGGGTCAACCGGGTCTGCAGACGGTTGCCGAAGGCATGCAGCTTGTCGTGCAGTGGGAGGGCGTCGAGCTGGAGTACGTCGTTCGGGTAGAAGTGGCCGTGGGCTACTTCACCGCCGGCACCGCCGATGGCCAGGTGGGCGACGTTGGCCAGAGTGGCGGGCGGCGCGTGGAACAGGTAGCTGGCCGGACGGAGGCCCTCCGCGTACCGGTGCCAGCGCAACGCACGCTCCACCAGCGCCGGCGACTTCGGCGGCTGGGCCGATACCTTCGCCGCCTTCACGCCCACCGGCTTGCGCGTGGTGAAGTGCTCGACCTGCTGCGGGAGCATCTGCACCAGCGATTCGGCCACGTCGAGCTCACCCGGCACTGCGTCGTAGCTGTTGAGCTTCACGTCCACACCGGCGGCAAGGAACGAGGCGGCGACCACTCTGGAGTCGCGGCCACCACTCAGGTCGACGGTCGGCTTGCCGGGCCACAGCCGACCTACTGATCGCGCGACATCCTGCAGTGCCTCGGCCGTCTCCTCCACCGTGTCCGGGCTGTCGGTCGACCACACGCTGGTGGTCTCGATCCGGCTGACGGTCTGCCGACGACGCCTGCCGTCTGCAACGATGTGCGTCGCCCCGGGCACCGCGAGGACCCCGTCGTACGGCGTACTGTCATCCATGAACCAGCCGCAGGCCGCGGCAAAGGTCCAGCCGCGCCGGTCCGCCGCGGCATGGGTGCCGCCGAACAGCAGCGCGGCCACCGGCCGGTTGCTCCACACCCAGCCGTCGGACAGCCGCAGCTGGAAGAGCCGGCCGACACCGATCGAGTCGGTGAACAGGTCCAGGCGGTCCTCGTCCGGATCCAGCACCGCCATCGTGAACGGCGGGGCAAGCTCCAGGAAGCCGGCCGGGCTCCGGCGTACCGCGTGCGCCAGCTTGGCCGGCGCGTCGTGCGGCGGGACGTCGCCGATCACCCGCTGATAGCCCAGCGGCGCGTGCTGGGTGGCGATCCGGAGCTCACCGGCGTCGTGCCAGGACGGCCAGAACGAACCGCTGTCGTCCCGGTCCCACACGTGCAGACCGATCGTGCTGCCGTCGTACCCGCTGTGCTTGCCCCTGCGGTCCCAGAGGCCGTCGTAGTACGCCTCGATCCGTGCCCGCCCCGCGGCAGCCCGGGAGGCGCTGTCGTTGTTGAAGGCGTAGGCGACCAGAGTTTCCATGCAGAGCCAGATGCACGTTCCGAGCGGAAAGTTGCGATCCAGTCCGGAAATTTACCGTGGCGGTTGCTGGCCGGGGAAAGTGCTGCCGGGCGGCTGCTGACCGGGGTACGCCCCGGGCTGCTGCCGGTCCTGGTGCTGGCCCGGTTGCTGACCTGGTTGCTGGGCCTGTTGCGGCTGGCCCGGGTAGGCCTGCGGATGCGGCTGGGGCTGCTGTTGCTGGCCCGGGTAGCCACCCCACTGCTGCGGCTGCGCGGCGTAGGCCGGGTTGTAGCCTCCGCTCTCGCCACGGAGCGCCCGAGTGGTCTTGGCGTCGCCTGCCCAGCGTCCGATGCCGCCGATCAGCAGCACGATGCCGATGAACAGTGCTGACCCATCGGTGAGCATGTAGGCGATCGTCCTCGTGCCGGGGACCTGGAACAGCTTGACCACGTCGTAGGCGGCGCGGATCGGCGCAAGCATCACGACCAGTCCGGCCACCGTCATCAGAGCGCCGGCTCCGACCATGACGCCGGCCCCGATCGACCGGATCGCCATCAGCAGACCGACGATGACCGCGATGGCCACCAGCATCAGGAGCCACTGCAGACCGTGGGTGAGGATGCTGTCGAACCTGACCTGACGCGTCAGGGCCAGCCGGGTGCCGGCGTACGACCCGCCGACGATTCCGGCGTAACCAATGATGATCCCGAGCACGAGACCCAGGACGGGATTGGGCTTGGCTGGCATGTGCTCCACCGTAGACCTCGAACCGGTCACACATCTGTCCGGTCGCCGAGCCGGAGACATATGCTGCCTGGGCGCCCAACGGTGCGCGCGGCTCTCCTGGTGGGCTTCGTGCGTCGATCACGAGGACGAGGGAGTCGCATGTCAGATCCGAGGACCGAGGTGCAGCACGGGCTCGAGGGCGTGGTCGCCTTCGACACCCAGATCGCGGAGCCGGACAAGGAAGGTTCGGCGCTGCGCTACCGGGGCGTGGACATCGAGGACCTGGTCGGCCGGGTGCCGTTCGAGAATGTCTGGGGTCTGCTGGTCGACGGCGCGTTCACCCCGGGTCTGCCGCCGGCCGAGCCGTTCCCGCTGCCGGTCCATACCGGTGACGTGCGGGTCGACGTGCAGTCCGCGCTGGCCATGCTCGCGCCTGCCTGGGGTCTGCGGCCGCTGTACGACATCGACGACGTACAGGCGCGTGAGGATCTGTCCCGGGCTGCGGTGATGGCGCTGTCGTACGTCGCCCAGGCGGCTCGTGGCATCGGGCAACCGATGGTGCCGCAACGTGAGGTGGACAAGGCGACGACGATCACCGAGCGGTTCATGATCCGGTGGCGCGGCGAGCCCGATCCCAAGCACGTGAAGGCGGTCGACGCGTACTGGACCTCCGCGGCCGAGCACGGCATGAACGCATCGACCTTCACCGCGCGCGTGATCGCGTCGACCGGTACAGATGTCGCGGCCGCGCTGTCCGGCGCGGTCGGTGCGATGTCTGGACCGCTGCACGGTGGTGCGCCGGCGCGAGTGCTGACGATGATCGAGGGCGTGGAGCGCGGCGGCGACGCGCGTGCGTACGTGAAGGGGCTGCTGGACGCGGGCGAGCGGCTGATGGGTTTCGGGCATCGCGTGTACCGCGCGGAGGACCCGCGGGCCCGGGTGCTTCGTCGTACGGCGCGGGAGCTGTCGGCACCGCGGTACGAGGTGGCTGAGGCGTTGGAGCAGGCTGCGCTGGCCGAGCTGCGGGAGCGGCGGCCGGACCGGGTGCTGGAGACCAACGTGGAGTTCTGGGCGGCGATCGTGCTGGACTTCGCCGAAGTACCGCCGCCGATGTTCACGTCCATGTTCACCTGTGCGCGGACGGCCGGCTGGAGCGCGCATGTGCTGGAGCAGAAGCGGACCGGGCGGCTGATCCGGCCGTCGGCGATCTACTCCGGCCCGAGCACGCGCCCTGCCACCGCCATCGAGGGCTGGAATCCGGGCTGGGCCTAGCGGCTGGTTGCGTTTAGCGGTCCTGGCTGGGTGAGCGGCCGGTGCGTTGCTTGTACTGGCGGCTGAAGTACGGGACGTCGGTGTAGCCGAGGGCGGCAGCGGTCTGGGTGACTGTCAGGCCGGTCTCGGTGAGCAACTCGTGGGCGCGGTCGATCCTGCACTGGATGAGGTACTGCGCCGGTGACATGCCGAGCTGCGCGACGAACCGGCGGGTGAACTGCGCTCTGGACAGGGCAGCGCCGCGTGCCATCTCAGCGACGGTCCAGTCGTGCCCCGGGTCCTGCCGAAGCTGGCGTGCCACCTCGTCGACCGCGGTGTCGGTGGCGCTCCGGCCGGGGTTGTGCACGGCGTCCCAGACGAGCCCGAGCACCTGCTCCAAGCACAACTCCGCTTGCCGCCTGCCCAACGGATCTTGCCGCCGGTACGACGCATCACTCGTCCGCGCGAGCACGCCGAGCAACTCCCGGTCCATCACCTCGCCCCACCGCGGCTCCGGCACCACTCCGCGCCGGTCGACCTGGAAATGCATACCGAACACCAGCAATCGCCGCCGCGGATCGTGCGTGGCTCTTGGCGCATCACCTGGCGCGAAAACTGCGCACACACCCGGATGCAGCTCTCGCCGTTCCCCCGCCAGCTCCATGGAGCCTCGTCCGTCCAGCACACACCACAGCAGGTGATCCGGCAGCGGACGGGACACCCACGACCAGCTGGGCTCGCAGCGCCAGAACGTCGGCGGCGACAACAGGTCGAGCGTCAACGGTGCCGGGTAATGCGACAAAAGTTCAACTCCTCGCGCGAATCATCCGTGGCCGGCCGCAGCGGACGTCTGGAGAATAGTGCTGTCTGGAAGACGGTAGACGACTCCGGGCACCGATGACGGATCTCTCGCAGGAGCTGTGCATGAGCGTTTCGTACAAGGAAGAGTTCGAGCAGGCGGGCTACACGCTGGTGCGTGGGCTGTTCGAGGTCGACGAGGTCGAGCGGCTGCGTGACCACTACATGGAACTGCGGCACCGGGGGTCGTACCAGGGCGACTTCGCCGGGCACACCTCGGCCGACCGCGACCCGCTCCGCCGGTACCCGCGGATGGCGCAGATGCACCGCTGGGACGACACGTCGCTGCGCTGGATGATCGATGCGCGGCTCGACAAGGTGATGACCGAGATCCTCGGCCGGTCGCCGTACGCGGTCCAGACGATGATCTACTTCAAGCCGCCGGGGTCTCGTGGGCAGGCGCTGCACCAGGACAACTTCTACCTGAAGGCCGAGCCCGGCACCTGCGTGGCCGCGTGGATGGCGCTCGATGACGTGGACGAGGCGAACGGTTGCCTCGAGGTCGTTCCCGGCAGCCACCGCTGGCCGATCCTGTGCACCGAGAAGGCGGACACCACGGTCAGCTTCACCGACGTGACCGTTCCGCTGCCGGCGCAGGGCGCCGCCGTACCGATCGCGATGGAACCAGGTGATGTGCTGTTCTTCCACGGCGCCCTGGTCCACGGCAGCAACCCGAACGTCACCACGGACCGCTTCCGGCGCGCGCTGATCGGCCACTACATCGAGGGTGAGGCCGAGAAGGTCGCGTCCTACTACCACCCGGCGTTGCGGATGGAAGACGGCTCGGAGTCGACGCTCGAGGTCGCCGAGGGCGGCGGTGAGTGCGGCGAGTGGACCGACACCCCGGACGGGCCTGTCGCGGTGCTGACCGGTACTCAGACCATCACCCGCAAGCACGAGTAGCCGCTCGGCCCCGGGTGAGACCCGGAGCGGTCGGGCTGGCGCGGTATGGGAGTATGGGGTTCGCTGACAGCGTCGTCGGCTCAGGAATGGCAGACGACGAAGGGAAACGCTGGTGACCAGCGACATTCAGATTCCTGCAGAGCTCAAGCCCGCCGACGGCCGCTTCGGGGCCGGACCGTCGAAGGTGCGTCCGGAAGCCGTTGCCGCGCTGGCGACCGAGGGCGCGAAGCTCCTCGGTACGTCGCACCGGCAGGCGCCGGTCAAGAACCTGGTGGCCCGGGTGCAGCAGGGTGTGGCGGATCTGTTCCAGCTGCCCGACGGGTACCAGGTGGTGCTCGGGAACGGCGGATCGACCGCGTTCTGGGACATCGCGACGTTCGGGCTGATCCGGGAGAAGAGCCAGCACCTGAGCTTCGGTGAGTTCTCCTCGAAGTTCGCGAAGGCCGCGCAGCTCGCGCCGCACCTGGGCGACCCGACGGTGGTGAAGTCCGACCCCGGGACGCGCCCGGTCGCGGTCGCCGAGGCCGGCGTGGACCTGTACGCCTGGCCGCACAACGAGACCTCCACCGGTGTGATGGCGCCGGTGCAGCGGGTGGCGGGCGCCGACGAGGGTGCGCTGGTCGCGATCGACGCCACCTCGGGTGCGGGTGGTCTGCCGGTCGACATCAACGAGGTCGACGTGTACTACTTCGCGCCGCAGAAGTGCTTCGCGTCCGACGGTGGGCTGTGGATCGCCGTGATGAGCCCGGCGGCGCTGGCGCGGGTCGAGGAGATCACCGCGTCCGGGCGATGGATCCCGGCGTTCCTGGACCTGGCGACCGCGATCGACAACTCGAGCAAGAACCAGACGTACAACACGCCGTCGCTGGCCACGCTGTTCCTGATGGCGGAGCAGACGGACTGGATCAACAACCAGGGCGGGCTGGAGTGGAGCGTCGGGCGGACGACCGACTCGAGCAACCGGCTGTACACCTGGGCCGAGAAGTCCGACTACGCCACGCCGTACGTCGAAGACCCGGATGCACGGTCGCTGGTCATCGGGACCGTCGACCTGGATGACTCGATCGACGCTGCGGCGGTCGCGAAGACCCTGCGCGCGAACGGGATCGTCGACACTGAGCCCTACCGCAAACTCGGGCGCAACCAGCTCCGGGTCGCGATGTTCCCGGCGGTCGACCCCGACGACGTCGAAAAGCTCACCCAAGCCATCGACTACGTAGTCGACCGCCTGAAGTAACCCGTACGCCGATCAGCCGCCGATCTCCTCGTGAGGTCGGCGGCTGATTGGCCTGTGCATCCGGGGTCGATGGCGGGTTATCTCACCGCTGGCCGGTTGTTGTCCGCCATCGGCCAAACAACCCGCCAGCGACCCGGTTGGGCAGCGAGGGGCGGCGGGCGTTAGGTGTGGCGGCGGTGGGGGGTGGGTGGGGCTTGGCCGGTCAGGCGGGCGTTTTCGGCTTGGCGGTCTCGGCGTTCCCGGCGGCCTGGGGGGAAGGTGAGGATGGTGATGAGCAGGGCGAAGGCAGCGGCGCCGACCAGGATCCAGCGGAGGCTGTGGTTCTTCTTGGACTCGGTGCCGGCCTCGTTGGTCGCGCCAGGCTTCGGAGTCGCGCTCCCGGAGGGCGCAGGCGAGGCGGCCTTCTTCACCGGGACCGGGACCTGGTAGACGGGCGAGTCCTTGGCGTCGTACCCGACCAGGAGCGTGTTGTCGGTCTTGCCGAGAGCGACCGACTCCCCCTGCCCCAGCGGCGCGGCACCCTTCGCGACCACCTTCGGCGTCTCACCCCAGGCAACGGTCTGCACGTCGGTGTACGTGCGCAGCACCGCCTGCTGGCCGTCAGCCAGGAACACGCCGTCGGTGACTCCCGCGGGCGCGGGCGCGAACTTCGTCAGCTCGTTCGTGCCCTCCCGCGACGGACCCGGCGGCGCAGCATAGATCGCGGCGCCCTTGGTGGCCTTCGTCACGATGTACAGCTGGTTGGTCCCGGGCTCCACCAGCAGCGTCTCGGCGTCGTGGGCCCCGTCGGGATAGGTGAAGTCGTACCGGTGGTAGGTCATCTTCTCCACGTCGCCGCGCTGTTTGGGCTCCGGCATCGTGTAGATCGAGACCATGTCCCGGTTGGCCCCGTTGTCACCGATGTCGGCGACGTAGATGAAGCCGTCCTTGTCGACCGCGATCGCCTCGACGTCGCTCACCTCCGCGTTGAAGTTGAGCACCATCTCGACCTTGCCGGACAGGTCGATGCCGAACACCCGGGCGCGATCGCCGGAGTCGTTGATCGTCCAGTAGATGTCGTCGAAGTTGTGCGACTTCGCCAGCCCGGACGACTCCTCGATCCGCGAGTCCCCGATCGTGAACAGCTTCTTCGCCGCCCCCGGCGTCGGATCCGCGATCGGCACCCCCGCAGACCCGGCCGAGCCCGCTGCCGTCGCCGCCGCTGACGTCAGCCCGGCCGCCGCGGTGGTCGCCGACGAGCCTGCGGCCACTGCCGACGGGGCGAGCGGAAGCACTCCGAGGGTGAAGAACGCGGCGGCGGCCAGGGCGAGGGGACGGAGGAGGGTCACGAGCGAACCTCGCGGTCGTCGGGCAGCACGAGTTGGGCGAGCCGGGGTGTGACCTGCCACTCGTCGATCAACGTCCGGTACTCGGACTCCAGCTCCGGCGTCGGCCTGGCGCCGGTCCGGGCGGCGCGGAGCAGCAGGTTACGCGGTGTGTGCTGACTGTCCACGAACTGCACAACCTCCACCCGGTATCCGACCTGTCGCAGGACCGCCGCCCGAAGGGAATCCGTCAGGACGTCGGCGAACCGCTCACGAACGATGCCATATCTGGTCATCAGCGCATAAGGCGCCGGTGGTGAGACGCTCTTGAGCTGCTTTTGGATGTCGTGATGGCAACACGGAGCCGCGAGCACCAGCGGAGCCTCCCAGTTCACCGCCCGCGCCAGCGCGTCGTCGGTCGCGGTATCGCACGCGTGCAGCGCCAGCACCACGTCGGGCCGTACGTCGAGCTCCGCGTCCTGGATGGTCGCGTCGACGAACCGCAGATGGTCCTGCCAGCCGAGCGCCTCCACCCGCCGCGTGTTCCGCGTCCGCGCCTGCGGATTGCGGTCGATCCCGATCATCCGTACGTCGTGCCCGGCCTCCGTGAGCAGGTGGTACGCGGCGAGCGTGAGGTAAGCGTTGCCACAGCCGAGGTCGACCACCTGCAGCGGTCGCCCGGTTGCGATCCGGCCCGCCGCGACCGCCTCGTCCAGCGCGGGCGCGAGCAGCTTGCAGAACTCGTCGATCTGCTTGTACTTCGACTGCCGCGACGGCTTCACCCGGCCGAGGTGGTCGCTGATGCCGAGCTCGATCAGGAACGGCGCATCCGGATCGAGCGCCCGCTGCTTCACCCGGTCGTGGCCGGTCTCCTGCTCCCGGCCGTCCTCCTGCCGGTGCAGCAACTCCTTGCCCTTCTTGGTGTACCGCAGCCGGAGCGTCTCGCTTGTGGTTTCGACGTGCCACGACCCGTACGGCACGTCCAGCAACTCGTCCACCGCCTTCGCCGCGTCCGGTCCGGCGGCCAGGTTGCGGGTGTGCGCCTGGCGCTCGTCGTACTCGGTGATCTGCAGGTGGCGGTGGCCCTTGAGGTCGACGTACCGCAGCTCCACGCGCTGGTACTGCGGCTGGTCGTGGCCGCGCCGACGCCCGGATCCGAGCGCACGGACGAGGGACGCCTGGTCCACCAACGCCGTGCGAATCGCCTCCCGTGCGCCGGGCTGCTGATCCGGATCCACCTCTGCCTGCATCGCGCCATTGTCGCCGACCGCTCCAGCCGATCCAAAAGGGTCTCGTCGACCGTCGGTCGCGGTGAGTGAACTCATTGCAATTTCTGGTCGTCGGCGAGCAGCCCCAGCGAGCGCAGCCGGGTCGCGATCCCGCCCACCTGACGGCCGAGGGTCTCGACCAGTTCCTCCTTGCTGGCGCCGCCCTTGAACAGGTCGGCCAGCGTCTGCTCCTCCTCCGGCGTCCAGGGGCGGAACGCGTTCGGGTGGTTCTTGCGGGCGTCCCGGATCTTGCGTGTCATCGAGCGCATGTCCAGCAACTCCAGGGAGCGGATCCGCGCCTGGCGGTGCCGGCCGACCTCCTCGCCCTCGCGCCAGAAGACCACCGCTCCCTCGTCGAACGTCATCAGGTCGGCCGGGACGTCGCAATAGTCAGCCTCGTCGAGCATCACTCGCAGCATGGTGGTTCTCTCCGTTTCGTGGTGCGGACCGCCGCTCCGGTCCCTTGTCATCGGAGAAGATGCCGCGATCCGGCCCCTCCCCGACGCCCACTTCACGACCTGTGGACAACCAACCGCAGAACTTCTTTGCAAAATTACTTTGCAAAGAGCCTTTGCAGTCCTACGATCGGTCCATGAGCGACGAGAGGGACGACCTGACACCGGCGGCTCCGGGCAAGACTGTCCACCTGGACCGGCACCTGGTGCGGGCGCTGGCGCACCCGATGCGGAACCGGATGCTCGCGATGCTCCGGATGTACGGCCCGCAGACGGCGACGACGCTGGCCGGTCGGCTCGGGGTGAACACCGGCGCCACCAGTTACCACCTTCGCCAGCTGGCCGAGGCCGGGCTGGTGGTCGAGGACGACACTCGCGGCAACGCGCGGGACCGGTGGTGGAAGTCGGCACACCAGAGCACCCAGTTCGATCCGACCGCACTGCTGGACGAGGAGCCCGAGCTGGCGATGGGGTTCCTGCACGGCATCGGGCAGACGTACGCCGAGAACATGTTCGGCTTCATCGACTCGATGCAGACGCTGACGCCCGAGTGGAAGGACGCCAGCCTCCTGTCGGACTACCTGTTCCACCTGCGTCCGGAGGAGCTGAAAGCGCTGCAGGTCGAGCTGCTGGCGGTGCTGGAGAAGTACAAGACGGCCGATCTGACCGCACCGCTGCCGGAAGGCGCGGAGCAGGTGTCGGTGCAGATCCAGGCGTATCCGCGCGAGACCCGCTGAACGACCAGACGAAGTGAGGTGAGGGGTGTGGGCACTGTGAGGCAGGCGGATCGAGCGCCGCTGGTGGCGTTCCTGGTGGCGAACGTCGTGTCGATCTGCGGGACCCGGGTCAGCGCGATCGCGATTCCGTGGTTCGTACTGATGACGACCGGGTCGCCGGTCAAGACCGGTGTGGTGGCCCTGGCGGAGATGGGCCCGCTGGTCCTTTCCAAAGCGTTCGGTGGCCCGTGGATCGACCGGGTCGGGCCGAGAAGGATCAGCGTCCTGGCAGATGCCGCCAGCGCTGGAGTGGTGGCGCTCATCCCGCTTCTGCACATGTTGCACGCGCTCTCGTTCCCGGTGCTGCTGGTGCTTGTCGCCGTTGCGGGGGCGCTCCGGGGACCGGGCGATGCCGCCAAGGGGACGTTGATCCCGGACATCGCGGAGGCGGCCAAGGTGCCGCTGGAGCGCGTGACCGGACTGGAGAGCACGACCGAGCGGTTGGCCGGCTTCATCGCGTTCGCGATCGCCGGTGCACTCATCACGCTGGTCGGCGAGGTGAATGCACTGTGGATCGACGCCGCGTCGTTCGGAGTCTGCGCAGTACTGATCTACCGATGGATCCCGCGACGGCACCAGGCCGCCAAGAACGCAGCGGACGAAGAGCCGGAGGGCAGCTACGGTCAACGGCTGCTGGAGGGCTGGCGATTCCTCCGCAAGGACAAGCTGATGATGCCGCTGGTCCTGATGATCGCGGTCACCAACCTGCTCGACGCCGCGATCGCGGCGGTACTACTGCCGGTCTGGATCAGGGACCACGGCTTCGGGCCTGGGCACACCAGTCTGATCCTCCTCTCGTTCGGAGTCACCGCCACGGTGTTCGCACTGGTCGCGTCGGCCGTCGGCGACCGGATCCCGCGCAAGCTGGTCTTCACGCTCGCGTTCCTGATCTGCGGTGCGCCACGGTTCGTCGTGATGGCGTTCGACGCGCCGGTGTGGATGGTGATGGCGATCTACGCCGTCGGAGGCATCGGCGCCGGCTTCATCAACCCGGTGCTGGGCGCCCTGTTCATCGAGCGGATCCCGCGGCAGATGCTCGGCCGGGTCAACTCGCTGGCCGACGCGGTCTGCTGGACCGGCGTACCGCTGGGTGGCGTCGTGGCCGGTGCCGCGATCGCCGGCATCGGTTTGGCACCTGCACTGCTCGCAGCCGGAGTGGTCTATCTGGTCGCGACCATGTCACCGGTGCTGATCGGCCGGAACGAGCGGTGGAAGGCTACACAGGATCGGACGGGTCCTCGGGAAACGGAGGCCGGCTTGAGTCCGGTGGCAGTCCCCACGTCTTAGCCTTCGCCGCCTCGGTCTCCTGGCGCCGCATCCGGTCGCGCTCGGCGCCCAGCAGCCCGAGCAGCACCAGGTCGAGCAGCATCCCGCCGACCGCCGCGAACTGGGTCCCGGCGAACTGGAACACCTGGGTGACCAGCAACGACACCAGCACCGCCAGCTCGAACAACCGGATCGCCCGGGCCCGGTTGCCCTTCCGCAGCTGCAGCCAGCCGCGCACCGTGAAGGTTGCCGACAGCAAACTCCCGGCCGCCACCCCGAGCACCGCGAAGTCGGTGAACAGCCCGTCGTCGAAGCGGATCCCGGCCGCGATGACGGGCGCACCGATCGCCTGGACCACCAGTACGCCGACAGCCACGCGAGGCGCATAGCGATGCGTGGCCAGTCGGTCGAAGCCACGCTGGAGGGCCTGCCACGCGGCGTCCACCGGCGCGGCCAGCTCCACCTCGTCGGCCGGGCACGCGGCCAACAGCTCCCGGGTCTCCTGGCGGCCCGCCACGTCGAGGCCCACCTGACGAAGCTGCTGCGACGCCTGCGCGAGCCGACGGCGGGACAGGCCACCCGCCACGCCCTCCACGGCATGGTCGACCACGTTGGCCAACTGCTCGCGCGGATCGATCGGCCGCCGGGTGGCGATGAACCGGGTCCCCAGCACGATCAGCACGAAGATCACGTACACGATCGCGGCGGCCGGTTGGTAGAAGTAGTCGTTGTCGGACGTCACGAACTTCCCGACCTCGTCGATGAACAGGCCGAACCCGACCCCGCCGACCAGTGCGGCCGCGGGTCGCACGACCGGACCGACGTACCCGAGGAGCAGGACGATGGCGACCAGCATCAGCAGGCCGCCGGGGAGCACGTGGGCGATATGCAGACCTTTGCCGCCGATCTGGGGGTAGCCGCTCAAGCCGAGAAACAGACGGGTGATCAGCACGGTCGCCACCCCGGACACCACGAAGGTGGTGAGGTGCTCCCCCGATCGCACGTTGCGGACCAGGCCCGCCCGCAGCAGGTACGACGACCGCGCACTGGAGCTCATGCGCCAGAACCTTAGCGCCCGGCCGAGTCGGCGAGCGCCGGCGGCGGAGCTGTTCCAGGCTGATGAATACGAATGCACTCCGGTCTTGCGCATCGTCCGGAGGCGTCCTAATCTCTCGCGTAGTGGAACCCCACTTCCACCAAGCGGTAACTCTTGAACGTCCAACAACTCCGGCCGGAGTCCTCCAGACACCAGATCTGAAGACTTCGGCCGATTTTCCGAACCGCTTCTACATCGGTGAAGAAGGACCCTGAGAGGAGGCCCGACCATGAGCATGAGAACCGAGATCTCTGCTCCGGCAGGCCGCGAACCGACAGCTGACATCCCTCCCGGCGGCACCCCGGCAGCACGGCCCAGACCCCGCAGACGCTCCGACCGGGTCGCCTATCTCTTCCTCGGCCCGTGGTTCGTGGGACTGCTACTGCTCACGGCCGGACCTCTGCTCGGGTCCCTGTACCTGTCGTTCACCAAGTTCAACCTGCTGCAGCCACCCGCCTGGAACGGCTTCGGCAACTACGTCAAGATGTTCACCGACGACCCGCGCTACCTGCAGTCGTTGAAGGTCACCTTCATCTACGTCGCCCTGACCGTCCCCCTGCAGCTGGGATTCGCACTGGCGGTCGCCGTCATGCTGAACCGCCCGCTGCGCGGAATGGCGTGGTACCGGTCGATCTACTACATCCCCTCCCTGCTCGGCGGCAGTGTCGCGATCGCGGTGATCTGGGGTCAGCTGTTCGACGACGACGGTGTCCTGAACGCCTTCCTGGCGTTCTTCGGCGTCGGCGGCCGCAGCTGGATCTCCAACCCCGACACCGCCCTCTACACGCTGGTGCTGCTGAACATCTGGCAGTTCGGCTCGCCGATGGTGATCTTCCTGGCCGGGCTCAAACAGATCCCGCAGGAGCTGTACGACGCGGCGTCGGTGGACGGAGCGAACCCCTGGCGGCGGTTCTGGTCGGTCACCGTGCCGCTGCTGACGCCGATCATCTTCTTCAACGTGGTACTGCAGATCATCCAGGCGTTCCAGGCCTTCACCCCGGCCTACGTCGTGAGCGGCGGCAGCGGCGGGCCGTCGGACTCCACGTTGTTCTACACGCTTTACCTGTACCAGCAGGGTTTCACGAACCTGAACATGGGCTACGCCTCCGCGATGGCCTGGGTGCTGCTGCTGATCATCGCCACCTTCACGCTGATCAACTTCGGGCTCGCCCGCCGCTGGGTCTACTACGAGGACCGCTGATGACGACTGTCTCGCAAGCTCCTGGAACCCGCCGGCGCGGGCGGAAGTGGCTGACCCACCTCGCGCTGATCGCCGGAACCCTGGTGATGGTCTATCCGCTGCTCTGGATGGTCGGCGGATCCTTCAAGGACGAGAAGGACATCTTCTCCCAGCTCAACCCGTTCCCCAGTTCGCTGGACCCGCGCAACTACATCGCCGGCTGGACCGCGACCGATCCCACCTTCACCCGGTTCTACTTCAACTCGCTGCTGATCGCGGTCCTCGCGGTAGCCGGCAACGTGATCGCCTGCACGCTCACGGCGTACGCGTTCGCCCGGCTGGAGTTCCGCGGCAAGAAGGTGTTCTTCGGCATCATGCTCGGTTCGATCATGCTGCCGGCGCACGCGCTGCTGATCCCGCAGTACGTGCTGTTCTTCAACCTCGGCTGGGTGAACACCTATCTCCCGCTGGTGGTGCCGAAGTTCCTGGCCACCGACGCGTTCTTCATCTTCTTGATGGTCCAGTTCATCCGCACGATCCCGCGCACGCTGGACGAGGCCGCGATGATCGACGGATGCGGCAAGGTCCGCATCTTCAGCCGGATCATCCTGCCGCTGACCGGGCCGGTGCTGATCACCACCATGATCTTCACCTTCATCTGGACATACAACGACTTCTTCGCCCAGCTGATCTACCTGTCCTACCCCAGCAGCGAGACCGTACCGGTCGCCCTGCGGCGATTCGTCGACGCGACCGGCGACTCGTCGTACGGGCAACTGCTGGCCATGTCGGTGCTGTCGCTGGTGCCGACCTTCATCGTCTTCCTCCTCGCCCAGCGCCGGATCGTCGAAGGCATCGCCACGACCGGCCTCAAGGGCTAGCCCCGAAAGGAACCAGCCATGACCACACCCCTCAACCGGCGGCGCTTCCTGCAGGCCGGACTCGCGGCCGGCGTACTCGCGCCCTTTCTGTCGGCCTGCAACCTGGACCCCGCGGCCAAGGAGGCGAAGAACTCGGTCCGGTTCAGCAGCTACGGCGACCCGACCAAGCTCGGGCTGCGCAGCAAGCTCGCCGACCAGTACACCTCGAGCCATCCGGACGTGAAGATGGTCTTCGAGGGCACCGCGACCGCGGAGTACTGGGACAAGCTCGCCACCCAGATGGCCGGCGGCAACGCCCCGGACGTGATCAACATCGACATCGCCCGGATCGGCCAGTACGGCGCTGCCGGCGCGCTGCAGTCGCTGGAGAAGTACATCCCGGACACCATCGACACCAAGCCGTTCGACAAGAACCTGCTCAGCCAGGGCCAGTTGAAGGGCGAGCAGTTCGGCATCCCGGTCGCGATGGGTGCCTACAGCATGGGGTACGACGTGACCGTGCTCGACCAGCTCGGTCTGGAGCACCCGAAGGAGACCTGGACCTGGTCCGACTTCGCCGCCCTGGCGAACGAGATCCGGCAGAAGTCCGGCAAGAAGATCTACGGCGCGGAGGACCCCAGTGGGGACACGGCCTCGTTGCAGATCTTCCTGCGTGGCAAGGGCGAGGACCTGTACAAGGACGGCGCGCTCGCCTTCACCGAGGCGGCGCTGACCGAGTGGTTCGAGTACTGGGCCGCGCTGCGGGCGACCGGTGGCACGATCCCCGCAGACATCGCGGCCCAGGCCAAGTACGGCGACTGGCCGACCAGCCCGCTGGTCAAGAAGCAGGCGGCGCTCGCGCACATCCACACGCCCAACCTCAAGGGCGGTTTCCAGGATCTGACCAAGAACACCATCGACATCACCCTGCCGCCGCGGAACACGAAGGACGGCAAGTGCGGGACCTTCCCGGCGCCGAGCAGCTACCTGTCGCTGAACGCCAAGAGCCAGCGCGCGGACGATGCCGCCGACTTCATCAACTGGTTCGCCAACGGCGAGGAGGCCGCGAAGACCCTGCGGCTGATCAGCGGACCGCCCGCCTCGGCTTCCGGCCGGGACGTGCTGCTGAAGGGCAGCGACCTGTCGGCGAGCGAGAAGCAGGTGCTGGCCTACACCGACCTGGCGCTGAAGAACGCCTTCGCCCCGCCGCAGGCCGGCCCGGCCGCTTCGACCGCCGTCAGCGACCTGTTGCTGAAGACCAGCCAGGACATCGCGTTCAAGAAGATCTCGATCCAGCAGGGTGTCCCGAAGTTCCTCGCCGACGCCGGCAAAACCCTCGACGGCAAGTGATTGGAGCCCTATGAACGAGCAGAACCCCGTCACCACCGGCCGCACCGCCACCTGGGCGATCGAGCAGCTCGTGCAAGCCCTGGCGGAGCGGGGGATCGCCGCCGACGGCCCACCGGTCCGGCTGGCCACCCCCGACGAGGTCCCCGCCGCGGACCTCGCAGATGTGCCCGAGTCGTACGCCGTACTCCGTGTCGACGACGAGATCGTTGTCATCAGCAACGATGAGACCGGCCTCCGGTGCGGTGTGCTCGAACTCGCGGACCGGGTCGCGGCCGGCCAGGACCTCGCCGGTACGACGCCCTTCGCCGAGCAGCCGGCCGTTCCCGTCCGGGGTGTGGTGCGGTCGTTCTCCAGCGTGGACGAGGATCTGTCCTGGTTCCACGACCAGCAGTTCTGGACCGAGTACCTGACCTGGCTGGCCGCCTCCCGGTTCAACCGGTTCCACCTGGCGCTCGGCATGCAGTACAACTACGGCGCCGATCGGCACGGCGCCACCGACAACTACCTGTGCCTTGCCTATCCCTTCCTGTTCGACGTGGACGGCTACGACGTACGGGCCGAAGGGGTCGGAGCGGATGAGCAGAAGCGCAACCTGGAGACACTGCGCTTCATCGCCGCCGAGAGCACGCGCCGTGGGCTGAAGTTCCAGCTCGGCCTGTGGAACCACGCGTACGACTACGGCCGGGACTCGGTCCACCGATACCCGATCAGCGGGCTCGGCCCGGACAACCACGCGGCGTACTGCGGGGCCGGCATCGCCAAACTGCTCACCGAGTGTCCCGACATCGACGGGCTCACCTTCCGGGTGCACTACGAGGGCGGCATCCCCGACGATCGGCACGAGATCTTCTGGCGGGCTGTGTTCGAGGGGGCGAACTCGGTCGGCCGGCCGCTGGAGATCGACATGCACGCCAAGGGGGTCGACCAGGCCCTGCTCGACGCCGTCGACCTGCCGAACCTGTCCCCGGTGCTGTCCGCGAAGTACTGGGCCGAGCATGTCGGACTGCCGTACCACCAGGCCTCGATCCGGGCCAAGGAGGCCGCCAAGCCGATTCCGCCCGGCCACGAGATGAAGGGCATCACCGAGTTCTCCCGCCGGTTCACCCGCTACGGGTACGGCGACTTCCTGCGCGAGGACCGGACCGTCGACCTGATGTTCCGGGTCTGGCCGGGGACGCAGAAGCTGCTGGCATGGGGCGATCCCGCGATCGCGGCCGGGTACGGGCGGTTGTCGACGTTCGGTGGATCCCGCGGTGTCGACCTGTGTGAACCCCTCTTCTTCAAGGGACGCCACGGCAGCGGCGAACCCGGCGGGCGCGACCCGTACGTCCGCGACGACCTCCGGCTGCCCGGCAACCGGGAGTGGACCAAGTACCGCTACGGCTACCTGTTGTGGGGCAGGCTCCTCTACAACCCCGATGCCGAGCCCGAGACGTGGCAGCGCCACCTTCGGTCGACGTACGGCGAGGCCGCGGCGGCTGTGGAGGACGCGCTGAGCCCGCTCAGCCGGATCCTCCCACTGGTGACAGTGGTCCACGGTGTCGGCGGATCGAACAACGGCTACTGGCCGGAGGTGTACCTCAACCTCCCGATCTCGTCGCGGGTGCACTCGGATCACTACGCCGGCGACACCGACCCCCCGGCGAACTGGGGTGGCGTCAGCCCGTTCGACCCGACCACCTTCTACGGCATCGACGAGTACGTCGCGGCGCTGGCCGGCCACCGGCTCTCGGCGAAGTACACGCCGCTGGAGGTGGCCTCGTGGATCGAGCAGTTGGTCGCCGACGGACAGCAGGCCCTCGATCGCGCCACCCAGGTCGTGGACCAGTCGGACGCACAGGTTCGCCGGGTCATGATCGATCTGGAGATCCTGGTCAGGATGGGCCGGTTCTTCGCCGGCAAGTTCCGGGCCGCGGTCGACTACTCGATCTTCCGGACCACCGAGGACGTCAGCTCGCTGGAGTCGGCGCTTCGGCACTATCGGGCCGCACGGGACGCCTATGCCGAGATCCCGGGCATCGTCGACGGCGTCTACCAGACGGATCTGCGGTTCGGGATCGAGGCCTCCGAGCACGGCCACTGGGCGGACCGGATCCCGGACATGGACGCCGACCTGGCGGCCCTGGCCGGCGAACTGCAGGAAGCAGCAGGCACGAAGCCGGCCGCAGCACTGCTGGCAGCCCCGGCCCGGCCGGCCACGCCTGGCGTGAACCACACGGCGCCGGAGAGCTTCGACCGCGGCAAGCCGGTCACGCTCTCGCTGGAGGTGGGTGCTCCGACCGTTGTCGGCGCGACACTGCTCTACCGGCACGTGGACCAGTCCGAGTCCTGGCAGCAGGTCCCGATGGAGCTGTCCGGGCAGACCCTGTCCGGCACGATCGGCGGCGACTACACGGCATCGACGTACCCGCTGATGTACTTCTTCAGCGTGCTGCATCGTGACGGCGGGCAGGCGCTCTACCCCGGTCTGGCCGCAGACCTGTCCAACCAGCCGTACGTCGTCCTGGGCTCCTCGACCGTCAGCGGATGACCGCTGCGATCACGACGATCGCGACGAGCGCTGCCAGGACGACAGAGGTGACGAGTCGACGGGTGCGGGGGTCCACTGGTTCAGGCTAGTGGACCCCCGTCCGGGCAGATCACCCCAGTGGGTAGTTGCCGACCAGCGGCTCGGGGCGGTGGACTCCGCGGGGGCGGTAGCCGAGCGCGTCGGACAGGCCGAGGTAGTCGGACAGCAGCCAGATGATGGCGAGCCACATCTCGGTGCCCTGCAGACCGGGGATCGCGCGGTCGTCGGAGCCGTCGGGCGCGAAGGCGAATCCTTCACCGTCCACCCAGCGATCCAGGATCCGGCTGAGCTGATCCTCGGCCCAGCGCTTCCCCTCGTCCAGCCCGACGCTCGTCTGCTTGCGCGCCAGCCACAACGGGTGGATCACGTCCAGCACGTTGCAGGAGTTGTAGTTGTCGCCACTGAACATCCGGCGGTCATTGCTATGGGCAAGCACAGTCTTCACCGCCTGCTCCGGGTACGGCAGCGGAAGGCCGAACTGCGCATACGTACCACGGGTCAAGCGGTAGAACCCGTTGACGACCTGCAACCAGCCGTCGTCCGGATGCGGCTGACCCCAAGCGCCACTCGACGGATCGGCCCGGACCGTCAGCCAGCCGAGCAACGTCATCAAGGGCCCGGTTTCCCTGTGGTCATGGAGATTCCGGGCGAGTGCGGTGCCCAAGGCATCGATCGCGGAACCCGCCGACCAGGCGTGTCGCGCCCACGGCAGACGGTCGAGTTCGCCCGGCTCGAAGTCGGTCCGGATCGGGTGCTCGAAGCTGCTGTCCAGGACCTGCAACGCGAACCCGACGCACAGGATGTGGTAGCTCGCCGGCCCTTCCAGCACAGCGAGCCTGGCATCGGAGGGGACCTCCAGACCGGCGTCAGCGAGGTCCCCCGGCGCAACCAGTCCGCTCTTCGGATCCTGCCGCGCGCGGAGGCGGCGTACCAGGTCGTCGCGGGTGTGACCTGCGGGCGTACGACGGAGCAGTACGTCGGCGATCTCGATCGCGTCGCACCACGGGCGGATCGCAGGTTCTTGATCGAGCCCCGGGCGGTCGACGAAGCGCTCGCCGTCCCAGCAGCGGGCCAGCACGTCGTCCACCTGGTCACGCGCCCTGGCGGCGAAGGCGGTCAGGCGCGAGGCCAGATCAGACGTGGGAGCCACCGAAGCGCCGGACTCGCGGGACCGGAGCACCCGGGCCGGATTGCCGGCCACGACCGTGCTGGCCGGAACGTCCTTCGTGACCACCGCGCCGGCACCGATGATCGAGTGCGGTCCGACCGTCACCCCATCGAGGATCGTCACGTTGGAGCCGATCCAGACGTCGTCACCGACCGTGATGCCGAGCGCCGTGTGCGGCTGCCGGAAGATCGGCTGACCCGGCGCGGTGCCGTGGTTGAACGCGAGCAGCGACGTATGCGCCCCGATCCGCACGCCGTCACCGATCGTGATCCGGCCGCGCACCGCCGAGAACGGATTGATGGTCGAGTCCGATCCCAGCGCGATGTGGCCGGTGACGTAGGCGTGCGCCGCGATGTACGACCGCTCCCCCATCTCCAGCTCGTCGCAGTACACCGCGGCCGACTCGGCGACGTACGCCGTGCCGGCGAGCGTGAGCGATCCGCCCAGCCGCCGCTGCCGCTCGGCCTGCCGTTCACGCTCCTCGTCGGTGGCGATCCGGTGGTACTCCCAGGGCAGGAAATCGAGTCGCAGCGGCTCAGTAGATGTCATGGGATAACGCTATCCAAGACTCGGGATCCGCGCCTGCCCACAACCGGCGCTGCTACTCTCCCGTCTGTGCGGGGTAGGAAACAACCATGACGACACCCGGATCCTTGGCCGGCGGTGAGACCGCTGACGACGGTCCGGCGAGCAGTGGTGGGCGCCGGAGTCACCGAGTCACGATCAGCGATCTCGCGCGCCTTCTGCAGATCTCGAAGGCGTCGGTCTCGTACGCGCTGAACGGCCGGGCCGGCGTCAGCGAGGAGACCCGGCAGCGGGTCCTCGCGCTGGCCGACGAGCTCGGCTTCCACCCCAACTCGGCCGCCGTCGCGCTGTCCGCCAGCCGGACCCGGACGATCGGCATCGTGATCGCCCGCGACCCGGCGCTGATCTCGACCGAAGCGTTCTACATGCGCACCCTGGTCGGCATCGAGCAGTACCTGAACGAGGTCGACTCCTCGCTGCTGCTCCGGCTGACCGGCGAGCACGGCGAGGACCTCGACGTACTGCGGCGATGGTCGCGGCAGGGGCGGGTCGACGGGTTCATCCTGTTCGACGAGCACGACGACGACCCGCGGATCCCGCTGCTGCAGGACCTCGGGGTGCCGTGCGTGGTGGTCAGCTCGAACGCGCCGAACGACCAGGCCGGCCGGCTGATCAGCTCGCCGGAGGAGACCGTCACGCTGCTGCTCGACCACCTGGCCGGGCTCGGGCACCGCGACATCGCGCACATCAGCGGGCCGTTCACGTTCGTGCACGAGCAACTGCGGGTGCGGATGCTGCACGAGCACGCCGAGCAGCGCGGGATCCGGGTCCGGCACATCGAGGGCAGCTACCGGTACGACGACGGCGCGGAGCAGACCCGGCTGCTGCTGACCGGGCCGAATCCACCGACCGCGATCGTGCTCGGCAACGACCTGATGGCGGTCGCCTCGCTCCGGGTCGCGATGGATCTCGGTACGGCGGTCCCCGGTGAGGTCTCGATCCTGGCCTGGGACGACTCGCCCCTGTGCCAACTGGCCCGGCCCGGCATCACCGCGATCGACCAGAAGACGATGGAACGCGGCCGCGCCGCCGCCGACCTGCTGTTCCGGGTCGCGGCCGGCGAAACCGACCTGCACGAACAAGCACCGGCCGGGGAACTGCGGGTGCGGGAGTCGACCGGGCCGGCGAACTCCTGACGGCGGTCTTTGAAGACTCTGTGAATTCAGGCGGATCCGGAGTGTGTCGGATTGCGCTTGCCCGGCCGGAGGTGAAGGTTGGCCGGGTCACGAGGTAGTAACGAACACGCTTCTACTGAACCGGTTAGGGTTTCGAAACTTAACCGGTTAGGCCACTATGGGGCCGATCCGCCTTCACAGGTCCGTGGAGGCTCGACGGGACGAGGGAGTCCGACGTGAGACTGCGTTCGCTTGTAGCCGCGGCAGCGGTGACCGCCTTGGGAATCAGCCTGGCCGCCTGCGGTGGCAGCGACTCAGGTGATTCCTCCGACGGTGGCTCGGGTGGAGACCAGACGCTGACCTACTGGGCCAGCAACCAGGGCACCAGCCTGGACAACGACAAGGAGGTGCTGACCCCGGTCCTGCAGAAGTTCACCCAGGACACCGGCATCAAGGTCAACCTCGAGGTGATCGGCTGGAACGACCTCCAGACCCGGATCCAGACCGCCATCACCTCCGGCCAGGCGCCGGACGTGGTCAACATCGGCAACACCTGGGCCGCGTCGCTGCAGGCGACCGACGCGTTCCTGCCGTTCGACGGCGACGCGATGAGCGCGATCGGTGGCAAGGACAAGTTCGTGCCGACGGCCCTGGCGACCGGCGGCAAGGAGGGCACCGACCCGACCTCGGTCCCGCTCTACGGTCTGGCCTACGGCCTGTACTACAACAAGGCGATGTTCGCCGCGGCCGGCCTGCAGCTGCCGAAGACCTGGGAAGAGATGGTCACCGACGCGCAGAAGCTGACCAACCCCGCGAAGAAGCAGTGGGGCATGGCGCTGGCGGCCGGCAGCTACACCGAGAACGTGCACTTCGCCTTCATCAACGCCGCGCAGAACAAGGCCGACTGGTTCAACAGCGACGGCAAGCCGACCTTCACCGGTGACGGCAACGTGCAGGGCGTCCTGCGGTACCTCGACCTGATGCAGAAGGACAAGGTCGCGAACCCGTCCAACGCGCAGTACGACAACGGCACCAAGTCGGTGAACGACTTCGCCACCAAGAAGGTCGCGATGGTCATCAACCAGAACAACGCCGACTCCTCGATCGTTGCCAACGGCATGAAGGCCGGCGAGTACGGCGTCGTGCCGTTCCCGGCCCCCTCCGGCGGCGAGCAGGTGGCCAGCCACGTCGCCGGCATCAACCTGTCGGTCTTCAAGAACACCAAGCACAAGGACGCGGCGCTGAAGTTCGTCAAGTACATGACGGACGCAACCACCCAGACCACGCTGGGCAAGCCGTTCGCCTCGCTGCCGGTGCTGAAGGACGCCAAGCCGGTCTTCACCACCGACGCGACCGAGGCCGCGACCTTCGCCGACGTGTACAACACCAAGTCCAAGCCGCTGCCGCTGGTGCCGGCCGAGGACCAGTTCGAGAGCACCGTCGGCAAGGCGATGAACACCATGTTCGCCAAGATCGCCACCGGCGGGACGGTGACCGCCGACGATGTGAAGGCGGCCCTGAAGACCGCCGAGGATCAGGTGGCCGCGAGTAGCTGACGCCACGCCCAGTGGCCCGGACGACGCCGTCCGGGCCACTGCCCGCGTCAGCCCACCACCGATCCCGACAAGACAGGAGGCGACCCAGACGATGTCCGTCGCCACATCCGAAGCACGGCCGGCAGCCGAGGCCAAACCCGCGAAGAACAAGAAGCGCGGCCCGGAGCACCGGCCCGGTCTGAACCGGTGGCTGCCCTACCTCCTGCTGGCACCGGCGGTGCTGGCGGAACTGCTCATCCACATCGTCCCGATGTTCGTCGGCATCTGGATGAGCTTCGTCAAACTGACCAAGTTCTACATCGCGAACTGGTCCGCCGCGCCGAGCGCCGGGCTGAACAACTACAAGGTCGCCCTGGACTTCAACAACGCGGTCGGCGAGGGCCTGCTGAAGTCGTTCGGGGTCACCGTCGCCTTCTCGCTGATCACGGTCGGGCTCTCGTGGGTGTTCGGGATGGCCGCGGCGGTCGCGCTGCAGCCGCAGTTCCGGGGCCGCAGTCTCGTCCGCACACTGTTCCTGGTCCCCTACGCGTTGCCGGCGTACGCCGGGATCCTGACCTGGAACTTCATGCTGCAGCGTGACACCGGCGTGGTGAACCACGTGCTGGTGGACAACCTGCATCTGAGCTCCGACCGGCCGTTCTGGCTGATCGGCAGCAACGCGCTCGTCTCACTGATCACGGTCGCGACCTGGAAGCTGTGGACGTTCGCGTTCCTGACCCTGATGGCCGGTCTGCAGAGCATCCCGCGGGATGTCTACGAGGCGGCGGCGGTGGACGGGGCCGGCAACCTGCGGCAATGGCGCAACATCACGCTGCCTTCGCTGCGGCCGGTGAACCTCGTGCTCGTGCTGGTGCTGTTCCTGTGGACGTTCAGCGACTTCAACACGCCGTACGTGCTGTTCGGTACGGCGCAGCCGCCGGCCGGTGATCTGATCACGTTCCACATCTACAACGCGTCGTTCCTGACCTGGAACTTCGGCACCGGTGCGGCGATGTCCGTGCTGCTGCTGATCTTCCTGATGATCGTCACCGGCGCCTATCTGCTCATCACGGGAAGGAGGTCGCGCCGTGCGTGAGACCAGAGGCTTCAAGGTCTACCGGGGTGTCGTGCTGGTCGTCCTCGGGCTGTTCGTGCTGATCCCGCTGTACGTGATGATCACCTCGTCGCTGAAACCGCTGAAGGACGTCCAGGGCGCCTTCACCTGGTGGCCGTCGAACCTGACCATCGCGCCGTTCGTGGACATGTGGAAGACGGTCCCGCTGGCCCGGTACTTCGTGAACAGCACGGTGGTCTCCGTGGCCGCGACGGTGCTGTCGGTGGTGCTGGCGATCCTGGCCGCGTTCGCGGTGTCGCGGTTCAAGTTCCGCGGCCGGGCCGTGTTCACCACCACGGTGCTGTCGACGCAGATGTTCCCCGGTGTGCTGTTCCTGCTCCCGTTGTTCCTGATCTTCGTGAACATCAACAACTCGTTCGGGCTGCAACTGGTCGGCACCCGGCTCGGGCTGATCATCACGTACCTGACGTTCAGCCTGCCGTTCTCGATCTGGATGCTGGCCGGGTACTTCGACAGCATCCCGAGGGAGCTGGACGAGGCGGCACTGGTGGACGGGTGCGGCCCGATGGGCGCTCTGTGGCGCGTCGTACTCCCGGCCGCGCGGCCCGGTGTCATCGCGGTCGCGATCTACTCCTTCATGACCGCGTGGGGTGAGGTCCTGTTCGCGTCGGTGATGACAACTGAGGCCAATCGCACCCTGTCCGTCGGCCTGCGCCAGTACTCCACCCAGACGAACATCTACTGGAACCAGATCATGGCCGCCGCCCTCGTGGTCAGCGTCCCCGTGGTGATCGGCTTCCTGCTCGCCCAACGCCACTTCGTCGCCGGCGTCACCGCAGGCGCGGTCAAGTAGCCCGCACCCTCCCCCGGACCAGGCTCCCCGTTTGATGGGCTGACCTAGCAGAGTGTGGGTTGACCTGCCGCATGCAGTGGGCGAACCCACCCGGTGATGGGTCAGCCCATCAAACGGGGGTGACGGGGAAGGGTGGGGGCGGGGCGGGGTCAGACGCGGCGGCCGTTGAACATGATCGGGATGGACCAGCTGGTGACCTGCTTCGTTCCGCTGCCGATCGTGATGGCCGACGGCCTCGTGCACTCGACGCCGTAGCCTCCGATGTTCGTGGGCGGGGCACACCCCGGTACGGCGGTCTTCAGCCAGGCAGCGATCTGCTCTCGCGTCCCGGTGTCGGAGAACAGAGCGGCCAGGACGAAGGGCAGGTCGGCACGAGCCTTGGCCACTGCCTGGGCCTGACCCTGCGGGTAGGCGCCGGGGCCGCCGCTGAAGGTGTGCAGGGTGACGCCGCCGACCAGCGTCTTGTCCCGCGCGAGGCCGTTGCGGATCGAGATCAGGTCCTGATCGTTGGGCTTGCGGCACTCGGTCGTGCCTGGGCCGTCGGCCTTGCACGTCCAGCCCTTGACCTTGATCTTGGCCACCAGCGCGGGGATCGGCAGACCCGGGAAGCACTGGATCAGGCGAAGAGCTTCTCGCCCCAGTAGGAGCCCGGGGTCACGCCGGCCGGGCAGGCGAAGATGCCGGAGCCGACGTGGTGGATGTACTCGTTCATCGTGTCGGTGCGGGCCAACTGGTTCTGGATCGGGATGAACTGCTCGCGCGGATCCCGCTGGTAGGCGAGGAAGAACAGCCCCGCGTCCAGCCGGCCCAGACCGTCCGAACCGTCGACGAAGTTGTAGCCGCGGCGGAGCAACTCGGCGCCCTTGTTGAACTGCGGGTGCGCCAGCCGGATGTGCGAGTCCATCGGGACCTTCGGTTCGCCGTCGGAGGTCTTGGCGGCGAAGTCAATCGCGTCGAACTCGTCGGCCTTGCCCAGGGGCGCCCCGGTGCCCTTGCCCCGGCCGATGATGGTCTCCTGCTCGCCCAGCGACGTACGGTCCCAGATCTCGATGTTCATCCGGATCCGCCGCGACACCAGGTAGGAGCCGCCGACCATCCAGCCCGGGCCGTCCTCCGGCTGCACCCACAGCTGCTGCTCGAGCTTGTCGGTGTCCTCCAGCTTGAGGTTGTTCGTGCCGTCCTTGAAGCCGAACAGGTTGCGCGGGGTGGCCTGCGCTCTCGACGTGGACGACGTCCGGCCGAACCCGAGCTGCGAGTAGCGGACCGCGACCCGGCCGAACCCGATCCGGGCCAGGTTGCGGATCGCGTGCACCGCGACCTGCGGATCGTCGGAGCACGCCTGTACGGCGATGTCGCCGCCGGACCGGTTCGGGTCGAGGTCGTCACCGATGAAGTGCGGCAGATCGACCAGCGCCTTGGGACGCTTGGCTGCCAGCCCGAACCGCTTGTCGAACAGCGAAGGCCCGAACCCGATGGTCAGCGTCAGCCGGGCCGGCGGCAGGCCGACCGCCTCACCGGTGTCCTCCGGCGGTGCCTCATCCGGTCCGTTCACCGCGCCGTACTGGCCGATGTCGCGACCAGCTGTCATCAACGCGGCCGCGGCCGTCCACTCCTTCAGCAGGGCGATCAGGTCGTCCCGGTTGGTCGTGGTCACGTCGAATGCGGCGAAGTGCAGCCGGTCCTGGACCGGCGTGACGATCCCGGCCTGGTGCGGTCCGTGGAACTCGACCGGGCCGGTGTTGTCCGCGGCCTGCGACTCCTCGCCGGTCAGCGCCGAGTGCGCGGCGTACCCGGCAACTCCGGTGGCGACTGCGACACCCGCCGCGCCGAACAGGCCACGGCGGGAGATGCCTTTACCTTCGGTCATTTCTTCGCAATCACTCCTGCAACCTGGCTGACCGGCTCGGCCAGACCGTCGACGACCCGGCTGAGCTCCTTCTTCTCCGCCTCACTGACCTGGTACGGCTTGAAGCCGTCGCCCACGCGGTACTTGTCGACCGCGGCGAAGACCGCCTTGAAGTTGGTGTCGAGCGAGGTGACCAGCGCCGCGTCCCGGGCCTGCAGGGCCGGGCGGAGCGCCTGGACCGCCGCCTGCGAACCCTCCACGTTGGCCTGGAAGTCCCACAGGTCGGTGTGCGAGTAGCGGTCCTCCTCACCGGTGATCTTGCCGGTGGCAACCTCGTCCAGCAGTTCCTTCGCACCGTTGGCCAGCTGCAGCGGGTTGAGCTTGACGACCTTGGCCTTCGCCACCACCGTCTTCACGTCGACCAGCAGCTGGTCGGCGTACTTCTCCATGCCCTTGGTGGTGTTGGAGACCCAGAGCGCCTGCTCGATCCGGTGGTACCCGGTCCACTCGGTGCCCGGCTCGACGTCGTTCACCCGGGCGTCGATCTTCGGGTCCAGGTCGCCGAACGACTCCGCGACCGGCTCGATCCG
The DNA here is from genome assembly GCF_044459685.1 of Kribbella sp. NPDC050241. Lineage (NCBI taxonomy): Bacteria > Bacillati > Actinomycetota > Actinomycetes > Propionibacteriales > Kribbellaceae > Kribbella > Kribbella sp. NPDC050241. The sequence goes on from NZ_JBITJE010000003.1 coordinate 113,731, forward strand.
CTCCCAGTACGTGCGCGACACCGGGAACAGCTCCTTGGCCTTGGCCACGTCGCCGGCCTTCACCGCGGTGACGAACTCGGTGGTCTTCTGCTCCAGCGCGACCGCCTGCGAGTTCACGTACCGCTGGTAGCTGTCGGTGGCCTGCTTCAGCAGGGTGTCCTCGTCCACCTGGGCCGGGGCGTCGCCTGCGACCGTCAGGTCGCCGCGGATGCCGTCGCCGACCATGCCGGGCTTGCAGACGGCCTGGTACTTGCCGGTCGGCAGCTCGACGATCAGGTCGCGTTTCAGGCCGGGGCCGATGTTCTCGACCTCGCCCATCACGCGGTCACCCTCGGCGTACACGTAGAACTCGGTGACCTTGCTCCCGCCGTTGGAGACCGAGAAGGTGCTGGTCCCGGACTTCACGTCGCGGCGGCTGAGGTCGCACGACGAATCGCTCGCCTTGACCGACACCGGTCCGGTGCCGTCGTCGGCGGAGGCAGCCGGCTGGTCATCCGCACAACCGGTCAGCGTGGCGAGCCCCAGTACTGCGCCGAGAGCGATGACCCCGCGGGTCGTGGACGTGAACATGTTTCTCCTGGACGGTGAGGTGGGATCAGGCCGCTTCGGCGGTCTTGGCCGGTACGGCGGGCGGCGCGCTGGTCTTGACCGGGCGGAAGTACAGCACGAGCACGGGGACGAGGTACGCCAGCCACGCGACCGCCTCGAGGACGGTCGGCGCGGGGTTGAAGTTGAAGATGCCCTTCAGCAGTACGCCGTACCAGCTGTCCGGCGGGATCACGTGCGAGATGTCGAAGGCGAGGTGCTGCAGCCCGGGCAGGATGCCCGCCTCCTGCAGGTCGTGGAAGCCGTAGGCGAAGATGCCGGCCGCGACCAGGATCAGGATCGCGCCGGTCCACTTGAAGAACACCGCCAGGTTGACCTTCACCGCACCGCGGTAGATCGCTGCTCCGAGCAGGACCGAGGTGGCCAGACCGAGCAGGACGCCGACGAACGGTACGGCGGTGGTCGCGGTGGCGGCCGACGCGTACACGATGAAGGCGGTCTCGATGCTCTCCCGGAACACGGCCAGGAAAGCCAGGATGACGACGGCGCGGGCGCCGACCTCGAGCGCCACGCCCATCCGGTCGCGCAACTCCCTGGCGATGCTGCGCGACGCCTTGCGCATCCAGAAGATCATCCAGGTGACGAAGCCGACCGCGAGGATCGACATCACGCCGCCGACGGTCTCCTGGGTGGTGAACGACTTCGCGGTCAGCGCGGTGACGAACTGCAGCAGACCCCAGGCGGCGGCAGCGACGGCCAGCGCCGCGGCCACTCCGATCCAGACCAGTTTGAGTCGATCCCGATGTCCTGACTTGACCAGGAAGGTGGCGAGGATGCTGACGACCAGCGATGCCTCGAGGCCTTCACGGAGTCCGATCAGATAGTTCGCGAGCATGGCGGGACTCTTTCACGTCATTAGGTACGGCTAACCTTCCTGAGGTTAACCTAAGAAGTCCCATTCGCCTACTGCGGTGTACGCCGCACTGTGCCCGGGCCCCTCGCCGAGCCGGGACTCGATCAGGCGCACCGATCCCGCCGTCCAAACGGGTCCCTCGTACCCGTCGAAGATCCGCACCCAACGGGTCACGTCGAGCGGCCGCCGCAGCCGGGCCAGGGTCAGATGCGGTGTGAACTTCCGGCCCTCCACCATCACGCCGGCACGGTTCGCGGCGGAACGGGTCGTCATCGCCAGGTGCGACAGCGACTCGGTGTCGTCGCGGATCCCGGCGTACAGAACGCGCGCGTCGGGCACGCCCGGAAACGCGCCCGCTCCGGTGACCTGTGCCTCGAACGGCTTCTGCCGCTTCGCGGCCCCCTCCAGCCGCTCCCCCAGTTCATCGGTCTTCCAGTCCGGCACGTCGCCCAGGAACGCCAGCGTGATGTGCCAGTGCTCGTCCGTGGCCCATCGGATGTCCTCATCCGGATGCTGCCGCCTGGGTTCGACGAACTCGCTCAGATCCTCCACTACCTCCGCAGGTGGCACCACGGCCACGAACAATCGCATCCGAAAACTCTATCTGTGGTGGAAAATGCTTTTGTGGAAGAACGGAAGTTGCCGTCGCCGTGTGTGGTGATTCTGGTTGGGGCGGGGGCGTCGGGGAAGTCGACGTGGGCGGCAGAGCGGTTCGCGGACGGGCTGATCGTGTCGAGTGATCGGCTGCGGGCGTTGGTCGGGGCCGGCGAGGACGATCTCGCGGCGAGCGCGGACGCGTTCGCGTTGCTGGAAGAAGTGGTGCGGCAGCGGATCGGGCGGCAGCTGACGACCGTGATCGACACGCTGGGACTGGACAAGGATCGGCGGCTGCGGTGGCTCGAGTTGGCTCGTGCAGCCGGAATGCCTTGTGTCGCGGTCGGTTTCGACACCCCGGCCGCCGAGTGCCGTCGGCGGAACCGCGAACGGCTGAAGCGGATCCCCGCCGACGTGCTCACCAGTCAGCTGCGCTCATGGACGGCCGTGAAGAAGGAGCTGCCGCTCGAGGGGTACGACGACGTACTGCAGCCGACCGCGCTGCGCGTCGTACCGGAGGCGTTCGTGGATGCGGGAGCTGCGGCGGCGCGGCAGTCGGAAGCTCCGGCGGGGTTGCGCTTCGGGCTGCAGTTGAGCAGCTACACGCACAAGGCCGGACGGGCCGGGACGGCCGAGTGGATCCGGGATGTCGCAGGCCGGGCCGAGGCCGCCGGGTTCGACGCGATCTATGTGATGGACCACTTCCGGCAGATCCCGCAGGTGGGGCGCGCCTGGGACGACTTCCTGGAGAGCTGGACGACGCTCGGCTATCTGGCTGCCTGTACGACGCGGATGCGGTTGGGGACCTTGGTCTCGGGGATCACCTATCGCAACGTCGCGCATCTGGGGAAGATCGCGGCGACGCTCGACGTACTGAGTGGCGGGCGAGCCGTCTGCGGCGTCGGGCTCGCGTGGTTCGAGGCCGAGCACAAGGCGTACGGGTGGACGTTCCCGCCGGTGGCCGAGCGGTATGCGCTGCTCGAGGACACTTTGCAGTTGCTGCCGGTTTTATGGGGACCAGGCAACAAACCGTTCCACGGCAAGGTGCTCGACGTACCGGACACCACGTGTTATCCGCGGCCACTGCAGGAGCATCTGCCGGTGCTCGTCGGCGGCAGCGGACGCCGGACGCTGCGATTGGCGGCGCGGTACGCCGACGCGGTCAACGTGTTCGGGGACGCCACCGCTGTCCGTCAGCATGTCGGCTACCTTCGCGAACTGACGGACCGCCCGATCGAGGTCACGCATCTGTCCACAACCCTTGTGGGTAAGGATTCCCGGACCGTTGACGACCTCGTCGAACGACTCCGGCCACGCAACCAGAACCCGGCCCGCTACGCAGCCTCGGTCAACGCCGGCACGGTCGACGACCAGATCGGCCGCTTCCGCGAACTCTCCGAGGCCGGCGCGGCGGAAGTGATGATCAGCCTCCCCGACCTCGACACCCTGGACACGATCGGTGACGTGATCTCAGCCTTTCGGCCGTAGCTCCAGATGCAGCAGGGCGTTCTCGATCAGTTCGGACATCGCCGGGTGGATCCAGTACTGGTTCCGGGCCATCGAGTAGGCGTCCAGGCCGAAGCTCATCGCCTGGATGACGGGCTGGATCACCGAGGACGCCTGCGGGCCGATGATGTGGCAGCCGATGATCTGGCCGGACTTCGGGTCGGCCAGGATCTTGGCGAACCCGCTGGTGTCCTCCATCGCCCAGCCGTACGCGATGTCGGCGTAGTTCTCGCGGCCGACGACGTACTCGATGCCGCGCTCGCGAGCCTCCTCCTCGGTCAGGCCGACGGACGCGATCTGCGGCGAGCTGAAGACAGCGTGCGGGACGAAGCGGTGGTCGGCCTCGATCCGGTCGGAGGGGTTGAGCAGGTTGTGCTTCACCACGCGCGCCTCGTGATTCGCGACGTGCTTGAGCTGGTGCGGCGTGGTCACGTCGCCGAGCGCGTAGATGCCGTCGACGGTGGTCTGCTGGTACTCGTCGACGACCACCCGGCCCTCATGGTCGACCTCGACGCCGGTGGCATCCAGGTCCAGTACGTCCGAGTTCGGCGTACGGCCGACGGCGATCAGGAGCTCATCGACCTCGATCTTGTCGGCGCCGTCCGGGTACAGCGTCCGGATCAGGATCGACCCGTCGTCGTTGCGGGCCACCCCGATCGTCTCGTGGTCGAGCCGTACGTCGTACTTTCCGCGGGCGAGCTCGGTGAAGCGCTGGGCGATGTCGGCGTCCTCGTGGCGCAGCAGCAGGTCCGACCGGGCGATCAGCGTGACGTCGACGCCGTACGACGAGAAGATGTGGGCGAACTCGGCGGCGACGAAACCGCTGCCGATGATGCCGAGCCGGCGCGGCAGCTTCTCCAGCCGCATGATCGTGTTCGACGTGTGGTAGCCGGTCTCCTCGAGGCCGGGGATGAACGGGATGATCGGCCGGCTGCCGGCCGCGAGCACGCACCGGTCGGCCGTGATCACGCTGGTCCGGCCGTCCGTGCCGTCGACCGTCAGCTCCTTGGTACTGGTGAACCGGCCGGTGCCGTCGTACACGGTGATGTTGGCGTTGTCGGCGTGGTGGTGCCGGTACTCCGAGCCGGACGCGGCGATCGGGTCGATCCGGTCGAAGATCCGGTCCCGGACCTCCGGCCAGCGCACCCCGATCAGCTCCTCGTCGACGCCGTACCGGGAACTGATCGACGGGGTGGCGGCCAGGTCGGCGGTGTGCACGAACATCTTGGTGGGGATGCAGCCCACGTTCAGGCAGGTCCCGCCGAACGTGCCACGCTCGACGATCGCCACCTTCCAGTCCGCGAACCGCCGGTTCACGATCGTGTTGCCGGAGCCGGTCCCGATAATCACCAGGTCGTAATGGGTCACACCCCATTGTGCCCCTGTGACCCCAGCTCCCGTTCGTCAGGCGACCCGGGGACCCAGCTCCTTGGTGTCGTCGAGGGGCTCGGACTTCAACCCAGTGACGACCTCGGTCTGCGGGCCGGCGTCGACCACTGCCTTCTCGCCGAGGAGCTCGGTCTGCGGCAGCACCTCCAGCCGCGGGCGGGGCAGCAGTCGCGGCCGGATCGCGAGTCCGCGTCGGCGGGAGAAGTACAGCACCGATCCGACCGTGCCCAGCACTGTCAGTCCGCCGCCGACGATCAGCGTGTAGCGGGCGCCGAACTCCTGGCCGACCCAGCCGATGAACGGCGACCCGAGCGGCGAACCGCCCATCAGGACCGTCATGTAGAGCGCCATCACCCGGCCGCGCATGCTGGGCTCGATACCGAGCTGCATGGTCGCGTTCGCCGAGGTCAGCATGGTCAGCGAAGCCAGTCCGACCAGCGGCAGCACGAGCGCGAAGGTCAGGTACGTCGGCATCAGCGCGCTGATGATCTCGAAAGCACCGAAGGCAAGTGCGGCGCCGATCACCAGGCGAGCCCGGATCCGGACCCGGCGGGCCGCCAGCAGCGCACCGGACAGCGAGCCGATCGCGAGCACCGAGCCGAGGATGCCGTACTCCCCCGCGCCCTTGTGGAACACCTGGGTCGCCATCAGCGCCGAGGTCAGCTGGAAGTTCAGGCCGAAGGTGCCCGCGAAGAACACCGCGACCAGCACCATCATCAGGTCCGGCCGGCGCCACAAGTAGCGCATGCCGTCGCGGATCATGCCCTTCTCCCGGCCTGCGGGCGTGGGTGTGTGCAACTCGTGGACCCGCATCAGCCGCAGCGACAAGATCACGGCCGCGTAGGTGAAGCCGTTGATCAGGATGACCGGACCGGTGCCGATCCAGTTGATCAGCAGACCGGCCAGCGCCGGGCCGAGCAGCCGGGCCGCGTTGAAGGACGCCGAGTTCAGCCCGACGGCGTTGGACAGCTCTTCGCGGCCGACCATCTCGACCACGAAGGACTGCCGGGTCGGGGCGTCGAAGGCAGTGCCGACACCGAACAACAGGGCCAGCAGGTACACGTGCCAGGGCTGGACGACCCCGGCGATGGTGAGGCTGCCGAGGACCAGGGCGACGGAGGCCATCGCGATCTGGGTGCACGTCAGCACCGTCCGCTTCGGCAAGCGGTCGGCGACCAGGCCGGCGTACGGGCCGAGCAGCAGGGCGGGCAGGAACTGCAGTCCGGTGACGATGCCGAGCGCCGTACCGGAATGGGTCAGCTCCAGGACCAGCCAGTCCTGGGCGACCCGCTGCATCCAGGTGCCGACGTTCGAGACGATCGCACCGGAGGCGTAGAGACGGAAGTTACGGACTTTGAACGCGCGGAAGGTCGGACTCATGTGGCCGCCAGGCGTTCGAGAACAGGGGCTGCTTTGCGCAGGATGTCGCGCTCCTCGTGGGTCAGTTGCTTGAGCTTGGTCTGCAGCCACTCGTCGCGGCGCCGCCGGTTGGCGTGGATGAGCTCGCCGGCCTTCGCCGTCAGTTCGACCATGATCTGGCGCTTGTCGGTCGGATGCGGGCGGCGGACGACCAGGCCCGCCTCCTCCATGTTGGTCACGATCCGCGTCATCGACGGCGGCTTGACCTGCTCATGGGCAGCCAGCTCACCGATTGTCATCGCCTCGTGCTTGGACAACGCGCCGAGCACGCTGAGCTGGTTGGCGCTGAGGTCGTGACCGGGCTCGCGCTGCCGCCGGATCTGCCGGGACAGGCGCAGGGTCGACGACCGCAGGGCACTCGCCAGCCCGACGTCACTCTTCACCTGCTGTGCTACGACTTCGGGCATACCGTTACCTTAACTTATTACCTTTGCTAAAGAAAACGCATTACCATCCGATGCTATTCCCGGTCACTCGGTGACGCCGCGGGCCGCTAGAGTTCGCGGGCATGGGGACGAGTGCTGAGCTGGCGCGGTTCGAGCAACGGTTCCGGCGGGCCGGGCTGCCGTTGTTCATCGAAGACTTCTCGCCGACCCACGACATCTTCACCCGGGCCACGCCGCTGCTGGTGCTGGTGTTCCTGGCCGAGGTCCTCGGGGCGACCTCGCTGCAGTGGCCGGTCTGGGTGAACGTGCTCGCGGCGCTGGGCGCCATGCTGGTGCTGATCGCCGGATTCGGCCTGCTGAACGGCTTCCGTGGCCGCCCGTTCTGGTCGCTGCCGACCCGGTTCGGCGTACCCGAGCTGGCTGTCTTCGTACTACTCCCGGCCCTGTTGCCCGTGGTCACCCAGGGCCAGCTCCGCCAGTTCTTCGGCGTTGCCATCGGCAACCTCCTGCTGGTCGGCGTGGTGTACGTCGTGATCGGCTACGGGCTGATCGGGACGATCTTCTGGAGCCTGCGCCGGCTCGCGAGCGAGCTGGCCAACTCGGTGGCCAGCCTGGTCCGGGCGCTGCCGTTGCTGCTGGTGTTCTCACTGGTGCTGTTCGTGAACACGGAGATGTGGCAGGTGTTCGCCGGGATGCCGGTCGCGTTCATCGTCGTCTCGGTGGTCGCCTTCACCGTGCTGAGCACCTTGTTCCTGCTGATCCGCCTGCCCCGGGAGGTGGACGCGATCGAGCGTGACGCCGGCTCCGGTCCGCCGCTGCGCCGGATCCAGCGGATGAACATCAGCATCAGCCTGGTCATCCGGCAATGGATGCAGGCGCTGGTGGTGAGCGCCGGCGTCGGGCTCTTCTTCGTCGCCTTCGGCATGCTCGCGATCAGCGAGCACATCTACGAGCAGTGGGGCATCACCCCCGGCTCCTGGTCGTACCGCATCGATCTGCTGGATCATCAGATGCTGATCAGCGAAGCGCTGGTGAAGGTTGCCATCGGCATCGCCAACTTCACCGGGCTGTACTACTCCATCGCGCTGCTGACCGACTCGACGTACCGGACCGAGTTCCTCGACCACGTCAGCACCGAACTGCGTGACCTGTTCGCCGCGCGGGCGGAATACCTCGAACTGCGGCGTACGACGACCACCTAGGTGAACTCGGCCAGGACATCGGTCACAGGCGGCGGCGCGGCCGAGGTCGCGATCGATCGGTTCTGCCCGCCTCGAAGGCCAGAGTGGGGAGTTCTACACGCCGAATCCGGTGCACTACGCTCGACGGTCCCGGTTCAGACGCGGTTTGACCGCGTGGGTTGGGCTGGGCCCGGGGATGTCAGCTGGACTGGTCAGTGTGCAGATCGACAGGTAGTGCACCGGCGATACACCGTACGCGCGGGCGCCTGCAGGCCCAGGCGCACTATGGGCCGCCGGACACCTCCTGTCCAAACTGGCCACCTTCAGGTCTCGGCGGCTCAGGACCCGCTGACACGCCTGTGCGGTCGGGCACTTTGGTCCTGGCCGTCGCCCACGGCCCCGATCCCACCCGCCGCACCGCGGGTCGGAAGCGGATCGAACGGGACCTGACCAACGCGCCAGAGCCGGCTCGAGCCCGCTGGAGCGGATCTGTGCCACTCACCATCCAGACAGCGCCCCTGCCGGCCACGCTCAGACCTGCGCCGGTGATGCCCCGACCGAAGGGTTGGTGAGTGCCTCAGGTCCACTAACAATCCGGGCAGACCTAGAGGGACTCCTTGAGGAAGCGGAGCTCGTGGTGCATCAGTCCTTCCAGGGTCGCCGCGTCGGTGGGCATGTGGGTGGCCCCGGACAGCGGCAGCACCTGATGCTGACGGCCGGCCGCGAGCAATGCGGCCGACAGCCGCAGGGTGTGGGCGGCAACCACGTTGTCGTCGGCCAGACCATGCACCAGCAGCAGAGGACGACGGAGATCGGCCGCGTAGGTGAGCAGTGACGAGCGGTCGTAGACCTCGGGGTTCTCATCGGGATGCCCCAGGAACCGCTCGCGCCAATGCGTGTCGTACATCCGCGAGTCGCTCGGAGGAGCGCCGGCGATCGCCGCATGGAAGACATCCGGCCGGCGGAGGACCGCAGCCGCGGCGAGCAGGCCGCCGTAGCTCCAGCCCCGCATGGCGACCTTGGTCAGATCGAGGGCACCGGTCTGCTCCGCGACGGAGCGCAACGCCGTCACCTGATCCTCGAGCGGAGCCGTCATGGTGTCGAGATGGACCGCCTTCTCCCACGTCGGACCGCGTCCCGGCGTACCCCGGCCGTCGGCGATGATCACGGCGAACCCGGCTTCGGCGTACCACTGAGCAGTGGCGAACCACCCACCGGTGACCCGCACCGCAAGCTGCGCGGCGGAACCGCCGTACGGCGACATCAGGACCGGCAGCGGCGCGTCGCCGGGCTGATGCCAGGAGGGCAGCAGGAGAGCGGTCCGCAGCTGCAGTTCGCCGGCCCGCAACCAGGTGATCCGCGGAGTGAGCACTGGCTTGGCGTTGAGCGCACTGATCGCTCGGTCCGGTCGACCGTCCCTCCGCGCGACGAACGATCGGCCGGACTCGGTGTTGGAGACCACCAGGAGCGCACCGGGGACGCGGTTTCCGGTGTGAATGCCTGCACCTTCGCTCAGCTGATGCAGCCCGGTCTCGTCGTACAGCCAGAGGTGGCGCTCGGTCGGCTCGTCGTTCGCCTCGAAGAGGACCGCCTCGCCTGAGACATCCAGGACGGCGCGGACCTGCAGGCCGTCTGGGGTGACCGCTTCTCCACCGACCAGTAGCCGCCGGGTCTCCCCCGCATCCTCGGTGTGGACGAGGCGGCCCGATTCGGTGCGTGCCGGGGTTCCGGCGATGAGCTCGACCCAGGCGGGATCACGCTGCTCGTGCACGAGATGCGTCTCGCCGGTGTCCGGATAGGCCGCTCGTACCTGCAGCGTGCGTTGGTCGCGGGACTGCACACCGATCAGCGGCCCGTGCGAGTCCCATCCGGCCGAAGTCAGATACTCGTACGCCGCCCTGTCCCACCGCAGCTCGACGCCGCCAGAGCTCTCCAGCCGGCGCTCGGTGCCCGAGTCGTTGGGGTTGTCCAGCGAGCGCTGGGTGCCCGAGCCGCCGGACACGTCGAACGCGTGCAGGGTGACGAGGGCGTTCGGCGTACCGGCGGCGGGGTAGGCGATCTCGCGGGGCTTCCGGCCAGGGTTGGCCGGGTCCGCGATCCACCAGCGCTGGACCGGGGTCTGGTCGACCCTTGCCGCCAGCAACCGGGTGCCGTCGGGAGACCACCAGTGGCCGCGGTTGCGCTGCATCGACTCCGCGGCAACGTGCTCGGGGAGGCCCCAGGCGACCTCGGGGTCCGGGTCCGCGGCCAGTTGCTGATCGTTGCCAGTAGCAAGCTCCACCACGTGCAGTGCACGGCCCGTCACGTACGCGACCCGGCGGCCGGTCGGGTCGATGCGCGGATCGACGACCGGTCCCGCGGTTGGCACAGCTACCGGCCGGCGGTCAGTGCTGTCGAGGTCGAGCTGGTAAAGGTCGCCCTTCACCGCAAAGGCGACCTGGCGGACCGCACGGTCGGTCGAGTAGGCGACAACGCCGGCAGTGCGCTCGCGACTCCGCTCCCGACGGATCAGCTCGGCCTCGGGCACCGGCCCGTCGTCGCCGAGGTTCTCCGGCGCGACCAGGAGATGCTCCTGACCGTCGTTCAGATCGAGCAACCAGAGGCAACCGGCCCGGTCCTCCGGCCCACGGGTCCGAAGGAAGAGCACACGCTCACCGTCCGGAGACAGCGTGAACGCACGAGGCAGACCAAGCGTGAATCGACCAGTACGAGCAGACTGTGCAGGAAAAGCCTCAACAGGATCCACTCCCGGACAGTACGCCGCCCCCAGCTCACCCATCGTCGGCCCCCACGCCGATCTACCCGGTCGTCTGGCGCGACGACAACCTGGGCTAGGTGAGCCAGTCGCTGAGTGGGCCGATCGCGAAGTACACGACGAACAGCGCCGACACGATCCACATCAGCGGGTGAATGTCGCGGGTCCTGCCCCGAATCACCTTCAGGATGACGTACATCACGAAGCCCGCGCCGATGCCGGCCGTGATCGAGTACGTGAACGGCATCAGGATGATGGTCAGGAACGCCGGGAACGCGATGTCGAAGTCATCGAAGTTGATCCCCTTCACCTGCGCCATCATCAGGAACCCGACCAGGATCAACGCCGGCGTCGCCGCTTCGTACGGCACCAGCGTGACCAGCGGCGCGACCACCATCGAGATCAGGAAGCAGATCCCGGTCACCACGCTCGCGAGCCCGGTCCGGGCTCCTTCACCGACACCGGACGCCGACTCGATGTACGACGTGTTGCTCGAGACCGACGCGGCGCCACCGGCCGCGGCCGCGACGCTGTCGACGACCAGGATGCGCTGCGCGTTCGGCGGGTTGCCCTCCTTGTCGAGCAGCCCGGCCTCGGCGCCGATCGCAGTCATCGTGCCCATCGTGTCGAAGAAGTCCGCCAGCATCAGCGTGAAGATCAGCAGCAGCGCGGAGATCACGCCGACCCGCTCGAACGACCCGAACAGGCTGAACTCGCCGATCGTGTCGAAGTTCGGTTTGGTGAACCAGTCGTCCGGCAGCTTCGGCACGCTCAGGCCCCAGCCGCCCGGGTTCTTGTCGCTGCGGGCACCGATCCCGGCGATCGCCTCGATCACGATCGACAACGCGGTCGCGCCCAGAATGCCGATCAGGATGGCGCCTTTCACCTTCCGCGCGTACAGCGTGACGATCAGGACCAGGCCGAACACGAAGACCAGCACCGGCCAGCCCCGAAGGTTGCCGGCGACTCCGAGCTCGACCGGCGGCCCGGCCAGTGCCGCCGGGCGACGGACGAAGCCCGCATCGATGAAGCCGATGAACGCGATGAACAGGCCGATGCCGACGCTGATCGCGACCTTCAGCTGCAGCGGCACCGCCTCGAACACCGCTTTGCGGAACCCGGTCAGCACCAGGACCAGGATGATCAGGCCCTCCCACACCACCAGGCCCATCGCGTCGGCCCAGGTCATCTTGGTCGCGACCGAGAACGCGATGAACGCGTTCAGGCCGAGGCCGGTGGCCAGCGCGAGCGGGAAGTTCGCCACCACGCCCATCAGGATCGTGACCACGCCCGCGACCAGCGCGGTGGCGACCGCGATCTTGGCGATCGAGGCCGCCGTACTGGTTCCACCACCGACGAGCTGGCCGTCGCCGTCCTGCACCGTGCCGATGATCAGCGGGTTCAGCACCACGATGTAGGCCATCGTGAAGAACGTGACCAGCCCGCCACGGATCTCCCGGCTGAGGGTGGATCCACGTTGGCTGATCTTGAAGTACGAGTCGACGACATTCGATCCGGAGCGGGCCGTCGTGGCCTGGGGCGAGCTCATGCCCGCATCGTGCCAGTTCCTGCCCACCGGTTGCGAGCACTGACGCAAAACTGTTCCGCTGCCGGTGGCTGGGGTGATGGGTACTAAGGTAGAGCCGTGTCAGACGAACGGGAGGCGTCGAAGAAGCGGACCGACCCCACGAGCCAGCTCGCCCGCGGTGAACTGGTCCACGCCGAGGTGAAGCCGCTCGACCTGTCCGGCATCCCCAGCGTCATCGTCGGGATCATCGCCTGGGCGGTCGCGTTCGTCGTCGTCCTGATCTTCCGCGACGAGCTCAAAGAAGACGGCCTCGAATGGTGGCTCTGGGTCACCGTCGCCGGCTTCGGCCTCGGTCTCATCGGCCTCTGGTACTGCCGCCGCCGCTGGGCCGCCATCCAAGCCGGCCACCGCCCAGAACACGAGGAATAGAACCCACGCCAAAGGACACCGGGAGTGCCTCGTGGTTGAGGTCCAGCAGCACGGTGGGGGATGCGGCCTTTACTTGAGTTCGTCGTCCGATTCTGGTTCGGCGGCGGCCTCGACCTCGGATTGGACGGCGTCGGCTAGTTCGAGGGTGTCGTAGCCGGTGGTGTCGAAGGCGTGTTCGGCGGACGGTTGATCCGGGAGGTCGATGACCGCGTCGGAGTGGGCGCCGCAGCCGTAGTCGTACGCGACGACGCGGCCCTCGCCCGGAGCCATCTCGTTCGCACAGATGCCGAAGGCTTGGCCGAGGCTGTCGGCCAGGCGGATCCAGTAGCCGCACGAGTGGCACTTGTACGGGACGGCCTGCGCGATCGGCGCGCTCGGACCGAAGTCACCGGCGTACCAGCGCTCGGCCGCTTCCTCACGACCGAACGGCGAGAGCACGCGCTCGCGGCCCAGGCCGAGTTCGTCGACGACTGCGCGTACGTCGTCCGGGGCGCCGGTGTCGGTGAAGCCGGCCTCGAGGCGTGGGTCGTCGGCGTGGGTCGGGAACAGGTCGCCGGGGCGGAGGTCGCCCGGCTGGACGCGCTCGGACCACGGGACCCACTCCGGCGCGACGACTGCCGCGTCGCCGGGGAGCATGACGACCTCGTTGACCGTGACCGTCTTCGCCCGGGAGGCGCGGGTCACCGTGACCGCCCACCGCCAGCCCCGGTAGCCCGGGTGGGTGGAGGCGAAGTAGTGGGTGACGAGGCGCTCACCCTCGACCGAATGACCGAGGTACTCCCCGACCTGCGCAGTACCGGCCTCGTCGATCGCCGCCTCACGGGCAGGGTCGACCGCCGCGACACTGATCGCGTCGGCCTTGGCACGCACCGGTTCCGGAGTTCTGACGGGAGTCACAATCGCCCATTCTCGCACGGCCGAGGCGGTCTTCCGAACGCGCCGTGACTACGGTCTGTCCCCCGCAGGAGGCAGGATGGTTCCATGCACAGCCCAGACCCCGCCGACCCGAAGTCGACGCCCGGCGGAAAGCCCGCCGGCGAGCGACCGACCGGCGGGCAGCCGAGGGCCGCAAAGCCGTCCGGTGGGCAATCGACCGGCGGGCAATCGACGGCGGGGAAATCGCCCGGTGATCGGTTCAGCGACGCACGGGACAAGCTGGGAACTGCGAGCAAGAAGGTCGGCCACGCTTCGAAGGTCGGCGCGACCGGGTTCGCTTCCGCGTCGAAGAAGACAGCAGCCGTGGGTGGCAAGGTCGGCCGGGCCACCGGCCGCCGGATCCGCGGACTGACGGGCGCTCAGGGCGCCCGCGAATCGGGTCTGTCCCGGCTGATCGAGCTGGGCGCGGTCAACGCTGCCGGTGACACCGCGTTCGCGGTCTCGCTGGCCGGGACCGTGTTCTTCACCGTGCCGAGCGACCAGGCCCGCGACCGTGTCGCCTTGTTCCTGCTGCTGACGATGGCGCCGTTCGCCCTGATGGCGCCGCTGATCGGACCGATCCTGGACCGGTTCCGCCACGGCCGCCGCTGGGCGATCGGAGCGACGCTCGGTCTGCGTGGCTTCCTGGTCTGGAGCCTCGCCGCGTCGATGACCGGCTCGGGCTCGGCCTGGCTCTACCCGGCCGCACTCGGTTGCCTGGTCGCGTCCAAGGCGTACGGCGTGACCCGCGCCTCCGCCGTACCGCGGTTGCTGCCGAAGGAGATCACGCTCGTCACGGCCAACTCCCGGATCTCGCTGGCCGGTGTCGTGGGCGCGACCGTCGGCGCGGTCATTGCGGGAGCGTTCGCCGCGATCGGGCCGCAGTGGTCGCTGCGCTGGGCCGCGGTCGTGTACACGATCGGCCTGATCCTCGCGATCCGGCTGCCCAGCGAGGTCGACTCCCCCGCGGACGAGGAGATCACCGGTACGGCGGGGCGCGACGCGCGGCGCAGGGCGATCACCGCGGCGGTGGCACGCGGCATCCGATGCAACCTCGGACTCCGGTTCGTGTCCGGCTTCCTCACCATGTATCTGGCCTTCCTGCTCCGGGACAAACCGATCAGTGGGGTCGACGGCGCGATCGCGGTCGCCGCGGTGATCGCCGCGGCCGGGATCGGCAACAGCCTCGGCACCCTGAGCGGATCGTTGCTCAAGGCACGAAAACCCGAGGTGGTCGTGCTGGTGGTGCTGATCGTGGACGCGACGCTCGCGGTCGCGGTGGCGGTGCTGTACGGGTTCCCGAGCCTCATCGCACTCGGCCTGATCGCGGGTCTGTGCAGTTCGCTCGGGAAGCTGTCGCTGGACGCGATGATCCAGCGCGACGTCGCGGAATCCGTGCGTACGTCGGTCTTCGCACGCTCGGAGACGGTGTTGCAACTGGCCTGGGTGATCGGTGGCGGCTGCGGCATCGTGCTGCCGCTGATCCCGCGGCTCGGCTTCGGCTTCCTGGCAGTTGTCCTGCTCGCCGTGGTCTTCCTGGTCATCCGGATGAAGCCGTCGAAGCCACTACCCACCGGCCTGCGGGCCGAGGGCGGGCCAGGTCGCAGGCCGGGCGGCGGCGAGCCGCACCGGCGGTCCGGCGATGCGCCGCGCCGGGCGGGCGACGCGGAGTCTGAGCATCCGACCAGCACGAGCCGCACGATCATGACCACCAGCGTCGCCGAGCAGCGCGCGAACCGCGCACAGCGCTCCGGCCGGTACGACGAGCCGACGGTGGAGCTGAGGACCGAGGACCAGAAGCCACCTGGTGGCGGGCAAGGGGGTGGCGGGGAGCAGCCGGTCGGGCGCTGGTGGAGTGGGCAGAAGGACGACGAGGACGAGGACACGCTCGAGGATCAGGCCCGGTGGGCCGAGGAGCCGACCGTCGAACGCCAGCCCGAGCAGGACCCACGCTTCTTCAAACGCCGCCCGGGCGGGCGCCGCCCACCCCGCTGAACCGGACCGGCGGACCTCCAGGCCATCACAATCTCGTCGGCCCGGCCGGCCTGCCGCTCAGCCCGGGCGGAGTCGCGACCGTTGTGATGGCCTGGAGGTCCGGTGAGCGCAGACCAGCCCCGGCGCGGGTGCGCCGGGGCTGATCTATGGAGGGGTCAGGCGACTCCGGTGGGGCTTACGCGACTGGCTGGAGTTCTGTGTCGTCCTCCTCTTCGGAGACGGGGACGAGCTCCGGGGAGGCAGCGGTGCCGCGCAGGGTGGTGGTGGCGACAACCGCGGTGACCAGAAGAAGGACGCAACCGACGACGGCGACCACGTTCATGCTGTGGGTGAAGGCGTGCCGCGCGGTGGCCAGAACGGTCTCGGCGACCTGGCCGGGCAGGTGAGCCGCCGCTGCGGTCGCGGCCGGCAAACCCTCGCGGACCGGAGCCGCTGCCCCCGACGGCAGGTCCGAGCGGTAGGCCGCAGTACCGATCGAGCCGAGGACCGCGATGCCCAGCGCGCCACCGAACTCGCTGCAGGTCTCCATCACCGCAGAGGCCGAACCGGCCCGCTCCGGGGCGACGGATCCGACGATCGCCTCGGTCACCAGCGACATCACCATCACCAGACCGGCGGCCAGCAGCGCGGCTCCGGTCAGGACGACCGCCAGGGAGGAGTCGACCCGCACCTGGGTCAGGACACCGAACCCGGAAGCCGCCAGGACGAAGGCGCCGCCGATCACATAAGCCCGATCGATCCGCCGAGCCAGCGAGGCTGCCAGAGGCGCCGCACCGCCAACCACCACCGACGGAGCCAGTGACCACAGAGCCGCCTTGAACGGGCTCAGGCCATGCACCAGCTGCAAGTACTGGGTCATGAAGACCGCGTTGCCCACCAGGGCCAAAGTCCCGACAGTATTGGCCACCAGCGAGCCGCTGAACGCCATGTTGCGGAACATCCCCAGCTCGATCATCGGGTACGCCGCGGTCCGCTGCCGCTGCACGAACATCACTCCGAAGACCAGGCCGGCCACGATCGCGACCACCGGCAGCGCGGACGCCCCGTTCGCCGCCAGCTCCTTGATCCCCCAGATCACCGGCAGTACGGCGGCCAGCGACAGCAGCGATCCGATCAGGTCGAACCTGCCACCGCTCGGCGCCTTGAACTCCGGCAGCAGCATCGGCGCGAGCACCAGCAGCAGGAGCATCGCCGGGGTGTTGATCAGGAACACCGAACCCCACCAGAAGTGCTCCAGCAGGAAGCCTCCGAGCACCGGGCCGAGCGAGATCCCACCCATCATCACCGCGCTCCAGAACGCGATCGCCTTCGCCCGCTGCTGAGCGTCGTGGAACATGTTCCGGATCAGCGCCAGGGTCGACGGCATCAGGGTCGCGCCACCGATTCCGAGCACCGCGCGGGCCGCGATCAGCTGCTCCGGGCTCTGCGCGTACGCCGCGGCCACCGAGGCCAGACCGAACGCGACGGCACCGAAGATCAGCAGCCGGCGGCGGCCGATCCGGTCACCGAGCGAACCCATGGTGATCAGCAGACCGGCCAGCACGAACCCGTAGATGTCGAAGATCCACAGCTGCTCGGTCGCCGAGACCCCCAGGTCCGCGCTGATGTACGGGACCGCGAAGTACAGGACCGAGACGTCCATCGACACCAGCAACAGCGGCAGTGCGAGCACGCCGAGCGCGATCCACTCTTTGCGTCCCGCTCGTTCTGTCGGACCCATGATGCCCCTCCGGATTTATCTGTCTGCGCCGCACACTGTGTGCGCCATACACAGACCATAGCCGCATCTGTCTATGATGTAAACAGTCATTCCCGAAGGACGCCGAGGAGGGCCACATGGACGAGCAGGTGGAGCTGCCGCGAGTGCTGCAGCAGTTGTGGGGGATCGAGGGTCCGGCCCGGCCGGGGCCGAAGCCGGCGTTCCACCTGAGCGACATCGGCCAGGCGGCGATCCGGCTGGCCGACACGGGCGGCCTGGCCGCGGTCTCGATGAGCAAGGTGGCAGCCGAGCTCGGCTTCACCACGATGTCGCTCTACCGGTACGTCGATTCCAAGGACGACCTGTACGCCGTGATGCTCGAAGAAGCGTTCGGCGAGGCGCCCGAGCCGGTGGCCGGGCAGGACTGGCGCGGCCGCATCACCGGGTGGGCCGAGGCGTTTCGTGACAGCCTGCGGCAGCACCCGTGGATCCTGCAGGTGCCGGTGTCCGAGCCGCCGCTGTCACCCAACCAGCTGACCTGGATGGAGTCGGCGTTGCAGGCGTTCGACGGTACGCCGCTGACGGCGAACGAGAGGCTGTCGTCGATGCTGCTGGTGAACATCTACGTCCGCGGGACCATGCAGCTGACCTTGACGATGCTGACGCAGACCCCCGAGGAGGCCGCGACCGCGGGCCGGCTCTACAACCAGCGACTGCGCCTGCTCGCGACCGAGGATCGGTTCCCGGCGATCGCGGCCGGCGTACAGCAGCCGAACTCGGTGGACGACCTCGACCTGGACTTCGAGGACGACGGGTTCCGGGACGGCCTGGGGACCGTGCTCGACGGCATCCAGGCCCGGATCGACCGACAGTCCCCGATCGACCGGAAGGCCCCGACCGATCGGCAGGGCTGAGCTCAGATGTCCAGCTTGTCGGCGACCCCGCGCAGCACGGTCGCGACCTGACGGGCGGCCTTGTTGTCGGGGTGGCGGCCGCGGCGGTAGCCCTCGCCGAGGTTGTCCAGCAGCTTGATCAGGTCCTCGATGACGAGCTGCATCTCCTCCGGCTTCGGCCGCATCGCCTTCGCCACCGACGGCGGCGGGTCGATCAGCCGGACCTGCAGGGCCTGCTCACCTTTGCGGCCCTCGACGACACCGAACTCGACCTTCTGCCCCGGCTTGAGGTTGGTCACTCCGGCGGGCAGAGCCTCGGCCCGGACGTAGACGTCACCGCCCTCTTCCTTGCTGAGGAAGCCGAACCCCTTCTCGGAGTCATACCACTTGACCTTGCCAACGGGCACGGGAACCTCTTCAGTCGTCAATCGTCGGAACCGACCGGGCGGGCGGCCTGATCGGGAACCCAGCGTACGTGAACCGGCGCCGCGGCGCCTCCGGGAAACTATCTGATCCGGCAGACTTCCCACAGATACCGGGACCCACACCTCATCGGTACTTCTCCGGATCCTTCAGGCGCTCGTTCATCGAGCCCGAGCGGAAGCCGCGGGGGTCGAGCCGGGCGGCCGGGAAGCCCTCGGCGACGACGGCTGCGATGAGTGGCTCGTGGTCCACCCGGTCCAGCAGGTCGCCGTCGATCTCGATGCTCGCGGCGTCGCCCAGATCCCGGACCCGGACGTTCTGGACGCCGTACGGCGTGAGGCGGGAACGGACCGCCTCTTCGGCCCGGTCGACCCGGGCCAGCAGGTTCGGCGTGATGCGGATGCCGTACGCGATCCGGCTGGACAGACAGGCCGCGGCCGGCTTGTCCGAGGTCTCCAGTCCCCAGCTGCGGGAGGCCTCGCGGATCTGCGCCTTGGTCAGCCGCGCGTCCTTCAGCGGTGTGAGCGCACCCCGTTCGAAGGCGGCGCGGATGCCCGGCCGGAACCCGGCGATCGCGTCGTCGGCGTTCGTGCCGGTCGCGATCGCGGTGATGCCGAACTCGTCCGCGATCGGCTGCAGCGTCTCGACCAGTTCGGCCTTGCAGAAGTAGCACCGGTCGCCCGCGTTGGCCTGGTAGCCCTCGCGGTCCATCTCGTGCGTGTGCGGCGTCAGGTGCCGGACGCCGAGGCTGTCGGCGAAGCGGGCGGCCGGCTCCAGCTCGGCTGCCGGGAGGCTCGGCGAGATCGCGGTGGCGGCGACCACATTGGCCGGGCCGATCGCCCGAGCCGCGGCCGCCAGCAGGAACGCCGAGTCGGCGCCGCCGCTGAACGCGACGACCATCTTGTCGTAGCCGGACAGCCGCTTCATCAACGCTTCCAGCCGCTGCTCGAGCACGTAGGCATCCAGCCAGGCCGGGAACTCGGTCAGGTCGTTCAGTACGACGTCCGCGCCGTACGCACGCAACTCGTCCGCGGTGAACGGCCCGGTCGCCACGGCTACCGCGACTGCCCCGGCGGCACGGGCTCCCTCGATGTCGGCGGTGTGGTCACCCACGTAGATCGTCGCCTTGTGCTCGCGCAGCGCCGTGCCCTTGTCCGCGCCGTGCAGATCGCCGACCGGCTCGTCGATGTCGAGGCCGAGGTGCTGCATGTGCAGCAGCACCGATGGCGTGTACTTCGCCGACACCACCATGGTCCGGCCACGCAGGGCGCGGACGGCAGCCAGCGACTCGGCCGCACCGGGCAGCGGCAGGCTCCCGGTGATCGCGTGCGACGGGTAGTGCTCGCGGTACCGCGCGACCATCGCGTCGATCTGCTCCGGCGGGAACCAGTTCGCCATCTCGATGGTCAGCGGCGGTCCGAGCCGGCTCACCACCAGGTCGGAATCGATCGGTACGCCGGTCTCCGCGGCGAGCAGGTCCCAGACGGCCTGGATCCCCGGCCGCGAGTCGATCAGCGTCATGTCCAGGTCGAAGCCGACCACCAGTTCCGGCACATCGGCGGTGGTGGGCGCGGGCTGGATCTCGGCGGTTGACACGTCCCCAACCCTACGTGTTCCGGCGGCGGGACCGCGCGCGGATTCCGCATTCGCTTGACAATTCAAGATGACCTGTCCGATTACTTGACACTTGGGAGAAATATGTAAACCATCGGGCCATGGACTCGTTTGCCGACCGGACCAAGCGCCGACTGCGCGAGGAGTTGCTCGACGCCGCCTACGAGGTGATCGTCGCCGGCGGGTACGACGGACTCCGGATGGCCGACGTCGCCCGGCGGACCGGCGTCTCCCGCCAGACCGTCTACAACGAGTTCGGCGACAAGTGGGGCGTGCTGCAGGCCGTCGTCGCGCGCGAGACCGAACGGTTCCTGGTCGAGGTGAACGCTGCGCTCGCCGAGCAGTCCGACCCGATCGACGGCCTCCGGGCCGCGGTCGAGCGGGCGCTCCGGCAGGCCGCGGACAACCCGCTGCTGAAGGCGGCGCTGGGACAACCGGGATCCGACCAGGCCAGTCAGCTGCTGACCACACGGGGGCAGCAGGTGCTGGAGCTGTGTCATCAGCGGCTCGACGCACACGTACGCACACATTGGCCCCAGATCCCGGCCGACGACGCAACCGCCTGCGTAGACGTCGCATTGCGTGTCGTGATCAGTCACATCGTCAGTCCCGGTCCCGCGCCGGTCCTGGTCGCCGACCAGCTGGCCTTAGTCCTCGGTCCGTTCCTGAGCACAACTGGAGGTCGCACATGACGAATCCTTTGTACCGGCAGGGTTTCAGCTCGCTGCGGTCCGGTGGCCTCAACTGGGAGGCGCTGCCGCTGCGGTTGTTCGACAAGGGCAACCGCAAGTTCTGGAACCCACGGGACATCGACTTCAGCCAGGACGCGAAGGACTGGCAGGAGCTCAGCGACAACGACAAGCACAACGCGTTGCTGCTGTGCTCGCAGTTCATCGCGGGCGAGGAGGCGGTGACCGAGGACCTGCAGCCGTTTCTGCAGGCGATGGCGGCCGAGGGACGCTTCGGCGACGAGATGTACCTGACCCAGTTCTGCTTCGAGGAGGCCAAGCACACCGCGGTCTTCCGGCTCTGGCTGGACGCGGTCGGCGTCACCGAGGACCTGCACCATTTCATCGAGCACAACCCGGGCTACCGCGCGATCTTCTACGAGGCGCTACCGGTCGCCCTGAAGTCCTTGGCCGACGACCCTTCGCCGGCCAACCAGGTTCGGGCATCCGTCACCTACAACCACGTGGTGGAAGGGACTCTGGCCCTGACCGGCTACCACGCGTGGAACCTGCTGTGCACCTCCCGTGGAGTCCTGCCCGGCATGCAGGAACTGATCCGCCGCATCGGTGACGACGAACGACGCCACATGGCCTGGGGCACGTTCACCTGCCGGCGGCACGTCGCCGCGGACGAGTCCAACTGGAAGGTCGTCACCGACACGATGGAGGAGCTGCTCCCACACGCGCTCACCCAGATCCAATGGGCGATGGACAACTCCCCCGCGCTCCCGCCGGAGATCAACCCGACCGCCCTGATGGCGTACGCCGGCGACCGCGCGACCCGCCGCCTCGGCGCGATCGAGTCGGCGGTCGGCGCGGACGTGGCCGGGATCGACCTCGACTACTCCCCCGAGAAACTCGAAGACACCTTCGGTGAGGAGGACTCAGCCGCGCTGGCGGCGGTTCGCTAGGACCACGATCAGCGCCGCCGTGCCGAGGACTGCCGGTAGCCAGGTGACGGTCGTCGTACCGAGGTGGTCGGCGGCCTGGCCGCCGGCGAAAGCACCCAGTGCGATCGCGCCGTTGTACACCCCGACGAGTACGGCGGACGACGCTTCGGGGGCACTGGGTGCCGCGGCGTGACCCCACGCCTGTGTGCTCACGCTGGTGCCGCCGTGCGAGAAGCCCCAAACAACCAGCAATACAAGGGCTCCGGTCAGCGTCGTACCGAGAACAGGCATGAGTACGGCGACTGTCGCGATGCCGAGGGCGATCATTCCGAGGGCACGCGCCGGGCGGAGCGAGCCCGCGACGAAGTTGCCAATGACGCCGGCGACGCCGTACGCGAGGAGCAACGTGCCGATGAGGGCGGGAGTGATGCCGGCCTGCTTCTCGAGGAGCGGTCGCACGTACGTGTAGGCGGCGAAGTGGCCTGTCACGAGGAGTGCGACCAGGGCCAGGCCGACGCGGAGTTGCTTGATCTTGAGGACTTCCGCGACGTCGCTCAGCCGGACTGCCTTCTCGGCGGACAGCGGAGGCAGGAAGAGCACGAGGGCCGCGGCGAGCGTTGCCGACAGCACGCCGACGGCGGCGAACGCCCAGCGCCAGCCGAACAGTTCGCCGACAAACGCCCCGGCCGGGATCCCCAGTACAGAAGCGATTCCGATCCCGCTGAAGATGAGCGAGGTCGCCGGTCCGGCCGCGTGCGCCGGTACGACGCGTCGCGCGAGGCCGACCGTGAACAGCCAGACACCGCCGAGCGAGATGCCGAAGAGGACGCGGGCGATCATCAGCACGCCGAAGGTCGGGGCGGCGGCCGCGACGAGGCTCGCGGCGGCGAGAAGTGCCATCAGTCCGACCATCACGATGCGGCGGTCGAGCTTGCCCAGCACCAGCGGGAGGATCGGCGAGGCCAGCGCGGACACCACACCAGTGACGGTCAGGGTGAGGCCCGCCGTACCTTCGCTGACCTGGAGGCTCGACCCGATCGGCGTGAGCAGGCCGACCGGCAGCATCTCGGCGGTGACCACGGTGAACACGGTCGCTGCCATCACCACCGGGGGCGCCCAGCCGCGGGTGGCCGGTGCGACCTGGTCGGCGCAGATTGTCGTCATACATCCACTGAACGGCCGCGCACCGGTGCGGAACAACGGCGATGTGATCATGCTTGTATTAGCTGAGCTCATCGATCGGAGGAGATGCGCGTGGGCGTCGAGATCCGCGAGCTGGAGTGCTTCCTGGTGCTGGCCGAGGAGCTCCACTTCGGGCGTACGGCGGAACGCCTGTACCTGTCGCAGAGCCGGGTCAGCCAGTTGCTGCAGTCGCTGGAACGCCGGATCGGCGGGCCGCTGTTCGAGCGGACCAGCCGCCGGGTTGCCCTGACCCCGCTCGGCCAGAACTTCCTCACCTCGCTGCGGCCGGCGTACGCCGCGCTGGAACGCGTGGTGACGAACGCGCGCGAGCTCGCGACGCAGGTGAAGGGCAAACTCCAGATCGGGTTCCAGGGCGCGGCGAGCGACGAGGTCCTGGCCGCGATCTCGGTGTTCCAGTCGCAGAATCCGAACTGCCTGATCGGTACGTGCGAACTACCGCTGAACGATCCGTTCGGCGGCCTCCGGCGTGGCGGCGTCGACGCCGCAGTCGTGCTGCTGCCCGTCGCCGAGGACGATCTGGTCCTCGGCCCGGTGTTCTCCCGACAACCGCAGACCCTCACGGTGTCCACGCGGCATCCCTTGGCAGGCCGCCAACAACTCGATATCGAAGACCTGGCAGGCGCGGTCCTGATCGGTGTCTCCGGTCCTGCGCCCGGCTACTGGCGCCAAGCCCAAGCGCCGACACAGACCCCGACCGGTGCGCTGATCACCCGCGGCCCCGAGGTCGCCACCCTGCAGGAAGGCCTGGCCCTGATCGCCGCCGATCGCGGTGGCATGCTGCTCTGCCGCCCCACCGCGGAGAACAACCGCCGCGCCGACATCGTCAACATCCCGCTCACCGGCGTCCCCGACTCGGCCTTCGGCCTGGTCTGGCGCCGGGGCGAAGACACCCCGGCCCTGCAGGCCTTCGCCGTACACCTCAAGGGAGCTTGAGATGTCCACCTGGAACGACGTGGGCCAGATCGTACTCGCTCTGCCCGAGGCGGTCGAAGGCCAGGCGCATGAGGGCTCACCGGCGTACGACGTCCAGAAGCGTCAGTTCGCCCGGCTGCGATGGGACGACGACGGGCGCGAGATCCTGCAGTTCTGGACCGAGGACCGGGAGGCTCTCGTCCAGGGCAAGCCCGAGGTCAGCTGAGGCCCAGCATTTCCAGGGACTTCTCGCGCATCTCGACCTTGCGGACCTTGCCGGTGACGGTCATCGGGAAGTCGTCGACCAGCAGGACGTACCTGGGGATCTTGAAGTGGGCGAGTTTGCCGTTGGCGAACGCGCGGACCGCGGCGGCGTCGAGCGGGTCGGCGCCGGACTTGAGCTTGATCCAGGCGCAGAGCTCCTCGCCGTACTTCTCGTCCGGTACGCCGATCACCTGGACGTCGGCGATGTCGGGGTGGGTGTAGAGGAACTCCTCGATCTCCCGCGGGTATACGTTCTCGCCGCCGCGGATCACCATGTCCTTGATCCGGCCGACGATGTTCACGTACCCGTCCTCGCGCATCGTCGCCAGGTCGCCGGTATGCATCCAGCGGGCCTGGTCGATCGCCTCCGCGGTCTTCTCCGGCTCGTTCCAGTAGCCGAGCATCACGGAGTACCCACGGGTGCACAGCTCGCCCGGCTCACCTCGGCCGACGACCAGACCGGTGGCGGGGTCGAGGAGCTTCACCTCGACGTGTGGCATCACCCGGCCGACGGTCGACGTACGCCGGTCCAGGTCGTCGTCGCGACGGGTCTGCGTCGAGACCGGTGACGTCTCGGTCATGCCGTAGCAGATCGCGACCTCGGCCATGTGCATGTCGGCGACGCAGCGCTTCATCACCTCGATCGGGCACGGCGATCCCGCCATCACGCCGGTCCGCAGGCTGGTGAGGTCGTAGTCGCCGAAGTCCGGCAGCCCGAGCTCGGCGATGAACATCGTCGGTACGCCGTACAACGCGGTGCATCGCTCGTCCTGCACGGCTTTCAGCGTCGCCGCCGGGTCGAAGGCCGGGCCGGGGATCACCATGCAGGCACCGTGTGTGGTGCAGCCGAGGTTCCCCATCACCATACCGAAGCAGTGGTAGAAGGGGACGGGGATGCAGAGCCGGTCCTCGGCGGTGAACGCGATCGTCTCGGTGACGAAGAAGCCGTTGTTCAGGATGTTGTGGTGGCTGAGGGTCGCGCCCTTGGGGAAACCCGTGGTGCCGCTGGTGTACTGGATGTTGATCGGGTCGTCGAACGCCAACTCCGCTTCGCGTTCGTGCAGTTCGTCCTCGGTGACGCGGCCGGCGGCGTCCCGGAGTTCGTCCCAGTCGCCGGTGCCGATGTAGACGGTCTCCTCGAGCGACTGGCACTGCGGCCGCACGTGCTCGACCATCGCCCGGTAGTCGCTGGTCTTGAACTCGGTCGCCGAGATCAGCAGGCGTATCCCGGACTGGTTGAGCGCGTAGGACAGCTCGTGCGTCCGGTACGCCGGGTTGATGTTCACCAGGATCGCGCCGATCATCGCGGTCGCGTACTGCGTGATCGTCCACTCCGCGCAGTTCGGGGCCCAGACGCCGACCCGGTCACCCTTCGCAATGCCCCGGCTGAGCAGGCCCCGCGCGACCACGTCGACCTCCGCGCCCAATTCGGCGTACGTCCATCGTCGTCCGGTCTGGACCTCCACCAGTGCGTCCCGATCGCCGTACTCGCCGACCGTGCGTCTCAGGTTGGCGCCGATCGTCTCGCCCAGCAAGGGAACCTCGGACACTCCGGATGCGTACGACGGCAGGCTCATGACTGTCATCGTCGCCCCAGTCAGATGCCCCTGCAACTGCACGTGCGGCAGGAAACAGGGAGTGGACGGCAAGCAATGTCCTTACCAACTCTCCGTCAGCTCGGTCGCACAGCGTGGTTGGCCGGTTACATTAGAGCTGAGAGGTGTGAGGCGATGGGCCGAACCGTTGAAGGTCACGCCCGCAGCGACCGGCCACCTGGGCGTACCGCCGAGGCGGCTCAACGTACCGCTGCGGTGGAGGAACGCGTCCGGATGCTCGGCGAGATCCTGTCCGACGCCCTCGCGATCGATGTCCACGGCACCGATCTGCAGGCCCTGAAGCGGGCACCCCGGCGGGCACCGCCGACCGCGTCGCCGAGCGATCTCGAGCCCCATCCCGGGCCGGTCTGGGACGCGTTCGTGGCGCACCCGCCGGGCCGTTTCCGTTGGTGGGGGGCCGAACGCCGGTACAACCGCCGGCTGGCGTGCGCCGAGGATCGCTTCGCCGAGGCGATCGAACGGCACCGGGCGTTCGAGGAGAGTCGCCGGGAGCGGGTGGCTCGGGCGCTGCGGGACCAGGTCGAGCAACAGCGCCGGCTCGACGATGCGACCGCGGAGCAACATGCGCGGGTCGACGCGTACCAGCGGGCGGTGGAGAACCGGGACCGGGTGGCGGTCGGCCGGTACTTCCGGAAGGCGCTGGAACGGGTGGCGGAGCCGCTCGACTTTCCCCGCCGTCGACGGGTCGGGTACGTGCCCGAGTCGACGTTGCTCGCAGTCGAGTGGGATCTGCCGGACGTGAGCGTCGTACCGGCTGAGGCGTCGTACCGGTATGACCGTTCGCTCGACGCGGTGCTGGCGGTACCGCGGCCTGCTGCCGAACTGCGTCGGCTGTATCAGCAACTCGTTGCACAGTTGGCCTTGCGGGCGTTGCACCTGATCTTCGGGAGCGACCGGTACGGCGTGGTGGACACGGTGGTGTTCAACGGGATGGTCGAATCCGTGGACCTGCCGACCGGGCAGACCGTGCGGCCGTGCCTGATCACGCTGCGGGCGACGCGGGAGCAGTTCAAGGCGCTGGTGCTGGACCAACTGGATCCGGTCGCGTGTGTGCGGCATTACTTCTCGGCGGAGGTGTCGCGGCACCCCGAGGAACTGCAGCCGGTGGAGCCGGTGCTGGAGTTCGACCTGGCGGATCCGCGGACGATCGAGGCGGTCGACGTGATCAGCGAGATCGACAGCCGGCCGAACCTGCTGGAGCTGAGCCCGGAGTCGTTCGAGCACCTGGTGCAGAACCTGCTCACCCGGATGGGCCTGGAGACCAGGCTGTTCCGCCGCGGCACCGACGGCGGGATCGACTGCGTCGCCTACGATCCCCGCCCGATCACCGGCGGGAAGTTCGTCGTCCAGGCCAAGCTCTGGACCCGCACTGTCCCACCATCGGCCGTCCGCGACCTCTTCGGCACTGTCCTCGACGCCGGCGCCACGAAGGGCATCCTCATCACGACCAGCGGCTTCGGCCCCACCAGCTACCAGTTCGCCACCGGCAAACCTCTCCAACTCATCGACGGCACCGCCCTCCTATCCCTCTGCCACCACCACAACATCCCCGCCCGAATAATCCGCCGCGCCAGCTAGCTATGTTCTGAAAAGTGGGCATGTGGCTGATATAGTGGGCAACTGGAGGTGGTCGGCGTGCAGTTTCCCGAGCCGGTGTCGAGCGTCATTCCCGGAGTTCACGGCCGGGTTCTCGGCGTGCTCGCGCGGACCGATCAGCCACTGACCGGACGCGCGGTGGCGGGGCTCCTGCGAGCTCCCGGCAGCCCCAGCGGCGTACAGAAGGTGCTCGACGACCTGGTCCGAAACGGTGTCGTGTCCACCCAGCCGGCTGGTCGCGCTCGGCTCTACACACTGAACCGGGATCACGTTGCATACCAGGCGATCGATCACCTCGCGCGACTCCGGGAGCTTCTGCTCGAACGCATCAAGGCAGAAGCGGACGGGTGGCAACTGCGCGCGAAGGCAGTCTGGCTGTTCGGCTCGACAGCTCGCGGACAAGGCGGCACCGACAGCGACCTCGACCTGCTGATCGTTCGACCGGATGACATCGACGAGTCGGACCCGACCTGGGTCGAGCAGCTCGCAACACTGGCGGAACACGCAAGCCTGTGGTCCGGGAACTCGTGCGAGGTCGTCGAATACAGCGCCCAGGAGGTTCGCGAGCTCATCGCCGGCGACGAACGCCTTGTCACCGAACTCCGCCGCGACGCCGTCCCGATCGCCGGCACCTCACCCCAGCGAACCCTCACCCGAAAGGCCGGCTAAGTGTCCGCACTCGATGAAGCCCGAGCGCACCTGGCAAAGGCTCGCGAGTTCCTCGAAGCCGCCGAACTGACCAACGACCTTCAGCTCTTCAACGCCGCGGCCTCGAACGCGGTCACCTCCGGGATCAACTCCAAGGATGCGATCTGCCTTGCCTTGACCGGCAGGACCAAGAAGTCCGACAACCACGCAGAGGCTGTCGCCGAACTGAAGGGCGCTGGGCCAGCCGGCCGGGAGAGCAGTACGACGCTCTCCCGGCTGCTCAAGCTCAAGTCGAAGGCTCAGTACCAGGCGGCAGCTGTGTCTGCTGCCGATGCCGCGAAGAGCGTCGACTGGGCGGCCCGGCTACTGACCGCCGCGCAATCCGTCGCGCCCGATTAGCTCAGGGGGGACTCGTAGATCTGGATCTCGGTGCCGCCCGGGTTTTCGCCGTCGTCGGGGGCTGTGAGGAGGCGGAGTTTGGTGTTGGTGGTTTCCAGGGCTACGGGGTTGCGGGTGGCGGAGTGGCCGGTGGTCGGGGAGAAGGCGGGGAAGGGGATCTCGTGGAGGATGCGGTTGGTGCGGAGGTCCAGGAGGGCCAGGCCGCCAAGGTCGTAGGTGGTGTCCGCCGGGCCTGGGAGGGTGGTGACGCCGCCGCACAGTTGTTTACCGCGCGCCACGTAGTCGCAGTCCTGGTAGTCGAGGATGTGGCTCTCGTTGGGTACGGCGTCCAGGCGGCGGCCGGTGGTGGTCCACTCGTAGAGGGTCCGTGAACCCCAGCTGACCCCGTGGACCAGACCGGTGGTGCGGTCACGGACGACGCCGCCCACGTGGTCGTTCGCCCGGAAGCGCTCAGTCACCCGGTAGGTCCGCGGATCGACGGTGTAGATGATCGCCCGCGAGTCCGGGCGGTACTCGGCCGCCGGCACCCACAGGTTCTGCCCGTCGTAGTCGATCCCGCCCGGGTGGTACGCCGTACCTTCGCCGAGGCGGATGTCCTTCTTCAGGTTGCCCTGCCGGTCGATCACGAACAGGTGCCCGATCCCCTTGCCCGGGCTGCGGTCGTACCCGTCCACCGGCTCCGGGTACTTCACCGGCGCCTCCAGCACCTCCACGCTGGTCATGAAGATCAGGTCACCCACCAGCGCGAACCCCTGCGGGTGGTACGTCGGGAAGTTCAGCGGCACTCGCGCCACCTGGGTCCACGCCGTACTGCGCGTGGTCGCCTCGAAGGCCCGGGCGACGCCGGAGTCCTTCCCGGACGCGTCGGCGGTGGTCAGTCCGGTGAGCAGGACACCGGCGAGAGCTGTAGAGATGAGGATCCGGCTGCGCATCAATGTCTCCTTGGGCGTGAAGTCGATGGTGCAGTGTGCCGCGGCCGGGTGACGGCGCGGCCGACACCAGATGATCAGACCCCGATGACCGAGGGAAGTGTCAGACTGCGCTCATGGACACTGGGGTGAGTGTGGTCGGGTCGGGCCAGGTGGGTGCGGCGCCGGATGTACTGCGGGTGTCGTTCAGCGTCGAACATGTCGCGCCGGACGTGGCCGCCGCGGTCTCGCAGGTGACTCAGCGGACGGATGCGGTCACCGCAGCGCTGCGCGACCAGGGGGTCGACGCCGACGACATCTCCACCACCACGGTCAGCGTCTACCAGGAGTACCGCGAGCCCGGCACGTCACCGGCGTACCGCGGCTCGCACACCCTGACCGTGACGACGAAGGAGCTGACCGGGTTCGGGCGGCTGCTCGACGCCGCAGTGGGTGCCGCTGGCAACAGCCTCGGGCTGCAGTCGCTGCAGTTCGACATCGAGGACAAGACCGAGCTGCTGACCCGCGCCCGCGAGCTCGCCTTCCGCCAGGCCCGGGACAAGGCGCAGGAACTCGCCGCCCTGGCCGGCTACTCCCTCGGCTCCGTCACCTCGATCTCCGAGACCAACCGCCACTTCCCGATGGCGGAGTCCATGGCTCTGGGCGGCGCGGCAGCGAAGTTCGACGCGTCTCTCAACATCACGCCCGGCGAACACACCGTCCAGGTCGCCCTGGAAGTCCACTTCTCCTGGGCCTGAACTCACGCGGTGAGCACGGTCCTCGAGCTGTAACTTCTGTCTCACAGCGTGTTCGCTCTGTCTCAAAGCGAGATCAGGGGTATGCGCTGTTGGTGCTGTCATGGAAACTTCTTCCATGTACGCACCGGCACCGCTGCGGCGGCAGTTGAACCGGTCCGGGCTTCTCCTGCTCGGACCGGCGTTCGTTGCGGCGGTCGCCTATGTCGATCCCGGGAACTTCGCGACCAACATCGCGGCCGGGGCGACGTACGGCTATCTGCTGTGCTGGGTCGTGGTCGGGGCGAACCTGATGGCTGTCCTGGTGCAGTATCTGGCGGCGAAGGCGAGTATCGCGACCGGCCGGACGCTGCCGCAGCTGTGCCGTGACCACTTCAAGCGGTCGACGTCGACAGGGTTGTGGTTCCAGGCCGAACTGGTCGCGATCGCGACCGACCTGGCCGAGGTGGTCGGCGGCGCGATCGCGCTGAATCTGCTGTTCGGGATCCCGCTGTTGCTCGGTGGTGCCATCACCGGCGCGGTGTCGTTCGGGCTGCTGGTCTATCAGTCGAAGCGTGGGCAGCGGCCGTTCGAGGCCGCGATCATCGGGCTTCTCGCCGTGGTCCTGGTCGGATTCGTCGTCTCCACCGTCCAATCCGAGCCGTCCGCGGCCGGAGTCGTGGGCGGGCTGGTGCCGCGGCTCGACGGGACCGAGTCCCTCGTCCTGGCCGCCGGCATGCTCGGCGCGACCGTGATGCCACACGCGATCTGGCTGCACGGCGCCCTGGTCACCGACCGCCACTGGAAGACGATCCGGTCAGCCGCCGGCAAGTCCCGGGTACTGCGAGCCACCCGGATCGACGTGGCCGTCGCGATGGCTCTGGCCGGCGCGGTCAACCTCGCCATGGTCGTCGTGGCCGCCGCAGCACTGAGCGGCACCGGCGCGGACTCGCTGGACGCCGCCCACGCCGCCATCGGCGACCGTCTGGGCCAGCTCCCCGCGCTGCTGTTCGCGCTCGCCCTGCTGGCCAGTGGATTCGCGTCCTCCTCGGTCGGCACCTATGCCGGCTCGGTCATCCTCGAAGGCTTCTGGCACCGCCACGTCCCGCTGGCGGTCCGCCGGCTCGTCACCCTGATTCCGGCCTTGCTGATTCTTGCGATCGGCATCGACCCGAGCCGCGCCCTGGTCGTGTCCCAGGTCGTGCTCAGCTTCGGCATCCCCTGCGCCCTGTGGCCTCTGGTCCGATTGACCGCCTCCCGGCGCGTCATGGGTGACTTCACCAACCGGTGGGCGACTACCCTCCTGGCATGCCTGGTCGCCACCGCTGTCTCCGTCCTCAACGTCGTACTGATCGTGCTCACCGTCCGGGGATGACATGACGGCGGTGTATGCCGTCAGCGACATCCACGGTCATCCGGAGAAGCTGACGGCATCGCTGCAGGAGGCCGGGCTGACGGATGCCGACGGCAACTGGTCCGGCCAGGACGCGCGGCTGTGGTTCCTCGGCGACTTCTTCGACCGCGGCCCGGACGGGATCGGCGTACTGCGTTATGTCCGCGGGCTGATCGAGCAGGCGCCGGACGGAGCGATCCGGATGCTGCTCGGCAACCACGAGATCCTCGCGCTCGGGATGCACAAGTTCGGCGACGAGTTCGTGCCGCACGACGGGATCACCACCCGCAGCTTCGAGCGGTCGTGGGCGCTGAACGGCGGGCAGGACCGCGACCAGGAACTGCTCACCGAGGACGAGGTCGCCTGGCTGCTCGAGCAGCCGATGCTCGCGCTGGACGCCGGGCACCTGCTGATGCACTCGGACACCGCGGAGTACGTCGAGTGGGGCGACAGCATCGACCAGATCAACGAAGCGGCCCGGGCCGAACTGCACACCGACGACATCGTCGTGTGGTGGGAGATCTGGCGCCGGATGACGTCGCGGTACGCGTTCCGCGGCGCGAGCGGTGGCGAGGTGGCGACCATCCTGCTGCATCATCTCGGCGGCCACCGCATCGTCCACGGCCACAGCATCGTGGCCGACCAGCTCGGCATCGACCCGGCCAACCTGACCGGCCCCAACCTGTACGCCGACGGCCTCGTCCTCGGCATCGACGGCGGCGCCTTCGACGGCGGCCCCTGCCTGGTCGTCCAGCTCGAGGAACTGGCGCCCGCGCGGGAATGAGCGTCGGCGGTTCCTGGTTGTTGAAAAGTTGACGGTTGAGGTCAACTCTCTGGGAGCTGAGATGGCGGAGAAGACAGTGAAGATTCCTGGTCCGGACCACCCGATCACGGTCGGGAAGAACCCCGATCGGGTCGTGGTCAGGCTCGGTGACCAGGTGATCGCGGACACCCGGGAGGCGCTGTCGCTGCAGGAGGCGAGCTATCCCGCGGTGCAGTACATCCCGCGCGAGGACGTCGACTTCGGGCTGCTGGAGCGCACCGACCACGCGACGTACTGCCCGTACAAGGGTGACGCGTCGTACTACAGCATTCTCCCCGCCGGGGCGGACGGGGTGAACGCGGTGTGGACCTACGAGCAGCCGTACGACGCGGTCGCGGACATCCGCGAGTACGTCGCGTTCTACCCGAACAAGGTCTCGATCGAGATCGTCGCCGACTGAGTCACCGGCTGAGTCACCGGCTGAGGAAGTCCCGCAGGACCGGGGCGAGGAGCTCCGGCGGTACGACGTGGTCCTGATCGGTGAGCTCGGTCAGCCGGGCCGCGGGCAGGATGCCGACGATCCGGTGGGCCGCGTCGACCATGAACGGCGGCGACGCGGTCCCGGCGACGACCAGAGCCGGCTGCGTGATCTTCCGGAGTACGTGGACCGGCGTGCGGCCGCCGGGTGCGCCGTGGTCCATCACGGCGAAGTCGTAGGCGAGTGTCGGCGCGATCTCTGCCATGCCGGGGAAGGCCGCGGTCTCGATAGCGGCCTCCTTCGGCATGCCCGCCATCATGAGGAACAGCTCGACCGCCTCCTGCCCACGGCCCTCGCGGATCAGTTCGAGCACCCGACCGCCGTCCTCGCTCGAGTCGACGTCATCGGGCCCGTACGGCGGCTCGTGCAACACGACCTTCGTGAACGGCAGTCCGGTGCTCGCCGCGATCGCGGCCAGTCCGGCTCCCGACGAGTGCCCGTAGACAGCCGCCGTACCGCCGACCGCCGTCAGCAACGCCCCGAGGTCGTCCACCTCGCGCTGCACGGAGTACGGCGTACCGTCGCCGCTGTCGCCGCGCCCCCGCCGGTCGTAGGTCACCACGTCGAAGTCGGCGGCCAGCTCCACCGCCAACGGCTTGAGCGCGTTCCGGTCGCAGAGGGCACCGCCGACCAGAATGACCCGCGGCCCACTCCCCATCCGCTCGTAGGCGATCGCCGTACCGTCCGCCGAGCTCACTTTCTGCATGCCACGTCCTCCCTCGATCATCACTGACACTCAGAACGTCGGAGCCGGCCCCTGCGGTTCGACATAATCGCTGGCGCTCGATCCGGCCCGGTGATTCACTGCGTCGCGATGATCACCAGAGTCGACGACTACCTCCACGCGGCCCCGCTGTCCGGTGCGATCCCCGAGCAGGTCGGGCCGTTCACCCTCTTCCGCAGTACGACGGCGTGGCCGTACTACGCCCGTCCGGTACCGGGCTCGTCGGCGGTGGTCGAACCGGCGGACATCGACGTACTGCGGGCGCGGTGTGCCGAGCTCGAGATCCCGCTGAGTCTCGAGTGGGTCGTAGAGACCTGTCCGTCACTCGGTCCGGCGGCAGACGCGGCCGGACTGACTGTGGTCGAGCACCCACTGCTCGTGCTCGAACGCGACGAGTTCCGCCCGGTGTCCGCGGATGCCCGCTGCGAGATCCTGTCCGCGGACGACGCCGTACTGCGGCAGGCCTCGGCGGTGGCGTCGCTCGCGTTCCACGACCCGGGTACGGCGATCGGCGCGGGCGGACCGGAGGAACGGGACGCCAAGGCGATCGACGTACAGGACGAGCGGATCAAAGCAGTCGTCGCGCGGGTCGCCCAGGGCATCTCCGTGAGCGCCGGGGCGTTCACCGAGGTCGGCATGGTCGCCAGCGGACAGCACCAGCCGGTGGGCACGACGACGGAGATCGTCGGTGTGGGCACGCTGCCGTCGATGCGTCGCCGGGGACTGGCCGCGGCCGTCACTTCCACGCTCGCTGAGCATGCATTCGCGCACGGTGTCGACCTGATCCTGCTGTCGGCCGCGGACGACGCGGTCGCGGCGGTCTACGAACGCGTCGGCTTCCACCGCATCGGCAGGGTCGGGGCCGCGGAGTGACACGGTTCGTCGTGGGTAGGGCTGGGGCCGTACCGTTGTAGGGATGAGCACATCCGAGCGGAATCGCCCACGCACCCTCGCCGAGGCGCTGCGTACCTGGGACGACGCCGCCCTCGGTCTTCTGCTCCAGCGTCGCCCGGACCTGGCGATGCCGATCCCCGCGGACACCGGCCAACTGGCGGCCCGGGCCACGACGAACGCGTCGGCTGCGCGGGCGATCAACCGGCTCGACGAGTTCGGTGTCGATCTGCTGGAGTCCCTGTCGGCGCTGCCGGAGCCGGTGGACCTGGCCGCGCTGGCGACCGGCGTGGCGCAGCCCGTCGAGGTGGTCCAGCCCCGGGTGGACGAGCTGCTGAAGCTCGCGCTGGTGTGGGGCTCGGAGGACGACCTGCGTCCGATCCGCGCCGTCCACGAACTGCTCGGCCCGACCCCGGCCGGGCTCGGACCGGTCACCACGAGGCATTTCGGCGATCTGGACCAGCTGATCGAGGACGCCGGACCTGATGCGCGTGAGGTGCTCGCGAAACTGACTTGGGGTCCACCGACCGGGTCGGTGGAGAAGGCTGAGCGTCCGGTGACGATCGCCTCCGCCCGTACGCCGGTTGAGCGGTTGCTGGCGCGCGGGCTCGTCGTACCGAAGGATGCGAACACGGTCGTGCTGCCGCGGCAGATCGGACTGCACCTGCGGGGTGGGCGAGTGCTGGCGTCGACTCGGCCGACACCGCCGCCGCTCGACGGCAAGACGGTGTCTGCGTCGATCGCGGACCGGGCGGCTGCTGGTGCGGCGCTCGACCTTGTCCGGCAGGTGGATCGCGCTCTGGAGCAGCTGGGGACCGAACCGCCTCCGGTGCTGCGGACCGGTGGCATCGGGGTGCGTGAGCTGCGCAGTCTGGCCGGGAAGATCGGCGCGGAGGAGCAGACGACCGCTGCGGTGCTGGAGTTCGCCTATGCCGCCGGACTGGTTGCTGCGGCCGAGATCGGGACGAGTGAGTTCTGGCTGCCGACCAGCGCGTACGACGACTGGCTGGACCTGGACCTCGCGCATCGGTGGGCTCAACTGGTGTCGGCGTGGTTCAGCGGGATGCGGGCGATCGGACTGATCGGCCGGCGCGACAGTGGTGGTGCGACGGCCGCTGCGCGCGAGCGGCTGATCAACGCGCTCGCACCTGATCTGGAGCGGTTGCTGGCGCCTGAGGTCCGGGTGCTGACAGTGCAGGCGTTGTCGAAGGCTGACGCTGGTACGGCGCCTGCCCCGGAGTCAGTCGTCACCTGGGTGGCGTGGCATCGGCCACGACGTGGCGGGCAGTTCCGCGACGATCTGGTCGAGTGGACGATCACCGAGGCGGCTCTGCTCGGTCTGACCGGTCTTGGCGCCTTGGCGCAGCATGCGCGGCCGCTGCTCGACGCGGAGCCGACGGTGGACGACCTCGCCGAGGCGATCAGCCCGCTGGTGCCGGAGCCGGTGTCAGAGGTGTTGCTGCAGGCCGACCTGACCGCGGTCGCACCCGGTCCGCTGGTGCGGGTCGTGCAGGACGAGCTGTCCGCCATGGCTGACGTCGAGTCGCATGGCGGTGCGGCGGTCTACCGGTTCAGCGAGGCTTCGGTACGGCGTGCCTTCGACCTCGGGCGGACTGCCGACCAGCTGCACAAGTGGCTGGCCGAGCACTCACGTACGCCGGTGCCTCAGCCGCTGACGTACCTGATCGATGACGTTGCCCGGCGGCACGGCGTACTCCGGCTTGGTACGGCGTCGACGTACCTGCGGTGTGATGACGAGAATGTGCTGACGCAGCTGCTCAGCTCCAACCTGCCGGGTCTTCGGTTCCGGCGGTTGGCGCCGACTGTGGTGGTGTCGCCGTCACCGCCGGACATGGTGCTGAGCCGGCTGCGTGAGGCGGGGCTGGCACCGCTGGCGGAGACGTTCGACGGGGTCGTCCATGTCACCAGTGGCGGGACGCGTCGCGGTGACACGCCACGTCGCCGTTCCAGCCGGGACTTCGCCGACAGCGCGGTCGACCTCACCGACGAGCAGGTCAAGGCGGTGATCGAGAAGGTTCGCGCCGGCGACCGCATCGCCGCCGAACGCCCCGCCGACGAGGGTCTGATCGAGGCGACCGCCCCGGCCGAGACCATCGCCGTACTGACCAACGCGGCCGAGTCCCACACACGCACCTGGATCTCGTACGTCGACCACAACGGCACCGCCTCCGAACGCATCGTCGAACCCGTCCGGGTCGCCGACGGCTGGCTCACCGCCTACGAAGACACCACCGACCACCCCCGCACCTACGCCCTCCACCGCATCTCCACCGCTCGGGCCGTTGATTGACCCCTGAGGCACAATGGAAGGTCGGACACGTGAATGGGAGATGCAGTGACAGACGGTCCTCTGATTGTGCAGTCCGACAAGACCCTTTTGCTGGAGACTGCGCATCCGGACGCTAACGACTGCCGGAAGGCTATAGCGCCGTTCTCCGAGTTGGAGCGGGCGCCGGAGCATGTGCACACCTATCGGCTGACGCCGCTGGGGCTGTGGAACGCTCGGGCGGCCGGGCACGACGCCGAGCAGGTGATCGACGTACTGCTGCGGTACAGCCGCTACCCTGTCCCGCACTCGCTGCTGGTGGACATCGCGGAAACGCTGGACCGGTACGGGCGACTGCGGCTGGAGAAGCACCCGCAGCACGGACTGGTGCTGGTGACGACCGACCGGCCGGTGCTGGAGGAGGTGCTCCGCAGCGCCAAGGTCAAGCCGATGCTGGGCGAGCGCATCGACGACGACACCGTCCTCGTGCACCCGTCGGAGCGCGGTCACCTCAAGCAGACGCTGCTCAAGCTCGGCTGGCCGGCCGAGGACCTCGCCGGGTACGTCGACGGCGAGACGCACACGATCGAACTGGTCCGTGAGGGCTGGGACATGCGCCCGTACCAGCAGCAGGCCGTCGACTCGTTCTGGCACGGCGGCTCCGGCGTCGTCGTACTCCCCTGTGGCGCCGGCAAGACGATCGTCGGCGCAGCCGCGATGGCGCAGGCGTCCGCGACCACGCTGATCCTGGTCACCAACACGGTGTCCGCGCGGCAGTGGAAGGACGAGCTGATGCGCCGCACCAGCCTGACCGAGGACGAGATCGGCGAGTACTCCGGTGCCCGCAAGGAGATCCGCCCGGTCACCATCGCGACGTACCAGGTGATGACGACGCGCCGGAAGGGCGTGTACTCGCACCTGGAACTGTTCGACGCGCGCGACTGGGGCCTGATCGTGTACGACGAGGTGCACCTGCTGCCGGCGCCGATCTTCCGGATGACCGCGGACCTGCAGACGCGCCGGCGGATCGGTCTGACCGCGACGCTGGTCCGCGAGGACGGCCGCGAGGGCGATGTGTTCTCGCTGATCGGCCCGAAGCGGTACGACGCGCCGTGGAAGGACATCGAGGCGCAGGGCTGGATCGCGCCGGCCGACTGCGTCGAGGTGCGGGTGGATCTGGAGCAGACCGAGCGGTTCGTGTACGCGACCGCCGAGCCGGAGGACCGCTACCGGCTGGCTGCGTCGACGCCGGCGAAGTCCCGGCTGGTACGGCGGATCGCCGAGCACCACTCCGATGAGCCGCTGCTGGTGATCGGGCAGTACATCGACCAGCTGGACGAGCTCGGTGAGCGGTTGGAGTGCCCGGTGATCAAGGGCGAGACGACGGTCCGGGAACGGCAGCGGCTGTTCGACGCGTTCCGCAAGGGCGCGATCAAGCGCCTGGTGGTCAGCAAGGTCGCCAACTTCTCCATCGACCTGCCCGAGGCGTCCGTCGCGATCCAGGTCTCCGGCACCTTCGGCTCCCGCCAGGAAGAGGCCCAGCGCCTCGGCCGGGTCCTCCGCCCCAAGGGCGACGGCCGCACCGCCCGCTTCTACTCCATCGTCGCCCGAGACACCGTAGACGCCGAGTTCGCCGCCCACAGGCAACGCTTCCTCGCCGAACAGGGCTACGCCTACACGATCGTCGACGCGGAAAACCTCTTCGCCTGAGGACGCTGTGCAGCTCGACAGGAGGTGTCCGCTCAATTCTTCGACCGCGCGGGTCCGACGAGCGTCACCCGTTCATGCCGCCGGTGACACCTCCTGCCCATTTGCACCGCACCGCTGCGCCAACGCGGCGCGGATCGTGGCGACAACCCACGCTGGGTCTCCGATGATCTGCTCGTAGGTGAGGCGGAGCACCAACCACCCGGCTGCCACCAGCTCGTCGTACCGGTGACAGTCAGCGGTGAAATCCCGTCGGGACCCATGGAACTCGAAGCCGTCCGCTTCAAGTGCCACCCGGGCCAGGCGATGCCCTAGGTCGACCCGGGCCCGGAACCATCCGTTGGTCACCAGTACCTGCGGCTCGAAACCGTCGATGCCCTCGATGATGAGCAGCGCCCTCAGTATGGACTCCAGGATGCTGCCGGACAGACCGGTCGCCGCGACCGCCATCCGGCGAGCGTTCGGGCAGCCCGGCCCGCGCATCGCGACGGTGGCGGCGAGGAGTTCCTCCTGGCTCAGGCACTCGGTGGCGAGAGCCGCGTCCGCAACGGCGAGTGCTTCGGCGAATGGTACAACGCGGGCGCAGTCGACCACCGTCCGAAGCAATGAGGTCGTCCGATTCCGCCGCTCGTCCGCATCGAACGCCGCCCAGTGCAGAACGGCCGGTGGCCCCGGACGCGGACGCCGGTTGGGCGGAACGGTGACATGCGGCTTCTCCGGCGCCACCAGGAGCGGAAGCTGCCAGGCTGTCGCGGCACTCTGATACGAGCGCACGCCGTCATACGCGAGCGCGGCAGCCAGGTCGGCCGGCAGCCCTGGCACGGCGTAGATGCCCTGCGCGATCCGTTGCACCTCGCCACGCTCGAGCGCTGCTGTGACAGCCCGTCGAGATGTCACAGCCGACAACTCGGAGCCGGTGGCCCACCCGCCGAGGCGCGCAAGGACTTCACCGGGCGATTCCATCCCGGGATGATGCCCGAACTCGGCCAGACCGTGCCGTGACTTATCCACAACGGACAGCTCGACAGGAGGTGTCACCGTCCAGCGAACCAACGCACGCTCAGCCCACCCGCTGCAGGCCTGTCAGCAGAAGACACGTCCTGTCGAGCTGTACGTCGCCTAGTCCTCCAGGCGGGTGTGGATGCCGTTGAAGTGTTTCTTCATGGAGCGGGCGAAGGCTTCGGGGTCTCCGGTTCGCAAGGTGTTGAGGAGATCGCGGTGCCAGGCGGCCGCGTCGGCGGGGGTGTAGCGGGCGCCGGGGAGGCGGGCGTCCACCTGGGCGAAGGTGCGCCAGAAGACTGACAGCAGATCGATGACGAGGGCGTTCCCGAGCGGTTCGTACAACGCCTGGTGGAAGGCCCAGTCCTCGTCCGGGAAGTACTCGCCGGACTGAGCCTTGGCCTCCATCCGTCCCACGATCGGCTCGAGGTCGTCGTAACCGTGGGCGCTGAAGTGGGCGACCACGTCGTCGGCCATGCCGACCTCGATGGCCTGGCGGACCTCCAGCACGTTCTGTACGTCGCGCAGGTCGCCGGCCATCGACTGCGACATCCGGAACGCGAGCCCGTCCTCCAGCGACTGCAGTGACACCTCGCCGACGTACGTCCCGTAGCCGTGCCGGATCTCGATGATCCCGACCGCCTGCAGTGCCTTCATCGCCTCGCGCAACGGGTGCCGGCCGACACCGAGCTGAGCCATCAGCTCCTGCTCGTTGGGTAGCGGGTCACCCGCCTTCAGCCCGCGTTCCAGGATGTACGACTTCATCTGGTCGCGAATGAAGGACTGATTCCCCGCCGCACCGCGTGCCCGGCTGAGCCCACCCGTTGTCACTGCCGGCCTCCTCGTCTAGGACGGATCAGTGTAATCCGGCACGGTCCAGAAGGGGGCGGATCGCGGCGATCTCCTCGTCGCTCAGCGGGATCGAGGGGAAGGCGGTCAGCGGGCAGTCGATCACCCCGAGGAGGTACAGCCCCGCCTTGAACGCACCGAGCGCGGCCGAACTCGCGCCCATCCGCGAACGGTCCGCCACGGTGATGATCTCGAACAACCGGAACAGCCGGTCCTGCTCCGCCCGAGCCGTCGCCGCGTCCCCCGCCGACGCCGCGTCGAACAGCCGCACGTACCCGGACGGATCCACATTCCCCAGCCCCGGTACGACGCCGTCGACGCCGAACGCCAGCGCGGAGTCGACCGTCAGCTCGGACCCGGTCATGATCGCGAACCCGGTGAGCCCGGCGTCCCGCCGGTCCAGCACCAACTGCCGCAGGCTGGTCTCCTGGCCACTGGAATCCTTCACTCCGGCGATGATCCCGCGCTCTCCCAACGAGATCATCAACGATGCGGGCAGCTTCGTCTCGACCCGCGGCGGGATGTCGTACGCGTACATCGGGACGTCCCCGGCGATCGTCGCCAGCCGCGTGAAGTGCTGCTCGATCTCGGCCGGATGCGTGGCGGCGTAGAACGGCGCCGTCGCGACCACGGCATCGACGCCGGCCTTCAACGCCGCGGACAGATGCGCACCGGCTCGGGCGGTCGACGTGTCGATGACGCCGGCCAGCACCGGTACCTGCCCGGCTACCTCCGCCACGGTGGTCTCGAGCACCACCTGCCGCTGCTCGTCGGTCAGGAACGTTCCTTCACCAGAGGTACCGAGCACGAACACCCCGTCCACACCCCCGGTCAGCTGGTACTGGATCAACCGGGCCAGCGAGGCCGTGTCGACGTCGTACTCGGGGGTGAACGGCGTGACGAGCGGCGGTACGACGCCGGTCAATTGGGCGGAG
Source organism: Kribbella sp. NPDC050241 (assembly GCF_044459685.1). Classification (NCBI taxonomy): domain Bacteria; kingdom Bacillati; phylum Actinomycetota; class Actinomycetes; order Propionibacteriales; family Kribbellaceae; genus Kribbella; species Kribbella sp. NPDC050241. The sequence goes on from NZ_JBITJE010000003.1 coordinate 154,900, forward strand.
TCGGTCAAGGGGTCTCCCAACGTCAGAGGGCGAATGTGGCGAAGCGCAGGGTCGCGAACGACGAGCTCTCACCGGCTTCGTAGAAAATGCCGACCGCGCCGTCGGGCAGCAGTACGAGATCGGAGTACCCGGCCATGCCCGGATGCACGACCACCGCAGGGCGCCACGACTGACCGGAGTCCGCACTGACGAAAACGGTCAGCTCCCGGCGGCTCGACGGGTTCACCGGCGTCGACATCAGCAGCCGGCCGCCGGGCAAGGTGAGGACGCTCCCCTGGATCCCCGGCGCCGTGACTTCCGGGATCCCGGCGTACGGCGCATCGAGCGTCGTACCGCCATCGGACGACCACGCGTGGACGCGGGCCGGGCCGGTGCCCTGGTGGTTGCGCGCGTTGAAGTACAACCGGCCGTCGGGCAGTTCGGCGACGGCCGTCTCGTTCGCGTTGATCTCCGGTCCGTCGTTGCGGTCCACGAATCCAACCGACCACGTGTGCCCACCGTCGTCGCTGACGATGCAGTGCCCGCCGTTCAGCCGGATCAGATCGTCGACAGGTTCCGCAGGCACGAAGGAGTGATTGGCCGGTACGACGAGTCGGCCGCTGGTCAGGGCGATCGCGTGGCACGGACCGGTCGCGTACCAGCCCCAGTCGGACGGCTTGACCTGGGAGGTGATCTCCTCGGTCGGACTCCAGGTCGCGCCGTCGTCCCCGGACCGTTGCACGAACACGCGCCGGCCGGACTCCGGATCGGTGCCGCGGGCAAGCGACATCTCGACCGCGTCGGCGCCGTTCTGCACCGTGACCAGCACGATGTCGCCGCTGGCCGGGTCGATCACCGGCGCCGGGTTGCCGCACGTCTTGCCGGGCACCGCCGAGACGACCTGCAGGGGCAGCCAGGTCCGCCCGCCGTCGAGTGAGCGGCGCAACACGACTTCGATCTCGCCCGCGTCGCCGGATCCGTGCAGCCGTCCCTCGCAGAAGGCGAGCACCAACTCGCCCCGCGCCAGGACCGACGGGATCCGGAACGTGTGGTAGCCGCTGCCCGCGGGGTCGAAGACGACCGTAGGAGCGATTTCCAGCGCGCCGACTCTTGAAGACATAGGACGTACTATGTCATGGTGTGGCCCTCCGATGGAAGTGAGGCCTCATGCCAGTCAGCAGAAGAAGTTTCCTCGGCGGTGGTCTGGCCGCCGCCGCTGTCGCGGTCACCGGTACGCCGCTGCTGGCGGGGTGCGCGTCGGACAAGAAAGGCACCGCCGCCGCCAACCTGGCGGTGAAACTGCCGACCTACACCAGGTACGGCGAGATCAAGCCGGACCTGCCCGGCACCGATGTCGTCCTGGACGGCTTCCTGAAGTACCCGGCCAACCCGGTCAAGGCGATCAGCGAGGCGCCGGGTGACGGCAAGCCGATCACGTTCCTGACCAACATCCCGGGCGCGATCCCGCCGTCGGTGGACAAGAACGAGTTCTGGCAGAAGCTGAACGAACGGCTCGGCTCCGAACTGCAGATCAGCATGGCGTCGAACGACGAGTACAAGGACAAGTTCGCGACCCGGATCGCGGGCGGCGACCTGCCCGACATCATCAACATCCCGGTGGACACCGTGCAGATCCCCGGCTTGGTGAAGGCCAAGTGCATGGATCTGACCGAGCAGTTGTCCGGGGACGCGGTCAACAAGTACCCGTTCCTGGCCAACATCCCGACCGAGTACTGGAAGGGCTGCGTCTTCAACGGCGCCATCTACGGCGTCCCGGTGCCGCGCGGCATGTCGCGGACGTCGCTGCCGCTGTACCGCGCGGACCTCCTCGCCGCCAAGGGGATCAAGGATCCGGCGCCGAAGAACTTCCAGGAGTTCTTCGACCTGGCCAAGGAGCTGACCGCGGCCAAGCAGAACAAGTGGGCCTGGACCCGGGTACCGCTGTCGACGATCCGGCAGATGCTCGCGATCCCGAACGTCTGGAAGGAGACCGGCGGCAAGTTCACGTCGATGTACGAGCACGAGGCGCAACTCGACGCACTCGAGGCCGGCCGCAAGATGGTCGCCGCCGGCGTGATCAACCCGGACGCGTTCAACGACAAGGCCAGCGCCCGCAAGCAGTGGTTCAACGGCGGCATCGCCGCGTTCGACTACGACAGCTTCGTCGCGTGGAACCAGTACTACTCCGACAACACCGCCGGGCCCACGTTCGCGGTGAACATGCTCGACGTCCCCGGCTTCGACAGCGGCGACGGCGCACCCTGGATGGGTGCCGCGCTGAACAACGTCACGTCGTTCAGCAAGAACAGCAAGCACTCGGCCGACACGCTGCTGAAGATCGCGAACTGGATGGCCGCGCCGTTCGGCACCGAGGAGTACCTGTTCCGCAAGTACGGCGTCGCCGGCCGGCACTACACCTTGCAGGGCACCGACCCGGTGCCGACGAAGGTCGGCGTGGTCGAGACCGGCATCGGTGTGCAGTACATCAGCGACTCCGCCCTGGCGCTGTACTGGGCCGGCAAGCCCGACGTACCGCAGAACCAGCACAAGATCCAGACGAAGGTCGCCTCGAGGCTCACCTACGACGCGTCGTACGGGCTGTACTCCGACACCCAGTCGAAGAAGCAGACGCAGCTCGCGAAGACGATGACCGACCTGGAGAACCAGATCGTGCAGGGCAAGAAACCGGTGTCGGACTGGACCGCGGCCGTGCAGACCTGGAAGTCCGCGGGTGGCGACCAGATGCGCACCGAACTCGAGCAGGCCCACACCGAGGCGGCAGGGAAGTAGATGCTCCAGCGCTCCGCACCGCGATCACAACAGCTCAGTCTGGGGCGCCGGCTGCTCCGGGACCGGGTGCTGCTGCTGTTCGCACTGCCCGGGATCGCGCTGATCATCGCGTTCCACTACGTGCCGTTGCTCGGCAACGTGATCGCGTTCAAGGACTACCAGCCGTTCCTCGGCATCGGTGGCAGCGACTGGTCCGGCTGGGCGAACTTCGCGGTGATCTTCAACGGCGACCCGGCGTTCCTGCGGGCGCTGAAGAACACGCTGATCCTGACCTGCCTGCAGTCGGTCTTCGTGTTCCCGGCCCCGATCCTGCTCGCCCTGCTGCTGAACTCACTGTTCTCCGAGCGGATCAAGCGGATCGCGCAGAGCATCCTCTACCTGCCGCACTTCATGTCCTGGGTCATCGTGGTCGCGCTGTTCCAGCAGATGCTCGGGGGCAGCGGGCTGCTGAACAACTACCTGCGATCACACGACCTGGGCACGCTGAACATCATCGGGAACTCGGAGTTGTTCCACGTCCTGCTCACCTCGCAGATCATCTGGAAGGACACCGGCTGGGCGACGATCCTGTTCCTGGCCGCGCTGTCCCAGATCGACTCGCAGCTGTACGAGGCGGCCAGCGTGGACGGCGCGAGCCGGATGAAACAGATGTGGCACGTCACCCTGCCGGGGCTGCGCGGGATCATCATCCTGCTGTTCATCCTGCGGCTCGGTGACTCGCTGACGGTCGGCTTCGAGCAGATCATCCTGCAGCAGCAAGCGGTCGGCCGGGATGTCAGCGAGGTACTCGACACGTACGTCTACAACAACGGCGTACTCGGTGGTGCCTGGGGCGTGGCGGCCGCGGTCGGTCTGGTCAAGGGCCTGGTCGGCGTCGCCCTGGTGCTGGCCGCGAACAAGGTGGCCCACATCTTCGGGGAGCAGGGGGTGTACAGCCGATGACGCAAACGATCGTTACCCGAAGCAGCGCACCCCGGAAGATCGTGCAGGGGGTGCCGATGCCGTCCTGGCCGATGCGGGTGTTCAAGGGCCTGGTCCTGCTGGTGTTCTGCGCGGTGGTGATCCTCCCGTTCGTCGGGGTGATCTCGACCAGCGTCGCTCCGAACAAGCAGATCAACGAGTCCGGCGGCCTGGTGCTGTTCCCCGACTCGGTCAACTTCGGCGCCTACGAGTCGCTGTTCGCCGGCGGCGTGGTGACCCAGGCGCTGTTCATCAGCATCTTCGTCACCGTGGTCGGCACGCTGCTCAGCCTGACCGTGTCGTGTCTGCTCGCCTACGCGTTGTCCCGGCCGGGGTTCGCGGCCGGGCGGCCGATCCTGCTGGTGGTCCTGTTCAGCATGCTGTTCTCCCCCGGCATCATCCCGACGTACCTCGTGGTCAAAGGCGCCGGGCTGCTGGACAGCATCTGGGCCCTGATCGTGCCGACGATGGTGAGCGCGTTCAACGTGATCGTGCTGCGTGCGTTCTTCATGAACCTGCCGAACGAGATCACCGAGAGCGCCCGGATCGACGGTGCGGGTGAGCTCAAGACGTTCGTCCACATCGTGCTGCCGCTGTCCAAGGCCGTGCTGTCAGTGATCGGGTTGTTCTACGCCGTGGCGTACTGGAACGCGTTCTTCTCCGCGCTGCTGTACCTGAACGACAGCAAGCTGTGGCCGTTGCAACTGGTGCTGCGGACGTATGTCATCAACGACACCCAACTGGGGACCGCGGAGCTCGGCACCGAACTGCTCCCACCGCAGGCGTCGATCCAGATGGCGATCCTGGTCGTCTCGATCGTGCCGATCCTGATCATCTACCCGTTCCTGCAGCGGCACTTCGCGAAGGGCGTGCTGACCGGCGCTGTGAAGGGATAGGCCGTGTCTGGTGGTCCCGAGCGCCGCGCAGTAGGCGGGGGACCACCAGACACGGCCTCATCGCAACGGCGTGACGGATGCGTCACGAACGGTCGCCCTGAGCATGACCAGGGGTTGCCCAGGGCAAACGCCAGGGTTACGCCTGGGCCAATCCTGAGCAGACGGCAGGTACCGTCGACAGGTATGGGGACGCAGGCGCTGGAGCGGGTGGGACTGGGTGGGGAGAACGAGAACCGGCGATCGGGGACGGGCCCGGTCGTCTGGCGGGTGGTACGCGAAGCAGTCCTGTTGGCGACCTTGTTTCTCGTCTACAGCGCCGGACGCCAGATCGCGGCCAAACACACCGGTTCCGCGTTCGACCATGCACACGACGTACTCGCCATCCAGAACTGGCTGCACCTGCCGAACGAGGCCTCGATCCAGCACGCGGCGCTGAAGCTTCCGCACCTGGTCGAGGGCGCGAATCTGTACTACGCGTCCGTGCACGCACCACTGACGGCCGCCGTACTGCTCTGGCTGAGCATCTGGCGGCCGAAGGCGTACTCACACGTCCGCTGGACGATCGTCGCCCTGACCGGCCTCGCGCTGGCCGGGCACATCATCTTCCCGCTGGCACCGCCGCGGATGATGCCCGGGTTCGTCGACACCGGGCTCGCGTTCGGTCAGTCCGTGTACGGCGTGGAGCGGTCCGGCGGGATGGCGAACCAGTTCGCCGCGATGCCGAGCCTGCATGTCGGGTGGGCCGCACTGATCGCGCTCTCGATGATCCTGATCACCCGGACGAAGTGGCGCTGGCTCTGGCTCGCGCACCCGATCATCACGTTCGCGGTGGTCGTGGTGACCGCGAACCACTACTGGCTGGACGGCATCGTCGTCCTGCTCCTGCTCGCCGTCACACTGCCGCTGCTGCTCCGCCCCGGGCTGCACGACGACAAGCCGAGGGCGCGTAATTCGGTTCCCCCACGGCGGGTGCTCAAGTAACGTGGCTGGGCTTCCCCCACCCTTTGCCGGAGGTTACGCATGCCCCCCGATTCGTCCGACACCCTCCAGGCCGAGAAGGACTACCTGAAGTCCTCGCGCGCCGCGCTCGCGGTGATGCGGGAGAAGACCGGCGCGCTGGAGATCCACAGCGCGGACCGGGTCAACGAGGAGTTCCTGAAGGCCGCGATCTGGCGGCGGATGAAGGAACTGGAGGACGACCCGGAGGTGCCGCTGTTCTTCGGCCGGCTGGACTACCTGGAGCCGACGGACGAGACGTTCCACATCGGCCGCCGGCATGTGAACGACGACTTGGGCGAGCCGCTGGTGGTGGACTGGCGGGCGGACATCTCGGTGCCGTTCTACCGGGCCAGCAGGACCGAGCCGATGGGGGTCGGCATCCGGCGGCGATTCGGCTTCACGCACGGCGAGATGACCGCGTTCGAGGACGAGGACCTGACCTCCACCGCGGCCGCCGAGCAGCACAGCAACATCCTGGACGCCGAGATCGAGCGCCCGCGCTCCGGCCCGATGCGCGACATCGTGGCCACGATCCAGCCGGAGCAGGACGTGATCGTCCGGGCCGGGGTCGAGGACACCATCTGCGTCCAGGGAGCGCCCGGGACCGGGAAGACCGCGGTCGGGCTGCACCGGGCGGCGTACCTGCTCTATGCGTACCGCGATCAGCTCAGCCGGTCCGGTGTTCTCGTGGTCGGGCCGAACGCGAGCTTCCTGCGGTACATCGGCGACGTACTGCCCGCACTGGGCGAGATCGAGGCGAAGCAGACCACCGTCGAGGAGCTGGTCGGACGGGTGCGCGTGGCCGGGCCGGGTCCCGCGGCGGTCGACGTACTCAAGGGCGATGTGCGGATGGCGGAGGTGCTGCACCGGGCGGTGTGGTCGCAGGTGCAGCTGCCGAAGGAGGCGCTGGTCGTGCCGCGGGGCGCACACCGCTGGCGGGTGGCGACGTACCAGGCGGAGGAGTTGGTCAACGAGCTCCGGACGCGCGGAGTCCGGTACGGCGCCGGCCGGGCGATGCTGCCGCAGCGGCTTGCCCACGCCGTGCTGCTGCGGATGGAGGCGGCGGGCGACTCCCCGGACGACCGGGTGCAGGACGCGGTCGCGCGCAGCCGTCCGGTCAAGCAGTACGCCGAGGCACTCTGGCCCGCTGTGGACCCAGCCAAGCTGCTCTTCCGGCTCTTCACAGACCCGGCACTGCTGGCCGAGCACGCCGACGGCATCCTGACCCCGGAGGAGCAGGAGCTGCTGCTCTGGGAGAAGGCACCGCGCTCGGCCGGTGCGGCGAAGTGGTCGGTGGCGGACGCCACTCTGATCGACGAGGTGGCCGATCTGGTCGACCGTACGCCGTCACTCGGCCATGTGGTGCTGGACGAGGCGCAGGACCTGTCGGCGATGCAACTGCGGGCCGTCGGGCGTCGCTGCTCGACCGGCTCGATGACTGTCCTCGGCGACATCGCGCAGGGCACCACTCCGTGGGCCACACCGTCCTGGGATGAGGCACTGAAGCACCTGGGCAAGTCCGGCGCCCACACCGAGGAACTGACCGCCGGCTTCCGCGTCCCCGGTCAGGTGATCGAGTACGCCGCCCGCCTGCTCCCGTCGATCGCTCCGCACCTCACACCGCCGACAGCCGTACGACGTGCACGCGGTGAGCTCACCATCACGCGCGTGCAGGACAGTCTCGCCGCAGCCATGGACACAGTCGGCGAAGTGTCGGCCCGGCTCGGTTCGATCGGTCTGATCGTGCCGGACGCGCTGGTGCCGGCCACCCGCAAGGCCCTGCTGGCTTTGCAGGTCCCGTTCTCCGTGCTCGGCGACGAGGACGATGCCGACGCGCATCTGGACGTCGTACCGGCGTCACTGGCCAAGGGTCTCGAGTTCGACCACGTGGTCCTGGTCGAACCGGCCGGCATCGTTGCCGGCGAGGCCGACGAGCGCACAGGCCTGCGCCGCCTCTACGTCTGCCTCACCCGTGCGGTCACGTCGTTGGCCGTACTGCACAGCCAGGACATGCCGGCTGTCCTAGAAACCGCGGGAGCCGCCTGAGCGCCTCGACGAGCGCCGGGAGGACCCGCCACCGCTCGAGCGCGTGCGGGACGACCAGGAGCTGCGACGACGGCTACTGGAACCGCTGGACCAGCTGTCGCTGTCCGAAGAGCCCGAGGACGCCGACCAGGTGCTGACTGAGCTCCCGACGTCGGAGCTCCATCGGCCCAGTCGAGCACCGGGACGACGAGAGCGCCAGCGAGCCCGCATCCGGTCCCTCGTCCGGCGAGCGTCGTCGTCGGGGAACCACCACTGACGCTCGTCACCCTGCGACCAGTAGCCGTCGATGTACGCCGACATCTTCTCCCCGACCATCCAGTACGGCCGCAGGTTGCCACTCCACTGCTCGACCATCCGGACCTGCGGCTCCTGCCCGGCCACGGCCCGCTCCTTGCAGGCCGCACAGACCTGGACCTCGCGGACCGCTCCACGCTCCGGCTGCCACTCGACGGACGCCGTACTCGGACCGTGCCGCGGGTCGAAGAAGCAAGGCGGTGTCGGCTCCGGGATCGGCTTGCCCGCGCGCACCGCGTCCAGACACACCAGTCCGTACCGCGCCGAGCCGAGCAGCGTCGTCACGGCCTGGACATCGTCATCGCCCTCGGCGTCGTCCAGCCGGTGCCGCGCCTTCTCGACCGCGTCCAGCACATCCTTGGACAGCTTGGACTGCTGCGGATCGGATGTGGTCGGCAGGTCGGACACCTGCTGCGACAGAGCGATGATCTCCTCGTTCAGCAGCGGCTTGGTGAGCTCCAGGTGCTCTTTCTCGTCCTTCCGGCGAGCCCTGCGAGCCCCGAGTGCCGACAGACCCCACCAGAGCCCGGCCAGTCCGGCCGCTCCACCGGCGTACGGCGCAGCGTCGATGTAGAACGGCTTGTCGACCTGCTGAGCCCGCTCGATGAACTTGGCCAACATGTCCTCGTAGTCCGGCGCACAGCAGTCCACCGCTTGGTTCACGGCGTCTTCCACGTGGTACGTCGGCCCATGGTCAGCCCGCTGTACGGCGTGGAACCCGCGGCCGTCGGACTCCGACGACGCATCCACCAGGACGGCGTACACACCCTCGACACCGACGCGGTCGTACAGCTGGTCCGCGATCTCCTCGCCCTCCCAGGCCAGGTTCACGGAGAAGCCGCTCTCCGAGATGTTGATCTTGTCCGCCGGGATGACAGCGATCCGGATCGGTGCCGCGGCACTCTTGGCCACCGCGTCGAGCTGCGACACCTCGGCCGGCGACAGCTCCTTCACATCCGGGTCGACCCAGATGCCGGCGTCGCCGAGGTGACCGGCCACGGTGCTCATGTAGCCGTCAGGGTCCTCGGCCGCGTGCGCGGGCAGCGCGGGCAGGACCGAGGCCGCGACCAGCGCGAACGCTCCCAGCAGACGTTTCATCGCGCTCCTCCCGAGAGGCGGTTCCGGCAGGCGGCGCAGACCGGGACCTCGCGGGACCGGCCACCAGGTGGCTTGTACATCCAGTCCGTCACAGAGATCCCGTGACCTGGGTCGAAGAAGCAGAGTGCTCGCCAGGGCGGCGCGATCTTCCCCGCGATCCGCGCTTGTGCACACGCCAGCCGCCAGCGGCCGTAGCCGACCGTGGCACGCACCCCACGCAGCTGTTCGTCGTCGGGCTTGCCGTCGACCACGCGACCGGCAGCGGCGTACGCGTCCATCGCGGCCTGCACGTCTGCCGTGGTCGCCGTGCCGTCTCCATGGGCATCCAGACGCACGTCCGCCGCATCCAGTTCCTCCCCGAAGCGCGTGACGTCCTCCCGGGCCAGCCGCCTGCGCTCCTCCACCGTGTCCGCCTCGTCCGGCAGGACGTCGTACGACGGCCGGTACAGCGCGGGCCCTTCGTCCTTGCCCGGCCGGGACCTCCACCAGCGCAGTGCGAAGCCGCCGGCGATCAGTACGACGAGGACGATCACCGACGGCCAGAGCCAGCCGGGCGGACCACTCGGCGCCTTGGGTGCGCCGAGCTGGTCCAGCACTCCGTTGAGCGTGCCGACCGGATCGGACCGGCTGTGCGTGCCCAGTTCGTCGGTCAGGATGCTCGCGATCGGGGTGTCGACGCCGACCGCGCTCCCCCAGGTGATCAGCCCGCCGAACACGATCACGTAGATCCCGTCGGCCGACTGCTTGTCGACGACCGAGTCCAGGAACGCCTGGGCGGAGTCCTGCTTGTCCCGTCGGCCGTCGTTGAGCGCCTCCGCCGGGAGCACGGCGATCCGGATGGCCGGGCTGTGGTCCTTGACCCGCTCGGCCAGCTTCGCGGCCTCCTCGTCCGGGACCAGTGCGCGCTGCGACGAATCGACGTACACGGGTGACGTCCGCCAGCCTTCGACGACCGCTGCGGGGTCACTGGAGCCCGACACTGTAGACGTGAGCAGCAGGAGGGCGGCCAGAAAACGCATGGCCGCTATCCTGCTCTATCCCGGGTGCGAACCGTCAGTCGGTCGCGGTGACCGGGACGCAGTCCTCTTCGGGCTCCAGGTGCTCGATCTCCTCCAGCTCCGGATCGCGCCGCAGGGTGAACACCAGGCCGAGCACGATCAGCGTCAGTACGGCGGACAGTGGCGGCAGGAAGCGCAGACCGGCCATGTCGATGACCAGACCGCCGACCACCGCGGCCAGTCCGGCACCCAAGTAGATCGCTGAAGCGTTGAGCGAGATCAACAGGCCGCCACCGAGCTCCAGCAACAGGTTCTGGATCGGCGGGTTGAAGGCCCAGGTGAACAGGCCCAGGACGAACAGAGCCGCTGCGGCTCCGCCGATCGAGTTCGCGGTGAGGTCGAGTGTGGCGACGACGGCGATGATGCCGATCAGCAGCACGATCAGAGTGCGGATGCTGCCGAACCGGTCCGTGGCCCGGCCACCGATCACGTTGCCCAGTACGCCGCCGACGCCGTACAGGAGCAGCAGGATGCTGGTGGCGTTGCCGGCCAGGCCCGCGGTCTCCTTCAGGAACGGGACGATGTAGATGTAGACGCTCAGGGCGGCCAGCACGGCCAGGATCGTGATGGCCAGCACGGTCTGCACGCGCCGGTCGGTGACACCGGCGAACCGCTCGCGGAGTCCGACCTGTGGGGGTGCATCGACCCTGGGGAGTGCGGCACGCTCGACGATGGCGACCAGTACGGCGACGACGGTGATGAGGGCGAACACGCCCTTGTAGCCGAGTGTCGGGCCTAGGAAACTGCCGGTCGGCACTCCGAGGACCAGAGCGAAGGTGAGGCCGCCGAACACGATGGCGACGGCTCTGCCGCGCTCCTCCGGTGGCAGCAGACCTGTGGCGAACAGAGTGGCCGCCGGCGTGTACATGGCGGCGCCGAACGCGGCCACCACCCGGCCGACGATCAGCACGGGGTAGTTGGTGGCGACGGTGGCGATCAGGTTGCCCAGCGCGGCCAGGACGAGCGCGGCGATGAGCAGAGTACGGCGCTCCCACCGGCCGGTCAGCGTGGACAGGATCGGCGCACCGACGGCGTACGCCAGGGAGAACGCGGTGGCGAGCTGGCCTGCGGCGGTCAGGGAGACATGGAGCTCGGAACTGACGTCGGGCAGCACACCGGACACGACGTACGCGCTGGTGCCGACCGCGAACGCGCCGGCGCCGAGCAGGTAGATCCGTGCGGACATCGAGGACCTTCCGGACGAGGGTTTCTTATTTCGACCGATATCGTACTACGAAGTTCATCGAACTTCGATGGGCGTCGTATCATGGACACATGACGAGGAAGGCGCTCCCGCAGCCGGAGCGCGACGAGATCCGGGTCGAGTCGGTCCTGCAGGCCCTCGGCGAGCCGGTGCGGCTGCAGATCATCCGCGCCCTCGCGGACGCCCCCGAAGGCATCGCCTGCGGCGAGATCGAGCTCCCGGTCACCGCCTCCACCCGCGCCCACCACCTGCGCATCCTGCGCGAGGCCGGCGTCCTGTCCACCCACACCGAAGGCACCCGCCGCATCAGCACCCTCCGCCGAGAAGACCTCGAAACCCTCTACCCCGGCCTCCTCACCGGCATACTTACCGCCCGCCGCTAGACCACCGACGGATGTGGTGGGCCTGGTCTGGAAACGTGAGGTCTTGGTGGGGAGATCGAGCGTTGGCTGTGGAGGTGGGGCTGGCAGACTGTGGCAGTGGTGGAGCTTCGTGGGCGGTGGAACGAGCTGGTGCCCGGCTCGGCATCGTTGGCCGACGAGCTGGTCGGCAGGTACGTCGAGCGCACCCGCCGCGCCTATCGCGACCAGTACCTCGAGATCGTTCTGACCGCCCTCGACTCACTCATCCAGCTGTCCACCGACCCGACCTCAGTCCGCCTGGCCGCCTGGTTCCACCGCGCCGTCCACGAACCCGGCGGCACCCCGGCCGAGGACGCCGAGGCCTCCGCCCGCCTGGCCGAGGACGTGCTCCCGCAGTACGGCGTACCACCGATCCGCATCGCCGAGGTCGCCCGCCTGATCCGCCTCACCGGCGACCTCGTCGCTCCCCCGCCCGACTCGTACGCGCCACCCCGCCGCGACGCGAACGGCGACGTACTGCTCGACGCCGTCAACGCGGTCCTCGCCTCTGACCCCAGCCGGTACACCGTCCACACCGCGGAGGTACGACGGGACGCCGGCGACCGGAAGGTAGCGCTCGAACGACGGTACGACGAGGTCCGCGAACTCCTCGACGGCCACCTCTACCGGACGCAACTGGCCAGGCAACGCCTGGGCCCGGTCGCCCGCGTCAACCTCGAGACAGAGCTGGCCGGACTCGACAGCGAGCTACCCGCACCGTGGCGCGGCTGGCAACAAGCGGCGCTCACCGCCACGGCCACCTTCACCGCAGTCGGAGCCGCCGTCGCCTCCATCGCCGCATCGGGCGCGTCCTGGCAGGTCCCGGCCGCCGAGGATGAGGCCGGCTGGCCTCCCGTCGTACTGGCGGTGGTCGCGTTCTTCAGCGCACCAGTGCTGTTCCGCTGCGCCCGCAGCGTCAGTCAGCGCTCACGCCTCACCGCCGGCGCAGTCCTGGCCGCCGCCGTGACCGGACTGCTCGTCGCCTGGGCTCGAGTCCCCAGCATCAACCCAGCCGTCGGTGTCGGCCTCAGAGTGCCCCTACTCATCTCCGCACTGATCTTGCTGCTCGTGGCCGGCACGGCAGCACTTGTCGCTTCGCTCCTCCGCACTCGGACAGCCCGCTTCCTACCCCCGCGCAACCTCGGACAACAGCTCGCCTGGCTCGCCGTACCAGGGGTGATCGCACTCATCCTCCTGCTGATCATCCAGCCGCTGGCACGCAACTACGTGATGACCTCCAACGAGCGAGTGGACGGTCCGCGCGAGCCGGCCGGCCAGGCGTCGCCGTCCACCCTCGACGGTTCCGTCGCCTGGGTCAGCAAGTCGCTGCTCGGGTCCGGCGCGGAGGAGGCGATCGGCACCAGGTACGGCATCGCCATCCCACGGCAGAGCGGCGTGGTCGAGATGCTGGACGCCGCCACCGGCGTACTGCGCTGGCGCTACAGCCGGTCCGACTCCGACGAGAAGCCCAACATCACGGCGACCGGCAACGGCGACTACGTGCTCGCCGAGTTCGCCGACATCGGCTACCTCCTTCTCGATGCCGACACCGGTCGCCGCAAGGCCACCTGGCCCGGCGGCACCCGCGACCACCTGATCCAGCAGTCGGAACCGCTGCTGACTGGCGAGCACGTCGCCCGCGGCTCCGACAAGCTCCACGGTGTCGACCCGGACGGCCACCAGCGCTGGACGTTCGAGCCGGGCAACTGCACTGACATCGGCGCGGTCGCGACCATGGACACGGTCGTCGCGTTCCTCGGCCACAGCTGCGGCAACGAGAGTGACGAGATGACCGGCTTCGATCTGAAGTCCGGCAAGAAGCTGTGGTCGAAGCCGTCGACCGACATGTACCGGCGTCCGGTGGTCGTCGCCGGACTGGTCGTGGTCGCCGAGCCCGCCGGGGACTCCGACGTACCCGAGGCTCTGACTGCCATGGACCCACGCTCCGGCGAGATCAAGTGGCGCTGGCCGGTGCCACGGACCTGGGCGTGCCGGACGCTCCTCAACGCAGCCGGCAGATACCTGGTCGTGGTGGACTGCCCCGGCCCGAGCACGCTGGAGAACCGCCGGACCGTCGTCACGGCCATCGACGCCAGCACCGGGGAGACTGCCTGGCAGATGACCGCACCGGTCAGCCCGAGGGCGAAGGTCACCGTCACCGCGGACGCCCGGGTGATCTCCCTCGGCCGCGGCGTGGACGGCTGTCAGGCCAACGTGATCAGCCGGCTCGGCTTCCGCCAGGTGCGCCTCCCGACCGGCATCTCCTGCAGCCGCGACGCCCGCGCCATCGGCAACCTAGTCCTCACCTCGGGCAACGACACCGTCATCGCCCTGCGCTGACTCAGAAGCGATAGCGCAGTACGACGTTCCCGCGGCGGGACAGCGATTCGCTGTGCGCGGACAACCGGTTCGCCCACCGCAGTCCGGCCGGGAATTGCGCGACCTCCGGCTCCCGCGTCAGCAGGATCTCCTTCACCAGCTTGAGCTTCGGGTTCCAGCTCTCCGGCGTCCGCGGATCATCGAAGCCCTCCGACCGCATGATCGCTCGTACCGCCTTGGCACCGGGGTAGATCTTGGCCGCCTTGACGGCGAACGTCGAGTAGGCGTTGAAGGCGATCTCGCCGCTCGGGAAGTGGTCGATGATCCGGCCCAGGATCGCGCTCCATTCAGCCAGCGGGAAGAACGCCAGCAGTCCGTCCGCGACCACGACCGCCGGCCGGTCCGACGCAACGGCATCGAGCCAGCCGGGATCGGAGATGTCGGCGGCGAGGTTGTGCACCCGTTCCTGGGCCGGGATCAGCTGCTGCCGGGCGGTGACGACGTCCGGGAAGTCGACGTCGTACCAGTCCACTGTCGACGGCAGATCGAGCCGGGACGCCCGCGAGTCGAGCCCCGCGCCGAGGTCGAGCCCGATGGCATCCGGGTGCCGGGTGATGAAGTCCTGCGCAACCTGATCCAGCTTGAGGGCCCGGTGCGCGATGTAGATCGCGCTGCTCGAAGCGATCTTGAGCTTGCGGTAGTCGTAGTCGACCGCACGGACGATCTCGTCCGCCCGCTCGTCACCCAGCAGCGGATGGTCCCGCCGGTTGTCCAGCGCGCGGCCGCACAACGTCAGCCACAGACTGTCCTCCAGCTGGTCGAACTCCGGGAGCGTGATCGTCACGGCTCACTCATCTCCTCTTTCTGATGCTGCCGTTGCTGACGTCGCCGCACGCAGCGTGGTGTCGTCGGTGTACAGGCCGTACGTGTAGAGCTCGAGCGTCGGCAGCGCCAGCCGACGCAGGACGTCCGGCCCGAATTCCTCGTGACCCAACGCTCGCGCGAGGGCCGGCGGCATGGTCAACGTGGCGAGACTGAGCAGCACATTCAGTACGGCGAGCGCCCGCGGATCCGATGACTCGCGCATGCTGCCGTCGTCCACACCGGCCCGATGGACCGCCTCCGACTCGTCGACGATCTGCTCGACGAAGGTCCGCGCCGCTGGTGAGTCCTCCGCCATCGCGCGCGTCATGTACTGGACGTGCAGCCGGTACTCCTCCGGGTCCGCGAGGTACTCCCGCAACAGATCCGGCGTACCCGCGCCCTGAGCCCGGCGGGTCAGCACCTGCAGGACGAACTCGTCGCAGGCCGCGCGCAGCCCGTCCTTGCTGCCGAAGTGGTGGACAACCAGCCCGGCACTGACACCCGCGGCCGCCGCGATCGCGCGGAGGTTCGTCTTCTGGAAGCCGTCGCGGGCGAACAACTCGACGGCGGCGTTCCGGATCTTCGCCGTCGCCGTGAGGTCCGCAGTGTCGATTGACCGCATGTTCAATATGCTAAACACTTGTTCAATCTCAGGCAAGCAGAAGCGTCGCCCCGGCGGTCAGCGCTAGCGGGCGAGTTGGGCTTCCGCGGACGCCAGCAACTCGACCACCCGGACCCCGAAGGCGACATCGACCGGGTGCGACTCCCCTGATTCCGCCGCTTGGACCAGCTCCTCGACAGCCACCTGGTACACCTCGAGCGGCGGCGTGTACCTCTCCGGCATCAGCCTCGTACCGGCCTCTCCCCAGACGCCTGTCTCGAAGCTGGAGCCGGACGGCGGCGCGGACAGCGTCAGGCTGGCGGTGCTCGTCGCAGCGGATTCGTGGGTGGCGACCAAGTGGACCAGCCCACCCGCGCCGCCGACAGCGCTCAGCTCAACGATCGGTCCGAGCATCGCGGACAGGTTGGACAGTGCGTGCGGCCCGACGTCCCAGAGCGCTCCACGCTCCTCACGCCGCCAGGGCGACTCGGCATTCGGGTCCATCGCGGCCAGCATGCGGGCCCAGCCGCCCTTCCAGCCCTCCTGCGCCTGCACTTCCGCGAAGAACTGCCGCATGATCGGATCGAACCGGCCGGTGAAGAACACCAGAGTCGCGATCCCCTCGTCGGTCGCCTCGTCAGCCAGCGCGCGGGCGTCGTCGAGGGAGTCTGCCACAGGCTTGTCCAGCAGCAGATGCTTGCCGACAGCAGCGGCCTCGAGCGCCATCGACGCCTGCACCTTCGGCGGTACGGCGAACGCGACCGCATCCACTGTCTCCAGTAACTCCGCGTAGTCGCCGTACGCCGGAACCTCCAACTCGGCCGCGAACTCGGCGGTTTTCGCCGCGTTCCGGCCCCAGACGCCGGCCAGCTCGGCCCCGGAGGCGGCTCGCAGCCCTGGTCCGTGCGCCAGACGAGCCCAGGGACCGGTGCCGACGAGACCGAACCGCATGGTGTTCCTCCCGAGCCGGAAAATGTGACCTGCACCGCAATTTCATCGATGGGATTCGATGCCCGACGCACCCATCGAAGCGGTCAGGTGACGAGCCGATATCGCTTTGGCCACGACCCTATCCGGGAACCCCGGATCGGTCGGCTGAGGCCTCCACCGGGTGCGAGACTCCTTAGCCATGGACCTGCGCGACCAGTGGAATCGCCTGCTGCCGCACGCGCAGCCGTTGGGCGACGATCTGCTGGCTCGTTACGCAGAGCAACACCGTCATTATCACGACCAGAGGCACCTGACCGAGGTGCTGCAGACCGTCGACCTCCTGGCCGGCGCCGCGGACGACTCGGACACGGTCCGGCTCGCGGCCTGGTTCCATGATGCGATCTACGACCCGCAGGCCGACCCCGGCGAGAACGAGGAGGTCTCGGCCCAGCTGGCCGAGCTCGAACTGGCCGCCTACGGCGTCCACGCCGAGCGGGTCGAGGAGGTCGGCCGGCTGATCCGGCTGACCGCCAAGCACGACTGCGAGCCGGGCGACGCGAACGGCGCAGTCCTGTGCGACGCCGACCTGCGCATCCTGAGCATGTCGCCGCAGCGGTACGACGAGTACGCCGCGGGTATCCGGCAGGAGTACGGGCACATCGGCGAGCGGGACTTCGCGCGCGGCCGGATGTCGTTCCTGCAGAGCCTGGCCGAGACCCGGCTGTACGCGACCGACCGCGGCCACACCGACTGGGAGCAGACTGCCCGGGAGAACCTCCATCGGGAGGTCGAGTCGTTGGGCCCTAAGGCGGCCCGGCCGATCGGCGGGTTGATCCCGATCGTGTACTTCGGTGCTGCCCTCGGAGTCATCGTCGCCGCCTCGGTCCTGCTCGGCCGTGGCCTGGGCGCGGCCGCCAAGTGGCCGGCCGGTCCGGACGACGCGGCCGGCTTCCCGGTCTGGACACCGATCGCGGGTACGGCGCTCGCCGCCGGACTGTCGTGTGCGTGGTTCCGGCGGACGCAGCAGCGTCTCGTCACCGTCCCGGCTCTGGTCTTCGGAGTGGTCGGGCTGATCGCCGTCGGCATCTGCTGGTGGCGTTGGCCCGCCGCACAGCCCGGCGCGGCGATGTCGGAGCGCTGGCCGTACCTGATGCTCGCGTCCGCCGCGCTGGTGGTCGCCGGTGCACTGCTGGCCTTGGCGAGACGTCTGCGGCGTGCGCCGCCGTACTCACAAGCTCCACCGCGACTGCTCGGCATCGGTGCGACCGTGGTGTGTGGCGCGATGCTGGCCTGGATCGTGGTGTCGGCCGGCGAGCCGTTCGTGCAGGCCCGGCTGGAGACCGCCAACACGGTCAGCACGACGACTACGACCAAGCCCGACCAGATGCCGGTGCAGCTCGACGGAACCCTCGCCTGGAGCCGTGAGGTCCCCGCAGCCGGTGCCATCGCCGGTACTGCGGGTGGCATCGCCGAACTGCGACCGGACGGCGTGGTCATGTCCGACGCCACCACTGGCCAGATCCGATGGCGGTACTCGCGGGCCGACGTCAACGACGCCGCCTCCAGCGGTTCCAAGGGGCTCCTGATCTCCGGCGACGGGCGGACCATCGCCGCGCATCTCCCGTACGCCGGCAACCGTGCACCGGCGGGCATCGACCTGCCGACGTACGCCGTACTCGACGCGGTCAGCGGAGAGGTGCTGACCGAGGTCCACACGGACGGCGTGGCTCTCGCGGTCGACGCGAACCAGTTGCTGGTGGCGGAGGGGAACTACGTGGTGGCCCACGGCGTGAGCAGTCCGACGCACTGGCGCACGCAACTGCAGTGCAAGGTGACGCAGGGCGAGCTCATCGGCGACCTGGCCGTGGTCGTGGACGCGTGCGGTGGGAACGGTGCCGTCGTACGCGGACTGGACCTGAAGGACGGCGACCAGCGGTGGGAGGTCGACCTGGGTCTGCGGTTCGACCTGAGTGCCGAGCTGGACCCGGCCGCCTGGGTCGGCGACCTGGTCGCCGTACCGGACACACGAGAGGTCTCCGGACTGATCTGGACCGGCGCTGCGGGCGGCACGCTCTTCCAGTGGTCCGTCGACGTCGGCGAGGGCCGCGTCATCTGGACGACCCCAGTGCCGGGTACGCCGCGGCCTCGACTCGGGCCGGCCTCGTGCGACGCACAGCTCGCCGCCACCCATGCATCGCTGGTGCTGATCACCTGCCGGAACGCGACCGACCCCGGCCAGCCTCAGACGTACGACGTGTCCGCGGTGAGCCCAGCGGACGGCACACCGCAGTGGCACCACCTCCTGCAGGTCCCACCGAGACTGCAGCAGCCGGAGTACCCGCTTGACGGCTTCGGACTGCTGCCGGACGGGCGTGTCGTCACACTGATGCCGCAACCGAACGGCAGCTGCTCCCCCGTCCTGATCGGCACCACCGGCGTCCAGCCCCGCCCGATCCTCGCCGGCCCCACCGCCACCTCGGTCGCAGCCTCCGAAGAGGTCACCTGCAACAAACCGGCCGTCACCGTAGCCGGTGCCCGCCCCGCCTTCTCCGACGGCACCCGCCTCTTCGCCCTGAACTAGACCCCGGGAATTCTGTTGCCCGAGGCAGCGTTCCTGTTTACCGTGATGCGCATGTTCCGCGTGGTTCTCGAGTACGACCTGTCAGGCACCGGCCTGACGGGCGCTCCCACGTGGGCTGCGTCAGTCGATTCAGCAGCCTTTACCGGCACGCACTGCGTTGCCGACGAGCGAGGGCGACCCTCCTCCTGCTGAGCAGGACCCGCGGAGGAGGGTGGACCGCTCACCGGCCCCCTCCCGTGCGGTGACAGCTGCGGGAGGCCTGCCGGAGGGTCCTGGCTCTTCGAATCTTCTGACCAGCAAAGGAAAACTCATGGCCAAGAGCCAGTTCGTGCGGACCAAGCCGCACCTCA
Source organism: Kribbella sp. NPDC050241 (assembly GCF_044459685.1). Classification (NCBI taxonomy): domain Bacteria; kingdom Bacillati; phylum Actinomycetota; class Actinomycetes; order Propionibacteriales; family Kribbellaceae; genus Kribbella; species Kribbella sp. NPDC050241. The sequence continues at coordinate 174,270 of NZ_JBITJE010000003.1, forward strand.
ACATCGGAACGATGGGTCACGTCGACCACGGCAAGACCACTCTGACCGCCGCGATCACCAAGGTGCTCGCCGAGCGCGACCCGGCCGTCAACCGGTTCGTCGCGTTCGACGGCATCGACCGGGCGCCGGAGGAGGTCGCGCGCGGGGTCACGATCAACATCTCGCACGTCGAGTACGAGACCGCGACCCGGCACTACGCGCACGTCGACATGCCCGGGCACGCCGACTACGTGAAGAACATGATCACCGGTGCCGCCCAGGTGGACGCCGCGATCCTGGTCGTCTCCGCGCAGGACGGCGCCATGCCGCAGACGCGTGAGCACGTGCTGCTCGCGCGCCGGGTGGGTGTGCCGTACCTGGTGGTCGCGCTGAACAAGGCGGACACCGTCGATGACCCCGAGCTGCTCGACCTGGTCGAGCTGGAGGTCCGTGAACTCCTGTCGGAGTACGGCTTCCCGGGCGACGACGTACCGGTCGTGCGTGTCTCCGGACTGCGGGCGCTGGAGGGCGACCCGCGCTGGACCGCCGCGATCGGTGAGCTGCTGGACGCGGTGGACACCTACGTCCCGGTGCCGGACCGTGAGCTGGGCGAGCCGTTCCTGATGCCGATCGAGAACGTCCTCACCATCAGCGGCCGCGGCACTGTGGTCACCGGTGCGGTCGAGCGCGGTTCGCTGAAGCTCGGCGACCCGGTCGAGGTGGTCGGTCTCGGTCCGACAGTCACCAGTACGGCGATCGGTCTCGAGACGTTCGGCAAGTCGCTGGAGTCCGCGGACGCGGGCGACAACGCGGCCGTGCTGCTGCGTGGCATCAAGCGCGACGAGGTCCGTCGCGGCCAGGTCGTAGCGCTGCCGGGCACAGTGCACCCGCACCGGAAGTTCCGGGCAACCCTGCACGCCCTGTCCACAGCTGAAGGCGGCCGCCACAGCCCCTTCGGAGCGGACTACCGCCCGCAGTTCTACTTCCGCACCACCGACGTCTCCGGCGGCATCGACCTGGGCGAAATCACCCTCGTCATGCCAGGCGACACCATCGACCTGACCGTAGAACTGGAGAAGCCCATCGCCATGAACACCGGCCTGGGCTTCGCAGTCCGAGAAGGCGGCCACACCGTAGCCGCCGGCACCGTAACCGAACTACTCGACTGACCAACGGCCCCCAACCGCACAACGGTTGGGGGCCGCTCTGCTGCTTGTGCTGGACTGTTTGGGTCAGGGGCGTTTGCGGTGGCGGAGGCCTGCTGTGGTTAGGCGGCGGACCAGTTCTCGGCTGGAGACTGGTACTGCGCCGGCGGCGATGAGAGCTTCGTATTGGTCGCTGGGGACGTCGTAGTGGTCTCGGTCGAAGCCTCTCGCGGGGATGCCGGCGGCTTTGGCGAAGGCGTGGAGTTCTTCGTAGGACTCGTCGCTGACGAGATGGGACCAGATGCGGTTCCAGGCCGGCCAGGCCGGTGGGTCGATGAGGATCATTCGCGCGGATCCACGGCGTCAAGATCACGATCGTTCTGGTGGCCGCGGGCGTCTTGGGCGTCCAACAGGTTGCGCCAGGATCGGACGAAGCCGGGGTTGACGTAGGCCTTGGTCCAAGAGCCGTCCTGCCGGACCGAGGAGCCGACGTGGAAGCGCCGTACGCCGGACTGGTGGAGCCACGGGACGTGCTCCGGACGGAGTGAGCCGCCGGCCATCATGACGCCGGCGATCGCGGGGTCTTCTTTGGCGAGCTTGCACAGGTCGTCGAGGCCGTGCGTAACACCAAGAGACGATCCGGCCGTGAGTACGCAGTCCAAACCGGGCAGCGATCGCAATGCGCGCCACGCCTGAGCTTGCTCCAGTACGGCGTCAATCGCGCGATGGAAGGTCCACGGCGTACTGGCGAAGGTGCTCGCCAACGCCGCCACAGACTCGACGTCCACCTGGTTGTCCGGGGTCAGGAAGCCCAGCACGAATCCGTCGGCACCGGCCGCCAGGTAGGACTGCGCCGACGCGGTCAGACGATTGAGTTCGGCGCCGTTGGTGACGAAGGAGTCGGACAGCCGCAGCATCACCCGCAGCGGGAGATCGGTCGACCGCCGGATCGCGCTGACCGTGGACACCGACGGGGACAAGCCATCGGCCTCCATCGACGCGCACAGTTCCAGCCGGTCCGCCCCGCCCTCCTGCGCCGCCTCCGCATCCGCCGGATGCAGCGCGATCACCTCCAGCAACGAACCCATGCCCGCCATCATCCCGCACCCGGGACGACAGGCCGGGATGGACACAGGCAACGAGCGCCAAGGACAGGAGGTCGGCAGCGCGAGAAAAGGGTGTTGCACTCTCGCGGAGCCTTCTGTATCGTTTTTCTAGAACGATCTAGAAGAACGATACAGAAGACTGTCACCAGGCAGTCCACGACCAGGAGGCGGAGAGATGGCGGGAGTCACGCTCAAGACGGTGGCCAAGGCCGTCGGCGTATCACCGTCGACTGTGTCCAACGCTTACAACAAGCCGGATCAGCTGTCCGTCGCCCTGCGTGAGCGGATCCTGGACACCGCCCGGGAGCTGGGGTACTCCGGACCCGACGCGTCTGCACGGGCTCTGCGCAGCGGCAAGGCGGGGGCAGTCGGGGTGCTGTTCACCGACAAGCTCGCCTACGCGTTCTCGGACCCGTACGCGGTCGGCTTCCTGGCCGGTCTGGCCGAGGTCGCCGAGGAGTTCAGCACCAGCCTGCTGCTGATGCCGCTCAGCTCGACCGACATCGCCGGCGGCAGCAACGCAGTGCAGCAGGCGGCCATCGACGCGGCGGCGATCTTCTGCGTGCCCGGCGGCCACCCGGCGCTGGACATCCTCGCGAACCGCGGCATCCCAGCCGTGTCCACCGACCGAGGCGACCACCCGGATCTGTCCTGGGTCGCCATCGACGAGGTGGAAGCGGCCGCCCAGCTGGGCGAGCACCTGGCCCGGCTCGGCCACCGCGACGTGGTCGTGCTGGTCGACAACGCCGAGGCGGCCGGCGGCAATCCGGTCGAGCTCAGCGTGGACGAGGTCGGCTACACAGACTGCGAGCTGCGGATCCAAGGCCTGCAGAAGGCGATGCCCGATGCCAGGCTGCGGATCGTGTCCGGCGGTCACAACGCGTTCAGTTCCGGCCGCACGGGCGCCGAATGGGTGCTCGACTCACAGGACCGGCCGACCGCGATCGTCGGACTGAGTGACGTTCAGGCGCTCGGCGCACTGGAGGCGATGAGGGTACGCGGACTGATCCCGGGCCGGGACCTGACGCTGGCCGGATTCGACGACATCCCGGCGGCCGAAGCGGCTGGACTGACCACGGTCCACCAACCGATCAGGGAGAAAGGCCGTGCGGTCGGCAGGATCCTGCTGGACCCGGCGGTCACCGAGCGACAGCTCCTGATGCCGACAGAGCTGATCGTCCGCGCCAGTAGCGGACCAGCCCCGAAGGCCTGACAACCACACATCACCACCCAGGACCCACGAGGGTTCCCGGGCCGATACCGCACGATTTCCGACGGCCGCCCGGCCGCCGGCCGACCCAACACGCTCTCAGGAAGGGAGCAGAACCATGACGTACTTCGTCGCCGGCAACACCGCAGTCGAGAACGCCCGCGCCCTGGCGCAGTCAGCACTCCCGAACGCTCCCCAGCAGCCGTACGACGAGCCGGTCGCACGCCACCGCATCACGGTCCGGCTCAGCGCAGTACTTCGGTCCGCCGCCCAGCGCCAGCTCGGTCTCGCGGAGCGCCTCGACCCAACCCCGACTTGCCCGACCACTGGCTGACCCGGACCTGCAGCACTCACCAAGCAGGCACGCCGCGGGCGGTTCACGCTCATCGCGGGCCTTGCACAGCCCGGACAGCCGGGTTGGTGAGTGCTGCAGGTCCGCCATCACGAAACCCCACGCCCGGCACCGGGCGTGGGGTTTTGTCGGTGCGGTCTGGCACTCTGTAGGGCGATGAGTGAGCCAGGGGTGTTGCTGACCGCCCGTGCCATGGTCCTGCATGACCTGGCCGTGCGGGGGTTCGACGACGCGGTGATGGTGTCGGTGCTCGAGGACGCCGTGGCCGGCCGCCAGTGGTGGCTGGACCAGTGGCCGGACGGCGCCGAGCACATCGCCGGCCTGGTCGCGCAGGACGTGCAGGACCGCCTGGTCGACTCCGGTGTGCGCTGGCCGCGTTGTACGGCGTGCGACGACCTGCACGATCACGAGCTCCGGATCGAGCCCGAGCTCGGCCCCGACCCGCACTGGGTCTGCGAGCGCGCCGGCATCTCGGTCGCGCCCCTCGGCCACCTCACCTGACCCCGATCCGTCCAGCGAAGGCACGCTGACCGGTCATATTCCCCTTGACCTCAAGAATCCTTGAGGTTTGACGGTGAGGTCCATGACTTCACCTGATCACACCCAGAGCGGCACCCCAGGGATATACCTGATTGCACTACATGTAGACAGACTACTATTGTCTGTCGACATGAAGGCTCTTGTCCCTCTCCGGCTGGTCGCCGGCCTGCAGGCCGTCGCGATCTGCCTGCAGCCCGTCCTGGCCGGCGCCTACCTCAACGGCGAAGGTCCCGCGTTACGAATGCATGAGCCGATCGGTCTCTCCCTCGCCGGCCTCGGACTCCTCCAGTTGCTCATAGCAACGGCCTGGTGGCGCACCGGCGGCCGTGGGATCGCGCCCGTGGTGGCCCTGCTGATCCTGGCCGGTGAGGTGCTCCAGATCGCGATGGGCTACAGCCGCCAACTGGCCGTCCACATCCCACTTGGCGTCGCCCTGGTGGCCGGCACGGTCGCGTTCGCCGTCTGGATCAACCGGCAGCGAACCCCGGCCCGCCGCCGCACCGAGCAGACGGAGGTCAACGCGTGACCACGCTCGTCACCGAGAAGCCGGTACGGCGTCCCGGCGCGACTCTGTGGACCCTCCGGATCACACTCGTCCTGCACGCGGCACTCGCGATCGCCCAGCCGATCTTCGCCGGCTACTTCCTGTCCGGCGACGTCGATGCGATCACCACGCACGCCGCGATCGGCGGGACCATCTGGATGGTGGCGATGATCCAGATCGTCGTCGCGGTCCTCTACTGGCGCCCCGGCGGCGGGCGGCTCTGGCCGACCTGGTTCACGGTCCTGCTGTTCTTCGCCGAGTTCGCGCAGGCCATCTTCGGCTACCAGCAGAACTTCTCCCTCCACGTCCCACTCGGCACCGCCATCGTCATCAGCATCGTCTGGATGGCCGTCTGGTCGTTCCGCCCCACCGCACGCCTGAGTCGCCAGGAGGCCAAGAAGTGAAGCTGTCCCGCCGTGGTTTCCTGGCCGTTGCCGGCGGCACCGGTGCTGCCCTGACGCTGACCAGCTGCGGCCTCGAGGCAAGCCCTGGGCAAGCGGGCGAACTCCTCCGCAGCAAGGCACCGCTCCCCGAGCCGTTCCAGGTCCCGCTCCCGATCCCGCCGGTGAAGAAGCCGGTCCGCAGCGACGCCCGCGCCGACTACTACCGCGTCGTACAGAAGAAGGCGAGCGTCGAGATCCTGCCCGGTCTCAAGACCGAGGTGATGGGGTACGACGGCCTCCTGCCCGGGCCGACGTTCGACGTGCGGAGCGGCCGGACCACTGTGATCGAGCAGGTCAACGAACTCGACGTGTCGACCGTCGTCCACCTGCATGGCGGTCACACCCCGGCCGCGAGCGACGGCTGGCCCCTCGATCTCCTGATGCCGACCGGAGGCCAAGGGGAACACGCCGGGCACCACACCATGACTGGTGGTGACATGAAGATGGGCAGCCGGACGTACACGTACCCGAACACGCAACGCGCCGCCATGCTCTGGTACCACGACCACACGATGGACTACACCGCTCCACAGGTGTACCGCGGCCTGTTCGGACTGCACATCGTGCGCGACGACGAAGAGGACCGTTTGCCCTTACCCAGAGGCGATCGCGAGATCTCGCTGGTGATCGCGGACCGCGCGTTCGACGACAACGGCGCGTTCCTCTACCCCGTGGCCAAGGACGGCGTCGGCGTCGAATCGCAGTACATGGAAGGTGTCATCGGCGACGTGACGCTGGTGAACGGTGCGCCGTGGCCGGTGCACGAGGTGGACGCGGTCCGCTACCGGCTGCGCTTTCTCAACGCGAGCAACGCCCGTCGCTACGAGCTCGCCTTCGACAACGGACCGGCGAAGTTCGTACAGATCGGCAGCGACGGTGGACTGCTGGACAAGCCGGTCGAACACAAGACGCTGGTGATCGCGCCCGCGGAACGCTTCGACGTGATCGTGGACTTCTCGCAGTACCAGCCGGGCGACGACGTCACGCTGGTGAACAAACTCGACGGCAGTACGAACGTGATGCGGTTCAAGGTCGCCCGCAAGGCCGCCGACGAGAGCCGCCTCCCGGACAAGCTCTCCTCGTACGCCGCTGTCCCCGAACCGGCCGGCCTGACCAAGCGGCTGTGGCGGTTCCGGCGCGGTGACGCGGGCGGGCACAAGGGGTGGACGATCAACGGCAAGGCGTTCGACCCGAAGGTGATGCAGGCGCAGGTGAAGCTCGACCAGTACGAGGTGTGGTCGTTCGTCACCGACGTTCACCACCCGGTCCACGTCCACCTCGCGCCGTTCCAGGTACTGCGGCGTGGCGGCAGCGACCCCGGCGAGTACGACGGCGGCTGGAAGGACACCGTCGACATCCGGCCCGCCGAGGTGGTCGACGTACTGGTCAAGTTCACCGCCCACAAGGGCAAGTACCTGATCCACTGCCACAACCTCGAGCACGAGGACATGGCGATGATGGCCGCCTTCGAGACGATCTAGCTGCCTCGGCCGGGACGTTGGTCAGCTGCGGGCACTTAGTGGTCGCCTGCGGCGAGGGCTTCGGCGGCGCGGGTGCGGAGGGAGGCGCGGTCGACGCCGGCGGCCTGGAGCGCACGGGCGACCCGGCCGCGTTCGGTGTCGAGGATGCCGACCAGGATGCGCAGAGGGCCGAGCCGGCCGGCCAGCTTCGGGGGTGCGTCCATGGCGCGCTTGAGCAGCAGCCGGGTGGAGTCGCCGATGTGCGGGTTGCGACTCTCATCTGGCGTTGCCTCGGGCAACAAACCGATCCGGACCGCGATCCCGGCGACGGCCAGGCTCTGCTCCCACTCGCGGTCCAGGGCGGCCCGGATCGTCTCCTCGGTCAGACCGGCCTCGGCCAGCATCCGGGCCGCGGACGTGGTCCGGGTCGCGGCCAGCGCGAGCAGCACATGCTCGGCCTCGATCGACCGGGAACCGTCCCGCCGCGCCACCGTGCGGGCTTCGCGCACCAGCAGCGCGCGCACGTCTTTCGCATCCGACGCCATCAACGCCTCCTCAGGGCGACGCCCGCGGCGACCAGCCGCCGGGCGTGTTTCTTGTGCACGGCCTGCCGGGTGACCCCCAGCACCTCGGCCACGTCGGACCAGCTCCAGCCGGCCCGCATCGCCTGCTCCACCTGGCTGTCCTCGAGCCGGTCGGCCAGCCGGCGCAACGCGACCACCGCGGCAAGACCTGCCGCGGGGTCCTCGGGATCCACCAACTCGGTCATATAAGCAACTTAGGTTGACACCTTCGATCTGTCAACCAAAGTTGCTAAAACCTGGCCCTTGACGCCCGGCGCCGATCGTCCCTATATTCAACACATCAGTTGATCAAAGGAACGGTTGATAAAGATGTCAGTTGACGACGAGCAACTCGACCGGGCGTTCACCGCCCTCGGTGACCCGGTCCGGCGAGCGATGATCGCGCGACTGTCCCGCGGTCCGGCCACCGTGAACGAACTGGCCGAACCGTTCCCGATCACCAAGCAGGCGGTGTCGCGCCACATCCAGGTGCTGGAGACCGCCGGGCTGATCACCCGGACCCGGGACGGTCAGCGCCGTCCCTGCCACCTGGTGCCGGCCGCCCTCGAAGCACTGACGAGCTGGATCGACGAGTACCGGTTGGAGACCGAACGTCGCTTCCGCCGGATGGACGCCTTGCTCCAGACAGTGCGAGAGCAGGAGCAGTGAGGAAAGCAAAGAGAAGTGATGAGAGCGAACCGCAAAGGAGCAGGAAAGATGAGCACCACGATCAACACCCCCGCAGGCACCCCGTTCGTCGAGGTCACCCGCGAGTTCGACGCCACGCCGGCGCAGCTGTTCAAGATCAGCACCGACCCGGACCTGGTCGCCCAGTGGATGGGCCCGCGCAACCTCGAGATGACCGTCGAGAAGTACGACGTACGCCCCGGCGGCAGCTACCGCTACATCCACCGCGACGACTCCGGTGAGTACGCCTTCCGCGGTGTCTTCCACACCGTCGAGCAGGACAAGCTGGTCATCCAGACCTTCGAGTGGGAAGGCGCTCCCGGCGAGGTCTGCCTCGAGAAGATGACCTTGGAGCCGACCGAGACCGGCGTGCGGCTGCACCAGCAGTCGGTGTTCCCTTCGGTCGAGGCCCGCGACCAGTCGATCGAGTACGGCATGGAGCACGGCATCCGCGACTCGATGGACCGGCTGGCCGAACTGCTCGCGAAGGAGGCCTGACCGATGAGCCAGGTCGTCATCGACATCTCGGTGTCCCTGGACGGCTACGTCACCGGGCCCAATGTCGGCATCGACAACGGGCTCGGCGACGGCGGCGAGGCCCTGCACCACTGGGTCTTCCAGGGCAACGCCGAGGACAACGCCGTACTGGACGCCGCGTTCGAGGCCACCGGTGCGGTCATCCAGGGCCGGAACCTGTTCGACGTCATCGACGCTCCGAAGGGCTGGAGCGACGAGATGGGGTACGGCGCGAAGCCCACGGGCGAGGTCAATCCGCCGGTCTTCGTCGTCACCCACTCCGCGCCGGCCAAGACCCGGCTGGGTGACCGGTTCCGCTTCGTCGGTAGTCCGGAGGAAGCCGTCGCACAGGCCAAGGAAGTTGCCGGGGACAAGGATGTCTTCGTGATGGGCGGCGGGCAGGTCTGTTACGAGGTCCTCGCCGCCGGGCTGGCCGACGTACTGCGGTTGCACGTGGCATCTGTCGTGCTGGGCGGCGGGACCAGGTTGTTCCCGGCCGAGCCGACTCAGGCCGTCGAGGTCGAGCTGGTCGAAGCGGTGTCCACGCCGGCCGCACAGCACCTCACCTACCGAGTCCTGAAGGGAAAGTAGCCATGGGCAACGTCATTGCCTCCGCCGTGGTGTCACTGGACGGGTTCGTCGCGGACACCGAGGACGGCGTCGGGCCGTTGTTCGACTGGTACAACAACGGTCCGGTCGAGATCTACGGCACCGACCCGGGGCGGCCGTTCCACGTCAGCCAGGCCAGCGCGGACTACATGAAGTCGACCTGGCCGAACATCGCGTCGTGCGTGATCGGGCGACGCCTGTTCGACATCACGAACGGCTGGAACGGCGTACCGGCGGTCGGCGACCACGTCTTCGTGGTCACCCACGAGCCGCCGACCGACTGGCCCTTCCCGGACGCGCCGTTCACCTTCGTCAACGGGATCGAGAACGCGATCGCGCAGGCCAAGGAACACGCCGGTGACCGCGACGTCAGCGTGACCGCCGGCAACCTCACCGGCCAGGCGATCACGGCCGGACTGGTCGACGAGATCGCCTACAGCCTCGTCCCGGTGCTGTTCGGCACCGGCCGCAAGTTCTTCGGCGACTACATCGGCCCGCAGGTCATGCTCGACGATCCGCGCGTGGTCCAGGGCGACCGCGTCACCCACCTGCACTACCGCGTGAGCAAGGGATGATCCGCGATGACGGTCCGGGACCCGGGCTCCACTTCAGTGAAGCCCGCGTCCTGGACCACCGGTAGTCCACTGGCCAGCAAGCTCTCCCACTGCGCAGCGCTCGCAGTGCGCACCGCCAGCGCGAAGTCCGCAGCAGCCCAGGCCTTCCGCCCCACCGTCGACAGCGCCCACCAGGCGAGCTGCGCACCATGACCGCACTGCGCCATCGCCTTGCCGCTGGACATCTCCAGTTCCGGATTGATCCACAGGACGGGTACGCCGGGCTCGGGCGCCGTTGGGTCCTCGGGGTCCTCGAAGTCGGTGCCACTCACCTGCAGGTTGGCAAGCTCCGACGGTACGGCGTCCAGCGGGGTCGGCGGGAAGACACGGACTTCCGCGGTCACACCGGTCACGGTGATGCCGGGAACGGATTCGGCCCGGCGCCACTCGACACCACGGCACCGTTTGACGATCTTCCGGATCCGATCGTCCTGCCAGGCGGTCATCGCCTCGGCCCACTCCCCCTCACCGGTCGAGCGGTCGTCAGCCAAGATCGCCAGGACCGCGCGCGCCGCCGTCTCCAGCGCGTCGGTCTGCGCCGGCCGAGCGTTCTTCTCCACTCGAACCACCAGCGTCATCACATGCTCCACGCTGTGAGTCTTTCAAACTTCTTGCCGGTCGATCAGGGTAGGTTGGCGGCATGCAGCAGTACCTGGATCTTCTACGGCACGTGCTGGACAACGGGGTGCAGAAGGGCGACCGGACCGGGACCGGCACGCTGAGCGTGTTCGGCTACCAGTCGCGCTACGACCTCCGCGCCGGATTCCCGGCGGTGACGACGAAGAAGCTGCATCTGCGGTCGGTGATCGGCGAGCTGATCTGGTTCCTCAGTGGCTCGACCAACGTCAAGTGGCTGCACGAGAACAACATCTCGATCTGGGACGAATGGGCCGACGCCGACGGCGAGCTGGGACCGGTGTACGGCTACCAGTGGCGGTCCTGGCCGACGCCGGACGGCCGGCACGTCGACCAGATCGCCGGCGTGATCGAGGCGATCAAGAAGAACCCGGACTCCCGCCGGCACATCGTGAACGCGTGGAATGTCGCGGACGTGGACAGCATGGCGTTGCCGCCCTGTCACACCATGTTCCAGTTCTACGTCGCCGACGGCCGGCTGTCCTGCCAGCTCTACCAACGCTCCGCCGACATCTTCCTCGGGGTGCCGTTCAACATCGCGTCGTACGCGCTGCTGACCCACATGGTGGCCCAGCAGACCGGGCTCGAGGTCGGCGACTTCGTCCACACGCTCGGTGACGCACACCTGTACCTGAACCACCTGGACCAGGCCCGCCTGCAGCTGACCCGGGAGCCCCGCGCGCTGCCGACCTTGAAGCTGACGCCACGCGACTCGATCGACTCCTACGAGATCGCCGATATCGAGCTGACCGGCTACGACCCGCACCCCGGCATCAAGGCCCCGATCGCCGTCTGACCAGGTCGTTGAGCCGTCAGCGACAACGACTACGCAACGGGACCGTCACTTGGGCCTGGAACCGCGTAGATTGTGTGCGCGTCACGGAGGTGACAGTGCGCGCGGGTGACGGGGACGCCGCGCGGAGGCCACCGGAGGGGAACGACGATGACCGAAGCCGACAACACACCAGGTACGCCGGCAGCCGCGGCCGCCGCACAGCCGGCGATGTCGCCGCTGCAGCCGCCGACCGCGACCGCGCCGGGGCTGATACTGACCGCGCCGCCGCCGTCACAGCCGGTTGCCGCGACGGCCGCACCGAGCCTGGCGCCGGCCGTTGACGCTGCCGCCCTGCCCGGCCTCGATGCGAAGGTGGACACCTTCCTGACCGCGCTGATGTCGGCCGAGCCGCGCTCGCCGGAGTTCGCGGCCAAGGCCAGTGACGTCCGCAGCATGGGCGATGTCGACATTCGCGCCGCCGCCGACAGCTCGAACCGGCTGCTCAAGTCGCCGGTGCGGGCGCTGCAGGAGGGCGGCCTGTCCGAGGGTTCGACCGTCGGCAAGACGCTGCTCGAACTGCGCCGTACGGTCGAGGACCTGGACCCGAAGGACGCGACCGGGCCGAAGAAGCTGCTCGGGATGATTCCGTTCGGCGACAAGATCGAGAACTACTTCCGCAAGTACCAGAGCGCGCAGAGCCACCTCGAGGGCATCCTGCACGCGCTGCGCAACGGCCAGGACGAGCTCGGCAAGGACAACGCCGCGCTGAACCTGGAGAAGCAGCAACTCTGGGACGCGATGACCCGGCTGAACCAGTACGTGTACGTCGCCGAGCGGCTGGACGCGAGGCTGTCCGCGGCCATCGCCGAGCTGGATGCGACCAACCCAGACAAGGCGAAGGCGTTCCGCGAGGACGTGCTGTTCTACGTCCGGCAGAAGCACCAGGACCTGCTCACCCAGCTGGCCGTGTCGATCCAGAACTACCTGGCCATCGACATCGTGATCAAGAACAACATCGAGCTGATCAAGGGTGTCGACCGCGCGTCGACCACCACCGTCTCGGCGCTGCGTACGGCGGTCATCGTGGCGCAGGCCCTGAGCAACCAGAAGCTGGTGCTGGACCAGATCAGTGCGCTGAACACGACCACCAGCAACATGATCGAGCGCACTTCGCAGATGATGAAGGACAACTCGGTCGCGATCCAGCAGCAGGCCGCGTCGGCGACGATCGGGCTGCCACAGCTGCAGGCCGCGTTCGCGAACATCTACGCGACCATGGACGCGATCGACACGTTCAAGGTGGAGGCGCTGGACAACATGGCCGCCACCATCGGCACGCTGGAGACCGAGGTGACCAAGTCCAGGAGCTACCTGGAGCGGGTCGCCCAGCAGGACCAGCGGGTCGTTCACGGCAGCCTCGATCTCGACCTCGGCCGCTGAGTCGCGGCCGCCGGGGACGACAGCTAGCGAGGGGACTGCATGGCGCTCGGTGACTTCTTGGCGCGGCTGACCGGCCGCAAGCAGGAGCCCGAGCCTGCCCCGACCCCCCGCGCACCGACGAACGACGACCTGCTGGTGGCGCTGGTCCGCGTCGAGCAGTTGGTTGCGGACGGCGCCGTACCAGCTGTGGTCGCGTCGCGGGTCGGACGGGTGGTCCGAGTGGTGCGGGAGACGATCCCGCGGCTGGGGAACCTCGGCGGGAGCGCCCAGGCGTACTCCGTGATGGCGACCGCGACGGACTACCTGCCGGAGGCGATCGGCGGCTACCTACGACTGCCACGGCAGTGGGCGGACACGCGGCCGGTGGACCGGGGCAAGACGTCGCTGATGATCCTGATCGACCAGTTGGACCTCCTGGGCGCAACGATGGACAAGGTGTTCGACGCGGTGAACCGGGCCGACGCGGCGGCGCTGATCGCCCATGGCCGGTTCCTGCAGGAGAAGTTCGGCACCGGCTCCACCGGCGGCGGCCTGGCCCTCGGTCCGACGGCCTCGACCCCGCCACCTGACATCACCGGACCACTACAACCACCATCCGGACGAGGAGAGGCATGAGCGGCGAGGGGGGACTCCGCGAGGCGCTGACCGAGCTGCTGGCCGTGGCCGGCCGGGCCGGTGTCGCCGAGGACCGCGCCCGCTCCGAGGCGCTGTCGCTCGCGGCCGCGCTGGCCGAGTCGGCGCCGGGCGCACCGGCTGACTGGGGCAAGGTGGTCGAGGGCGCGACGACGCAGGACTTCTTCGACGCCGCCGTCCGCGGTCGTCGCTGGCGCGGTGCGCCGACCGGCGCGCTGAGCGAGCTGATCGCCGACGGCTCGGCAGAGAAGGTCGCCTACGCGAAGGCACTCGCGGAGGTGGCATCAGCCGCGTGCACGCTGGGCGAGCCGACGATGCGGGTCGTGGGCAACGCCTCGGTCGCGGCGGCAGCACAGCTGCAGGCTGCTGGTGCCCGACCGCTGCAGGTTGGCACGGCGCCGTCCACTCCACCGACCGGCAATCCGACGTCGCCCGCCGCGGGCCAGGCACAGGCAACTGCGCAGACGGCGACGCAACCGGCTGTGGAGGAGGCCGAGCCGCCGAAGACAGTGGAAGAACTGCTGGCTGAGCTGGACGAGTTGACCGGTCTCGAGCGGGTCAAGCGGGAGGTGCACCGGCAGGTCGCCGTACTGCGAGTGGAGAAGCTGCGGACCGAGGCAGGACTGAAGAGTCCGACCATCACGCGGCATCTGGTGTTCGTCGGCAACCCTGGCACGGGCAAGACCACGGTGGCGCGGCTGGTGAGCGGGATCTACAAGGCGCTGGGCCTGCTGTCGAAGGGGCAGCTGGTCGAGGTCGACCGGTCCGAGCTGGTCGCCGGGTACCTGGGCCAGACCGCGACGAAGACCGCCGAGGTGGTCGCGTCCGCAGCCGGCGGGGTGCTCTTCATCGACGAGGCGTACAGCCTGACCGCAGGAGACACCGGCGCCGATCAGTACGGGCGTGAGGCGGTCGACACGCTGGTCAAGGAGATGGAGGACCGGCGCGACGACCTGGTCGTGATCGTTGCCGGTTACCCCGAGCCGATGGAGACCTTCATCGCCGCGAACCCCGGACTGGCCAGCCGGTTCCGGACCACGATCGCGTTCGACGACTACAGCGACGACGAGCTGACCGACATCCTGACCGGGCTGTCGGAGGGCGCCGACTACGAGTTGGTGCCGCAAGCACTCGAACGGTTCCGGGAGATCCTGGCCGGCACGCCGCGGGATCGCTCGTTCGGCAACGGGCGGTTCGCCCGGAACGTGCTGGAGGCCGCGATCGGCAGGCATGCCTGGCGGCTGCGCGACGTGACGGCACCTACCAAGGACCAACTGCGTCAGATCCTCGCCGAGGACCTCAGCGACGAAGCCGAGGACCACACCGACGTACCTGAGCAGGTCGAGCAGGACGAGCAAGGAGACGAGGCGTGACCCAGACACAGAGTGCGCCGCAGCCCGCGACCTGGTCGCCGCCGGCCCAGCAGTCCGGTACGCCGGCTGTGCAGCCGCCGGCCTCTCAGACCGCGAGCCGGCGGAACGCGATCGCCCGGTGGTTCGACGGCACGCCCGGCCGGATGCGCGCCATCTTGATCCTGGCCGCGGTCATCAGCGTCGTCTTCGGCTTGTGCGCGGCGCAGGGGTTCCGTCAGTCCGACGGTGCCCTGAAGCGCGCCGAGGAGAACGCTGCCCAACTCGTCCGGATCCAGGAGATCCACACCAACCTGGTCAGCGCCAACGCCGACGCGACGAACGCCTTCCTGGTCGGCGGCCTCGAGCCACCGGCGCAGCGCCAGCACTTCGTCGACTCGATGGCGTCGGCCGCGGGCCTGATCGCCGAGGCTGCCACCGCGCAACCCGCGGACCAGGAGGCGCTCGGCGCGCTCAACAAGACGCTGCTGACGTACCAGGGTCTGATCGAGCAGGCGCGGGCGAACAACCGCCAGGGTCTCCCGATCGGATCGCAGTACCTGAGGGACGCGAACGCGGTCCTGCAGAACGACTCGCTCCCGCTGGTCCAGGCGCTGGTCCAGGCCAACGAGGACCGGACCGCCGACGAGTTCGGCGCCGTCAGCGACGGCACCATCTGGGTCCTCGTGAGCGGCGTCCTCACGCTCCTCGTGTTCGGCCTCACTCTCCGCTGGCTGGCCCGGCGTACGCACCGCTACATCAACGTGCCGATCGCGGCCGGCGCCCTCCTCGTCCTGGTGACCGTGATCGTCGGCAGCGTCGCCCTGTCCTCCGCGGCCGGCGACGCCTCCGACACCGAGGCCGATGCCTACGCCGACACCCTGGCGATGTCCCGGGCCCGGATCGCGGCGTACGACGCCCGCTCGAACGAGAGCCTCACGTTGATCGCCCGCGGCTCGGGTGATGCCTTCGACAAGGCGTACCAGGCCGCGGCCGGCCGGGTCGAGGAGCAACTGAGCAAGCTCTCGGGTACGGCGGCCGACGGCATCCGCACCGACTGGGATGCCTACCGGGCTGTCCACGCCGAGGTCCGGAAGCGGGACACGGCCGGCCAGTGGGACAGCGCCGTGGACCTGGCCATCGGTACGTCGAAGGACCCGACGAACTCGGTCAAGACGTTCCAGGCATTCGACCAGGGCTCGGCCGACGAACTGACGAACACCAGTGCGGCGGTCACGTCCAACCTGTCCGACTCCCGCAACGGCCTGCCGCCGATCGGCTGGCTCGGCCTGCCGATCGGCATCGCGGCCGCGCTGCTGGTCGCGTGGGGCATGTCGCAGCGACTGGAGGAGTACCGATGAAGAAACTCACCCCGGTCGCCGTCGTGGCCGCTCTCCTCCTGACCGCCTGCAGCTCAGGCAACTACGACGCCACCCAGATCCCCGCCGAGCCCGCCCCGAAGGCCACCACCGCCGCACCGCCCGCGGAGCCCAAGCCGTGCGCAGACGGCCAGGATCCCTTGGCGTCGTACGCACCGGACGCCAACGTGCCCGCACCCGGAAGCGCGATGCCGGCCGGGACGATCCTGGAGAAGATCCAGAAACGCGGTCGCCTGATCGCCGGAGTGTCCGCGGACAGCCTGAACCTCGGCTCGCGGAACCCGATCACCGGGCAGATCGAGGGCTTCGACATCGACATGATCAACATGGTCGCGGACGCGATCTTCGGCGCACCCGCGCCGGGCGAGCCGCACAAGGTCGAACTGCGGGTGATCTCCAGCCCGCAGCGAATCCCGTTGCTGATGGACGGTGCGGTCGACATCGTCGCCCGGAACATGACCATCAACTGCGCGCGCTGGGACCAGATCGCCTTCTCCGCCGAGTACTACCGCTCCGGCCAGAAGACGCTGGTGCAGTCCGACTCGACGGCGAAGAGCGTTGCCGATCTGTCCGGCAAGACGATCTGCGCGCCGGCAGGGTCGACCAGTCTGGACAACCTGAAGCGCAAGAACCCCGCGGTCAAGCCGATCACCGCCGACTCCGACACCGGCTGCCTGGTGCTGTTCCAGCAGGGCAAGGCGGCCGGGATCTCCGGCGACGACACGGTGCTGGCCGGCGATGCGGCACAGGACCCGTACGCCAAGATTCTCCCGGAGCGGTTCAGCGACGAGCCGTACGGTCTCGGCTTCCAGAAGGGGCACCCCGAGTTCGTCAGGCTGGTGAACAAGGCGCTGGCGGACATGAAGGCCGACGGCCGCTGGCAAACCTCGTACACCAAGTGGCTCGGCAAGCTGGGCAAGACGAATCCGCCGGCACCGATCTACGGCCGGACCCAGGGCCTGTCATGACCGTTCGTACGCCGACTGCCTCGGCGCCGGCGCCGCCGGGGAAGATGGGGAGCAGCGTTCCGGCGACGGAGCTGCTCTCGTTCCTCGACGCGCTGGGGACGTGGCGCGACCGACGCAAGGCCGAGCTGGATGAGCTCGACCAGGCCGCGCTGCACTCCCCCGAGTCCGACGCGCTGAGTGCGGACGTCGTACTCGCGATGGCGGTCTGGAAGGCGGTGTCGGATCGGTACGAGCTGATCCTGATCACCTGGGACTCCGGCCGGGTCGGGTCGAAGGAGACCGAGCGGATCAGCACCTTGATCTGGGGCGGCCTGGACACCGGCGGCGCGGGCGGGTCACTCGCGGTTTCGTTGCCCGAGGCATGTAAGTTGTCGGATGCGCTGGCGTCCAGTCTGCGGGCCAAGCTCGCGCTGGAGCCGGGTGACGCCGACCTGGCCGCCCGGCTGCGGCAGTTGCGCGCCCAGGTCGAGCGGATCAACGACCTCGTCAAGCTCGAACCGGCCGGCACCCGCAACGCCGCGATCGCGGAGCACCACGACCTCGATCGCCGGGTGACCGACCTGGCCGATCGGAACAAGCGCGGCGCGGACATCGGCGGGCTGATCGGCCCGCTGGAGATCGACCTGGCCCGGAGCGAGCGGGACCTCATCGTCGGTGCGGCGACCCGCAAGGAGCGCGCGGCCGACGTCGCGCGTGCACGGTCGCTGCGCAGCGAACTGGAGGCACAGGGCCAGGCGGTGCGGAGTCTCGCCGACAAAGCGGTCGCCACGGTCATGCCGGCCCCGCGTCTCGCCGTACCTGATGTGACTGCGCTCGGACCGGTGCCGAACACGCCGTCCGAGCTGGAGAAGTACCTGGCCCGGCTGGACGCCGTACGTCGTGCGCTCGGTCAGGCACAGGCGGCGTACGGCGCCGTACTGGAGCGTCGGGACGAGCTGGCCGCCCGGCTGGACGCGTACCAGGTGAAGGCGGCGAGTATTGCTCCAGGCAATGAAGATCTCGCCGAGCTGTACCGGCGCGGCCGTGCGGTGATCGAGTCGGAACCGGTGGAGCTGGCCCGGCTGGGTGCACTGGTGACGGCTTACCAGGCCTACCTGGAAGCCACAGGAGGGACGAAATGACGACGACCATTGCCTGTACGCAGCCCGGCTGCACCGGGAGCATCCAGGACGGGTACTGCGACGTGTGCGGCTCGCCCGCGTCTACAGCCGCGACCAGTCCATCGACCGGTCCGAGCCCATCGACCGGTGCCTGCACGCAGCCCGGCTGCACCGGCACGTTCGTGGACGGCTACTGCGACGTCTGTGGCACACCGGCGCCCTCTGGTGCGGTCAGCCCGTCCGCTGTTGCCGGAGCCGCTAGCGTCACCACGCCTGACATGCCGGACCCGATCAGCAGCCCTTCAACGGTCTCGCGCGCATCCAACCGGCTCGCATCAACCCCGCTCGGCTCGGCCCGCGCGGGCGCGGCCGGTTCGAAGCTGACCCGCAAACTGGGTACGTCGTCCACGCGACTGCGCGGAGCGCGGCTCGGCGCCGGCCTGACCCAGGTGCCGTCGATCCCCGCGATCGACGCCAGCAAAGCGATCCTGGTCAACCCTATGGTTCCCGAGGACCGCCGGAACTGTCCGAGCTGCGGCCATGAGGTCGGCCGCGCCCGCGGCGACCAGCCCGGCCGGACCGAGGGTTTCTGCCCGACGTGCCGCAGCAAGTTCTCGTTCTCGCCGAAGCTGCACGCGGGTGACCTGGTCGGCGGCCAGTACCAGGTGGCCGGCTGCCTGGCGCACGGCGGCTTCGGCTGGATCTACCTGGCCCGGGACAAGAACGTGTCCGACCGGTGGGTGGTGCTGAAGGGCCTGCTCAACTCCGAGGACCCGGACGCGGTCGCCGCCGCGATCGCCGAGCAGCAGTTCCTGGCCCGCGTCGAGCACCCGCTGATCGTCGAGATCTACAACTTCGTCACCCACGACGGCGCCGGCTACATCGTGATGGAGTACGTCGGCGGCACCTCGCTGAAGACGTTGCTCAAGCAACGGATGGCCGCGAACCACGGGCAGTACGACGCGCTGCCGATCGACCAGGCGATCGCGTACCTCCTCGAGATCCTGCCCGCGTTCTCGTACCTGCACGACCTCGAACTGCTGTACTGCGACTTCAAGCCGGACAACATCATCCAGGTCGGCGACGCGGTCAAGCTGATCGACCTCGGCGGGGTCCGGCGGATCGACGACCTCGACTCGGCGATCTACGGCACGGTCGGTTTCCAGGCCCCCGAGGTGGCCGAGGTCGGCCCGTCGGTCGCGTCCGACATCTTCACGCTCGGCCGGACGTTGTGCGTGCTGGCGATGGAGTTCCGCGGCTACCAGTCGCGGTACGTCGATTCGCTGCCGCCGGTGAACGACGTACCGCTGTTCCAGAAGTACGACTCGGTGTACCGGCTGCTGGCCAAGGCCTGCGCGAAGGACCCGGCGGACCGGTTCCAGTCGGCGGACGAGTTCCGCGTGCAGCTGCTCGGCGTACTGCGGGAGGTCGTCGCGGACAAGCAGGGCGACAAGGCGGCGCAGCACTCGGCGTCGTCGCTGCTGTTCGGCACGCCTGGTGACAAGTTGGCAGGGCTGGTAGACCAGGCTGAGCCCTGGCAGCAGTTGCCATCGCTGGCGCCGGACGACAGCGACAAGATGGCCGGCTGGCTGAAGACTGTGAGCGTTCCAGACGCCGCCAAGCGGCTCGAAGTGCTGGTGGACGCGCCGGAGTCGTCGGCACAGATCCTGCTGGAGATTGCGGAGGCGGCGCTCGAGGTGGGCGAGGAGCGCTACGACATGGTCGACACCGCGGTGTCCGACCTGCTCGCCGAGGACCCGTGGGAGTGGCGGGCGGTCTGGATGGCCGGACTGGTCGCTCTGGCCCGCGGCGACGCGCCCGGTGCGCAGTCGGCTTTCAACGCCGTTTACGGCCAGGTACCGGGTGAGCTCGGGCCGAAGCTGGCGCTGGCGATCGCCTGCGAGCAGAGCGGCGAGTACGACGTTGCCGAGGGCCTTTACCTCACCTGCGCCCGCACGGACGCCAACTACATCGCGCCCTCGGCGTTCGGTCTGGCCGCCATCCGCACACAGCGGAACGACCTCGACGGAGCCCTGGCCGCACTCGACCTGGTGCCGCGAACCAGCGGCGCGTACGTGCGGGCCCGTCGCCAGCGAGCCGGTCTGCTGGCAGGATCGGGGCGTGGCCTGCCCGCGCTTGCTCAGGCGATGGACAGCATCGACGCGCTGACCATCGACCCGGTCGACCGGGCCAACCTGGCCGCGGACGTGTTCCGGACCGCGCTGGCCGAGGTCCAGCAGTCCGGTCCGCAGGAAGGACTGCGGATCGACGGACGGGAGGCGACCGAGCCGGACCTGCGGGACGGGCTCGAGGCCACCTACCGGCAATTGGCCGACCAGGCCGAGAGCCGGCCGGAACGGATCGCCCTGGTCGACCAGGCCAACGAGGTTCGAGGATGGACGTTGCGATGACGAGTACGACCCAGACGGTCTGCCCCAGCTGTGGCGGGCAAGTGTCCGAGGCCGATCGCTTCTGCGAGGCCTGCGGCGCCGAGCTCAACCCGACGGCCGCCCCCGCCAGTCCTGCCTTGGACACCGACACCGAGCCCACGGTCGAGATCAGCACCGCCCCTGCGGCCGAGCCGGTCGGGCCGTGCCGGTCCTGTGGTGGTGCGATCGGCGCCGAGGGCTACTGCGAGACCTGCGGCACGAAGGCGAGCAAACCGCGCGACCACTTCGACGAGCACCCCGCACCGTGGGTGGCCGGAGTGTGCGACCGCGGCATCCGGCACAGCCGCAACGAGGACGCACTGGCCATCGCAGCCGACGCGGAGCCGGGCAGCCGGGCGCTACTGGTCGTCTGTGACGGTGTGAGCTCGTCACTCGACTCAGACGTCGCCAGTCTGGCCGCAGCACGCGCCGCACGCGAGGTGCTGGTGGCTGGGCACGCCCAGGGCATCGGCACCGAGTCGTCGCACAGCAATGCGATCGTGGCCAGGCTCAAAGCGGCTGCCGACGCCGCCAATGACGCCGTACTGGACAACACGAGTCCTGACAGTCCGAACCCGGCGTCGTGCACGTTCGTGGCGGCCGTGCTGGAGGACGGTCTGCTGGTGGCCGGTGCGGTCGGGGACAGCCGCGCGTACTGGTTCCCGGACGAGGACGAAGCGGTGCCACTGACCGTGGACGACTCGTGGGCCGCGGAGCTGATCGCGACCGGTATCCCCCGCGCCGAGGCCGAATCCGGACCGCACGCACACGCGATCACCCGCTGGCTCGGCAAGGACGCACCGGACCACACCCCCCGGACCACCACGCTCCGCCCGGCCGGACCGGGCTGGATCCTGGTCTGCTCGGACGGGTTGTGGAACTACTGCTCCGAGGCGGCACCGCTGGCCGACCTCGTACGTCAGACCGCTGCGGCGCACGGTGGCGAGCCGCTGGCCACCGCGTCCGCCCTGGTCGACTGGGCCAACGCCCAGGGCGGTCAGGACAACATCACCGTCGCGCTTGCACGGATCTAAGGAAAGGACGCCGAGATGGCAGAGTTCTCCGCCACCGTCTACCAGAACGAGTTCCTGCCCGACGGCGGAACCGACGTACACGCGATCGTCACGGTGAACTGCAGCGGCGCCGGTGCGGCCGGGCAGTCCGGCAGCGGTGACGCCGGCGAGATCATCATCGTCGACACCTCCGGCTCGATGGGCGCCGATGGCGTCCGGGCCGCCGGGTTCGCCGCGCAGACCGCGCTCGACCAGATCCTCGACGGTGTCTGGTTCGCGGTGATCTCCGGCAACGACCGGGCCCAGCTGGCGTTCCCGCCGTCGCCGGAGCCGGTGATGGTGAAGATGGACCAGTTCACCCGGCAGGCGGCCAAGGACGCGGTGGCCCGGTTCTACGCCGACGGCGGGACCGCGATGGGCACCTGGCTGCGACTCGCGTCGCGGTTGTTCGCGACCGTACCGTCGCTGACCCAGAAGCACGCGATCCTGCTCACTGACGGCGAGAACCAGCACGAGACGCCCGAGGTACTGACCGAGACGATCAAGGCGGTCACCGGCCAGTTCCAGTGCGACACCCGCGGTGTCGGCGTGGCCTGGCAGGTCGACGAGGTACGGCGGATCGCTCAAGCGCTGCTCGGCACGGTCGACATCATCCCGGCGCCGGACCAGCTCGCGGCCGAGTTCTCCAAGCTGATCCAGAACGCGATGAGCCGCGGTGTCGCACAGGCCGACCTGCGGGTCTGGGCTCCGCAAGGTGCCGAGGTGCTCTTCGTCCGGCAGGTCGCGCCGACCGTCGAGGACCTGACGTCACGCCGTACGGCGATCAATCCGCTCACCGGGTCGTACCCGACCGGTTCGTGGGGTGACGAGTCGCGTGACTACCACGTGGCGATCCGGCTGGCCGCCAAGGGGATCGGGCAGGAGCAGCTGGCCGCCCGCGTGCAGCTGGTGATCGGTGACGACGTGGTCGCACAGGGCCTGGTCAAAGCGCTGTGGTCCGCGGACGAGGCGCTCACCACGCGGATCAGCCCGGAGGTCGCGCACTACACCGGGCAGACCGAGCTGGCCGACGCGATCCAGGAAGGCCTGGCCGCGAAGGCCGCCGGCGACACCGAGACGGCGACCACCAAGCTCGGCCGGGCAGTCCAATTGGCGGCGCAGACCGGCAACGAGGAAGCGACCACCCGGCTGCGCAAGGTGGTCGACATCGACGACCAGGAGGCCGGGACTGTGCGGCTGAAGCGGACCGTCGAGAAGGCCGACGAGATGGCACTCGATACGGCCTCCACCAAGACCACCCGGGTGAAGAAATGACGACGGTCACCTGTCCGAGCGGACACCCGTCCACCTCGAGCGACTACTGCGACGTCTGCGGCCTGCCGATCGGCACCGCGGCAACCCCGGCGGCCGCCTCGGTGCCGGCACCGGCCGTCGCCGCGCCGGCGCCTGCGCCCGCTCAGGCCGCCCAGACCTGCCCGAACTGCTCGGAGCCGGCCGCCACCGACGCCTTGTTCTGCGAGAGCTGCGGCTACGACTTCACCACCGGCACCATGCCGCGCGCTGCCTCCTCACTCGACCTGTCCGCGCCTGGCGCGCCGGTCCCGCCTATGCCCCCGGCACCGGCTGCCGAGGTCGCCGAATGGGTCGTTGAGCGGTGGGTCGATCCGGACTGGTACGCCGTACAGCAGAGCGACGACCCGTGTCCGTCGCCCGGCCTGCCGGTTGTGATCCCGCTGAACGACAAGAGCGTGCTGGTCGGCCGCCCATCCCGCAGCCGCGGCATCACGCCCGAGGTCGACTGCGGAGACGACACCGGCGTCAGCCGCCGGCAAGCGCAACTCACGACCGACGGTCAGCGTTGGTGGGTCGAGGACCTCCAGTCCTCGAACGGGACCTACGTAGGGCCTGCGTCCGGGCCGCTTCCCGAGGACCCGATCTCCCCTGGGCAGCGACGTGAGCTGAACCCGGACGACCGCGTGTACGTCGGCGCCTGGACCCGTCTCGTCGTCCGCAAGTCCACCCCGGAAGAACAAGCCGGCCAAGCCTGAGGGTGCTCGCCTGGCTTGTCGGGTGCGGCGGGTGGGTGGTGTTGTGAACGCATGAGTGAATTCGAGCGCTTCCTGGCTCAGCTCCCGGCGGCCGAGGCGGCGCGCGGTCGCGAGGTGTTCCGGCCTGCGCGGGTCGAACGGGGTGAGCTGATGGTCCGGGCCGGCGACCGGCCCGACCGGGTCGGATTCGTCGAGCGTGGGCTCTTCCGGCTGTATGCCACCGACCCGGCGGGGACCGAGCGGACGATGGGATTCCGTGCGGAGGGCGAGCTTGTCTGCGCCTACAGCGCGGCGCTGCGCAAGGAGGCCTCGCAGCTCACGATCGAGGCGCTCGAGCCGGCCGAGCTCATGGTCGCCCCGCGGTCCGGATACGACGCGATGGTCGCGGCGAACCCGGGCTGGCAGCGGCTCGTCGCCCGGCTCACCGAGGAGCTCTATCTTCGCGTCGAACAGCGGCAGAGCGAACTGCTGCTGACCGACGCGACCGCACGGTACCGGCAGTTCCTGGCCGACCACGGCGCCCTCGCGACCCGGCTGACCCAGCGCCAGATCGCGTCGTACGTCGGTGTCACACCCGAGGCCCTGAGCCGGATCCGGCGACGATTGATCTCGATCAACGACGACCGGCCCGACAGTGCCTACGGTCGGGAACATGACGACGATGCGCGTGATGGCGACCGATCGAGTCGGCCCCGGAGCGGCCCTTCGGCCGCACGCCCTTCCGGTGAGGCGACCGGCTGACGGCGAGGTCCTGATCAAGGTCATGGCCGCGGCGGTCAACCAGGCCGACCTCGGCATGGTGGCCGGGAACTACCGCTGGTACGACGAACTCCGGCTGCCGCTCGTCCCCGGGTACGACGTGGCCGGCGTGGTCGAGGCGGGCGACTGGGAGGCCGGGGCCGCGGTGATCGCGAGCACCGGTCATTCCCGGACGCAGGTCGGCGGCTATGCGGAGTACGTGACGCTCCCGGCAGGCCACGTGGCCGCGGCGCCGGCGAACCTCGACTGGGTCGAGGCCGCCACGCTGCCGCTGGCCGCACTCACCGCCCACCAGGCGCTGGACCTCCTCGATCTCGGAGCCGGCCAGACGCTCTTGGTCAACGGAGCGCGTGGTGCGGTCGGACGGTTCGCGGCCGAACTCGCTGTCGCTCGGGGAATCACCGTCCTCACGCCGGACTCGACGACCACGCCCGCGCCCGCCTCGGCCGACGCCGCCCTGGACGTCGTCGGCGGCCCGCGGGCCCGTGCGGCGTTCGCCGCTGTCCGCGACAGTGGCAGGTATGTCACGGCAGTCCCGGAGTTCTGGGTCCCCGGCGGTCAATTCACCCCGGCGCGTGGCATCGAGCCCACGATCGTCCGGGCCGAGCCCGACGGCCGGCGCCTGGATGAGATCGCGCGCGCCGCCGAGGCCGGCCGCATCACCACGACCGTCGCCAAGACCCTCGCCCTCACCGAAGCCGCCGCTGCCCTTGACCTGCTGAGAGCAGGAGGCGTCCGCGGCAAGCTGGTCCTGATCCCCTGACCTTCTTCCTCAGAAAGTCTTCCATTGCGGAAGGGAACTCGCCGCAATGGTTCATAGCGTGTGGGTATGACGACGAACACGGACATCAGGCCCTTCCGGATCGAGATTTCGCAGGCGGAGGTGGATGACCTCAAGGCGCGGCTGACCAACGCACGATGGCCCGCGACGCCGCCGCTGGACGACTGGAGCCGCGGGGTTCCTGTCAGCTACCTGAAGGAGCTGGCCGAGTACTGGGCCAACGACTACGACTGGCGGGCCGCTGAGGCCGCGCTGAACGAGATTCCGCAGTTCACGACCGAGATCAACGGTCAGCGGATCCACTTCTTCCACCAGCGGTCCGCGTCGCCGGACGCGTTGCCGCTGATCCTGACCCACGGGTGGCCGGGGTCGCCGGTGGAGTTCCAGCAGATGATCGGGCGACTGACCGATCCGGCGGCGTACGGCGGTGATCCGGCTGACGCCTTCCACGTCGTCGTACCGTCGCTGCCTGGCTACGGGTTCTCCACTCCCCTGGGATCCGGTGGATTCAACCTGTTCGGGGTGGCGCAGATGTGGGCCGAGCTGATGAGCCGGCTTGGGTACGAGCGGTACGCCGCCCATGGCACGGATGCCGGATCGGGTGTGGCGGGGATGCTGGCGATGGTGGATCCGGCGCACGTGGTCGGCGTACACCTGGCGGGAGTGACTGCGGGTACGCCGTTCGGGGATCCGTTGCCGCTGGACGGGTTGTCGGAGTCGGATCGGGCGCGGGCTGAGCGGTTCAACACGATGCTGGACGAGGGCTTCGGTTACCTGGTGCTGCAGTCGACGCGGCCGCAGACGCTGGCGTATTCGCTGAACGACTCGCCGATCGGGCAGCTCGCTTGGATCGTGGAGAAGTTCGCGGAGTGGACCGACCCGATCCACCCACTGCCGACCGAGGCGGTCGACCGGGATCAGTTGCTGACCAACATCAGCCTGTACTGGTTCACCGGTTCCGGCGCATCGTCGGCGCATGCGGTGTACGACGGTATGCGGGCCTGGAAGGCGATGGTCGCGCAGCAGGGACAGGGTGACTCCGAAGGCTGGGGCGGCCACGAGGTCAGCGGGCCTCCGACCGGAGTGGCGGTGTTCGGTGCCGAGAGCGCGATCCGCAGCCTGGCGGACCCGGCCGGCAAGATCGAGCACTGGAACGAGTACGAGCGCGGCGGCCACTTCGCCGCGATGGAGGTCCCCGACCTCCTGGCCTCCGACCTGCGATCCTTCTTCACACCACTTCGCTGAGACCCCTAGTTGCCGGGCTGGGCCTCGTGGGTCCAGTCCGGCGACGGCTTGAAGCAGAGCCATTCGACGACGGCGGAGCCGACCACGATCGGGATCACCCAGGACCAGGCCTGATGCGGCAGGCTCACCACCACAATCGCTGTCCACAAGGCGATCCAGCCACCGCCGTAGCCGCGCAGCACACCGCGGTACCACAGACCGCCGGGTGCTTCGGCGGCCCGCTGGCCGAGGTACACGAACAGGTACGTCGCGACCGAGATCGGCCAGAACACCCACAACTGCGCCCAGTCGTACGGCACCAGCACGAGGGCAGTCAGGCAGACGAGTGCGATCGCCCAGTGGTAGACCTCACCGGCCCAGGTCAGCCCGTGCCGCCGCAACGTGAGCACGATCGCGAGCGGTCCGAACACCACCGCCACCACTCCCGCGACGACGTGCAGGACGAGCGCGACGTCACGCATCGCCGGGCCTCCCCGACTCCGGGCAGGCACCGGAGCTCTCTGACATGTCACGGAGCATAGGGGCCGGAACGGCGGCCGTCTGCCCCTCGGCTCACCCAATTGGGAGCGCCGAGGGGCAGTGCTCAGACCTCCGGGAAGGACAGGACTCTGCGGACCGCGAAGTTCCGGTATCCCAAGCGTTCGAAGCTCTTGGCCATCGGGACGTTGCCGAAGTCGGTGTCCGCGCGGATGTGTTCGGCACCGGTCTCGGCCAGCAGGTGGGTGATCTCGGCAAGCAAGTCGTCGATGTACCCGTGCCCGCGGTGCTCGGGCACCACACCCAGGTAGCCGACGACCGGGCCGCCGGCATTGGCCGACGGGATCGCGAACCCGATCAGCTTGCCGTCGGCGTCGTACGCGAGCCGCCACCAACTCCGGTCACCCGGCATCGACTTGTACACGGCGAGGTCGTCGCGGGCCGCGCCCTCGACCCCGAGGCGGGCGATCTCCCGCGCAGTCGCGGCGTCCAGGCTGCCCTCACTGACGCGGGCGAACACCTGGACGAACGTCTCGTCATCCGCCGGTTCGAACCGCACTCGGGTGGACCGCTCAGGCAGTCCGTACTCCGGCTTCCACTCGTACCGCAGCCGGTCGGTGATCTGAGTCAGCCCGAGCGCGGCGACCGCACGCGAGCGCGGCTCGAGCGCGGCGACGACGTCGGGCTGGTCCTGCCAGTCGCTGTCCAGGAAGAAGTGGTACTCCGGCGGCTCGGCGTCGGCCGGCCGCGCCTTGATAGCTTGCTCGATCAGCGCCGTCCAGACCGGCACCGGGTCGCCGTCGCCGGCGTAGTACAAGCCGTCGATGCTGAACGGGTGGTCCTCGTCGGGCGCGCCCCACCAGATGGCGAGCGCCTGGATCTCGCCGTTCTCCTCGGCGACCCAGGTCCAGTCGTCGCGATACATGCCCTCGGCAACGTACTCGCCGTAGCGCTCGGCCGTCACGGTGTTGACGGACTTCTGCTCGATCAGAGTGCGGATGGTGTCGAGGTCGGCCTCGACGATGGTGCGGATGGTCACAGATCCTCCAGCAGGAGGCGCGCTTCCGCTCAGTGCGAGCTGTGCGAGCGGATCGGTCGCGCCGGGAAACAAGTCAGTGTGCTCATCGGTCGCTCCTTCCGCTCCGGAATGTACTCTCGCCGGGCCAGACACTAGAGCCTGTCCGGGGTCATAGTCCAACTGTTATTCACAGTTGGGATGTACCGCGGTCGCCTGAGCAGGGAAGCCTCCGGGCATGAGAACCCTCATCGCCGCCCTCACCCTCGTCGCCGCGACCACCCTCGGCTCCACGGCGTACGCCGTACCGACGCACTCCCAGACCATCCCTGCGCAGTCCGTCGCCGCCATTGCGGACTGTGCGCTCAGTTCGTTGCCTTCGCAGGCCTCCGACACGCTCGAACTCATCCACTCCGGTGGGCCGTTCCCGTACTCCCAGGACGGCACCGTGTTCCAGAACCGGGAGGCATCCTGCCGGACGAGTCGACCGGCTACTACCACGAGTACACCGTCAAGACGCCTGGATCGCCCGACCGCGGCGCGCGCCGGCTGATCGGCGGCGGCGCGACCACCGACCCCGCGCATGTCTACGACACCGCCGACCACTACGCGTCGTTCTGCGAGGTCGACGAAGAGAGCTAGTCCCCACTCCGACGGTAGTGTCATCGACACGTTGAGTAACCATCCCGCCCTTGACGGAAGGACTCATCCACGATGTCGACCCTGCGCACGGTCGTGATCGGCCTGCTCGCCGTCGGACTGGTCGCCGGCGGCCGGCCCGCACCCGGGCTGGCCGTTGCGACCGGCAACCCACTGAAGCTGACCAGCGGTTTCTACGTCGATCCGGATTCCAGCGCGGCCAGCTACGTACGGCGGCACCCGGGTGCGACCGAGATCAAGACCAAGATCGCGGACCAGGCGGGTGCGCGGTGGTTCGGTCGTACGAGCGGTGACGTCAAGCAGGCTGTGACGGCGTACACCGCGGCCGCCGACAGGCTGGACAAGCTGCCGGTGCTTGTCGCGGGCAACATCTCGGGCCGCGACTGCGGTGGTCGCTGGAGTGGCGGGGCCGAGTCGCCATCGGCGTACCGGACCTGGATCAGCCAGTTCTCCGACGGGATCGGTGCCCGGCCGGCGATCGTGGTGATCGAGCCTGACGCGCTGGCACGGCTCGACTGTCTGCCGGCGAAGGACCGGCCGGCGCGGATCGCGCTGCTCAAGTACGCCGCCAACCAGTTCGCGACGCAGAACCCGAACACCTGGGCCTACATGGACGCCGGTACGGCGACCACGCTCGAGACCAAGGAGATGGCACGGCGGCTGCGGCTGGTCGACATCGGCAAGATCCGCGGCTTTGCGCTGAACACGTCGAACTACTACACGACCGAGGAATCTGCGGCGAAGGGCACCGCGATCAAGGCGGCGCTTGGCGGCGCCGGTGAGTTCGTCATCGACACCAGCCGCAATGGCAACGGCTCCAACGGCACGTGGTGCAACCCCACCGGCCGAAAGCTGGGCGCCCCGACTCAGGTTGGCGCCGCACCAGACGAGTCCACCCCCACAACCAGCACACCCGCCGATCTGCTGCTCTGGCTCACCACACCCGGAACCTCCGACGGGCTCTGCGGACTCACCCCGACCGTCCCTCTCGGCACCTTCTCCCCCGTCCTCGCCACCCACCTGATCACCGGCACCTGACACACAACCCCCCACCGACAACGGAAAGCGGTCCCGGGTGGGGACCCGGGACCGCTTTTGTCCTGCTTATATGCCGTCGGACTTCCTAGCTCAGAAGTCCATGCCGCCCATGTCGGGCGCGCCACCCGGAGCGGCCGAGGCCTTCTCCGGCTTGTCGGCGATGACGGCCTCGGTGGTGAGGAACAGGGCCGCGATCGACGCCGCGTTCTGCAGCGCCGAGCGAGTCACCTTGGCCGGGTCGATGATGCCGGTCGCGATCAGGTCGACGTACTCGCCGGTCGCGGCGTTCAGGCCGTGTCCGGTCGGGAGGTTGCGGACCTTCTCCACCACGACGCCGCCCTCGAGGCCGGCGTTGATCGCGATCTGCTTCAGCGGGGCCTCGACGGCGTGGCGCACGATCTGCGCTCCGGTCGCCTCGTCACCCTCGAGCTCCAGCTTCTCGAACGCCGCCACGGACGCCTGCAGCAGAGCCACGCCGCCACCGGCGACGATGCCCTCCTCGACGGCCGCCTTCGCGTTGCGAACAGCGTCCTCGATGCGGTGCTTGCGCTCCTTCAGCTCGACCTCGGTGGCCGCGCCGACCTTGATCACCGCAACGCCACCGGCCAGCTTGGCCAGCCGCTCCTGCAGCTTCTCGCGGTCGTAGTCGGAGTCCGACTTCTCGATCTCGGCGCGGATCTGGTTCACCCGGCCGGAGATCTGGTCGGCGTCACCCTCGCCCTCGACGATGGTCGTCTCGTCCTTGGTGACGACGATCTTGCGGGCCTGGCCGAGCAGCTCCAGGTCGACGGAGTCCAGCTTGAGGCCGACCTCCTCCGAGATGACCTCGCCGCCGGTGAGGACGGCGATGTCGACCAGCATGGCCTTGCGGCGGTCACCGAAGCCCGGCGCCTTGACGGCGACGGCCTTGAAGGTGCCCTTGATCTTGTTGACGACCAGGGTGGCCAGCGCCTCGCCCTCGATGTCCTCGGCGATGATGGCCAGGGCCTTGCCGGTCTGCATGACCTTCTCCAGCACCGGGACCAGGTCCTTGATGCTCGAGATCTTGCTGTTGACGATCAGGATGTACGGGTCGTCCAGGACCGCTTCCATCCGCTCCGTGTCAGTCACGAAGTACGGCGAGATGTAGCCCTTGTCGAAGCGCATACCCTCGGTGAGCTCGAGCTCGAGGCCGAAGGTGTTGCTCTCCTCGACGGTGATGACGCCTTCCTTGCCGACCTTGTCCATCGCCTCGGCGATGATCTGGCCGACCTGGTTGTCAGCGGCCGAGATGGACGCGGTCGACGCGATCTGCTCGCGGGTCTCGACGTCCTTGGCCAGCTTGAGCAGCTGCTCGCTGACCGCCTCGGTCGCCTTCTCGATGCCCTTCTTCAGGCCCATCGGGTTGGCGCCGGCGGCGACGTTGCGCAGTCCCTCGCGGACGAGAGCCTGAGCCAGCACGGTGGCGGTGGTAGTGCCGTCACCCGCGACGTCGTCGGTCTTCTTGGCAACTTCCTTGACGAGCTCGGCCCCGATCTTCTCGTACGGGTCCTCGAGCTCGATCTCCTTGGCGATCGAGACACCGTCGTTGGTGATCGTGGGGGCGCCCCACTTCTTCTCCAGGACGACGTTGCGGCCCTTCGGGCCAAGCGTCACCTTGACGGCATCGGCGAGGGTGTTCATACCCCGCTCGAGGCCGCGGCGCGCCTCTTCGTTGAAAGAAATCAGCTTGGGCATTCTCCGCGAGTCCTCCCGCGTCGAGTCTTGGTGGTTCAGCCGGCCGGATGCCCGCGACGGACGGCACCGGCAGCGTGGCGGTCACGTCCCGCCACAGTCCCAGCACCTCATCGAGGCCGTCTTCTGTCCCACTCCACGAGCACGAGCCTTATCACTCTCACCCATGGAGTGCTAACCAAGTATTAGCACTCGCCCCAAACGAGTGCAAGCCAGCCCCTCGCTACCGTAAGCGCATGGTGGAGGTGCGACCGGCGGGTCCGGACTCGTGGCGGGACGTGGCAACGGTGATGGGTGAGCGCGGCGATCCGTCGCGCTGCCTGTGCCAGTATTTCCGTCTCCGCGGCCGTGCCTGGTCCGACGCCACCCCGGACGAGAATCGCCAGGGCTTGCGCTCCCAGGTATGTCACGGTGAGCGACCACCCGGCGTCCTTGCGTACGACGGCGATACGCCGATCGGCTGGTGTGCAGTCGCCCGACGTACGTCGTACCCACGGGTCCTGGCCTCACCCCACTGGCGGACGGATCACCCCGACTCGTGGGTGATCACCTGCTTCGTCGTACCGGTCGGGAAGCGCCGGAAGGGCGTTGCGGGTGAACTGGCGGCCGGCGCCGTCGCCATGGCCCGCGAGTACGCCGCTCCGTCCGTGGAGGGCTGCGCGGTCGACACCACACTGGCCGGCCGCACTCCGTCAGCGGATCTCTACCGCGGCCCGCTGTCCGTCTTCCTGGACGCCGGCTTCACCGAGGTGAGCCGCACCAGCCCGCAGTGGGTCCTGGTCCGCAAGCTCCTCGACTAGACCCTGGACTCGAGTCGACTAGACCTTGGACTCGAGTTGGGCGACCAGGAACTTCGGTGCGGTCAGGCGCCAGGCCTCGGTGATCAACTCCTGCACCTCGTCGTCGTCAGCGGCGGCCAGGTCGATCTCCAGCCAGGCGAACCGGCCGCCCTCCCAGGAAGGTGAGTAGACCTCTGGGTTCTCCGCGACCAGCGCCTGTTGCTCCTCGCGGAGCGCCTTGAGCATCAGCCTGCTCTCGTCCTCGGACATGTAGGCGAAACCCTTCTTGCGGACCTTGAAGGCCGGCTGGCCGGCCCAGCCCTCATGCTCCTCCGCCCCCGGCAACCCCTGCATCACCTTCAGCACCGTCTGCGCGTCCATCCCCCGACGGTAAATGCGGCCACCGACAGTCCGAAGGTCCGCTGATCCGGGCCGAAAGTGGTAAGGGCCGCCGGGTCAGGGACACCGGGGTCAGGCCAGGGGTCGGGTCGGTACCGATCCTGATGTGGCGGACCGCCTCCGGGCGGGAGAGTAGAGCCATGACGAACTCCAACGCACCGTTCCAGAACCTCTCCGGCAAGGTCCTCCGCCGGTCCAAGTCCCAGCGGATGCTGTCGGGTGTCTCCGGCGGGCTCGCGGAGTACTTCAACATCGACGTGACCCT
Source organism: Kribbella sp. NPDC050241 (assembly GCF_044459685.1). NCBI lineage: Bacteria > Bacillati > Actinomycetota > Actinomycetes > Propionibacteriales > Kribbellaceae > Kribbella > Kribbella sp. NPDC050241. The sequence continues at coordinate 206,939 of NZ_JBITJE010000003.1, forward strand.
GGTCCGCCTCGCCATCGTCGGCCTGACCCTGATCACCGGCGGCACCGCGCTGCTCGGCTACGCGGTCGCGTGGATCGTGATCCCCGAGGCCGACGGCAAGGCGGTCTGGCAGAACGTCCAGCAGTCCGTGAACCAGCCCAACTCCCCCGAGGCCGACATCGCCTCCCGCATCTACGACGACAACAACAGCAAGCCCCCGGCGGCGTGACCACCCCTGCGCCGTACCCCGGCGCAGCCACCCCCGGACCCAGCGCGGCAGGGTGACCACAACCACCGTCACCCTGCCGCCCTGCATCGGCGACCGACTCCCGTCATGACGAGTTCTCGCCAGCCGGATCGATTGCCGGTATCCCTCCGGGCTCCTTACGTTCCAAAGCGTGCTCCCACGACTACTTCCCGCCGTCGCCCTCGCCGGATCGCTGGCCCTCGCACCAGTGACAGCAACCGGCAGCGCCGCGACCGCGCCAACCGCCGCGTACGAACAATCGGCCGCCGTCACCAAGACTGACCTGGTCACACTCGTGACCGGTGACGTCGTACGCCTCGACACCCTGGCAGACGGTAAGCAGCAAGCCACCGTCGTCACCACCACGCCCGGCAGCTCCAACGCCGGCACCCACATCTATCTCCAGGACGGCGACGTGTACGTCGAGCCGGCCTCGGCGCTGGACCTGATGGCCGCCGGCAAACTCGACCGGCGGCTCTTCGACGTCAGCGCCCTCGTGCGCCAGGGGTACGGCGACAACGACCGGAGCACGCTTCCGCTGATCGTCTCGTACCGCACCGGCGCGACCTTCAAGGCCGTCAGCCAGCCGAAGGACGCCAAGACCGGCTTCCTCGCCGATATCCAGAAGCGGTCCGACGTCGAGAAGGTCTGGCTGGACGCCCGCACGCGGCCGGTCGGCACGCAGCTCACCGAAGGCACCAAGGACTCTGCTGCAACGAAGACCACCAGCGCGTACGACGGAACGGGTTCCCTGGTCGCAGTCCTGGACACCGGCATCGACGCGTCTCACCCGGACTTCGCCGGCCGGATCGACCTGACCCGCGACTTCACCGGCGGCAACGACACCACCGATCGGTTCGGCAGTGGCACACACTCCGCATCGCTCGCCGCCGGCAGCGGCGCCGCGTCCGACGGACAGTACGCCGGTGCCGCCCCGGGCGCTCACCTCGCGGTCGGCAAGGTCTTCGACGACACCGGTGCCGGCTACGAGTCCTGGGCCATCGCCGGGTTGCAGTGGGCAGTGGACTCGGGGGCCGACGTCATCGACGTCAACGTCGCCGGCAGCATCACCCGTGGCGAGGATCCGCTGACCCAGGCGGTCGACGACCTCGGCCGGCAGTCCGACGCCCTGTTCGTCGTACCGACGAGCTCCAAGAGCTATGCCGAACCAGGTACGACGAACGTGGTCGCACCCGGTGCGGCTCCAGCCGCCCTCACCGTCGGCGGCACCAATCGTGGCAACTGGTGGGACCAGGCGAGGCACGGCGTCATGGCGGACCGCGGGGCCATCAAGCCTGAGCTCGTCGCACCCGCATTCGGCGTCATCGGCGCCTACCCCGGTGGCGGTTACGCGTCTGCTGTCAGCACCTCTGCCTCTGCTGCGTACGCCGCCGGTGCGGCTGCCGTCCTTCACCAGGAGCACCCGGAGTGGTCGCCGGGCTTGCTCAAGGCAACCCTTGCCTCCACCGCCGACCCGGTCGAGGGCAGCACGGCCTTCACCGTCGGCGCAGGAGCGGTCGACCTCGCTCGGGCCACCGCCCAGCAGGTCAGTGTCGACCAAGGCGTGATGAGCTTCGGGCACATCACTCGGCCCTACCGCGCCGACCAACTGCGGCAGCAGAAGACGCTGACCTATCAGAACCACTCCGAGACTGCGGTGACCCTCGATCTGGCCACCGAGCTGGCCGGCGTGACCGTCACACCAACCACGACCACCATCGCGGCGGGCGCATCGGCCGACGTCACGCTGACGCTGGATGCGACCGCACTGGAGGCCGACGAGTACAGCGGACGGGTCACCGCGACCGGTCCCGGCGTAGAGCTCGCAACGACCGTCGGCTTCGTCAAACAGGACGACACGGTCGACGTGACCATCCGCATGCTCGACCGGAACGGCAAGCCGGCGAGCGGCCGGGCCCGCATCGCGCCGTACCAGGAGAGCGACGGACGGTACTACGCGGAGGAGCTGCTGTTCTCACCGAACCAGACGGAGTGGACGCTGCGGCTGCCTGAGGGCAACTACAACGTCTTCGGCCTCATCACCACACCGGACGGCTCCGGCGACACGACGTCAGAGATCAGCATCGTCGGACTGCCCAAGATGTCCGCCCACGCGCCGAACTACACCGTCACCCTCGATGCCCGCACGGCGAGGCCGATGACTCTGACGACCTCGAAGCCGTCGGCACCGCACTCCGTCTCGGTGCGGTGGAACCGGGGCGATCCGGGCGACACCCATGCGATCTATGACGAGTGGGCGACCGACATGACCACGGGCACGCCGCTGCGGCTGTCCATGTCACCGACCGAGCGGGTCACGGATGCGGGCTTCTCGGTCATGACGACGTGGGACTCCGGCGTGCCGCTGTTGCAGGCGCGGTCCGGTGGAGGGCGGGTGAGCGCGTCGTACGCCGGAGGTCCACTCACCGACGGGAAGCGGCGGTACCGGCTGGTCGACGCCGACGCCCAACCGAAGCAGGTGGCCGGGGCGGTGGCGCTGGTCCAGCAGCCCGGAGACCGGTCGGTCGATGAGGTGGTCCAGCAGTTGGCCGACGCCGGGGCGGTCGCTGTGGCCGTCTATCCCGCGAAGAGCGGAGACCTGGTTCCGCATCTGTACGGTCCTGGTGTCGTGACGATGGCGCTGTCGCGGTCCGACGGTCTCGAGTTGCGGTCCGAAGCCCGCAGCCCATGGGCGTGGATGGAGCTGACCGAGACACCGCGTTCGCCGTACGCCTACGACGTGAGCTTCGTCGAGAAGGGTCAGGTCGGGCGCGATCTGACCTACCGCTCGTCCGACCTGGCGACGGTCACGACCCGGATCTATTCCTCCGGGACCGGCGAAGCGGGAGCCGGCTGGGTCCTGAACCAGCACTCGGACGCGTCCTGCGGCTGTTCCACGTCGCCTGTCGGGGACTGGGTTCCGACGACCGGTTACACGCGGACCCAGTACGTGACGGCCGACCGGGACGTGAAGGCGACGACGGCCTGGGAGTTCTACGCCAAGAAGACCCTGGTCCGGCCGCGGGTGTTCCCGACGTACCGCCCGGGTGAGCACGCCGATCTGGAGTTCCTCAAGGCGCCGTACTCACCCGGGGTCGCAGCCGGCGCCCGGAACGACAGCCAGGGCACGACCAACCGGCGGGGCGACGTCATCAACTTCGACTACGCGCCGTTCACCGACGCCGCCGGGAACTGGGCGCGGTCGCTGCCTGGCACCTCGGTGAACACCACGCTGTACGCCGACGACACCGAGGTCTACAACAGCGGCTTCACGGTCGGCAACGTGCCGGTCCCGGCAACCTCCAGCCGCTATCGGCTCGTGTCCGACGTGGCCAACAACCGGAGTGTCGTCGGACTGACGACCAACGCCCACACCGAGTGGACGTTCGGCTCGACAACCGTCGCAGCGGGCAGCAAGGTCCTACCGCTGCTCGACGTCGACTACACCGATGTCACCGACGCCCGCTCCGGCCACACCGCCCTCGACCTCGCCAACACCGCACGCCTCGGTCAGCGCGTCTCGCTCAACCTGTCGGTCGGCCACCAGCCCGGCGCCACCGCAGGCCCGATCCGCTCCCTGACCGTCGAAATCTCCACCGACGAGGGCGCCACCTGGCAACCCACCTCGATCCGCAACCTCCCCAACGGCCGCTACCAGGCCACCTACACCCACCCCCACAAGGGCCAGTCCGTCTCCCTACGCATCAACTCCACCGACACCGACAACAACGCCATCACCCAGACCCTCACCAACTCCTACAACCTCCGCTGACCCCCCCGACCAGGCGGCAGGGTGAGAGCCCCCACCCTGCCGCCTCCCCTCTGCTAGACGTTCAACGCTGTTTGTTTGAGGGTGGCGGTGGCTATGTCGGGGTGGTCGGCGAAGACGCCTTGGATGCCCAGGGCGGCGAAGCGGCAGAGTTCGGCGGGGAGGTCGAGGGCTGTGGGGAGGAAGCGGCGTTCGGCCCGGAAGGTCCAGATCTGGACGTTCAGGCCGACGCGGTGGGACTGGTCGACCAGTCGGGTCGGCTCACCCAGATTGCCCGCCGCGGTGCGCGGGATGACCAGGTCCTTGTGCGGCGCCAGCACCTGAGCGTACGTCGACACCTCGCGCAGCCCAGCCGGCTCGATCAGGTCCGCGAAGGTGCGGCCGTCGCCGGTACGGCGGAAGTCGTTCGGGGCACCGTCGGCATCCACCAGCTGCACCAGCGGGACCCGGGTCATCACCGACAACCGCCTCAGGCTGGTCGGCTCGAAGGACTGCACCATGATCTCGTCGTCGCGCAGCCGCAGGGCCAGGATCCGCTCGGTCAGCAGCTCCTCCAGTGGCAGTCCGAGCCGCCGGAAGTACGCCGGGTGCTTGATCTCCGGGATCACGCCGATCGGTCGTCCGTACCGGAGCGACTCCTCCCGGGCCAGCGCCACCACGTCGTCGAGCGTGGGGATCTCCTCGTGCCCGTCGTACGCCGTGTTGGCCGCACGCAGCCCGGGCATCCGCTCCCGCGTCCGCAGCGTCCGGAGCTCGTCGTAGGTGAAGTCCTCCACGAACCAGCCGGTCACGGCGGTCCCATCGACGATCTTGGTGATCCTCCGGTCCGCGAACACCGGGTGGTCCGCGACGTCCGTCGTACCCGAGATCTCGTTCTCGTGCCGGCAGACCAGGACGCCGTCGAGAGTGGCGACCAGGTCGGGTTCCAGATAGTCGGCCCCCTGGGCCGCAGCCAGGCGGTACGCCGCCGGCGTGTGTTCCGGGCGGTAGCCACTCGCTCCCCGATGCGCGATCACCAGCATGGATCCAGGACAGGCGGCGGACATGGCCCGTCGGGAACTCGTTGCCCAACGCAAGGTGAAGGTCTTTTGATGCGCGGGCAGATACGAAAGCCGTACCGACCGTCACCATTCCAGCGGGCTGGTGCCAACCGTGCCAGCCGTACGCGACCAATCAGGCCGCTCCTTCGCATCCTCCGATGGCGTCGCCCGCGGGGTTCATACCTGCGATTAATTCGCATGCGGCTGTCGGTGGCGACGCCTAGCCTGAAAGCGCTATGAGACAACTTCCTGTCGCCGATCCGGGCGTCCCCGATCACCGCTCGCCGACCCGCTATCTGTTGTGGGTCGCGCGCGGTCAGTCCCGCACGCTCGCGGGCGGTATGGTGTTCGGCATTCTCTGGATGGGCGCGCAGGCGTTCATCCCGGCGATCCTCGGCCTCGCGATCGACGAGGGCATCGCGGCGGGCGACGGCAAGCGGCTGCTCCAGTGGACCGCGGTGCTGTTCGTGGTCGGCGTGGTGCAGGCGCTGGCCGGCATCATGCGGCACCGGTTCGCGGTGACGAACTGGCTGACCGCCGCGTACCGCACGGTCCAGGTGATCACGCGGAAGTCCGCCGACCTCGGCGCGACGCTACCGAAGCATCTGGCCACCGGTGAGGTGGTCAGCATCGGCGCCGGCGACCTGTCCTACATCGGCAACCTGATGGAGATCTCGGCCCGCTTCACGGGCTCGATCGTCGCCTTCGTCGTGGTCGCGTCGATCCTGCTCTCCTCGTCGACCACGCTCGGGCTGGTGGTGCTGATCGGCGTACCGGTGATGCTGTTCTGCCTCGGCCCGATGCTGCGGCCGCTGCACAAGCGGCAGTCCGCGCAACGTGAGGCGGTCGGTGAGCTGAACTCGCTGGGCTCCGACATCGTGGCCGGTCTGCGGGTGCTGCGCGGCATCGGTGGCGAGGACTCCTTCTCGCGCCGGTATCGCGGCGAGTCGCAGCAGGTCCGGCAGGCCGGTGTTCGGGTCGCGCGGATCCAGTCCGTGCTGGATGCCGCACAGGTTCTGCTGCCGGGCATCTTCGTCGTGCTCGTGGTCGGCCTCGGCGCGCACTTCGCGCTGCGCGGTGACCTCAGTGCGGGCTCACTGGTCGCCTTCTACGGCTATGCGACGTTCCTCGTACTGCCGCTGCGCACCGCCACCGAGTTCGCCAACCAGCTGATGCGCGGTCTGGTCGCGGCGGGACGGGTGATCCGAGTGCTGGAACTGCGGTCCGACATCACCGAGCCGAAGACGGCGGTGCACCTGCCCGACCACGGCGACTTGGTCGACCCGGTGTCCGGCATCCGCGCCCGCGACGGCCTGCTCACCGCGATCGTCTCCGCCGAGGCGGACAGCAACGGCGAGCTTGCCGACCGCCTCGGCCGGTACGACGACACCAGCGAGGTCCGGTACGGCGGGGTCACCCTGGCCAGTGCGACGCGCGAGGACGTGCGTGCGCGCATCCTGGTCAGCGACACCGGCTCACAGCTGTTCACCGGCACACTGCGCCAGGAGCTCGACCCGGACAACCGTCGTACCGACGAGGAAGTGATGGCGGCGATGCGGACGGCGTCGGCCGAGGACGTCCTGGTCGCGCTGTCCGACGGGCTCGACTCCGAGGTCGAGGAGAAGGGCCGGTCGTTCTCCGGTGGGCAGCGGCAGCGACTGGTGCTGGTGCGTGCACTGCTGGCCGACCCGTCTGTACTGGTGCTGGTCGAGCCGACGTCCGCGGTCGACGCACACACCGAGGCGCGGATCGCGGAGCGGTTGCGTGATCAGCGTGCCGGCCGCAGCACGGTCGTGCTGACCGCGAGTCCGCTGCTGCTGGACCACGTCGACGAGGTCATCTTCGTCGCCGCCGGCCGAGTGGTTGCTTCCGGCAAGCACCGCGAGCTGCTCGCGACCGAACCGCAGTACCGCAGGACAGTGACCAGGCAGACGGAAGAAGAGGAGGTGCTCGCATGAGGCAGATCCTGCCTGTGGCGGGCCCGACCGAGATCCGTCGGCACGCGCGCCGGCTGGCCCGGCAGCATCCGCGCACCCTGTCGGTCGCGCTGCTGCTGCACGGGCTGGCGGCGATCAGCGGTCTGGCCGCGCCGCGGCTGATCGGCGGCCTGGTCGAGGACGTCCAGAACGGCACGACCGTGGCCAAGGTCAACCAGGTGATCCTGGTGATCGCGGTGTTCATCGTGGCGCAGTCGCTGCTGACCCGGTGGGCCCGGTTCAAGTCGTTCGCACTCGGCGAGCAGGTGCTCGCCGAGCTGCGTGAGGACTTCGTCGACAACGCGCTCGCGCTGCCGATCGGCACGGTCGAGCGGGCCGGCACGGGTGACCTGCTGTCCCGCACCTCGCGTGACGTCGACACGCTGTCGCGGACGGTGCGCTTCGCCGTACCGGAGACGATCATCGCGTTCGTCACGGTGCTGTTCACGGTCGTGGCGACGGTGCTGGTCGGCGTCTGGGTGCTGGTGCCGCTGCTCGCGATGACTCCGCTGCTCTGGCTCAGCACGAAGTGGTATCTGCGCCGCGCCAAAGACGGATACCTGCGTGAGAACGCGGCGTACGCGCAGATGACCAGCTCATTGGCCGAGACGGTCGAGGGCGCCCGGACGGTCGAGGCACTACAGCGGTACGACGAACGGGTCCGCCGCGGCGACGCGGACATCCGGGGCTCCTACCTGGCTGAGCGGTACACGCTGTTCCTCCGGACGGTCTACTTCCCGGTCGCCGAGGTCAGCTACCTGGTGCCGGTCGTCGGGACCTTGCTGTTCGGCGGCTGGCTGCACCTCAACGGGCACGTCTCGCTGGGTGCCATCACAGCTGCGGTGCTGTACGTCAACCAGCTGATCGATCCGGTCGACCGGTTGCTCTCCTGGCTGGACGAGTTGCAGTCCGGTGGCGCCGCGTTCGCCCGCTTGCTGGGGATCAGCGACGTACCGGACGACCGCACGCCGTCGGGCCGGATGCCGTCCGGCGACCTGGTCGAGGCGCGCGACGTACGGTTCTCGTACGTCGACGGCCGCGACGTACTGCACGGTGTCGATCTCACGGTCCAGCCCGGCGAGCGGATCGCCATGGTCGGGCCGTCCGGTGCCGGGAAGTCGACGCTGGGCCGGCTGGTCGCGGGCATCCATCCACCACGGACGGGTTCGGTGACGGTCGGCGGCGTCGGGATGACCGAGCTGCCGCTGGACGAGCTGCGCAAGCAGGTCGCGCTGGTCACCCAGGAGCACCACGTGTTCGTCGGGACGTTACGCGACAACCTGTCGATGGCACGCCCCGGCGCGTCGGACGCGGAGTTGCTGGACGCTCTGGCTGCCGTTGACGCGCGGGAGTGGGCGGATGCGTTACCTGACGGTCTGGACACGCGAGTCGGCTCCGGTCAGCTCGCGCTGACGCCGGCGCAGGCGCAGCAGTTGGCGCTGGCCAGGTTGGTGCTGGCGGACCCGCACACCTTGGTACTGGACGAGGCGACGTCGTTGATCGACCCACGGGCCGCGCGGCACATGGAGCGCTCGCTTGCCGCCGTACTCGAGGGCCGGACGGTGATCGCCATCGCCCACCGCCTCTACACCGCGCACGACGCCGACCGCATCGCGGTGGTCGAGGACGGCCGTATCAGTGAGCTCGGCAGCCACGACGAGCTGGTCGCCCGGCAGGGCTCGTACGCGGCGCTCTGGACCTCCTGGCACGGGTGACAGTTGCTGACAGCAAAGACCCCTTGCCGGTCACCTCTGACCGGCAAGGGGTCTGCCCTTTCTACCGTTTGCGCAGCAGCAGTACTGCGGAGTCGACCTGCGGAGGTGGGGTGAAGGCCTTGCGGGGAAGACGTAAGCCGATCGACAGGTCGTAGTGCCGGAACCACCGGTTCGCCCCCGGTGCGTCGCCACGGATCCACCGGTTCGCCACCTGCCGCTGCAGCACGAGATCGGCCGACACCAGGCGGGATCCTGGCGCCAGCAAACGCTTCAGCAGTGCGGTGGAGACGTTGTACGGCGGACTCGACACCACCCGGAACGGCCGGGACGGCAACCGCAGATCAGCGGCATCGGTCCGGACCACCGTCACCGGTGCGTCCGCGAACCTCCGCCGCAAGCGGTCGGCCCGACCAGGGTGGAGTTCGACAGCGACCACCCGGGCTCCGGCCCGGACCAGCGGAGCGGTCAGCGCACCGAGTCCGGCTCCGATGTCGAGAACGAGTTCGCCGGGCTGCACCCCGGCTGCGTCCACGACCCGTTGGGCCCAACGACTATCGAGCGGATGCCATCCCCAGGCACCCCTCGCCTGCCCGGAGCCGGGCACGACGGACCATCACAAAGTACGTAATCATGCGGCCGACCATAGACCCTCGTACCGCAAGCCCTCAAAGCATTTTCGTCACCGTGCGACCGAACCCGGTACGCGGCCGTCGTACTTCGCGACCAGCGGGTACGACGGTCGCCTGGTAACCGTCGTACCCGCGTCCCGGAGGTCGCACGCGCGCCTCCCTGCCACCCAGGCGCGGTGGCCGTTGGCGCTCACTATTCCAGTGCCTCCGGAGCAGGCAAGCCTTTCAACCGAGATGGAAATATCGTTGTCTCATAGGCTTCTCGGGCTCGCACCGAGTGATCGGACAGTCATCGACGTACGGCGCTCAGCCAGCTCGAGGCGCTCCCTGCGGGCTGCTGTCACACCGTCCTTGGCGAGTTCACGGCGTACGTCGAGAACGCGGACAGGCAGCGCATCGGTCATCAGCAACGGCGCGTACTCGGCCTGGTCGGTGTTCCAGCGGTCGCCGTCGCGGGTGAAGGTGAAGCGGACCAGGAGGCCTTCGGCCTTGGTGCTGTTGGGTTCGCGATGCGCGGCGACGAGGTTCCCGAGGCCGTACGCGACCCACTTGCCGTTGTGCTGCTCCATCGGCTGCACCACGTGGGCATGGTGTCCGATCAGCAGGTCGATGTTGCTGTCGGCAAGCAGTTGCGGCGCGACCTCACGCTGCTGGTCGTTGAGCTTCGGCGAGTACTCCGTGCCCCAGTGGCAGCTGACCACGACGATCTCGGCGCCGCGGTCGCGGGCGTCCTGGGCGCGCAGTGTGATCGTGGGAACGCTGATCTTGCCGGCTCGCCAGGTCTCACCGTTCGGATACGGCAGGCCGTTGAAGCCGAACGTGAAGCTCAGGAACGCGACCTTCACCCCGTGGACGTCGACGATCGTGGGCGTCTCGGCCTCGGCCCGGGAGCGGGCAGTGCCGGCGTGCTCGAGGCCGGCCTGCTCGAGGGTCTTCAGGGTGCGATCCACGCCGGGCGCGCCGCCATCGAAACTGTGATTGCTCGCCGTGGTGCAGACGTCGTACCCAGTCTGTTTGAGGGCGGCGGCCATCTGCGGCGGGCCTTGGAAGAGTGGGTAGCCGTGGTACGGGCCGCCGAGCGGCGCCAGTGGCGTCTCGAGGTGTGCGACCGCGATGTCGGCCTGTTGGACGAGCGGCTTGACGCTGCCCATCAGCGGGGCGAAGTCCCAGGCGCCGTCGCGGCCATCGCGGCGGGCTGTTGTCCAGAGGCGCTCGTGCAGCAGTACGTCGCCTGTGGCGACCAGGGTGATCCGGTCGGGTCCGTCTGTCGGCTTCGCCTTCTGTGGCGGCGCCTCGACACCACTGCTCTCGCCTTGGCCGCTGTCTTGGCCGCTGCCAGCGCCTTGGCCTGTGTCCGCTGCCGTATCGGCGATGCAGCCCGCTGTTGCCACCGCTCCGGCTCCGGCCAGCATCGCGCCGAGCACCGTCCGCCGTCGTACCGCCATCGCAACCCCCAAGCCCTCAACCCCAGTCGGACAGGAGACGCCTCCACCCCAGGTTTGGTTGCCGCATGGGCTCGATCGTGTTCTACGTCATCTCCGGCGCCAACTGCCGGTGGCTCTAGGCGATCAGGTTGTTGCTGTCCGGGCGATCGGCCTCGGCCGCCGGGCTGTCCTGGCAGGCGCCGACGAGTGCGTCGAGGGACAGGTCGAGGGTGGCCGCGACGGCGGCGACCGTGAAGAGGGCCGGCGTCGGGATGCGGCCGGTCTCGATCTTGCGGAGAGTATCGACGGAGACCCCACAGGCCGCCGCGACGTCGACCATGCTGCGCTCGCCCCGGGCTTCGCGGAGCAGGCGGCCGAGCTGCCGGCCGCGTTCGCGATCCCAGCTGGAAAGAGGTGGTCGGACCATAAGCGTGATAATAGTACCGGTATAACTATCCGGGAAGACGAAGGAAGCATCCGATGGTCGAGCTGAAGACGCCCGCGGAGATCGAACACATGCGCGCGGCCGGCCGAGTCGTCGCGAACGCACTCGCCGCAGTGAAGAAGGAGGCCGCGGTCGGGGTCTCGCTGCGCGAGCTGGACGAGGTCGCACGCGACGTACTGCGATCCGCCGGAGCGGTGTCGCTGTTCGAGGGCTACCAGCCCGGGTTCGCCGGCAGCCCGTTCAGCGGCGTCATCTGTACGTCGGTCAACGACGCGGTGCTGCACGGACTCCCCAACGACCAGAAACTCTCCGACGGTGACCTCCTGAACGTCGACTGCGGCGCCTCGATCGAAGGCTGGTGCGCTGACGCCGCCACCAGCTTCTGCGTCGGCACACCGCGACCCGAAGACCTGGAACTCATCGCCACCACTGAACAGGCCCTCGCAGCCGGCATCGCCGCCGCCGTCCCCGGCAACCGCCTCGGCGACGTCGGCGCCGCCATCGGCCGCATCGGCCGCGCCGCCAACCTCGGCACCAACCTCGACTTCGGCGGCCACGGCATCGGCCGCCGCATGCACGAAGACCCGCACATCCCCAACGGCGGCCGTCCCGGCCGAGGCCTCAAACTCCGCGCCGGCCACGTGTTCGCCATCGAGCCTTGGTTCTGGTCAGGCCCCGGCACCACCTACGTCATCGACGAAGACGGCTGGACCCTCCGCTCCGCCGACCAAACCCGAGGAGCCCACGCCGAACACACCGTGGCCCTCACCGGCAACGGCCCCGAAATCCTCACCCTCCCGTAGCGACGGTGGTTGCTAGTCTCTTCGGGATGTCCGCCGAAGAGAACGCCGCGTTGGCGGAGATCGCACGGCGCTTGGTGCGGACGACGCTCGGGGAGCGCGCGACCGAGCCACGCGCGCTGGCGTCGGGCGAATGGTCCCAGGCGTTCGAGTTGACCCTCGACGGCGCGGAGGCGGTGCTGCGCATAGGTGCCTACGGCACGGACTTCGCGAAAGACGAGCTGGCCGCGCGCTTCGCCGGACCCAATCTCCCCGTTCCGGCGGTGCTGGCGAGAGGGATGGTCGAGGGCTGGCACTATGCGATCTCGGCGCGCGCGCCCGGGACCGGGCTCGACGATCTGTCCGCCACCGACGTCGCGCCGGCGCTTCCAAGTCTGCTGACCGCGATCGACGACATCGGCAGGATCGACGTTACGGACACCGTGGGCTACGGCATCTGGACAGCTGATCGGCGAGCGCCGTACAGCTCCTGGGTGGACGCACTCGTGGCTATCGGCACCGAGACCGCGCGGGTACCTGGCTGGCGGGCGGCGCTGGCCGACTCCGACATCGGACTGGGACCGGTAGAGGCCGGACTGACCGCGATCGCCGCGCTCGCGCCGTACCTGCCTGCCGAGCGTCGCATGATCCACGGGGACCTGCTCAGCCGCAACGTGCTTGTTGCCAGCAGCAACGTCAGCGCCGTGCTGGACTGGGGCAACGCGATGTACGGCGACAGCCTGTACGACGCCGCTTGGCTCATCTACTGGTGGCCTTGGTACCCAGACTGGCGAGCCATCGACATCAACGCCGCCCTGCTGGCCCACTGGCGCGCCAACGGACCGCTCCCGGCCAATCTCCGCGAGCGGTTGCACGCCTACCTCATCCATATCGGCCTCGATGCCATCGCCTACTGCACCTTCCAGCGTCGCTGGGACGAGGTACGGACGAACGCCGAGAGCGTGGTCGCGCTGGCCAAGAGCGCGCCGGGCGAGATCGGCCTCGAGTAGCGCCACCCGACGGGTGAGGTGAGGCTGGGCGGGAGTTGGACTTCGTGGCGAACATGTGTTCGACTGTAGTGCATGAGGTGGGCAGGTCAGCAAATCGATGTGGAGACTCCGGGGACGTTGCCGGGGCTCGGGTCGATCGCGGGTCTGGTTCGGTCGGTGACGACGCCGGAGTTCCGCGGGATCACGTTCCATGAGGTGCTCGCGCGGTCCGCGCTGAACTCGGTGCCGGGGACGATGCTGCCGTTCAACTGGACGATCAACCCGTACCGCGGCTGCACACACGCCTGCCGGTACTGCTTCGCCCGCCCGACACACGAGTATCTGGAGCTCGACCAGGGCGAGGACTTCGATCAGCAGATCGTGGTGAAGACCAACGTCGCGGACGTACTGCGACGTGAACTCGCGCGACCGTCGTGGACCCACGAGCAAGTTGCCCTGGGCACCAATACCGACCCGTACCAGCGCGCCGAGGGGCGCTATCGCCTGATGCCCGGGATCATCGAGGCGCTCGCAGGTTCGGGTACGCCGCTGTCCGTGCTGACCAAGGGCACGCTGCTGCGGCGCGATCTCGATCTCCTGACAGCGGCCGCCGAGCAGGTGCACGTCGGCGTCGCGATCTCCCTTGCACTGCTGGACGAGGAGCTGCGGAAGACGCTCGAGCCCGGCGTGCCGTCAGTGCGCGGACGTCTCGACCTCATCCGTGCGGTGCGCGACGCCGGCCTACCGTGCGGGGTGATGGTCGCTCCGGTCCTGCCGTGGCTGACGGACTCGTCCGAGCAGTTGGATCAGCTGTTCGCCGAGCTCTCCGCAGCCGGCGCGACCGGCGTCACTCCGCTCGTCCTTCACCTCCGCCCGGGTGTGAAGGAATGGTTCATGGACTGGCTGGCGCGCGAGCATCCCGAGCTGGTCGCCCGCTACGAGTCCCTGTACGGCCACGGCACCAACGCGTCCCCCAGCTACCGCAATGCCTTCGAATCCAAGGTCCGCCCGCTACTCAACAAACACGGCTTCGGCCGCACGTCGAGCCACAGGTCTCACGAGCCGAGCCGCCCACCGCGACGTACCACCAAACGATCCGACACTCAGCAGGAGGCTTTGTTCTAGCCATCCCGGAGTGTGGCCGTGCGCCTGTTCGTCGCGGGCCGATTGAGATACTTCGGCAGTGGATGGTGAGGCGATGGAGGTTGGAGTGCGGTCGGACGTGCTGCCTGGGCGGAGTGCGTTGGCGGACGGCTCCGGATGGGTGTTGCGGGCTGCGGTGCTTGAGGACGTCGAGGCGATCGCGGAGTTGCGGGCCGAGGTGATGCGCCCGGACCTGGAACGCCTTGGGCGCTACGACGAGCACCGCGTACGGCAGCGGTTTCGGGACTCCTTCTCAGCGCAGTACACGTCGATCATCGTGATCGATCACGAACTCGCCGGATGCATCACGCTCCGGACCGCCGAAGGTCGGCTGTGGCTGGAGCACTTCTACCTCGCACCGCGAGTTCAGGGGCGAGGTCTTGGGTCCGCTGTCTTGCGCGCGGCACTGGACGAGGCCGACGCCCAGGGCGCGACCGTTGCCTTGAACGTCTTGCAGGGCAGTAATGCACGTCGCCTCTACGAGCGCCACGGATTCGTCCTGGAATCCGAGGACCCGATCGACGTCTTCATGATCCGCCCGCCGGTGAACTCGACCTAGCCGTCGAGTCGTGGGCTGGATTCAGCGGAAGGTGTTGGCGTTGGCGCGGGCCCATTCGCGGTAGGGCAGGCGGGGCGGCCGAGAATTTGAGCGACTGTGGGCTCGGGGGTCATGGGGTGTTCCGCCATCATGCGGAAGCCGTCCAGTAGCCACCGGGCTGTCTCGAGGCCGATCAGCGGAGCGAGGCGATCGAGGTAGGCCTGAGGAGTCAGCTCCTCGTACTTGAGCTCCCGACCGATCGCCGCGGAGATGTGCTCGACCTGCTCGGGTGCGGTCAGACCTTCAGGTCCGCTCATCATCAGCTTCTGGCCAGTGAAGGTCTCGTCGAGGAGTACGACGCGCGCCACCGCGGCGATGTCGCCGAGGTCGATCGGTGTCTGCACTGCACCGGCGTACGGCGTCCGGACCACGCCTGAGGTCTTGATCGACTCCGCCCAGTCGAGCGTGTTGTTCATGAACTGGCCCGGCCGCAGGAAGGTCCACTCGAAGCCGCCGGCCTCGATCGCGCGCTCGATCCGGTAGTAGTGCCACGTCGACGGATCCCCGTGCGCCTCGTACTCCGCAGGTTCACCGGACAGTACGACGACCCGCCGTACGCCGGCGTCCTGCGCGCAGCGGACGAAGTCGTCCACGTACGCCGGAAGCGGCGCGAGGTAGACGCTGTCGACACCAGCCAGCGCGGCAGGCAATGTCGCCGGCTTCCCCAGGTACCCGTGAGCGATCTCGACCCCGTCGGGCAGCGCCGCCCGGGCCGGGTGGTTGGTGAGCGCCCGCACCGGAGCGCCGGCCGTCAGCAGTTCGTCCACCAGCAGCCGCCCCACACTCCCGGTCGCGCCGGTCACCAGGATGGTCACGCCGTTCTCCTCACCTCCGAACCCAATTTCCGTAGGGTATACGAGAATTGTGCGGAGCGCCTATGGTTGGCCTGTGACGGAGCGGCGAAGCGGTGAGGGACAGCCAGAGCGAACCCTGGCGCTGCTGTGGCGGAACCACCGCAAATCCGCCGCGGACAAGCAGCCGACCGTCCTTCGCGGACGCGGCGCCGGACGACGGCCGTCGCTCGACGTCAACGGAGTCGTCGCGGCGGCGATCCGGCTGGCGGACACGCAAGGTCTGGCGTCGATGGGTGGGGTCGCGAAGGAACTCGACGTCGGCACGATGACGCTCTACACCTACGTGCCGTCCAAGGAGGAGCTGCTCGACCTGATGGTCGACCAGGTGCTGGGGGAACGTGAACTCCCCGGCCCCGGCGCGCCCAGGCCGCACGACTGGCGCGAGCAGGTGGAGATCTACTCCGACCAGACGCGCGCGATGTTCCAGCGCCACCCCTGGCTGTCGCAGGTGTCCACGATCCGCCCGCCGGTGGGCCCGAGCATGCTGGCCGGACGCGAGTACCTGCTGTCCGCGCTGCTCGAGATCGGACTCACCCCCCGCGGGACCAACCTGGCCGCGCTCGCCATCACGACGTACGTCGACTCGGCCGCCGGGCTGGAGGCGGAGAGTGAACTGATCGAGCAGTCGACCGGCCGGACGAACGACGCCTGGTGGTACGAGCGCAACGACCTCTGGGAGACGTACTTCGACGTCGATCAGCACCCCGCGATGACGGCGATCTGGAATGCGAACGGCTACCAGGGCACGACCCGCGAGGCGGCAACCGAGTCATACCGCTACGGCCTCGACCGCCTCCTGGACGGCATCCAGGCGACGGCCCTCGAGAGCTGAGGCAGCGCCGGGGTTCAGCGGCGGCGGAAGATGCTCCTTCGTTTCTTGGGAGGTTCCGCGGGCTGCTCTTCAGGTACGTCGTCGTCCGCACTGAGGATGTCGCGGGCCAGGCCCGCGACGTCCGGGTTGAGACCGGGCGTGGCCAGCGTGATGGTCGCCAGCGATCCCAGGATGGTCACCGGCCGCTCCCGCTGCGCCTCGACCGCTGCCAGCAAACGCCAGCCCATCAACTCGGCGACGTCAGCCCGCGCCGACGGATCGACCCAGGCAGTGGTCGCCAACGCGAACAGAGCCGACTCGGTGATCCAGTCCTCCGGCCCGTAAGCGAGGTCAGCCAGCACCTGTCGCCGAACCGACTGCGCCCACAGCTGGTCGGTCCGGTGATGCGCGATCCCCAGACAGGCCCACGTCTGCACAGCCCGGATCCACCCCGGCCAGTCCCCCGCCGCTCCGGTCGGCGACGCCGGCGGATGCACCAAGACACCCAGCAGGTCTTCCAGCGGAGTGCTCGCCAACAGCACCGCATGGTCGTAAGCAGCCGGCACGCTCGCCCACCCGGAACGAGCCCTGACGCCGGACGACTCACCGAAATCGGCAACGCGAGCGACCGCCGCAGCACCCTCCGCACTTGGCGGAGCGACTGCGGGTCGCGCGGCGCTGCCGTCGTACTGCCAGACGACGGTCTCGACCGGCCGGTACTGAGAGCCCTGCAGAGACACCGGGAGCCGCGGGTCCGGCGGAAGGATCTCGCTGACCATCACCTCAGAGCCCGGCACCGCCAGGCCGAAGGCGAGCAAAGCACTCGGCGGCTCGATCGCGGACACAGTCAGCGATGCGCCCTGAGCAGAGATACCCTCCGCCAGCATCTGGTCGAGGACGTTGATGACAGCCTCGGTCGGGTCCGGGATGCCGCCGAGCCAGACCTGCCGTGACCGGTCGGTCAACTCGCCGGCGGCGTGCTGCTGCTCGTGGCTGCCAGGCTCCGCCGAGCGGAGCAGGTCGGCGATCGCGACGAGGTCGTCGACAGCACCGTCCCGCCGGAACAGCAGACTGTGCCGCTCAACCAACGAACAGTCGTGGACGGGGTCGATCGCGAGGCTCCGCTCGGCCCACGAGATCCCCTCGTCAAGCCGGCCCGCATCGCCCAGCATCCCGGCGATGTCGGCGTACACCGCGACGTTGCCGGGCTGATAGCCGAGCGCGCGTTCCAGCGCGGCCAGTGCCTCGTCGGTGCGGCCCTGGCTCCGCAGGGCGTAGCCGACCGCGATGGCCGCGCGGTCGGTCGGTTCGACCCGTTCCGACTCGATCGCGTGCGACGTCGCCTCGTCGAGCAATCCGAGTCGCCGGGTCAGGACCGACGCCAGCCAGAGCAGGTTCCCGGAGCCCGGATACGCGGCGACCAGGTTCCGCACCAGCTGGACGTACGGCGCGAATGCCGGAGCCAGCTCCTCCGGGCACGGATCGGGGACGGCCTTGAGCAGCTGGATGAACACGTTCAGCAGCTCGTCCGGATCGAGTTTGGCCGCCAGCTCGGAGTCGAGCACCCACGGCACATCGGCCCACGCCATGCCTGGTTCGTGCTCTTGGACCGAGACCAGCAGGCTGAGGGCTTCGGCGTACTCACCGCGGAAGGCGAGAGCGTGCGCACGCGCCACCGCAGTGCCGAGGTACACGTCGCCATCCAGCGTCCACAGATCGACGCCGCCCTCGGGATGGGCCAGCAAGGTCGCCAGGACCGCATGCGCGTCCGGCAGCGACGGTGCCGTCGCCAGTGCGGTCGCCACGTGGTCGGCCGCGTGACCGACCTCGTTGTCGTCCAGCGCCAGCCGGGCCAGACTCAGTTCACCCTCGGCCGCCAGCCGCGGATCTCCCACCCCTTCATTCATCGCGCCAGTATTGTGACCCTCCGGGGTCATTCCCACTCGATGGTGCCCGGCGGCTTGCTGGTGATGTCGACGGTGACGCGGTTGATCTCGTCGACCTCGTTGGTGATCCGGGTCGAGATCCGCTCCAGTACGTCGTACGGCAGCCGGGCCCAGTCGGCCGTCATCGCGTCCTCACTGGTGACCGGACGCAGTACGACGGGGTGGCCGTAGGTCCGGCCGTCGCCCTGGACGCCGACCGAGCGAACGTCGGCGAGCAGTACCACCGGGAACTGCCAGATGTCGCGATCCAGGCCGGCCGCGGTCAGCTCGGTGCGGGCGATCAGGTCGGCGGCGCGCAGGATGTCGAGGCGCTCCTTGGTGACCTCGCCGATGATCCGGATGCTCAGGCCGGGGCCCGGGAACGGGTGCCGGTAGACCATGGTCTCGGGGAGCCCGACCGCCAGGCCGAGCTCGCGGACCTCGTCCTTGAACAGCGTCCGCAGCGGCTCGATCAGGCTGAACTGCAGGTCGTCGGGCAGACCGCCGACGTTGTGGTGCGACTTGATGTTCGCCGCCCCCGCGCCGCCGCCGGACTCGACCACGTCCGGGTAGAGCGTGCCCTGGACCAGGAACTCGATGTGCCGCTCGGCGTCCACCTTGCGCGCGGTCGCCTCGAAGGTCCGGATGAACTCGCGGCCGACGATCTTCCGCTTCTGCTCCGGGTCGGTCACCCCGGCCAGCGCGGACAGGAACTGGTCCTCGGCGTCGACCACCTCGAGCCGGATCCCGGTCGCGGCGACGAAGTCCTTCTCGATCTGCTCCGACTCACCCGACCGCTGGAGGCCGTGGTCGACGTACACGCAGGTCAACTGGTCGCCGATCGCCTTGTGCACCAGGGCCGCGGCGACCGCGGAGTCGACACCGCCGGACAGCGCGCACAGCACCTGCTTGTCGCCGACCTGCTGCCGGATCAGCTCGACCTGCTCGTCGACGACGTTCGTGGTGGTCCAGTCGCCCGAGCAGCCCGCGATGTCGTAGAGGAAGTGCTCCAGCACCGCCTGCCCGGCCTGCGAGTGCAGCACCTCCGGGTGCCACTGCACGCCGGCCAACTTCCGGTCCAGGTCCTCGAACGCCGCCACCGGCGCGCCGCCGGAGGCCGCGAGTACGGCGAAACCGGCGGGCGGCGCGTGCACCGCGTCACCGTGGGACATCCAGACGTTGAGGTCCTCCGGGATCCCGGCCAGCAGCGTCCCGGCCGAGCTCACCGTCACCGGCGTACGACCGAACTCGCGCAGCCCGGTCCGGCGTACCTCGCCACCGAGCGTCTGCGCCATCGCTTGGAAGCCGTAGCAGATCCCGAACGCCGGTACGCCGGCATCGAACAGCCCGGACTCGACTCGCGGCGCGCCCTCGGCGTACACCGACTGCGGACCGCCGGACAGGATGATCGCCTTCGGGCCCCGCGCCAGCATCTCCTCGACCGGCATCGAGTGCGGCACGATCTCGGAGTACACCTTGGCCTCGCGAACCCGGCGCGCGATCAACTGCGCGTACTGCGCCCCGAAGTCGACGACCAGGACCAACTCATGCTCAGTCACCTGCAAAGGGTATCGGTGCAGGTCAGCCGGGCTGTAATCCGACCAGCAACCGTTTCGGCGCGCGGAACGACAGGAGCTCGATCATCGGCGGCTTCTCCACCAGCCTGACGGTCGCCAGCAGGTCCGCCGCACACTCCAGCGCTACCCTCGCCTCCAGCCGAGCCAGCCCGGCCCCCAGACAACGGTGGATCCCGATCCCGAACGCCAGGTCCGCCGGTCCACCATGTCCCGTCAACCCCAGCAGCACCGGCGCTCCCGCCGGGACCTCAACGTCACCGATGACCGCAGGCCTGGAGGTCACCCGCCGCCAGGTCGGCACCGACGAGGCCTCCCGCAGCACCGCCTCCACACCATCTGCCGAACGCCTGCCGATAGTGCGGTGGAAGGCAGTGGAAATCAGTTGGGTGGTGGTCTCCTGGCCCGCGATCAGCAGGAAGTACGCGACCGCGCACACCTCCTCATCGGTCAGCCCCAGCCCAACCAGTACGCCGAACAGGTCATCCCCAGTCGCCTGGACGACCCGCTTCCTCAGCCAGCCGTAGAACTCCGCGGCACTGTGCGCGAGTTCCAACTGCCGATCCTCGTCGGGCCAACCCCAGAACAGCTCCAGCGAATCCAGACTCCACGCCTTCAACGCCGGTACGTCGACATCCGCCAACCCAAGCATTTCGAGCACCACCTGCGCCGGCGGCTCTGCGGCCACCGCCTGCACGAGATCGACGTGCTCACCGTCAGCGAGGGCTGTGGTCGCAGCAGCCACCCGCGCAGCCGTCAGCTCTCGGGCGAGGGGCTCGACGGCGGCCACTCGTGCCGGGCTGAAGAAGCGAGCGA
This sequence comes from Kribbella sp. NPDC050241, assembly GCF_044459685.1. Lineage (NCBI taxonomy): Bacteria > Bacillati > Actinomycetota > Actinomycetes > Propionibacteriales > Kribbellaceae > Kribbella > Kribbella sp. NPDC050241. The sequence continues at coordinate 227,652 of NZ_JBITJE010000003.1, forward strand.
CCGCGGCCCGGATCGGGCGGTGCGACTCCCCCGCGTTGTTGGCCAACGTCGGCGGCAACGCGAACCCGACCGCCGACAGCACCCGCAACGCCTTCACGGACAGCGGTGTGTGAGCCAGTACGGCGTTGTCCGGCCGGAACGTCGCCGGATCCAGCAGCACCTCACGCGCCTCGGCCGGATTGTCGACAACCCAGTACCCGAGCTCCTCGTCGTACCGCGCCGGGCAACCGCTCATCCGAACCAGCCGGGCGCGGCGGCCGTGAACGCCTCCCGGTCCAGTCGCCCCGCGCCGGCCGGAATCCGCCCGATCACTGGCACCCCGGTGGTCACCGGAAGGTCCTCCAGGTTGCACTGCTCAGCCAGGTCAGGCTCCGCAGGCCAGGACCCGATGATCAGTCCCTGGATGGGAAGCCCGCGGCTCCGGAGCGCCTCGACCGTCAGTCCGGTGTGATTCAGCGTGCCCAGACCCGAGCGAGCAACCACCACAAACGTGAAGGGCATGGTGAGGTGGGAAGCCAGGTCGGCCAGGTCATGGCCCGCGTCGTCGAGCCCAACCAGAAGCCCACCGGCCCCTTCCACCAGAACGGTGTCCCAAGTCGCGGCGAGGTCGTCGATGGACTTGGCCTGCGACTCCACGGATGGGAGGGGCACCTGTGCGCGGCGCGCCGCTGTCGTGGGAGCGAGCGGATCGCGCAGGCGGACCCCCTCGTGCAACTCGGTGAGCCCGGTCAACCGGCGAACCTCGGCCAGGTCGCCCGGCTCATCCGGCCCAACCCCGGTCTGGGCCGGCTTGACCACCGCGACAGACCCGGTAACCCGGGCAGCCAGGGCGGCGGTGGTGATGGTCTTGCCTACTTCTGTGTCCGTGCCGGTGATGAGGATGATCATGAGACCTGGCCGATCGCGGCGAGGATGACGGCGCAGGCGCGGTCCAGGTCTTCGTCGGACAAGCCTGCGTGGGCAGTGAGGCGGAGGCGGCTGATCCCGTCGGGGACAGTCGGCGGACGAAAGCTCCCGACGCGTACGCCGTTGTCCAAGCAGAGCTCGGCGGCACGGACCGCCTCACGTGGACCAGGCATCGGGACGGAGACAACCGCACCGGACGAGGGCGGCACACCACAAGCTGACGCCAACCGGGCTGCCGCGGAGTGGATCGCGGACGGCCGATCGGGCTGGTCCTGAAGTACCCGCAGAGCAGCAAGGGCAGCAGCACACGCCGCCGGGTTCAGACCGGTGTCGTAGATGAAGGGCCGCGACCGGTTGATCAGATGATCGCGAAGAAGCGCAGGCCCGAGCACAACGCCCCCTTGCGCGGCCAGCGCCTTGGACAGCGTCATCGTGACGATCACATGCTCCAGACCAGCCAGACCAGCGGCATGCACCGAACCACGCCCACCACCGGTCACCCCGAGCCCATGCGCCTCGTCCACCAGCAGTACGGCGTCCTGCTCGCGGGCAACCGCAGCCAACTCGACCAACGGCGCCTCGTCGCTCAGCACGCTGAAGACCGACTCCGTCAGCACCAGGGCATGCGGTTCGTTGCGCTCAGCAAGCACCTTGCCGACAGCATCCACGTCATTGTGCGGAACGACCTCGACCCGCGACCGCGACAGCCGGCTCCCGTCGATGAGCGACGCGTGCACGTGATCGTCCGACACCACGAGCGTCCCTGGCCCACCGAGCGCCGTGACCACACCGAGGTTGGCGAGATAGCCGGACGAGAACACGAGTGCCGTCTCCTGGCCGACGTACGCCGCCAGCGACGACTCGAGTTCCTCGTGCAGGGCCGTCGTACCAGTGACCAAGCGGGACGCGGTGGATCCGGTCCCCCATCGGCAGACGGCATCGGCTGCGGCCTCGATCACCCGCGGATCGGACGCCAGGCCGAGATAGTCGTTGCCGGCAAGATCGATCAGCCGCTCGTCGGCCGCGCGAACCCGGAGCCGGCGGGTCAGACCGCGAGCCTCCAACGCAGCCGCTTTGGGGCCGAGCCAGTCTTCGAGCATCAGCCGACCTCCTCCACTGCCCCGGTGATCGCGGCCGCGATGGTGGCGATCTCCTCGTCGGTGCAGACGTACGGCGGCATCGTGTAAACGAGATCGCGGAACGGCCGCACCCACACCCCGCGCCGCAGCGCCGCCTCGGTCATCCGCGGCAGGTCGACCGGCCCACCCAGCTGTACGACGCCGACCGCACCGATCACGCGGACGTCCTTGACCCCAGGCAACGAGGCCGCCGGCGCAAGTCCCGCTGACAATCCTGCCGAGATCTGAGCGACTCGGCCGGCCCAGTCCTGGGACAGCAGGAGGTCGATCGACGCGAGGGCGGCCGAGCACGCCAGGGGGTTCGCCATGAAGGTCGGGCCGTGCATCAGCGCACCGCCGGGTCCGTTCGACACCGTGTGCGCGACATCCGTCGTACACAAAGTGGCGGCCAACGACAGGTAGCCGCCGGTCAGCGCCTTGCCGACGCAGAGGATGTCCGGGTCGATGCCCGCGTGCTCGGAGGCGAAGAGCGTGCCGGTCCGGCCGAAGCCGGTGGCGATCTCGTCCAGGATCAGCAGGAACCCGTGCCGGTCCGCGATCTCCCGCAGTACGCGCAGACAGGCTGGGCTGTAGGGGTACATGCCGCCCGCACCCTGCAGGATCGGCTCGACGATGATGCCGGCGATCTCAGCAGCGTGCCGCTCCGCCAACGCCGACACGGAAGCGGCCCACGCAAGGAACTCCGGATCGTCGTCCGGGCGGTCGAAACCGGCCGGCGGCTGCGGGCCGAAAACCTGCTCCTTCAGTGCGCCCGTGAACAGCGAGTGCATCCCGTTCACCGGGTCGCAGACGCTCATCGGCGCGAACGTGTCGCCGTGGTACCCACCACGGACCGTCAACATCCGGGTCCGGCCGTTGTTGCCTCGGGCAACCTGGTACTGGAGCGCGAGCTTGATCGCGACCTCGACCGACACCGAGCCCGAGTCGCAGAAGAAGACGTGCCGCAACGGTTCGGGGCTGATCTCCACCAGCCGGTCGGCCAGCCGGATCGCCGGCTCGTGGGTCAGCCCGCCGAACATGACATGGCTGAAGTCGTCCACCTGGCTCTTCACCGCCGCGTCCAGCACCGGGTTGCGGTAGCCGTGGATCATGCACCACCAGGACGCCATCGCGTCGATCGCCTCGACGCTGCCGCCGTCCCCGTCGTCCAGGTGCAGACGTACGCCGGACGCGCCCCGGACCATCCGCACCGGTGACGGATCGCTGAGGGAGGAGTACGGATGCCACAGCAGCTCCGCGTCACGCGCCAACATCCCGGACATCAGGACGAGACCTCACCGTGCACCGAGCACCTGGCGGTCCAGCCCATCGGGTGGACCTGGACGATCATCCGACGGTGGCACTGGTCGCAGTACCGGGGCGGCTCCAGCGTCAGCGCTTGGCGGCAGGCGTCGTGGTGTCCGTCAGCGGCCTCGCGGCCGCAGCGACCGCAGTAGACGAGTGTGGTCATAGCGTCTTCTGGAGCTCTTTGACCGGCATCTTGAGCTCGGCCAGCAGGTCGAGGTCCGCGGTCGCCGGGCGGCCCAGCGTGGTCAGGTAGTTGCCGACGATGACGGCATTGATCCCGCCGAGCAGACCATCGCGGGTGCCCAGGTCTCCCAGGGTCAGCTCGCGGCCGCCGGCGTACCGCAGGACCGTGCGCGGCATCGCGAGCCGGAACGCGGCGATGGTCCGGAGCGCATCCTTGCCGGCCATCACCTCCATGTCGCCGAACGGCGTCCCCGGGCGCGGGTTGAGGAAGTTCAGCGGTACCTCGTGCGGGTCCAGCTCGGCCAGCTGCGCGGCCAGCTCGGCGCGCTGCTCCAGCGTCTCGCCCATCCCGACCAGCCCGCCGCAGCACAGCTCCATGCCGGACTCCCTGATCATCTGGCAGGTGTCCCAGCGCTCCTCGAAGGAATGGGTGGTGACGACGTCACCGAAGTACGAGCGGGCCGACTCGAGGTTGTGGTTGTAGCGGTGCACGCCCATCGCCTTGAGCTCGTCCACCTGCTCCTGCGTCAGCATGCCGAGCGAGCAGGCGATGTTGATGTCGACCTCGGCGTTGATCGCCTCGATGCCGGCCTTCACCTGCGCCATCAGCCGCTGGTCCGGGCCGCGGACGGCGGCCACGATGCAGAACTCGGTCGCACCGGTCTTCGCGGTCTCCTTGGCCGCCTCGACCAGCTCCGGGATGTTCAGCCAGACCGAGCGCACCGGCGAGGTGAACTGACCGGACTGGGAGCAGAAGTGACAGTCCTCCGGGCAGCCGCCGGTCTTCAGCGAGATGATGCCCTCGACCTCGACCTCCTCGCCGCACCACTTCACCCGTACGTCGTGGGCGAGTGCGAGCAGCTCGGGCAGCCGGTCGTCGGGCGACCGGAGAACCGCGACCAGTTGTTCCTGGCCCAGACCGACGCCCTGTTCCAGAACCTGCTCACGTGCCACGTCCAGGATGTCGCCCATGGTTCTCCCTGCCTCATCGAACGGTCGGCTCACAGTAGGACAGCCCAGTACGTCGGCACTGCGGTGGGCGTCACGTGAAACACCTGGGGGCGACCTGCCTCAGCCACTCTCCGCACACCCGGGGAAACTTTTTGGATTTTTCTCCGGAACCTCGTAACCCCCTGTAGAAGGGCTCGTTGATGTGTACAGAGGCGGTTACCGCAAGGAAGACCGCCACTCGATTACAGGCAGCGACGAAAAGCTGATCATTACGATCAGCACGCAGAGTGGTCACAACCACTCGCGACAGCTCGAAACTCCTGGAATCGGATGTAGAGTGGGGTACCAAGAGCTCGGGTCGCCAGCTGTGGCTGGTGACCCGATCCCAAAGCGCCGGGCGCCTCACCCCGGCTTGAGTGGGTCCCTCGGGAAACGATTTGGGCGGAAACGTTCCCGAGGGACCTGCTCCCTTTTCCGGGCCTTTTCGCCGAGCCTCAGCACGGACAGTGCTGAGGCTTTCTCATTTCCTTGGGCTCACTGCGGTGGGTTACGCGGGCGCCTTCTGGGGACCTTGACCAAGAACCGGGGGCCTTGAACAGGCAATTCCCTGTCCGAGGTCCCGAGTTCCCGTCCGAGGTCCCGAGTTCCCGTCCGAGGTCCCGAGTTCCCGTCCGAGGTCCCGAGTTCCCGTCCGAGGTCCCGAGTTCCCGTCCGAGGCCCCGATTCTTCGCCGGGGCCGCGTGGTCGGTGTCCTGGGCAGCGCCGACGGCGGGCGCGGGGACTGCGCCGGCCATTGTCGTGTTTGCGTTACGGCTCCGTCACAGACTGCTTCGGTACGATCGGCAGCCGTAGAGCCCCGGGCGCCTCCGCCGGTACGACGGGATGCGCCGGCCGGACCGGCTGGATCCGCTGGTACGCCGATCCGGGGGCCGGCCGGGCGTCGTCCTCACCCTTGTTCGGCCAGAACGCCAGCGCCCGCTCCGCCTGGGCCGTGATCGTCAGCGACGGGTTGACGCCCAGGTTCGCCGAGATCGCCGACCCGTCCAGGATGTGCAGGCCGTCGTACCCGTAGACCCGGTGGTACGGGTCGACCACGCCGGTCTCCGCGGAGTCGCCGATCGCGCAGCCGCCGATGAAGTGCGCGGTCATCGGCACGTTGAACGGCTCGCCGATGGTGCCGCCCGGCGTACCGCGCATCAGTGTCGCCATCCGCCGGACCACCTGGTTCGCGACCGGGATCCACGACGGGTTCGGGGCGCCGTGGCCCTGCTTCGAGGTCAGGCGCCACCGGCCCAGCCGGTCCCGCTTGCCGAACGTGGTGATCGAGTTGTCCGCGGTCTGCATCACCAGCGCGATCACGGTCCGCTCCGACCAGTGCTTCAGGTCGTACAGCCGGCGGATGTTCTTCCGCTGCACGCGGAGCTCCCGCAACCAGGTCCGCCAGCGCGGCCGGTCGCCGTCGCCGTCGGTCAGCACGGTCTGCAGCAGCGACATCACGTTGCTGCCCTTGCCGTACCGGACCGGTTCGATGTGGGTAATGTCGTCCGGGTGGAACGACGACGTGATCGCGACGCCACGGCTGTAGTCGACGTCACGGTCCCTCGCGATTGCCCCCAGCAACGACTCCGAGTTGGTCCGGGTGAGCACACCGAGCCGGTCGGACAGTCGCGGCAGTTTGCCCTCGTCGCGCAATCGGTGCAGCAGTTTCGCCGTACCCAGGGCCGACGCGGCGAACACCACCTGCTGGGCCGTGAAGCGCTTGGTCTGCTTGCGATTCGAGGTACGCCGTACGTCGACGGCGTACCCACCACCTGGAAGCGGCTCGACCGAGGTCACCGTGGTCATCGGATGGACCACGGCGCCGGCCTTCTCGGCCAGGTAGAGGTAGTTCTTGGTCAGCGTGTTCTTCGCGTTGTGCCGGCAGCCGGTCATGCACTCGCCGCAGTCGATACAGCCGGTACGCCGCGGGCCCGCACCACCGAAGTACGGGTCGTCGACCTCGACGCCGGGCTCGCCGAAGAAGACGCCGACCGGGGTCGGGTGGAACGTCTCCCCCACGCCCATGTCGTCGGCGACCTGCTTCATCACCTTGTCGGCCGGGGTGAAACCGGGGTAGGTGGTGACGCCGAGCATCCGCTTGGCCTGGTCGTAGTACGGCGCGAGCTCGGCCTTCCAGTCGGTGATGTGCGCCCACTGGCGGTCGGTGTAGAACGCCGGCAGCGGCTCGTACAGCGTGTTGGCATAGACCAGGCTGCCGCCACCGACGCCGGCTCCGGACAAGATGATCACGTCGCGGAGCGCGCTGATCCGCTGGATGCCGTACCAGCCGAGCTGCGGCGCGAACAGGAACCGCTTCGTGTCCCACGAGTTCTTCGCGAACCCGGCGTCGTCGAACCGCGCGCCGGCTTCGAGTACGGCGACCTTGTATCCCTTCTCGGTCAGCCGCAGCGCGCTGACGCTGCCGCCGAAACCCGACCCGATGATCAGGACGTCGTAGTCGTAACTCATGCACGGCCCAGTTTCTTGAGCACGCGCAGGGCGCCGGTCATCAGTTCGGCGTACGTCTGGTCGGACAGCCCGTGCGAGGCCGCGATCGGCAGGACCCGCTGGGTCGCGATCGCCTGCGAGTCGACGTACCGGCGGATGCCCTCGACGCCCTGGCGGCGCCCGAGCCCGGAGGACCGCATGCCGCCCATCGGGGTGTCGATCGAGCCGAACGTCGCCGCGTAGCCCTCGTTCACGTTGACCGATCCGGCCGTCAACTGGGCCGCGACCGCGCGGCCACGCTTGCCGTCCCGGGTCCAGACGCTCGCGTTCAGGCCGTACTCGCCTTCGTTCGCGCGCTGGATCGCCTCGGACTCGTCGGAGAACCGGTAGATCGACACCACCGGGCCGAAGGTCTCGTTGTCGAAGCACTGCATCTCCGGCGTCACCCCGGACAGCACGGTCGGCTCGTAGAACAGCGGGCCGATGTCCGGCCGCGCCTTGCCACCGGCCAGTACGACGGCGCCCCTGGCCCGCGCGTCCTCGACGTGCCGGGTCACGGTCTCCAGCTGAGCCTTCGAGATCAGCGAACCCATGTCGACGTCCCAGCCGGTCCCCGCGGACAGCCGGATCTTCTTCACCCGGTCCAGGAACGCCGTCACGAACGCGTCGTACACCTGGTCGGCGACGTAGAGGCGCTCCATCGAGACGCACAGCTGCCCGGCGCTGGCGAAGCACGCCCGGACGGCGCCGTCCGCCGCACGGTGCACGTCGGCATCACGCAGTACGAGCATCGGGTTCTTGCCACCGAGCTCGAGGCTGCAGCCGATCAGCCGCTCGCCTGCCTGCCGAGCCACCAGCCGGCCCGTCTTGGTCGAGCCGGTGAAGCAGATGTAGTCGGCGTTCTGGATGATCGCGCCGCCGACGGTCGGGCCGTCACCGTTGACCGGCTGCCACGCCTCCCGCGGCAGACCCGCCTCGTAGAGCAGTTCGATCGCCCGGAGCGCAGTCAGCGGGGTCTGGCTGTCCGGCTTGTGTACGACGGTGTTGCCCGCGAGCACGGCCGGCAGACCATCGGCCATCGCCATGCTGAGCGGGTAGTTCCACGGCGAAATGATGCCGACGACACCCTTCGGCACGAACCGCTGCTCGGCCCGGGTCAGGACCGGGAACATGCCCAGCTTGCGCTGCGGCTCGAGCAACTCGGCCGCCTTGCGCCCGTAGTACCGAGCGGTCAGCGCGACGTGCGCAACCTCCTCGAACGCCTGCTTGCGCGCCTTGCCCGACTCGCGGATCACCAGATCCACCAGCTCGTGCCGGTGGTCGAGGACCAGATCGTGGTACCTCAGCAGGATCGCGGCCCGCTCGGCCAGCGGCACCCGCCGCCAGGTCTGCTGGGTCCTCCGCGCCGACCGGACGGCGGCTTCCACGTCGTCCGGGGCAGACAGGGGCAGATCCGCGATCGGCTGACCGGTCGCCGGCGCGTACGACGTCCGGGTGCCGGCGGTGGCCCGCAACAGCCCCGAAAGCCGCCGGATCACCGACTGATCGGTCGCGTACGACGCAGTCGGATCGAGCTCGGGATCCGCCGGAATCGAGGTCTGCTCACTCATTCATCCAGGCTACCTGCCGGTAATAGCCGTGTCAGCCCTAGGGAATTCCCTCGTGTCTGCCCTGCATCTGCACGTGCATCGCCCAGTAGGGTGATCCGTTGAACCTGCGAAGGGGTGGAACGTCAAGATGGTTGACAGCGGGGGGCTTTGGACGCCTCCTGAGGACGAGCTCGGCGAGGCTCTGCAGACTGCGCAGTTGCTGATCGAGGAGGGCCGCGCCGACGAGGCCGGGCCGTATCAGCAACGCGTCATCGAGCTGGCCAGGGAGCGGGCCGGGGAACACCCGGACCACTACGAGGCCAAGCACCTGATGGCGGCGACGCAGTACGAGTTGGCCGGCTCCCTGAACGCATCCGGCCGGCACGAGGAAGCGCTTGCCGCCTTGCACGAGGCCCAACTCGGCTACACCGAGCTCAGCGACGCAGGCGTCCTCGACGCGACGTCGTTCCTGGCCGACGTGCGCGCGCGGCGGGCGATGACCCAGGCGCATCGCGGTCACGGCGCGACCGCCGTACTGGAGATGGACGGCGCGGTGATCGCGTACGGGCAGCTGGTTAGCGGCCCGGACGGGCCGAAGTATCAGCCGGACTTCGCCCGGGTGCTCGCGATGAACGCGCTGATCCTGCGGCGGTACGGCGATCCCGCGCTCGCGGTCGCCTCGGCGGACGCGGCGACCCAGCTCTTCCTGCAGCTGGCCGATCAGATCAACGACAGCCCCCAGTCGCTGTCGTACGCGCGGTACCTCTGCTCGGCGACCGCGGTCTCGGCCGACGTGCACGCCGCGGAGGGCAGGCTCGACCTCGCGCTCGAGGCGGACGAGATCGGCCTGACCACGGCCGACACCCTCGCGGACTCCGAGTCGGCGACGGACCTGCGCACGCTCGTCGCCGCACTGACCCGGAAGGGCAAGCACCTCGGCATCGTCGGCCGGATCATGGACGGTGAGGCCTGCCTGCGTACGGCGTTCGACACCGACGCGGAGACGGCCGCGCGGGTGACCGAGGAACTGGACCGTGGTCTCCCGCTGAATCTGGTCTCGGCGCTGGAGAACGCGGAGATCAAGCTCGGGCCGTTCGAGCAGTACCACCGGCTGGTGGCGCTGAGCGAGCCTGCGCCGGGGATGACGCTGGCAACGGTGTCCGGGCGGACCGATCCCGACTCGGCCGCCGTACGGGCGAGTGAGCTGGCTGAGCTGGTCGGGCCGTTGTTGCTGCAGGATGTGGACGCGGCGCTGACGCTGGGCTTGGAGTCTCACTACCTGTTCGCGATCTCGTCAGAGCGCGAGTCGCTCCGGATGCGGTACGAGACGAGCACCTATGCGCCGATCTGGGCGAAGGTGCTGCTCGACATCTCGGCGGCGTACCACCAGGCGGGCCGGAGCGAGATGGCCCTCGACCTGGCCGGCTGGTGCGCGGAGGTCGCGACCGCGCTGATTCCGTTCACCGACGACGACACGGTGATGAAGGACCTGGCCGGCTCCTGCTACCGGCATCACGGCGACCTGCTGGCCGCCACCGGCGACCTGATGGCCTCCCAGCACGCCCACGACGCCGCCGAGCAACTCCAGTTGGGCCTGTAACCGCCGGGTCATTGACGGCCCATCTCCCCGGGCGGACGCTGACGCTTAGTGCTCCGTCACGGAGTACTCAAAGGGGGAGATGGTCATGGATGTGGTGGAACTGCACCGGCGGACGACCGACAACTTCGTCCGGCTGGTCAACGAGGTCGGGGCAGATCAGTGGACCGCACCGACGCCGTGCGAGGACTGGGACGTGCGGACACTGGTCAATCACGTCGTCGGTGAGGCGCGCTGGACCGTACCGCTGATGGAGGGCCAGACGATCGCCGAGGTCGGCGACTCGCTGGACGGCGACCTGCTCGGCGACGATCCCGTCGCGGCCGCCACTGCTGCCGCCCGGGCCGCCAAGAGCGCCGCGAACCGGCCGATCGACAAGGTGCACCTCTCGTACGGCGAGGAGGATTCGTCGGAGTACCTGCGCCAACTGGCTGCCGACTACCTCGTGCACGGCTGGGACCTGGCCGCGGCGCTCGGTACGGACGCTCAACTCGATGCCGAGGCGGTCGACGACGTCGCCACCTGGTTCGCGGAGCGCGAGGACATCTACCGCTCGTCCGGCGCGATCGCCGACCGGGTGGAGGGGTTCACCGAGCCGGCCGACGTACTGATCGGCGCGTTCGGGCGCGATCCGCGCTGGTCGACGGCCGGCGGCACCATCGCTCGCTTCGGCGCGGCGTTCGACCAGCAGGACCTGGAGGCGGTGATGGCTCTCGTGACCGACGACTGTGTGTTCGAGTCCACCTCGCCGTCGCCGGATGGCGCGCGGTTCGAGGGAGCGGCCGCCGTACGGGCGGAGTGGGAGAAGCTGTTCGCCGGGACCGAGGATCCGCGGTTCGAGACCGAGGAGACGGTGGTTCTCGGCAATCGTGCCGTGGTGCGGTGGCGGTACTCGTGGCGGGAGGCGTCCGGTGAGCGCGGTCATGTGCGCGGGGTCGACGTACTGCGGCTCCGGGACGGGAAGGTGGCGGAGAAGCTGTCCTACGTGAAGGGCTAGCTGTCCTGGATTTCGGTTTTCAGGGCGCCGACGAACAGGCCGGCTTCGAGTTCGGTCATGCCGGTCTCGGAGACGACCAGCGCAGTCGCCTGGTGGAGTTCACCTGCGGCCTTGAGGGCGCGGGTGCGCTCGGCCAGGTTCGTGCCCGGCCTGCGGACGAGCGGCGTCCCGGTGGTGGGCGGCACGTACCGGCCGAGGCGGATGTCGTCGACGAGTTCCTTGGCTGCTTTCAGGTCCAGGCCGGTTCGGTCCCGGATCAGTTTGACCGCGTGCACCGTCTTCTTGGTGGTGATCAGGAAGCGCACCTGGTCCACATCGTCTGCGGAGAGTCTGGCCCGCGCGGCGGCGAGGGCAACGTTGTCTGCGTCCTGGCTGCTCCGTCGGCTGAACCATCCCATGCGGCAATCCTTCCAGAACTCCCCAACCAACGAGCACCCGACGCACGTCGGCCTACCCGGCGAGCGTTCTCCTGATCTCGGGCCAGGCGAGGGCTCCGAGTTGGCGGTCGGCCTCGACCGTTCCGCCACGGGCCATCCGTTGCCCGCCGGTCTTGGCCTGCTCGCCGGGGAACAACGGCCGGTGCCCGGCTCGCGCCGCGAACACGGTGCGCGTACCGAGTTCGCCGCGCGACCTCGCGATCTGCTCGGCGAACTCCACCGACGGCCAGACCTTGTCGTCCCCGCCAGCAACCAGCAGCACCTCGCCCCGGATCCGTTCCACTGGAATCCGGGCCGCCTCCGCCTCAGCGGCGTACCGCTTGAGACTCCCGCGGTACCAGCCGACGAAGCTCGGCGGGTCGTCGTCCGTCTGCCAGTCCGGGTCGTACGGCACGAACGGCAGCGGTTCGCCCCGCCAGGTCCACGCTGACGTCTGCCGACCGGCATCGTTCCAGCCCCAGACGTAGGCGCTCGGCGACAACCCGATCACTGCGTCGATCCGCTCGTCGCGCGCACCGAGCAGCAGCGCTGCCTCCGCCCCGCGGGACACGCCCATCACGACGAGCCGGTCGTTGCGGGCCGCCAGTTCGTCCAGCGGGAACGACTCCAGCGCGATCTCGCTGATCGGTCCGTCGAACCACTGCGGCGCCAGTACGTCGTACCCCTCGGCCTCGAGGATCCGGGCGCGCCCGAGGTCCGGTGTACCGCTGGATCCGTGCAGGAGCAGGACGCCCGTACTCAACCGACGACGACCTCGACCCGCTGGAACTCCTTGAGCTCCGTGTAGCCGGTGGTGGCCATCGCGCGCTTGAGCGCGCCGACCAGGTTCATCGTGCCGTCCGGCACCCAGGAAGGGCCGAACAGGATCTGCTCGAGCGTCCCGGTGACGCCGACCTCGACCCGCTCGCCGCGGGGCAGGTCCGCGTGCCAGGCCTCGGCACCCCAGTGGAAACCGCCGCCCGGTGCGTCGCTCGCCCGGGCCAGCGGCGAACCGACCATGACCGCGTCGGCACCACAGGCGATCGCCTTCGCCACGTCGCCGGACCGGCCGACTGACCCGTCCGCGATCACGTGCACGTAGCGACCGCCGGACTCGTCCATGTAGTCGCGCCGCGCGGCCGCGACGTCAGCCACCGCGGATGCCATCGGCACGGCGACACCGAGCACCTTGCGCGTGGTGTGGGCCGCACCGCCACCGAAGCCGACCAGTACGCCGGCTGCCCCGGTCCGCATCAGGTGCAACGCAGCCTGGTGCGTCGCGCACCCGCCCACGATCACCGGTACGTCGAGGTCGTAGATGAACTGCTTCAGGTTCAGCGGCTCCGCCTGGCCCGACACATGCTCGGCGGAGACCGTCGTACCGCGGATGACGAACAGGTCGACGCCCGCATCCACGACATGCTTGGCGAACTGCTTGGTCCGCTGCGGCGACAGCGCGCCGGCCACGGTGACACCGGAATCGCGGATCTCCTGCACTCGCTGCGAGATCAGCTCGGGCTTGATCGGCGCCGAGTAGATCTCCTGCAACCGGGTGGTCGCCTGCTGCAGGCTGATCGAGGTGATCTCCTCGAGCAGGCTGGTCGGGTCCTCGTACCGGGTCCAGAGGCCCTCGAGGTTCAGTACGCCGAGGCCGCCGGCCTTGCCGATCGCGATCGCGCTGGCCGGCGACATCACCGAGTCCATCGGCGCGGCCAGGATCGGCAACTCGAACCGGTACGCGTCGATCTGCCAGGCCACCGAGACCTCCTCGGGGTCCCGCGTCCGCCGCGACGGCACGATCGCGATGTCGTCGAACGCGTACGCCTGCCGCCCCCGCTTCGCGCGGCCGATCTCGATCTCGGTCATGCCCGCAGCCTACCGGCCGCCCCACCCCAGGTCAGGACGCGCCCAGCCCCGGCCCCCCGGTGGCCGCCTACGAGCGACCCTCTCCACGTCGGCTCTCACGCGGTCGGCTCCGGCGGCGGGTCAGGCCAGCTGCGCTGCCGCTCCAGCTCCGCTCGCAGCTTGGGACCGAGGAGGCTCTCAATCTCCGCGCCGCGGTCGCCTCGGTTCGGCAGCATTTCGACGAACGACACCGCGATCACGTTGTCGACATCCGCATCAGCGCCGTACTCCGCCTCCAGAAAATCGAGGAGTGGCCGGACGACCTGACCACGGCCGGAGGCGACGAGGTCGGCAGCCTCCAACACGATCTCGCCCATGAACGCGTGCGGCAGCGGGCGCCCCCGGTGTTCCTCCGCATGCGATACGACTCGACTACGGAGTCCTGGGACGGCGTCACCCAGCCGGTAGAGAAAGTCCACCGTAGCCGCAGGTACCGACTGGATATCGGCTTGGAACCGACGCAGGCGAGCCGCTCGGAGCCGGGGCCCGAGGAGCTCGAGAACGCGCGCGTATCTGCTATCCGGCTCCGGAAGATTCGCCAGAAAGGTCGTTTCGATCAACTCGTCGATCTCAGGATCGTGCCCGAACTCCGACTCGAGGAATGCGAAGAGCTGACGCATGGTCGCGACATCCTCAGGAGGGCCCTCCATCGCACGTCGTCCGCAGTCCAGCGCGAGATCCAGCAGGAATCCTTGGAGGTCCGGTGCTTCGAGTCCAAGTTCGGCGTACTCCTGAGCGTTGGTCTGCCGAAACAACTCCATTTCACCGTGGAGACTCGGCACCGCCGAGTACAGTCGTTGTTCCAGTGCATCCTCGGCTACGGACATCAGTTCGGCCTCTTCGTATTCAGTGCGTTGGTCAATCGCTTCATCAAAGCCCGGGCGATCCTGATGTCACGAGCGGAGGCATCGGGATGCCGCTCGACCCAGTTCGCCAGGTCTCTCTTGGTCTGCTCAGCCTTCTGGATATGACGCGTCCAATGGGTCCGGCGACCGGTCAGGAGCTCGTTCCGTACGGCGTCCATTGTGGTGCCATCACCCGTCCGTTTCGGATTGGCGGTCCCTTTGTAGAGGTTCTTGATGATGTCCTGGAGCTTGCCGTCGGCTACGACAGGCATCTCGGCCGGCGGCTGCTGCTCGAGCCCGCTCGGCTCGCTCTCAGGTTGTCGAGACGATCCGCTGGAGCTGCCGCTGGTGGTGCGGCTTCGGGCGCCGGCGGTCATGAGGAGGATGCCGGAGAGGCCTAGGGCGGTGGCGGCTTCGGTGGTGATGGCTGTCGTGGCGATGCCGCCGGTGGCCAGGGCCAGGGCGCCGGGCGGGAAGAGGGCGAAGAGGGCCAGGACGGTGAGCGTGAAGCCGACGATCAGGAGTACGTCGTCCAGTGCGTCCAGGAGATGGGCGTTGAGGGCCACGTGGTCGTCGAGTTCGGTGCCGGTGAGGCGGAGGTAGAGGAGGAGGGTGCCGATGGAGAGCCCGCCCAGAGCCACCAGGACGCGGAAGCGGGCTGCGGCGATCAGGTCGCCGCGAGGCGACTTGGCGGTACGGCGTACTTCGAACAAGCCTGCGATGAGTCGCCAGAGGATCCAGACGAGGGCAACGACTGCGGACCCGAGCATCAGCTTGGCGCCAACGCCCGTGGCGAACGATTGCTGGAGGCCTGCTCTGGAGGGGGAGGATCCGACGATCGCGAGTAGCAGGGCTGGGATCATCAGGGCCAGCCAGACGATGACCAGTAGTGCTCGGCGTTTCCACCTGATGGCCGCGAGGAGGGTCTGCCGGACGTGGAGGCCGCGCCAGGCCCGACGATCCCCCGCTGCTTGCATCTCGGTGACGATCTCGCTGACGACTCCACGGAGCGGCTCGGCCGTGGCGGGTGTGGTTCGAGCGGCGAGGAACCACAGCGATCGGCGTACGAGGATGAAGCGCAACGCGATCCAGCCGGTCCACGGGAGGGCGGTCAGGCTGAAGCGGAGTATGGCGAGTCGACCGCCAGGGAGCAGGGGTACGGCGGACTTGACCCAGCGGAAGGTCTTCAGATCAAGGGCCATCGCGATCGCGAGACCGGTAAGAGGCACCAGCCAGAGCACGTTCTCCAGCGCGCTGTTGAAGGGCTCGGCCGACGACTTCGAGTTGACCGCCACGTAGTTGTGCAGGGTGTGCAGACCGCACGCGACGCCGATCGGAAGTAGACCGAGCAGCTTGGCCCAACGTCGCCCCCGGAGCAGGAGCCCAACGCCCAGGGCGGCGAGCGCTGACCACGCCAGATGGATGCTCGTTCCTGACGAAAGAGAGCTGAGCTTCATCAGGTCGGAGACGTCGAGCGAGCCGGCCGGGGCTGGGAACGCCGTCGACAGGACCTGCCTGATCCCTGGGATGTACGGCGAGCTGAAGCCCGGCAGGATCCAGCCGCCGCCCGAGATCGGGATGGCCTGATCAGAGTCTGTCCCGAAGCGGCCGAAGGCTTCGAGCAAGCCGAAGCCTGCACCCAGGGCGGCGCCGAGGACGACGTAGTCGGTCAGGCCATGCTGGAGACGCGAGCGGACGTTGATGCCGATCAGCAGCAGCGGCACGATCTTGACCAGCTCTTCGATGGTCGGATCGATCGTGTAGCTCGCCTGCCGGATCGCGTCCGACAGTTGCACGTCAGAGCTGGCCGCGAGGCTGTGCGCCGCAAGTAGTTCGAGCGCGAGCCCCAGGGCGCCGCATGCGTACACGCCAACTGCGACGGCCAGGAATGCTGTCGGAAGTCGGACTGTGCGCGTAGGCCAGGCGAGGACGAGGAGTTGGAGGACGCCGTACAGCGTGGCGGCCAGCATCAGCAGAACCATGGAGCCCCAGCCATCCGGTACGCAGAGTCGCCGGAACATAACCGACTGAAGGGTCAGTGGACGCGGAACAGCCCCACACGGTCTGTGTGGGGCTGTTCGGGGTTGGTCAGTGGCCGGAGTAGTTGGGGGCTTCGACTGTCATTTGGATGTCGTGGGGGTGGGACTCCTGGAGGCCGGCTGAGGTGATGCGGACGAAGCGGCCCTTCTCCTGGAGCTCCGGGACGGTGCGGGAGCCGCAGTACCACATCGACTGGCGGAGGCCGCCGACGAGCTGGTGGGCGACGGCCGCGAGCGGGCCGCGGTACGGGACCTGGCCCTCGACTCCCTCGGCGATCAGCTTCTCGTCGCTGCCGACGTCGCTCTGGAAGTAGCGGTCCTTGGAGTACGACTTGCGCAGGCCGCCGGACTGCATCGCGCCGAGCGAACCCATCCCGCGGTACGCCTTGAACTGCTTGCCGTTGATGAAGACCAGGTCGCCCGGGGACTCCTCGCAGCCGGCCAGCAGCGAACCCAGCATCACGGTGTCCGCGCCGGCAACGAGCGCCTTGGCGATGTCACCGGAGTACTGCAGGCCGCCGTCCCCGATCACCGGTACGCCGGCCGGCTTGCACGCCAGCGAGGCCTCGTAGATCGCGGTGACCTGCGGTACGCCGACGCCGGACACGACCCGCGTCGTACAGATCGACCCCGGTCCGACGCCGACCTTGACGCCGTCCGCGCCCGCGTCGACCAGCGCCTGGGCGCCGGCCCGGGTCCCGACGTTGCCGCCGACGACGTCGACGCCGCGGGTGGCCGGGTCGGCCTTGAGTTTGCGGATGATCTCCAACTGGGCCTGGGAGTGACCGTGCGCGGTGTCCACGACAAGCACGTCGACGCCGGCCTCGACGAGCGTCATCGCCCGCTTGTAGGCCTCACCGAAGAAGCCGATCGCGCCACCGACCCGCAGCCGGCCCGAATCGTCCTTGGTGGACAGCGGGAACTTGTCGCGCTTGACGAAGTCCTTCAGCGTGATCAGGCCGGTCAGCTTGCCGGCGTCGTCGACCAGCGGCAGCTTCTCCACCTTGTGCTTGCTGAGCAGCGCCATCGCGTCGTCGGCGGAGATGCCCTGCTTGCCGGTGATCAGCGGCTGCTTGGTCATCACCTCGTGCACCGGCCGGGACAGGTCGTTCTCGAACCGCATGTCGCGGTTCGTCACGATGCCGACGAGTACGCCGGCGTTGTCGACCACCGGGACGCCGGAGATCCGGTACTGCGCGCAGAGCGCGTCGGCCTCGCCGATGCTGGCGTCGGGGCCGATGGTGATCGGCTGAGCGATCATGCCGGATTCGGAGCGCTTGACCAGGTCGACCTGCTGAGCCTGGTCCTCGATCGAGAGGTTGCGATGCAGGACACCGAGGCCGCCCTGTCGGGCCATGGCGATCGCCATCCGCGCCTCGGTGACGGTGTCCATCGCGCTGGACAGCAGCGGGATGTTCACCTCGATGTTGCGGCTGACCCGGGACCGGGTGCTCGCCTCGGACGGGATGACGTCGGACTCGTTGGGCTGCAGCAGCACATCGTCGAAGGTGAGGCCGAGGACGGCGAACTTGTCGGGAACTCCAGCGGGTGTGATGTCCATGGGGGAAACAGGCACCTTTGCACGGCGAGATCGGAACCCCATCCTAGCCGCGCCGCACGAGTCCCCCGAACCGCCCGGTCACACCACCCGCCGCGGACCGGCGGCGGGTGGTGTGCGGGTCAGTTCGTCCGCTTGTTGACCACGCCCAGGATCTGCAGGACGGTCTGGTCCTCCAGCGAGCCGTGGGTGCGCTCGATGGCGGCGTGCTTGCCCTCGGCGTACTGGCCGGTGGAGTGCTTGCCCTGGGGGTACGTCGCCTTCACGGAACCGCTCGAGACCTCGCCGCTGGAGTGCTTCGCGTCCGCAGTGGCGCTGAAGAACGTCTCGGCACTCTTCAGCTCGGCCACGACCCCGGTCGGGGTCGGCAGCACCGGCAGGACCTTCTCCAGCAGGTCGGTCAAGGCGCCGCCCGCAGGCTCCTGGTTGTCACCAGGCTGCTCGGGCGCCGGGTTCGTGTCGCCCGGGACCGTCTGGCTGCCGCTGTCCGAGCCGGCGTCGCCGGTGCTCGAGTCGCCTGAGCCCGTGCCGGTGTCGCCGCTCGGCGCCGTACTCGGCGGCGTCGTCGTGTCGCCGTTGTCCGTCCCGGTCTCGCCGTTGTCCGGCGGGGTCGACGGCGGGTCGGTCGGCTCCGTGGCCGGCGGCGTCGTCGGGTCCGTCGGCGGCGCAGTCGGGTCCGTCGGCGGCGCAGTCGGGTCCGTCGGCGGCGCAGTCGGGTCCGTCGGCGGCGCAGTCGGGTCCGTCGGGGGCGCAGTCGGGTCCTGCGTCGGGTCCGACGTGGGCGGATCCGTCGGGGCGGAGCCCGGCTCGTCGGTCTGACCGTTGCCCGTCTGGCCCGGCGGCTGCGTCGCCGGCGGCACCACCGGCTGCTGGATGATGCTCGGCAGCTCCTTCGGGAGCGGCCTGGCCAGCGGCGGGTTCACGTCGGTGGTCGCCTGCGGGAGCTGGTCGGCCGCGACGGTCCCGTCGGACTTCGCCTTCTCCTCGGCGGCCTTCTCTTCCTGCTTCTTCTGGTAGTCCTTGGCGACCTTGACGATCTTGGTCTTGTCGACCACCGGCATACCGTCGAGCTGTTCCTTCGGGAAGCTGGTCTGCGGGCGGACCGCGTCGACCATCTTCTCGATGACCTTCTCGTACGGCGACAACGGGTCGCCGGTGACCGCGGCGGCCACTCCGGAGACCGACAGCGCGGCCACGGCGGCGACACCGAGTGCCAGACCGCGGGCCGCCACCTTGCGGGCGAACGGGTCCGTCACCGGGTTCAGAGCCGCGCAGCGCGCCAGGAAGCTCTCCGGGTCGTCGATCGTCTCGACCGGGAGTTCGTCCTCCACCTCCACCGCGAGCCGTAGCTCTGCCAGCAGCTTGACGGCCGGGTCGTGCTCTCCCGCGCCGAGCGCGGTCTCCCCACCAACGGCCAGTAGGTCGAGCAGTGCGTCATCAGCGTCGATCGCGTCGAGATCGAAACGGTCAGCCATGATGCCCCTCCCCTGCTCCTCTTTCCAGCTGTGCCTCATGCCCCACAAACCCCCTGAGCGTGTTCAACGCTCGATGTTGTGCGACCCTCACCGCCCCCGGTGTCATCCCCAGTGCCCGGCCGGTCTCCTCGGCTGACATCCCCGCTACCACCCGGAGCCGCAGGATCTCCCGCAGCTTCACCGGCAACTTGTCCAGCAGCCCCATGATGTGCTGGACCTCCGAATGCCGGACCGCGTGCTCCTCCGGCGTCGGTGACTCGTCCGCGCCGTCCGGCAGGTCCGGCGTCGAAACGTCGGCCACCGCGAACGCACGCTGGGCATCGGCGACCTTGCGGGCCGCGATGCCGTAGACGAAAGCCTCGAAGGGCCTCCCCTCGTCGCGGTACCGGCCGAGTGCGCCGAACACCGCGACACAAACCTCCTGCGCGACGTCGTCGACCATGTCGGCGCCGCCCGGATAGGTCCACAGCCTCGACCGCACATAGCGGTGGGCGACGGCACGCACCCTGGTGAGCAGGTCGTTCAGAGCTGTCCGATCGCCTTCGCTCGCGCGAGCGGCAAGATCTCGAAGCTCGACCCGGTCGTGGGTGTGTGGTACTTGGACCTCGGTCACCCTCGCCCCCTCGTGTCGGACCGGTCAGCCTGAAAGATGGTACGGCTCTCACCTTCCGTTGCCTAGTGGCAATTCGTGATCACCACCAGATTCTGGTCACGATCTGTCACTACTGGCCCGTACGGATTTCCTACCGCTCGATCCTCGTCCTTAGCTGGGGGCGTCGAAGTGGATCAGCTCGGAGGCCTGGTCGCCACCCCAGTCGATCGGCGTGCGGCCGGTCTCCAGCCATCCGGCCCGCCGGTACAGCCGCTCGGCCGCGCCGCGATTGTCCACGACCTCCAAGGACAGCTTCCGCCCGAGCTCAGCCGCCGTCTTCACCGAATGATCCAGCAACTGCCGTCCGATCCCCGCGCGGGTCGCCTTCGGATCCACGAACAACCGCTCCACGCACACCCCGTCAGACCCGTTGGCGGTCAGCGCCACGTGCCCCACCACGCGCCCGTCGCTGACAGCCACCCAGCACCCGAGCCCGTCCTCCGGCGTCAACCACTTCCGCGCATCCGCCGGCCAGTTCACCGGGTACCCGGCCACCTCGTGCACATCCCGCAACAGCCGGACGCAGATGTCCAGGTCCTGCTTGCCACGTTCTCTGATCAGCGTCACAAGCCCATCCCAACAGAACACCGCCCCGGCAGGACTGCCGGGGCGGTGCTGTGGAACTACTACCTGAGGATCAGTGACCGTGACCGTGGCCGTGACCGGCTGCGGCGGGCTCCTCTTCCTCGGGCTTGTCGACCACGAGGGTCTCGGTGGTGAGCAGCAGCGCGGCGATCGAGCCGGCGTTGGCGAGCGCGGACCGGGTCACCTTGACCGGGTCCAGCACGCCCTGGGCCAGCAGGTCGCCGTACTCGCCGGTGGCGGCGTTGAAGCCGCTGCCGACCTCCAGCTCCGCGACCTTGGCGGTCACGACGTAGCCCTCGTAGCCGCCGTTCTCGGCGATCCAGCGCAGCGGCTCGACGATCGCCTTGCGGACGATCCGGACACCGGCGAGCTCGTCACCCTCGAGGTCCAGTCCCTTGTCCAGGACGGCAGCCGCGTGCACGAGGGCGGAGCCGCCGCCGGCGACGATGCCCTCCTCGATCGCGGCCCGGGTCGCGGACACAGCGTCCTCGATCCGGTGCTTCTTCTCCTTCAGCTCGACCTCGGTGGCCGCGCCGACCTTGATCACGCAGACGCCACCGGCCAGCTTGGCCAGCCGCTCCTGCAGCTTCTCGCGGTCCCAGTCGGAGTCGGTGCGCTCGATCTCGGCCTTGATCTGGTTCACCCGGCCGTCGATGTCGTCGGACTTGCCGGCGCCGTCGACCACCGTGGTGTTGTCCTTGGAGACCACGATCCGGCGCGCCGAACCGAGCACCTCCAGACCGACCTGGTCCAGCTTCAGCCCGACCTCCGGAGCAACGACCTGCGCGCCGGTCAGCGCGGCC
Source organism: Kribbella sp. NPDC050241 (assembly GCF_044459685.1). Lineage (NCBI taxonomy): Bacteria > Bacillati > Actinomycetota > Actinomycetes > Propionibacteriales > Kribbellaceae > Kribbella > Kribbella sp. NPDC050241. The sequence goes on from NZ_JBITJE010000003.1 coordinate 249,066, forward strand.
AGGTCCTCCAGCATCGCCTTGCGGCGGTCACCGAAGCCCGGCGCCTTGACGGCGACGGAGGTGAAGTTGCCGCGGATCTTGTTGACCACGAGGGTGGACAGGGCCTCGGCCTCGACGTCCTCGGCGATGATCAGCAGGGTCTTGCCGGACTGTACGACCTTCTCCAGCAGCGGCAGCAGGTCCGCGATCGCGGAGACCTTGCCCTGGTGGATCAGGATGTACGGGTCCTCCAGCACCGCTTCGCCGGCCTCGGCGTCGGTGATGAAGTACGGCGAGATGAAGCCCTTGTCGAACTGCATGCCCTCGGTGAACTCGAGCTCGGTCCCGAAGGTGTTCGACTCCTCGACGGTGATCACACCGTCCTTGCCGACCTTGTCGAACGCGTCCGCGATCAGGGCGCCGATCTCGGCGTCCCGGGCGGAGATGGTGGCGACGTGGGCCATGTCGCCCTTGTCGTCGACCGGCCGCGCGGTCTCGATCAGCTTGGCCGACACGGCCTCGACGGCCGCCTCGATGCCCTTCTTCAGGCCCATCGGGTTGACCCCGGCCGCGACGGCCCGCAGGCCCTCGTGCACCAGTGCCTGCGCCAGCACCGTCGCGGTGGTGGTGCCGTCACCGGCGATGTCGTTGGTCTTGGTGGCGACCTCCTTGGCCAACTGCGCACCAAGGTTCTCGAACGGGTCGTCCAGCTCGACCTCACGGGCGACGGTGACACCGTCGTTGGTGATGGTCGGGGCGCCCCACTTCTTGTCCAGGACGACGTAGCGGCCCTTCGGCCCCAGCGTCACCTTCACCGTGTTCGCGAGCTTGTCGACGCCGCGCTCCAGCGCGCGCCGAGCGTTCTCGTCGAACTCGAGGATCTTCGGCATGAAAAATCCAGTCCCTCTCTGAAATTCGCGCTTCGTAACAGCAGTTCCGAGCTCGCTGCCCCGGACCGACTCCGCCCCGGCGCCGGGAGGGCACCAGGGCGGTGTCAGTCAGGAACAGCGAGCGGCCGTCACTTGCTGACGACTGCGAGGATGTCGCGGGCGCCCAGGATCAGGTAGTCCTGGCCGTCGTACTTGACCTCGGTGCCGCCGTACTTGGAGTAGATGACCTTGTCGCCGACGGCGACGTCCAGCGGGACGCGGTTGCCGTTGTCGTCGATGCGGCCGGGGCCGACGGCGAGGATCTCGCCCTCCTGGGGCTTCTCCTTGGCGGTGTCCGGGATCACCAGGCCGGACTTCGTGGTCTGCTCGGCTTCGAGCGGCGCGACGAGGACGCGGTCCTCGAGCGGCTTGATCGTGACCGACACTTGCTGACCTCCACGGTCGATTTGCTTGTCTGCAGTTCAGGGTGGTCGCGCTCCCCTGCCGTCGCGGGGGTCAGAGGCCGGACCGCTGGCACCCTCGGGTGGAGAGTGCCAACACCGAATCTAGGCCGCGATTAGCACTCGGTCAACTCGAGTGCCAGACTTCCTCTGTCGGCGGAGTCTGTGACCGGCCGGGTACGGATTGTGGCCGAACGCTGGGCCTGACCCCGGTCGCCGTGCGACCGTTTCCCCAGGAGGGCTTCCCACCGGGTCCGAGGAGAGACCATGGCCATCAGCTTCCCGTCTCTACCCAACCTGTCCGGGCGCACGATCGCGGTCCTTGCCGCAGTGGGCGTGGTGGCCGTCGGAGCGGTCGCCGCCGGAGCGTCGAAGGACCAGCCGGCCACCCCGAGCGTTGGAGCTCCCGCCGCAGATCAGCCGGCGGAGCAGGCTCCGGCCGATCAGTCGACCGACCCGACCCGCACCTCCGCCGAGGCAGAGACCAAGGCCGCGGCCGCACTGCCACAGTGCCGCGCGGCCATCCTGGTGCCGGTCAACAGCAGCTGGGGCATCCCGATGCCGTCGATCTACGCGAGCAAGAGCACCACCTGCAACCTCATGTACGGCGACGACCCACACCGCGGTTCCACCGTGTACGGCGACCCCGACACCGCCATCCAGGTCCTGCAGCGCAACCTGAACTTCTGCTACGGCACCCACCTCGCAGTCGACGGCATCTACGGCAGCAACACCCGTGCAGTGGTCAAGACGGTGCAGCGCAAGCACAAGCTCGTGGTGGACGGCATCTACGGCCCCAAGACCCGCGCGGCCATGAACTGGCGCCTCTACTCCTCCGCCACCAACAGCTGGAGCAGGAGCTGCTCGAGCCCGCTCTAGGGTGTGTGGGTGACTGTCACCGCGTTGCTGGACGGGTCGGGCGCCGAGGTGCTCGCTGAGGCCTGTGCGGCGTACCAGCCCGGCAAGGAGCTGCAACTGGTCGAGAGGCTGCGGCGCAGGTACGACGCGACGCTTGTGACGATCGCGGTCACTCAGGCATCGCTGCGGCACCGGGCGGTCGCCAAGTTCGGAGCGGATGCGGCCCGGATGTACTTCACCCCGGACGGTCTGGAGCAGGCCACCAGGACCACGGTCGGCACGCACCGGGCCGCACGCATCGCGGCGGCGTTGCCGGGCAGCAGTGTGGTCGACCTGGGCTGCGGGATCGGTGGCGACCTGATCAGTGCGGCCCGCGCCGGTCTACGGGTCACCGGCGTCGAACGCGACCCGGAGACCGCAGCTACAGCCCGCGCCAACCTGGCCGCGCTCGGTCTGCCCGGTGAGGTCATGGTCGGCGACGCCGAGTCCACCGAGCTCACGCCATACGACGTCGTGTTCGCGGACCCCGCTCGACGCGCTGATGGTCGACGCGTGTTCGACCACAATGCCTACTCACCGCCGTGGACCTTTGTCGCCGAGCTCTTGCAGCGCACTGCCTGCGTGAAGGTCGCGCCTGGCATCCCGCACGACGCCGTACCCGAGGGCGTCGAGGCGGAGTGGATCTCCGACGCCGGTGAGGTGAAGGAGGCCGCGCTGTGGTCCGGGGCGCTGTACACCGGCACCCCGCGGCGGGCGACGTTGCTACCCAGTGGCGTGAGTGTGGCGGATGCGCCCGAGGCTGAGAGCGGTCCGGTCGAGCGGTTCATCTATGAGCCGGATGGTGCCGTTGTGCGGGCCGGTCTGGTGACCGCGGTGGCCGCTGCGGTTGACGGGTGGCTGCTCGACCCGCGGATCGCGTACGTCACCGCACCGAAGCTCGTGCCGACCCCGCTCGCGTCGGCGTACGAGGTGGTGGAGGAGCTGCCGTACAAGGAGAAGGCACTGCGATCCTGGGTCCGCACGCAGGGCATCGGCACGCTCGAGATCAAGAAGCGCGGGGTGGACGTCGACCCGGCCCAGCTCCGGAAGAAGCTCGCTCCGAAGGGCTCGGAGTCCGCCACGCTGATCATCACGCGCATTGGTCGCGACGCCGTCGCCTACTCCTGCGGCCGGGTCAAGATCGAGCCCTGAGCCATTCGAGCGCTGCCAGGCCCAGGCCCTGCTTGTACTCCTCGATCAGCGCACGCACGGGCTCCGGGAGGCCCTCCCATCGGAGTCTGTCCTTGCTGGCTGGCATGCTGTGAACTCCCTTCGGGCCGGACTTGCATTGTGAGTGCATTCGAACATATGATCGATCTCGCGAGCGGGTCCCCGGGCGACCTGCCGGTAGGCGAGGTGCTGCGTCTGCTGCTGCACTCCCCGGGGATCCGCCACTAAACGGGCGACGTCCGGTCTGAGGAGACGGACGTCGACTGAGTGTCATGCGGGTGCAGTCAGGCGTTCACCTGGGTTCGGCAGGGTGGGTGGCAGAAACCGGTTGGCCGCTGACCGTTCACCTGGGGAGCAGGCGGCGAAGTCACCCCAGGTCTCTGCCCGCTGCCGTGCTCTTCCCCGCACTGCAGTGCGCTTCGAACCGTTCCACGACCGGCAGCCGGAAGCGTGCCACCGCAATCGATCCGACCGCGATCGGCAACAACGCCTTCGGACCGTACTGCGGGAGTGACTCGATGCGCGGGCCGTCCGTGCCACGGGCCGGTGCTGTGGCGTTCAGGGCAGTGATGGTGAAGTTGGCGACCACGGTGTTCCAGTCGGTCGACCGACGGAGCATGGCGTGGCCCTCCCCGGCGAGCGCATACATCGTGACGGGAGTGCCGGCCGCGCGAAGGCGCTCGGCGTACGCGGCGGTCGCGCGCGGATCGGTGATCGTGTCGTCCGTGCCATGGGCGAACGTCACCGGCGGACGCAGCGCGGTCAGCGGCTCACCCTCGGGCAGCCAAGGAGCCAAGGCCAGTACGCCGGCCACCCGAGGATGATTGCCTGCGGCCACGACCGCCCGGCCACCCATCGAGTGCCCGATCAGCACCACCCGGCGGATCACCGGTGGCAGCTCGTCGAGGACCGCCCGGAGGTCAACGGCAGAGTCGGCGGCGGACCCGTTCCATCCGCGATACCGATAGCGCAGCATGCCGACCGCAGCAGTGGGAACCGCCGATCGGGCGGCGAGGGCGAACGGCCACATCCGCAGGATCGGCGCCCGCCACAGATGAGGAACCGCGGTCGAATGCTCCTGCCCGCCATGAGCCAGCACCACCAGATCCGTCGCCCCGGCAGGATGCCAGACCAGATCCACAGCAGGACCGGTCATGGTCATGGGCGGCCGTAGATGTCCGCGGGGTCGCGACGGATGCCCATCATGCGGCCGTCGGCGGCGAGCTCGGTGAAACCGTGCCGCCGGTAGAGCTCGTGCGCGTCCTCGGTCCCGAGCATGACGCGACGAACACCCTGCAACTCGGGATGGTCGAGCAGCGTGGCCACGACGAACTTCCCCAGCCCATGCCCGCGCTGCTCAGGCACCACGAACACATCCGCGATCCACGCGAACGTCGCCCGGTCCGTCACCGCGCGAGCGAACGCGACCATCGCCCCGTCCGCCGTGAACACTCCGACGTTCAGCGACCCCGCGATCGACCGCGCCACGACCTCCCACGGGATCCCTGGCGCCCAGTACGACGTACTCAGGAAGCCGTGCACCACGTCGACGTCGATCCGGGACGTGTCGTCGTCGGCCTCGAACCCGTGCGGGTGTGTCCACTTCATTTGTTCAGCACCTCGGTGATCGGCATCGACGAGTCGGCCGGCAATCCCAACGGCGACGGAGACTTCCCGGCCCGGACCAGCTCCGAGCCGAGCGCCGCGACCATCGCGCCGTTGTCGGTGCACAACCCCGGCCGCGGCACCCGTACGGCGATGCCTGCCGCCGAGCACCGTTCTTCGGCCATCACGCGCAGCCGTGAGTTCGCCGCGACACCGCCACCGATCAGCAGGTGCTCGAAGCCGCGGTCCTTGCACGCGTCGATCGCCTTGCGGGTCAGCACGTCGCAGACCGCCTCCTGGAAGGCCGCGGCAACGTGGTTCACCGGCACGTCCTCACCGTCGCGACGCCGCGCCTCGACCCAGCGCGCGACCGCGGTCTTCAGCCCGGAGAAGGAGAAATCGAACCGGTGCCGCTCGAGGTCGCGCTGCGACGTCAGGCCACGCGGGAACGTGACGTAGAGCCGGTCGCCACCGTCCCGTGCCGCCTTGTCGACATATGGACCACCCGGGAACGGCAGCCCCAGCACCCGCGCGACCTTGTCGAAGGCCTCGCCCGCGGCGTCGTCGATGGTGCTCCCCATCGGCAGCACGCCCTCGGTGATGTCCTCGACCGCGAGCAACGACGAGTGCCCGCCCGACACGAGCATGGCGACACAGCCCTTGGGCAGATCGCCGTGCTCCAAGGTGTCGACGGCGACATGCGCCGCGAGGTGGTTCACGCCGTACAGCGGCTTGTCGAGCGACAGCGCAAGCCCCTTGGCCGCAGCCACGCCGACCAGTAGCGCACCGGCGAGGCCTGGCCCGCTGGTGACCGCGACGGCGTCGACGTCGGTCGGTTCGATCCCGGCGGTCTCACAGGCACGCCGGATCGTCGGCACCATCGCCTCCAGGTGCGCGCGACTGGCCACCTCCGGTACGACGCCGCCGAACCGGGCATGCTCCTCGACACTGGACGCGATCGCGTCGGCGAGCAGCGTCTGCCCGCGGACGATCCCGACCCCGGTCTCGTCGCACGACGTCTCGATCCCCAGGATGAGGGGCTCGTTCGCCATCACAATTCCTCCCGCCACCGCATGATCACCGCATCCTCGCCGCCGGCGTAGTACCCGCGCCGCCGGCTGATCTCCTGGAAACCAAAGCCTTCATAGAGCCCACCAGCCGATTGATTGCCCGCAGCAACTTCCAGCAACACGGTCCGGCCGGCACAGCGCGCCAGCGCCGCCGCCATCAACTGCCGGCCGATCCCGGTACGCCGCTCGGCCGGGGTCACCGCGATCCGCAGCAACTCGACCACGTCCAGCCTGACCGGTGGCACCAGGAGTACGACGTACCCGACGGCCACACCCTCGTCCGCGACCAGGATCACCCGATCCTCGGACAACCGGTCGAACTCGGTCGTCCACGAGACCGTACTCCAGGCCTCCGACCCGAAGCACACCTCGTCCAACGCGACCAGAGCGGGCAGATCGTCCGCGGTCGCCGGTCGAATGGCTGGCCTCACTTCGGCAGCACGCTCTTCGGCCCGGCGGACATCGTCACGTCGGGCCGGCGCAGGTACAGCGGGTCGGGCTCGACGACATCGAGGGTGCCGGTCGCAACGCCCGTCGCAAGCACCTCGGCCGACGGGTACTCGGCGACATCGACGTCCGTCACACCGAGCGCCTCGGCGTACAGGACCGCGCCCCGGCCGATCACCGGCAGACCCGACAGCACGTGCGCGACCTCAGCCGGACGATCCACCGCCGGCCCTTCCAGGCGACGCCGGCTTCCGTCGGCGGCCGGGCCGTCGTACAGAGCCCAGTAGATCTCCTTGCGCCGCGCGTCGGTCGCGACGGCCACCGGCAGCGTCAGCGACGACTGCCGCGCCAGGATGTCCAGGCTGCAGACGCCGGCGACCTCGATCCCGAGTACGTCGGCCATGGTCCGCGCAGTCACCAGTCCGACCCGCAATCCGGTGAACGGGCCAGGACCGACTCCGACCGCGATCCGCGTCAGGTCGCGCGCCGTACAGCCGGCGGTCTCCAGCGCCGCGGCGATCGCGGGCGCGAGCAGCTCGCCGTGCCGCAACGCGTCGACGGTCGTCGAGGACGCGACGATCTCACCGCTCAGCGGATCGGCCAGCGCAACGGTGACGGCCGCACTCGAGGTGTCAAAGGCAAGCAACATGTCAGTTCTTCTCCAGTACAGACACCCGAACACCGGATGCGGCCCAGCGCGGTCCCACCGGGATGATCCGCAGCTCGCGGGTCTCGTCGGTGTCGTCGTCGCCACGGGTGACCACGATGTCCAGCCGGTCCGGCGCCAGCGACTCGGCCAGACCGTGGCCCCACTCGACCACCGTGACCGCGTCGTCGAGGCTCGCGTCCAGGTCGAGGTCGTCCAACTCGGCGATCCCACCCAGCCGGTACGCGTCCACGTGCACGAGCGGCGGACCGCCGGCCAGCGACGGGTGCACCCGCGAGATCACGAACGTCGGCGACGTGATGTCACCGCGCACCTTCAGTCCCGCACCGAGACCTTGAGTGAACGTCGTCTTGCCCGCGCCGAGGTCGCCGGACAGCACGAGTACGTCGCCCGCGCGCAACTGGCCCGCGACCTCCTCGCCGATCGCCCGCATGTCGTCGGCCGTCGGCACGATCAGCTCGATCGGCATCGCCTTCGCGAGGATCAGGTTGTGGTCCTGCTGCTCGACCAGCGAGTACCCGCGGCGCCGCCAGAACTCCACGGTGTCGGGCAGTTCGATCCGAGCGATCAACTGGACCCGATTCAACCCACGCTGTACGGCGACCTCCTCGGCGCACCCGACCATCGCGGACGCGACCCCGTGACCCTGGTGCCGCGGGTCGACCGAGACGCGGCGCAGGTTCAGCACGTCGCCGGTCTCCTCGAACAGCATCGCGCCGGCCGGAACACCGTTGCTGCGAACCAGCAGACCGCCGTACTGCGCGATGGTGTCGGCCACTGTGGTCGCGTTCTCGGACAGGGCGGTGGACGGCGGGTCGAGCACCCGCCGGGCGGAGAACGCGTGGTGGATCACCGCAACGAGCTGGTCGACGTGGTCGGACGTCGCGTCCATTACGTGCAGGTCGGTCATGTGTGTCCCAGGGATTGTTCGGCTCGCTCGATCATGCCAAGGAGGGCGGCGGTGAACTCATCGTGGTGCTCGATCAGGCCCAGGTGACCGCAGTTCTTCACCTCGACCAGCTCCGCGCCGGGCACCCGCCGGACGATCTCCTCGGCGTGGACGAACGGGGTCAGGTGGTCGCGGTCGCCACCGATCACCACGCACTCCACCTTCTGCAACGGCTCCAGGGAGTCGAACTTGTCGTGCAGCGCGAAGATCGGGTAGAACTCCGCGATCACCGAGATCGGCGTCGCCGCGATCATCTCGTTGACGAACTCGGTGTACGCCGGCGGTACCTCCGAGCCGAACGAGTACTTCCGGGTCAGCAGGTAGCTGATGTCCGTCCCGGCCTTCCGGCTGCGCTCCACCACGTCGGGGATCCGCGCCAGCACCGACACCGTCGGCGTGGCCAGTGAGCGGAGCATCATCCCGAGCTTGCCCGGCACGATGATCGGGACCTGGTCCAGGCCGCCCGCGCTGGTCGAGCACAGCCCGACCCCGATGATCCGGTCAGCGAACAGCTCCGGATGCTGCTCGGCCAGCGCCATGATCGACATGCCACCCATCGAGTGGCCGATCAGGATCACCGGACCCGTCGGCGCGAACTCCTCCATGATCCCGTACAGGTCGCGGCCGAGCTGCTCGATGCTGACGTGCTCCTTCGGCGACCGCCCGGACCGGCCGTGCGAGCGCTGGTCGTAGAACACCAGCGTGCCGATGCCGGCCAGGTCGCGGCGCTCGAAGTGCCAGCAGTCCATGTTCAGGCCGTAGCCGTGCGCGAAGATGACGGTCAGGTCCTCCGGCGGCAGCGGCAGCTTCCGCCCGAACCGGCGCTTCGGTTGCGCGGGCCGGCGGGACCGCTTCAGCTCGTCGACCTCGACGTACAGCTCGACGCCGTCGTCGGCAGTGAAGACGTGTGGAGTACCGCGCATCGAGCCGAACGGCTCGGCCTCGAGCTGCGCGCGCTGACTGGACCGTCGGCCGATCACCTGCCGCTCGACGGCAACGCCGGCTGCCGCTCCCGCGGCGAGCACTCCGACCGCGGCCCCGATCAGACCAGCAGTCCGTCCTGCTTTGGACATACCGGTCTACCTTTCGACTGGGGTGGTGGGGTGGGGAAGGTCTTGAGCGCTGTCGACGTACCGGCGGGGAATCCGGGCGCCCAGCCGGGTCACGATCTCGTAGTTGATCGTCCGCGCGGCGTCGGCCCAGTCGTCCGCCGTCGGCTCACCGTTGGTCCCGGGGCCGAAAAGCACGACCTCGTCGCCCGCGGCCGCCTCATCGTCCTCGAGGTTGACCACGCACTGATCCATGCAGATCCGGCCGACGATCGTCCGGCGATGTCCACCGGACAGGACCGGTGCTCCATTCGACGCGTGCCGCGGCAGGCCGTCGCCGTACCCGAGCGGAATCAGGCCGAGCGTCGACGGCCGCGGCGCGGTCCAGGTCAGGCCGTACGAGACGCCCGCACCGGCCGGCACCCGCTTCACCATCGCGAGCCGTGCCTTCAGCGTCATCGCCGGGCGCAGCCCCAGCTCCGCCGACGGCAGCGCATGCCCGAACGGCGAGAGCCCGTACGTCGCGACGCCTGGGCGGACCAGGTTGAAGTGGGTCTCGGGGAGCGCGAGCGTGGCACCCGAGTTCGCCAGATGCTTGAACTCGGCGTCGATGCCGAACGACTCGGCGACCTCGATCGCCTCCTGGAACGTGGCCAGCTGAGCCTCGTTCGCCGGGCTCTTCGGCTCGTCCGAGGACGACAGATGCGACCAGATGCCCCGCACTTCGATCCGGCCCGACTGCTGCTCGCGGACGGCGGCGCGGATCAGCGCGGGCCACTCTTCGGGTACGGCGCCACCGCGGCTCATGCCGGTGTCGATCTTCAGGTGCACCCGGGCCGCCCGGTCGGTCACCCCGGCGGCCAGCTCATCGATCTCCCAGGGCGCGCCGGCGGACAGGTCGATGCCGGCGGCGATCGCGTCCGACAGCGGCTCGCCCGGCGTGGTCAACCAGCAGAAGATCGGACCGGTGTCACCGGCCTCGCGCAGCGCGAGCGCCTCCTCGAGTACGGCGGCGCCGATCCAGTCGGCGCCGGCCTCGCGAGCGGCCCGGGCGACCGGGACCATCCCATGCCCGTAGCCGTCGGCCTTGACCACGGTCATCAGCTGCGCGCCGCCGGCACGAGCACGCAGCGTGGCCACGTTATGGCGGATCGCGGCCAGATCAACGACCGCCTCGGCGCGGACCGGGCGGTCGCCGCTAAGTGACTGGAGGGTAGACATAGCCCTTCCAGTGTCTCAGGCGCCGTCGATCAGGTCGGCAAGGGCGGCCATGTCGTGGAAAACCGCGTCCGCCGCGGCCAGCTTCACGGGGTCCGTCATCCCGGCGTACCCGAAGACCTTCATGCCGGCCGCGTTGGCCGCGGCGACGCCCAGCGGACTGTCCTCGACGACCACGCAGTCGGCCGGTTTCACGCCCAGCTCCTGGGCAGCGTGCAGGAACAGATCAGGCGCGGGCTTGCCGTGGGCAACGTCCTCGGCGCTGAAGATGCGGCCCTCGAACCGGTCCAGGAACCCGACCGCGGTGAGCGCCGTACGGATCCGGCGATGCGTGCCCGACGACGCCAGGCAGTACCTGATTCCCTCTGCGTCGAGGTGGTCGAGGACAGCCTCGACGCCCGCGATCGCCTGCAACTGGGCGAACCCGTCGAACAGGCGCTGGTGGTACCTGTCCTCCAGGTCCGCCGGCAGCGGCCGCCCGAGCTGCGCCTCGGCCTTCTGCCGCATGGACGCCATACTGCCGCCCATGAAGTCACGCACCGCTTCCTCGAACGTGTAGGGCAACCCGGCCTCGGTCAGCAGCTCGGCCAGGATCGAGTTGGCCAGCCGCTCGGAGTCCACCAGTACGCCGTCGTTGTCGAAGATCACCAGACCGATCACCCCAGCACCCTACGCAATGCGGCCGCCGCGACCTGAAGGGTCGCGGCGGCCACGTGCGTTCGCGCGAGCGCGGATGGGGTCCTGCTGCTCAGTTCTCCTGGATGGAGAAGTCGGTGAAGTCGAACCGCTTCTTGGCGTTGGCGGTGGACACGACCTCGATGCCGTAGTCGACCTGCCAGGTCGTCGCCTTCGGCGCCCAGCCACGGTTGACCATGTCACTGAAGAAGCTCGCCAGCGGCATCGTGCCGGACTTCTGCGTCACCTGCGACACGTAGGCGGTGTAGCCGTCCTCGTGCCACACGTCGTAGGTGAAGCCACCGAAGTTCACGGTGCCCACCTTGCGGCCGGCCGGGACCTGGCCCTTGTTCTCGGTCCAGATCATCAGCTCGTTGTTCAGGCCGTCGCCGATCCACGCGTCGAACGCGACGTTGTAGATGCAGCCGTCGCAGCTGGCCGGGGTCGCCGCCGCGAACTTGGCCGACTGGATCTTCGACAACGCGACGTCGTCGTAGTCCTTGTGCACGTTCGGGTACGCCTGAACACCCTTGTCGCCGGGCAGCGGCTGGGTGACCTCGACGTACCAGCTGTTGTAGTTGCAGGCGCCCAGCGTGTAGGTGCCGTTGTCGTTGTTCCACATGTTGTTGTGGACGTAGTACGCGCCGAAGGTCCGCCCGTCACCCTGGTTGTTCGTCGAGGTGGTGAGGAACGACGGATTGGTGCAGGTGCCCGCCGGCGACGAGGTCGGTGTCGCCGTACTGGGCGCGGTGGTCGTCGGAGCCGTCGTCGTGGGGGTCGACGTCGGCGGCTTCGTCGGGGTCGACGTGGTCGTCGGCGTGCTGGTCGGCGGCTTCGTCGGGGTGGTGGTCTGGGTCGGCGTCGGGGTGGTCGGCTGTGCCGGTGCCGCCACGAAGTCGTAGTGCGCGGTATAGGTCAGCTTGGTGCCGGCGCGGTACCTGTTGCCGTCGTAGCGCAGGGCACGCAGCCGGTAGGACTTGTCATCGGTCCGGCTCGGGTCGATCGAGAGGATTGCCGGTCCGGAGGCCGTGGCGGTGATGGCGACGGGCTTCTTGCCGAAGCCGTGCAGCACCGTACAGCCGGAGTTCGCGTCCAGGACGCAGGTTTCGATGCGTCCGACGCTCGGGAGGTCGGTGACCGTGCTGTCCGCGGCGCTGGCCGTGGTCACTGCTTCAGGGGATCCCTTGGCCGCTTGTACGGCGATCGGCGCTGCGATGAGTGCGCCGATGGCAAGGAATACCGCTGGAATGACCACGCGGCTCCGGGCAGTTCGGGTGGGGGGCATGGAAAAGGTTCCTTCGTTGCTCGACGGACCTGCACTGACTGCCCCAGAACTCCAGCGTGGCCCACGACTGTTCGATTGAATCCCCAGTGGGGCCGGCACTGCCGGCCTTGGCGTTCACATTCGCTCTCGCGGGTACGACGCGCCTGACGTTATCCAACCGTGATGTGAAAGGCCAACCCCGAGGTCCCGACTTTACGCGCAGTTAGCGTGCAACAGGCGGACCCACAAGCGCGTCCGTAGAGTGTGAAGATGCGGATGATCGCAGTGGCCGGCGCCGGTCTGCTGCTCGCCCTGACCGCCTGTGGGAACGAGTCGACCGCCGGTGGAACGCTCACCGGCAAGTCGTGGCTGTCGACCGCCGTGACCGAGAACGGCGCCCCGAAACAGCTCGCCCAGAACACCCGGGTCCGGCTCCAATTCACCGATGACGGACGTTTGATCGCCGACGCGGGCTGTAACTCCATGCAGTCGAAGGTGTCGACCGGTGACGGCAAGCTGTCGCTGAAGGACAGCCTGGTGATGACGGACATGGGCTGCCCCGGCCGGCAGGACCAGGACGGCTGGCTGTCCGGCATCCTGTCCAGCAAGCCGTCCTGGAAGCTCGACGGCGACACCCTCAACGTGACGTCCGGCGGTACGACGATCGCCCTCCAGGACCGCGAGACCGCGGAACCGGACCTGGCCCTCGACGGCACCAAGTGGGCGTTGAACACCGTGATCACCGGCGAGGTCGCCTCCCACCAGGCCGGCTCGGAGAAGGCGTGGATGACGCTGAACGGCGAACGCGTCACCGGATCGACCGGCTGCAACGAGTTCCAGGGCATGGTGGCGCAGGCTCCCGGCAAGCTGACCTTCGGGGAGCTCGCGACCACTCGCCGCGCCTGTGCCGGTGACGCGGCGAAGCTCGAGTCCAGTCTCCTGAATGGTCTGAAGGGCGAGGTCTCCTACGAGATCGACTCCAGCAAACTCGAGCTTCGCAACGCCGCCGGCGGCTTGGACTTCACCGCCGTCCGCTGAGTTCGAGGTCGAAGGCCTGGACCTCGTTCTGTGGTGTCTCGTAGGAGACGAGCAGGCGACCGTCCTTGGCGAGCGTCGCCCGCTGGGCAGCGGTCAGCGGGATCGACCAGTGCTGGACACCGTGGGTGACATTCTGTGTCGCCTGCTTCACCAGGTGACCGCTCATGTCCGGTGACCACGGCGGGATGCCACCGTCGGTGACCGCACATGGTGTCAGGCCGTAGTCGGGTGGCGGGTCCGCGGCGAGTGTGCAACTCGTTGTCCACAACGGGATCGCCCCGAGCTCACCGGTGGTCAGGAACGCACGCGCCGTACCGCTACCGCTGGAGTTCGTCACCACGTCCACGCTGCTCCCGCGGAGTGCGGCGGACAGGATCTTGAGGTCGGTCGTGGGAACCCGGCCGGAGATCGGTACGCCGTTCCGCGCGGACTGCGCGATGGTCTGCGGTGACAGGGCGCCGTTGAGGTTGGGGTTGGAGACGTTGGGCGGCGCCGGTGTGGTCGGGCGGTCGGCCGGAGGCGTGTAGCCCGGCAGCGTCGCGAGACCCCAGCGGTACGGGTCGGACTGGACCGACCCGAGCGCCGACCAACCGAGTCGCGTGCTCATGTCGATGTGCCTGAGCGTCGTCGTACCAGCTGCTGACGTGTCGTCGTTGTCGTACGGCGTGATGTTCAGACCGAGGCGCGACGGGTCGACCGCCGCGGGGAGGTCGGCCAGCGGGATCTTGACCTCGAGGTCGTAGCCGCCACCGGCGTACGCGTGCGGCACGGTCGTCTCGTTGCTGCCGACCCACTGTGCGGTCGACGCGACCTGTACGCCGGGTGCGTTACCGGTGTCGAGCGAACCGCTGGAGTAGCCCTGGTGGTTGTCGGCGTCGCGCTCCCAGCACGGGCCGCCGCTCTGACTGAACGGGAAGATGCCGAGCTTGAACGTGTTCGCGGTGTCCATCAGCGCCTGCGACGCGTTGCCGCGCGGGTCGAGCAGGATCTCCACCGAGTCCGCCTGCCAGTGGCCGACACACTCGGCCGGCGTGACGGCGTACGACTGGTAGTCGTCGCGGACGTGGATGAAGAAGTACAGCGCGTCGTCCGACCAGCTCACCTTGGCCGTACTGCCTTCACCCGTTGGGGAAACGCCACAGTCGTCGACGCCGGTGCAGGTGGACGCGCCCTGCCAGATCCGGCCGAGGTCGAGCGTCGGCCCCGGGTACTCGCCTGGGTCCGCCGTTCCGTCGACGACTGGGGTTGCCTGCGGGATCACGGTGGTCGGGACCAACGTCAGCGTCAACGTCTCGCCGCCGGCACCACCGGCGTACGTCGTCCTGATCGGGATCGACACGTTCTGCTGAACGGGCAGGGAGGTGTCGGTGTTGGTGACCTTGAACGTGACTGTCGTGTCAGCGCCTGGCTGAGCATCGTAGGGTTTCGAGGCCGCGTCGACAGTGAAGTTCGCTGGGAGCTCGAGCGACACCGCGCCACTCTGCGGCTCGGCGGACCAGTTGTGCACGACGACCGGTACGTCGATCGTCTGACCGATCCCCATTGACTGGATCGCCGGGGACCGACCGAGCCGGTTGGCCTGCGGTGCGGTCGTCGACAGCCATTCGTCGTACTCCTGCCAGTTGCCCCACCGCTGGAACCGGCCCTCGGCTGCGGACACGATCCGTACGACGTTGTCCGTGTAGCCCGTTGCCTTCGCGGTGGTGTAGGTGGCGGCGACCTTCGCGTTCTGGTCGACTGTTGCGGTGGCCGACGGGGTCACCGTGAAGGTGATGTCGGCACTGGCATTTGCCGGCACCGGCTTCGGGGCGTCGACCGTCCAGCCCGCCGGGACCTGGAGGCTTACGTTGCCTTCGGCAAGCTCGCCCTTGGGTGCCTTGAGGTGGACGGTCGCGTGGAAGGGTTCACCGGCGACGTTGTAGAAGCGGTCGAACGTCAGGTACTCCAAGGTGCCGAGTGGGAGTCCGCCCGGATCAGGTTTGGTCGCGCCGAACAGGATCGCGTCATCGCGGCCTGCGGCTGGATTGGCGTTCGGCTGGAACGGGACGAACGACTGCGTCATCCCGAACCGGGGACAGGCCGGCACTGAACTGCCCTTGAACATCACCCGGCTCTGCGTCGGGTAGGCGGCCCGGCCCTCGTCGGCCACCTGCTGCCAGATCTTGGGTGTCCCGACCGGTTTGCCCTGGACGTTCCCAGCCGGCCACTTGTACGGCGAGTCGTACCCGGTCCACACGCCCGCGACGGTGTCCACGCCGGTCGGCGTGAACCCGGTGGTGCAGTTCGCGGCCGTCGTCGTACCGCCAGTGCCCGCTGTGGTGCCGCCAGAGAAGACCTTCTTCACCTGCCACGTGCTCAGCGCGTGCGGGCCCTTCAGTTGCTCGGGGAACTTGGTCGGATCGGCGGCTGCGAGCACGCCTTCCCAGATCAGCCGCCCGGCCTGCTGGTGGTTGCCGTGTCCCGCGGCGAGCGTCGGCGTGAACCCGATGTAGACCTCAGGCTGCGTCTCCCGGATCACCCGGGTCACCCGGCGCAGCGTCTCCTGCTCGTCCCAGAAGTACTGCGTCAACGGCGCACTCTGGTTGTAGAAGAAGTCGATCCGGTCCAGGTTGAAGATGTCCACGGTGCCGGAGCGGTAGTGCGCGACCCGGTCCTCGTTCTCGCGCCGAAGCCCCAGGTCCGGGCCGAGCTCGGTGCCGGCCGCGTTCCCGCCGCCCTCACCGCGCGTCACCATGATCACGCCGCACTTCACGCCGTACTGCTGATGCCAGACACCACACGGCCCGATGATGCTCGTGTCGTCGTCCGGATGGGCCCACTCCCCCATCACGTCGATCTTCGTGTTCCGATCAGCCACATACGGCGTGCCCGCCGAGTCCTCGGCCGAGGTTCGCGCCTGGGCCGGCAGCGGCAACGCTGCAATCAGAGCAAGAGCAGCAACCACAACAATTCGCTTCACAGCGCACACTCCAAAGGCGGCGGAGTTCACCAGCAACCCCTTTCCTACCCACAACCAGCCAATCCCACCCCGCTTCACGCACCCCGCTTCGTGGCTTGCGCGTTCTCGTGCTTCGTGCCGGGTGATCTCGTGCCCGATGATCTGTGGGAGCGTGGAGCTCCTGTTGCGGAGGGCGAGTGGGGATGATCGAGAGGTCCGGCGAGGACGAGCGCCGGCTCCGGAGAGCGGCAAAGCGCTGGGTCCATCGGGGGCGGCGCTATCGACACCTCATGATCGGGGCGTTCGTGATGCCGCGGTTTCGGCAACGCTGGTTCCAGTGGCGGTTGCGGCGGGCAGGCCGCCGGGCACCGGCCGAAGATCTTGCTCTGCTGCTGCGAGCTGGGTGGCGTGAGCGGCTGACCGCAACCTGGCTCATCGCCGCCGGCCGGCGAGCGGATCTGCGGCCGGTGATGGAACGGGGCATCCTCGGCGACGAACCGTCCGGGGACCGCTGGAGCTACTGTCCGGCGTTCGCCAGCCTGGGTACCGAGGACGACGCCCGGATCCTCGTCACCTACCTGGTCCGGGCGCTCTCCCTGCCGCCCGAGGACGAAGGTTTCGTCACCCAGTGCCAGCCCGAGGCCCTGGCGACACTCATGTACCTCGACCAGCAGCTCGGCACCGACCATGCCCAGCGTTTCCTCGCCGACGGCGGGCCCTGGGAACGCTGGCCGGGTTCCGTGAACGTCTCGTTGGCGGACCTCCAGGACGGCGTCCGTCGTGAGGTCGTCTTCGCGGCCGGCGGCAACCCAGGCATCCGACGGATGGTGAAACTCCAGCGCGGATAAGCAGGTCTCATCACGAGGCGGCGTGCAGCTCGACAGGAGGTGTCGGGCGGATCATGGTGCACCTGAGCGTGAGCACGCCCTCGTGTACGGCGTCTCGCAGGTGCACTACCTGTTGATCCGTACATCGTCGAGGTGTGGGCTACTACCCCTGGAGGATCTGGCGGGTGGCTTCGGGGAGGGCTGCGGCTACTGCGAGGGCTGTGATGGGGCCGGAGGCGGAGGCGAGGGTGGCTGCGGCCGCGTGGAGGTAGGCGGCGACAGCTCCGGCATCGGTTTCGTCGAGGCCGGCGGCGGCCAGGGCGCCGCAGAGGCCGGCCAGGACGTCGCCGGAGCCGGCGGTGGCAAGCCAGGGGGTGCCGTTCGTGTTGACGAACGCCGTGCTGCCGTCCGCGGGTGCGATGACCGTCGTCGAGCCTTTGAGCAACACGATCACCTGGTGCTCTTCGGCGGCGTACCGGGCGTAGTGCAGGCGCCGTGCCTCGATCTCCTCGCGGGGTACGCCGAGCATCAGGCTGAGCTCACCCGCATGCGGCGTGATCAGGACCCGGCCAGCCCGGTCGGTGTCGAGTACGTCGATGGCCCCGGCATCCACCACGACGGGCAGGTCCTGCTGTTGTGTCACGCGGTCGAACAACTCGCGGTCGATGATGTCCTTGTTCAGACCCGAGCCGACGGCCCAGGCCTGGACCCGACCCTCGCCGACGACCACCTCGGGATGCACCGCGAGCACCGCGCGGGCGACCTCGTCGGGGCCGACGTACCGGACCATGCCGAGGGGGCCGGAGAGGGCGCCGGACGTGGCGATCACCGCGGCGCCGGGGTACTGGGTGGAGCCGGCGATGAGGCCGAGGACGCCGCGGGAGTACTTGTCGGACTCGCCGGTGGGGACGGGGTAGAGGGCGCGGATGTCGGCGGGTTGGAGGGCTGCGACGGCGGCGGGTGGGAGGTCGAGGCCGATGTCGACCAGGTGAACCGGGCCGCAGGCGCTGGCGGCGGGGTCGATGAAGTGGCAGATCTTGTGCGTGCCGAAGGTGACGGTGAGGGCGGCGCGGACGTGCGGCTCTGGGGTCTCGCCGGTGTCGACGTCGACGCCTGAGGGGGTGTCGACGGCAACGATCGGTACGCCGTACTCGTCTGCCAGCTTGACCGCGGCGAGTGCGTCGGGGCGGAGACCGGGGCGGCCGCCGATGCCGACGATGCCGTCCACCACCACGTCGGCGTCGGGGATGTCGTCGGTCGAGCCGATGCGTCCGCCGGCTGTCAGCAGTCCGTCGAGGCCGGCTTCGTGAGCTTTGGAGGAGAGCAGCACGGCGGTCACCTGCGCGCCGCGACGCGCCAGGCGGACACCGGCGTACAGGGCGTCGCCGCCGTTGTCGCCGGAGCCGATCAGGAGTACGACGCGGGCGCCGTACGTGCGGCCGAGGAAGTTGCTGATGGCAACGGCGAGGCCGGTGGCGGCGCGTTGCATCAGGGTGCCTTCGGGGAGGCGCGCCATCAGGTCGGCCTCGGCGGCGCGGACCTGCTCGACTGTGTGTGCGCGACGCATGCGTTCAGCCTTCCAGGACGACGACCGCTGAGGCGATGCCGGCGTCGTGGCTCAGGGAGAGGTGCAGGCTCTGGACGCCGAGACGGCTCGCCTGGGCGGCGACGGTTCCGCTGATCTCGAGCCAGGGGCGGCCGGTCTCGTCGGTCTGTACTTCGGCGTCGTGCCAGTGCATTCCGGCTGGGGCGCCGAGGGCTTTCGCCAGAGCTTCCTTCGCTGCGAACCGGGCTGCCAGTGATGCGGGCGGTTTCACTGCCTCGGTCGCCGTGAACACACGGTCCCGCAGACCGGGCGTGCGATCCAGCGTCTTCATGAACCGCTCCACGTCGACCACATCAATACCCACGCCGACGATCATGTTCCTCACCCTAACCGGAGGGTGGGGACGTGGATTGGCGGACTCGCATTTCTACGGCCAGGTCCATTCGGAGGGCGGCGGGTTGGATGCCTCTGGCGAGGTCCAGGACCAGGCGGGTGGCCAGTTCGGCCATTTGGCGGAGGGGTTGGTGGACGGTGGTGAGGGTGGGGCCTACCCATTGCGCCACCGGGAGGTCGTCGTAGCCGACGACCGAGAGGTCGCGCGGGATGTCGAGGCCGAGTTCACGCGCTGCCTGGTAGACGCCGAGGGCTTGCATGTCGCTACCGGCGAAGATCGCGGTCGGCCGGTCCTTCCGACCCAGCAGGACTGTGGCTTCCCGATGCCCGCTCGCGACCCCGAAGTCCCCCGACCGAATCAGCTCTGGATCAACCGGCACACCGGTCGACCGCAGTGCGTCCGTGTACCCGTCGACCCGCTGCCGCGAGCAGAGCGTCTCCACCGGCCCACCGATCATCCCGATCCGCCGGTGCCCGAGCTTCAGCAGATGCATCGTCGCCATCCGCCCGCCGTTCCAGTTCGCCGAGCCGATGGACGGTACGTCGTCCCCCTCGTCGCCGACCGGATCGACGACCACGAACGGGATCCGCCGCGCCTCCAGCTGCGCCCGCTGGTCGGGGTCGAGATCGGAGAACACCATGATGACGCCGAGCGGCCTCCGGCTCAGCACCGACTCGATCCACTCCTGCCGCGGCCGCCGGGAGGCGCCGCACTCGGACAGGACCAGCTCGACACCCTCGGCGCGAACCACTCCCTCGACACCGTGGATCAGCTCGACCGCCCAGTCCCCACCGATCTGGTGGAAGACGAGATCGATCATCGGACTGCTCGCCGTACCGCTCGTACGCCGTCGATACCCGTGCTCCTGGATCAGACTCTCGACCTTCGCCCGGGTCTCCGCGGACACGTCGGCACGACCGTTCAGCACCTTGGACACGGTGGGCACGGAGACCCCGGCCTGCTCAGCAATCTGCGCAATCGTCACCCGCTCGCCCACAACGAGCACGATACAACTCGACCCGAAACTTTCGATCCAGCGGCAGATCCAGCGATAGATCCGGCGGTAGCTCTAGCGGTAGATCGTGCGGCCCTCGGAGTCGGGGATCCCGCTGAGGCGGTAGAAGTACGTGTTCACCTGATCGCGCCACTCGCGCGCGTTGGCAAGCTGCCCCTCGAGGCGAGCGCTGATGTTCTCCCGCGTGACGGGCTCGAACCGATCGGCGATCGCCTTCCAGCGGGTCAGCATCGTCTCGACCTCGTCGTACCCCTGGAAGTGGTTGTCGTAGATCTGCTGGAGGACCGTCCGCCCGTTCTGCAGCACGTGGTCGTAGGGAACGTGGTGGAAGAACAGCAGCAACTCGTCCGGGCAGGTGTAGACGCTCTCGTAGCGACCGGCCAACGGTTCCGGATACTGCCCGGTGAACCCTGACCCCGTGGCGACCGTCCGGTCGACGCCGACACCGTTGCGGTCCGCGAAGTGGTACGTCCCCCACGTGGAGTACTCGTACCCGTTGACGCTCGGCCCGTAGTGCGACCCCGGCGACACCATGAGGCCGACACCGAGCGGCGCGGTGTAGCGCTCGTACGTCGGCCACGAGTCGGCCATGATCGACACCAGCTCCGACCGGGTCCGGTCGTCCATCGCGAACGTCGCCGCCGCCCACTCGTGCAACAGGCTGACCGGATCCGCCGACGGATCCCAGGCGAGCCGGCCGTACGCATACAGATTGCTCTGGGCAAGTTTATGCCCGGTCCAGTTCGCATCGTCACCAACGTTGGACACGGCAACGATCGCCTTGGTGCGGTCGGCAACAGTCGCCCCACCGGCACCGGTCGTGTCGAACTGCAGGATCTCCCGCCACCACGGGCCGAGGTAGCACAGGTCCTTCTGCTGCCCGGTGTACTCCTGCGTCACCTGCAACTCGAGCGCGAACCGCGTCTCCTGCAACTCGCCCAGCAACGGCGACACCGGCTCGCGCGCCTGGAAGTCCAGCGGCCCGTGCTTCACCTGCAGTACGACGTTGTCCTCGAACCGCCCGTCCAGCGGGATGAAATGGTCGTACGCCGCCCGCGCCCGGTCGGTACTGCGATCACGCCAGTCCTGGTCGGAGTCGTACACGAAACACCGCCAGAAGACGGTCCCTTTGTACGGCGCCAGGGCCCGGGCGAGCAGGTTCGCACCATCGGCGTGGGTCCGCTCGTAGACGTGCGGTCCCGGCCGGTTCTCCGAGTCCGCCTTGACCACGAAACCGCCCAGATCCGGTACGGCGTCGTACACCCGGCTGACCGCGGCCGACCACCACCGGATCACTCGCGGGTCGAGCGGGTCGGCGGTGTCGAGGTCGCTGAGCTCCATCGGCGCCGCGAAGTTCACCGAGAGGTACACCGCGATCCCGTACTCACGGAACACCGCGGCCAGCCGGGACACGTCCGGCAGGTGGTCGGTGATCAGCCGGGTCTCGGCCGCGTGCACGTTGACGTTGTTGATCGCCACCGCGTTGATGCCGATCGAGGCCAGCAACCGGGCGTACCCGCGGACCCGGGTGAGATCCGCCACGACTCGGCCGTCGCGGAAGAAGATCGATCCACCGGAGTACCCGCGCTCGACCGCACCCATCCGCGGATGCGGCACCAGGTTGTCCCAGTGGTCCAGCATCCGGATCGCGATGGCCGGCCGTTCGACCACGACGAACTCGCTGGTCATCCACTCGAAGTACCGCAGCACGTAGAAGTAGCCGTACAGCAGGCCGCGCCCGGCTTCGGCGGCCACGACGAGATTGTTGCCGCGTCGCGCCGCTACGAAGCCCTCGGCTCCTAATCCCTCGTCGGGGAGCGCGGCCTCGACCTCTTGCCACAAAGGCGTCTCGCGCACCCGGCCAAGGGTGCACAGGGCAACTTCCACATCGTTGCGGATCCGCCGGGTCTGCCGGAGCTCGGCGCGGATCGTCTGCGCCAGCGCGCCGGACGCATGGATGGTGACCTCGGGCAGCCGCTGGGTCCCGAGCCAGCAGGGGTCAACTGTCATGCCTCGACCACGCTCCCGAGCGACCCCTCACTCATCCCGAAAGTTTCGATGTCACTTCCGGTGCTGGACTGCGAACACACCGTACGGATCCAGCCACGGACCGTCAAGAGCCGAGTAAACGGTTTCCCGGCGCTCCGCCGGATGCCTGGTTGAGACGAAGCCCACTCCGGCCCGGTGTGGGTGCACCGTGCGTGGATGGGAAGAATGGGGCTCATGCTGCAGCCGTCGCGGGA
Organism: Kribbella sp. NPDC050241; assembly: GCF_044459685.1. Classification (NCBI taxonomy): domain Bacteria; kingdom Bacillati; phylum Actinomycetota; class Actinomycetes; order Propionibacteriales; family Kribbellaceae; genus Kribbella; species Kribbella sp. NPDC050241. Next base: position 271,387 of record NZ_JBITJE010000003.1, read on the forward strand.
GGTGACTCCCTATACCGAGCTGGACCGGGCCGCCTGGGCGCAACTGGCCGAGACCACCGTGTCCCCGCTCACCGTCGAGGAGATCGAGCGGCTGCGCGGTCTCGGCGACGAGATCGACATGGACGAAGTGCGCGAGGTCTACCTCCCGCTGTCCAGGATCTTGTCGCTGTACGTCCGGCACGCCCGTGCGCTGCACGCGGACACCGAGAGCTTTCTCGGCAAGCCGGCCGAGACGCGGACGCCGTTCGTGATCGGCATCGGCGGCTCGGTTGCCGTCGGCAAGTCGACCACCGCCCGGTTGCTACGCGAACTGCTGGCCCGCTGGCCGGAGCACCCGCGAGTCGCGCTCGTCACCACCGACGGCTTCCTCTGGCCGAACGCCGAGCTCGAGCGCCGGAATCTGATGATGCGCAAGGGCTTCCCGGAGTCGTACGACCGCAAGTCACTACTGCGCTTCGTCGTCGAGGTGAAGTCCGGGATGGACACGGTCGAGGCTCCGGTCTACTCCCACCTGCACTACGACCGGATGCCCGGCGTCCGGACGACCGTCGAGCAGCCCGACATCCTGCTGCTCGAGGGCCTGAACGTCCTGCAACCGGCCCCGCGGCACGCGGACGGCAAGAGCGGCCTGGCGGTCAGCGACTTCTTCGACTTCTCCGTGTACGTCGACGGCGCGGCCGACGACATCCGCAGCTGGTACGTACACCGCTTCCTCAAGCTGTGGGAGACGGCCTTCCGCAACCCAGAGTCCTACTTCGTCCGGTACGGCGAGCTGAGCCGTGAGGAAGCGATCAAGAAGGCCGAGTCGCTCTGGGACGGCATCAACGGCCCCAACCTGCGCGAGAACATCCTGCCGACCCGCTCCCGCGCCACCCTCGTCCTCCGCAAGGGCGCGGACCACGCCGTCCGCTGGGTCCGCCTCCGCAAGCTCTAGTAGCCGCGGGACAGGTGGCGGCTGAGGATGCGGATGGTCTCGGCGGTGGCGATGGCGTCGCTGCGGGCGTTGCCGTGGCGGCCGTCTGAGCTGTAGAGGCTGGGATCGGTCGACAACGGGTGGTCCGTCAGGTGGACGTGGATCGTGGCGAGCTTCTCCGCGAGTACTGCGGTCCGGTCGGAGAGAGTCCGCATCCGTTGCCTCAGCCCCGGCCGTAACCACTCGGCGACCGCGGGGCTGTAGGAGACGTCGAACATGCCGAGCGTCATCACGTCAGCGCCCGCGTCCTGCAGTGCCGTGATCATCAAAGTCAGCTCGCGGTCGACTCGCTCCGGGTCGTACGTCGCCGGGAAGGCATCGTTGCCACCGCCAACGACCAGCGCGAGATCCGGACCGAACGCCAGCGCCCGCTCCAACTGGGTGCTGAGAATCTCGCGAGTGCGCAGACCGCTGGCGCCAAGGTTGAGATACTCCAGTTCAGGGCGGCTCTGCTTCAGCTCGTGGGCGATTCGGTCGGCCCACTGGAGTTCGCTGTAGCCCTCGACCGGTTCGCACAGCCCTTCGGCGACACTGTCGCCGAGTACGACGAAGCGCCGCCACGGGTGACCGGCGAGCAGCTCAGCGCTCTCGCCGGGCGCTAGACAATAGGGATCGGTCTCCTCGTTCATCTCGCCTCCACCGCGGTGGTCGGTGCATCGAGGACGCGGCCCGGCCCTCGGCGTACGAGTGGGAAGACACTGACGAGCAGGCACACGATCCCGGACAGGACCAGCGACGGGATCAACCCGAACCAGCTGACCAGCTCACCGGCGAGCAGTGCGCCGAGCGGGAGCCCGGCGAACGATGTGGCCGCGACCACTCCGATCACTCGCGCCTGCAAATCCTTCGGGACGTGTTCGTAGAGCGCGGCGCCGAAGACCGGGTTGATGGCGGCCATCCCGATCCCTGACAGGAACGTCACCGCCATCACCAGCAGCAGGTCGTCGCTCAGTCCCAGCACCAGCAGCCGCGGGCTGCCGCCGACGACCGCGCCGACGGCGAAGGTGAGGTAGCGCGGCAATCTGGTCGCGAGGACGGCGAATCCGATGCTGCCGAGCAGGGCGCCGGCCGAGAACGCGCCCAGCGTCAGACCGAGACCGGCAGCCGTGCCGAGTTGTTCCTTCACCCACAACGGGATGAACACCGCCGTACTCGCGCTGCTGAAGACGTTCAACGTGAAGGTGGTGATCAACATCGTCGCGAGCAACGCGTCCCTGCGCACGAACGCGAATCCCACGCGGAGTGAGCGGAAGTACTTCTCCCGTACGGCGGACGCCGGCACCGCCGGCGGGTTGACGAATCCGGCGACCAGCAGGCCGCAGACGAGGAACGTCACCGCATCGATCCACAGCACCGACGCAGCGTCGGTCCAGTAGATCAACAGGCCGGCGAGCGGTGCGGCGAGCAACGTCGCGCCCCGCGCGAAGGCCTCGTGGAGTGAGGTGATCCGGATCAGTTCGACTTCGGCAGCCTCGGCCATCGGCCGCACGAGCAGGTCCTTGGCGCGATCCGAGGCGCCGCGCAGGCCGCCCGCGATCGCGACGAGGACGAGCAAGGCCGCGAACCCGAGCCCGGTGGTGGCAGCGATCGCCGCCACCGCGACCGCGCTCGCGAGGTTGGCCAGGACCGACGTACGCCGTGCTCCGAGGTTGTCGATCACCGGACCGGCCATGATGCTGGCCACGATGTACGGGATCATCTCGACCGCCGCGACCACGCCCATCCGGGCGGCACTGCCCGTGGTCACCAAGACCAGCCACGGGATCGCGACCATCGAGATCCGGCTGCCCACGGCGGACAGCACGTCCGCGGTGAACAACACCACCAGCCCACGACGAGGCGTCATCGCACCGTCATTCCGTCCGGGTGCAGTTCTGCGTGGAGCTTGCGGAGGGCAACCTTGTCGACCTTCGCGATGCGGGTCAGGGGAAGTTCGTCGACGAAGTCGATCGTGGCGGGCGTCCACATGTCGTTGAGGGTGGTGGTGACGAGGTCCTGCAGTTCCTCCGCGGAGACCGGCGTACGGGCGACGACGAACGCGTGCACGGCCTCGCCGACAACAGGATCGGGTACGCCGATGACGGCGGCCGTCCGGACGGCGGGGTGGCTACCGAGGACATCCTCGATCGGGCGGCAGAAGATGGCCCAGTTGCGGCGGGTGGTGACGATCATGTCGTGCGCGCGATCGACCAGGAACAGATAGCCGTCGTCGTCGACGTAGCCGAGATCGCGCGTCCGCAGCCAGCCGTCGACCAGAGTCTCCGCGGTCAGCTCGGGCTTGCCGAGATACCCGGCGAACGTGAGGTTGCTCCGCACCCACACCTCTCCGGTCTGTCCCGGCGACAACACCTTGCCGTCGTCATCCCGGATCTCCAGCTCGACATCGCCGTATGGAGTACCTGCCGAAGCCAGCCGCTCGGGATGCTGAGGATCCTCGGTGAGTCCAGGTTGTGCGGTGACGACCACGGCCTCACTCAACCCGTAAACGATCCGCAGCACAGGCCCGAACCGCGCGATCCCCTGCCGCAGCCGCGCGGGCGTAGCCGGCCCGGCGCCGACGTTCAGCATGAACAGGCTGCTGCAGTCGAAATCCTCACCACCGGGATGATCGAGCACCTCGTACAGCATCGGCGGCGTCACGTACGTCGACGTGATCCGCTCGGTCGACACGGTCCGGTAGAACTCCTCCGGTGACCAGCTGTCGGTGAGGAACAGCACGCCACCGGTGAACAGGTTGAAGAAGCTGGTGATCTGCCCACTCGCCAGCCACAGCGGCGATCCCGAGTAGTGCCGCAGCAACGGGAAGCCGCCATCGACGAACGCGTCTGCCAGCGAGAGGATCTGCTCGTAGAACGCCTGCGTGTGGTGCACCAGCTTGGGATCGCCCGTCGTACCACTCGTCTGCAGCACCGAGTCCGGCGCAGGCACGAAGGCATCGATCACGTACGACGCTCCGTCTCCGGACAACTCGGCGACGCGGAACACCGGCATCGGTGCCAGCGACGCCGCAAGCTCACGACCCAGATCCCCCGTGCCATCAGGGTCGTAAACGAACGCGTCCGCATCGGCGAGCGTCGCGAACCGGTCGATCTCGCGCCGGGACGTGATCGGCGCGCTCCAGAGCACGCGGCACCCGTGCAGGTGCAGAGCCAGTTGCAGGGCCGGGGCATCGAAGCAGTTCGCCGCCATCACCAGCACCTTGCCGCCCGGCCGGATCCCGGCGTCGCGCAGCCCCGCCGCGATCCGCAGTACGTCGGCGATCAATTCGCCGTACGTCGCCTTCCGGGCACCGCGAACCAGTGCGAGCCGGTCGGCGAATCGGTGGAACAGCGTGAATACCCGCAGCACATAATTACTGCTGTTTTCGGGCACGGCGAATTCAGGCGGCATTTCGTCTGCTTTCCCTCGACTCCGGCCACCCCCAGCCGTGGCGGTGACTCTACCGGAGCCGCGGACGGCTGCAAAGAGCCTGGAAACCGCTCTACCGCGGCGGATCCGTCGCTCTCCGGAGTCGGTCGATCACTCCGTCCGTCAGGTGAAGGAATACCCCTGCGAAACCGGAGTGCGAGATCGCCGCTAACCGCTGCCCATGAATTTCTGGAAATGCAATTCCGGTGCATTGACCGGATTCCTCGCGGCGTATTACGTTCCGTCCGCATCCATTCCGCCGGGAGGTCCGTCCATGCACATTTCCAGCAGTTGGCGCACAGTCGCGGTGACCGCCGCTCTCACTCTCGCAGGTTCGACTCTGGCCGGCGCGAGCTACGGGGGCGACCGCGACAGCGAGTGGGTCGGCACCTGGGCGACCGCGGTCACCCACGGCAACGCCACCGGCTCGACCAACCTCGGGCTGACCGACCAGAGTGTCCGGCTGGTGGTGCGCCCGACCGTCGGCGGCGACCGGATCCGGATCCGGCTGTCGAACATCTACGGCGAGAAGTCCGTGACCGTCGGCGCCGCGACCGTTGCCAAGCCCAACAAAGCGACGCCCGAGTTGTCCGACATCGACCCGAACACCCTGCGGACGTTGACGTTCGGCGGTTCGGGGAGCGCGTCGATGGTGAAGGGCAGCGAACTGCTGAGCGACCCGGTCAACCTGCGGCTCGGTACTCTCGACGACCTCGTGGTCAGCCTGTACTTCCCGGAGAACACCGGCCCCACGACGTTCCACGGCTCGTCGATCCAGGACAACTTCGTTGGCCCGTCCAACCTCGTCACCGAGTCCGGCGGCGCGGCGTACACCCTGACCCGGCGCTGCTGCTGGTTCTTCCTGTCCGGCGTGGACGTGCAGACCGACGACTCGGACGGCTCGATCGTCGTACTCGGCGACTCGATCACCGACGGCACCAACAGCACGCCGAACGCCAACAACCGCTGGCCGGACCAACTGGCCGAGCGGCTCGCCGCGAGCGCCGGGCACGAGCCGTTCCCGAGCGTGCTGAACGCCGGCCTGGCCGGCAGCCGGCTCAACCACGAGGGCAGCGAACCGTCCGACAACGGTGCGTTCCCCGGGTTCAACGAGGTCGGGGTCAACTCGCTGGCCCGGCTGAACGAGGACGTGTTCGCCCAGACCGGCGTACGGACCGTGATCACCGAGCTGGGCGTCAACGACATCTGGATGTCGGATGACTCCGCGGCCGAGATCATCGGCGCGCTGCGACAGGTGAACGCACAGGTGACGGAGCGCGGGCTGCGCAGCCTGGTCAGCACGATCACGCCGTTCGAGGGACTCAGTGGCACGGACAGCTGGACCCCGGCCAAGGAGGCCACTCGGCAGGCGGTGAACAGCTACCTGCGGTCGAGTCACGAGTTCGACGGCGTCCTCGACTTCGACAAGGTCGTACGCGACCCGGCCCAACCGAGCCGGCTGAACCCGGCGCTCGATTCCGGCGACCACATCCACCCGAACGAGGCCGGCTACCAGGCGATGGCCGCCTCGGTGCCGCTGAACCTGGTGCGCTGACTCGTGCGCACCGCCAACGAGATCCTTGCCGCACTGGGATCCGAGGACGGTCGCCGCGATCCGATGCCGCTCTTCGCGGAGCTGCATCGGATCGGCCCGGTCTGCCGGCTCGCCCCCGGCAGTTCGCCGTACGCCGTGGTGGTGAACGGGTACGAAGCCGCCCAGGAGGCACTGAAGGACACCAGGTTCCACCGGCTGCTGTCGGCGGATCCGAACCCGAAGGAGCTGGTACTGCGCCGGCTCGGTGGGTCGATGATGTTCCGCAACGAGCCGGACCACCTGCGCATGCGCAAGGTGTTCCAGGCCGTGCTGACCCCGCGCCGGCTGACCGGGTTCGAACCGGTGGTGGACGCCCTGGCCGAGGAGTTGCTCGACGACCTGGGCAAGGCCGGCGCGGACCGGAAGGTGGTGGACTTCGTCGACTTCGCCTACCGGCTGCCGATCACGGTGATCGGGACGTTCCTCGGCATCCCGCGCTCCGACCTCGGCTGGTTCCGGGACCGGACGCAGCGCATCGACGAGTACCTCGACCTCGGCGGCAAGGCACCGGAGAAGCTGGCAGCCGCGAACCAGGCCGCCGGCGAGCTGAACGACTACTACGCCCGGATGATCGCCGAGCGCCGGATCCGGCCGCGCGACGATCTGGTCGGATCCCTTGTGCACGCACTGGATTCCGGTACGTCGGGGATCGACGAGCAGGAGCTGATCGACAACCTGCTGGTGCTGGTGAACGCGAGTTTCGTCACCACGATGAACCTGCTCACCAACGGGCTCGAGCTGTTGCTGAACAAACCACGGCTCGTCGAGGCGGTGCGTGACGATCCCGGGCTGGCATCGGACTACGTCGAGGAGATCCTCAGGCATCAGAGCTCGGTCCAGCTGATCAGCCGGAAGGCGTCGACCGACATCGAACTGGCCGGCGAGACGATCACCGAGGGCAGTCTGGTCCTCATCCTGCCCGGCGCGGCGAACCGCGATCCGGCCAAGCACCCCGACGCGGACACCTTCGATCCGCGGCGCGACGACCTCCAACATCTATCCTTCGGCGCCGGACCGTTCTACTGTGTCGGCGCCGCACTCGCCCGGATGGAAGGACGCGCGGCGTTCGCCCAGCTGTTCCAGCGGTTCCCCGGTCTGCAACTCGCCGGGGAGCCGGTGCGCAGCCGCAGCCTGCTGCTGCGTGGGCATCAATCCATGCCGATCCGAATGGGGTGATCCGGATGCCGTTGGACCCGCAGGTCGAGGCAATGCGTGCCGAGCGCGAGGCCGCCAACGTGCCGCAGCTCTACACCCAGACCCTGGCCGAGGCGCGCGCCGCCGACCTTGCCTCGATCCAGGCCGCGGGTGGTGAGGCCGAATCGGTCCACCATGTCGAGGACCTCAGCACCGATGCCGGCCTGCCGCTACGGGTCTATCGGCCTGACCTCACGGGTCCGCTGCCGACGCTGGTCTACTTCTTCGGCGGCGGCTGGACGCTCGGCAGCATCGAGACCGCCGACGGCATCTGCCGCAGGCTCGCCAACGCCGTTCCCTGTCAGGTCATCACGGTCGGCTACCGACTGGCACCGGAGCACCCGTTCCCGGCCGCGGTGCACGACTGCCGCGACGCCACCCAGTGGATCGCCGCGAACGCCGACAAGCTGCAGGTCGATCCGGCGCGGATCGCGGTCGGCGGGGACAGTGCCGGCGGCAACCTCGCGATCGCGACCACCTTGCTTGCCCGTGACAACGGTCCGGCGCTGGCCGGGCAGTTGCTCGTGTACCCGAACACGCTCTACGGCTCGGACACGATCTCGATGCGGAACGGCAACGACTCGTACCTGTTCAACAAGACGTCAGTGGGCTGGTACTGGGACCACTACCTGACCGACTCGGCCGACGGTCTCGACCCGCTCGCCTCACCGCTGCTGGCCGAGTCGCACGCCGACCTCCCGCCCGCGCTGGTGATCACCGCGGAGTACGACCCACTGCGCGACGAGGGTGAGTACTACGCCGAGAAGCTGCACGCCGCCGGCGTACCGACCACGCTCAGCCGGTACGACGGGATGGTGCACGGCTTCTTCGCGATGTCCGGCATCCTCGACGGCGGCAAGAACGCGATGGCCGAAGCGGCGACCTGGCTCGGCGGGATCTTCCGCGATGCGTGACGCCCGGCGACACGATGGCTGAGTCGCTGGCCGACTACGAGCAGCTCGCGGCGACCGCTCTGCCTCGCTCGGTCCACGACTTCGTCGCCGGAGGCAGCGGCGCCGAAACCACCCTCCGGCGCAACCGCGCCGCCCTGGATGCGCTGACCCTGACGCCGCGCGTCCTCGCAGGCGTCGACGAGCCCGACACCTCCACCACCCTCCTCGGCACCGAGCTCGCCATGCCGGTCGCCGTGGCCCCGATGGCGTACCAGCGCCTCGTCCACCAGGACGGCGAGCTCCTCCTCGCGCAGGCCGCCGCCGAAGCCGGGATCCCCTACGTCATCAGCACCCTGAGCAGCTACCCGCTGGAGAAGATCGCGGCGATCGCACCGTCGTGGTTCCAGCTGTACTGGCTGCGCGATCGCGGGCTGGTCGAGTCCCTGGTCGAACGCGCCGCCACAGCCGGCTGCCAAGCGCTCATGGTCACAGTCGACGTACCAGTCATGGGCCGTCGCCTCCGCGACGTACGGAACTCGTTCACACTCCCACCCAGCGTGGTCGCGGCGAATCTTGTCGACATGGCGACAGAGGCGCACTCCGAGGTGCCCGGTCTGTCGGCCGTGGCGACGCACACTGCCTCGGCTTTCGATCCGACGTTGAGTTGGCGAGACCTGGCGTGGCTACGGGCGCGATGCCCGCTTCCCCTGCTGGTCAAGGGGATTCTCGATCCCCGCGACGCCTCCCGAGCTGTCGCGGCCGGCGCGGACGGGCTGGTCGTTTCGAATCACGGTGGCCGCCAGTTCGACGGTGCGCCGGCGTCGATCGATGCCCTCGGCCCGATTGTCGATGCGGTCGGCGACGACTGCACCGTACTGCTGGACAGCGGCGTCCGCAGTGGCACCGATGTGGTCAAGGCGTTGGCGTCGGGCGCGTCCGCCGTACTTGTCGGGAGACCGTTGCTGTGGGCACTGGCTGTGGAAGCTGTGGATGAGGCACTGGGCCTGTTGAGACATGAACTGCGGGATGCCATGCTGCTGGCCGGATGCGCTGATCTGACCGCGGTGACGGAGTTGACGACGGGGAGAACGCCGTGGCAGATCTCAGGTTGACCGAGTTGCACAGTTCACTGACCGACCGGGCGCTGAACTCGATGAACTTCCTCAACGAGGTCTCGCACCACTACCCGGAGGCGATCTCGCTCGCCGCCGGCCGTCCGACCGAGGAGTTCTTCGCGCTCGAGGACCTCCACCGCTACCTGGACCTGTTCGCCGATCATTTGCGCTCGCAGGGGTACGGCGAGCCGTCGGTCCGGCGGATCATCTTCCAGTACGGCCGGACCAAGGGCATCGTCCACGACCTGGTCGCCCGCAACCTCGCCGTCGACGAGGACATCGACGTCGACCCCGAGGCGGTCGTCGTCACGGTCGGCTGCCAGGAGGCGATGGTCCTCACTCTCCGCGCACTCCGCGCCGACCCGTCCGACGTACTGCTGGCCGTCTCCCCGACGTACGTCGGAATCACCGGTGCTGCTCGCCTCGTCGACTTACCCGTGCTGCCTGTCACCGAAGACGAGGATCTCGCCGCCGTGGTGAAGGCGGCCCGAGCAGACGGCCTGCGACCGCGGGCGTGCTACGTGATGCCGGACTTCGCCAATCCGTCCGGCCTCAGCCTGGACCTGGACGCCCGGCTTCACCTGCTCGCAGTCGCCGCCGAGCAGGACCTGCTGCTGATCGAGGACAACCCGTACGGCCTGTTTCCGGCCGAAGGCGTCGACCGGCTGCCGACGCTGAAGGCGCTCGACACCGAACGTCGCGTCGTCTATCTCGGCTCGTACGCCAAGACCGGGCTGCCGGGCGCCCGGGTCGGGTACGTCGTCGCCGACCAGACGGTCGAGGCGCCGGACGGGACCACCGGGCTGCTGGCCGACGAACTGTCGAAGCTCAAGAGCATGGTCACCGTGAACACCTCCCCGGTCGCCCAGGCGATGATCGGCGGCAAGCTGATCGCGAACGACTTCAGCCTGGTCGCGGCGAACCGGCGCGAGCGGGAGCTGTACGCCGCCAACCTGCGCGCGATCACCGACGGCCTGGCGGCGCGGTTCCCGGCCGGCGAGATCAGCTGGACCGTGCCGTCCGGCGGGTTCTTCGTCGTCGTCACGGTGCCGTTCCCGGTCGACGACGGACTGCTGGAGAAGTCCGCCCACGAGTACGGCGTGCTGTGGACCCCGATGAGCCATTTCTACGACGGCGACGCCCCGATCCACGCGCTGCGGCTGTCCTGCAGTGCGGTCACCCCGATGCAGATCGAGGCGGCTCTGAACCGATTGGCGGCGTTGATCACCGATCAACTTCCGTAACTGGTCCTCTCGTGCGGGCTGAAACTGGATCTGTAGGGGATACCGATCCGGCCCTAGCGTGAAGGTATGACCACGGCATGCGAGTTCCCCACAGTCCAGGTGACCACTGCGCCCCGACTGGTGACCGGCCAGTTCGGACGGTTGCTGGTGATGGTGTTCGGGTCCGGGCTGAGCATGTACCTGCTCACCTCGGTGGTCCCGCTGTACCTCGCCGCGAACGGGTCCGGCGGGATCGGCGCCGGGCTGTCGACCGGCGCGATGATGCTCGCCGCGGTCGGGACCGAGCTGCTCGTCCCGCGGATGCTGGCCCGCTGGGGCTACCAGGTCGTCCTGGGTCTCGGGCTGATCCTGCTGGGTGCGCCCTCACTGCTCCTGCTGGTCACCGCATCGCTGCCCGTCGTCCTCACGATCTGCGTCGTGCGCGGAGCCGGCCTGGCGATCATGGTCGTCGGTGCGGTCGCATTGGTCGCCGACGTGACCCCCGACGGGCGGCGCGGTGAAGCATTCGGTATCTACGGGCTGGCCGTCGGAGTGCCGGCAGTGATCGGACTGCCTCTGGGTGTCTACCTCACCAACCTGGTCGGCTTCAGCGCTCTGTTCGTGCTCGCCGCGGCCAGCTCCCTCCTGGTCCTCGGCATGCTGGCCGGGATGCCCAAGGCGACCAGCGAGGAAGAGCAGCACGTCAAGGTGCTGGGCGGACTACGCGGTAGCGGCCTGATGATGCCGACCTTCGTCTTCGCCGCGGTTACCGTTGCCGCGGGCATCAGCGTGACGTTCCTGCCGCTGGCCGTTGCCGAGGACAAGCACTCACTCGTCGCGACCGCCCTGCTGATGCAGGCGATCACCGCTCCCGCCGCACGCTGGCTGGCCGGTCGGTACGCCGATCGCGTCGGTCCGGCCAAGTTGCTGGCACCGGCGCTGATCCTGGCAGCCTCGGGTGCGGGCGCCCCCGTCCTGATCGGCAGCACAACCGCGATCCTCGTCGGTTCGACGCTCTTCGGCCTCGGCTTCGGCGCAGCTCAGAACCTCACGCTGACGATGATGTACGACCGCGTGCCGAAGTCCCGCTACGGCCAGGTCAGCGCCCTGTGGAACCTCGCGTACGACGGCGGCTGGGGCGTCGGCGCCATCGTCTTCGGCGCCGTGGTCGCGGGCACCGGCTACTCCGTCGCCTTCGGTCTGACCGCCGCCATCGTCGCGCTCGCGATCGTCCCGGCGGTCAAGGCGTCAGTAGCAGCCCGCTCGTGAGCGCTCCCTGCGCGACGTTGACCACCGGCCCGGCCCCGGGCACGGCGAACCGGACGTAGGCGCCGGCCGGACTACCACCGAACAGGTAGGGCGCGATGCAGAACGGTACGGCGTCCTCGTGGACCTCACCGGTGGCGATCTCGACGAACTGCATGGTGAGCCGGTCGACCGGAACGTACCGCTGCAGGACGTATCCGCCCTCGACCAGCGCGGTATCCAAGGCCTCCTGCCAGGTCTGCGCGGGCACCTCCGGCCCGACGACGACACCGACACCGCCGTAGGAACCGGACGGTTTCAGAACAAGTTCGTCCTGGTCCGCGATCGCCCGGTCGCGCAGGTCCCGCGACAACACCTCCGTCCGCGGGACATGCCGACGTACGACCTCGGCATCGTCGGGGGACATCGAGTCCAGATCCGTCCAGAGCCAGGCGAAGATGGACTTGCTCGCCAGCAGCCAGCTCGCGGTCGGGGTGAAGACCCGGACCGTCTTGGTCCGTATGGCGGTGCCTAGGGCGTCGAGGCCGGCGCTCGGCGTCGTGCCCTGCGGGACGAACATCCGCAGTACCGCCTCGATCGGCCCATCGTCGACGAGCAGCCGACCGGCATCGTCCAACGTCAGCCACTCGACTGGGAACACTCGCATGTCCAGCCCGAGTTCGCGACCGCGCTCGCTGAACGGCTCGAGGAGCTTGATCATCGCCAGCCCGTCCTGGGAGCCCGGATACGTGCCGCCGGTGGTGAAGATCATCGCCAACCGGTCCGTCCCGGTCAGCTCGAGCGCCGACCGGACCGCCTCGTACCGCGCATCGACCGCGGACGGCGGCGCTGCCAGCCCGATCCCGTCCAGCACCGGATCCCCGTCGTACGCCGCCAGGAATCGCTGGGCGACCCCATCGGAGTCGTGGGCACCACCGAGTGCGCTGTCGATGTTGGCCTCGACCACGTACGGCGTTCCGTCCGCGAGCAGGATGTCCGCCCGGACACCGCCGAGCAGGTCCTCGGTCAGCGGGAGATCCTCGTCGAGCAAGTCGATGTAACCGGCCGGCATGCCGAGCGCCTTCCGCAACTCCCCCGCGGTCGAGGCACGCTGCAGGCACGCGGACAGGATCAGCCGGGCGACGGTCGCCGAGATGTCGGTGAACCGGCTATACGCGACCGCGGACATGATCGGCGGCCGCAGCGGCCGCCACTCCTTGTTGTGCGTCGCCACGCCGTCGTACACCTGCTGCCACGCGTCGAGTCCGCGCGCGACCAGCGCCGTACGCACCGCCGCGGGCAACTCGTGCCACCTGTCCGTCATTGTTCCTCCAGTACGGCGTGGATCGCGGTGACCAACTGGTCCCGGCCGGGTTGCACGGCCCGGTCCAGCGCGAGAGCGAAGGGGAGCACGGCGCCATCCGGCCGGGTCACGCGGCGAGGTGGTGCGGCGAGGTCGAAGCGTTCGGCGGCGATCGCGAGGATCTCGGCGGCGAACCCGCTGGTCCGATTCGAGTCGTCGATCACCACGAGCCGGCGGGTCTTGGCGACCGATGCGGCCAGGCCCTCCACATCAAGGGGATAGACCGTACGGGGATCGAACACCTCGACGGAGATCCCGAGGCCGGCCAGCTCGTCGGCAACCGTCAGCGCGTCCTGCACGAGGTGGCCGAGGGCAACGACTGTGATGTCGGTGCCGCTGCGGGCGATCCGTCCGACGCCTAGCGGTACGGGTGCGAGGGTGCTGAAGTCGAGGTCGTCGCGGACGCCGAGGGCACCGGACGGCGCGAAAAAGACGACCGGGTCGTCGTCCCGGACCGCCGAGACCAGCAGACCGTACGCATCGGCCGGCGTGGCCGGGACCACGGTCTTCACACCGACGTGCGCGAACAGGGTGTACGGATGGTCGGAGTGCTGGCCGGCCCACCCGGTCCGCGAGCCCGAGCCCGGGACGACGTACGTGACCGGGACCTTGCATTGACCGCCGGTCATCAGCGAGAACTTGTGGGCCTGGTTGGCGATCTGCTCGAAGACCAGGAACAGCAACGACGGGATCTGGAACTCGATCACCGGCCGCATCCCGGCCAGTGCGGCACCGGTGGCGAAGTTGGTGAACGCCTGCTCGGACAGTGGAGTGTCCAGCACCCGGTCGGGACCGAAACGCGCGAACAGTCCGGCCGTCACGTTGGACGCGGCGGACCGGATGTCCTCGCCGAGCAGGAACACTGACGGATCGCGCTCCAGTTCGTCGCCGAGCGCGCGGTTGAGTGCCTTCAGATAGGACAGTTTGGGCATCAGCGCGGCACCTCCGGCGCGGCGTACAGGTACTCGAGAGCGGCCGCCGGATCTGGGTGGGCGCTCCCCAGAGCGATCACGGCGGCCGCATCGAGCAAAGCCTCGACCTCGGCATCGACTGCGGCCCGGTCCTCGGCCGCCAGTCGTGCGCCCTGAATCTCTACTGGGTCCCGCGACCGCCCAGCGGAGATCTCCTCGGTCGAGCGGTACGTGAGCCGGGCTCGGTGCTCGAACGTGTGGTGCGCGTCGAATCGGTACGTGGTGCATTCGAGGAACGTCGGGCCCTGACCGGACCGGGCCCGCTCGACCGCGACTCTGGTTGCCTCCAGCACCTTTTCCGGATCCTGGCCGTCGACCGTGACGGCCGGGATCCCGAAGGCTTCGGCACGCGCGGTGATGCTGCCGGCGACCGCGGACGCCACCGGCATCGTGGTCGCGTATCCGTTGTTCTCGCAGACGAAGATCACCGGCACCTGCCACAGGGCGGCCAGGTTGAACGCCTCCAGCAACATGCCCTCGTTCATCGCTCCGTCGCCGAAGAACGTCGCGGCGACGGTGTCCCGGCCCAGGCGGCGATGCGCCCAGGCGGCACCGGTCGCGATCGAGCCGGCCGCGCCGACGATCGCGTTGGCACCAAGGATGCCGAGACTGAAGTCGGCCGCGTGCATCGAACCGCCGCGGCCCTTGTTCAACCCGGTCTCCCGCCCCATCAGTTCAGCGAGCAGCCGGGCCGGGTCGACGCCTCGGGCCAGCACATGCCCGTGGCCTCGATGCGTGCTGGTGATGACGTCGGTATCCGTCAGAGCCGCGCACACCCCGGCCGCGATCGCCTCCTGGCCGATGTACGGGTGGATGCCACCGACGATCTCCCCGGACCGGACGAACTCGATCGCCCGCTCCTCGAAGCGGCGGATCAGGCGCACAGTCCGGTAGAGATCGCTCATCGGTCAGCCCTTCACCGCGGCCAGGATGGCGTCCCACAGGCGAGCACGCGCGGCCAGCGCGGTGTTGATGGTGTCGGCACAGGCCTCCCACTTCGCCTCGTCGTCGCCGCACAGGTCGCTGACCATCTGCATCGCCATCGGCGTGTGCTGCTCACCGTCGACCTCGATGTGCCGCTCGAGGTAGTCGACGAACGTGTTGAGCTTGTTGGAGCGCTCGTTCACCGCGACCACCTGGGTGAACATGTCCGGGATCAGATCCTCCCGGCCGAACGCGAACGCGGCCGCCTGGCAGTGGACCGGTGCGTTCTCGATGATGTCCCAGGTGGTGCCGGCGAAGTCGACCGACGCCTGCGGTACGCCGGCCTCGCGCAGCGACTCGACCACCGAACCACCGGCGCGCAGCAGGTCGACGAGCCGCGAGATCGCCGTGGTGTCGGCCCCGGCCTCCGCCATGCCGTTCACGTACAGCTCGAAGTGGCTGATGAACCCGTCGCCGAGTTCGTCGCTCTCCTCGACCATGACGATGTCGTTGATCAGCCGGCGACTGCTGGTGTGCGCGGTGGGGATCCACGGCACGGTGACACAGGTGAGCTCACGCTGCAACGATTTCAGCAAGGACATGAAGTCCCACACGGCGAACACGTGGTGCTCCATAAAGGTGACCAGAGCCTCGTGCGTGTCCAAGTTGGCGTAGAGCGGATGCTGCACGACCTTGTCGCGAGCCTCGGTAACGGCCTTCTCGAGCCGTTCGATGCCAGGATGGGTCTGACCCCAGTCGTAACGGGACATGGCGGTTCCTCTCAGCGGTCGGCCCACAGGGTCGGGCAGTAGTCGGGGTCGGCGTAGTCGGGGTGGCCGTCGGCGGTTCGGCGTACCAGGACGTCGTGGTTGTACGCCGCCAGGGTGCCGTCGGACAGGGGGAACTCGCGGTAGTGATTGGCGCCGTCCTGCAGGTGCAGGGAGACCGCGCGGCGCGGGCGGTCGCTGACGTTCGCACCGCTGCCGTGGTAGGTCCGGCAGTGGTGGAAGTTCATGTGACCGCGAGGGATCGTGATCGGGACCTTCACCACTTCCGCGGTGTTGTACGCCGCGTTCTCGGTCAGCATCTGGTCCAGCTGGGACCGATCCCGCTCGGCGAAGTGGCGTACGACGGTGTCGTCCGAGCCGATCTCCCGCCAGCGGTGGCTGCCGTCGACCATCGTGATCGTGCCCATCTCCGGCGGGCAGTCGTGGAACGGAATGAACGCGGTCAGCATCCGGTCCGACGACGACGACGACCAGTAGTGCTTGTCGAAGTGCCAGGGCACGATGTTCGACGGCTCGCCCTCGATCGGCGGCTTGTGGATCAGCGTGGACTGGAAGATCCGGATCGCGTCGGCCTGTGCCAGCCGGGCCGCGACCGCGCCGATCAGCGGCTTGCGCAGGATCTTCGCCAGGCCGTCGTGCTCGTAGTGCACGTAGTCGTTGTGCCGCTGGACGTCACCCTTCGACGGATCCCAGTACGCCAGCTTCGGCGGGGCCGTCGGCAGGGTCCGGTCGCGTTCGCCGGCGTAGTACCGCTCGCTGGCGTTGACCAGTTCCTCGGTCTCATCGTCCGTCAGCAGCTTCTTGGACAGGTACCAGCCGTGCTGGTTGTAGAAGGCAACGTCTTCGTCGGTCGGGAGCAGGTCCAACTCTTCTTCGGACAGCTTGAACTCCAGGCTCATGCGTCAGCTCCCGCCAGCTCGCGTTCCTTGGCTTCGTAGAGGGCCTTGATGTTGCCGCTGCCGAACGTCATCGCGCCGCGCCGCTCGATGATCTCCAGGAACAGGGTGCGGCGGACGTGCATCGACTCGGTGAAGATCTGCAGCAGCTGACCCCAGTGGTCCCGGTCGACCAGGATCCCCAGTTCCTCCAGTTCCTCGATCGGTGTCTCCACCTCGCCGACGCGCTCCGGCAGCGCCTGGTAGTACGTCGACGGAGTACCGAGGAAGTTGACGCCGCGGCCCGCCAGCGTGCTGACCGCCTCGACGATGTTGCTGGTGCGCAAGGCGATGTGCTGCACTCCGGCGCCGGCATGCCAGCTGAGGAAGTCGTTGATCTGGCCGGGACGGCGGTTCGCGTCGGGCTCGATCAGCGTGAACGTGACGTGCTTCGACGGACTCTGGACGACCTTCGAGTCCATCCCCTGGCCGGCCACCTCGATGTACTCCTCGAAGATCCGCGGGAACCCGAACACCTCCTCGTAGAACGTCGCCGTCGGCTCGAGCTCACCGGACGGCACACAGATCGCCAGGTGGTCGATCTCGCTGAACAGCTTCTCGTCCGGGCCACTCGCGGGCTCGGTGATCTGGAACGCGCCCGGTGCGAACTCCCGCCGTGGGCCGTGCCGCTCGACCAACCGATGGATCACATCGCCGAATCCGGCCACCTCGGCGATCACGACGGTGGTCTCCCGGCCGTCGGTGTACGTCACCGGCTCGCTCACCGGCTCGGCACCCCGCGCCAGCAGCTCTGTGTAGGCGACCGACGCGTTGTCCACTTCCAGCCCGACCACGGCGACCCCGTCACCGTGGCGCCGCACGTACTCCGCCGCCGGGTGGTCCGCGGCCAGCCCCGAGGTCAGCACGATCTGTACGGCGTCCTCGCGCAGCAGCAGCGACCGCTGATCCGGCAGACCGGTCTCCGGACCGCCCTGGCCGTGAATCTGCAGGCCGAACGCGTGTCCCAGGTAGAACGCGGCCTGCCGAGCGTCGCCCACGTACATCTCCACGTGGTCGATCCCGTAGATCTCCATCACACCCTCACCTCACTGTTCATCTGTCGCCGCTTCGGCGTGGTGGCGGTGCCGAGGAGCAGGCTCACGTTCTGGCCGCCGAACCCGAACGAGTTCGACAGTGTGTACTCCGGCCGCAGGTCGCGGGGTTCCTTGCGGACGTGGTCCAGCGGGCAGGCCGGATCCGGATCGTCCAGGTGGTACGTCGGCGGCACCAGACCGGTCGTGATCGCGAGGGCCGCTGCCGCAGCCTCGACCACTCCGGAGGTGCCGAGCATGTGTCCGGTCAGCGCTTTGGTAGAGCTGACTGCCGGGGCGCGGTCGCCGAACGCGAGCCCGATCGCGACCGACTCGGCCACGTCGCCGAGCTTCGTGCTCGTGCCATGTGCGTTGACGTAGAGGACCTGACTCGGTCGTACTCCGCCGCTCGCCAGGGCTCGCCGCATGCACTCGGCGGCGCCCATTCCGTCGGGCCGGGGAGCAGTCGGGTGGTGTGCGTCGGAGTTCACGCCGTACCCGGCCACATCGGCGTAGCCGCCGGCCCCTCGGGCTGCCGCATGCGCTGTGCTTTCGAGGACGAGCAGACCGGCGCCTTCGGACAGCACGAACCCGTTGCGGCGTAGGTCGAACGGGCGGCTCGCCTCGGCCGGATCGTCCCAGCCCCGCGCCAGCGCTCGTGCGTTGGCGAAGGTTTCGGCGAAGGTCGGGAACAGTGGGGCTTCGCTTGCGCCGCACAGCACCACGTCCGCTTCGCCGGATCGGATCAGCCGAACCGCGTCCGCGATCGCCTGAGCACCCGAGGCGCACGCCGTACCGACTGCTGAGGTGTAGCCGCGGAGACCGAACCGGATCGCGATCCGAGCAGCCGGCATGTTGGGGAGGATGCCGGTCAGGAGGTAGGGGCTGACGGCGGCACGACCTCGTTCGGCCCGGGCCAGGACCTGTTGCTCGAGCGTCGCCATACCGCCGACGCCGCCGATGATGACGCCGATGCGGTCGGGATCGACGTTGTCGCCGACGACCAGGCCGGCGTCGTTCAGTGCGTCCTCGGCCGCCAGCTGTGCAAGGACAACCGTCCGATCCATCACCTTGCCGTCAGGGCCGGAGGTGATCTTGCCCGTGTCGATCGGCGGGAGGATGCCGGCGAGCTCGACGGAGTTCGCGATCGGGTGGTCCGCCGGTGGTTTGACGATGCCCGATCGCCCGTGCAGCAAGGCGTCGTACACCGTCTCCACGCCTCGGCCGACGGGCGTGATCAGACCCATCCCGGTGATCGTCACGCCGCTGCCCGGCGCGGTCATGCCTCTGCCCCGGTCAGGCGTGCTTCGCGGAGTGCGACCTTGCGGACTTTGCCTGTCACCGTGACCGGGACCTCCTCCGCGCCGACCACGGTCACCGTGCGGATGATCGTTGCGACTTCCTCACCGACCGCGGCCTTCACCGCGTCCACGCGGTCTTCTTCGGCCGCGTCCGGCGTGAGTTCGAGCAGGATGTCGGCGACGTACTCGCCGTCGCCCGGCGTGATGATCACCGTGCAGTCGAGGACTTCGGGAAGGGCCGCGAGGATGCGTTCCTCGGACAGCGAGGTGAACAGTTGCGGGCCGTCGAAGCCGGCGACCGCGTCGGGGATGCGGTCGAGGTGGAAGTAGTGGCCGGTGTCGTCGCGGTAGGCCAGGTCGCCGGTGAGGAACCAGCCGTTCAGGCGGAAGCGGTACGTGTTGACCGAGTCGTTCCAGTAGCCGGGTGAGACGCTCGGCGACCTGAAGCCGAGCAGGCCGGGCTTGCCTGGTGGCAGTTCGTCGCCGGTCTGCGTGAGCACGGCCGCCTCGGCGAACTCGTACGGCTTGCCGATGCACCGGCCGTAGTGGTCGCTGTCGCTCGTGTGCGTGATGTGGAAGCCGTTGTGGCCCATCTCGCTGGACCCGAGACCGTCGATGAAGTGCGAGCCCTTGACGGTCAGGCGACCGGCGCGGGTGACGGTCTGCCGGGTGCCGACGGCAACCAGTTTGCGGATGTGCGGTTCGTGCGCACAGTCGCCGGTGTTGAACCACATCCGGACCGAGTCGAGGTCGTGGCGATTCAGGTCCTCGCGGGCCAGGCCGGCCCAGGTGACGGCGAATCCATAGACGGAGTGCGGTTTCCAGCGTTCGATGTGGTGAAGGACGTTCGGGGCATCCTGGCTGGACACCAGCAGCATCTCGGCCCGGTTCCCGAGGACCTGGTTCACCATCAGGACCGTGGCGGTGTGCGGGATCGGGAGGGCGTTCAGGATCCTGTCGGTGCCTTGCGCCTGCGGCATCGTGAGCAGGTGCTTCAGAGCGGCGTACAGCGTGGTGTGGGTGTGCATCACCGCCTTCGGTACGCCGGTCGTGCCGCTGGTGTGGGTGATCACGACAGGGTCGTCGGCGTGGTGCCGGTAGTGCTCCGGCGCCATGGCCGGGTCCGCCGTCCCCAGGTCGCGCGGCTCGGCAAGAATCGGTGCCTCGTGCAACAACTCGCGATGTGCCGCGTCCGCGAGTACGCCGGTTGCGCGGAGGCGGCGGACGAACTCTTCGGCGATGGGTGGGCTCATCTTGCCGTTCATCAGCGCGGGGATCGCGCCGACCCGGGTCAGCGCGAGGAAGCTCAGGACGATGTCCTGCGCCTCGGTCGCCCAGATCGCGACCACGTCCCGGCGTCCGATGCCGTGCTCGTGCAGCCACGCGGTACGGGCCTGGACCCGCTCGTCCAGCTCGCCGAGGGTCAGTGGGTGCTCGGCCGGGTAGTGGTCGACGGGTGTGTCGAACGTCAGGCCGGGGCCGCTCAGGTCGGCGCCGTGGGCGATGACCCTCGCCAGGACGTTGCCGGTTCCGATCGCCGGGTCCGCGGCGAGCCGGGCTCTCAGGCTCTTCATATCGGGTCTCCCCCACTCACGATCCGGGCGGACGCCTGGTCGGCACCCACCTCCACGATCAGCACCTGGTCGGCGTCCCCATCGCCGATCAGCAACGCGGCCTCGTTCTCGCCACCGTCGGTCACACACACGACCGGGCCGCGCAGGTCCCACTTCGCCGCGATCCAGCCGGCGATGCTGTTCGGCACCGACTGGAAGAAGAACAACGGACCGATGCGCTTGCCCTCAGCAACAGCTTGGCGTACGTGCTCCGCGCTCACGCTGTCCCCGTCACTCACCAGCACGATCCCCGTCGGGGTTTTGCGTGGCTCCGTCAGCCGGCTCATGCATCGCTCAGCCACCACCGCGGCCAACGGGTTGAACACCGACAACACGAACCCCGGCACCACCGGCGGCCCTGCCGCGACGTCATCACCCGGCTCCGGCCAGTAGCCCTCGCCACGCACGACGAGGTCATGAACTTCCAGCAACTCGCTCATCCCGCCCGCACCACCAACGCGGTATTGGCGCCGCCGAACGCCGAGTTCACCGTCATCCCATACGCCGACGTGGCCGGCCGAGGCGCATCCAGAATCAGATCCACCGAACACGCGGGATCGGGCTCGAGGAACCCCGCGTTCACGGGCAACTTTCCCTCCCGCAAGGCCTGCACAGTCACCACGAACTCCACCAACCCCGAAGCCTCCAACGCATGCCCATGCAGCCCCTTCGTCGAACTCACAGATGGGCTACTGCTGAACACTGTGGTGATGGCGGCGGCCTCGGCTGCGTCGGCGAAGGGGGTGCCGGTGGCGTTGGCGTTGAGGTAGCTGATCGCGTCTGGTGGTACGCCGGCCTTCACCAAGGCTGATCGGATCGCAGTGGCCAGGCCCCGGCCGTCCGGGGATGGCTGGCAGGGGTGGTACGCGTCGCCGGTTCGGGACCAGCCGAGGAGTTCGGCCAGGCCATCGCCGGCTTGGAGGACTACTGCGGCTACGCCATCGCCCAGGAGCAGGCCGCGGCGGTTGAGGCTGAACGGGCGGACTGTGTTGTCGTCGGCCAACGCCCGCCCGGCGTCAAAGAGGGCGAACTGGTGTGGTTCGACCAGATACGCGGCTGCTACGACGATGCGATCGGCGCGGCCTGTGCTGATGAGGGTTCCGGCGGCGGCGAGCGCCGTACTGGCGGAGACGCAGGCGCTGGTGTAGATGCGACGTTGCCCGAAGTCGCAGGCCGGCGCGGAGTGGAGTGCGAGCAGGAGTGGCGTCGTACTGCGGTCGACACCGGCTTGTGCGCAGGCGGTTGCGATCGCCAGGTCCAGTTCTTCTTCCAGCGTGCCGGTTTCGGCGGCCATCGCGGCGTACCGGACCCGGCGGTTGCTGGTGTCGAAGCGCCGTACCTCGGTGAACGCCGGGGCGCCGGTGAGCTGCGCCTCCGGACCGCGGCCGAGCGCGGTCAGGATCGAGAGGCCGGTGACGGAGACCGGTCGCGCTTCAGACATGGCTGGTCAGCACCTCGGCGATCACGGTGACTGCGTCGTCGACGGTGGTCATCCGCTCGAGTTGGTCGTCGTCGAGCTGTACGCCGTACCGCTGCTCGACCTGATGGACCAGCCAGGCCAGCTCCATCGAGTCGATCCGGTCCGTGCCGGGTGGCCGCTCGCCGAGGCCGGCGAGCCAGCTGATGATCTCGTCCCGCCCGGGCGGTGGTGGGTTCGAGTTCATCAGACCTGCTGAGCTACCCGGCCGGCCACCTCGGTGGTGAACTCGCCGACCGTCATCAGCGCGAGCTGCTCGGACTCGTCGTCGGAGAACCTGACCCCGAACCGATCCTCGACCCGCACCGACAGATCCGCCAGCGCCAGCGACTCCAGGTCCACGCCGGCCGGGCCGAGCGTGGTCTCGTCATCGACGCCCTCGGTGTCGTAGTTCATGTCCTGCAGTTGCGCGATGACGAAAGCGCGAACCTCGTCCTTCATCTTGTTACCTTCTTTCGGTGGGTGATTCGGTACATGTCTGGGTGGCTCCGGCCGGCGCCGAGTCGCGCGCCACGGCCCACGCGCTGCTGCTCGACCTCGCGAGCACCCTCGTCAGGAGGCCGTCGCTTCGTCACGCGGACAACGGGCAGCCGTACGTCGACGGGCTGGCCGTGAGCCTCAGCCACAGCCGCAATCTCGTGGTGGTTGCCGCGTCCTTGTCGGGTCCGCTCGGCGTGGACGTCGAGGACGTCCACCCCCGCGAGGTCAACGCCCTCGCGCACCGGTGGTTCGACCCCGCCGAACTCCACTGGATGTCCGAGCAGCCCGACCACCTGATCGCCTTCCTCCACCTCTGGACCGCCAAAGAAGCAGTAGGCAAAGCCCTCGGCCAAGGCCTCAGAAACTCCGGCCTCCGCCGCCGCATGCCACTCGGTGGTGGCGCGGTCGAGTCGGAGCCGGGGCTGGTGGTGACGTACGTGCCGTGGGAGGGGGCGGTGGTCGCGCTTGCTGCCGGTGCCGGTCTCACGGAAATCGTGCTGACCGCGCATCACGGGGTGGCCTTGCGGAGGACTGTGACGTCTCGGACTAGTTTTCCGGTGGTGGTTCGGGGGAGTTGATCGAGGACGCGGAGGGTGCGGGGGCGTTTGTAGGAAGCGAGGAGTTGGGCGAGTTCGGCTTCCAGGTGGGCAGCGTCGCGCGGGCGGTTGAGTTGGAGGTAGGCGGTGATCGCGCCGTCGAACACGACAACGGCCGCCTCGACACCGCGGAGGGTGCCCAGGGTGTACTCGACCTCCGTCAGGTCGACCTTCAGGCCGCCGACCGAGACCTGCGAGTCGAGGCGCCCCTTGATGCTGACCAGACCGGTTTCGGGATCGACCACACCGGCGTCACGGGTACGGAGCCAGCCGTCGGACCATCGCGCCGGATCGGACAGCCCGAGGTACGGCGATTCAGCCCGCCGGACCTGGAGTTCGCCGTCGACAGCACGGACCTCGATCCCCGGTGCCGGACGGATCGCCGGGCGATGTTCGCCGTACAGATCGGTGCCGATGACCCCGACCTCGGTCATCCCGTACATGTTCCCGAGCGGTACGCCGTACTTGTCCTCGAACGACTGTGAGACCGCGGCCGGTACCAACTCGCCACCCGTCGTCATCCGCTGGAACTGCGGCAACTTCGGTGGCTCCTGGACCGACGCGAGCAGCCCGATATGGAAGGGCACCCCGAGAACCGTCGCCGGCGACGTCCCCGCAGCGATCGCCTGCACGATCGCGTCACCCGTCAACCGCGCCGGCGGCACCAGCTCGACCCCTGCATGCAGGCCGTAGAGCAGACCTCCGACCAGTCCGAGCACATGCACCATCGACGGCAGCAGAATCAACCGCTCACCCCGCACCGGCACCCCGTCGATCCGCGTGTACCGCAGTACCTCCTCGACGAGATCCTCCGCCGTCCGGCCGATCACCTTCGACGGCCCCGTCGACCCGGAGCTCAGCTGTACGACGGCGTGTGCGGTCCCGGCCGGATGACCCGAGTAGCTGGCCACATCGGTGTGCACCTCGACGAACGTCCGCAGTCCCGACCGCACCGGCCGCTCCGGCGACACCACGACCTGCGGAACCAGCCGCTCGATCGCCCGCCGGACCTCGTAGTCGGTCAGCCGGTGATCCAGCAGGATCGCCTGCCCGCCACTGCGCCAGACCGCCAGCAAATGCGTCACGAAAGCCAATGAGGGCGGTAATCGTAAAGCCGCGGCACCACCGGCACGAAAACCCGCGTTGCGGAGTTCCGATTGACGATCCCGGACCAATCGGCGCAGTTTCGCGCGATCAACAGGTTCCGGAAGACGAAAGCAGACATCGGTGGCCGGGCCGGCGAGCAGGACGTCGTCGACCCACTGCGCGCCCTGGGTGGTTCCGGGCACCACGACAGTACCGTGATTGGTCATCCGAGCTCCGAAGTTCGTTGCACACAAAGGATTCGAAGACCAGGACCTCCACCAAGGTCTGGCGATGACGCGACGATACGACACGATCACACAACTGCGCTATGGACCAGAAGTGATGATCCAACTACCGTTCGCAACCTCTTGCGGAGGCTTACTCAACCGCCGAAAAGACACCGGAAACAATGCATCGAGAGGTTAGGAATCTGTGCAGACTCAAGCACAGTGAGGGTTTACCCCACGCACAAAGAAACAGTCCGGCAGACCGCACCGGACTATGCCGCAGAGATTGTGGCACGCAGGTGCGCCGAGCTGACGCCGCTACAGTGATGGCGTTGAAGCTGGCGTGCGGAGGGGCCGATGACAGCAGGTACGCAGGAGACGCCAAGGGACTGGGTTCCGGTCGAGCACCGGTGGTTCGGACTCGACCGACGGACCTTCCCGGCCGGGCTGACCAGCCTCGCCATAGCGCTGGTGCTGATCTACGGCTTGCCGGCGCTCAACGCGGCGATTCCGTGGCACAACCAGATCAAGGCCGGTCAGGTGCTCGAGCTCGGCGACGGTGCGACCGCGGTGCCACCGGTCGGCTGGCAACTGGAGAGCGGGAGCCTGACTGGCGGGAACGCGACGAGCCTGCAGGTGAAGCTGGCCAGCGGAGGCGCCACGATCGAGCTGACCGGTACGTCGTACGACGGCACCGCGACAGCGTTCCTGGATCAGGTGGATCGGTCGGAAAGCGACGCCCCGGGCGTGAGTGGGCGGCGCGGAACGCTGACGACCGGAGGCGGCCTGGTCGGAGTCGTGGAGAGCCGAACCTCCACCGGCGGTGACGGCATCGATGCTGCCTTCAAGATGGCCACCGGCACACCCGAGGCGGTGGAGGCTGCGCCTGCGCTGCTCGTCCGCGTCCGCACCGCGCCCGGTCAGTTCGAGCAGTACCAGGACGAGGTGGCAGCCCTGCTGCGCAGCATCACACCGGGGCCGGCCCGATGACCGACACCGCAGTGCCCGAAGGCAAGGCCGCTCAGCTCAGCGCGATCGAGGAATCGGGCTGGGGGCAACCGTTCCGGTTCCTGCAACCGCACAACCTGGCGTTCTGGGTCTACGTCCTGGGCGTCGGCGGCGGCGCCCTGACGATGCTTCGGTACTTCGGGCCGCGCGCCTCGTTCTACTCGCCGGCCCTGGCCGGCGGCATCCTCCTCTTCGCGCTGTACCTCGTGCCGTGGCTGCTGCTCCTGCGCCATCACAACCGGTTCACCGCTCAGCCTGCCGGGCTGCTGGCGACCGGCTTCGTCTGGGGTGGCGTCGCCGCGACGTTCTGGATCGCACTGCCGGCCAACCAGGCGTTGCTGGAGATCTGGGCGAAGGCCGGCGGCAGCTCCTTCGGCGCGGACTGGGGCGCCGGACTCACCGCGCCGATCAACGAGGAGTGGGGCAAGGCACTCGGGCTGGTGCTGCTCATCGGCCTCGCGCCACGCCTGGTCCGCAGCGCGTACGACGGGTTCATCATCGGCGCGTACATCGGTCTCGGCTTCCAGGTGTTCGAGGACGTGCTCTACGTCTACAACGGCGCGACGCAGTTGTACGGCGTGGACCAGCTCGGCTCGTCGTTGCGGGTGTTCCTGGTTCGGGGCGCGGCCGGCATCGTGTCACACGCCCTGTTCAGTGCGATCTTCTGCGCCGGCCTGATGTGGGTCCTCGGCAGGACCCGCGGCGAGCGCAACGTGGTCAGAGGCGTACTCACCATGCTGATGGCCATGCTGTTCCACTTCGCCTGGGACGACATGGCCGGTCTCAGCGGCGGTGGTGTCGCCGCGGCCGGCTTGCCGTTCGTGATCGCGGCCATCGAACTGACGGCGCTGTTCTACGTCCTGCGGCACGCCGCCCGGCAGGAACGCGTCTGGACCCGTGCCCTGCTCGCCCCCGAACTCGCGACCGGTGCCCTCGACCCGGCTCTGCTGGACGCGGTCAGCGGCCTGAGAAGAGATCGCAAGGCCTACCGCAAACACCTCCACAGCCGCAGGAAGGCCCGGCACCTGCTGGAAGCCGCCACCGATCTGTCCCGCGAGCTGGCCCAGGCCCACGGCGCCGAAACTCCCGGTGTAACCCACGCCCGATCCGAACTCCTCCGCCTCCGCTCCCCCGCCTGAGTGGCAGTGCGGCTGTGCTCAGGCGGAGGCGGTGCGCTGGGGCGAGGCGCCGAGGGTGGCCAGGGCGTCGGCTACTCGGCCGTGGGCATCCTCGAGCGCAGCCCGGGCCGCCGGGATGGTGGCGCCGGTGAGTAGGTGGACGAGGGCCGGCTTCAGTTCGCCTTCGGCCGCGGCCAGTGCGGCTTCGCACGCCTGCTCGTCAGCGCCGGTTGCCTCGGCGAGGATGCGCAGCATCCGGCCGCGGAGCTTCTTGTTGGTGGCGACCAGGTCGACCATCAGGTTCGACCAGGTCCGGCCGAGCTTGATCATCAGCGTGGTGGAGAAGGAGTTGAGGATCAGCTTCTGCGCCGTGCCGGCCTTGAGTCGCGTCGATCCTGCGATGACCTCAGGCCCGGTGTCCGCGGCGATCACGATGTCGGCCAGCGGCGCCAGCGGGGCGTTCGGGTTCGACGTCACCAGCACGGTGGTCGCACCGGCCGTCCGGGCCGCCTTGAGGGCCCCAGCGACGTACGGCGTACTCCCAGAGGCAGCGAGGCCGATGACGATGTCCTGGCCGGTCACAGTGGCCGCGTCCGCGGCACCGCCATCCTCGGAGTCCTCGACGTTCTCAACCGCGCGGAACAGCGCGTCCATCCCGCCGGCGTGGTGCGCGACCACCAGGTCCTCGGGCGTATGGAACGTGGGCAGCAACTCGGCGGCGTCCAGTACGGCGAGGCGTCCCGACGTCCCGGCGCCGAAGTAGTGCACCCGACCACCGCCGCGGACCGCCTCGACGGCGGCATCCACAGCCTTGGTCAGCTCGGGGATGACCAGTCCGACGGCGCCCGCGACCCGCGCATCCTCGTTGTTCACCAACTGCAGGATCTCGGACGTCCCCACCGCATCGATGGCGAGCGTCCTCGGGTTGCGCTGCTCTGTCGGTGAGGTCACAGATCCGATGTTAGTTTCCTACTGAAGGATTTTCAATTCCGTTCATCCTTGACAGAAAACTGTTGACGTCACTCAGAGCCCTTGAGCCGGTGACCACGGACCGAGGTGGCCGTCTCCTCCAGCGCCTTGCGCGCGTCCGGCAGCACCTGCTGCGCGACCCCGATGAACAGGCAGTCGATCACGGTCAGTTGCGCGATCCGGCTGGACATGGCCCCGGACCGGTACGTCGTCTCCCGGGCGGCCGTGGTCAGCACCAGATCCGCCGTCTTGGCCAGCGGCGAGCGGGGGAAGTTCGTCACCGCGACCGTGGTGGCGCCGTGCTTGGCCGCCTCCTCGAGCGCCTCGACGACCTCGACCGTCGTACCGGTGTGGGAGATGCCGATCGCCACGTCGCCGTCCCCGAGCAGGGCGGCGCTGGGCAGCGCGACGTGGACGTCGGACCAGGCGAACGCGACCCGCCGGATCCGGTGCAACTTCTGCTGCAGGTCGAGCGCCACGAACGCGCTCGCACCGAAGCCGTACAGGTCGACGCGAGGCGCGTTCACGACCGCGGTCACGACCTTGGCCAAGGAGTCCACGTCGACCTGCTGCGCGGTCTCACGGACCGCCCGCTCGTCGGCGAACGCAACCTTGCTGACAACGTCGGCCAGCGAGTCGCCGGGCTCGATGTCGCCGCCCACCTCGGGTCGCGCACTCTCCTGCGCCGACTGGGCCGCCAACTGCAGGCGGAGCTGCGGATAGCCCGGGACGCCGATCTGCTTGCAGAACCGGATGACCGTGGTCTCCGAGGTGGATGCCACCTCGGCCAGTTCGGAGATCGTCATCGCGGCCACTCCGCCCGGGTCCGCGAGGACCGCGTTCGCGACCCGCTGCTCGGCCGGGGCCAGCGCGGGCATCACCGCGCGGACCCGGACCAGCAGCGGCCCCGTGGGTTCTGGAGAGGTCGTTGAATTCATGACAGCCACGGTACGGCGCCTATGCACGAAGTGGGGTCACCGACGCGAAAGTCTCCAACCTGAAGCGACAAATGATTCAGGCGTTCGCTCTCCGTCGAGAAGAACATCGCGTCCGTGCGTGATCTTCACACCGTCGACGTACACACCGCGGCCCTGGTACAGCGGATCGGAGGCGTACCGCCAGCGGATCGTCTGCGCACCCTCGCCGAGTTCGGCCGACACCTGGTGCCAGTGCCGGTCGCCGGAGCCGCTGATCGACCCGTCGGTGTCGATCACGGTTCCGCGGTCCCGCACGGTGAACGGCAGCTTCGTCCAGGTGGTCCCGTCCGTCGACGTCTCCAGGTACAGCAGATCCGTGTCCTCGGTGTCGACGAACAGGTCGAAGGCCAGCTTCGCTCCCCCGGCCGGTACGGCGACCTGCGTGGCCAGGGTGGTCGTCGCGTTGTCCGTCGTACCGGAGAACCAGGCGTCCTTGCCGTGCTGCGGACCGACGCCGAGCGCCAGGGCAAGCCCTTGCACGACGGCCCGGCGAGCCGGGTTGTTGCTGCCCCAGTTGCGGCTCGGGTGGACCCGGTTGGTCAGCAGGATGGCGAACGAGCGAGAGTCGAAGTCGATCACGATCGACGTCCCGGTGTAGCCGGTGTGCCCGGCCGTCCGCGGCCCGGACAGGCCGCCCATGTACCAGCGCTGGTTCAGCTCGAAGCCGAGGCCGTGGTCGTTGCCCGGGAAGGCCTGGTTGAAGTTGGTGATCATCGCGGTCACCGAGGATTCCTTCAGGATCCGGGCACCACGGTAACTGCCGCCGTTCAGAAAGGTCTGGGCCAGAACGGCGAGGTCGTCGGCGGTGCTGAAGACGCCGGCGTGACCGGCCACGCCGTCCAGCGACCAGGCGTTCTCGTCGTGCACCTCACCCCACACCATGCCCCGCGGCGGCGCGGTCTGATACTCCGTCGCGGCGATGCGCGGCTTCTTCTTCGGGTCCGGGTTGTAGCCGGTGTCGCGCATCTGCAGCGGCTTGGTGATGCCGTCGGCAACCAGCTTGTCCAGCGTCTTGCCGGTCACCCGGTGCGCCACCTCGCCGAGCGTGATCAGGTTCAGGTCGCTGTAGAGGTAGGTGCTGCCGGGCGGGTTCTGCAGCTTCGCGGTGAGCGCCAGCTGGAGCCGTTCCTCCGGCGTCTTGCCGGTGCTCCACAGCGGCAGCCAGGCCGGGAACCCGGTGGTGTGCGTGAGCGCCTGCCGGACCGTGATGGCTTCCTTCCCGTTCGCGGCGAACTCCGGCACGTACGTCGCGATCGGGGTGTCGAGGTCGACCTTGCCCTTCTCGACCAGCTGCATCACCACGATCGAGGTGAACAGCTTGGACACCGAGGCCATGTCGAAGATCGTGTCGGTGCGCATCGGGATCTGCTGGTCGGCCGGCAGCTCGGTGCCATTGCCGTCGGCGTACTTCAGCGCCATCCCGGTGGCGGTCCGGGTCACGACCTTCCCGTCGTGGCCGAGCAGTGTGACCGCGCCGGCGTACAGGGGTTTCGCCGTACCGTTCGGGCGGGTCCAGCCGTCGACCTGGGCGAGCGCCGCGTCGATCGGTGCCGGGTCCAGTCCGGCCTTCGCCGGGGTCGAGTCACGCAACAGCGTTCCCTTCGGTGCGTAGCCGTCGTACGGCTGGTCGAACCGGCCAGATCTGTTGCCGTCGGCAACTGCAGGGCTTGCCATCGTCAGCATCACCGCAGAGGCTATCGTGAGCGCCGCGACTCGTCTCACCGGTGGGCTCCCTTGTAGAGCAGGTACTTGGCGCGGCGCGCGGTCCATGCGTCGGTCTCAGACTTCCATGCCGCGACGATCTGCTCCGCGGTCGCGTCGGCCATCAGCATGGTGCGGAACCGGTCCGACCCGGTGAGCAGGTCGATCCACCGGCCGGGCGGGTTCTCGGCCCGCCAGGTGAAGTCCGGGTAGAGCTTGCGGGCCTCGACGATCATGTGCGTCGCCGCGGTGATCGCCTCGACCCGGGACGGATCGGTGATCTGCACCTGGACGCCGCCGCAGAGCAGGTTCGCGTTCTTGCTGATCGTCGGGGTGAAGTACGCCTCCCGGAACTCCACGCCCGGGATGGTCTTCTGCTGCAGCGCCTGCGCCCACTTGTAGTCGACGTACGGCGCGCCGATCAGCTCGAACGGCCGGGTCGTACCGCGTCCCTCGGACATGTTGGTCGCCTCGAACAGGCACAGGCCCGGGTAGACCAGCGCGGTGTCCGGGGTGGGCATGTTCGGGCTCGGCATCACCCAGGGCAGCCCGGTGTCGTCGTACAACTGGTCCCGCGTCCAGTTCTGCACCGGGATGACCTTGAGCTCCTTGAGCCGTGCGCCTCCTGCGTCGAGCGGCAGGTACTCGGCGTTGAAGAGCCGGGCGAGCTCGCCGACCGTCATGCCGTGCTGCTGGATGATCTCCTCCTTGCCGACCCCAGAGGTGAACCCGGGCTTCATCATCGGGCCGCGGGCGTACCCGCCGACCGGGTTCGGCCGGTCCAGGACGACGAACCGCGAGCCCGTGGTGATGGCCGCTTGCATCGCCGAGTACATGGTCCAGATGTAGGTGTAGAACCGCGCGCCGACGTCCTGGATGTCGAAGACGACCGTCTCGACGCCCGACTTGGTGTAGAGATCGACCAGTTTGTCCACGGTCGCGCCGTACGCGTCGTACACCATGATCCCGGTGCGGGGATCGACGTGGTCGCCCTCGGATCCGCCGGCCTGCGCCGACCCGCGGAAGCCGTGCTCCGGGCCGAAGACCGCGACGATGTTGACCTTCCCGGAGGCGTGCATGGTGTCGACGATGTGGTTGAAGTCGGGCAGGATGCCGGTCGGGTTGCTGATCACCCCGACCTTCTGACCGGCCAGCGCCCGCCAGTCGTCCTTGGCCAGCACCTCAGCGCCGGTCATCACCGCCTTGCCCCCGGCCGAACCGCCGGCGTGAGCGGCGGGTACGTCGATCAGCGGGGCGGCGGCGAGTGCACCAGCGCCCGCCAGCAAACTGCGTCGCTTCATCAGATCTCTCCTTCGGGCAGGGCGTCAGGGACGGAACGACAGGTCGGCTACCACGGGGCGATGGTCGCTGGCCGCTTGCTCAGGAGGCACCGCGACCCGCAGGACGTGCAGTCCCGTGCCGACGGTGACGAAGTCGATCCGCTTGACCGGATCGACCGCAGGATAGGTGTTCGGACCGCCGGAGGTCGTGCCGGTGGCGGTCCAGCTGTCGGTGAGCCGGGTCCACAGTCCCGCCAGCTCCGGAGCGGTCGCCTCGGCGTTGAAGTCACCGGTGAGGATCTGCAGATCCTTGCGGCGGTCGCCGGCCAGGATCTTCATCGTGTCGCGGACCTGGGCCTCCCGGACCGACGGATCCGCCCGGTAGTCCAGGTGCGTGCAGTAGACGTGCACCCGGCGGCCACGGACGTCGATCTCGGCCTCGAGGAATCCGGGCGCCGGGGCCGGCACCGGGTTCGGGTCCTGGGTCGACAGCCTGGTGATCGGGTGGTTCTCTGTCCGCACCAGCGGGAAACGGGACAGCACGCCGACGCCGTACTGGCGACGCGGCTGACCGGGCGTGGGCGGGTCGAGGTCGTAGATCGGCGCGAACCCGGCGTACATCCCGAGCGTGGCGGCCAGCTCGGCGATGGTGTCGCGCCACTGGCTGCGCGCGTCCCAGTGAACGTCGACTTCCTGCAACCCGATCACGTCGGCGTTCAGCGCCTTCAGGGCCTGGGCGGTCCGGTCGAGATCGAACACGTTGTCCTCGCCGGCCCCGGCATGAATGTTGTACGAGGCAACAGTCAGCCGGGTCTGCCGCGGGTCGAAGCCGAGCCCGTGACCGAACGGGTACAACGTCACGGACGGATCGGGCTGCGCCGGGATCGCCACCGGCAGCTTGCCGGTGGGCGCCAGCTCGCCGTACAACACCTTGGCCAGCGCCTCCATCGAGACCGCCGCGTAGCCGTAGGTCGCTAGCGTGGTCGACGCGGACGGGAAGTAGGCGACGTCGTACGGATCGCGAACGGCGGCCAGGATCACCGGCCGGCCGGTGGCGAGCA
Organism: Kribbella sp. NPDC050241; assembly: GCF_044459685.1. Taxonomy (NCBI): domain Bacteria; kingdom Bacillati; phylum Actinomycetota; class Actinomycetes; order Propionibacteriales; family Kribbellaceae; genus Kribbella; species Kribbella sp. NPDC050241. The sequence goes on from NZ_JBITJE010000003.1 coordinate 303,938, forward strand.
GGGCGTTGACCAGCTTCTGCTGCTTGGCCTGCTTGTCAGTGACCTCGGTGTCCCAGGCCTTCATCGTGAGTACGACGGTGAGATCCGCGTCCGCCGATGCGGCGACGGCATCGTCGATCTTGGCGTCGGTCGGCGTCGCTCCCGTGTCCTTCACGACCGCCGTCGCGCCGCGGCCCTGCAGTGCGGTCCCGAGCGCCGCCGGGCTGTAGCCGGCGACCAGGATCTTCCGCGGCGCCGGGGACAACGGCAGCAGGCCGGCGTCGTTCTTCAGCAGGGTCGTACTGCGATCCGCGATCCGCTGGGCGGCGGCGTAGTTCGCCGGTGTGCCGACCACCTTCGCGACGCGAGCGAGGTCGACGTACGGCTGGTCGACGACACCGGTCCGGAGCTTCAGCTTCAGGATCCGCTCGACGCTCTGGTCGATCCGGGCCTCGCTGATCCGCCCGCCACGCACCGCGTCCAGCACCGAGTTGTACGCGAGCCCCGGGTCGACCGGCATCAGCAACTGGTCGACACCGGCCTCGATCGCCCGGAGCGGGATCTCGGCGTCGCCGTACTTGTCCCGCACGCCCTTCATGCCCAGCGAGTCGGTGATCACGACCCCGTCGAACCGGAGCTGCTCACGCAGGATCCCGGTCAGGATCGGCTTGCTCAGCGTCGCCGGGTCCTCGGCCGGGTCGAGGGCCGGTACGACGATGTGCGCGGTCATGATCGATTCGATCCCGGCCCGGATCGCCGCCTCGAACGGCGGCCGGTCGATCCGCGTCCACTCCTCCAGCGTGTGGCTGATCACCGGGATCCCGGTGTGGCTGTCGGTCGCGGTGTCACCGTGGCCGGGGAAGTGCTTGGCGGTGGACACGATCCGCCCATCCCGCTGGTACCCCTTCACCTGCTCGGCGGTCAGGGCGGCGACTACCGCAGGATCAGATGAGAAGGACCGGACGCCGATCACGGGGTTCAGCGGGTTGACGTTGACGTCCGCGACCGGGGCGAAGTCGGTGGTGATCCCGACCGCCTTCAGCTCCCGGCCGCCGATTCCGGCTGCCTGCCGCGCGTACTCCGCCGACCTGGTCGCGCCGAGCGCCATCGCGCCCGGGAACTGGGTCGCCGGTGGTCCGACCCGGAACACGACGCCGTGCTCCTGGTCGGTGCTGATCTGCAGCGGTACGCCGGTGTCGCCCAGCGCAGCGCCCTGTAGCCCGTTGGACAGCCGGGCGATCTGCTGCGGGTCCTTCACCGAGTCGGTCCAGGCGAAGTAGATCACCCCGCCGAGGTGGAACTTGCGCACCACTTCGGCCGGCGTCGCGACGCCATACAGGCTCGTGTTGCGGGCATCGGCCGTGTCGGCCGTCGGCCCGTAGGCGTAGCAGACGAACAGCTGGCCGACCTTCTGTTCCAGCGTCATCCGGCGCAGGGTCTCGCGGACCCATCGGTCGGTACCTGCTTGGGCGGTGGTTGTTCCGGCAACCGTCGTACCGGCGACTGCTGCCGCCGCGAGTCCGAGGGTCTGACGTCGGGTCAGGTGCAAGGCGAAAACCCCCACAAGTAATTGAATTACAGGCGCTCCCCCGCGACGCGAAAGTTACCCACATGCCCACGGTGGGTCAAGACTTAACTACGAAACTGACGCTGCTCCTACGTACAGATGAACAGGTAGTACCGGGTGAGGGGGTAGTGCACCTGCGCTTGGGGGTGCGGCGTGTACGGCGTATCGGGGGTGCACTACCTGTCCGTCTGCACGCCATCCACCGGTCAGACGGAGATGTCCACCGAGGGGCGGAGCTTGGCGGCCGCGGCGAGGGCCTCGTGGGCGGGGTTGCCGAGGAACTGCTCGACCAGGGCCTGGTCGGCCGGCTCGTGGACGCGGGGCAGGGCGATCTGCTCGTACGCCGCCTGGAAGCGCGGACCCCAGCGACGGGTGCCTAGCCGGGCGGTCCGTGAGCAGTTGTCGACCATGTAGGCGACGTCGCGGGCGTGCATGTAGGGCAGCAGCGAGTCGACCGCCTCGATGACGGATTCGTTCACGATCTCGGACCAGGCGTGGCCGCGGGCCGCGAACTCGTCGAGTTGCGCGACCATCGTGGCCACGAACAGTCCGGCGGTCAGCGGGTCGATCCCGGTCCGCACCGACGTACGGCGGGCGTGCACCGCCGTACTGTGCGACCACATCGGGCTGCCGGCGATCGGGGACATCGGGCGGGCGGCGAGACGCTGCTCGGCCAGGATCACGCTGCGGAGTTCGGTGCCCTCGGCAACTTCGTCGTAGATCTCGGCGACCAGGTCGCGAGCCGGCCGGTAGGCGACGGAGTAGGCACGGTCGAACAAGTCCTCGTCACCCGTGGCGCCCCGTACCGCCGACAGGCCCGAGTCCGAGATGGTGCGGGCGATCGGGCCGGTGATCGACTCGGTGGATCGCTCGTACGCCGTCACCGGATCGGCGCCCGCGATGACGAAGTGGCGATAGAGCGCCTCCACCAGACCGTGGACCGCGCCGAGCAGGATGGCACGCTCGCCGACGATGTCGGACCGGTACTCGTCGGCCAGTGTGGTGGCGAACGTGTACGGCGATCCCAGGCCGATCGACCAGGCCAACGCCCGGTCCGTCGCGTGACCGTCCGGGTCCGCATGGACGGCGATGCTCGCGTTGATGCCGGCGCCGTTGACCGTCGCGCCCTGCTGGTACAGGCGGCGTACCGAGTCACCCATTCCCTTCGGGCACACGGCGATCACGGGATGCCCGGCGGGGAAGTCACTGCCGATCGACTGCAGATGACCCAGCAGGAAGCCGTGCGAGAGCCCGATCGTTGCGCCAGGCTTGAGCACCGCGAAGATCTTCTCGTGCTCGGCCGCCAGCGCTGCGTCGGCGATGAGCAGGATCACCAGGTCCGATTCCGCGGCGACCGCCAGCCAGTCCCCGAGCGTGCCGTTCTCCTCGGTGAAGCCGTGCGCGCGGGCATCGTCCGCCGATCGCGAACCTGGCCGCAGCCCGACGGACACGACCACCTCGGTCCCGGCCAGCGAGTCCCGCAGGTTCTGGGCCTGGGCGCTGCCTTGCGGCCCCCAGCCCAGGACGCCGATCCGCCGTACGCCGTGCAGGGCCTGCGGCAGCAAGGGGAACAGGTCACGGCCGCCACGGACGATCGTTTCCGTCCCTCCCGGAACCGTCATGGTCTCGGTCCGGAAGACCGACGAGGTGAGGGTGCTCATGACCTTCAGTTAAGGTCGATCAGAGGCGTTGCAGCAAGCGCAACATCTGCACCGGGCCGTTGCAGGAGATGAAACATGGAGCATCGCGAGCTGGAGCTGTTCCTGCATCTCGCCCGCACGCTGAACTACGGGCGCACCAGCCTCGAGTGCCACGTCAGCGCCGCGACCCTGACCCGGACGATCCAGCGACTGGAGACGCGGGCCGGTGCCCGCCTTCTCGACCGTGGACCGCGTGGCGTCGTACTGACCGCTGACGGTCGCCGGTTCACGGCGTACGCCGAACAGGCCCTGGCACTGTGGGACGACTATCGCGCCGGCGCGGGTGAGGCCGCGGATCTCACCGGCGAACTGCGGATCTTCGCCACGGTCACCGCCTGCCAGGCCCTACTGCCCGACCTGCTCGCTCCGTTGCGCGCAGCGCATCCCCAGATCCGGCTCGATGTCCGGACCGGCGACGCGGCCGCCGCGCTGGCGAGGCTCGACGAGGGCGAGGTGGACGTTGCCGTGGCTGGCATCCCGAAGCGGTTGCCGCAGTCCATGGTGATGCGCACCGTTGCCGTCACCGACCTGGTCCTGGTCACCAGCCGCGACGGTACGCCGGACGGACCGTTCGTGGTGCCGGCGCGCGGACTCGTGCGGGATGCGGCGTACCGCTGGTTCCGCAAGACCGGGGTGAAACCGGTCATCGCGGCTGAGCCGGACGGTCACGAGGCCCTGCTGGCCCTGGTGGCACTCGGTTGCGGCACAGGCGTCGTACCTCGCCTGGTGTTCGAGTCATCGGCGGTCCGCGACCGCCTGGTCGAGCGGCCCCCGAACCCGCCGCTCGAACCCCTCACGATCGGGCTGTGCGCGCGCCGCGCTGATCTTCACCGCCCTTTGATCAGCGCCCTCTGGGACCTGCGACCGTAGCTCCGGGGCTGAGCTCGGCCAGCCGCCGTTCCGGGGCGGGCGCCGCGTCCGCGAGCAGTTGGGTGTACTCGTGCTGGGGATTCAGGATCACGTCGTCGGCCGGGCCGTGTTCGACCACCTCACCGCGGTACAGCACCATGATCTCGTCGCTGAAGTGCCGCGCGGTCGCGAGGTCGTGGGTGATGTAGAGGACCCCGAGGTTCTCCTCGCGCTGCAGGGTTGCGAGCAGGTTGAGAACGCCGAGTCTGATCGAGACGTCGAGCATCGAGACGGGCTCGTCGGCGACCAGGATCGCAGGCTCGGGTGCGAGCGCCCGGGCGATCGCGACGCGTTGGCGCTGGCCGCCGGACAGCTCGTGCGGCTTGCGCCGGGCGAAGTCCTCGGACGGATCCAGCCGGACCCGGCGCAACAGGTCCAGCACGCGCTCGGCGACCTGTTCACGGGTGAAGTCGGGGTGATGGATCCGCACGGGACGGGCGAGGTGATGGCCGATCGTGTGGTACGGGTTCAACGACGAGAACGGGTCCTGGAACACCATCTGCACGGCCTTGCGGTACGCCGCCGCGGGCGATCCGCGGTACCGCATGGGTTCGCCGTCCACGAGGATCGCTCCGGAGGTCGGCCGCTCGAGCTGCATCAGCAACTTGGCGATCGTCGACTTGCCCGACCCGGACTGCCCGACCAGTGCGACCGTACGGCCCGGCTTCAGCTCGAAGCTCACCTTGTCGACGGCGCGAAGCCTGGTGATCTGCAGACCGTCGCGCAGCCGGTACTCCTTGACCACGTCGCGCATCTCCAGGACGGTCATCGGGCCTCCAGCTCTTCTGCCATGGCGGCATCCACGGTCTGCTCGGTCTCGTCCAGCGCGACATCGTCACCGAGGCTGCCGTCCCGCACGAAGCCGCCCCGCTCGCCGGTCAGGCTGGGGAACGACGACAGCAGACGCCGGGTGTAGGGATGCTTGGGTCGTGTGTAGAGCGTCAGCGCGTCGTCCAGCTCGACGATCAGCCCGGCCCGCATGACCGCGATCCGGTCGCTGATCTCGAGGAGCAGCGGCAGGTCGTGGGTGATGAAGACGACGGCGAACCCGAGTTCCGACCGGAGCCCGGTGATCTCCTGAAGGATCTCTCGCTGGACGACCACGTCCAGCGCGGTGGTCGGCTCGTCCATGATGAGCACCTCCGGCTCGAGAGCCAGCGCCATCGCGATCATCACGCGTTGCCGCATGCCGCCGGACAGTTCGTGCGGATACGCGCGGAGCCGGTTGCGGTCGACGCCGACGCGTTCGAGCAGCCCGGCACAGCGTTGGCGGCGCTCCGTCTTGCCCACCTCGGGCCGGTGCGTGATGAACACGTCCTCGAGCTGCTCGGAGATCCGCAGTACCGGGTTGAGCGAGTTCATCGCGCCCTGGAACACCATCGCGATCTTGTCCCAGCGGAACGTGCGCAGCTCCTCACCGGCCAGCGCCGACAGGTCGATGTCGTCGCCGTCGTTCGCTGCGAACAGGACGCGTCCGGAGGTGATCATCGCCGGCGGCTTCAGCAGCCGGGTGATGCCGTAGGCAAGCGTCGATTTGCCGCAGCCGCTCTCACCGGCCAGGCCGAGGATCTCGCCGCGTCGCAGGGTGAGCGAGACCTCGCGGACGGCATGCACGGTCGTCTCGGCCAGGTAGTCGATGCTGAGGTTCTCGATCCGGAGAACTTCCGCAGCCTTCATGGTTTCACCTCGCGGCTCATGGTCCACTTGGTGCGTTCGGCGCGCGTCTGGGAGCGCAGCTTCGGGTTGATGATCTCGTCGATCGAGAAGTTGATCAGGGACAGCGCCGCGCCGAAGAGCGCGATCGCCAGTCCCGGAGGTGCGAACCACCACCAGGCGCCGAGCCGGAGCGCGAGCCCGTTCTGGGCATAGAACAGCATCGTGCCCCAGGTGAAGGACCCGGACGCGCCGAGACCCAGGAACGACAGGCCTGCCTCGCCGAGGATCGCGAAGATCACCGCGAACACCACCTGCGACGCGAGCAGCGGGATCAGGTTCGGCAGGATCTCGACGAGCAGGATCCGCCAGCGCTTCTCGCCGCTGATCCGCACGGCGAGCACGTAGTCGCGACCGCGCACGCTGAGAGTGAAGCCCCGCAGTACCCGCGCGGAGCCGGCCCAACTGGTGATCGCGAGGACGGCGGCGACCAGCCAGATCGACTTGTTCGGTACATAGCTGGAGATCACGATCACCAGCGGCAGGCCGGGGATCACCAGCATGATGTTGGTGAGCAGCGAGAACGCCTCGTCGGTCCAGCCGCCGACGAACGCGCCGACGATGCCGAAGAACGACGACAGCAGGAGCGTGAGCGCACCGACCACGGCGCCGATGATCAGTGAGCCGCGCGTCGCGTAGGCGAGCTGGGCGAAGATGTCCTGACCGTTCTGCGTGGTGCCGAGGACGAAGCCGTTGCCCGGACCGGTCAGCCCGATGTCTCGCACGGTCGACGGGTCGCCGACGAGCAGTGGGGCGAGGACTCCGAACAGGACGATCAGGCCGGCGATCGTCAGACCGACGGCCAGCTTCAGGGTCATCGGCGGCAGCCGGCGCCGGGCCGTCCTGACCGGCGACGGTCCTTGCGCGGTGGCCGCTTGCGCCGCCCCTTCAGTGGTGATGGCCAATCGTGTTCACCTCAATTCCTCTGAGTGCAGAGCTAGGAGCGCGCACGGGTGCGGGGATCGATGACGCCGTACAGGAGGTCGACGAGCAGGTTCGCGCCGAGTACGGCCAGCGTGATGATCAGGAAGACTCCCTGCATCAGCGCGTAGTCGTTGTTGCCGACGGCAAGCAACAGCGCGGAGCCGATCCCGGGATAGGAGAAGACCGCCTCGGTGACGATCGAACCGGCGACCACGAAACCGAGGGAGATCGCGAACCCCGAGATGGACGGCAGGACCGCGTTCCGGGCCACGTAGCGGGAGCGGATCCGGCGCGGGGTGAGTCCCTTCGCCTCGGCGGTGACGACGAAGTCCTCGGACAGCGTCGACACCATCATGTTGCGCATCCCGAGCATCCAGCCGCCGATCGACGACACGACGATGGTCAGCGCCGGGAGTGTGCCGTGGTACAGGACCGACCGGGCGAACGGCAGGTTCCAGCCCGGCGTCACGGAGTACACGTCGTACCCGCCGTTGAGCGGGAAGAGCGGCCAGGTGCTGCCGAGCAGGAACAGCAGCAGCAGCGCGAGCCAGAAGTACGGCACCGACTGCAGCATCGTGGTGACCGGGATCAGGTTGTCGATCCAGGATCCACGCCGCCAGCCGGCCGCGCGGCCCAGCAGGATCCCGACGAGGAACGAGATCACTGTCGCGATGCCGATCAGGCCGACGGTCCAGGGCAGCGTCTGGCCGATGATCTGCGAGACCGGCGCCGGGAAGTACGCGACCGACGTGCCGAGATCGCCGGAGACCAGTTGGTGCAGGTACTTCCCGTACTGGACCCACAACGACCCGTTCGCATCCGTCCCGAGCAGCGCCTCGATCGCTGCCCGGGTCGTCGGGGTGACCGGGCCCTTGGTCGCCAGCTTCGACAGCATCAGGTCGACCGGGTTCCCCGGCATCAGCCGGGGAATCAGGAAGTTCAGGGTCAGCGCCGCCCAGAGGGCGACGACGTAGAAGGCGAGCTTTCGCAGCAGGTAACGCACGGTCGGCCCGGCCCGCGGCTACTGGGCGGGGGTGATCGTCTTGAGGACGATCCCGGCGTCCCAGGCCTTCCAGGCCGCGGGCAGGACGTAGGGGTTGTCCTTGGTCGGCCAGCCGGTCGCCCGGGAGGTGTTGAACTCGGTGAGCATCGAGTTCACGTAGACCGGGATGTAGGGCAGCTGGTCGTCGATGACGGCCTGGATCTTCCCGTACTCCGCCTTCTGGACAGCCTTGTCCGTCGTACCGGCCGCGGTCGTGAGGGCCGCATCGACAGCCGGGTCGGAGAACCGGGACTGGTTGCCGGCGCTGGCGGACTTGCCGACCGGTGCCGTGTTCGGGGTCGCGAGCTTGCTGTTGTACGTGAAGTACGGGTTCGTGGACGCGCCCAGGCCGACGGAGTCCAGCGACAGCTGGAACTTGCCGTTCGTCTGCGCGGCGTTCCACTCGTTCCACGAGACCTGGCTGGGCTTCAGCTCGATGCCGATCGCGGCCAGCTGCTGCTTGAGGGTGTCGTTGATCAGGATGTAGTCGCTCCAGCCCGTCACGGTCTGGATGGTCAGCGAGAGGCGCTTGCCGGCCTTGGTCCGTACGCCGTCACTGCCCTTGGTCCAGCCGGCCGCGTCGAGGAGCTTGTTCGCCTCGTCGGCGTCGGCGCTCTGCGGAAGCTTGGCGGAACCGGTGTCCGCGATCCAGTCGTCGTCGCGGCCCGGGAGCAGCAGGGTCGGCGATCCGACGCCCGCGACTCCGCCGCCGGCCAGCTTGGCGAGCTGTTCGCGGTTCATCGCCAGGTAGACCGCCTTGCGTACCGCCGGGTCGGTCTGCGGTCCGGTGCACCCGAGGCCCGAGTTGGCGCAGGTCACGATCACGGTCGTCATCACGGGGGTGTTGACGTAGGTCAGGTTCTTGCCGGCCTTCATGATGTTGTCGATCCCGGGCAGGTAGGCGCTCGCCCAGTCGACCTTGCCGGCGACCAGTGCCGCACTGGCGGCGTCCGCCGACTGCAGCGGGATGTAGCGGACCTCCTTGACGGTGGGTTTGCCCGCCTCCCAGTACTGGTCGTTCTTCGTCAGCACGTAGCTCTGCGGCGTGAACGACTTCAGCTTGAACGGGCCGGTGCCGACCGGATTGTCGTTCAGGTTCGTCGTCGGGTCCTTGATGTCCTTCCAGATGTGCTCGGGCACGATCGCCTGGTTGGCGAGTACAGCGGGCTCCTGCATGAAGGACTTCGACTTGAAGGTGAGGACGGCGGTGTCGTCCGCGGTGGCGCTGGCCGTGGCGGCGAGGCCGGACGGGTTCAGCGCGGGGGTCTTCGCGACCAGGTTGAAGGTGAAGGCCACGTCCTTCGCGGTGAACGGCTGGCCGTCGTTCCACTTGACGTCGTGGCGGAGCTTGATGGTGAGCTCGGTTCCGGCCGCGTTCCAGGAGTAGCCGGTGGCGAGGACCGGCGTCGGGTCGGACTGCTTCGCGAAGTTGTACCAGTACAGCGGCTCGTAGATGACGCCCAGCGTCGACTGGAGGGCAGTGCTGCTGAACGGATTGAAGTTCTTGGTGGTGATGTCACCGGCCGCGACGGTGATGGAGGCGTCCTTGGCGGCCGGCTGGCCGCCGTTGGCGGCGCCGGAACAGGCGCCGAGCAGGAGTGCTGTGGCGGTCACGGCCGCGGCGCTCACCAGGCGTCGCGTCCTCGTACGGTTCGTCGAATTCCGGAGCATCGATCGATTCCTTTCCGGGCCATGGTCCGCACCAACGCGGTCCTTGGAACGCGTCACCCGGCACCCGGCCAGGGAAGCTGGCCGTAACTTAGTTGGCCTAACAAACTCCGCGCAAGGGGTTGTATCCGTAACGATTCGGCAGCGGAGCGTGGAAAGGACGGGCCGAGTATGGGCCTGGCGCCGCGCGGGTGGCCGCCCTACGCGGAGATGGCGAGGCCGGACCTGAGCATCATCAGCGCGGCGCCGATCGCGGCTGCGTCGTGGCCGCGCTCGTCCAGGACGACCTCGGTGGCCACGCTGCGCCCGAAGGCGGAGCTCATGATCCGCTCCTGCAGGATGGGCAGGTAGATCGTCCCGGCGACGGCGAAGGCCGGACCGGTCAGCACCAGGAGTTGTACGTCGTACATGTTGGTGATCACCTGGGCGCCGAGCGCCAGCCAGGACGCGGAGTCCCGGATGATGGCCTCGGCCCGGGAGTCGCCGGTCAGCGCGAGGCGCGCGATGGCGGCGAAGGCCGCGACCCCGGTACGCCGGTGCGAGCCGAGGTCGAGCCCCGCCGCGCGGGCCTTGGCGACGACCGTGGCGGGACCGGCGACCGCCTCGAGGCAGCCGGTGCTTCCGCACCAGCACTGCGGGCCGCCGATCTGGACACAGACGTGTCCGACCTCGCCGGCGTTGCCGTGCGCTCCCTGGTAGACGTTGCCGTTCAACCGCAGGCCCGAACCGATGCCTTCGCTCATGAACAGCGCGGCCATCACCGAGACGTCGTGGCTGGTGGTGAGCCGGGTGCCCGCGGCGGCCGCGGTCGCGTCGTTCTCGAGCAGCGCCGGCAGCCCGAGGCGTTCCTCCAGGCGGCGGTGGATCGGGAAGCCGACCCAGTTCGCCATCGACGGCGGGGCCGAGGCCACACCGCGGTTGCGGATCAGCGGCCCGGGACAGACGAAGCCGAGTCCGAGGACGAGGGACAGGTCGACTCCGGCACGCTCGATCAGTTCGCCGGTCTCCTGCGCGATCCGCTCCACGACCTGCTCCGGATCACTCTCGTCGCCCGGCCCGTCCCGTCGCCAGCGGGCCACCACACCGCCGGCGTAGTCGACCAGCACGTACGTCAGGCTGTCGTTGCTGAGGTGGACGCCGACGACGTACCGTGCCGTTGCCCGGATCCGGAGCATCGTGCGGGGCTTGCCGCCGGTCGACGTGCCGCGACCGGCCTCGTCGACCAGGCCGTCGTCGATCAGCCGACGGACCAGCGTGGTGACCGACGGCGCGGTGAGGCCGGTGATCTGGGTGAGTTCGACCCGGCTGAGCGTGCCCGCGGAGCGGATGCTGTCCACAATGAGGGCGCGGCTGTTCGTCGGTGCCGGGTCGTAGCCCGGTGATCGCGACGAGTCGCTGACCTGCTGCATCGGAACGTCCGCTTTCTGCCAGTTAGTTAGGTCTGTGAATATAGTGGTTACGGTGGCCTTGGAGGGCAGTGTATGCAGGACATGACGCCGAGGGAGCGCATCGCCGGGCTGGTGCTGGAGCGTCCCAGACGGCTGCTCGGGATGGAGCCGTTCATGGCCGACGTCGCCCAGGGGGTCGAGGAGGTCTTCGCGGGGCGGCGCTGCAGCCTGCTGATCCAGTTCGCCGCCGACATCGCCGACGAGATCGAGATCTGGCGCCGGTGGGTGGCCAACGACCACGTCGACGGCATCGTGATGGTGGACCTCCGGACGGCGGATCCGCGGCTCGCCGAGCTCCAGCGCCTGCAGGTGCCCGCGGTCCTGCTCGGCGGTCCCGAGTTGCAGGTGCCGATCACCAACGTGCTGGTCGACAACGCCGAGGGGGCTCGCGCGGCCGTTCGGGCACTCGCGGATCTCGGCCATCGCGATATCGCCCGGGTCAGCGGCCCGCGCGACATGCTCCACTGCCAGGCCCGCGACACCGCGTTCATGGAGACGTGTGCACAGCGAGACGTGCATGGCCGGGTCATCGAGGGGGACTACTCCGAGGACTCCGGCCGCGACGCGACCCGGCAACTGCTCACCGGCAGCCAGGTCCCGACGGCCGTTGTCTACGACAACGACCTGATGGCGATCGGCGGCCTGGCCGTGGCGAAGGAGCTGGGCGTCGCGGTCCCCGACCAGCTGTCCGTCATCGCCTGGGACGACACCGCGGTCGCCCGGTTGGCGCACCCGCCCTTGAGCGTGGTCACCGTCGACGTCCATGGCCTCGGCACCATCGTCGGCGAGGCGATCCTTGCGGTCATGGACGGCGGCGAGGCGACGACCTACCAGGTCCCGAAACCAACCATCCGCCTCGCACAGTCCACCGCACTCAGGACCGGCGAGGCCCGGCCGTCGTAGCGCCTGGGTAGAGCTTCGCCGGGACCAGTTGCGGCGGCAGTGGATCGGCGCCTTCCAGTTGGCGAATCAGTGCCTCGGTGCCCAGCTGGCCGAGCTCCGGTCCGGGGGTTCGCATGATGGTGAGCGCCGGGTTCGTGAGGGCCGCCATTTCCGGTGCCATCAGCAACGGCAGGACCGAGATGTCGTCGGGAACCTGATAGCCGAGGCGATTCAGGCCGGCGACCGCGCCGAGCGCGGCGAACTCGTTGACGATCAGGACGGCGGTGGTGTCCGGGTGGTCTCGCAGCAGGCGCCCCATGGCGTCCTGACCGGCGAGGGTCGATCCGGCGCATTCCAGCACGACTGTCTCCAGGCCGTACTCCGGTGCCACCCGGCGAAACGCTGCTTCGGAGCGCACGTACGGACCGTAGGTGCTGAAGAGGGGATCGTTGAGGTTGCCCGAGATCAGTGCCAGCCGTCGATGGCCGAGCCCGTGCAGGTAGCCGACCGCGTCCTCGACGGTCCTGTCGAAGTCGATGTCCACATGCGCCAGGCCCTCCAGCGAGCTGGTCCGCCCGATGAGGGCGAACGGCGTACCCATTTCCTGCAGAACGGTGACGCGGGGGTCGTCCAGTTGGACCTCCATCAGGACGACGCCGTCGGCCAGACCTTGGCCGACCAGCTCGGTCAGTTCGCCGCCGTCGTTGCCGACCGGCCAGAGGACCAGGTGGTAGTCCTGTTTGCGGGCCGCGTCGGCGGCACTCGTGAAGAACTCGGCGGCGGAGAAACCGAACTTGTGGTCGAGCGCCGGATAGGCCATCGCGATGATGTGCGTCCGCCGGCTGGCCAGCGCGCGGGCTACCGCGTTGCGGCGGTAGCCGAGCTCAGCCATCGCCTGCTCGACCCGCGCCCGGGTCGCCGCGGTCACCGGCTTCGTGTCGTTCAGCAGGAACGACACGGTCGCGATCGACACGCCCGCACGGTCCGCGACGTCCCGCATGGTGACCATCGAATTCCTCCACGTCTGAACCCTTGACAGCAGTGTGACCCAAGGAACATAGTCCTGTGACATCTCAGTTAAGCGGTTTACTCCCCCTTAGAGCAAGCGATCGGAAATTATCCACAGCCCGTGGTTAAACGCTTTGATCGAAGGAGCCCGATGTCATGATCAGCAAGCGGATCGCCGCCGTGCTGGCCGGTGCGACGACCGTGTCGCTCGTGCTGGCCGCCTGCGGCAGCAACGGCGAGGACTCCTCGTCGTCCTCGTCCGGGGACAGCGTCAAGAGCCTCACGATCCTGGACTACTACAACAACGACCCGGACAAGTCGCTGGTGCAGAAGGGTCTCGACACCTGCGCGAGCCAGCTCGGCATCACCATCCAGCGGGAGACGGTGCCTGGTGACACCTTGATCCAGAAGGTGCTGCAGCAGGCCTCGTCCAAGACGCTGCCCGACGTCCTGATGCTCGACAACCCCGACGTACAGCAGATCGCCGCCACCGGTGCGCTGGCGCCCTTGAACGACATGGGTCTGAATGGGGACGGAGTCATCCAGGGCATGGTCGACGCGACGTCGTACCAGGGCAAGCTCTACGGACTGGCGCCGGTGACGAACACGATCGCGCTGTTCTACAACACGCAGATGTTGCAGGAGGCCGGCGTACAGCCGCCGAAGACGTGGGAAGAGTTGAAGGCAGCGGCCACGAAGCTGACCAAACCCGGCCGGTACGGGATCGCGTTCAACGCCAACGCGACGTACGAAGGCTCCTGGCAGTTCCTGCCGGCGATGTGGACCAACGGCGGCGACGAGACCGACCTGAATACCCCGCAGGTGACCGAAGCCCTGCAGTTGTGGACGGATCTGGTGAAGTCGGGGTCGGCGTCGAAGAGCGTGATCAACTGGACCCAGGGTGACGCGAAGGACCAGTTCGTGGCCGGCAAGGCCGCGATGATGGTGAACGGGCCGTGGCAGATCCCGGCGCTGGAGAAGTTCCCGAACATCAAGTGGGACGTGGTCAAGTTCCCGGTGAACAAGCCGGACCAGACGCCGGTCGCACCGCTCGGTGGTGAGGCCTGGACGGTCCCGCTGAACAAGGACCAGGCCAAGCAGCAGAAGGCCGCCGACTTCGTGAAGTGCCTGAACTCGGACGAGAACGAGCTGGCCTGGGCGAAGGCCCGGTTCACGGTGCCGACCAAGATCGCGCTGCTCGACCAGTACGTCAAGGACGTGCCGTCGATGAAGGCCTTCACCGAGCAGGTCAAGACCGCTCGGTCGCGGACCGGCAAGCTGGGCGACAAGTGGCCGGATGCCGCGAAGGTGATCTATCAGGCGATCCAGTTGGCGCTCACCGGTAAGGCCGCACCCCAGGACGCCTTCAAGCAGGCGTCCGGCGGCTGATCGCGATGGCGGCATCGACAGTGCTGCAGGACGACACCAAGGTGGCCGGCCCGAAGCCTGCTCGCAGGCCTCGTGGCCGGCGCCACCGGGGTGAGGATCTGACCAGGATCCTCTTCGTCCTGCCGGCCGCGGTCGCAATGATCGCGCTGTTCGGCTATCCCGTGGTGAAGAACCTGCTGATGAGCCTGCAGGACTACGGCCTGCGGACGTTCTTCACCGGGGACGCCCCCTGGGTCGGACTGAAGAACTACAGCACGGTGGTGAACGACAACCTGTTCTCGCAGGCGATGGTGAACACCGCGCTGTTCACCATCGGCTCGATCGCCTTCCAGTTCGCCATCGGCCTGGCGCTGGCGCTGTTCTTCCACCGGCGCTTCCCGCTCAGCGGCGTCCTGCGGTCGCTGCTTCTGCTGCCGTGGTTGCTGCCACTGATCGTGTCGAGTGCGACCTGGCGCTCGATCCTCGAGCAGGACAGCGGCATCCTCAACCGGACCTTGACCGGGCTGCACCTGATCGACGATCCGGTGCCGTGGCTGAACTCGCCGTCGGTCGCGCTGATCGCGGTGATCGGCGTGAACATCTGGATCGGCATCCCGTTCAACGTGACCCTGCTGTACTCCGGCCTGGCCGAGATCCCGGACGAGCTCTACGAGGCCGGTCAGCTCGACGGCGCGACCGGGTGGCGTGCGTTCTGGTACATCACCTGGCCGAACCTGCGGGCGGTGGCGGGCGTGGTGCTGATGCTCGGGGTCGTCTACACGATCAAGGTGCTGGACATCATCCTCGGCCTCACCGGCGGCGGACCCGCGAACGCGACCCAGACGCTCGCAACGCAGTCGTACGAGCGGTCGTTCATCGACTTCAAGTTCGGTGAAGGTGCGGCGTTGAGCAACATCCTGATCGCGATCTCGTTCCTGTTCGCGATCTTCTACCTGCGCAGCACCCGCCGCGCCGTCGACGAATAGGGAGCGCAGCATGCGACGTACGGCGTACACCGTCATCGGTGTTCTCATCCTTGCTGTGATGCTGTTCCCGGTCTACTGGATGCTCAACGCCTCGCTTCAGCCGTCCGGCAACACCCTGACCGCGGGCTTCCTGCCGCTGCACCCGACGTTCGCCGGCTACAAACGCGCTCTCGACGAGCAGGGCGGCAACCTCGTCACCAGTCTGATCATCGCGACCGGGACCGTCGTACTCAGCCTGGCCATCGCCACCCCGTGCGCCTACGCGCTCTCACAGTTCCGGTCCCGCTGGGTGTCGGTCGGGCTGCTGGCGATCCTGATCTCGCAGATGATCCCGGGCATCGTGATCGCCAACGCGCTCTACACGGCCTACGAACGGATCGGGCTGCTGAACTCGATCCCGGGCCTGATCGTGGCGAACTGCGCCAGCGGTATCCCGTTCGCGATCCTGATCCTGCGCTCGTTCATGCTGTCGCTGCCGCCGTCGCTGGTGGAGGCCGCGCGGGTGGACGGCGCCGGGCTGTTCCGGGCGTTCGTCGCGATCGTGCTGCCGATCAGCAAGAACTCCCTGATCACCGCGGGACTGTTCAGTTTCCTCTTCTCCTGGAGCGATTTCCTCTTCGCGCTGACGCTGACCACCAAGGGCGGCGTGCGACCGGTGACGCTCGGGATCTACCAGTACCTCGGCACCCAGGTGCAGAACTGGAACGCGGTGATGGCGACCGCGGTGCTCTCGGCGATCCCGGCCATCGTGCTGCTGGTCGCCGCGCAGAAGTACATCGCCGCCGGCGCCATCGGCGGAGCCGTCAAATAACCCCTTACGGACAAGGACTTTCACACTATGACGATTCGCGTACTCGTCTGGGGCGAGAACCGGCACGAGCAGGTCGAGCCGCACGTCGCCGAGATCTACCCCGACGGCATGCACAGCACGATCGCGGCCGGCATCGCGGAGAACCTCGGCGACGCCGCCAAGGTCGGCACGACCACGCTGGACGAACCCGAGCACGGCCTGACCGAGGAGGTGCTGGCCGACACCGACGTACTGGTCTGGTGGGGTCACGCGGCCCACGGCGAGGTCGACGACAAGGTGGTCGAGCGCGTCTACCAGCACGTGCTGTCGGGGATGGGCCTGGTCGTGCTGCACTCCGGGCACTGGTCGAAGATCTTCGGCAAGCTGATGGGGACCTCGTGCACGTTGCGCTGGCGCAGCGAGCGGGACCGCGAACTGGTCTGGACGGTGAACCCGACGCACCCGATCGCGCAGGGCGTGCCGCACCCGATCGAGATCGAGCAGCAGGAGATGTACGGCGAGTTCTTCGACATCCCGGTGCCGGACGAACTGATCTTCGTCTCGTCGTTCTCCGGCGGTGAGGTGTTCCGCTCCGGCTGCACGTTCCGCCGCGGGCACGGCAAGATCTTCTACTTCTCCCCCGGCGACCAGGACTTCCCGGTCTACCATCACAAGGACGTCCGCAAGGTCATCGCGAACGGCGTCGCCTGGGCGATGACCGACCGGCCGGAGCGGGCGGTCCCGACGCTGCTGCGCTACGAGACCGGCGACTTCTTCAACGGCCAGGGCTACAAGGGCCCGATCGAGGAGCCCGCGGATGCCTGAACCCCTGCGACTGCTTCAGGTCGGCGCCGGCGGCATGGGCCGGGCCTGGCTTCGCACGATCTCGGAGAACCCTGACGTCGTACTGATCGGCCTGGTCGACCTGGACGTCGACGTTGCCCGGGCGGCCGCCGACGAGCACGGGTACGGCGACCTTCCGGTGGCGACCTCGATCGGCGAACTGGCCGACGGGGCCGATGCGGTGATCGACGTGACCGTGCCGCTCGCGCATCCGAAGGTCAGCGTGGATGCCTTGCTGCGTGGGCTTCCCGTGCTGTGCGAGAAGCCGCTGGCCGAGTCGGTCCGCGAATGCCTGGCGATGGTCGCGGCGTCGGAGGTCAGCGGGAAGCTGCTGATGGTTTCGCAGTCCCGCCGCTACTTCCGGGCCGCGTCCGCGTTCGGCCGCCAGATCGCCGAGCTCGGCACCATCGGTTCACTGTCGTGCGAGTTCTTCAAGGCCCCGCACTTCAGCGGCTTCCGGGAGCGGATGGCCGAACCGCTGCTGGTCGACATGGCGATCCACCAGTTCGACCTGGCCCGTAAGCTGATCGGCTCCGAGCCGGTGACGGTGTACTGCGAGTCGTACAACCCGGAGTGGAGCTGGTTCGACGGCAACGCGGCCGCCAGCGCGGTGTTTGCCTTCGCCAACGGAACTCGCTTCGCCTTCACCGGCAGCTGGTGCGCGCCCGGTCTGGAGACGTCGTGGAACGGTCGCTGGCGGGCGAGCGGCCGCGACGGTACGGCGACCTGGGACGGAGACAACCCGCCCGTCGCCGAACTCGCCTCCGGCGAATCGCTGCCGGCCGTCCTCGTGGACGACCCGGAGCAGATCGCCGGATCCCTGGTCGAGTTCGTCGACGCGGTCCGCGGCTCCACGATCCCGCAGTCCGAGGTGCACTCCAACGTCATCAGCGTCGCCATGGTGGAGGCCGCCGTACGCTCAGCCTCCCTAGGTACGCCGGTCCGCGTCGCCGACGTCCTGGAGTCCGCGTACGCCGAAGCCCTGACGACAGTCCAGGACGCCCGGCTCCGGACAACCCTGGAAAGCTGGCCCACCGTCCTCAAGACGGTCGGCCTGACCCCACCCTCCGACTGATCCGGCCACCACAACTCGCGGCCTTGAACAAGAACCGGCGGCCTTGAACAGGGTATTTCCTGTTCAAGGTCGCCAGATGGTGTTCAAGCAGCTCAGAGCTTGAGAGACGTGGCCACTACGTCGGCGAGGGAGTGGGCGATCTCGTGGGCCGCGTCGGACGACTCGGCCTCGACCATGACCCGGACCAGGGGCTCGGTGCCGGACGGGCGGAGCAGGACGCGACCGGTGTCGCCCAGGCGGTTGGTGGCTTCGGCCACCGCCGTCTGGACAGCCAGGTCCGTGCCGGCGCGGGTCTTGTCGACGTTCTTCACGTTGACCAGGACCTGCGGCAGGCGGGTCATCGCGCCGGCCAGATCGCTCAGGGACTTGCCGGTCTGGGCGAGCCGGGCGAGCAGCATGACCGCGGTCAGCGTGCCGTCGCCGGTGGTGGCGTGGTCGGACAGGATCACATGCCCGGACTGCTCGCCGCCGAGCTTGTGACCGCCCGCTTTCATTGCCTCGAGCACGTACCGGTCGCCGACCTTGGTCTGCTCGACCGCGATCCGCTCCCGGACCATCGCCTGGACGAAGCCCAGGTTGCTCATCACGGTGGCGACCACGGTGTCGTTCGACAACCGGCCGCTGTCGCGCATGGCCAGGGCCAGGATCGCGAGGATCTGGTCGCCGTCCACGAGCTCGCCGTTGGCGTCCACGGCCAGGCACCGGTCGGCGTCACCGTCGAGGGCGATGCCGAGGTCGGCACGGTGACCGAGCACCTCGCGCTGCAGACCCTCCAGGTGGGTGGATCCGCAGTCCAGATTGATGTTCAGGCCGTCGGGTGCGGCGGCGTACGTGATCACCTCGGCGCCGAGCCGGCGCAATGCCTCCGGCGCGGTCTGCGACGCGGCACCGTTGGCACAGTCGATGACGACCTTGATGCCGTCGAACCGGTTCGGCGCGGAGCGGACCAGATGCGAGACATAGGTCTCGAAGCCCTGGCCGTCCTCGAGCACCCGGCCGACGGCCGCGCCGGTCGGGCGCTGCCACTGCTCGTTCATCCGGGCCTCGATCGCGTCCTCGATCACGTCGTCGAGCTTGATCCCGCCGCGGGCCAGGAACTTGATGCCGTTGTCCGGCATCGGGTTGTGGCTGGCGGACAGCATCACGCCGAGGTCGGCGCCGGTCGAGCCGGTCAGGTACGCCACGGCCGGAGTCGGCAGTACGCCGAGCTTGACCACGTCGACGCCGGCGCTGGCCAGACCGGCCACCACCGCGGCTTCCAGGAACTCACCACTGGCGCGTGGATCCCGCCCCACAACGGCGCGTGGCCGGTGCCCTTCGAAGGCACCGGCCTCGCCGAGTACGTGAGCTGCCGCGACCGAGAGGTCGAGCGCCAGCTCCGCGGTCAGGTCCACGTTCGCCAGGCCACGGACTCCGTCCGTGCCGAACAAACGCCCCATCAGGTGATCAGCGCTTGCTGTACTGAGGCGCCTTACGGGCCTTCTTGAGTCCGGCCTTCTTGCGCTCCTTGATCCGCGCGTCGCGGGTCAGCAGGCCGGCCTTCTTCAGCCCCGGGCGGTTCGCCTCGAGGTCCGCCGCGTTCAGGCAGCGGGCCACGCCGAGCTGCAGCGCACCGGCCTGGCCGGTGATGCCACCGCCGTTGATCCGGGCGATCACGTCGTACGAGCCCTCCAGGCCCGCGACGACGAACGGCTCGTTCACGTGCTGCTGGTGCACCTTGTTCGGGAAGTAGACGTCCAGCGGCTTGCCGTTGACGGTCCACTGTCCCGTGCCGGGCACCAGGCGGACGCGGGCGACGGCCTCCTTGCGGCGACCGGTGGCCGCGGCCGGGTTGATCACCGCGACGCGACCCGTCTCGGCGCGCTGCTCCGGAGTCGGGTTCGTCTCGGAGGTGTAGGCGACCGGGCCCTCGTTGTCGATGGGGACCTCGGCGTCGAACTCTTCGGTCTCGGTGGTGATGTCGCTCACGCTGAAATTCCTCGTTTACCTGGCTCGTCGATCGCTTACTGGGCGATCTGGGTGATCTCGAACGGCTTCGGCTGCTGGGCGGTGTGCGGGTGCTCCGGACCGGCGTACACCTTCAGCTTGGTGAGCAGCTTCCGGCTCAGGCGGTTCTTCGGCAGCATGCCCCAGACAGCCTTCTCGACGGCCTTGCGAGGGTCCTTGTCGAGGATCTCGCCGATCGGCGTGGCCGTCAGACCACCCGGGTGACCCGAGTGGCGGTAGGCCAGCTTGTCCGTCCGCTTGGTGCCGGACAGGGCGACCTTGGAGGCGTTGATGACGACGACGAAGTCGCCGCCGTCCACGTGCGGCGCGAACGTCGGCTTGTGCTTGCCGCGCAGCAGGGTGGCGATCTGGACGGCGAGCCGACCGAGCGTGACGTCGGTGGCGTCGATCACGTGCCACTCACGGATGACGTCAGCAGGCTTCGGGCTGTACGTGCGCACGGTCGTTGACCTTCGTTTCTCAGAGGTTGACAAAACTGGGACGTCGGCGAGCGGTCCGCCGACGTGGCAAGGACCTGGAACGCACAACAGCAGCCCAGAATACCGGCGTCGGCACCCTGGGGTCAAAGCGAGCCCAGACCCGCAGGAGACCCCGGCTTGGAAGGAGTCGAGGACAGCACTAGTTTAGCCGTGAAGAATCAAGTCCGAACCCGCGTCCCGCCGGCTGACGATAACCCTCACTCACCAGGCGATGACGCCAGCTTCCGAAGAGGGCATTGTGACCGAACAGTCGCTCACCGTCCGGGACAACCGGACCGGCAAGGACTTCGACCTTGCCATCACCGATGGCACAATCCGTGCCGCCGACCTCAAGAAGATCAGCGCCACCGACGGCGACGGTGGCCTGGCCACCTACGACCCGGGATTCGTCAACACCGCCTCCTGCCGCTCCTCCGTCACCTTCATCGACGGCGACAAGGGCATCCTCGAGTACCGCGGCTACCCGATCGAGCAGCTCGCCGAGCAGTCGAACTACCTCGAGGTGGCCTACCTGCTGGTGAACGGCAAGCTGCCGAACAAGGCGGAGTACGAGGCCTGGGCGCACGACGTGACGTATCACACGTTCGTGCACGAGAACCTGAAGACCTTCATGCAGGGGTTCCGGTACGACGCCCACCCGATGGGCATGCTGCTGGCCTCGGTCGGCGCACTGTCCACCTTCTACCCCGAGTCGCGCAACATCTTCGACGAGGAGTCGCGGGCGCTGCAGATCCGGCGGCTGATCGCGAAGATGCCGACGCTGGGTGCCTTCGCGTTCCGGCACGCCCAGGGCAAGCCGTACGTGTACCCGGACAACGAGCTGAGCTACACGGCGAACTTCCTGTCCATGCTGTTCAAGATGAGCGAGCCCAAGTACGCCGCCGACGACCGGCTGGTGCGGGCGCTGGAGATCCTGTTCATCCTGCACGCCGACCACGAGCAGAACGCCTCCACCAACGCGGTCCGGGCGATCGGCTCCACCCAGGTCGACCCGTACACGGCCGTTGCCGGCGGCATCGGTGCGCTCTACGGCCCGCTGCACGGCGGCGCCAACGAGGCGGTCCTGAAGATGCTCCGCCGGATCGGCTCGGTCGATCACGTCCCGTCGTTCATCGAGGGCGTCAAGAACGGCGACGAGCGGCTGATGGGCTTCGGCCACCGGGTCTACAAGAACTACGACCCGCGGGCCAAGATCATCAAGAAGGCCGCCGACGACGTGTTCGAGGTGACCGGGATCAACCCGTTGCTGAAGATCGCCGTCGAACTGGAGAAGATCGCGCTGGAGGACGAGTACTTCGTCTCCCGCAAGCTCTACCCGAACGTCGACTTCTACTCCGGCCTGATCTACGAGGCCCTGCAGTTCCCGCCAGAGATGTTCACCGTCCTGTTCGCGATCCCGCGGACGTCGGGCTGGCTGGCCCAGTGGCTGGAGATGCTCGGCGACGGCGACCAGAAGATCGCCCGGCCCAAGCAGATCTATACCGGCGAACGTGGCGTCCAGTACGTCCCCATCGGCGACCGCTGACCTCTGCACCACCGCACAGCCCTCGGCCCCCGGGTCGAGGGCTGTCCCATCTCCGGCCTCCACGGATCGAACGGCGTACCGTGACCGTCGCGTCGTACCCCGGCGTGCGGGACCGGGGCCGCTTCGCCGAGACCACGGTACGACGGCTGAAGCTGGACGGCCGCCGGCTCGAGTGACCTACTCCCCCAGGCCTCAGGGTCACCCTGAGGCCTACCGCGGCTGGGGTAGCGGAAGTGTCCTCGGCTGCCCGACGCGGTAGGTGGGTGGTTTTCGGGAGTCTGTTCGTGACATCGAACACGACAGGGAGACCACCATGAATGCCTTGCTGTACAAGGGAAATCGACTGGCCGACTGGCTCGGCCGGCAGAGTGTCGACATCCTGCGGGTCAGTCTCGGACTGATCTTTCTCATCTTCGGCGTACTGAAGTTCTTCCCGGGTGCGAGCCCGGCGGAGGCGCTGGTGATGCGGACCATCGACACTCTGACTCTCGGCGTCATCCACGGCCGCTCCGCGGTGCTGCTGACCGCGGTGATGGAGTGCTTCATCGGACTGACGCTGGTCTCCGGCCGGTTCCTGCGCACCGGGCTGCTGGTGCTCGGGTTCTCGCTGGTCGGGATCATGTCGCCGCTGGTGCTGTTCTTCAGCGACCTGTTCCCGGGTGCTCCGACGCTGGAGGCGCAGTACGTACTGAAGGACATCGTGCTGGCGGCTGCCGGCCTGGTGATCGCTGCGAAGGCTCTGGCCGCCTCGCCAGTACGGCTGCGGGTGTGAAAGGGCGTCTGAGAGTTGGAGATGGCCCCGGGCGGGCTCAGTTGCCTCGGTCCGGGGCCATCCGGCGCCTCTGCGGACTACGACGCGGCGGGGGAGCCGGCCGGTTCCCGCAGAGTTGCTATCAGTGCTTCGGACTGACCGCGGGCCCGGATGTTCGTGACATGGTCGATGTAGTCGCGAGACTCGACGATCAGGCCGTCGCGGATCCGCAGTACGAAGATGCACGGCGTGCGGTACGGCTCCCCGGTCGCCAGCACCGTGCCGGCGTAGTCGAACTCGGCGACGATCACCTCGGGGTCGGTGGTCTGGTGGACCCGGATGTTCTCCGGCTGGAACCGCACCGCCTCCATCACCTTCGGACCGAGGCCGCCGAAGTGCTGCCGCAGCTCCTCCCGGGACCGCAGCGGGTGGTCACCGAACGGGTTCATCGGATGGCGTACGTCGGTCTGCTCGGCGTACAGCTCGGGGAGCGCGGCGAAATCCCGGTCGGCGACGCCGTGCACCAGCTTCAGGAAGATCTCTTCGGGTGTCATCACTGTCCTCACGCTTAAATGGAGTGTTGACTCCGAATATACGAAGTTGCGACTTCGTTTACAACCCCCGGTCGCCGGGCGGCGTCTCCTAGGCTGAAGGCAAGGAAAGGGAGCAGGGTGCGAGCAGACGCGCGGGACAACCGGGCCCGGATCATGACCGCGGCGGACGAGGTGTTCGGCCGGTCGCCGAACGCGTCCACCGACGACGTCGCGAAGCTGGCCGGTGTCGGCATCGCGACCGTGTTCCGGCATTTCCCGACCAAGGTCGATCTGCTCGAGGCGGTGCTGGCGTTGCGGCTGGAGCGGCTGCGCGACCGGGCACTGGAGCTGGCCGCGAGCGACGATCCCGGGCCTGCGTTCTTCGGGTTCTTCAGCCAGGTCGTGGCGGAGTCGGCGACGAAGTTGGCGATCGGCGAGGCGCTGATCGCTGCCGGACCGGCCGTCGGCACGGGTGTGCGGGAGGCGGGGGCCGGCATGCGCGAGGCCTTCGACAAGCTGCTCGCCCGGGCTCAGAGCAGCGGCGCAGTGCGGGCGGACGCGCAGTTCGCTGAGGTGTATGCCCTGCTGATCGGGGCCTCACGCGGTGCGACGGCGGTCGGGCTGACGCCGGAGGTGCGCGATCGGATGCTTGTCCTGGTCTATGACGGCCTGAAGCCTTGTTCGTGAGGCGCTGGTCGCGGAGGCGCCGGGTCCTGGTGGTCATCGCGCTGGCGCTGGTCCTACTGCTGTCGGCGTACCCGGTGTCATTGCGCCTGCAGTACGTCGGTGAGCCCGCAGCCGACACGCGGACGCGGAACCACGACGCTCTGTGGCTCGGCCATGCCTGGGTCGACGGACGCAAGACGGCGGCCGATGTCACCGCGTTGGCCCAGCAACTGAAGGGCACAGGCATCCGGGATCTCTACGTCCACACCGGTCCGCTGGAGCACGACGGCTCACTGCCGTTGGCCAAGGTCTCACCGAAGGCCCGCTGGTTCACGGAGGCGGTGCGGACCGCGGCTCCCGACGTACGCGTGCAGGCGTGGCTCGGGGACGTCGTACAGCCGGGGAAGGACCCGGGGATGGATCTGGACGACGCTGCGGTGCGCACCCGAGTGGTCGCGTCGGCGAAAGCTGTTCTGGACCAGGGCTTTCAGGGCATCCACTACGACTTCGAGCCGGTGAAGTCCGGCTCCAAGGGCTTTCTCGCGGTGCTGGATGCAACCCGTGCCCTCGGAGTACCTCTGTCCGTCGCGGCTGCCCAGATCGACCCGCTCTGGCAGCTCCATAGGATCCCGATCGACAAGCGGTGGTCGCAGGAGTACTTCGGTGAGGTCTCGCGCCGGGTCGAGCAGATCGCCGTGATGTCCTACGACACCGCCATGCCACTGAAGTCTTTGTACGGCGGCTATGTCGCCAAGCAGACCAAGCTCGCGCTGGAGGTGACTCCCGCGTCCACCGACCTGCTCATGGGCCTCCCGGCGTACTGGGAGAGCAATCCGTCGCACTGGGGCCATGCGGAGACCGTCGAGGCCGCAGTCCGAGGCGCCCGGCTAGGACTGGGCACCTCGGACCGTCAGAACTTCGGTCTGGCCATGTACGTCGACTTCACCGCCACCCCGGCCAACTGGGCCGCCTACCGCGACGGCTGGTCCACAGCGCCTTAGCGGGCGCGTTCTACCCGGCCCTCGTCCCACACCGGTTCGTCGGACTCGTAGACGGTGCCGTCGGCACCGAAGACGAGGTGGCGGTCGAAACCGCGGGCGAACCAGCGGTCGTGGGTGACCGCCAGCACCGTGCCGTCGAAGGAGTCCAGGCCTTCCTCCAGCGCCTCGGCGGACTCGACGTCCAGGTTGTCGGTCGGCTCGTCGAGCAGGAGCAGCGTCGCACCGGACAGCTCGAGCAGCAGGATCTGGAACCGCGCCTGCTGACCGCCGGACAGGCTGTCGAACGTCTGCTCGGCCGCGTGCGCCAGCTCGTACCGGTCCAGCTTCCGCGACGCCAGCTCGCGGCCCATCCCCTCCCGGTGCTCGTCGCCCCGGTGCAGGATCTCCAGCAACGTCCGGCCGACCAGCTCCGGGTGCTCGTGCGTCTGCGCGAACCATCCCGGCCGGACGCGGGCACCGAGCTTGGCCTTGCCGGTGTGCGCGACCGGAGCGATCTGCACGTCGCCGATCGGCTGGTGCTCGATGTCCGGGTCGGAGCCACCGTTGGCGAGCAGCCGGAGGAAGTGCGACTTCCCGGACCCGTTGGACCCCAGCACGGCGACGCGTTCGCCGTACCAGACCTCCAGGTCGAAGGGCTTCATCAGGCCCGTGAGCTCCAACGCGCTGCACACCACCGCACGCTTGCCGGTGCGGCCACCGGTCAGCCGCATGCTGACCTTCTGCTCGCGTGGCAGCGCCTGCGGCGGACCGGCCTCCTCGAACCTGCGCAGCCGCGTCTGCGCGGCCCGGTAGCGCGACGCCATGTCGGAGTTGTACGCCGCCTTCTGCTTGTACATGAGCATCAGCGCGCGGAGCTTCGCGTGCTCCTCGTCCCAGCGCTTGCGCAGCTCCTCGAACCGTTCGAACCGGTGCTGCCGGGCCTCGTGGTACGTCCGGAACCCGCCGCCGTGTGTCCAGGCGGTGTTGCCGGCGGCTCCCAGCTCGACGGTGACGATCTGGGTGGCGGTGTTGGCCAGCAGCTCGCGGTCGTGGCTGATGTAGAGCACGGTCTTGTCGGTGCCGCGGAGCTGCTCCTCCAGCCAGCGCTTGCCCGGTACGTCGAGGTAGTTGTCCGGCTCGTCGAGCATCAGGACCTGGTCCGGACCGCGCAGCAGGGCCTCCAGCACCAGGCGCTTCTGCTCACCGCCGGACAGCGTCTTCACCTCACGCCAGCGACAGCGGTCGAACGGTACGCCGAGGGCGGCCGTCGTACAGACGTCCCACAGGACCTCGGCGTCGTACCCGCCGACCTCACCCCAGTCGGACACCGCCTGCGCGTACTTCAGCTGGGTCTTCTCGTCGTCGGCGTCCATCATCGTCAGCTCGGCCTTGTCCAGCTTGGCCGCGGCGTCCTGGATCGCCTGCGGTGCGACACCGAGCAGCAGGTCGCGCACGGTCGACGAGTCGCGCACCGAGCCGACGAACTGGCGCATCACGCCGAGCCCGCCGGACCGCGCGATGCTGCCGGAGTGCGGCTTCAGGTCGCCCGCGATGATCCTGGTCAGCGTGGTCTTGCCGGAACCGTTCGCCCCGACCAGCGCGACCTTGGCCCCGTCGGCCACCCGGAACGTGATGTCGTCCAGCAACACCCGCCCGTCCGGCAGTTCGTAACCGATCCCGGCGACATCTACGTGGCCCATCCCACCAGTCTGACCGTCGTACCCACCGACAGGCGAACCCTTATCGTCACCAGTCCCCGAGAGCGCTCAGGAAGGTGCCTCCGGTCGGTCTGACCGAATCGACCATGAACAGCTTGAGGGGAGCGGCGAACAGGCCGTAGGTGTGGGTGCCGGTGAAGAAGCCGGCCGAGTCACAGCCGTCGTACTCGACCCACACCTCACGGACGCCGTCAGCGGTGTCGAAGCGCAGCACGATCGCCTCGGACGGCTGGGCCGACTGTGGAGTGCACTTGAAGACCGGCAAGGACGGGTTGCGCTCCGGCAGCACCTTGATCGCGTCGACCACCTGCTGCGCCACGTCCGCGTTGAACCGCTGCTGCCCGAGCAGTCCGGTCGCGTCGGGCGTGAGGCGGTAGCGGCACGCCTGCAGTCCGGTCACCGGCGTTGCCAGGTCCAGGCCGGTCCCGGCCGGGACTGTGTTGTGACCGCCGGCCTTCAGGATCGGGTGGTCGGGCGGACAGGCCGCATCCTCCTTGTTCGGCAGGATGCCTGGGCTCGGCCGGCTTGGAGCGGCGCCGGATCCGGCCGCCTCCTTCCCGCCAGTGTCGCTGGCGTTCGATGCGGTCGGCACCTCGTTGCCCACCGCGTTCCACACACCGCCGATGGCTATTGCCACCACGGCCGCCGCCGCGGCCATGGTGAGTGTCTGGCGCCTTTTCCGGACGCGCCGGCGCGCTTCCCTCGCCATCCCGCTGCCAGTCAGCTCACTGGCGTCGGCCTTGTTCTGGAACGCTGAGGAGATCTTGGGGCCGAGCTCCTGCTCAGGGTCGTGCTCAGGCATCCTCGGCTCCTTCCTTGCTCAGCGTGGTTTTCAGTGCGGCCAGTGCTCGGTGTACGTGCGATCGGGCGGTCGCCTCCGCGCAGTGCAGCAGCGCACCGATCTCGGCGTACGAGAGCTCCTCGTAGAACCGCAGTACGACGGCTGCCCGCTGCTTGTCCGGCAGCGTCGCGCACAGTGCCCAGACCGCATCGGACTCGGCGCGCGCGGTCGCACCGTCCGAGGCGGACGGTGCGGTCCGGATCGGGTCGGGCGACGGTGCCTCCCGGCGGCGGAACCGGCGCCACCACGAGATGTGTGCGTTCACCACCATTCGCTTCACGTACGCCTCGGGGTCGTCGGCCCTGCTGACCCGGCTCCACCGGGCGCAGGCTGTCGTCAGGGCATCCTGGACGGCGTCCTCGGCCAGGGCCTTGTCCCCGGTCAGGACGTACGCGAACCGCAGCAGCGCGTCTGCCTTCTCGGTGACCCAGAGCTCGAACTCGATCGGGCTCGTCCGTGCCTCTGCTGCCGCCAAGGCTGCCTCCATACCCTCAGGACGGCGACGGGCCCGCGTTCGTTGCACGCAGTACCCGGAACCCCTTCGCGCTGCCGGTCCGGTCGCAGGGATAGCCCTGCTCGGTCAGCCAGCGCTGCAACGAGTCACCGCCCAGGTTCTTGCCGACGACGAAGCGTGCCACGCCACCGGGGGCAAGACGGCCCAGCCAGAGCAGCAGCATCTTGTGCAACTCCGCTTTGCCGATGTGGATCGCCGGATTCGACCAGATCTCGTCGAACCGCACCTCCGCGGGTACTCCGTCCGGCAGCACCGGGTGCACGCGGTCCGCAACCCCTGCGGCCTTGGCGTTCTCCGCGGTCAGCTCCAGCGCCCGGGTGTTCACGTCGACCGCCCACACCTGCGCCTCGGGTGCCTCCACCGCAATGGCACAGGCGATCGGGCCGTAGCCGGTCCCCAGGTCGAGAAACGTCCCGGAACCGGCCGGAGGGTCCACCTCGCGCAGCAATACCGCCGTACCGATGTCCAAGCGGTCCCGGGAGAACACACCGGTCGCGGTCGTGAAGGTGTACTCGCGACCCCAGATCCGCGCCTCGACAGTACGTCGTACGTCCGCGGAACCGGGCTCTGCCGAGAAGTAGTGGTCAGCCACGCTGGTGCACCTCTCCCCTCACTTGGCGGGCCTGCAGCGCCCGTGCGGCCAACTCGTCATCCGCCGGGTAGCGCACTTCCTCCAGTGTGAGGCCGTGCGCGGGCAGCACCGATACGGCCGAGTCCCGGACCTTGCCGGCCAGTACGGCGGCCGGCCAGTCGATGTCACGGCGTCCGTCACCAACAGGGATCATGGAGCCGACCAGAGCCCGGACCATCGAGTGGCAGAAGGCGTCGGCGATCACCGTGCCTTCCAGCCGTCCCACGGCGGTGCGTTGCCAGGAGAACTCCAGTAAGGCGCGCACTGTGCTGGCGCCTTCGCGCTTCTTGCAGAACGCGGCGAAGTCGTGCTCGCCGAGCAGACCGGCCGCGGCGGCGTTCATCCGGACCACGTCCATCGGGCGGCCGACCCGCAGTACATGCCCGCGGGTCAGCGGGTCCCATCCGGCCGGATCGTCACAGAGCCGGTACACGTAGCGACGGGCCAGCGCGGAGAAACGGGCGTCAAAGCCGTCTGGAGCGGCTGTGACGGCCGTGACAGCTACATCCTCGGGTAGGACGCCATTGAGGCCTCTGAGGAGCCTGAGCGGCTCTACAGCGCCTTCGACGTCCACATGGGCGACCTGACCGCGGGCGTGGACGCCGGTGTCCGTCCGGCCGGCGCAGGTGACCGTCAGCGGCTCGGGCAGCCGGAGGACGACCCGGAGCGCCTCTTCCAGAGCTCCTTGCACGGTCCGGAGACCCTCCTGCCGGGCCCAGCCGTGGAAGGCCGTTCCGTCGTACTTGAGGTCGATCCGCCAGCGCACACGGCAATCTAACGCAAACAGCGCCCCTCACCGTGCGGTGAGGGGCGCTGTGCAGTGCTGGGTGTTACTTGTCCTCGGTCTCCGGAGTCTCGTCCTGGACCTTCTCGTCCACGACGTCCTGGACCTTGGCCTCGTCGTCGACCTTGTCGTCGGCCTTGTCCTCGGCGACAGCCTGCTTCGCCGCCGCCTTCTTGGCCGGGGCCTTCTTCGCGGTCTTCTTGGCCTTCGGCGAGTCGGCCAGCGCCTCGACCAGCTCGATCTTCACCATCGGGGCGTTGTCGCCCTTGCGCGGCCCGAGCTTGGTGATCCGGGTGTAGCCGCCCGGACGGTCGGCGTACCGCTCGCCGATCTCGGTGAAGAGCACGTGCACGACGCTCTTGTCCTTGATCCGCTTCATCACCTGGCGGCGCGCGTTCAGGTCACCACGCTTCGCCTTGGTGATCATCGACTCCGCCAGCGGCTGCAGGCGCTTGGCCTTGGCCGCGGTGGTGGTGATGGCGCCGTGCTCGAACAGCGACGTCGCGAGGTTGCTGAGGATCAGCTTCTCGTGCGCCGGGCTGCCGCCCAGCCGGGCACCCTTGGTGGGGGTTGGCATCTCTTACTCCAGGAATCTCAGGCCCGCTCGGACCCGGGGTGGGTTGGGCTCGGTAGCTCAGTACTGCTCGGTCTCGGCGAAGCTCTCGTCCTCGTCCTCGGCCTCGGTGCCGTAGGCCTCGGCGGCCGCACGCAGGTCGAAGCCAGGAGGCGAGTCCTTCAGCGACAGGCCCATCTCGGCCAGCTTCAGCTTGACCTCGTCGATCGACTTGGAGCCGAAGTTGCGGATGTCCAGCAGGTCCTGCTCGCTGCGCGAGATCAGCTCACCCACGGTGTGGATGCCCTCGCGCTTGAGGCAGTTGTACGACCGGACGGTCAGCTGCAGGTCCTCGACCGGCAGTGCCAGGTCGGCGGCCATCTGCTCGTCCACCGGCGACGGGCCGATGTCGATGCCCTCGGCCTCGACGTTGAGCTCGCGGGCCAGGCCGAACAGCTCGACCAGCGTCTTACCGGCCGACGCGACGGCGTCGCGGGGCAGCATCGACGGCTTGGTCTCGACGTCGACGACCAGCCGGTCGAAGTCGGTGCGCTGCTCGACACGGGTCGCCTCGACCTTGTAGGTGACCTTGAGCACCGGCGAGTAGATCGAGTCGACCGGCATGCGGCCGATCTCGGCGTCGGCGGACTTGTTCTGGATCGCGGAGACGTAACCACGGCCCCGCTCGACGACCAGCTCCATCTCGAGCCGGCCCTTCTCGTTCAGGGTGGCGATCTTCAGGTCCGGGTTGTGCACCTCGACACCGGCCGGCGGCGCGATGTCGGCGGCGGTGACGTCACCAGGGCCCTGCTTGCGCAGGTACATGGTGACCGGCTCGTCGTGCTCGGAGGAGACGACCAGGTCCTTGAGGTTCAAGATCAGCTGGGTGGCGTCTTCCTTGACCCCGGCGACGGTCGAGAACTCGTGCAGGACACCGTCGACCTTGATGCTGGTCACGGCGGCACCGGGGATGGAGGACAGCAGGGTCCGGCGGATCGAGTTGCCGAGGGTGTAGCCGAAGCCCGGCTCGAGCGGCTCGATCACGAACCGCGAGCGGTGCTCGCCGACGACCTCTTCGGTCAGGGTGGGGCGTTGTGCGATAAGCACTGTGGTTTTCCTTGTCTGTCGCGACGACCACTATTTGAGGTCGCGATGGGTGAAGCACAGAACCGGTCCCGCCGGCGGCCACCAGACCGCCGGCGGGACTGAGATCAGTTCTTCGAGTAGAGCTCGACGATCAGGTGCTCGGCGACCTGGGTGTCGATCTGCTGCCGGGTCGGCAGCTGGTGGACGAGGATCCGCAGCCTCTCGGGCATCACCTCGAGCCACGCCGGGACGACGCGCTCGGAGTGCGTCTCCCGGGCGATGATGAACGGGGTCGTCTCGGCCGACTTCGCCTTGACATCGATGATGTCGTGGGCAGCCACCCGGTACGACGGGATGTTCACCTTGACGCCGTTCACGGTGAAGTGACCGTGTACGACGAGCTGACGGGCCTGCCGCCGGGTCCGGGCCAGGCCGGAGCGGTAGACCACGTTGTCCAGCCGGGACTCCAGGATGATCAGCAGGTTGTCACCGGTCTTGCCGGAGCGCCGCGAGGCCTCCTCGTAGTACCGGCGGAACTGCTTCTCCAGGACGCCGTACGAGAAGCGGGCCTTCTGCTTCTCGCGCAGCTGGAGCAGGTACTCGCTCTCCTTGGGACGGCCGCGGCCGTGCATACCCGGCGGGTACGGACGGCGCTCGAACGCCTTGTCGCCACCGACGAGGTCGACCCCGAGACGGCGCGACTTCTTGGTCATCGGTCCGGTGTAACGGGCCATGTTCGCTACCTACCTCTCTGGATCAGACCCGGCGCCGCTTCGGCGGGCGGCAGCCGTTGTGGGCGGTCGGGGTGACGTCCTGGATGGTGCCGACCTCGAGGCCGACCGCACCCAGGGAACGGATCGCGGTCTCACGGCCGGAGCCGGGACCCTTCACGAACACGTCGATCTTGCGCATGCCGTGCTCCATCGCGCGACGGCCGGCAGCCTCGGCTGCCATCTGCGCGGCGAACGGGGTGGACTTGCGCGAACCCTTGAAGCCGACGGTGCCCGCGGAAGCCCACGAGATGACCGCGCCGGTCGGGTCGGTGATCGTCACGATCGTGTTGTTGAACGTGCTCTTGATGTGCGCGTGGCCGGCGGCCACGTTCTTCTTCTCCTTGCGGCGCACCTTCTTCGCGCCGGCCGCTGTGCGGCTCTTGGGAGGCATAGGTCAGTTGCTCCTGGGGTGGTCGAAAGTCATCCGGGTCATCACTTCTTCTTCTTACCGGCGATCGCCTTGCGACGACCCTTGCGGCTGCGGGCGTTGGTCCGCGTGCGCTGACCACGCACCGGCAGGCCGCTGCGGTGCCGGCGACCCTGGTACGACCCGATCTCGATCTTGCGGCGGATGTCCGCGGTCACCTCACGGCGGAGGTCACCTTCGATCTTGTAGTTGGCTTCGATCCAGTCCCGGAGCTTCACCAGTTCGTCGTCGCCCAGTTCGTGGACGCGCTTGTCACCGGAAACCCCGGTGTTCTGCAGCGTCTCCAGGGCGCGAGTACGGCCTACACCGAAGATGTAGGTCAGAGCGACCTCGATGCGCTTGTCGCGCGGAAGGTCGACTCCTACGAGGCGTGCCATGTGGCGGTGTTCCTTTCGTCGGCAGAGGTGTGGTGGCGCGCCGCGTCCTTGCCCGCCTCGGTGAGTTTGTTGTCACCGGCAAGGCCCCGGCCTCTGTTCCGGGGGCGACGTCCGGCCTGTGTTTCCTGGCCGGACGAGCATGCGCGCTGTGGTGCGAAAGTGCTGTGTGCTGCTCGACTGGGGGCTGTCAGCCCTGCCGCTGCTTGTGCCGCGGGTTCTCGCAGATCACCATGACCCGGCCGTGACGGCGGATCACCTTGCACTTGTCGCAGATCTTCTTGACGCTCGGATTGACCTTCATCGAGCTTCTTTCTTCGACAGGTGTTGGTGGTGGTCTTACTTGTACCGGTAGACGATGCGACCCCGGGTGAGGTCGTACGGCGACAGCTCCACGACGACCCGGTCCTCGGGGAGGATCCGGATGTAGTGCTGCCTCATCTTGCCGCTGATGTGCGCGAGCACCTTGTGCCCGTTGGACAGCTCAACACGGAACATCGCGTTCGGCAGGGCCTCAACGATGGTGCCCTCGAGTTCGATGACTCCCTCTTTTTTGGGCATGTCCTCGCACTTCTGTAGACGTCGTACTGAATGATGGTTAACGCATGGCTCCAGCCCGGGCTCAAGGCGCCCTCCTGACCAGGTCAGGCAGCCGCGGGCAGCACGAGACAGAGGCTACAAAGAGCCAAGGAAAGAGTGTACGCCACTCTCCCACACGAAACCCAATCGAGACCCCGTCACCCCGCCCGCGAGGCCTCCAGTACGGCCAGGTGGTCAGCACCCCAGGCATCCAGGGGAGCCAGCGCGACGTTGAGTGAGCGGCCGAGGCCGGTCAGTGAGTACTCGACCTTCGGCGGGACCTGGTGGAACACCTCGCGGTGAACGATGTCGCGGCTCTCCAGTTCGCGCAACTGCTGGATCAGCATCTTCTCCGTCACGCCGGCGATCGCCCGGCGCAACTCCCCGAACCGCATCGGCCCATGGTGCAGCGCCCACAGGATCCGCGGCTTCCACTTCCCGCCGATCACGTCGGCCGCGGCGTCCAGGCCGCAGGTGTAGGGGATCATCACTTACCTTTCGGTCAGTACCTCACAAATTAGTGGGTACTTGTCCATCCTAAAGTCTCCGGGCCAGGGTTGACGCCATGAAGACACCTGTGACCGTGCTCGGGCTGGGCGCGATGGGGACCGCGCTCGCCCGCACCTTCCTGGCCGCCGGCCACCCGACCACCGTCTGGAACCGAACCCCTGGACGCTCTCCCGAGCTGGACGCCCTCGGCGCCGTCCGCGCCACCAGTCCGGCCGAGGCCGTCGCCGCCAGTCCGCTCGTGGTCGTCTGCCTGCTGGTCGACGCCACGGTTCGGAGCACGCTCGACGGACTGGACCTCTCCGGCAAGGTTGTCGTCAACCTGACCAACGGCACTCCCACGCAGGCCCGGGACACCGCGGCACGAGTCGCGGCGGCGGGAGCGGAGTACCTGGACGGCGGCATCATGGCCGTCCCCGCGATGATCGGCGGACCCGGTGCTTTCGTCTTCTACAGCGGCTCGCCGGTTGCCTTCGAACGGCACACCGCGGATCTCGCCGTACTGGGCCGGCCCGAGTACGTCGGCAGTGACGCCGGGCTGGCGTCGTTGCACGACATCGCCCTGCTCAGCGCCATGTACGGGATGTTCGGGGGTGCCCAGCATGCGCTGGCCCTGGTCGGCAGCGAGAAGATCCCGTACACACGGTTCACCGAGGACTTCCTGATTCCCTGGATGACGGCCATGCTCGGGAGCCTGCCCAGGATCGCCAAGGAGCTGGACGAAGGTCCGGAACCCGGTGCGGCAGGGTCGAACCTGGCGATGCAGGCGGCGGCCTACGACAACCTGATCGACGCGTCGGTTGCCCAGGGCATCGATCCCGGCCTGCTCGCCCCGATGGGCGAACTGCTCCGGCGAGCCGTCGCGACCGGCCACGGCGACGAGGATCTGGCCGCCCTGGTCCCGTTGCTCAGGAGGAGTGCGTAGCGGCCCACTGTTCGCCTTCGCGCCAGATTTGCTGGGGCATCAGGTCCAGAAGGTCACAGGCTGCATCCAGTTGGGCAAGTGCGGTGACGGAATCGCGGTACGCCGGGAGGATCGCGACGAAGCGCCGTCCCTCGCAGCTGAAGCCGAACGGCGGGACCTGGGCGAGCGCCTCGACCGCACGCGGGTGCAGCACGGCCTGCGCGTGGTCCTCGCGACCGTTGAACAGGCAGTAGCGACCGGGCAGGCGGTCGACCGTCAGGTCCAGCGGCAGCAGGCTGGCCGCCGCGACCTGCGACAGCGATGCGGGCAGCACCTGGAGCGGCGGGAGCGGCCGATCCACCTGCAGATCGAGGAAGTCGAAGCCGAGCTCACGGCGCCCTACCCTGTGCCGGAAGCGCCCGGTCCAGAACTCTCGGCCCCGGTGCCGGCCCGTCGTCACATCGGACACCTCGGCGTTCGGGTCGAGGTCGAACGGCGGGAACGGCCAGCGCTCCCGCAGTTCGGGCTCGGTGGCCTTGATCCGCCAGCCCAGCTGGGTCACCGCGTCGGCCCAGGACTTCCGCAACCGGCCGTCCGCGACCCGCATCGCCAACGTGAACAGGATCAGCACCAGGAACCAGCCGAGCATCATCCAGCCGACCCAGCGCGGCTCGAGCAGCAGCCCGGCCACCACCAGCGGGATGGCCACGGCGAACCAGATCACGTACACGAGGGCCGAGCCCCGCCGCAGCTGCCACGCCAGGTCTGGACGCAGACGCGGACCCGCGGGGCGACGGGTGACCGGGGCGGCTGTCAACGGCGCCTGCCGCGGCTGCCCATCGCGATCAGGGCCCACGGGATCAACAGCCAGACCGGCCAGAAGTGCGGCCAGTGCCCGCCGTTGGCGAGTCCGATCACGAACCAGATCACCACGTTGACCATCACGACACCGGTGAAACCACCGATCGCCCCACGCCGGTCCGGCTGCGCGTCCTTCTTGCGCTCCGGGAACTCGCCCGGAGCCGGCGCCGGCTTGCTGTCCTGCACCACCGCCGGGGTCTGGTACGTCCGCACCGGCGGCAGGTCACGCACCAGTGGCTCGAGTTCGCCGTAGGTCTGGACGGCGTACAGCTGGTCCAGACGGGAGGAGAACTCGGGCTGGTCCAGCCGGCCGTCCGCGAACGCGTCCCGCAGCCGCCCGGCGATCTTGTCCC
The DNA here is from genome assembly GCF_044459685.1 of Kribbella sp. NPDC050241. Lineage (NCBI taxonomy): Bacteria > Bacillati > Actinomycetota > Actinomycetes > Propionibacteriales > Kribbellaceae > Kribbella > Kribbella sp. NPDC050241. The sequence goes on from NZ_JBITJE010000003.1 coordinate 339,686, forward strand.
GGTCGGCTTCGGTGAAACGCTGGTGCGGCTGGTACTGAGGCATGTCTCAAGTGTGCCTCAGCCCGGGGTTCGGCGGCGTCCCCCGATGGGCTGACCCCAGATGTAGTTCTTCTAGTCGGCGAGGGCGCCGCAGGCGATCCCGAGCTCCGCGAGCTTGGCCTCGCCTCCGTCCAGGGCGGTGAGGATCCACGGACCCTTCGGAGTGAGCGTGAAGGTGTGCTCGGTGTGTGCCGCGGACCGGCCGTCGTCGGTGACGACGGTCCAGTCGTCCTCGAGCGTGTGGTTGTCCTGCTTGCCGAGCGTGAGCATCGGCTCGACGGCGAGTGCCATCCCCTCGACCAGCTTCGGCCCGCGGCCCGGGCGCCCGAAGTTCGGCACGTTCGGCGGCTGGTGCATCGCCGAACCGATCCCGTGCCCGACGAAGTCCTCGACGATGCCGTACGACGAATGGGCCTGGACATAGGCCTCGACGGCGGCCGAGATGTCGGTGAGCCGGCCGCCGAGCTTCGCGGCGGCGAACCCACGCCACATCGACTCCTCGCAGATCCGGGCCAGCTCGAGCAGATCGGCACCGACCTCGCCGACACCGACGGTAATCGCCGCGTCACCATGCCAGCCGTCCACGATCGCACCGCAGTCGATCGAGATCAGGTCGCCGTCGGCCAGCACCCGTTCGCCGGGGATGCCGTGCACGATCTCGTCGTTCACCGACGCGCAGATCGAGCCGGTGAAGCCGTGGTAGCCCTTGAACGACGGGACCGCACCGGAGGACCGGATGTGGTCCTCGGCGATCGCGTCCAGCTCACCGGTGCTGATACCGGCCTTGACCTCACCGCGGAGCAGCTCCAGCGTGCGGCCGACCACCAGGCCGGCGGCACGCATGGACAGGATCTGCTCGCGGGTCTTGATCTCGATGCCGCGGTCCCTGAACATCACACCCCGTGTCTTACTCCGTGATCGACTTCAGCGCGACGAGCACGCGCTCGCTCACCTCGTCGATCTCGCCGACGCCGTCCACCTCGCACAGCAGGCCGCGCTGCGCGTACACGCGCAGCAGTGGCTTGGTCTCGGCCGTGTAGACGTCCTGCCGGTGCCGGACGACCTCTTCGGAGTCGTCCGTGCGGCCCTCGGTGTGGGACCGCTTCATCATCCGGTCGACCAGTACGTCGATGTCGGCGATCAGCGCCACCACCGCGTCCAGCTTGTGACCGTGCTCGGCCAGGATGTCGTCCAGCGTGCCTACCTGGGCCAGGGTCCGCGGGTACCCGTCCAGCAGGAACCCTTCGCCGGCGTCCGCCTCGGACAGCCGGTCGCGGACCATCGCGTTGGTGACCTCGTCCGGGACGTAGTCACCGGCGTCCATGTAGCGCTTCGCTTCGAGCCCGAGCGGCGTCTCGTCCTTGACGTTCGCACGGAAGATGTCGCCGGTGGACACGGCCGGGATATTCAGGCGTTCCGCAAGCACCTTTGCCTGCGTGCCCTTGCCCGCCCCGGGCGGACCCATCAGCAACATTCTCATCAGCGCAGGAACCCTTCGTAGTTACGCTGCTGCAGCTGACTCTCGATCTGCTTCACCGTGTCCAGTCCCACGCCGACCATGATCAGGATCGACGTACCACCGAACGGGAAGTTCTGGCTCGCGTTCAGCAGGACGAGCGCCACCAGCGGGATCATCGAGATCGCCGCCAGGTAGAGCGCGCCCGGCAGCGTGATGCGGGACAGCACGTAGCCCAGGTACTCCTCGGTCGGCCGTCCCGCCCGGATCCCGGGGATGAAGCCGCCGTACTTCTTCATGTTGTCTGCAACTTCCTTCGGATTGAAGGTAATCGAGACGTAGAAGTAGGTGAAGAAGATGATCAGCGCGACGTACGTCACCATGTAGATCGGGTGGTCGCCCTTGACCAGGTTGCCTTGGATCCACTGCGCCCACTTCTTGTCCTGCTGGAACTGACTCACCAGCACCGGCAGGTAGAGCAGGCTCGAGGCGAAGATGACCGGGATGACACCGGCCTGGTTCACCTTCAGTGGGATGTACGTCGAGGTGCCGCCGAACATCCTGCGGCCGACCATGCGCTTGGCGTACTGCACCGGGATCCGGCGCTGCGCCTGCTCGATGAAGATGACCGCGGCCATGATCACCAGGCCGATCGCGACCACCACCACGAAGGTGGGGATGCCCTTCTCCTTGCGGATGTTCCACAGCTGGGTCGGGAAGGTGGCGACGATCTGGGTGAAGATCAGGATCGACATGCCATTGCCGACGCCGCGGTCGGTGATCAGCTCGCCCAGCCACATGATCACGCCGGTGCCGGCGGTCATGGTGAGCACGATGACGGTGATCGTGAACCAGTCGTCACGGTGCAGCAGCGGCTCCTGGCAGCCCTGGAACAACCGGCCCGGGGTGCGGGCCAGCGCCACGAAGGCGGTGGACTGCAGGATCGCCAGACCGACGGTGAGGAACCGGGTGTACTGGGTGATCTTGGCCTGGCCCGCCTGGCCTTCCTTCTTCAGCGACTCCAGCCGCGGGATGACCACGGTGAGCAGCTGCAGGATGATGCTGGCGGTGATGTACGGCATGATGCCGAGCGCGAAGATCGCGAGCTGCAGCAGCGCGCCGCCGGAGAACAGGTTGATCAGGTTGTACAGGTTCGCGTTCGCGCCACCCTGCGCCTGCTTGAGGCAGGTGTTCAGCGACTGGACGTTGACGCCAGGCGCCGGCACGACCGAACCGAGCCGGAAGATCACGACGATGAAGAGCACGAACAAGATCTTCCGGCGCAGGTCCGGAGTCTTGAACGCGTTGGCAAAGGCGCCTAACACCCTGTCCTCCCACATGTTTCCTCTGCCCGCTCAGGGCAGGGGCCTAGCAAAGCAGCTGGGCAAGAGACGAACCAGGGCTCGTCCGAACTCCAGCGCACGATATCAAGCGCCGGCTCGCACGAGCCCTGGACCTCGTTACACCTCGGTGGTGGTTCCTCCGGCCGCCTGGATCTTCTCCAGGGCGGACTTCGAGAACTTGTGCACCGAAACCTGCAGTGCCACGGTCAGTTCGCCGTCACCCAGTACCTTCACCGGCTGACCGCTGCGGACCGCGCCCTTGGCGACCAGGTCGGCCACGCCGACCTCGCCACCTTCGGGGAACAGTTGTCCGAGCTTGTCCAGGTTAACGACCTGGAACTCCACCCGGTTCCTGCTCTTGAAACCCTTCAGCTTCGGCAGCCGCATGTGCAGCGGCATCTGGCCACCCTCGAACCACTCGGGGATGTTGTTGCGCGCCTTGCTGCCCTTGGTACCGCGGCCGGCCGTCTTGCCCTTGCTGCCCTCACCACGACCCACGCGGGTCTTGGCGGTCTTGGCACCGGGCGCCGGACGCAGGTGGTGAACCTTCAGCGCCATGTCAGTCGACCTCCTCGACGGTGATGAGGTGGCGAACAGTGCGGACCATGCCACGGATCTCCGGGCGGTCGTCGTGAACGGCGACGTCGCCGATCCGCTTCACGCCCAGCGTGCGCAGGGTGTCGCGCTGGTTCTGCTTGCCACCGATGCCGGAACGGGTCTGGGTCACCTTCAAGCGTGCCATCAGGAAGCCGCCTCCGCCCGCGCCTTCAGCAGTGCCGCCGGGGCGACGTGCTCGACCGGCAGGCCACGGCGCGCGGCCACGGCCTCCGGGGTCTCCAGGCTGCGCAGCGCCGCCACCGTCGCGTGCACGACGTTGATGGCGTTGGACGAGCCCAGCGACTTGCTGAGGATGTCGTGGATCCCGGCACACTCCAGTACGGCGCGTGCCGAGCCACCCGCGATCACACCGGTACCGGGAGCGGCCGGACGCAGCATGACAACGCCTGCGGCCTTCTCGCCCTGGACCGGGTGCGGGATGGTGCCCTGGATCCGCGGCACCTTGAAGAACGCCTTCTTGGCCTCCTCGACACCCTTGGCGATCGCCGCGGGCACCTCCTTGGCCTTGCCGTAACCCACACCGACGGTGCCTTCACCGTCGCCGACGACCACGAGGGCGGTGAAGCTGAAGCGACGACCACCCTTCACGACCTTGGCGACACGGTTGATGGCTACCACGCGCTCGATGTAGGCGGTCTTGTCAGCTGCCTGACCGCGACCACCGTCGCGACCACGGCGCTCACCACCGGCGCCGCCTCCGCGACGCTGCTGGCCTCCGCTCATTTCGAACTACCTCTTCCTGTGTTTTGTGTCGCCATGTCAGAAGCCGAGCCCGCCCTCGCGAGCGGCGTCGGCCAGGGCCGCGATCCGGCCGTGGTACTTGTTCCCGGCCCGGTCGAACACGACCGAGTCGATGCCGACTGCCTTGGCCCGGTCGGCGATCAGGCCGCCGACGGTCTTGGCCTTGTCGGTCTTGTTCGCCTCCGCGCCACGCAGGTCGGCCTCCATGGTGGAGGCGGACGCCAGCGTCTTGCCGGCCACGTCGTCGATGACCTGTACGAACAGGTGCCTCGACGACTTGGTGACCACCAGCCGCGGCCGGTCGGCCGTGCCGTTGATCTTCTTCCGGACCCGGATCTGGCGACGCAGTCGCGACGCCGTCTTCTTGGCGGAGTGCTTGTGCGGACGCAGTCCGATCGCCATGGTTACTTACCAGCCTTTCCGACCTTGCGGCGCACCTGCTCGCCGGCGTACCGCACACCCTTGCCCTTGTACGGCTCGGGCTTGCGCAGCTTGCGGATGTTGGCGGCAACCTCGCCGACGGACTGCTTGTCGATTCCCTGCACCGAGAAACGGGTCGGCGCCTCCACCGTGAACGTGATGCCTTCCGGCGCGTCCACCGTGATGGTGTGGCTGTACCCGAGCGAGAACTCCAGCTGGGCCGGGCCCTTGGAGATGACGCGGTACCCCACGCCGACGATCTCGAGCTTCTTCTCGTAGCCCTCCGTCACTCCGGTCACCAGGTTGGCGATCAGGGTGCGGGACAGGCCGTGCAGTTCCTTGCTCTTGCGCTGGTCGTCCGGGCGGCTGACGGCAATGGCGCCGTCCTCGTCCCGGTTGACCGCGATGGGCTCAGCCACGACGTGCGAGAGCTGACCCTTGGGACCCTTCACGGTGACCGTCTGGCCGTCGATCGTGACGTCGACGCCGGACGGGACCGAGACCGGGAGCTTACCGATGCGAGACATTTCTGTGGTCCTCCTTCCGGTTCTTCGTCACCAGACGTAGGCGAGGACTTCCCCGCCAACGCCCTTGTTCTTTGCCTGTCGGTCGGTCAGCAGTCCCTGGGACGTCGAGATGATCGCGACGCCCAGGCCACCGAGGACCTTGGGCAGGCCGGTCGACTTCGCGTAGACCCGCAGACCCGGCTTGCTGATCCGGCGGACGCCCGCGATGGAGCGCTCCCGGCTCGGGCCGAACTTGAGGTCGACGACCAGGGTCTTGCCGACGGCGCCCTCCTTGGGCTCCTCCACCTTGTAGGAGGAGATGTAGCCCTCCTGCTGGAGGATGTCGGCGATGCCCTGCTTGATCTTGCTGTACGGCATCGAGGTCGACTCGTGGTACGCCTGGTTGGCGTTGCGCAGACGCGTCAGCATGTCTGCGATCGGGTCGGTCATCGTCATGGCCTGGGGCCTCTTTCCCGCCGTGGTTTCGCCGGCCGGCGACCTACGGTGACTAGATGGTGAGTGGAGAAAAGATCGGGGGTGGAGACGGTCACCAGCTGGACTTGGTCACACCGGGCAGCTCGCCCCGGTGCGCCATCTCCCGCAGGCAGATCCGGCACAGGCCGAACTTGCGGAAGACCGCCTTCGGCCGGCCGCAGCGCTGGCAGCGGGTGTAACCGCGCACCGCGAACTTCGGCTTCCGGGCCTGCTTGACCTTGAGTGCTGTCTTCGCCACGTCAGTTCTCCTTGAACGGGAAACCGAGCTGCCGTAGCAGGGCCCGGCCCTCGTCGTCGTTCTTCGCGGTGGTCACCACGGTGATGTCCATGCCCCGGACCCGGTCGATGCGGTCCTGGTTGATCTCGTGGAACATCACCTGCTCGGTCAGGCCGAAGGTGTAGTTCCCGGTGCCGTCGAACTGCTTCGGCGACAGACCGCGGAAGTCACGGATCCGCGGCAGCGCGAGCGCCAGCAGCCGGTCCAGGAACTCCCACATCCGGTCGCCGCGCAGCGTCACGTGCGCACCGATCGGCATGCCCTCACGCAGCTTGAACTGCGCGATCGACTTGCGGGCCTTGGTCACCTGCGGCTTCTGCCCGGTGATCGCGGCCAGGTCCTTCACCGCGCCCTCGATCAGCTTCGAGTCGCGAGCCGCCTCGCCGACGCCCATGTTCACCACGATCTTGGTGAGGCCGGGCACCTGCATGACGTTCTCGAACTGGAACTGCTCCTGCAGCTTGCCGACGATCTCCTCGCGGTACTTCGTCTTCAGCCGCGGCTGGACCCTGGTTTCGGTCACTGCGGTGGTCATCAGATCTCCTCGCCGGTACGCCGCGCGACCCGGACGCTCCGGAAACCGGTGTACGTCGAGCCGTCGGGGCGCCGCTTCTGCACCTCGACGCGGTTGTAGCCGACGCGGGTGGTCACCTTCTGCTTCTTGCCGTCCTTCTCGACCTCGACGACGAGCATCACGTTCGAGACGTGGATCGGGGCTTCCTGGGTGACGATGCCACCCGTGGTGCCGCCGCGCTGGGCCTGCTGCACCTTGGTGTGCTTCTTGACCCGGTTCACGCCCTCGACGATGACCTTCTCGGCATCGGGCAGGACCTGGATGATCTTGCCCTCGAGGCCCTTGGACTTGCCGGCGATCACGCGGACGAGATCACCCTTCTTCACGTGCAGTTTCCTCTGCGCCATCTCAGAGCACCTCCGGGGCGAGCGAGATGATCTTCATGAAGCGCTTCTCCCGCAGCTCCCGGCCGACCGGCCCGAAGATGCGGGTACCGCGGGGCTCGCCGTCGGCCTTGAGGATCACCGCGGCGTTCTCGTCGAAGCGGATGTAGGAGCCGTCCGGACGCCGGCGCTCCTTCACGGTCCGCACGACGACCGCCTTGACGACGTCACCCTTCTTCACACCGCCGCCCGGGATCGCGTCCTTGACGGTGGCGACGATCGTGTCACCGACACCGGCGTAGCGCCGACCGGAGCCACCGAGCACCCGGATGCAAAGGATCTCCTTCGCACCCGTGTTGTCGGCGACCTTCAGTCGCGACTCCTGCTGGATCATCTGTTGATCTCCTGGTTGTCTCGCTGGTTCTCACTCACGTGAGCCTTGCGGAACGAATAAATTCGATGGGTTGCCCGACGTGCGGGCAACTACTTGGCCTTCTCGAGGATCTCCACGACGCGCCAGCGCTTGGTCGCCGACAGCGGCCGGGTCTCCATCAGGAGGACGCGGTCGCCGGTACCGGCGGCGTTCTGCTCGTCGTGCGCCTTCAGCTTGCTGGTGCGACGGATGACCTTGCCGTACAGCGCGTGCTTGACCCGGTCCTCGACCTGGACCACGACGGTCTTGTCCATCTTGTCGCTCAGCACCAGGCCCTCACGGGTCTTGCGGCGGCCTCGCGTCTGGGTGGTCGTGCTCACGGTCTCGTCCTTCGCGTTCTCGGTCATGCCTTGCTCCCAGCCTTCTCGCTGTCGTCCGCGGTCTCCTCGACGTCGACCTCGGCCTCAGCCTCGGCCTCGGCGGCCGGGGCATCGACCTCGTCGGTGATGCCGAGCGCCCGCTCGGTCAGCACCGTGTAGATGCGGGCGATGTCCTTGCGGACGGCGCGCAGCCGGCCGTGGGACTCCAGCTGGCCCGTGGCAGCCTGGAACCGGAGGTTGAACAGCTCCTCCTTGGCTTCGCCGAGCTTGCTCATCAGCTCGTCCCGGCCCAGGTTCCGCAGCTCGGCGGCAGTCTGGATAGCCATCAGTTCTCACCTGCCTCTCGGGCGATGAAGCGGCACTTCATCGGCAACTTGTGGATCGCACGGCGGAGGGCCTCGCGAGCGATGTCCTCCGGTACGCCGGACAGCTCGAACAGGACCCGGCCGGCCTTGACGTTGGCGATCCACCACTCCGGCGAACCCTTACCGGAACCCATCCGGGTCTCGGCCGGCTTCTTGGTCAGCGGGCGGTCGGGGTAGATGTTGATCCACACTTTGCCGCCACGCTTGATGTGCCGGGTCATCGCGATACGCGCGGCCTCGATCTGCCGGTTGGTGACGTAGTGGTTCTCCAGCGCCTGGATGCCGAAGTCACCGAAGGCCAGCGTCGTACCACCCTTGGCAGCGCCGGAGCGCTTCGGGTGGTGCTGCTTGCGGTGCTTGACCTTGCGGGGGATGAGCATGGTTCAGCTCTCCGTTCCGGTCGTCTCAGCGGGCTTGTCGGCAGCGGGGGCCGTCGCCTCGGCCCGCGGGGCCTCGGCGCGGTCTCCACCACGGCCACCGCGGTCACCACGGTCGTCCCGACGGTCGTCGCGGCGGCCACCACGGCCACCACGGTCGTCGCGACGGGCCGGCCGGCGCTGCTGAGTGGCGGCACGGGCCGCGGCCTGTGCCTCGCGCTCGGCCCGGGAGCCGGCCACGTCACCCTTGTAGATCCAGACCTTCACGCCGATCCGGCCGAAGGTCGTACGGGCCTCGTAGAAGCCGTAGTCGATGTCCGCGCGGAGCGTGTGCAGTGGCACCCGGCCCTCACGGTAGAACTCCGACCGCGACATCTCCGCGCCACCGAGCCGGCCGGAGCACTGGATCCGGATGCCCAGGGCGCCGCCACGCATGGTGGTCTGCATCGCCTTGCGCATCGCGCGGCGGAACGCCACGCGGCCGGACAACTGCTCGGCCACGCCCTGCGCGACCAGCTGGGCGTCGACCTCGGAGTTCTTCACCTCGAGGATGTTCAGCTGCACCTGCTTGCCGGTGAGCTCCTCCAGGCTGCCCCGGATCCGGTCCGCCTCGGCGCCACGGCGACCGATGACGATACCCGGACGGGCGGTGTGGATGTCGACCCGGACCCGGTCACGGGTGCGCTCGATCTCCACGCGGGAGATGCCGGCGCGCTCCATGCCCTTGCTCAGCAGGCGGCGGATCTTGACGTCCTCGCCCACGTAGTCCCTGTACAGCTTGTCGGCGTACCAACGGCTCTTGTGATCGGTGCTGATGCCGAGACGGAACCCGTGCGGGTTAACCTTCTGGCCCACGTCAGGACTCCTTCTTCTCAGCGGTCTTCTTGGCAGCCGTCTTCTTGGCGGTCGCCTTCTTGGCCGGCTTGTCGGCGTCGGCCTTGTCGGCGGCAGCCTTCTTGGCCGGAGCCTTCTTGGCCGTGTCCGCCTTCTTGGCAGACTTCTTCGCCGGGGTCTTCTCGGCCGGCTCTTCCTCGACCCGCGGCGCCACGACCACAGTGATGTGGCTGGTCCGCTTGTCGATCCGGGTGGCCCGGCCCTGGGCACGCGGGCGGTGACGCTTCAGCGTCGGGCCCTCGTCCACATAGGCCTTCGCCACGACCAGGTCGGCCCGGCTCAGGTGCTCGGTGCCCTCGGCGTTCGCCGCGGCGCTGTCGACGACCTTGTACACGGTCGCGGCAGCGGCCTGCGGGGCGAACTTCAGAGTGGCGAGTGCGTCGTCGACGCCCAGACCGCGCACCAGATCGACCACGCGGCGCGCCTTCATCGGCGTCACGCGGACGAAGCGCGCGACCGCGAAGGCCCCGGGCTCGTCGCCCAGCAGGCCCTCGCGACGGGCACTGACGGCCCTACGCTCTTGAACGCTCATGATGTTCGAATCTCTCCGTAGGTTGCTATCGCTTCATCACTGACCTAGGTCAGCGACGCCGTGACTTCCGGTCGTCCTTCTCGTGACCCTTGAACGTGCGGGTCGGGGCGAACTCGCCGAGCTTGTGCCCGACCATCGCGTCCGTCACGAACACCGGCACGTGCTTGCGGCCGTCGTGCACCGCCAGCGTGTGGCCGATCATGTCCGGCACGATCATCGATCGGCGGGACCAGGTCTTGATGACGTTCTTGGTGCCCTTCTCGTTCTGCACCTCCACCTTCTTCATCAGGTGGTGGTCGACGAACGGGCCCTTCTTCAAGCTGCGTGGCATTCTGGCCGGCTCCTATCAGCGCTTCTTGCCGGCCTTGCGGCGCCGGACGATCATGCGGTCGCTTTCCTTGCGGGTGCGGGTACGCCCCTCGGGCTTGCCCCACGGGGACACCGGGTGGCGTCCACCCGAGGTCTTGCCCTCACCACCACCGTGCGGGTGGTCGACCGGGTTCATCGCGACACCGCGGACGGTCGGGCGCTTGCCCTTCCAGCGCATCCGGCCCGCCTTGCCCCAGTTGATGTTCGACTGCTCGCCGTTGCCGACCTCACCGAGGGTGGCGCGGCAGCGTACGTCGACCATCCGGACCTCGCCGGACGGCATCCGCAGGGTGGCCATCCGGCCTTCCTTCGCGACCAGCTGGATGCTGGCACCGGCCGAGCGGCCCATCTTGGCGCCGCCCCCCGGACGCAGCTCGACGGCGTGCACCGTGGAGCCGACCGGGATGTTGCGCAGCGGCAGGTTGTTGCCGATCTTGATGTCGGCGGCCGGGCCGTTCTCGACGATCGTGCCCTGCTTCAGGTTCGACGGGGCGAGGATGTAGCGCTTCTCGCCGTCGACGTAGTGCAGCAGCGCGATCCGCGCGGTGCGGTTCGGGTCGTACTCGATCTCGGCGACCTTGGCCGGCACGCCGTCCTTGTCGTACCGCTTGAAGTCGATCAGCCGGTACGCCCGCTTGTGACCGCCACCGTGGTGCCGGGTGGTGATCTTGCCGGTGTTGTTCCGGCCGCCCTTCTTGGGCAGCGGACGCAGCAGCGACTTCTCGGGGGTCGAACGGGTGAGCTCGACGAAGTCGGCCACGCTCGAGCCACGGCGGCCCGGCGTTGTCGGCTTGTATTTGCGGATACCCATTACGACTGGCCTCCGAAGATGTCGATGCGGTCGTCACCCTTGAGGGTCACGATCGCCCGCTTGGTGTCCGGGCGCTTGCCCCAGCCGGCACGAGTCCGGCGGCGCTTGCCCTTGCGGTTGATGGTGTTGACGTCGCTGACCTTCACCTTGAACACCTTCTCGACCGCGAGCTTGATCTCGGTCTTGTTGGCGTTCGGGTCCACCTCGAACGTGTACTTCTGCTCGTCCAGCAGGCCGTAGCTCTTCTCGCTCACGACCGGCCGCAGCAGCACGTCCCGCGGATCCTTGTTGACTCCGTGGCTCATGCCTCAACCTCCTGCTCGGCCTCGGTCGACGTGGCGACGGCCTTGACGGACTTGCCCTGGGGCGCGCCGGCGACGAAAGCGTCGAGGGCACCCTGGGTGAACACGACCGCGTCGCTGCACAGCACGTCGTACGCGTTCAGCTGGTCGGCCGCGATCAGGTGCACGTGCTGCACGTTGCGCAGGCTCAGCCAGGTGAGCTCGTCGGCCCGCTCGACCACGACCAGGACCTTGCCCGGCTCGGTCGCCGCGGCCAGCACGTTCAGCGCGGCCTTGGTGGACGGCTTGTCACCGTCGACGAACTTCTCGACCACGTGCACGCGGCCGTCACGGGCCCGGTCCGAGAGCGCACCGCGGAGCGCGGCGGCGATCATCTTCTTCGGGGTCCGCTGGCTGTAGTCGCGCGGCACCGGGCCGTGGACGACGCCACCACCGGTGAACTGCGGCGCGCGGATCGAACCCTGGCGGGCGCGACCGGTGCCCTTCTGCCGGTACGGCTTGGTGCCACCGCCGGAGACCTCGCCGCGGGTCTTGGCCTTGGCCGTGCCCTGGCGGGCCGCGGCCAGCTGGGCCACCACGACCTGGTGGATCAGCGGGATGTTGACCTGGACGTCGAACAGCTCGGCCGGAAGCTCGGCGGAGCCCTTCTTACTGACCTTGTCGCCCTTCACGACGACGACGTCGACCGAGCTCATTTCTGGGCTCCCTTCACAGCTGCGCCCTTGGCGGCGTTGCGGATCAGCACGAGGCCGCCCTTGGGACCGGGCACCGCACCCTTCAGCAGGATCAGGCCGCGGTCGGTGTCGATCGCGTGCACGGTGATGTTCTGCGTGGTGACCTGCTCGGCGCCCATCCGGCCCGCCATCCGCAGGCCCTTGAAGACCCGGCCCGGGGTGGCGCAGCCGCCGATGGAACCCGGCGAGCGGTGCTTCTTGTGGACACCGTGGGTGGCGCGGAGGCCGTGGAAGCCGTGCCGCTTCATCACACCGGCGAAGCCCTTGCCCTTGCTGGTGGCGGACACGTCGACCCGCTCACCGGCCTCGAAGGCCTCGGCCTTGATCTCCTGACCCAGCGTGTACTCGCTGGCGTCGGCGGTGCGCAGCTCCAGCAGGTGGCGCCGCGGCGTCACGCCGGCCTTGTCGAAGTGGCCGCGCATCGGGCTCGTGACCTTGCGGGGGTCGATGTCGCCGAAGGCGATCTGGACGCCGTCGTACCCGTGGCTGTCCGAGGTGCGAACCTCGGTCACCACGCACGGGCCGGCCTGGATCACGGTGACGGGGACGACACGGTTGTTCTCGTCCCAGGTCTGGGTCATGCCGAGCTTGGTGCCCAGCAGACCGCGCGTGTTCTTGGTAGAAGTGCTCATTGGTTGTTCGCGTCCCTCAGAGCTTGATCTCGATGTCGACACCGGCCGGCAGGTCGAGCCGCATCAGCGAGTCGACGGTCTTCGGCGTGGGGTCGATGATGTCGATGAGCCGCTTGTGGGTGCGCATCTCGAAGTGCTCGCGGCTGTCCTTGTACTTGTGCGGCGAGCGGATGACGCAGAACACGTTCTTTTCCGTCGGCAACGGCACCGGGCCAGCAACCTTCGCACCAGTACGCGTCACCGTGTCGACAATCTTGCGTGCCGAACTGTCGATGACCTCGTGGTCGTAGGCCTTCAGCCGGATGCGGATCTTCTGTCCCGCCATCGCTTCGCTTCGTCCTTCTCTATCGTCAACGTCTGTGTTGCTCCGACCCCCGCGGTCGGGTGTGTCGCGTGCGCGGCACGCACGTGACTCACCGCTTCATCGACCTGGAATGGTGATCGGGGCCCGGTCTCGGACCGGAACCTCGGCATGGTCTCCGGTCCGGCGCACTCGCCAGACGCAAGTCTGGGGCGCGCCCCGGCGGCCTCGCCTGAGCAACCTGAATATTGTGCCAGAGATCGGCGTCGAAACGCCAATCGGGTGGCTTCACGCCCGATCCGGCCCCACCTGAGCGCCGGATCGAGGCGCAAAGCAGAGGTCCGCGGGGCTCAGGATGCGAGCCCTCGCGGACCTCGTGAGATCACTTGATGATCTTGGTGACCCGGCCGGCGCCGACGGTGCGGCCACCTTCGCGGATCGCGAACTTCAGACCCTCTTCCATGGCGATCGGCTGGATCAGCTCGACCGACATGTCGGTGTTGTCGCCCGGCATGACCATCTCGGTGCCCTCGGGCAGCGTGACGACGCCGGTGACGTCCGTGGTGCGGAAGTAGAACTGGGGCCGGTAGTTCTGGAAGAACGGCGTGTGACGGCCGCCCTCCTCCTTCGACAGGATGTAGACCGACGCGTCGAAGTTGGTGTGCGGGGTCGTGGTGCCCGGCTTGATGACGACCATGCCGCGCTCGACGTCCTCGCGCTTGGTGCCACGAAGCAGCAGACCGACGTTCTCACCGGCCTGGCCCTCGTCCAGCAGCTTGCGGAACATCTCGATACCGGTGACCGTGGTGGTCTGCTTCTCCGGACGGATGCCGACGATGTCGACGGTCTCGTTGATCTTGACGACACCGCGCTCGATCCGGCCGGTGATGACCGTACCGCGACCCGTGATGGTGAAGACGTCCTCCACCGGCATCAGGAACGGCTTGTCGATCTCACGCACCGGCTGCGGGATGTAGGAGTCCACCGCGTTCATCAGCTCGATGATCGACTCGCCCCACTTGGCGTCGCCCTGCAGCGCCGGGTGAGCGGCGACGCGGACGATCGGCGCGTTGTCGCCGTCGAACTCCTGCTCCGAGAGCAGCTCGCGGACCTCGAGCTCGACGAGCTCCAGGATCTCCTCGTCGTCGACCATGTCGCACTTGTTCAGCGCCACGACCATGGCCGGCACGCCGACCTGGCGGGCGAGCAGAACGTGCTCACGCGTCTGCGGCATCGGGCCGTCGGTGGCGGCGACGACCAGGATCGCGCCGTCCATCTGAGCCGCACCGGTGATCATGTTCTTGATGTAGTCCGCGTGACCCGGGCAGTCGACGTGGGCGTAGTGCCGGGCCTCGGTCTGGTACTCGACGTGCGCGATGGAGATGGTGATACCGCGCTGACGCTCTTCGGGCGCCTTGTCGATCTGATCGAAGGCCGATGCCTCGTTGAGCGTCGGGTACTTGTCGTGCAGCACCTTGGTGATCGCCGCGGTAAGAGTGGTCTTACCGTGGTCGATGTGACCGATGGTGCCGATGTTGACGTGCGGCTTAGTCCGCTCGAACTTCGCCTTCGCCACTGGGGCCCTCCTAGTTAAATGTTGACTACGCCGTACGCCGACGCGCTTGGGGTGTGGTGGTCAGGAGCGAGAGATTACTCGCCCCGGGCCTTCTTGATGATCTCTTCCGCCACGTTCTTCGGAACCTCGGCGTAGGAATCGAACTGCATCGAGTACGACGCGCGGCCCTGCGTCTTGGAACGCAGGTCACCGACATACCCGAACATCTCCGACAGCGGCACCAGGGCCTTGACGACCCGGCTGCCACCGGGGCCCTCGTCCATCGACTGGATCTGGCCACGGCGGGAGTTGAGGTCGCCGATCACTTCACCCATGTAGTCCTCAGGGGTGGTGACCTCGACCGAGAACATCGGCTCGAGGATGACCGGAGTCGCCCGCCGGGCAGCGTCCTTGAAGGCCATCGAACCGGCGATCTTGAACGCGAGCTCGGAGGAGTCGACATCGTGGTAGGCGCCGTCGGTCAGCGTGACCTTGACGTCCACCATCGGGTAGCCGGCCAGTACGCCGAACTCCATCGCTTCCTGCGCGCCCTCGTCCACCGACGGGATGTACTCCCGCGGGATCCGGCCACCGGTGACGGAGTTGACGAACTCGTAGCCGCCTTCGCCGCCGGCCTCGACCGAGGTCGGCTCGATGTTGATGATCACGCGCGCGAACTGACCCGAACCACCGGTCTGCTTCTTGTGCGTGTAGTCGACCTTCTCGACCTTCTTCTTGATCGTCTCGCGGTAGGCGACCTGCGGCTTGCCGACGTTGGCCTCGACGCGGAACTCGCGCTTCATCCGGTCGACCAGCACCTCGAGGTGCAGCTCAC
The DNA here is from genome assembly GCF_044459685.1 of Kribbella sp. NPDC050241. Lineage (NCBI taxonomy): Bacteria > Bacillati > Actinomycetota > Actinomycetes > Propionibacteriales > Kribbellaceae > Kribbella > Kribbella sp. NPDC050241. The sequence goes on from NZ_JBITJE010000003.1 coordinate 354,938, forward strand.
CCATACCGGCGATGATCGTCTGGCCTGTGTCCTCGTCGGTCCGGACCTGGAAGGTCGGGTCCTCCTCGGCCAGCCGCTGGATCGCGACGCCCAGCTTCTCCTGGTCGCCCTTCGACTTCGGCTCGATGGCGACCGAGATGACCGGGGCCGGGAACTGCATCGACTCCAGCACGACCGGCTTGCCCGGGTCGGCCAGCGTCTCACCGGTGGTGGTGTCCTTCAGACCCATCACGGCGACGATGTGGCCGGCGCCGATCGACGCGATCTCCTCACGCTTGTTCGCGTGCATCCGGTAGATCTTGCCGATCCGCTCCTTGCGCCCCTTGGTGGGGTTCAGGACCTGGGTGCCGGTCTCGAGCTTGCCCGAGTACACCCGGATGAAGGTCAGCTTGCCCAGGTGCGGGTCGGCCGCGATCTTGAACGCCAGCGCCGAGAACGGCTCGCTGTCGTCCGGCTTGCGCAGGACGACCTGCTCGCTGTCCTTGACGTCGTGGCCCTCGATGGCCGGAACGTCGAGCGGGCTCGGCAGGAACGCGTTGATCGCGTCGAGCAGGGGCTGCACGCCCTTGTTCTTGAACGCGGTGCCGGTCAGCACCGGGGTCAGCTTGCTCGCGATCGTCGCGCGCCGGATGCCGGCCATGATCTGCTCCTCGGTGGGCGCTTCGCCCTCGAGGTACATCTCCATGATCTCGTCGTCGGCCTCGGCCAGCGTCTCGATCAGCTTGTCGCGCCACTCGGCGGCGATCTCGGTGTGGCTGGCCGGGATCTCCTCGACCGTGTAGTCCTCACCCATCGTCGTCTCGCCGCGCCAGGTCAGCGCACGCATCCCGACCAGGTCGACGACGCCGATGAAGTCGGACTCGGCACCGATCGGCAGCTGCAGCACCAGCGGCACCGCGGCCAGCCGGTCGACGATCATGTCGACGCAGCGCATGAACTCCGCGCCGGTCCGGTCGAGCTTGTTGACGAAGCAGATCCGCGGTACGCCGTACCGGTCGGCCTGACGCCACACGGTCTCGGACTGCGGCTCGACGCCGGCAACGCCGTCGAACACCGCGACGGCACCGTCCAGGACGCGCAGCGAGCGCTCCACCTCGACGGTGAAGTCGACGTGCCCGGGGGTGTCGATGATGTTGATGGTGTGGTCTTTCCAGGTGCAGGTCGTCGCGGCGGACGTGATCGTGATGCCGCGCTCCTGCTCCTGCTCCATCCAGTCCATCGTGGCGGCGCCGTCGTGGACCTCACCGATCTTGTAGGTGATACCGGTGTAGAAGAGGATCCGCTCGGTCGTCGTCGTCTTGCCGGCGTCGATGTGAGCCATGATCCCGATGTTGCGGACCTTGGCCAGGTCGGTGGTGATTTGTACGGCCACCTCGGTGGTCTACCTCTCGATTCTGTACTGCTGTCAAAGGGTGAGCGCTGGGGTCCGGATCGGACCCCGGATCACCAGCGGTAGTGGGCGAAAGCCTTGTTGGCTTCGGCCATCTTGTGCGTGTCCTCGCGGCGCTTGACCGAGGCTCCCAGGCCGTTGGAGGCGTCCAGGATCTCGTTCATCAGGCGCTCGGACATGGTCTTCTCGCGACGCGCCCGGGAGTACGTCGTCAGCCAGCGCAGCGCCAGCGTGGTGGACCGGCCCGGCTTGACCTCGATCGGCACCTGGTAGGTCGCACCACCGACGCGCCGGCTCTTCACCTCGATGCTCGGCTTCACGTTGTCCAGCGCACGCTTCAGCGTGATCACCGGGTCGGTGCCGGTCTTGGTCCGGGTGCCCTCGAGCGCGGTGTAGACGATGCTCTGCGCGATCTGCTTCTTGCCGTCGACCAGGATCTTGGAGATCAACTGGGTGACGAGCGGCGAACTGTAGACCGGGTCGATGATGACCGGACGCTTCGGGGCGGGGCCCTTGCGCGGCATTAGCTCTTCTCCTTCTTCGCGCCGTAACGGCTGCGCGCCTGCTTGCGGTTCTTCACACCCTGGGTGTCGAGCGAACCGCGGATGATCTTGTACCGGACACCCGGAAGGTCCTTCACACGACCGCCACGCACGAGCACGATCGAGTGCTCCTGCAGGTTGTGGCCGACGCCGGGGATGTACGCGGTGACCTCGATGCCGCTGGTCAGGCGGACACGCGCGACCTTGCGAAGGGCCGAGTTCGGCTTCTTCGGCGTGGTCGTGTAGACGCGCGTGCACACACCGCGACGCTGAGGGGAACCCTTCAGGGCGGGCGTCTTGTTCTTGGACACCTTGTCCTGGCGGCCCTTGCGGACCAGCTGCTGAATGGTGGGCACCGCGTAGGTCTCTTTCTGTCGTCCGGCTTTCTTCTGCTCTGCTTTTGCTGACCCCCGCGGTCGGGTGTGTCGCGTGCGCACGGGCGTACCGAAGCCGTAATCTTCCAGACTGTCGGCAGGAGTCCCGTGCCACGCGCGCAACCCGTTCGACCAGGGGCACGCATGACGGCCCAGGATGACCCGGGCACGATCGTTAAGACTAGCGGCTGCCTCAAGCACGGTCAAAATGACCGACCGCACGGGCCTGAGGCTGGTCCGCTCGTCCAGTTTACAGGGTCTACGGAGTGGCCCGGCCGGCCAGGAAAGCGGATGCCACCGCCTGGTCCCCCTCGACCGTCAGAACGCTTCCCGGCAACCGCTTCCAGAGGCACAGATCGAGCTCCGCGGCAGTGCCGGAGACGACCGCCTCACCCGCTGCCACACCTCGCTCCACCTGGGGCGGATCCCCTTCTGACACAGGCGTCAGCGTCCACTCGTCGCCCGTATCGGTCGCCCGTACGCCGATCCGCCGGGTGACCGCAGGGGCGACCCGCCGGGCCAGCATCCGCGGCAGGAAGACCCCGAACACTTCGTCCACCCCGTCGGCCGCCAGGGCCGCAGGTACGACGGTCAGACCACTGGTGGCCCGCCCTTCGTCGGAGACGCCGGCCTGGACCGCGTCCACGAGGTGGATGGCTGTCTCATGCATGCGCCGCCGGGACCAGAACCCCGCGTACTGCGCGATCGGCGCGAAGTTCCAGCACGGCTCGTCCGGATCGACGGCCCGGATCGCGGCGGCCAGCGCCGCGGTCGTACCGGCATACCAGTCGCTCCAGGAGATCGTCGTACGCAGGACCTCCGGGACCCTCTGGGAGGTGCCGCTGAGCAGGATCGACGCCGCCCAGCGCTGGCCGGAACCGATGTGCAGGGCCAGGTCGGCCAGCGTCCAGCCCGGGCAGGCGGGCACCTCGGACGCCGGGTCGGCCTGGTCGAGGACGGCCGCGAATTCCGCGGCCGTCCGCTCGAACTCGGCCAGATAGTCGATCGGTCCGTCAGGCACGGAACTCGACGTCGGTGATCAGCCCCTCGGAGACGCGGTACAACGCGATCATCGGGACCCCTTCGCCGGTGTCGTACGCCAGCACATGCTCGACGACCCACTCGCCCAGCATCAGCTTCTGCACGACCTCGGTCTTGCACCGTCCGGCAGCGAACCGTGACCCGTAGTACTCGCGCAGGAACCGGCGGCCCTTCAGCTCGGTGCTGTCGGCGAGGTGGATCCGGGCGGTCGGCGAGTACATCGCCAGGAACGCCTCCAGGTCGTGCGCCGCGTACGCCGCGTGCTCGCGCCCCACCACCCGGGAGGCCGGAGTGTCCACCGGAACGGCGGGAGTGGTCGGAAGAGGATCGAGCGTCGGAACCGGAGCGGTCGGCGCCGGCTGACTGGCAGGCGCAGCCGGAGTCGGGAGATCCATCAGCGGTTCAGCCGCGGCCGGCGTACGCGCAGCGGTCTTTCGGGATGCCGGGGCGCTCTTGGCCCTGGTCTTGGTGGTGGTCGTCGGTGAGGTGGATGCCGTGGTCACGCCGTCCGGGTCCTCGCCCAGGTGGGCGATCGCCCAGTCCAGGGCCTTGGTGACGGCGGCGCGTGATTCTTCGGTGTGGTCGAGCATGTCGAACCCGTGGTGCCCTTTCGGTACGTCGATGATGTCCAGCGCGCTGCCACCTGCGGAGACGAACTCCGCGACCGGACCGGCGAGTTCCTCACGCTCGCGTCCGGCTCGGGTGAGCAGCACCGGCAGATCCTTGTGTTTCCCGATCACTTCGGCGGCGGTGACCAGGTCGTCGACACCGGGCGGGGTGGCGAGCAGGGGGTAGGTCAGGGCCATGCAGCGCAGCCAGTCGGGGCGGCTGTCCAGCCACTCCCCGGCCAGCAGGCCCGCACCGGAGAAGAACCACAACCCGACCCGATCGGGGTCGACCCGTGGATCAGAACGCAGTACGCCGATCGCAGCCTCCACCTCGTCCGCGGCGGTGACCAACTGGTCGAAGCCGCGAATCAGGCTGTGGTCGACGACTGCGGCCACCATGCCTCGCCTGGCGACCGCAGTCGCATAGCCCTTGTAGACCGGCCAGTCCCGTGGTGTGGCCACGAGCTCGGCTGGTCCCGGTCCCCCGTGCACGAACAGCATCGCGCCCGTCCGGGCAGTCCCGGCCGGACGGTAGATGTCGATCTCTCCAAGCCTGTCCACCCGCACGTCGGGCCCGTCCAGTACCCCCAGGACGAAAGGCCGCAGATAGGCCGGGAGATCCGTCATGGACCAATCTTGGCCTATCGCCCGGACACTTTCAGCCCCGCCCCCGAGTGTCTTGCGCAGACCGGCGTACCAACTCGGTCAGAACGCCGGAATCCACGTCTGCCAAGCGTTTGACGTACAGGCATCCGGCGCTGGTCGTATGCGGCCCGAGACGGGCGAGCAATTCGTCGTACCCGTCGAAACCCGCGGTCAGATAAAGCGTCAGTGCTTGTTTCCGGACAGCGAATCCGACGTCGAACCAGTCCAGCTCGCGACCGCTCTCGTAGACCAGGTGGCGGTCGCCGAAACCGACGATCGGCGGTCCCCACAGGGCCGGCTCCAGACCGGTCGCCCTGGTGATCAGCGCGTTGAGCTCGCGGGCGTCGTCGCCCCGGACTCCGGCGATGCCGGCCAGGTAGTCGTCGACGGACGCGTCGGTCTTCCGGGTCTTGTTCTCGGCCATGGTTCATCCTGGCCGGAACGCCGCGAGGGCGGCACCCCCTGGTGGGAGTGCCGCCCTCGGCGGAGTGGACTCGGCTCAGTTCTGGTAGGAACCGAGGTCGAAGTCGTCGAGCGGGACCGACTGACCGGTGGACGGGCCGAAGTCGTAGTCGTACGACTCGTAGCCGACCATCGAGTACATCGCGGCCTTCGCCTCCTCGGTGGGCTCCACCCGGATGTTGCGGTACCGGTCCATGCCCGTACCGGCCGGGATCAGCTTGCCGATGATGACGTTCTCCTTCAGACCGACCAGCGAGTCGGACTTGCCGTGGATCGCGGCCTCGGTGAGGACGCGGGTCGTCTCCTGGAAGGAGGCGGCCGACAGCCACGACTCGGTGGCCAGCGAGGCCTTGGTGATACCCATCAGCACCGGACGTCCCGAGGCCGGCGTACCGCCCTCGGCGACCACGCGGCGGTTCTCCGCCTCGAACATGATCCGGTCCGCGAGCTCACCCGGCAGCAGCTGGGCGTCGCCCGACTCGATCACCGTGACCCGGCGCAGCATCTGCCGGACGATGATCTCGATGTGCTTGTCGTGGATGGCCACACCCTGCGACCGGTACACCTCCTGGACCTCGTCCACCAGGTGCTCCTGCGCCTTGCGGACACCCAGGATCCGCAGAACCTCCTGCGGGTCCGGCGTACCCTGCGTCAGCTGCTGACCGACCTCGACGTGCTGACCCTCTTCGATCAGCAGGCGGCCACGCTTCGACACCGGGTAGGCGACCTCCTCGGAACCGTCGTCCGGGGTGAGCACCAGCTTCCGGGTCTTGTCGGTGTCCTCGATCGAGATCCGGCCGGCGGCCTCCGAGATCGGCGCCTTGCCCTTGGGCTGGCGGGCCTCGAAGAGCTCGACCACACGCGGCAGACCGTGGGTGATGTCATCACCCGCGACACCACCGGTGTGGAAGGTCCGCATCGTCAGCTGCGTCCCCGGCTCACCGATGGACTGGGCCGCGATGATGCCGACCGCCTCGCCGATGTCGACCGGCTTGCCGGTCGCCAGCGAACGGCCGTAGCACTTCGCGCAGGTACCGGTCTTGGCGTCACAGGTCAGCACGGAGCGGACCTTGACCTCCTCGATCCCGGCCTCGACCAGCTTCGCGATCGAGACGTCGCCCAGATCGCTGCCGGCCGTCAGCACGACCTTGCCGCTCGCGTCGGACACGTCGGTGGCCAGCGTCCGTGCGTACGCGCTGGTCTCGACGTTCTCGGCGTGCACGACCTTGCCGTCCGGACCGGGCTCGCCGATCTTCTTCGGCAGGCCCCGCTCGGTGCCGCAGTCCTCCTCGCGGATGATCACGTCCTGCGAGACGTCCACCAGACGACGGGTCAGGTACCCCGAGTCGGCGGTCCGCAGCGCGGTGTCCGCGAGACCCTTCCGGGCACCGTGGGTGGCGATGAAGTACTCGACCACCGACAGGCCCTCACGGAAGTTGGACTTGATCGGCCGGGCGATGATCTCACCCTTCGGGTTGGCCACCAGGCCACGCATACCGGCGATCTGCCGGATCTGCATCATGTTGCCTCGGGCACCCGAGTGGACCATCATCCAGATCGGGTTGGCCTTCTCGAAGTTCTCCTCCATCGCCTTGCCGACCTCGGCGTTGGCGCCGGTCCAGATCTCGATCAGCTCCTGGCGCCGCTCGGACGAGGTGATCAGACCCCGCTCGAACTGCTTCTGGACCTTCTCGGCCTGCGACTCGTACCGGGCCATGATCTCCGGCTTGGACGGCGGCGTGCTGAAGTCGTCGATCGACACGGTCACACCGGACCGGGTGGCCCAGCGGAAACCGAGGTCCTTCAGCGCGTCGAGGGCGTTGGCGACCTCGACCTTGGAGTACCGCTCGGCCAGGTCGTTGACGATCCCGCCCAGCTGCTTCTTGCCGACCTCGACGTCGACGAACGGGTAGTCCGTCGGCAGCGCCTCGTTGAACAGCGCCCGGCCCAGCGTGGTCTCCAGGGAGAACCCGCCCTCGGCCCGCTCGGTCGCACCGGCAGGTACGCCGGACTCGTCCAGACGCAGCGTGATCTTGGCCTGCAGCGACAGCTCGTTGCGGTCGAACGCCATCAGTGCCTCGGCCACCGAGCTGAACGCCCGGCCCTCACCCAGAGCGCCTTCCTTCAGCATGGTCAGGAAGTAGATGCCGATGATCATGTCCTGCGTCGGCATCGTGACCGGACGGCCGTCGGCCGGCTTCAGGATGTTGTTGGTCGACAGCATCAGGATCCGCGCCTCGGCCTGAGCCTCGGCCGACAGCGGCAGGTGCACCGCCATCTGGTCACCGTCGAAGTCCGCGTTGAACGCGGAGCACACGAGCGGGTGAATCTGGATCGCCTTGCCCTCGATCAGCTGCGGCTCGAACGCCTGGATGCCGAGCCGGTGCAGCGTAGGCGCACGGTTCAGCAGTACCGGGTGCTCGGTGATGACCTCTTCCAGCACGTCCCAGACCTGGGCGCGCTGGCGCTCGACCATCCGCTTGGCGGACTTGATGTTCTGCGCGTGGTTGAGGTCGACCAGCCGCTTCATCACGAACGGCTTGAACAGCTCCAGCGCCATCGCCTTCGGCAGACCGCACTGGTGCAGCTTCAGCTGCGGACCGACGACGATGACGGAGCGGCCCGAGTAGTCGACCCGCTTGCCGAGCAGGTTCTGACGGAAGCGGCCCTGCTTGCCCTTGAGCATGTCGGACAGCGACTTCAGCGGCCGGTTGCCCGGGCCGGTGACCGGACGGCCACGACGGCCGTTGTCGAACAGTGCGTCGACGGCCTCCTGCAGCATCCGCTTCTCGTTGTTGACGATGATCTCCGGCGCGCCCAGGTCGAGCAGTCGCTTGAGCCGGTTGTTCCGGTTGATCACCCGGCGGTACAGGTCGTTCAGGTCCGAGGTGGCGAACCGGCCACCGTCGAGCTGGACCATCGGCCGCAGGTCCGGCGGGATCACCGGCACGCAGTCGAGCACCATGCCCATCGGGCTGTTGTTGGTGGCCAGGAACGCGGTCACGACCTTGAGCCGCTTCAGGGCGCGGGTCTTGCGCTGGCCCTTACCGGTCTTGATCGTCTCGCGCAGGTTGTCCGCCTCGGCCTTCAGGTCGAAGGTCTCCAGCCGGCGCTGGATCGCGGCGGCACCCATGGCGCCCTCGAAGTACTTGCCGAACCGCTCCTTCATGGCGCGGTAGAGGATCTCGTCGCCCTCCAGGTCCTGGACCTTCAGGTTCTTGAACCGGGTCCAGACCTCGTCGAGGCGGTCGATCTCGCGCTGCGCACGGTCGCGCAGCTGCTTGACCTCACGCTCGGCGCCTTCCTTGACCTTGCGGCGTACGTCGGCCTTGGCGCCCTCGGCCTCGAGCTGCGCCAGGTCCTCCTCGAGCTTCTTCATCCGCGTCTCGATGTCGTTGTCGCGCCGGTTCTCGAGCTGCTTGCGCTCGACGTCGGTCCGGCCCTCCAACGACGACAGGTCGCGGTGCCGCGACTCGTCGTCGACGTCGGTGATCATGTACGCCGCGAAGTAGATGACCTTCTCCAGGTCCTTCGGGGCGAGGTCGAGCAGGTAGCCGAGTCGCGACGGGACACCCTTGAAGTACCAGATGTGGGTGACCGGCGCGGCCAGCTCGATGTGGCCCATCCGCTCACGGCGCACCTTGGAGCGGGTGACCTCGACGCCACACCGCTCGCAGATGATGCCCTTGAAGCGAACGCGCTTGTACTTGCCGCAGTAGCACTCCCAGTCCCGGGTGGGACCGAAGATCTTCTCGCAGAAAAGGCCGTCACGCTCGGGCTTGAGCGTCCGGTAGTTGATCGTCTCGGGCTTCTTGACCTCGCCGTGCGACCACTGACGGATCTCATCCGCGGTGGCCAGGCCGATCCGAAGCTCGTCGAAGAAGTTCACGTCGAGCACGATGTGTTATCTCCCGATAGTTGCTGTTGCCATCTGGGGGGCGACCCCCAGACCCCCGAGGGGTTTGGTCTGAGTGAGTTGTGTGCTGATCTCAAGCGGCACCCCGCTCAGACCTCCTCGACGCTGTTCGGCTCCCGCCGGGACAGGTCGATGCCCAGTTCCTCCGCGGCACGGAAGACGTCCTCCTCGCTGTCGCGCATCTCGACCCGGCTTCCGTCGGACGAGAGCACCTCCACGTTCAGACACAGGGACTGCATTTCCTTGACCAGAACCTTGAAGGACTCCGGGATACCCGGCTCCGGAATGTTCTCGCCCTTGACGATCGCCTCGTACACCTTGACCCGCCCGACGACATCGTCGGACTTGATCGTCAGCAGTTCCTGCAGCGCGAAGGCGGCACCGTAGGCCTCCAAGGCCCACACCTCCATCTCGCCGAACCGCTGACCACCGAACTGCGCCTTACCGCCCAGCGGCTGCTGGGTGATCATCGAGTACGGACCGGTCGACCGTGCGTGGATCTTGTCGTCGACCAGGTGGTGCAGCTTCAGCATGTACATGTAGCCGACACCGACCGGCTCCGGGAACGGCTCACCCGAACGGCCGTCGAACAGCCGGGCCTTGCCCGATCCGTCGACCATCCGGACGCCGTCACGGTTCGGCAGCGTCGAGCTGAGCAGGCCGGTGACCTCCTCCTCCTTGGCGCCGTCGAACACCGGGGTGGCGACGTTCGTCATCGGAGCAGCCGAGCCGGCGCCGATCTTGATCAGCCGCTGCGCCCACTCCTCCTGGTTCTCCGGGTCGATCTCCCAGCCGCGGCTGGCGATCCAGCCGAGGTGGGTCTCGAGCACCTGACCGACGTTCATCCGGCCGGGCACGCCCAGCGGGTTCAGGATGATGTCGACCTGGGTGCCGTCCTCGAGGAACGGCATGTCCTCGACCGGAAGGATCTTGGAGATGACGCCCTTGTTGCCGTGACGGCCGGCCAGCTTGTCGCCGACCGAGATCTTCCGCTTCTGGGCGACGTACACCCGGACCAGCTGGTTGACGCCCGGCGGCAGCTCGTCGCCGTTGTCACGGTCGAAGACGCGGACACCGATGACGGTGCCCTCCTCGCCGTGCGGCACCTTCAGCGAGGTGTCGCGGACCTCACGGGCCTTCTCGCCGAAGATCGCGCGCAGCAGCCGCTCCTCCGGGGTCAGCTCGGTCTCGCCCTTGGGGGTGACCTTGCCGACCAGGATGTCACCGGTGGTGACCTCGGCGCCGATCCGGATGATGCCTCGCTCGTCCAGGTCGGCCAGCATCTCGTCGGAGACGTTCGGGATGTCCCGGGTGATCTCCTCCGGGCCCAGCTTGGTGTCGCGAGCGTCGACCTCGTGCTCCTCGATGTGGATCGAGGTCAGCAGGTCCTGCTGCACGACGCGCTGGGACAGGATGATCGCGTCCTCGTAGTTGTGACCCTCCCACGGCATGAACGCGACCAGCATGTTCCGGCCGAGCGCCATCTCGCCCTCGTCGGTGCACGGACCGTCGGCGAGCGGGGAGTTCACCTCGACACGCTGCCCCGCGTCGACCAGCGGGCGCTGGTTGATGCAGGTGCCCTGGTTCGACCGGCGGAACTTCGCCAGCCGGTAGGTCTGGTACGTGCCGTCGTCGGCGGCGATCTCGATCAGGTCGGCCGAGACCTCCTTGACCACACCGGCCTTGTCGGCCACGACCACGTCACCGGCGTCGACCGCACCGCGGTACTCCATACCGGTGCCGACCAGCGGAGCGTCGGCCGTGATCAGCGGCACCGCCTGGCGCTGCATGTTGGAGCCCATCAGCGCGCGGTTGGCGTCGTCGTGCTCGAGGAACGGGATCATCGCGGTCGCCACCGACACCATCTGGCGCGGCGAGACGTCCATGTAGTCCACGTCCTCGACCAGGGCGAGCTCGACCTCACCGTGCCGCCGGCGAACCAGCACGCGGTCCTCGGCGAGCCGGTCGTCGTCGGTCAGCGCGGCGTTCGCCTGCGCGATGACGAACCGGTCCTCCTCGTCCGCGGTCAGGTAGTCCACCTGGTCGGTGACCTGACCGGACACGACCTTGCGGTACGGCGTCTCGACGAAGCCGAACGGGTTCACCCGGCCGTACGACGCGAGCGAACCGATCAGGCCGATGTTCGGGCCTTCCGGAGTCTCGATCGGGCACATCCGGCCGTAGTGGGACGGGTGTACGTCGCGGACCTCGAAGCCGGCCCGCTCGCGGCTCAGACCACCCGGGCCGAGTGCGTTCAGCCGGCGCTTGTGGGTCAGGCCCGCGATCGGGTTGGTCTGGTCCATGAACTGCGACAGCTGGGAGGTGCCGAAGAACTCCTTCAGCGCCGCCACCACCGGACGGATGTTGATCAGGGTCTGCGGCGTGATCGCCTCGACGTCCTGGGTCGTCATCCGCTCCCGGACCACGCGCTCCATCCGGGCCAGGCCGGTGCGCAGCTGGTTCTGGATCAGCTCACCGACGGTACGCAGCCGGCGGTTGCCGAAGTGGTCGATGTCGTCTTCCTCGACCACGATCTCGCCGGTCGGGGCGGGCAGCTCGGTCTTGCCCTCGTGCAGCGCCACCAGGTACTTGATCGTGGCGACGATGTCGTTGATCGTCAGCACCGCGGTGTCGTGCGTCTCGTCCCGGCCGAGCTTCTTGTTGATCTTGTACCGGCCGACCTTGGCCAGGTCGTAGCGCTTGCCGTTGAAGTAGTAGTTGTCCAGCAGCGCCTGAGCGGCCTCCCGCGTCGGCGGCTCACCCGGCCGCAGCTTGCGGTAGATGTCCAGCAGCGCGTCGTCCTGCCCGGAGGTGTGGTCCTTCTCCAGGGTGAGCCGGATCGACTCGTAGTCGCCGAACTCCTCCAGGATCTGCGCGTCGGTCCAGCCGAGCGCCTTCAGCAGCACGGTGACGTTCTGCTTGCGCTTGCGGTCCAGCCGGACACCGACCATGTCGCGCTTGTCGACCTCGAACTCCAGCCACGCGCCGCGCGACGGGATGATCTTGGCGGTGAAGATGTCCTTGTCCGACGTCTTGTCCGGGGTGCGCTCGAAGTACACACCGGGCGAGCGGACGAGCTGGGACACGACGACCCGCTCGGTGCCGTTGATGACGAAGGTGCCCTTGCGCGTCATCAGCGGGAAGTCACCCATGAAGACGGTCTGGCTCTTGATCTCGCCGGTCTCGTTGTTCATGAACTCGGCGGTGACGAACAGCGGAGCGGAGTACGTGACGTCCCGCTCCTTGCACTCGTCCACCGTGTTCTTCGGAGGCTCGAAGCGGTGGTCGCGGAACGACAGCGACATGGTGCCGCTGAAGTCCTCGATCGGGGAGATCTCCTCGAAAATCTCTTCCAGGCCGGAGGGGCCGGACAGTTCGGTCCGTCCCTCGGCCTCGGCGGCGGCCACTCGGGCCTGCCACGTTTCGTTGCCGACCAGCCAGTCGAAACTGTCCACCTGCAGCGCAAGCAGATCCGGAACCTCTAGAGGTTCGGAGATCTTTGCGAAGGAGATGCGGCGTGGTGAGCCGGAAACGTCGGAAATGCTGTCGGACTGGGGGTTGCGCGAGGCGACCAAGGGGCGTCCTTCCACGGGCTCGCAGAAATCACTTCGGTGCTGGGAGCGCACGCCGAACCGCCCTAGTCAAGTCGAGACCCGAACCAGGGTGGAGGTTAAAGGCAGCGCAAAGCACAAGATTACATGATCCAGGCAAGCCTGTCCAATGGGGTCCAACACTATGCCGTCGGACCACCCTTTCCGTCAAGGACCGACCCGGTGTCTCCAGCGAGTAGATCACCCGCGAGACCTCCGGCGCCCTCCTGGTGCGGAGTCACAAAGAGACTACAGTCCGGCGATCTCCTGGACCAGCCATCGGCCGTCCTTTCGGACCATCGTGAACCTCGTCCGGTTGAGGTCGACCCGGGGACTACCCTTCGTGATCGTGCTGGTGGTGGTCTGGTTCACGAAGATGATCAGCGTGACCCGGTCTGCGTTCCCGTCCCGGACCCCGACCTCGCGGACGTCGGCCTTGACCGTCGCCTTGGTCTTGGTGGCCAGTTCGCCGGCCACCTTCGCGGTCTCGTCGAACTTGGCGGCGAAGTCCGGGGTCATCGTCGACCGGGCTGCGGCGAAGCTCTTGTCCAGGTCGCGGTAGTCGTAGCTGAGCGCGGTCTCGGCCGCTTTCCGGCCGGCCGCGGCCGCCTGATCCCGGGCGTCCTCGGCCTGCTTGCCCTGCCACGCCTTGATCCCGAGCACCGCCCCGACGGTCAGCACGAGTACGACGACCACCGCAAGCACCACGGACAGGACCACGCCCAGGCCACGCTTGCCGGTGGCCACCTGATCCTGCACGACCCGGTAGCTGTCCTGCTCGGCCGGCTCGCCCGTTTCCGGGTCCAGGACGGTCAGCTTGAAGGCCTCGTCGTCACTCCAGGTAGCCAATTCGTCGTCATCGGCGACCCGGACGGTGACCTCTGGCCGGTCCGATGTGGCCGGGCTCACACCCTCGGCGCCCGCTTCGGTGTCGTTCGTTGTCAGGTCGTCGCCGGCGGGCGTCGTACCCGGGGTACGGCGCTGGCCCGCGATCCGGGGGCGGTTGCGGGAACGGTCCGGCATCAGCCCACCACCTGGAGGTCGGCGGTCAGCCAGTGGTCGCTGTCGCGCACCATGTCCAGCTTGATCCGGTAGCGGCGCTCCACCCCCTGGGCGGAGGCGGTGTTGGTGACGACCGCGTTCACGATCACCAGCACCTGGGCGGAGTCCTTGTCGTTCGAGACCACCGCGGCCTCCTTCACGTCACCCTTGGAGGTCGCCTTGTTGGTCAGCACCTCGGCCTTCACCGAGTCGGTGCCGGCCTGGAACTCCTGTTTGAACTGACCGGTGGAGTCGTCCAGCACCCGCTTCGCGTCGGCGTCCCAGGTCTTGTAGTCGTACGTCGTGAAGTCCAGCGCCAACTGCCGGGCGGCCTTCATCGCGCCGTCGCGCTGCGAGTCGTCGGCCCGCTGCTTCTGCAGTGCGATCACCGACAGCGTCGTACCCGCCAGCGCCACCACGAGCAGAACGCTCAGCGCCCACGCCAGAATCAGAGGTCCCCGCCGGGACTTACCAGAAGTCACTTGCCGGTCACCGGTCCAAGGATGAGAGCTTTCCAGGAGTCGCTGCCGAGCAGCTCTTCCTGGCCACCGGTCGAGCCGAGGACGATCTCCGGCATGCCGCCGGAGCCGCCGGCGGCGCCGGTGGTCGGGTCGTAGCCGATGCCGTAGCCGGTCCGGTTCCGGTCGCCGCTGGTCGACGGGCTCGGCTTGTTCTGCGAGCCGCGGACGTTCACGTCCGTGGACGGCTTCGCGGTGCAACCCGCCTTGTTGTTGGCCGGGATGTTGGTGAGATCCTGCGGGACCCGCTGGTCCGTGCTGCCGTAGCCGGCTCGGCAGGCGGGCGGGTCGAAGCCGAGAACCAGGCCGAAGTGCGCGTCGTAGTGCCCGTCGCTGTTCTTCGCCGGTACGACGTACCCGCCCATCGACACCGCCGGGTACACCACCAGCAGTTGCTCGACGGCGTCCAGCCGGACCGCGGTCATCTCGCTCACCGTCAGCAGGTTACCGAGCAGCACCGCGATGTCCGCCCGGTTGTCCTGGATCAGCCCGGTGATCTGCTGCGACGCGAGCGAGCCCTGGTCGATCACCTGGCGCAGGTCCGCGTCCGAGCTGACCAGGGTGTCGGACAGCAGCGCGAGATTCTTCGCCCAGGTCTTGATCGCGCCGCCGCTGGCGACCTGGGTGGCCAGCACGGTGTCGCCGTCGTTGATCAGCTTGATCGTCTGCAGGATGTTCGCGTCCGCGTCGTCGATCAACGTGCCGGAGCTGTCGATGATCCGCTGCAGGTCGGTGCCGCGGCCCTTCAGCGCCGCGCCGAGCTCGCGGACCGTGGTCTGCAGGCTCTTCTTGTCGACCGAGTTGACCAGCTGGTCCAGGTTCAGCAGCAGTTCGGTGGTGTCGATCGGGATCGCGGTGTCCGCGCGGGCGATCTTGGAGTTGTCGCGGAGGTACGGGCCACCGTCGCGCCGCGGCTGCAGGTCGACGTACTGCTCGCCGATCGCGGACCGGTTCGCGACGACCGCGAGCAGGTCGCTGGGGATCTTCGTGTTCTTCTCGATGTCGAGGTTCACCTCGACGCCGTCGGACAGCAGCTTGAGTTCACCGACCCGGCCGACCGGCTGGCCGCGGTACGTCACCTCGGCGCCGGTGAAGATGCCGCCGGACTCGGCGAAGCTGGCGCTGACCGTGTAGTCCTCGTCGAAGAACAGCTTGTCCACCTGGGCGTACTTCGCACCCACGAAAGCCACACCGACGACGGTGATCAGCAGGAACACCATCAACTGGATCCGGACCGCTCTGGTGATCACTTCGCCACCCCCGGCATCAGCGCCCGGGCCAGGTCGGGATCGAGCCCGGGCCGGTTCAGCTTCGGCGTACAGACCGGCAGGCCGAGCAGCGTGATGCAGCTCGTCGCCGTCCCGGTCGGGACCGGAAGCGCCGGCAGGCCGTTGCCCTGCGGGTTGGTCGAGTTGTGCAGCGGGATGCTCAGCCCGGGCAACGGGATCGACGCGGGCCCACCGGTCGGCAGCTTGAGACCCAGCAGGCCTTGCAGCGCCTTCTGGGTGTTCACGTCCAGCGTGATCCCGAGGTTGGTGAAGTCACCGCCCACCGCCTTGGCCGCGCCGTCCGGGAACGGGTAGGTGAACAGCAGCTCGAGCGACTTCGGCAGGTCCTCCCCCGCCTGGGCCAGCTTGGTCAGGATCGGGTACAGCGACTGCAGGTTAGCGACCAGGTCCTTCTGGGACGCGGTGATCACCCGGGTCGCCGTGTTCCCCAGCGTCGCCAGGGCCTCCAACGTCTTGACCAGGGCCGCCCGCTGCTTGTCCAGTGTCGCGATCGACTTCGGCAGCGAGTCGATCGCGGTGGCCAACGTCGCTTTCTGGGCGTTCAGCTTCTTGGCGAGCGCATCGACCGCCGTGATCGCGGTGACGATCCGCTGCTTGTTCTGGTCCAGGGTGCCGACGAACGTGTTCAGCTGGGTCAGCACGCTGCGGATGGCCGGCTCGTTGCCGGTCAGCGCCTTGTTCAGCTCCTGGGTGATGATCTGCAGCTGAGCCACACCGCCACCGTTCAGCAGCAGCGACAGCGCCGACAGGACTTCCTCGACCTCGACGTTGCTGGTGGTCCGCGACAGCGGGATGAGCTCGCCGTTGTCCAGCTTCCCGCGCGGCTCCTCCGACCCGGTCGGCGGAGCGAGCGAGACGAACTTCTCGCCCAGCAGGCTGGTCTGCCGGATCGTCGCCCGCGCGTTGTCCGGCAGGTCGAGGCTCTTCGGCAGCTTCAGCCGGACCTTCGCGACGTACCCGTCCAGCCAGACCTTCTCGACCGTGCCGACGGTGACGTCGTCCACCTTCACCGACGACTTCGGCACCAGGTCCAGTACGTCGGCGAACTCGACCGTCACGGTGTACGACGGTCCCTTGATCTTCGCGCCACCGGGCAGCGGCAGCGAGTACACGCTGAAGTCGCACCCGGTCAGCACCATGGCCAGACCGAGCACTCCGGCGACGATCTTCGTACGGCGTCTCATCGGACCAGCCCCCCGAGGGTCGGGTCGACCGGGTCCGGGCTCGACAGCTTCGGGGCCGGCGCCGGCGCCCACGGCGTACCCGCCGGGCCGCCGCTCGGCGGAGCGCCGGTGATCTGGCTCAGCAGCGGCAGCTTCGGCAGCGCGGCGAGGACCGGCTTCAGCGCCGAGCAGGTTGAGAGCGGTTGGTTGGCCTGCAGCAGCAGCGAGCAGATGAACGTCGCCGGGTCGTCCAGCTGGGCCAGGTTGATCCGCTGGTCCAGCGTGCCGAACTGCGGGTTGTAGATCCGGGCCAGGTTGCCCAGGCCGAGCGGAGCCGTGTCGAGGACCTCGGCCAGTGCGGCCTTCTCCTTGACCAGGATCTGCGACAGGTCGGTCGCGCCGGAGACCGTGGTCTTCACCAGCGTCCGGTTGTCCTTCACGAACGTCGCAACCTCGCCGAGTGCGGTCGCCAGCAGCGACAGCGACGAGGCCAGGTCCTTCCGCTCGCCGGCCAGGGTGGTCGAGGTGGCCGCGAAGTTGGTGTTGAACTGCTTCACCAGTTGATCGTTGGCGGCCAGCGCGGACACGAAGGTCTGCAACTGCCGGATGGTCGAGAACAGGCTCTGCGAGTTGCTCGCCAGCGTCCCGGTCAGCTTGGACACGTCCGTGATGGTCTGGTTCAGCTTCGCGCCCTGGCCGTTGAGGTTCTGCGCGGACACGTCCAGGAGCCGGGACAGCGCGCCCTGGTCGTTCGCGCCCTTCGGCCCGAGTGCGACGGACAGGTCGTTCAGGCTCTGGTAGATCTGGTCAAGCTCCAGCGGTACGGCGGTCCGGTCCATCGGGATCTCGGCACCATCGGCCATCACGTCACCCTTGGAGTACACCGGGGTGAGCTGGAGGTACCGGTCGGCCACGATCGACGGCGCGGCGATCACCGCCTTGGCGTTGGCCGGCACCTTGTGCTCGGCCTCCCACCAGAACTTCACCCGGACCGACCGGCCGGCGGGAGTGACGCTCTCCACCTCGCCGACCTTGATCCCGAGGATCCGTACGTCGGAGCCGGGGTACACCGACACCGCGCGCGGGAAGTACGCCGTCGCGGAGACCCGATCGGCCTTCGGCCACAGCGAAACGACGGTGACCGTGACGATCACCAGGACGACCGCCATCGCGACCAGGCGGGACAGTGACGCGAGCTTCATCAGCCGCCACCTCCGACCTTCGGCAACGGGATCTCCGGCACCGGGACCAGGTTCTGCACGTAGGTGTCGAACCACGGGCCGGTGCCCAGGGTGTTCGTGAACAGCTTGACGAACGGCGCCAGGCCGCGGATGCTCGCGTCCAGGTCGTTCTGGTTCTTCAGCAGCGTGGCCAGTACGGCGTTGACCTTCTGCAACGTCGGTGTCAGGTCCTTGCGGTTCTCCCGGACCAGCGCGGTGATCTGCGCGGACAGCTTCTGCGTCGAGACCAGCAACTGGTGGATCAGTGCCCGCCGGGCCTGCACGGCCTGGAAGACCGAGTTGCCGTCCTTGAGCAGCTTGATCAGCTGCTGGTTGCGGTCGGCAAGGACCTTGGTGACCACGTTCGAGTGCTGCAGCAGCAGCTTCAGCTGCTCGTCCCGCTTGGCGACGTTCTGAGACAGCCGAGACAGGCCGGTCAGCGACGCCTGCACCTCGTCCGGCGTGTTCTTGAACGTCGCCGACAGCGTGTCGAGGGCCTTGGCCAGCTGCGTGGTGTCGATCCGCTCGGTCGTGTTCGCGAGATCCGTGAACGCGTCCACCACGTCGTACGCCGAGACCGTCCGGTCCAGCGGGATCTCGGATCCGGCCTTCAGCTCGCCCTTGCCGGCCGGGTTCAGCTTCAGGTACTTCTGGCCCAGCAGGGTCTTGATCTTCATCTCGGCCCCGGTCTGGTCACCGAGCTTCACGCCCTGGTCCACCACGAAGTCGACCCGCACATGCGTGCCCTCGAGCTCGACCTTGCGCACCTGCCCGACGCGGACGCCGGCGACCCGGATCTCGTCGTTCGGCTTCAGGCCACCGGCCTCGGAGAACTGCGCGGAGTACTTCGTCCCGCCACCGATCAGCGGCAGGTCCTGCGCCTTGAACGCGGCCAGCATGATCAGCCCGATCACGGTCAGGCCGATCACGCCGACGGTCACCTGGTTCTGCTCACGGAACGGGGTCACGGTTTGGTGCACCTCGCCGAGTTGTTGTCGTAGGCAACGGGGATGCGGGTCCCGGTCGGCAGGGTGACGTTGCCGTCGAAGTTGCACAGGTAGAAGTTGAACCAGGAGCCGTACGACGCGGTCCGGGTCATCGTGTTCAGCTTCCCCGGCATGTTCTGCAGCGTCTTGACCCAGATCGCCTGGGTGTCGTCCAGGGTGGTGGCGACTGCGCGGATCTTGTCCAGGTCCGCCTTGATCGGCACCCGGGTCTGCTGCAGCAGGCCGGCCGTCTTGGCGTTCAGCGAGTTGATCGAACCGAGCGAGTTCAGGATCGGGTTGATGTCCTGACTCAGCCCGGTGATGAACTGCTGCAGGTTCACCAGCAACTGGGAGAAGTTCTGCTGCCGCTGGGAGACGATCTGCAGTGTCGAGGTCAGGTTGGTGATCAGGTCACCGATCACCTGGTCCGCGTCGGCCAGCGTGGTGGTCAGCGACGCCGTCTTGGCCAGCAGCGACTCGATCGTGCCGCCCTCGCCCTGCAGCACCTTGATCACCTCGAACGCGAACTGGTTCACGTCCGCCGGCGTGAGCGCGGTGAACAGCGGCTTGAACCCGTTGAACAGCACCGACAGGTCCAGCGCCGGAGCCGTGCGCTCCTTGGGGATGACGGCGTTCTTCTTCATCCGGTCGCCACCACCGACGCCGTCGGTGAGCGCGATGTAGCGGTTGCCGACCAGGTTCCGGTAGCGCAGCGTCGCGTGCGTCGAGGCGTCGAGGATCTGGTCGGAATCGACGCTGAAGGTCACCATCGCCAAGGTGTCCTGGTACAGCGCGATCTTGTCGACCTGACCGACCTTCACGCCGGCGATCCGGATGTCGTCACCCTTGTTCAGCCCGACCGCGTCGGTGAACACGGCGCGGTACTTCGTCGCCGCGTTGAACGTGATGTTCCCGATCGTCACCGCCAGCAGCGCGGTCGCCACCGTCGTCACGACCACGAAGATCGCCAGCCGCACGGTGTCGATCGAGGTCTTCTTGTCCAGGAATTTCATGCGAGATTCACCTGGCCTCCCCGGAGGAGGGGGCCGACCATGAGGGTGGTCAGATCGGGTACGTCGGTGGCCGGGACGCCCATCGCGGGGCCGACGACCGAGTCGATCACCTGCTGCTCGGCCGGCGTACCGACGCCGCCGGTGTCCAGGTCGAAGCCGGGCACCGCCCGGTTCAGCTGCAGGTTCACCGGGAAGCGCTGGTTCTTGTTGTGGTCGCCGATCACGCCGTCGTCACCGGTGACGTACGGCGCGGGGTTCTGCTGGTTGTACGGGCCTGGCTTCGCACCGGGGTGGCTGTAGTTCTTGCCGACACACGTCGGCCCACGGTGGTCCTTGTACGCCGGCAGTTCGTTCGGCGCGTACGGCGTCGGCTGGTTGGTGATCAGCTCGAGGTTGATGTTCAGCCTGCCGTCGCGGAACGTGTCGTTGAGCCTCGGGGCGGTCTCGGTCATCACCTTGAGGAAGCACGGCATCTCGGGCGAGTACCGCTCCAGCAGATCGAGCACCGGTCGGCTCACCTCGCCGAGCCGGATCACCTTGTCCTCGTTCTGCTTCAGGAACGTGTTCGTGGTCGAGGACAGGCCCTGCACGTCGACGAAGAACTTCTGCAGCTGCGCCTGCTTCTCCACCACCGTGTTGCCGGTGACGGTCAGGTTGCGCAGCGCCCGGACCAGGTCCGGCGTGGCATCGCCGTACAGCTCGGAGACCTGGGTGAGCTTGGTCAGCGCGTCCATCAGCTTCGGGACGTTCGGGTTCAGCTTCTTCAGGTAGCCGTCCAACTGGGTCAGCGTGCCGCCGAGCTCGGCGCCGCGACCCTCGAGCGCGGTGGCCAGAGTGTTCAGCGTGGCGTTCAGGTCGGCCGGGTCGACCGCCTGCAGGAGCGGCAACGCGTCGTTCAGCACCTTCTCGATCTCGATGCCGACCGCGGTCTTGTCCCGTGAGATCACGTCTCCGGCGCGGATGTGGCGACCCTCGGTGCCCTCCGGCGGCACCAGGGCGACGTACTTCTCACCGAACAGCGTCTTCGGCAGGATCCGGGCGCTGACCGCGCTCGAGATCTCGCCGATCTGGTCAGGCTTGAGCGCCAGGTTCACCGTCGCCTCGTCGCCGTCGGTGGAGACACTGCGGACCTCGCCGACGATGATGCCGCGCAGCTTCACGTCGGCGTGCTCGTTCAGCTGCAGGCCGATGTGGCTGGTCTTCAGCTCGACGTCGACCGTCTTGGTGAAGACCTTGGCGTAGAACGCGTACGTCAACCAGAGCAGGAAGCACAGCACGCCGATGAAGGCGACCCCCAGGACTCGTCTCGTCATGCCGTCACCCCGCCAGCCTGACGGTGGTCGTCGTGCCCCAGATCGCCATCGAGAGCAGCAGGTCGACGACGTTGATGACGACGATGGAGGTCCGGACCGCACGACCGACCGCGACGCCCACACCGGCCGGACCGCCGGTCGCGTGGTAGCCGTGGTAGCAGTGCACCAGGATCACCAGGACGGAGAACACCAGCACCTTGCCGAACGACCACAGCACATCGCCGGGTGGCAGGAAGAGATGGAAATAGTGGTCGTACGTGCCCGTACTCTGCCCGTAGAACGTGGTCACGGTCAGCCGGGTGGCGAAGTACGACGCGAGCAGGCCGACGACGTACAGCGGGATGACCGCGACCAGGCCGGCGATGATCCGGGTGGTGACCAGGAACGGCAGCGACGGGATCGCCATCACCTCGAGGGCGTCGATCTCCTCGCTGATCCGCATCGCGCCCAACTGCGCGGTGAAGCCGCAGCCGACGGTCGCGGCCAGCGCGATCCCGGCGATCAGCGGGCCGATCTCACGGGTGTTGATGTACGCGCTGACGAACCCGGCGAAGGCCGACGTACCGATCTGGTTGAGGGCGGAGTAGCCCTGCAGGCCGACCTCCGTGCCGGTGAAGAAGGCGAGGAACGTGATCACGCCGACGGTGCCGCCGATCACCGCGAGGGCGCCGGTGCCCAGCGTCACCTCGGCCAGCAACCGGAGGATCTCCTTGCGGTACCGGGTGATCGACTTGCCGGACCAAGCGAGCGCCTTGATGTAGAACGAGAGCTGCTCGCCCAGCCGGTCGAGCGAGTGCAGCGGCTTCTTCACCAGGGTGTCGACGAGGGCTGCCATTCTTCAGGCCCCCTTCGGCGGAACGAGCTGGAAGTAGATCGCGGTCATCGAGAAGTTCGCGACGAACAGCAGCATGAAGGTGATCACGACGGACTGGTTCACCGCGTCGCCGACACCCTTCGGCCCGCCGCCCGCGTTCACTCCCTTGTACGACGCCACGACCGCGGCGATGAATCCGAAGACCAGTGCCTTCGCCTGCCCCTGCCACAGGTCGGGCAGGTGAGCCAGCGCGGTGAACGAGGCTATATAACTGCCTGGTGTGCCGTCCTGCAGCACGACGTTGAACACGTAGCCGCCCATCACGCCGACCACGCTGACGAAGCCGTTCAGGAAGAACGCGACCAGCATCGTCGCCAGCACCCGCGGCACGACCAGCCGCTGGATCGGGTCGATGCCGAGCACCATCATCGCGTCCAGTTCCTCGCGGATCTTCCGCGAGCCCAGGTCCGCGCAGATGGCCGATCCGCCGGCGCCGGCGATCAGCAGCGCGGTCGCGATCGGCGACGCCTCCCGGACCACGGCCAGTACGGCGGCCGACCCGGTGAAGGCCTGCGCGCCGAACTGCTTGATCAGCCCGCCGACCTGCAAGGCGATCACCGCACCGAACGGGATCGCGACCAGGGCGGTCGGGACGATCGTCACGCTGGCGACGAACCACGCCTGCTGAAGGAACTCCCTCAACTGGAACGGCCGGCGCACCGAGGCGCGGGCAGTGTCGAGGGCGAAGGAGAACAGCGAGCCGGCGTGCTTCAGCGGGGCGGTCGCGGAAACAGTCACGTCGCGCCCACCCTCGTGTCCGCGAACGAACCGGGTGGCGGGGTGATGCCGTTCTCCCGGCACCACTCACCCGGCGGGCGCTGCGTCGCCCGGAGCATGCCGCTGCTCGGCAACTGCTGGATCGGGATCGGCGGCAACGGCGGAAGCTCCTGGCCGGCCTCGGCGGCCAACTCGTCGGCGTCCTTCTCCTCGGACATGCCGATCGGGCCGATCATCTGCGCGTTCAGGAACTGCCGGATGACCGGCTCCTCGCTGGACAGCAGCATCTCGCGCGGGCCGAACATGGCCAGATGCCGGTGGTACAGCATGCCGATGTTGTCGGGCACCGTCCGCGCGGTGTTGACGTCGTGGGTGACGATCAGGAACGTCGCGCCGAAGGCCTCGTTGAGGTCGATCATCACCTGGTTCAGGAACGACGTACGGACCGGGTCCAGACCGGAGTCCGGCTCGTCGACCAGCAGGATCTCGGGGTCCAGCACCAGCGCGCGGGCCAGGCCGGCCCGCTTGCGCATACCGCCGGAGATCTCGCCGGGCAGCTTCTTCTCCGCGCCGACGAGGCCGACCATCTCCATCTTCTCCATCACGATGGAGCGGATCTCGGACTCGGACTTCTTGGTGTGCTCGCGGAGCGGGAACGCGACGTTGTCGTACAGATTCATCGAGCCGAACATCGCGCCGTCCTGGAACAGCACGCCGAACAGGCGGCGGATCTCGTACAGCTCGCGCTCGCTGCAGGTCGCGATGTCGGTGCCCTCGATGTAGATGTGGCCCTTGTCCGGCTTGAGCAGACCGATCAGCGTCTTGAGGAACACCGACTTTCCGGTGCCGGACGGGCCGAGCATGACGCAGATCTCGCCGGCAGGCAGCGTCAGGGACACGTCGCCCCAGATCAGCTGGTTTCCGAAGGACTTGGTGAGACCTTCGACGCGGACTTCTACGCCCACCGGTCCTCCTCACGGGATGTCTGTACGGCCCCGAACCGACGAGTTTCTGCCCGGTCCAACGAGGCACGGTTGCCTAGGTTACGCACGAGTACGGTTTTGCGTAAACCCCCGTATGTCAAGCGACGGTGACCGCTTGGTCACGCTCCGGTCACGCCGATCACGGTGCGTCGATCGGCCAACACGGAGTGCTGATAGGCACACGGCACCGGCGATCTTAGCGGCTGCCCGAGGTCTGTCCCGACCGCGACCCGAAAGTTAGCGTCGATCAAAGGTTTCGCACTGCCATGGAGGGGACGACGGATGAGCATCGAACGACGAACATTCCTGAAGGGCAGCGCGGCCGTCGCGGGCGGGGTGTTCGCGGCCGGGCCGTTCCAGGGATTCGTGGCCCAGCAGGCAGTCGCGTCGCCGCAGAGCAGTGCGCCGTTCCGGGCGCTGCGGGCGATTCCGGACCGGCGCGACGGCAAGGTCCGGCTGCATCTGCCGGAGGGCTTCAACTACCGGTCCTTCCACGACACCGAGTTCCCGGTCGTGCTGACCGACGGCACGAACCTGCCTGGACGGCACGACGGCATGGGCGCGTTCACCCGCCGCAACGGCAACATCGTGCTCGTCCGCAACCACGAGCTGAACAACCCCGGTACGCCGTTCGGTCCGGGGACGCCGTACGACGCGATGGCACAAGGCGGGACGACGACGATCGAGGTGACGCGATTCGGCGAAGTGGTCGACGCCTACACCAGCCTGAACGGCACGATGATGAACTGCAGCGGCGGAATCATGCCGTGGGACAGCTGGATCACCTGTGAGGAAACGGTGAACGGGCCCGACGTAGGACCCGATTTCACCGGCGCGCCGAACGTGGCGCTGACCAAACCGCACGGTTTCGTCTTCGAGGTCCCGGCCCGCGGCCAGTCCGAGCGCGAGCCGATCACCCACGCCGGCCGCTTCGCGCACGAGGCCGTCTCGTTCGATCCCAGGGACGGGTTCCTCTACCTGACCGAGGACAACTTCGCGTTCCCGTCCGGGTTCTTCCGCTATCGCCCACCGCGCAACCCGATGAAGCATGGGCGGATCGAGGACGGCGGCCGGTTGCAGATGCTCGCCGTCAAAGGCCGTCCGAACCTCAACCTGGCCGCGGAGCAGCCCAGGCGCGCGACGTACGACGTCACCTGGGTCGACATCGACGACCCTGCCCCGGCGTTCCCGTACACACCAGGGCAGACCGCGCCGACGACGAACGACCAGGCGCTCGTGTACGTCGGTGACCAGGGCCGCGCGCAGGGAGCGGCGTACTTCTCCCGGCTGGAAGGACAGGTGTACGACGACAACGTCGTGTACTTCTGCTCGACGCAGGGTGGTGGCGCGGCGGAGACCGGACCGGATCCGGTCGGTGGGTACGGCAACGGGTTCGGCCAGATCTGGGCGTACCACACCCGGGCGCGGAAGCTGCAGCTGATCTACCAGTCGCCGAACCGGGCGACCCTGGACTTCCCGGACAACGTGACGACCAGCAAGCGCGGGACCCTGGTGGTCTGCGAGGACAACACCGAGGACAACTACCTGCGTGGCCTGTCGCGGGGCGGCCAACTGTTCGACATCGCGCTGAACCGGCTGACCAGCAGCACCGGGGTGGACCGCTCCGGGGACGAGTGCGCCGGTTCCACCTTCAGCCCGGACGGCCACACGTTGTTCGTCAACATCCAGGCCAGTCGCGGCATGTCGTTCGCCATGTGGGGCCCGTGGCACCGGATCGGCGTCTGACGGACGTCGAAGAAGACCTCCTGCTCTGGCTGCACGACGACGCGACGGTTGCCCGGCTCATCAGCGACCTGACCGAACTGGAACCACTTGCAATCGTCGCAGTCGTCGTCCTGGTTGTGCTGCTGGCGCTACGCCGGTCGACGGACGCGGTGTTCTTCGCGGCCGGGGTCGGCGTCGTGTGGGCGGTGAATCCGCTGCTGAAGCAGCTCGTCGGGCGGTCGCGACCGGATCTCTGGCCGTTGCCGCCGGACGTGTCGGAGTACAGCTTCCCGAGTGGTCACGCGGCGAACACCGCGGCTCTGGTCGGTGCGCTGGTGCTGATCCTGTACCGACGACCGCCCGCGGTTCTGCTGGGAGGGGCTGTTCTCCTGGCGGTCGGATGGTCGCAGTTGGCGCTTGGACGGCACTATCCGACCGATGTGCTCGCGGCGTGGGTCTGGGCACTGACGTGGGTCTGGGCGCTGACGCGGGTCGGGATGCTCCGGAACGTGACGAAGGGCGGTCCTGGGTAGGACCGCCCTTCGGCGTACTGCTGGGTGTGCGGCTGATGCCGCACAGATCACTTCAGGGTGACGGTGGCGCCGGCGCCCTCGAGGGCCTCCTTGGCCTTCTCCGCGGCAGCCTTGTCGACCTTCTCCAGGATCGGCTTCGGAGCCGCCTCGACGAGGTCCTTGGCCTCCTTCAGACCAAGGCTGGTGAGACTGCGCACCTCCTTGATGACCTGGATCTTCTTGTCGCCGGCGCTCTCGAGAACGACGTCGAACTCGTCCTGCTCCGCGGCCTCCTCGGCAGCGGCGGCCGGGGCACCCGGAGCAGCGGCGGCAACGGCGACCGGAGCAGCGGCGGTCACGCCGAACTCCTCCTCGAACGCCTTAACGAACTCCGAGAGCTCGAGCAGGGTCAGTTCCTTGAACTGGCCGAGCAGCTCTTCGGTGCTGAGCTTCGCCATGGTGGCGGTCCTTCCTGATACTGGTACTGGTGATCACTGATGGGGTGTTACGGGTGAGATCCGCGTCAGCTGTCGGCTGCCGCGGTCTCCTCGGTGCTCGCCTCGGCAGGTGCCTCGACCGTGTCCTGCACGGCCGGCGCCTCGTCCGCAACCGTGTCCTGCACGGGGGCGGCCTCGGCCGGCAGCTTGTCCTGCAGCGCCGCGAACAGGCGCGCGGCCTGCGACAGCGGAGCAGCGAACAGCGACACCGCTTGCTGCGGGGCCGCCTTCATCGCACCTGCGAGCTTCGCGAGGAGGACCTCACGCGACTCCAGGTCAGCGAGCTTGCTGATCTCGTCAGAGCCGAGTGCCTTGCCTTCCAGCACTCCACCCTTGATGACGAGAAGGGGATTCGCCTTGGCGAAGTCACGCAGTCCCTTGGCCGCGGTCACCGGGTCACCCTTGATGAAGGCGATTGCCGATGGGCCCTCGAGCAGCGAGTCGAACGAGTCGACACCGGCGTCCTTGGCCGCGATCTTGGTCAGCGTGTTCTTCACCACGGCGTAGTTCACGTCGTCACCGAGCGCAGTACGCAGTTGCCGCAGCTGCGCCACGGTGAGACCGCGGTACTCGGTCAGCACTGCGCCGTTCGAGCTCCGGAACTCGTCCGTGAGCTCGGCGACAGCGGCTGCCTTGTCCGGCCTCGCCATGGGGTCTCCTTCCAACCTGCTTTCGCAGGGTTTGGCTTCAACGCCTCGACCCCGGGCCGGCCCCTCAGAACGAGAAAACGCCCCTGCGCAGGCGCAAGGGCGTGAACATACTGAATGTCACACTGTCCAAGTCACCTGCGCGGGCCGCCCACTCAATCTGTGGGACCTTCAGTCACTCGAAAGTGACGACCAGCGGTCTTCGGCAATGTTCATTGTGCCTGACCGTTACTCCGGAAACCAAATCGGTTCCGTCAGGCCGGTGCTTCGGCGGTCGGGTGTGGCGGGATCCAGCGATGCATCGCGGTGGCAGCGGCCCACCCCGTCGCGGCCATGATCACGATCGCTGGAGCGAGTCCGAACAGAGCTGTAGCCCCGGCCAGCAGCAACGGCCCGCTGCCGTTGCCGGTGTCGGCGAACAGCCGGAACGCACCGAGGAACTGCGCGCGCCCGATCGGCGGAGAGGCATCCGCACCCAACGTCATGATCACGCCGGCGCCCAGACCGTTGCCGACGCCCATCAGCAACGCGACCGCGGTGAGCGCGACCGTGGTGTGTGTCAACGGCAGCAGCAGATGCGCCAGCCCGAGGACAAGCATGGACGGTACGGCGACCCACTTGCGGCCAAGGCGGTCCATCACCGACCCGGCGGGATAGAACAGCAGCATGTCGACCGCGCCCGACAGTCCGAAGATGATGCTGGTCGCCTGCGGATCGAGCCCGAGGTGCAACGCCCACAGCGGAATGACCACCTGCCGTGACGCACGGACCGCACCGACCAGCAGTGCACCGACGCCGAGAGTCCGCAGTACTGGCAGGTGATCGCGGATCACACCCCAGGTCGACTGCGCGGACACCGGTCGGCTCCCGCGCGTACGTCGTACCGACTCGACGTCGGGGAGACTCAGCAGCACGCCACACGCCAGGACTGCGGCGACCAGGTGGACCCAGTAGGCGCCGTCGGTGCCGAGGAAGCGCATCGCGAACGCGCCGAGGAACGGTCCGATGAAGGAGCCGATGCGCTGTACGCCGCCAAGAGTGGAAAGGGCACGGGCGCGCAACTGGATCGGCACGGCCTCGCTCAAATACGCCTGACGGGCCAGACCCCACACTGCGCCGGCCAGTCCGGTCGCACCGATCGCGATCGCCAGACCCCAGACCGTCGGGACGACGATGCAGGCCGCCAGCGCCAGAGCGACCAGCACGGTCGCGGCGAGCATCGCGCTCCGCTCACCGATCTTGGTGGTGAGCGCACCTGCCGGGATGTCACCGATGACCTGGCCGAGACCGGCCGCCGCCACGACCACACCGGCGACGGCGACCGAGGCGCCGAGGTGGGTGGCGGACACCGCGACCACGGGCGCGATCGCGCCTTGCCCGATGCCGTAGAGCAGAGCGGGCAGATAGACCGACGGTGCGATCTTCCAGAGGCTTGCCGCTCCGGTCATGAGCTGCTGACCGCCGGCTCCGAGGCGCGCGCCGTACCGCGGTCGCGTTCGGCCGGGGTGGCGCCGAGCAGCTCGGACACCGACCACGCGGCGGGGACCACCCGCTCGCCGAACTCGTCCATCCGCTCCATCGGCATCCGCATCTCCGGCCCCGAGACCGACAAGCAGCCGACCGCCTGACCGGAGAAGTCGAAGACCGGAGCGGCCACGGATCTGATGCCGGGCGTTCGTTCGGACAGGGACTTCGCGAAGCCTCGGGTCCGGATCTCGGCCAGCTGAGCGGCCAGCGCGACCGGATCGGTGATGGTCTGCGGCAGCACCTGCTCGAGCGGACCGGCCAGCACCTCGACCTGCCGCTCCCACGGGGAGAACGCCAGCAGAACCTTGCCTGGAGCACCTAGTGGCAACTGCACCGGGATGCCGAACTCCGTGTACGTACGACGTAACTGGTGACGGCTCTCGACCTGCTCGAGGACGACTCGTTGCCCGGACGGGAGCAACTCGTGCACGGCCGCCGTCTCCTCGGTCTCGTCGCGAAGGGCACGCAGTACCGGCATCGCGGCGTCCCGCAAGGTTGCCGGGATCCCGCCGCTGTGCGCCAACTGGGCGACCAGTGGACCGATCCCGTACCGGCGGTGTGCCGTCTGGCGGATCAGCCCGTTCTCCTGCATCGCCAGCAGCAGCCGGTGCACGGTGCTGGTGGACAGACCGGTCGTGCGGGCCAGGTCACTGATGCCGAGATCGGGCGTCCGGCCGTCGAAGCAGCGCAGGATCGCCACCGCCCGATCGATGGACTGCACCGATCCGTGGCGTCCGGGGCTTTCCTGCATGACGAAACCGTATCCCACGATGCGGGAAGTTTGCATCCGCTCCCGATATACGGACAGGACCATGCCTAGGCTGTGGCGCACCTGTCACCCGCGCGTCGAAGGAGCAGCATGGCCGGCCGATTCGTCCAGGTGGGATCCGCGAAGCTTGCTAGTGGCAACGAAGTTCCGGTGGTACTCGATCCGGATCGCGGCGTGGTGCCGATCGCCGACCTCGGCTTCGCTCCGGACCTGCCGGCGCTGTTCGGTACGACGACCCTGGCGGAGCTCGCGCTCGCGGCGGAGCGCGCGCCGGACGACGTGTTCCACGCGTCGGCCGAGTGCGTGGCGCCGTACCGGAATCCGCGCAAGATCTGGGGCATCGGGCTGAACTACCTCGAGCACGCCGGCGACCTGTCCGAGAACGTGCCGACCGAGCCGGCGTCGTTCATGAAGGGCGACCACACGATCATCGGTCCGGGTGATCCGATCCCGGTGCCGTCGCAGAGCCGGCGGACGACGGCGGAGGCCGAACTGGGGCTGGTGATCGGCCGGGAGTGCTACCAGGTCGAGGAGGACGAGGCGCTCGACCACGTCTTCGGCGTCGTCCCGGTGCTGGACCAGACCGCCGAGGACATCCTCGAGAAGAACCCGCGCTTCCTGACCCGGTCGAAGAACTTCCCCGGCTTCTTCTCCTTCGGCCCGTGGATCACCGGCCTGGACGCCGTACTGGCGCACTGGGGCTCACTCGACGCGGTCGAGGTCTCGACGGTCCTGAACGGCGAGGTCCACCGCAGCAACACGATCGCGAACATGGCCTTCAGTCCCGCGTTCCTGGTCAGCTTCCACAGCAAGGTGATGCCCCTCTACCCCGGCGACATCATCTCCCCCGGCACCCCCGGCGCCGTCCACATCACCCCAGGCGACACCGCTGAATCCCGCATCCCCGGCGTCGGCGTCCTCACCAACCCGGTCACCGCCGGCCGCTGAGAGCCGGTGGCACCTGGTGCAACCGGATAGCACCAGGTGCCTTGCCGATCAGCTGAGGACGGCGAGGGCGTCGATCTCTACCAGCATGTCTTCGCGGGGGAGGCCGGTGAAGACGGTGGTGCGGGAGGGGAGAACACCGCTGGGGGTGCGGGTGGAGAGGAACTCGGCGTACGCCTCGTTCATGACGGCGAAGTCCTCGCGCTTGGTGAGGTAGACGCGCATCATCACCACGTCGTCGAAGCTGCCGCCGCCGGCCCTCAGGATCGCCTCGACGTTCTGCAGCACCCGCGTGGTCTGGCCCTTCACGTCACCGGTGAAGACGAACTCGCCGGTGGCCGGGTCGACCGAACCCTGACCGGACACCTGCAGGATGTTGCCCTTGCGGACGCCCTGCGAGTACACCGGCATCGGCGCGGGCGCCTCGGTGGTGGACACGGCGGTCTTGTCGGACATCAGGTCTGACACCTCTCAGTTGTAGTCGGCGCTGATCGCCTTGGTGGTGGCGAGCAACTCGGGCAGAAGCTCGAGCACCTGCCCATAGTCCAGCAGGACGTCGGGTACCGAGATCGAAACGGCCCCCACGATCCGGCCGTGCTGGTCGGCGACGGGCGCACCGATGCAGTTGATGAAGGACTCGTGCTCGGCCCGGTCCTGCGCCCATCCCTGCGCCCGGACCGCGTCCAGTTCGGCGCGCAGAGCGTCCGGATCGGTGATCGTCTGCGGAGTGAACGCGTGGTACTCGATCGACTCGAGCAGCGCCTCCCGGATCCGCTTCGGTTGAGCCGCCAGCAGCACCTTCCCGACAGCCGTGCAGTGCAGCGCGGCCGGTACGCCGATCTGCGAGTACATCCGCACCGACCGCACACTGTCGAGCTTGTCGACGTAGATGACCTCACCGTTCTCCCACGCCGCCAGGTGGACCGTCTGACCGGTCTTCTGGTTCAGCTGCCGCAGATGGGGCGCCGCCACCTCGCGTACGACGTGCTGCTCGCGCGCCGCATCCGCCAGCGCGAACAGCCGCGACCCCAACCGGTAGCGGTGCGCGTCGTCACGCCGTACGAACCGATCTGCCTCCATGGTTCGCAGCAGCCGCAGCACAGTCGTCTTGTGTACGCCGAGCTCCGCCGCCAGCTGGTCGAGCGAGCGCTCCCCCTCGCCCAGACTGGCGAGGATCTGCAGCGCCCTGGCGAGACTCTGACTCATGCCGCCGTCTTCACACCAGCCGGGCCGACGTGCGTCGCGGCCCACTCCTCATCGGAGCAGGTCAGCAGTGCCTGGCGCACGGCAGGGTCTAGCGGAGCAGCGTGGTCCTCCGGTACGGCCAGCACGGCCGCAGCACCGAGGTGCCCCAGCCGGAGCCGCTGCTCCATCGGCAGCCCTTGCAGTGTCGCCGCCAGGAAGCCCGCAGCGAATGCGTCGCCCGCACCTACCGGCTCGACCACCTCGACTGTGAGCGCAGGAACCTCAGTACGACGTCCGTCCGGCTCCAGCACCAGCGCGGTGTGCGCGTCGTCCTTCAGGACCAGCGTCGACCGCGGTCCGAGGAGTTCACGCAGCTCACCGGGGTCCTTGGTGCCGGCGAACACCAGCGCCTCGTCAGCACCGATCAGTACGACGTCCGCCGCGCGCAGCAACCGCCACAGCGGCGCCGGGTCCTTGTCGCGCCACAGAGCCGGGCGCCAGTTGAGGTCGACGCTCAAGGTGAAGTCGTGCTGCTGCTCAGCCAGGCTGTCCAGCATCAGTGCGGCCGTTTCGGAGATCGCTGCGGTGATTCCGGTGGTGTGCACGAGCTTTGCCTGTGCCAGCCGGTCGCGGACCGCCGGCCGGTCCAGGAACGAGGGAGTCATGGCGGAGGCCGCCGAACCGGTGCGGTAGTAGTGCATCCGCGAGCGACCGCCCAGCGACTCCTTCACATACATCGCGGTCGGCCGGTCGGGGTCGATCTCGACTCCACCGACCTCCACACCGCGTTTCTGCAGGTCGCGCAGAACGTGCCGACCGAAGCCGTCGTCTCCCAGCCGCGAGATCCAGCCGGTCGGGATGTCGAGCGCGGCGAGTCCGCCGGACACGTTGCACTCGGCTCCGCCGACCGATCGCCGGAACGTCTCGACGTCCTCGAGCGGTACCTCGGTCTCCCCCGCCAGCATGATCATCGCCTCGCCGACACAGATCGCGGCGGGGGTCTTCGCGGCACGGTCCGGCGCAGGCAGGTCCGGGGCGGCGAGGTCTGGGTTGGCGAGGTCTGGGGCGGCGGCCGTCTCAGGGAGCGGTTCGGCCATCGGCACTCCTCGGGGTGCGAGTGATGGGATGGGAGCTGAGACACGTGTCGTTGACGGGGATTTCGGCGCGATGCTACAACCGTATCGTCAGAATGCGCAATCATCGTTGCGCATTCTGCAATATCGACCACCATCAGGGGAGCAGATGCCAGCCGCCTACGATGCCGACGCCATCGCCGCCCTCGCCGACCAGCCCGTGAGCTGGCGAGACAAGGCTCTACCGCCCGCGTTCTGGGGCCGGACCGTCGCGGAGGTGCTGGCCGACAAGCCCCGGCTGTCCCAGCTGCCCACTCCGGTGATGACGCTGTCCGCGCCCGGTCTGCGCCACAACGTCGACACCCTCGCCCGGTGGTCCGCGCAGCACGGACTCGAGCTCGCACCGCACGGCAAGACCACGATGGCCCCGGCGCTCTGGGCGATGCAGCTCGACGCCGGTTCCTGGGCGATCACGCTCGCGAACGTCTTCCAGCTCGGCGTCGCCCGCGCCTACGGCGTCCGCCGGGTACTGATCGCGAACGCGGTGATCTCCCCGCTACAGCTGCGCTGGATCGCCGACGAGCTCGCCCGGGACCCGGAGTTCGAGGTGCTGTGCTGGGCCGACTCGGTGCGGACCGTGGAGATCATGGAGGCGGCCCGATCGGCGTACGTCGGTCCGGACGCGCGGCCACTCGACGTACTCGTCGAGATCGGTGGACTCGACGGCCGGACCGGCGCCAGGGATGCCGACACCGCGGTGGCCGTCGGTGAGGCGATCGCGGCGGCGTCGACGCTGCGGCTGGCCGGAGTCGCCGGGTACGAGGGCGCCGTCGGGCATGGCGTCGACGAGGCCGGTCTCGCGGGAGTGCGGGCATACCTCAATGAGTTCGCTGGGATCCACCACCGCTTGCAGAGTGTGTACGACGCCGACATCACGCCGGTGGTCAGCGCCGGTGGCAGTCAGTACTTCGAACTTGTGGCGGAGGTGCTCGGGCCACTCGGCGCCGACGGAGCACGCGTCGTACTGCGGTCCGGCGCGTACATCAGTCACGACGACGGGCTCTACCGCCGGGTGTCGCCTCTCGGCGAGACACCGCGGACGGACGGCGAGCGGCTGGTGTCGGCGATGCATACCTGGGTCCGGATCACGTCGCAGCCCGAGCCGGGGCTGGCGATCTTCGACGCCGGCAAGCGCGACCTGCCGTTCGACCAGGACATGCCCGAGCCACAGCTGATCCGGCCGCGGTCCGACGGTGAGCCGGTGCTGCAGGCCACTGGGATGACGGTCACGAAGCTCAACGACCAGCATGGGTTCCTGCACTTCACCGACGTACCGGTGGTGATCGGCGACGAGTTGCGGATCGGGTTGTCGCATCCATGTACGGCGTTCGACAAGTGGGGGCTGATCCCGGTCGTGGACGATCCGGACGCGGCAGATCCCGTGGTCGTCGATCTGGTCAGGACCTTCTTCTGACATGGCGGACCTGCTGATCACCGGCGCGTTCGTGCTGGACGGGTCCGGCGCTCCCGGCGTACGGGCCGATGTGGCGGTCGACGCCGGCCGGATCGTAGCCATCGGCAACGACCTGCCGTCGGCGCGGCGGACGATCGACGCGGCCGGCCTGGCTCTGTCGCCCGGGTTCATCGACATGCACGCGCACTCCGACCTGCAGATCCTGGCCACCCCGGACCACACGGCGAAGGTGAGCCAGGGCGTCACGCTGGAGGTGCTCGGTCAGGACGGGTTGTCGTTCGCGCCGATCGACGATCCGACGCGGGTCGCGGTCCGGCGTCAGATCGCCGGCTGGAACGGCGAACCCGACGACTTCGACTTCAGCTGGTCCACGGTCGCCGGGTACCTCGACCGGCTCGACCAGGGCATCGCGTGCAACGCGGCGTACCTGATCCCGCAGGGCACGCTGCGGATGATGGTCGTCGGCACCGAGAACCGCCCGGCCACCCGAGCCGAGCTGGACGAGATGAAGCGCTTGCTGGCCGAGGGTCTGGAGCAGGGCGCGGTCGGGATGAGCAGCGGTCTCACCTACACACCGGGCATGTTCGCGACCACTGACGAACTGGTCGAGCTGTGTGGCATCGTCGCGCAGTACGGCGGCTACTACGGTCCGCACCAGCGGTCGTACGGCAAGAACGCACTGGACGCGTACGGCGAGATGGTCGAGGTGGCTCGCCGATCCGGGTGCGCGCTGCACCTGACCCACGCGGTGATGAACTTCGAGCCGAACCGCGGCCGCGGCGCCGAGCTCGTCGCGATGATCGACAAGGCGCTCGCGGACGGCGTCGACGTCACCACAGACACCTACCCGTACTTGCCTGGGTCAACGACCTTGGGCGCAATCCTGCCGAGCTGGACCGCCGAAGGCGGGCCGGACGCGCAACTGGCCCGGCTGCAGGATCCGGAGCAGCGGGCCCGGATCGCCGTCGAGATGGAGCAGGTCGGGTCGGACGGTTGCCACGGCTGCGTGACCGACTGGAACACCATCGAGATCGGCGGCGTACGCAACCCGGCGCTGACCGGTGCCGTCGGCAACACCGTCGCCGCGCTCGCGGCGGGGAACGGCCGGGCGCCGGCGGACGTCTTCTTCGACCTGCTGGTCGAGGACAACATGGCGACGTCGATCCTGCAACACGTCGGGCACGAGGAGAACGTGCGGACGATCATGCAGCACTCGAGCCACACCGGCGGCTCGGACGGGATCCTGGTCGGCGGCAAACCGCATCCGCGGTCGTGGGGGACGTTCCCGCGCTACCTCGGCCGGTACGTCCGTGAGCTCGGCGTACTGGAGTTGGCCGACTGCATCCATCACCTCACCGGCCGCCCGGCCCGGCGGCTGCGGCTGCCCGACCGCGGTCTGGTCCGGGAGGGGTACGTCGCCGACCTGGTGCTGTTCGATCCGGCGACGGTTCGCGACACCGCGACCTTCGAGGAGCCGCGGCGGCAGGCCGAGGGCATCCCGTACGTCCTGGTCAACGGCGTCCCCGTGATCGACGCCGGTCAACGCACCGACGCCCTGCCTGGCGGCGCGATCCGCCGTACTCCGACTGCGAGAGGAATCTCATGAACGAGCGAAGCGCGTTCATCATCGAGCACAGCACGCCTAGCACCTCGTCCGCGCCCGGAGCGAAGCGAGGACGCGGATGAGTGTGCTGGACCTGCTGCGCGCGGACCGGGTGCTGACTGTTGTCCGGGCACCGGAGATCGCCGACGCCCGCGACCTGTGCGCCGCGCTAGTTGCCGGTGGCATTCATGTGGTGGAGCTGACCTTCACTACCCCAAATCTCCCCCAGCACCTCGAGCGCGCCGCCTCGACCGCGGCAGAGACTGGCGCGGTGGTCGGGGCCGGCACTGTCCAGACCCGCGCCCAGGCCAAGCAGGCCATCGACGCCGGTGCGCAGTTCCTGGTCACTCCTGGTCAGGGTCCGGACGCTGCGGCGATCGCCGAGGCTGCGCGGTCTGCGGGGATACCGGTGATCCTCGGGGCTTTCACTCCCTCGGAGGTGATGACCGCGCTGGCGCTGGGCTCGGACGCGGTGAAGATCTTCCCTGCGCATCAGCTCGGTCCGAAGTACTTCAAGGACCTCAACGGCCCGTTCCCCGGCGTACCGCTGGTGCCGTCCGGCGGGATCAACGCCGGCAACGCCCGCGACTACCTGACCGCCGGCGCTCTGGCCGTCAGTGCAGGCACCGACGTCGTCTCCCCCGCCGACGTGGCCGCGTCGAACTGGGACACCATCACCACCAAGGCGCAGACCTTCTGCGCTGCGCTTAGGTGACGGGGATGCTCCCGTAGTTGGTGCGTAAGCAGTCGCCGCCGGGCAGGCGGCGTACCTGCTGCACACACGCAACAAGTACGCCGTCCTGACCGCGATGGCCGGCGGAGCTAACCGATCAGCTCCAGGACCGGCCCCTCGTGCAGCGCCCGGTAGACCTTGTCACGCAGGACGTTGGCCTCGGCATCGGTCAACGTACGGTCCACCGGCCGGAGGACCAGTCTGACCAGCAGATTCCGTTGGCCCGGGGTCAGTTGCAGCCGTTCGCGAGCCGCTGGAGGCAGGTCGTCGTACGCCGTCTCCCCCAGGACGTCCAGCGACTCCGCGGCGTCCGCGTCCGGTCCGAGCGCGTCGCGGACCTTGTCGCCGAGCACCTCCGCTGAGACATCGGCAGAGGCGTCCACGACCACGGAGAGGTCGCGACGCACCGACGGCATGGTCGAAACAGGCTTGTACGGCGTCAGATCCAGCATCTGCCCAGCCACCCGAGGATCCGTCGACCTGAGCAGCCGGATATCGCGGATGCCCTTGCGGAGCATCAGCAGGCGATCGAGCCCCGGCCCCATCGCCAGTCCGGTCCAGCGCTCGTCCAGTCCGGCTTGGCGGAGGACGTGCGGAGCAGCCACACCGCACTCACCGATCTCGATCCACTGATCGTCCAGCAACACATCGATCTGACGGCCATGGATCGTGTAGGGGTGCACCGCCGGCACAGTCCGGTACGTCTGGCCGGGCAGGACCGTGTCGACCAGTCGGGCAATCATGTCTTCCAGCTCGGGCTCTCCGAGCGTCACGTTCCGGCTGATCCGCCAGAGGTCGAGCTGGTGCGGCGTACCGGTGTGTTGCCAGTCCACCGAATCGCGGCGGTAACAGATGCCCGCGCACACCATCAGTACGTCGGACGCCGCGGACTCGGCGAGTTCACGCAGTGCCGGCGGGATCATCGCCGACGTGTGACTTCGCAGTACCTCGGTCTCCGACGCGTAGCGGGTGTAGCGGGCCTCCCGGGTCACGGCGTCACCGGCGTACCCGAGGTTGTCGTAGTTGTCGGCCAGGCTGACCACGGGATGGTCGCGCCTGGTCCAGATCTCCGTGTACGGCCAGGCCGCGCCGAGCGCCGTACGGATCGAGTCGACGACCAGCTGGACGGCGTGCGGTCCCTGGGCCGGATCGGTCAGGTCGCGCAGGGACAGGGCAGCGTGCAGTTGTTCAGAAGTGAGTGCAGACATGGGTTTCTCTCCAGGATGACGGTCTCGACGGGGGGACACCCCGGTCGGCCGCGGTCACCTCAGGAGAGAGCGCAGCAGCAGCTCACCCCGTCGGCACCGTCGTGCCGGCCGGGGCGCAGAAATCGCCGCCCGTACTGCGTCATGCCGACCAGTGTACCGACCCGGAATCGAGTCAGCACTCTTCATGCACTCTTCCGGAACTTTCCTCCCGGCTCGACTGTCCAGGTGCAACGATGGGGCGCATGCGATGGATCGACACGTTGGAAGCCGCGGCCGCCGAGAAGTTACCCGAGGCCGTGCACCGCTATTACCGGCAGGGTTCCGCGGGTGGGACCAGCGTCGGCGAGGCCACCGCGGCCTGGGCGTCGTACCGGTTCCGGCCCCGCGTGCTGCGCGACGTGTCCACCGTCGACATCAGCACCACGGTGCTCGGTACGCCGGTGGACGCCCCGGTGCTGGTGGCGCCGTCGACCATGCAGCGGATGGCTGATCCGGACGGCGAGATCGCGATGGCGACCGGCGTCGGAGTGGCCGGTTCGGTGCTCGGGGTGTCGAGCAACGCGGGGACGTCGTTCGCCGACCTCGGGGAGACCGGCGTGCCGTGGTGGCTGCAGATCTACGTCGTACGCAACCGCACCATCACCGAGCGGATGCTGGACGCCGCGGTCGCCGGCGGCGCGAAGGCGATCGTGCTCACCGTCGACACCCCGGTGGTCGGCCGGAAGGAGGACGACGGACAGACGGTGTGGGAGCTGGCTCAGCCTGGCCAGTGGCTGAAGAACCTGCCCGAAGGCGAATGGTCCGACGACGACCTGGACAAGGCCGACGACCTGAGCCCCGATGTGATCGGCTGGCTCGCCGACCGCACGGGTCTGCCCGTGGTTGTGAAGGGTGTGCTGCGCGGTGACGACGCCAAGCGGTGTGCGGACGCGGGTGCGGCGGCTGTGATCGTGTCCAACCACGGCGGACGCCAGCTCGACGGCTCCATCGCCACCGCACAAGCGCTGCCCGAGGTCGCCGAGGCACTCGCCGGCACGAGCACCGAGGTCTATGTCGACGGCGGCATCCGCCGCGGCGAACACATCCTCGCCGCGCTCGCTCTCGGCGCTCGAGCAGTCTTCGTCGGTCGCCCGGCCCTGTGGGCGCTCACGGTCGGAGGCTCGGCCGGCGTGACCCGGCTGCTCACGGACTTGGGCGACGAGCTGAGCCACACTCTCCGCCTCAGCGGCTGCGCACGGCCCGGCGATCTCACGCCGGATCTGGTGATCCCAGGGGAGCCTGGGCTGCTCGGAGGACGGAGGGGCTGACATGAGCCGTCCGGAGCCGCTGCGCATCGTCTGCCTGAATGCGTTCATGCCCGGGTTCCGGGTGCTGCACGACTTCGCCGCCCGGAACGGGCACGAGATCGTGCTGGTCGTCACGCTGCCTCTGACGTCGGGCAGCCGGTACGACGAGGACGCGAACCCGTTCGTGGTGGATCTGCCCGAGCGGACGGATGTGCTGATCACTGGCAAGCTGCGTACGGTCGCGGCGCCGGTTGTCGAGGCGTTGCAGCCGGACGTGGTCATCTCGGCCGCGTTCCCGCGACTGATCCCGGCCGAGATCCTGCAGATCCCGAAGTACGGCGCGATCAACTGCCACCCGTCACCGCTGCCGGAAGGCCGTGGACCGAATCCGGCGCGGCTGATCTACGAAGGCGACGAGCGGGTCGCGGCGAGCGTGCACCGGACCGCGGCCGAGTTCGACACTGGCGCCATCCTGGCGCAGCGGATCGCGCCACTGCCCGCGGATCTGAACGGCAGCGGACTCATGCAGTCCTGGTACGAGCTGCTCAGCGAGTGCCTGGACGAGGCCGTCCCACGCCTGGTCGCCGGAGAGGCCGGTGAGGATCAGGACCCGGCCAGGGCCAGCGAGGCGCCGTTCTTCACCGAAGAGGAGAAGCTGCTCGACCTCGCCGTACCTGCTGCCGAGATCCGCCGCAAGGCCGCCGCCCTCAACGTCACCTCGCCCCAAGCCCAGATCCGCGTCGGCGACACCACTCACGTGATCAGCCGTACCGATCCCGCTGACGGACCACCGGCGGGCACCCCAGGCACGGTGCTTGCCGAGCACGACGACGGCTGGACCATCCAAACCGCCGACCACCCCCTCCGCTTCACCCGCGGCTGAGGCCGCCCGGGACCCCGGACATACAGAAGGGCCTCGGGAGAACCCGAGGCCCTTCTGTGTGCTGACTTGTGGGTCAGTCGTCCGCGTTCTCGTCGGTGAGGTTGCGGGTCAGGTTGGGGTCAACCTGAACGCCCGGCCCCATCGTGGTGGA
This sequence comes from Kribbella sp. NPDC050241, assembly GCF_044459685.1. NCBI lineage: Bacteria > Bacillati > Actinomycetota > Actinomycetes > Propionibacteriales > Kribbellaceae > Kribbella > Kribbella sp. NPDC050241. The sequence continues at coordinate 394,841 of NZ_JBITJE010000003.1, forward strand.
GATGACGGTCTTCTTGATGTAGCGACCCTTGGAGCTGGCCGGCTTCAGCCGGAGGATCTCCTCCAGCGCGGCGCTGTAGTTCTCCACCAGCTGGTTCTCGTCGAACGAGCCCTTGCCGATGATGAAGTGCAGGTTCGCGTGCCGGTCGACCCGGAACTCGATCTTGCCGCCCTTGATCTCGGTCACGGCCTTGGCCACGTCCGGGGTGACGGTGCCCGTCTTCGGGTTCGGCATCAGACCACGCGGGCCGAGGACGCGGCCGAGGCGGCCGACCTTGCCCATCAGGTCAGGGGTGGCGACGACGGCGTCGAAGTCGAGCCAGCCGTCGGTCACCTTCTTGATCATGTCGTCGTCGCCGACGAAGTCGGCGCCGGCGGCCTTCGCGGCCTCGGCGCGGTCACCGGTGGCGAAGACGAGGACCCGTGCCGTCTTGCCGGTGCCGTGCGGAAGGTTGACGGTGCCGCGCACCATCTGGTCGGCCTTGCGGGGGTCGACCCCGAGGCGCATCGCAACGTCGAGCGTGGAGTTGAACTTCTTGCTGCCGGCGGCCTCCTTGGCCAGCCGGATCGCCTCGAGCGGCGTGTACAGCTTGTCGAAGTCGATCTTCTCCGCGATCGCGCGGTAAGCCTTACTGCGCTGTGTCATGTCTGTTCTCCTGTGTGCGAACGCTGCTTGTTCGTTCGCGTTGTGGTGATGACGGGCGAACCTCTCGCCCTTCCACTCCTGCTGGTCCGCCGCGGCGGACCGATGGAGGTACTACTTCTCGACGACAACGCCCATCGAACGGGCGGTGCCCTCGATGATCTTCATCGCGGCGTCGATGTCGCGCGCGTTCAGATCCGGCATCTTGGTGGTGGCGATCTCGCGGACCTGGTCGGAGGTGATCTTGCCGACCTTGTCCTTCTGCGGGACGGCCGAGCCCTTCTGCAGACCGGCGGCCTTCTTGATCATCTCCGGCGCCGGCGGCGTCTTGGTGATGAAGGTGAAGGAACGGTCTTCGTAGATCGTGATCTCGACCGGAACCACGTTGCCGCGCATGGATTCTGTCTGGGCGTTGTACGCCTTGCAGAACTCCATGATGTTGACGCCGTGCGGACCGAGCGCGGTACCGACCGGCGGGGCCGGCGTCGCGGCACCGGCCTGGAGCTGCACCTTGACCAGGGCAGCGATCTTCTTCTTGGGAGGCATTCTGTCGGGTCCTTAGACTTTCTGGATCTGGTTGAAGCTGAGTTCCACCGGGGTCTCCCGGCCGAAGATCTCGACCAGGGCCTTGATCCGCTGGGCCTCGGCATTGATCTCCGTGACTGTGGCGTGCAGGGTCGCGAACGGCCCGTCGACCACCATGACCGAGTCGCCCACACCGAAGTCGGCGACCTCGACCTTCTTCTTGGCCGCGGTCTTGGCGGGTGCGGCGCCGGCTTCGGCAGCCGCTGCCTCGGCCGCCGCCACGACGGCCGGAGCGAGCATCTTCTCAACCTCTTCGAGGCTGAGCGGGACGGGCTTCTGGCTGTTGCCGACGAAGCCGGTCACCGACGGCGTGTGCCGCACGGTCGACCAGGACTCGTCGGTCAGGTCCATCCGGACCAGCACGTAGCCGGGGAGCACGGTGCGCTTCACCATCCGGCGCTGCCCGTTCTTGATCTCGGCGACCTCTTCGGTCGGCACGATGATCTCGAAGATGTAGTCCTCCATGTTCAGGGAGTTGATCCGGTTCTCCAGGTTGCCCTTGACCCGGTTCTCCATCCCCGAATAGGTGTGGACGACGTACCAGTCGCCGATCTGCGAGCGCAGCCGGCCGCGGAGCTCCTCGAGCGGGTCGCCCGGCTCCTCGGGCTCGCTCTCCTCGGCCTGAGCCTCGGCGGCAGCAGTCGCCGCGGCGAACGCGTCCACGTCCGCGTCGTCGTCGGCGGCCGGGCTCGCGTCCGCGCTGGAGAAGACCAGCTCGTCGTCGGCCGGCTCCTCCTCGATGCTCTCGTCGGAGGTGGTCTCGGCGGTCTCGGCAGCGAGCTCGTCGGCCGCGTCCTCGACGTCGGCCTCGGTCACGACCTCGGCGTCCTCGGCCTCGTCTGCGGCGGCGACCACCACGAGCGGCTCCTCGTCGGAGTCGTCGGCGTCGGCCGGGCCGTCCTCGGCCTCGTCGTCGGCGGAGTACTCCGCGACCTCCTCGACCTCGTCGTCGGCGCTGACGTCCTCGTCCTCGTCGTCGAGCCCGGCGAACGGGTCGTCGTCATCGTCGTCGTCGCCGGCGAACAGGTCGTCATCGTCGGTGGCGTTCTCGTCGAAGTCGAGCTCGAGGTCAGGTTCGTCGGAGTCAGCGGATACGTCGAACTCGTCCTCCAGGTTGAGGACCTCGTCGTCGCGCTCGGACACGTTGTACTCCGTCATCTGTGCATCGGGTCTTGTCTGGCTTCGGGTCGGGCCGGCGGGCCCGGGACCCCCGGCGAGTGCGTTCGTGGGCTGCTGTGAACCTCAGCCGAAGATCTTGAACATCGCCCAGCCGAAAACGAGGTCGAGGACCGAAACGATCGCGATGACGAACACCACGAAGGTCAGGACGACCACGAAGTAGGTGGACAGCTGCTTACGGGTGGGCCAGACGACCTTGCGGAGCTCGGCAACCACCTGGCGGTAGAAGCGCAGCAGGCCCCTGCCCTGCTTGCCTTCCGCCGGTTTGCCGGCGCCGGACGGTGCCGGGGTGCGCGTCTCCGTCACGACCTACCTCTTTCGCTAGCGGCGGCCTGACCGGCCCTGCGCCGGTCAGGATTTGCAGGGCACGAGGGACTTGAACCCCCAACCTTCGGTTTTGGAGACCGATGCTCTGCCAGTTGAGCTAGTGCCCTCTGCAATCCTCCGGACGCCGCGGGACCTGATCTCGGGCATGCCGGATCAGGGCCACCAACGCCCGGACTAGAAGAGTGTACGGGGTCCGCGCCACCTGGTCTAACCGAGGCCCTTGCCCGTACGACCCCCGGACCGGGCGTCGCACCGCGACCAGAACCATACAGCCTCCAACCGGTTCCAACGGACCACGCCCCCTGCGTGTTCCCCGGATCACCAGGTGACACCACGGTGCGTGGGCGGCCGCCCTGGTGCCAGGATGGGGCGCATGGGTTCCAGGGTTTCGGCGCGGATCGGCGCCATCAGTGAATCGGCGACGATGGCGGTCGACAGCAAGGCGAAGGCGCTCAAGGCGGCCGGTCGCCCGGTGATCGGGTTCGGCGCCGGTGAGCCGGACTTCCCGACGCCGGACTACATCGTCGAGGCGGCGGTCGCGGCCGCCCGGGATCCGAAGAACCATCGCTACACCCCCGCCGGCGGACTGCCGGAGCTGAAGCAAGCGATCGTCGAAAAGACCAGGCGCGACTCCGGCTACGAGATCGAGGCCGCCCAGGTCCTGGTGACCAACGGCGGGAAGCACGCGGTCTACAACGCGTGCGCGACGCTGCTGGACCCCGGCGACGAGGTGCTGCTGCCGGCGCCGTACTGGACGTCGTACCCGGAGATCATCCAACTGGCCGGGGGTGTGCCGGTCGAGGTGCTCGCCGACGAGACGCAGGGGTACTGCGTCACCGTCGAGCAGCTCGAGGCGGCCCGGACCGAGAAGACCAAGGCGCTGCTGTTCTGCTCGCCGTCCAACCCGACCGGTGCGGTGGACAGCCCGGAGGCGGTCGAGGCGATCGGCCGCTGGGCGCTCGAGCACGACCTCTGGGTGATCACCGACGAGATCTACGAGCACCTGACGTACGGCGGCGCCGAGTCGACGTCGCTCCCCGTCGCGGTGCCGGAGCTGGCGGACAAGACCGTCGTACTGAACGGTGTCGCCAAGACCTACGCGATGACGGGTTGGCGGGTCGGCTGGATGATCGGCCCGAAGGACGTGGTCAAGGCCGCGACGAACCTGCAGTCGCACCAGACCTCGAACGTCTGCAACATCGCCCAGCGGGCCGCGATCGCCGCCTTGTCCGGCGACCTCAGCGCGGTCGACGAGATGAAGAAGGCGTTCGACCGCCGCCGGCAGACGATGGTGCGGCTGCTGAACGAGATCCCCGGCGTCGAGTGCCCGGAGCCGACGGGTGCGTTCTACGCGTACCCCTCGGTCAAGGGCGTACTCGGCAAGGAGATCAACGGGCGTACGCCGGCCAGCTCTGCGGAGCTGGCCGAGATCATCCTGGACGAGGCCGAGGTCGCGGTCGTCCCGGGTGAAGCGTTCGGCGCGCCTGGATACCTGCGGCTGTCCTACGCGCTCGGCGACGCCGACCTGGCCGAGGGCGTCGGCCGGATCGCCAAGCTGCTCAGCTGACCGGATCAGCCCGATTTCTGTCCGTACGCCGTCCGTCGGTAACCTTCGGTAATGACGCAGCGGGATCTGCGGGTGCTGCCGAAGACGCACCTGCATCTGCACTTCTCCGGGTCGATGCGCCACCTGACGCTGGTCGAGCTGGCGGACACGCACGGGGTTCGGCTGCCTGACGCCCTGCGCACCGATTGGCCGCCGGATCTGTCCGCGGCGGACGAGCGTGGCTGGTTCCGGTTCCAGCGCCTGTACGACATCGCCCGGTCGGTGCTGCGCACGGAGGACGACGTACGGCGCCTGGTCCGGGAGGCGGCCGAGGACGACCGGGCCGACGGCTCCCGCTGGCTGGAGATCCAGGTGGACCCGTCCGGGTACGCGAACCGGTTCCACGGCATCACCGAGTTCACCGATCTGGTCCTGGACGCGGCCCGGGACGCGTCTGCCACGACCGGGATCGCAGTGCAGGTGATCATCGCCGCCAACCGCACCCGGCATCCCCTCGATGCCCGGACGCTCGCCCGCCTCGCAGCGCAGTACGTGGGGCGTGGAGTGGTCGGCTTCGGCCTGTCCAACGACGAGCGCCGGGGTACGACGTCCGAGTTCGCACCGGCCTTCCGGATCGCGCGGAACGCCGGACTGCTCGCTGACCCGCACGGCGGCGAGCTGTGTGGCCCCGCGACTGTCCGCACCTGCCTGGACGAGCTGGGAGCCGGCCGCATCGGACATGGGGTGCGCACAGTCGAGGACCCGGACCTCCTGAAGCGTGTGGTCGACGCACAGATCGCCCTGGAGGTCTGTCCGGCATCCAACGTCTCACTCGGCGTCTACGAGCGACCGGAGGACGTGCCGCTGCGCCAGCTCTACGAGTCGGGGGCACGCATCGCGCTCGGCGCGGACGACCCCTTGCTCTTCGGCTCGCGTCTGGCCGAGCAGTACGAGTCAGCCCGCACGGTCCACGGCTTCACCGACCAGGAGCTCGCGGACCTGGCCCGCGGCTCGGTTCTGGCCTCCACCGCTCCACCCGACGTCCAGAAGTCCTTGCTCAGTGAGATCGACGAGTGGCTCGGCGTCACGACTCCAGCCCCGGTCCCGGCGTACTAGTGCGGTTCGACGCCGTCTACCTGGCCCGCCACGGGCAGACACAGTGGAACGTCGAGGGACGCAGACAGGGACGGCTGGACTCGTCACTCACTCCGCACGGGCTGCTGCAGGCGCAGCGGAACGCAGCTCTGGTCAGCGACGAGCAGATCGATGCTGTCTTCACCAGTCCACTCGGCCGCGCTCGCCGTACGGCAGAGATCCTTGCCGACACGCTGGAGCTACCTGTGCGGGTGGTCGACGACCTCGCAGAGGTCGCGCACGGTGAGTGGTCGGGGCTCACGTCGGCGGAGATCGACTCAGGTTGGCCTGGGCAGCGGGCTGCTCGCGAGAAGGACAAGTACGTCTTCCGCTTCCCCGGTGGCGAGAGCTATGCGGACGCTGAGCTACGAGCCGTACGCGCGTTGCAGAGCATCGCAGCGACGGGATCGCTCCGACCGCTGCTCGTCGCGCACGAGATGCTCGGCCGGCTGCTGGTGAAGCAACTCGTCGGGCTCGGCAGCGAGGAGGCTCTGCGGCGCGCTCAACCGTCCGATGTGGTCTATCGGATCACCTCCGCCGGATCGATCGATCGGTTGACGTGTGCCGAATAAGTGCTGGTCTGGTTCCTGAGCAGGGCATTGCCCGGGCCTGCGGGCGGGAATTACGTTGCGTACATGACGCCGACCAAGATCCTGCTCCCAGAGGACGAGCTTCCGACCCGTTGGTACAACGTGCTGCACGACCTCCCCACGCCCCCGCCGCCGGTGCTGCATCCGGGGACGGGGCAACCAGTGGGGCCGGACGATCTCGCGCCGCTGTTCCCGATGGACCTGATCCTGCAGGAGGTCTCACAGGACCAGTACGTCGACATCCCGGGCGAGGTGCTCGATGTGTACCGGCTGTGGCGACCCAGCCCGCTCTACCGGGCGCACCGACTGGAGAAGGCGCTCGACACCCCGGCGCGGATCTACTACAAGTACGAAGGTGTCTCGCCGGCCGGCTCGCACAAGCCGAACACGGCGGTCCCGCAGGCCTACTACAACGCCAAGTCCGGTGTCCGGAAGCTCACCACCGAGACCGGCGCCGGTCAGTGGGGCACAGCACTCGCCTTCGCCTGCGCGCAGTACGGGCTGGAGTGCGAGGTCTGGCAGGTGCGGGCGTCGTACGACCAGAAGCCGTACCGCCGGACGATGATGGAGGTCTTCGGCGCGACCGTCCACCCGAGTCCGTCGGAGCTCACCGAGGCCGGCCGGAAGATCCTGGCGGAGGACCCGGAGTCGCCTGGATCGCTCGGCATCGCGATCAGTGAGGCGGTCGAGTCCGCCCTTCAGGACGAGTCTGTGCACTATGCGCTGGGCTCGGTGCTCAACCACGTGCTGCTGCACCAGACGATCATCGGCGAGGAAGCGCTGATCCAGCTCGCGATGGTTGGTGAGACGGCGGACCTGCTGGTCGGCTGCACCGGTGGCGGGTCGAACTTCGGCGGCCTGGCGTTCCCGTTCCTCCGGGAGAAGTGGGCCGGGCGGATGTCGCCGACCGTCCGCGCGGTCGAGCCGGCCGCGTGCCCGTCGCTGACTCAAGGGACGTACGCGTACGACTTCGGCGACACGATCGGGATGACGCCGCTGATGAAGATGCACACCCTCGGCCACGACTTCATCCCGGACCCGATCCACGCCGGCGGTCTGCGGTACCACGGGATGAGCCCGTTGATCAGCCACCTGTACGAGACCGGCGAGATCGAGGCGGTCGCCAAGCCGCAGTCCGAGTGCTTCGCCGCGGGTCTGCAGTTCGCCCGCACCGAAGGCATCGTGCCGGCGCCCGAGCCGACGCACGCTCTGGCCGCGGCGATCGAGGAAGCCCAACGCTGCAAGGAGTCCGGCGAGGAGAAGGTCATCCTCACCGCTCTCTGCGGTCATGGCCACCTGGACCTGGCGGCGTACGACGCCTACCTCAGCGGTGCGATGACAGACCGTTCCTGGGACGACGCTGATATCCAGGCCGCGGTCGCCCAGGCTCTCACCCACCTGCCCGTTCTGAGCTAGCGCCTACCGCGCTTCCACCAGGGTTTGGGCCGCTTGGCGACGGCTTCCAGCCAGTCCGCCGGGACGGCCCACCCCCTGGCCTGCACCGCATCGAAGTACGCCGCCTTGAGACTGTCCGGGAGCCAGTAGGTCGCCCTGCTCTGGTCCATGACCTCGAAGTACGTCGTACGTCGCTTGGCGCTCCAGATGGTCGCCTGCTGGGCGCAATAGGCCAGCCGGACGTAGTCCCACCGTGCCTGTGCGTCCTCCACGTCGAACACCCGCTCCACCACGCGCCCTTGCCGCGGCTCGGCCTCGATCCCGTCGATCAGCCCGAGCACCAGCTGCCGGTCGTGGGTGATCTCGTCCGGCAACCGCAACTCCACCGGGTCGAGGACGACAGGCCCCAGCCAAGGTCGCGCCACCTCCAGGAACACCTCCAGCAAGGCGAACCCTTCGTCGGCCCGCTCGAACCGGGCGAGTTCCGCCCGCAAGGTCGTCACCGCTTCCTCGGCCATCCGCCCACCCTAGTGTCCTGAGTCGGAGGTTCGGGGCACTCGGAGGCCGATCCTCCGCATGGGCGGCCAGCCGGTCCGGCATCTGCCCCGACCTGCCCCTGTCTGCCCCGGCCATGCACGCTCAGCTACGAGCTCCTCGACCACCGATCTGCCCCGGTTCGCCGCCCGCCGACCAGGCGCACCACCCGGAAACCCCTTACAGCGCGAGAAATCCGGGGCATCTCGGGGCATTCCGGGGCAACCTGGGGCAGATCATCCACAGCCCTCGTCTTCGACCTCACAGAGGGTGCGCGGACACCTACAGTTACCGCCATGCCAGACCCGAACGAACTCCTCCGCACCGCCCGCGAACGCACTCCTTCCCGCCGAGCGCCCGGTGAGCAGATGTCCCGGGCCGAGCTCGCGGAGGCGGTCTGCGGCTGGCTGTGGGAGACGACCGAGACGAAGTACGAGCTCGACGGGCACTACATCGCGAAGCTCGAACGCGGCGCCGTCCGCTGGCCCGGAGCGGCCTACCGGGCCGGCCTGCGGTTTGTCCTGAACGTGGTCGACGACGCCGACCTCGGATTCGTCGCGCCCGGCGGCCTGGCCGGCACGGATCCGGAGCCGGGGACCAGCTCGATGCTCGGGCTCGAGGACGACCTGGTGCAGGCCGGCGACGAGTCGGTCGCGCTCCTCGCCCTCGCCGAGGAGTCGAATGTCGGCGACCTGACCGTCGAACAGCTGCACGCCGACATCGTGCGCATCACCCAGCAGTACCTGCGCACGCCGACCAGACCGCTGTACATCCGCGCCCGGGCGATCCGGGACCGCGCGTTCCGACTCCTCGCCGGCCGGCAGCCGCCGAGCCAGACCCGCGACCTGTACGCCGCGGGCGGCTGGGCGCTGACCCTGCTGGCCTGGATCTCGGTCGACCTCGGCCGCCCGGATGTCGCCGAGAGCCACACCCGGACCGCCTGGGCCTGTGCCGAGGCCGCCGAGAGCGACGACTTGCGAGCCTGGGTGCGCGCGACGCAGCACACCGCTGCGTTCTGGCAGGACGACTTCGCCCGGGCGACGACGTACGCGCAGGACGGACTGCGGTACGCGACCGGTAGTTCGACACTGTTCCTGGCCAGCGTCGCTGCGGTCGATCTCGCCCGGACCGGCCGTCACGCCGAGGCCCGCGAGGCTCTCACGATCGCGAAGCGCACAACGGTCCGCACCGACGTACCGGAGCTCGGTGGCCCTTTCCTCTGTACGCCGGAACGCGCGGAAGGCATCTGGTCCGACACGCACCTGGCGCTGGGCGAAGCACAGCGCACCCTCGAGCACGCGGATCGCGGCATCGCGCAGTTCGAGGCGGCGCCACACGCGGTACGCAACTTCGGTTCGGAACGGATGGTCCGGCTCCAGCAGGCCAAGGCACATTTGCAGCTCGGTGATCTGGACGGCGCGACGGAGGCGGTGTCGGTCGTGCTGACCACACCGGTCGAGTACCGGGTGCGTCCGTTGATCCATCGCATCAGCGAGGTCGCCGCCCTCACCCGCCTCAGCCGGCACGCGACCGATCCGAAGGCTCGCGCGCTGCACGACTCCATCCGCGTCTTCACCCGTCATCCCGCCAGCAGGGCGACCCCGAGCAAATGAGAGGCCCGTCAATGTTCGAAGAAGTCCACGACCACTGGTACTGGCGTCCCGGTTGGCGCGCCGACCGTTCCTTCTACACCTGGCACATCACGTTCGCGGACCGATCGGAGATGGCCGCGTTGCATGCGTCGTACGCCGAGCTGGTCGACGACCTCCCCGGCTTCACGCCCGTGCCGCTGGAGTGGTTGCACCTCACCCTGCAGGGCATCGGCTTCACCGACCGGGTGCCGGAATCCGACCTGGCGGACATCGTCAAGGCCACTCGTCACCGGGTCACCCGCCTCGGCTCGTTCCCGGTCGGCATCGGCCCGGCCGTCCTCGACCGCGAGTCCATCCAACTCCCGGTCCGCCCGATCGAACCGCTCCAGCACCTCCGCGACCTCACCCGAGCCGCCATCACCGACGTCTGGGGCGACGACGCCGTCCCCGAACTCCCCGAGCTCAACCCCCACATCACCATCGCCTACTGCAACCACCCGGCCCCCGCGGCCCCCATCACCACCCGCATCCTCAACCACCCACCCCGCTCAACCGCCCTCTCCATCACCACCCTCACCCTCCTGTCCCTCACCAGAACCCACCACCTCTACCACTGGACCCCCCTCGAGACGATCCCCCTGGACTGACGCACGGGCCCGAGCGCCCACCACCCATGCCGCCCCGACCTCGCGCCCGCATTCACACCTTCGTCGACGAGAACAAGACCCGCGGCCTTCTCATGGCCGCCGCGAGCTGCCCGGCCTCGGCGGTGAGCATCAACCGCCGCACTCTCGCCGGACTTCTGATGCCCGGCCAGCGCAGGATTCACTTCCAGAAGGAGTCCCCTGCGCGGCAACGCAAGATCCTCGCCGCCATCACCGAGCTCGACACAGCCACTAACCTCTACGCCACACCGCGAGCCGACGTCGAGAGCCGACGGCGCTGCCTGACCGCGATCGTGCGAGATGCTGCACGGACCGGCGAGCGGCTCGTGGTGGAGCGCGACGAATCCACCCTGGACTTCGACCGGCAGACGCTGTACCACGCGGTCAGGATCTATGACTGTGTCGAGACACTTCAGTACGAACTGCTGGCGCCACATCTGGATCCACTGCTGTGGATCCCGGACGCGCTGGTCTGGGCGTGGGCCAAGGGCGGTGAATGGCGCGAGCAGGTTCGCGAGTCCTGCACGACCCGACCCGTCTGAACGCGCGGAACCCGGCTCACCAACCGTCCGGATGGCTGCCGGGTTCACTTCCCACAAGCTATTGCCCTGGGCACCGACAACTCTACCGGCAACTCCGGTCGCGTCGCCAGCAGGATCAGTAGGCGCGGAGGGAGGTTACGTGGGCTCGGGGGGAGCCGTTGGTGGTGTGGGGTTTTAGGCGGAGGTGGGTGATGGGGGTCGGGGTGGGGAGGGGGTGGCGGTGGGTTCGGTGGTGGTTGTTGGTGACGGTGGCGATGGGGTGCCAGTCGGCGGTTCTGTTGCGAGCCTCGAGGGTGTAGGACTCGAGGAGGGTCGGGAGCGATGTGAAGGGCGTGCGGTGGTGGTGGAGGTTGATGAGGTCCTCCTCGACGTCGTCGTCGAGGATCACGACAACCTCGGAGACATCCACGGGTGCGGACCAGCTGAGTTCGATCCACGGGTCGGGGTCCCAGGCGAGGTCTTCGGAGGACCAGAGGTTCGGGCCGCCGTACGGGCGGGAGTAGCTGCCGATCACCTTCTCCGGTGCGTACGCCGACGTCTCCCCCAGGCGAAGGCACAGACCAGCCCGCGGCAGGATGTGCTTCCAGGCGCGGAACTGTTCGGTCCACTGCTCATCAGGCGACGGGTCGCGATGCGCGAAGTAGATCATCCCGGGCAACCCCGTCGCCGCTGTATGGACGGAGACAGAGGCGTTCTGCTTGAGGACCACGATCACGTTGCCGGGGTGGTCCGGACGATAGTCGACAGGTACGTCGATCCACCGCTTCTCCCCCGCGGCCACGGGCACAGAGCGCGAGTCGATCAACGCCAACGGCAGATAGTTCTGCGGGTTCACCGGATCGTGCAGCTCGACGGTCAGTACGGCGTCTTCGGCAGCGTCGACCAACAGCTCCAGACGATCCAGCGCAGGATCGACCGGCACGACCATCGCGATATCGGCGTCCAACGGCAACGTGCCGGACGAGACCTCGACAGTCGGCTGAGTCAGCGTCGACGACGCCGTGACAGCGGCCCGCAGAGCAAGGTTGGCCGGATCATCGTCTACGACACCGAGGACGGAGCCATCGGCACGAGTGAGCGCATGCCGCATCAACTCGAAGCGCGAGGAAGCCAACTCACGCGGAGACAAACCGTTGCGCAGGGCAACAGCAGCCCCGATGCCGGCCGCCTCCCCCAGAATCGCGCAGGTCGCCATCACCCGAGTCGTGCCGAACGCGACGTGACTCGCACTGATGTTCCGGCCAGCCATCCACAGATTGCGCACACTCCGCGAGTACAGCGACCGCAGCGGAATGTGGTAGTTCCCATCCGGATGCCAGTGCTTCGACCCGCGCTCGCTCGCATAGACCCCACCAGGCGGGTGCAGATCGATCGACCAGCCACCGAACGCGACCCGATCCTCGAACAGCGTCTGCCCGAGTACGTCGTGCTGCGTCAGCACGTGATCACCGAGGAACCGGCGGTACTCGCGCTTGCCCGGCACCGACCCGATCCACTCCAGGGTCAGGTTGTCCGCGTCGAACCGCCCCGAGTTCTTGATGTAGTTCCAGATCCCGTAGACGACCGCCTGCAGTTCGTCCCGGATCGCCTCGTTGTCGTCGACGACGTCGAGCTCTCCACCCCACTCGATCCACCAGTACGCGCATCCGTTCAGATCCGACCGGATCACGCGGCGATCCGGGATCGCGGTCTCGGTGATGTCGCGCGCGAACGACGGCGGCACGAACCGCACCGGTGCGCCGGTGTCCTTCGTGTAGAAGAGGAGCGTGCTGCCGAGCGTGTCGTTGTCCGGTACGTCCGGCGCCCACGACTCGTCGTACATCGACCGCGGCTCGCGTCCGGTCCGGTACTCCGCTCCCGCGAGCAACCCGATCAGGCCGTCGCCCGAGCAGTCGGCGTACGCCGGGCTGACGAACCGGATCTCCTTCTCCGACCCCATCTGCCATCCGGTCACCGACCGGATCTCCCCGGCAGAAGCCTCGACGGTCCGTACGTCGGTGTTCAGGAACAGCTGGATCCGGGGCTCCGCGCGGACCGCCTCCAGCAGCACGAGATCCCAGTAGTAAGGATTTCCCTCGGGGTTGCGGTACTGGTTCTCCACGAACAGCTCGCCCATGATCCCGGTCTCCCGGGCGAAGTGCTGGACACCGTGCGCGGTCGCGCCGCACACCCACACCCGCACCTCGCTGGAGGAGTTGCCGCCGAGCACCGGCCGGTTCTGGACCAGCGCCACCGTGCTCCCCTGCCGGGCCGCGCCGATCGCGGCGCAGATACCGGCGAGCCCTCCGCCGACGACGGTCAGATCGGTCTGGATTTCGAGCTGCTGCATGCAGGAACCTTTCAGCTGTCAGGTGTGATGACGGGTTGTCCGGGCCCGTTCGGGTGGTTGGCCGTGAGGTGGTCCGGGACGCGCTGCGCGACCAGGACGAACAGCAGGCCGGCGGTCAAGGTGTCACTGGCCCGCCCGGCGAAGAACTCGGTCCAGGTCCCACCGACCGGCGTACCGGTGTCGAAGACGACCTCCGCCACCCGGCCGATCGGCGAGTCCGCGACCCCGGTGATCGCGACCGTCAGCGCGCCCCCGGCCTTGGAGCGCTTGATGAACTCCAGCGTGGCCGGATCGTTCCCCTGCCGGGTCACGACCAGCGCGACGTCCCCGGATTCCAGCAACCCGCTGCCGATCGACCCGGCCTGCGGTCCGTCGAAGAACCACACCGGGATCCCGATCCGCAGCAACCGGATGTACAGCTCGCGGGCCGGGATCGCGTCTCCCCACTCCCCATAGATATGGGTACGTCGTGCGCCCGCGATGGAATCGGCGACCCGGGCGGCAGCCGCCAGGTCGATCGACGCCAGCGCGTTGCGGAGAGCGTTGGCCTGGGTACTGGCCAGCACGTTGAGCACCTGTTCGGGCGGGTCCGCCGGACCGATCGCCATCCCGATGTCACTCGCCCAGCCGGCCTCGATCCCGCGGCCGACCTCCATCGCGAGGGCAGCCCGGAGTGCGGGGTACCCGGCGAACCCGAGGTGCGTCGACAACCGGGTCACCGTCGCCGCCGAGGTCTGCGCGGCCTCGGCGAGCTTGGTGATCGACCCGCGCGCGACCTCGTCCGGGTTCGCCTGGATGTGCTCGGCGACCCGCTGCATCGCACCGTTCAGCTCCGGCAGGGCGCGCTTGACCAGCTGCAACGGGCTCGGACTGTCAGCTCTCTCCATGTCTCCCATTCCGCGATCATCACGTATAGACGAACTGGGCACTCGCCACACCGTCGGTGTCGCTGACGACCCGCACCCAGTGCGCGCTGAACCCGGATGGGAACACGTGCGTCCGGATCTGCCCCGGCTCGACCGTCAATTCCGTGACCGCCCCGAAGCGCCCGTGCCCGTGGAAGTCGATCTCGACAGTGATCGTGATCGGATCGGCCGAGAAGTTCTCCAGATGCAGGCACTTCCCATCGAAGCCCGTCATCAGATACGGATCCGACGGCACCCCGGCGGCGACCGGCGTCTCCCACCACGGGCCACCCCACCCGGCCGGCTTGCCGAAGCTCCACAGGTCATCCGTCTTCCCGAACCACAGCCCGGACTGCGGCTCGGCCGTGGTCGGGTTGAGTCCGTGACTCGGCGAGGCGTTGTCCGCACCGGCGACGAGCATGCCGCGCCAGGAACAGAAGTCACCCAGCACCCACAGATGGGTCGAGATCGGCCGCACGCCCCAGATCCGGCCGCCGTACGCCCAAGGCGACAGTTCGTAGAACATGCCGTGGTGGTCGAGCAGGAGCCGCTCGTGCTCGACCTCCCGGATCCGCGGCCACTCGGTCTGCCACTTGTGGTCGAAGCAGTGCGACGCCTTCGGCAGCCGGTACCGCGTCCACTTCTGCTCGGCCTCCGTGAACACCTCGAGGATTGCCGACGCCCGGTCCCATCCGGTCGCGAAGATAGTCCCGCCGAACTCGTGCCGCCCACCGATCGCGGTGTACGGGTCCTCTCGCAGTACCTTCCACGATTGGCCGTCGTACTCCGCGAGCCGCCCGCGCGACCGAACGCCTTCCCACTCGGGCTCGGCGTACTCGTTGGAGCAGACGACGAGCCGGCCGAACGACGTGTAGCAGTCCTTGTAGTGGACCTTCATCTCGCCGTCCGTGCCGAGCTCGTCGTTGAGGTCGAAGAGCTGCGTGCACTCGTACGTCGTCAGGTCCAGCTCGAGCAGCTCACCTTCCATCGCCAGCACATACACGTGGGTGTCCGGCTTGGTCAGGTGCCGCGACGTACCGCAGACCCGGAGCGGCTGGAGCTCGGGGATCGTGACGATCTTGTGGTCGGCACTGATCACGTGCGGCCCGAGGACCAGCTGCGACGTCGGGAAGTGCACGAATCGGTTGGTGTAGGTGCCGTCCACACCGAGGGTCTCGGCGACGATCTCCATCGACAGGTCGGCGTCGATCCGCCGGAGGCTGACGCCGGCACCGGACGGCGCCTTGTGGGAGTTGTAGTTCTGGACGTAGAGCTTCCCGTTCCACGGCATCAGCGAACCGACGCCGAGCTCGCTGCGTGGCGGACCGAAGTCGCCGACCTGCGCGAGATCCGGGAAGACACCTGAGACGTTGATCATTTGATCCCTGTGTGAGTCATGGCCGCGATGAAGCGGCGTTGCAGGACGACGAAGACGATCAGCACCGGGACGATCGAGATCACCGAGGCTGCCATGGTCAGACCCGGTGCGATCTGCCCCTGCTCGTCGACGAAGTTGGTCAGGCTGAGCGGCAGGGTGTAGCGCTCCGGGTTGCTGATCAGCACCAGCGGCGTCTCGTAGTCGTTCCAGGACCAAACGAACGCGAGGATGCCGAGTGCACTGATCACCGGTGTTGCCAACGGCAAGTAGATCCGGGTGAACACCCGCCACTCGTTCGCGCCGTCCATCCGGGCCGCTTCGGCGAACTCGGCCGGCTGACTGACGAAGAACTGCCGCATCAGGAAGGTCCCGAGCACCGTGAACATGCCAGGCAGGATGAGCGCCCACAATGTGTCGTAGAGCCCGAGCTTCTGGAAGTAGATGAACCGCGGTACCAGCAGCAACTGGGCCGGGATGATCGCGGTCGCCAGGTAGACCAGGAACAGCTTGTCCCGGCCCTTGAACGACATCCGCGCGAACGCGTAGCCGGCCATCGTCGCGGTGATCAGTTCCCCGGCGACCCGCAGTACGGCGACGAACACCGACCGCCCGAACGCCGGCAGCACCGAGGTGGCACCGCTCAGTACCGTGCTGAAGTTGTCCCACTGGAACGGATCCGGGATCCACTGCATCGGGATCTTGTACGCGTCCACGTCCTGCTTGAGCGCGGTCGACAGCATCCATGCGAACGGCGCGAGGAAGGCGATCGCGAGGATCCACAGCGGGATCCCCCAGTACCACTTGGCGCGGTTAGTCATGCAGAGCCCTCCCTCGCTGGGCCCGCCAGGTCACCAGGGTCAGCACCAGTACACCGACGAAGGTCACCAGGCCGGTCGCCGAGGCATAGCCGAACCGGTAGAACTGAAAGCCCGTCTGGTACATGTAGTAGGAGATCGTCGTGGTCGAGTCGCCCGGTCCGCCGGCGGTGATCAACGCGATCAGGCCGAAGCCCTGCGACGCACCGATGATCAGCGTCACCAGCAGGAAGATCGTTGTCGGCAGCAACGACGGCCAGGTGATCACGCGGAACTTCGCCCAGATTCCCGCGCCGTCGATGTCGGCCGCCTCGTACAGCTGCCGCGGCGCGTCCTGCAGCGCGGATAGGTAGATCAGCGAGCAGTAGCCGACGCCACCCCACACCGCCATCACGATCAGCGCCGGCAGCGCCCAGTGCGATGAGGCGAACCAGCCCGGTTGCAGCCCGAAGACGTCGAGCACCTGGTTGACCAGGCCGGCCTTCGGGTTCATCAGCATCAGCCAGGTCATGCCGATCGCGACGATGTTGACGATGTACGGCAGGAAGAAGATCGCCCGGAGTACGGCGCGACCGGGCAGCGGGCGGTTGAGCGCGATCCCGAGGCCCAGTCCGAGGATCACGGTCAGCGGAACGGACACTCCGACGTAGACGAGGGTCAGGCCGACCGCGCTCCAGAAGCCGGGGTCGCGGGCAATGGCGATGAAGTTGTCGAGACCATTGAACTTGATGCCGCCGAGGCCGGACACCAGGTTCCAGTCGGTGAAGGCGAGCACGATCACGCTGATCAGCGGGATCAGCGTGAACGCGATGACGCCGAGCAGGTTGGGCGCGATGAACAGCAGCCCGATCCAGCCCTTCGGCTTGATCCCGGGACCCGGATCGGCCCGGACCGTGGTCCGTTCCGCTGCGACGACGGTGGCGGTGGCCATCAGGAACTCCTCTCGTTCCGGGCGATCGCGGCATCGGCGACCCGGCGTACCTCACGGATCGCCGCGCCGGGATCCTTCTCGCCGAGCCAGCACAGGTCCTTCTGCTGCTTCACCGCGAGGGTGATCTCGGGGAACCCGGCCAGCCGGGTGTCGGTGGCGAGCTTCGGTTCCGCGTCCAGGACGACACGGCGGAACGACTCGACGTCGAAGTACTTCTCAGGTTCCTTGCCGAGCATGCCGGTGAGCACCTGGTCGTCGGTGACGTTGCCCAGCGTCGGCAGCTTGCCGCCCGCGAGCATCGGCGTGGACCCCTCGGTGAGCCAGAACTTCACGAACTCCCAGGCCGCCTCGGCCTTCGGCGACTTCGGGTTGACCATGACGAAGTTGTTGTAGCTGCCGCCGTTCCAGTCCTGGCCGTCGACGGTCGGAGGTGGCGCGAACGAGACCTTGAAGTCGTGCGGGAACTTCTTCGGGTCGTACAGGTACCGCAGGTTGAACGGTGCGGTCGACCAGAGGTGGAACTCCTCGCCGAGGAACGAGTTCTGCTGGTACGAGTCCAGGTGCCGGGCGAGCACCTCGGTCCACGGGAACGCGGACCCCTCCCGGATCATGTCCTGGCCGATCCGGAAGCTCTGCTCGAAGTGCGGATCACCGAAGTTCGAACGATCGCCGTCGTACCAGTAGTTCGGGCCGAGCGCGATCCGGGCCACGTCGGGGACGGTGTACGCGCCGATGGTCTTCGCGGTGGTCAGCTTCTTCGCGGTCTCGCGGTACTCGTCGATCGTCCACTGCTGCGGAAGGTCGACGCCGGCCTGCTGCCGGAGCTTCTCGTTGAGCAGTACGAAGAACGGCTCACGGGCGGTGGCGAGCGCCTTGATCCGGCCGTTGTCGAGGTACGCCCGCGGTTGATCGGTGTCGAGGAACACCTTCAGTTGCGGGTCCTGGGTCACCCGGTCGGTCAGGTCCGCGGCCAGCCCGGACCCGGCCCGGAGCGCGAGCGACGCCGGCGAGTAGGTGAAGTACACGTCGATGTCGACACCACCCTGCAGCGCGGTGTCCAGCTTCAGATTGCCGCGGGCGTCGTTCACGAACCGCGTGTAGTTCACCTTGTACTGCGGGAACCGCTGCTCGAATGCTTTGACCACGTTCGCCGGCCCGGATGCGGCCGGCACTCCACCCCAGACCTGCAGCACAGCCGACCGCGCTCCCCCACCAGAGCACCCGGGCACCACCGTCGCCAGCGCCCCCGCACCAAGCCCGGCCAGCACCTCCCGCCGCGAAAATCTTTTTCGCCTCACATCCCACCTCCCATCGAATCTCGCAAAAGATTAGCGAGCCCAACCAGCTCAGGGAAGAGGCAGCTGCAAATCTTTTTCAGCGGACCGACGAACGGGTAGTAGTGATCGGGCCAGGCGACCTCCACGCCTGCGGCTATCGCCCAAGCACTCAGGTGGACGACTACTACCCGTTCCTCGGTACACCGAGGCGTTGCGTCAGGGCACTCCGCACGGTGGCCAGAACCCACTCCGGATCACCGATCACCTGCTGATAGGTGAACCTGAGGACAAGCCATCCGTCGGCGATCAACTCGTCGTACCGCCGGCAGTCGTCGGCGAAGTCCGTGGCCGACCCGTGAAATTCATAGCCCTCGGCCTCTAGTGCGACACGAGCCTGCCTGTGCCCCAGGTCCACCCGCGCGCGGAAGCACCCGGTGTCGATCAGTACCTGCGGCTCGAACCCCTCGACGCCCGCCACGAGCAGCAGACTTCGCAGCATCGACTCGAGGAAGCTCTGCGACAGCCCGGTGGCGGCCGCCGCGACGCTGACGGCATTCGGCCGCCCTTGACCTCGCAGAGCCAGCAGGGCTGCCTCCAGCTCGTCACGACTGAGCCGACCGGTCGCGAGCGCAGCGTCAGCAACAGCCAAGGCTTCGCCGAACGGAAGAATCCGGACACAGTCGGAGACTGTGCGCAGGAGTGAGGTGCGTCGGTGGTGCCGGTCAGCCGCTGGAAGAGCCGCCCAGTGCAGAACGGCGGGCGGACCCGATCGTGCGTTGCGGTTCAGGGGCAGGGTGATGTGCGGCTTCTGTGGGGTCACGAGCAGCGGCAACCGCCAAGCCGCCGCTGCGCTGGTGTGCGACAGGACTCCGTCGTACGCGATGGCCGTCGAGAGATCCCCGGCGAGCTCCGGGAGTCCGTAGATCCCGCGCGTCAACCGCTCCACGTCTCCGTGACGCACCGCGCGTGCCAGTGCACGCCGGGACGTCATTCTCACCAGCTCGGCAAAAGTTCCCCAGCCGCCCGACCGGGCCAGCACTTCGACGACGGACTCCACCCCGAAATCCTGCCGACTTAAGCGGATTCCCGGCGGCCGTCATCCACAGGGGTACCGACGGACGGGTAGTAGTCACCCGCGGACCTGTGGATCACGGTGGGCGGCCGGTCGCCGCGCCCGGGTTTCCGCTACTACTACCCGTTCTTCGGCACGGATCAGAGGGTGCAGTTCACCAGGACTGGTTCGTTGGTGAGGGTGATGGCGAAGGCTTGGTGGACCTGGTTGCGGACGTGGGCGGCCAGGGAGAGGAGTTCCTTGGCGGTGGCGTTGCCGCGGTTGGTGAGGGCGAGGGGGTGTTTGGTGGAGACGGCGGCGGAGCCGATCGTGAAGCCCTTGGAGACGCCGGCGTGTTCGATCAGCCAGGCGGCGCTGGTCTTGACGCGGCCGTCGGGCTGGGGCCACTGCGGCGCACCCGCGGGTACGTCGGCCGGCGTGTCCAGGATCGGGTTGGTGAAGAACGACCCGGCGCTCCACGTGTCGTGGTCGTCCGGGTCCAGCACCATGCCCTTGCTGCGCCGCAACCCCAGCACGGCTTCCCGTACGTCGGTCATCGGCGCCCGCGACCCAGGCTCGACATCCAGTACCCGGGCCAGTTCGGCGTACCCGACCGGCGCGGACAGGTCGCCGAGCGGCAACTGGAAGGTGACCTCGAGTACGACGTACCGCGACGGGTCGGCCTTGAAGCGCGAGTTCCGGTAGCTGAACCCACAGTCGGCGGCGAACATCGTGCGAACCGCGTTGTCGACCCGGTCCCAGACGCGGACCGACGCGATCGTCTCGGCCACCTCGTGACCGTAGGCGCCGACGTTCTGCACCGGCGTCGACCCGGTCAGCCCGGGGATGCCGGACATCGACTCGAGTCCGCTCCACTCCTCGGCGATCGCGCGCTGGACGACGACATCCCAGTCCTCACCGGCGGCGATGTGAACCATTGCCCCGGAGCACATGTCAGCGTCCACGCGGATGCCACGCGTCGCGATCTTGACCACCGTGCCGCGGAAGCCGTCGTCGCCGATCACCACGTTGCTGCCGCCCGACAGCAGCAGCACCGGCTCCCCGGCGGCGTCCGCGTCGCGGACCGCGGTGATCAGGTCGTCCTCGGTGCTGACCTCGACGAGCTTGTCGGCCAACCCTCCGATCCGCAGGGTGGTGAAGTCGGCCAGACGTACATGCGTAGTCACGAGACGCGCACAACCGCCCTGGCCCGGCCTAGCACCTTCTCCTCGCCGGCGATCGCGGTGATGTCGAACTCGGCCAGCCCGTCGGCGACCTTGTCGGCCCTCGCCGAAAACGTCACGCTCGCACCCTTGTCGTCATCCGGTACGACGACCGGCTTGGTGAACCGTACGCCGTACTCCACAAGGTCAGCCGGGTCGTCCAGCCAGTCGGTGACGACGCGGACCGCGGTCGCCATCGTGAGCATGCCGTGCGCGATCACGCCGGGCAGGCCGAGCGCGGTGGCCATCCGGTCACTCCAGTGGATCGGGTTGAAGTCACCACTGGCACCGGCGTACCTGACCAGGTCGTCACGTCGAAGCGTCACGGTCAACGGGGGCAGCTCGAGGCCCGGTGAAGCGGTCTTCACGCGCCCGCCCGGTTGTGCGAGATCGTGGAGGTCGAGGTGGCGATCGGTTCGCCGTCGACGGTGGTCAGGGCGGTCTCGTACATGATCACCTCGACGTCACCGGCCTTGCGCACGGTGGTGATGGTCGCGGTCGCGGCGATGTCGTCGCCGGCCTTGATCGGGCGGGTGTAGCTGAACTTCTGCGCGCCGTGCACGATCCGGTCCAGCCGCAGTCCGAGCTCCTCGTCGCTCAGCAACTGCTCCAGCGCCCGGCTGCCCAGCATGAACGCGAAGGTCGGCGGCGCGACCGCATCGGCACCCCGGTACGCCGGATTGGGGTCGCCGATCGCGTCGGCGAACTCGCGGATCTTCTCCCGGCCCACCTGGTAGGACTCGGCGGCCGCATAGCTCCGGCCGACCATCGTGGCGTCGATCGTCATATCGCAAGAGCCTACTGGCAGACTGCGAGAGCGTGCCTGCCAGTCCCATGCCGTAGCGAGCAGGTACTCGGTGCGGTGCATCGGCGTGCTGGAGTGAAGGCCTCGATGTGGTTCCATCGTGGCCTTTGCTCCAGTGCGGCGAGGTGCCGTGCCGAGTGCCGCGCAGTAGGCATGGGACTGGCAGGTACGCTCTTCCTCCGAGTGCCGCCACCCACTCACTGTGAGCCTGACTGGGGAAGGTTGATCGTGACGGCAGTGGCGGCGCTGGCCAGGTACGCGCCTCGGTACAAACTGGAGATCGGTGAGCCGACAGGCTCCGAGTGGCTTCGGGTCGATCGGATTCTGGAGCCGGACGGCCCCGAGCTCACCGAGCTCCTCAAGCGCGACAACGACGCCAGCGGTCACCGCAGCGCCCCTGCCAACGCGCTCAGCTTGATGTCCTTCTACGCCGGCCGCGCCCCCGCGACCGCGCTCCTGCTGTGGGCCCTCGAGGGACATGTCCTGGACATCCGCCCGCACAACCTCTGGGTCCGCCCGCATGACGGCCACGGCCTCGCCGCCGTCGCCGTGCGGTCGGCCGACTACCTCCCGGGCGGCCTGGAGACCCTGTACGACGTAGTCCTCCGCCAGCACCTCTTACCTCTGTCCGCCGAACTGCACCGGCGCACCCGGGCCGGTCTCCGGCAGCTCCACGGTGGGGTGGCGGCCGGTTGCGCGATGGGGTTCTGCGCCGCCACTCGCGAGGAGGAGACAGTCGAACCGACGTACCTGCTGGAGCGTTGGCAGAGGTTCGTCGCCAAGGCGCCGGGCGGCCTGGCCCGGCTGGGCGAGGTCGAGACAGCGGCCGGCAAGCTCGTCTACCTGCGGAACACCTGCTGTCTCTACTACACCAGCGAGGTCGGCACCGGCACGCTCTGCGGCTCGTGCTGCCTGACTCCGCGCGACGAGCGCCTGACCGCCTACGAGGGCGGCCGCCCGATCCTCACGGTCTGAGTCCAACGAAAGGGCCGGTCCAGGCACAGGGAAAACGGCACAGCGAAAGGGCCGCTTCGATGTCCGAAGCGGCCCTCGCGAAGAAAGCTGAGGTCAGCGGGTCTCGCGGTGGTCCGTGTGGTCGTTGCAGCGCGCGCAGTACTTCTTCATCTCCAGACGATCCGGGTTGTTGCGCCGGTTCTTCTTGGTGATGTAGTTGCGCTCCTTGCAGACCGTGCACGCCAGCGTGATCTTCGGGCGGATGTCGGTTGACTTGGCCACTGCTGCCTCTTCTGATCAGGAGCACGCAGCTTCCGCGCACTCTCGTAGTACTGGTCGGTGGGTAGCGGGGGCGGGAGTCGAACCCGCGACACCACGATTATGAGCCGTGTGCTCTAACCACCTGAGCTACCCCGCCGGGTGAGTTCGCCACCCCACCCGGCGGACCGGGTGAGATGCCGTGCTCAGAGCCCCTTTACGGAATCGAACCGTAGACCTTCTCCTTACCATGGAGACGCTCTGCCGACTGAGCTAAAGGGGCGGGCCGAGGAGAGAGATTACACGGTCCGCCGTCCCGATGTGAAATCGAGCCGGGCGCACCTTGCGGTCCCCTCTGTCCGACCCGGAAAGCATACCGGTTCCTCACACCTGCTCTGACCAAATTTCCGCCTAGACGGACCCGGCAGCGGACTCGAGCGCCGCGTCGTCGGCCGAGAAGTCGTCCGAGCCGTCCGGCGGCGGGTTGTCCAGGTGCCAGCGGACCGAGGTTCGCAGCGTTCCGGCCGGGTCCGTCGGCTCCCAGCCGAGCATGGTGTGCGCCTTCCACGAATCCATCAACAGGTGCTGGCTCAACGTCCCGGTGAGCTCCAGATCCGCCGGCAGCAGGTCGTCGCGGACCTTCACCAACTCGACGTCCTGGGCATCGACCGCTTCCAGGATCTGCTCGGCCAGCAGTCCGTACGGCGCTGTCGTCGGCTCCACGATGTTGAAGGCCTCACCGCGCTGATCTCCCGCCAGGGCCAAGGAGACCGCCGCGGCGACGTCACCGACGTACACACGGCTGAAGAGGAACTGCCCCGACCCGATCGGGATCCGCCGGCGACCGGCTCGGACCCGGCGCAGGACGAACTCGAACCGCCGCTGATAGTCGTGCTCCCCGTAGACGGCACCCAGCCGCAGCACGGTGGCGCCGCGCGGCAGGTACTTCTCTTCCATCTCGAGGTTCTCGTACTGCGGTCCGTCGACGAAGCGTCGCGTCCTCAGCGGCGACCACTCACTCAAGGGCACCGCGTCGGTGTTCTGGCCCGAGTGCAGGGCGTCGTACGCGCGGTAGACGTCGCAACTCGAGATCGCCACCAGCCTCACCGACTCCCCGACCGCGCCCAGCGCCGCGTCGGCCGCCGCCGCATTCATCCCGGACACGTCGACCAGTGCCTCGGGGTCGAACGGCTTCAGCGCCGCCGCCAGCGCCGCACCGTCGTGTCGGTCCACGTGCGCGTGCTCAGCTTCGGGCAGCCCGGTGGGCTCATGCTCCCCGCGATGCACCACCAGAAGCGTGTGTCCGTCCGCAGCCAACTGCTCCGTGACTGCCCGTCCGATGAATCGGGTACCACCCAAGATCGCGATCCGCATGCCATCAGTCCTACCCGCCGATCCGGGCCCGCGCAGCCTCCTTTTGCGATCAGCAGACACCTGCGCAATCGCGCCTTATACCGGTCCAGAAGGGCTGCTCAGCGCCATTTCGCGCGTGATCCGCGTCACGGTGAAAACTCTTCACTTCCGCCGGGTTCGCACGCCTGAGCGCACACGAGGCGGAGAGAGCCGATCACAGCGCGTCGCGACAATTCCGTGATCTCGTCGCGCTCAGCGTTTGAGGCTGTTGAGAGGCGCTCGTTATGGTCGATGGGCCGTCACCCCCTCAGGCGGCACACCCTCCCCTGGAAGGCCCCCGTGTCTCACCACCATGACGTGCCGGAAGCAGAGCGGCCGGCACTACGACGCCTGGCCACTGCGCGCCGGGTGGCCAAGCATCGCTTGTCCCGTCGGAACATCGGCCGCCGCGGCCAACTGATCGGCCTGACCGCCGCTCTCGCCGCCGCAGCCGGAACGACCGCGGTCGGCGTCTCGTCGTCCGCGACCGGGCCCGCCCCGACCAGCACCGGCCTGAGCCCCTCACAGGCCGACGCTCTCACCGCGGCCCGGATCGATCGGCGCGACCTCGGCTCGCGCGATTCGTCCCGCATCGACCTGTCGCTGGCCGCCACCCGCAAGGCGGCGGCCGACAAGGCCGCGAAGCAGCGGGCCGCTCGGCTGGCCACGAACGCGACCCTGACCGAACGGCGGGCGTTGGCGCTGGCCTCCGCGAAGGCCGTCGCCGCGCGCAAGGCCGCTGCCAAGGCCAAGGCCCTCGCCGCGGCGAAGGCTGCCGCCCTCGCCAAGGCCAAGGCGGCCGCCGCGAAGGCCAAGGCCGCCCCGAAGATCGTCCTACCGACCACCGGCTACCACCTGACCGCGCGCTTCGACCAGGCCGGCGGCCGCTGGGCCCACAACCACACCGGCCTGGACTTCGCCGCCCCGATGGGTACGCCGGTCCGCTCGGTGATGGCCGGCGAGGTCATCCAGGCCGACTACGAAGGCGCGTACGGCCGCCAGGTGAAGGTCCGGCACGCCGACGGCACGGTCACGTCGTACAGCCACATGTCGGAGTTCGACGTCTCGGTCGGCGACTCCGTGTCGGCCGGCAGCAAGGTCGGCGCCATCGGCATGACCGGCAACACCACCGGCCCGCACGTCCACTTCGAGGTCCTGCCCGGTGGCGGTTCCCCGATCGACCCGGAGCCGTGGCTCCGGGAGCACGGCGTCAACCCGTAGTTCCGAGGAACCTCACCACCGTGCTCACGAAGCCCTCGGCATCGTCGAGCCACGGATGGTGGGCCACTCCCGGCAGAACCACGAACTGAGCCTGCGGGAAGACTCCGGCGAACGCCTCGGCGGCGACGGTGTCCGTGCCCCAGTCGAGAGCCCCGGCCAGCACCAAGGCCGGGGCTTCGACCTTTGCCAGCGCGGCCCGCGTCGCGGGCGGGTCGAAGGCGTCGGGTGAGTTGAACTGCCGGAGCGCGTCAAAGTTGGCGAGGCTGTCCTCGAACGCCTGGTGGGCCTGGGTTTCGGCGTCCCAGCGCGCGTACGACATCGGGTTGAGGGCGGCCCAGTCCGCGCCCTCACCGGTCTGGAGCGCCTCGAACGCCGCCGACACCTCGGCGTACCACGGTTCGTCCTTGCGTGACTCGAGGACCAGACGCCGCCGGTCCGCGGTCATGTCGATCCCGACCGATCGCGTGCCCGGAGTGGCGAACACCAGCTTCTCGATCCGCTCCGGGTACTCCGCGGCGTACCGGGTCACCAGACTCGCACCCGCCGAGTGCCCGAGAAGCGTCATCCGCTCCAAGCCCAAGTGCTCCCGCAGCGCCTCCAGGTCCGGCACTTGCCGATCACACCGCCAGTTCTCCGGCTCGCCCGGCCCACCGGACTCCCCAGTGCCTCGCAGGTCGAGCATCACCAGCTGCCGGTACGCCGACAGCCCGCCGAGATCTCCGAGGTAGGTACTCGGCAGCATCCCGCCGGGCACACACACCACCGGCTCACCCTCCCCCACGAGCCGATAGGCCAACTGGACTCCGTCGGGTGCAACGCAGGTGGCCATCAGAGCATCTTCGCCATGTCGAGCGCGGCGATGTAGGTGCCTTCGATGAGGAACTCCTTGGGGTGGGTGCCTTCGACCACGTAGCCGTGACGTTCGTAGAGGCGACGGGCGATGGCGTTGGTGCTGTGGACGTGCAGGGTGATCTTGCGGGCACCGCGGAGGCGTCCTTCGGCGGCGGCTGCTTCGAGCAGGGCAGATGCGACGCCACGGCTGCGGGCGGTCTGGGCGACGGCGAGGCCGTTCACAGCAAGGACACCGGCGCCCTCCGGAAATGGGTACTTGTCCTGCAATCGCAGATAGCCGACGACCTGTCCGTCGTACTCGGCGACCAGATGCGCCTCCGGACCGCTTCGCTCGAAGAAGCTCTCGCGGACGGCTTCCTGGTACGACGGGAAGCCGGACGACGCGTCCCACGAGGTGCGGTCGATCTCGAGCAGGACAGTGTCGTCGGACTCGACGGCGCGGCGGACAGTCACTTCAGGTTCGGGCAGGCGTTCGTCACTCACCGGACCATCCTCACCCGCCGACGAGGTCAGCCACCGGCAGGGTGACGGCGACAGTCAGTCCGCAACGATCTGCGGGCACACCTCGTCCTCGACGACCAGCACCCGCATACCGTCCATTGAACCGGGCCGGACGTATCGAAAACGTATGCCGAAACGCAGACGCTGCGGCAACATCGGCCGAGTTGGACTGGTGGCCATGCTGACCGATCAACTCGTTGCCATCCGCAAACGCGGACGCCGGCTGTCAGCCCTGGCCGGACTCGCGGTCGTTGCCGCGGTCATCAGTCTCACCACGTCGTCCTGTACGGCGGTGTCCGCCCAGGACGACCCGCCACCGTCGGCGGCCGGTGCATCGTCGTCGAAGAGCGGTCCGCCCGGCGCCGCGGACGGCGTACTGCCGGACCACACCTCGGCCTTCGATACCAGTCTGCCCGGCGTCGCGAACCTCGACCCGGCCCTGCGGAAGGCGGTCCAGCAGGCCGAGCAGGCGATGAAGGAGAAGGGCATCACGATGCAGGTGACCACGGGCTGGCGGAGCAAGAAGTACCAGCAAGAGCTGCTGGACAAGGCGATCCGCAAGTACGGCAGCAAGAAGAAGGCTCTGGAGTTCGTCGCCGAACCGGACGAGTCCCACCATGTCACCGGCCACGCGGTCGACATCGGCCCGACCGACGCGGACGGCTGGCTGATCCGCAAGGGTGCACAGTTCGGTCTGTGCCAGACGTTGTCGAACGAGATGTGGCACTTCGAGCTCGTCACGAAGCCTGGCGGCACCTGCCCGCCGATGACGGACCCGACGAACTAGCGGGTCTCCGCCGGCGGGTCCGGGAGGATGGCGAGGGGGCGCTGCCGCCAGTGCACGTCGTGCCAGCCGCCGAGCTTCCAGCCGATCCGCCGATAGGTACCGATCTCCTCGAAGCCCATGGCCTTGTGCAGTCCGACGCTGGCGTCGTTCGGCAGCGTCATCCCGGCAACCGCCGTCCGGAATCCACGCTCCGTCAGCCGCTCGAACAACGCTTCGTAGAGCGCTCGGCCGCCACCCGTCCGGCGCCGGCCGAGCTCGAGATAGACGCTCACCTCGCAGGACCAGCGGTACGCCGCGCGCGGCTTCATCGGACCGGCGTACGCGTACCCGATCACGTCGCCTTCCTCCTCGAGCACCAGCCAGGCATGGGTCGCCTGTGCCCTCGCGATCCGGTCGGCCATCTCCGCCGCCGTCGGCGGTTCGGTCTCGAAGGTGATGGCGGTGCCGGTGACGTACGGCGTGTAGATCGCCGCACAGGCAGGGCCGTCGAGCGCGGAGGCGTCTCTGATCTTTGGCATGTCACGATAGTAGCCATAACTGCCGCTATAGTGGCAAGCGTGATTGACGAACTCTCCGCTTCGCTCGCCGCGACCGTGCAGGCTGCCCGCGTCGCGCAGGACCTGTCCGTGAACGCGCTGGCCGATCGATCCGGGGTGTCCCGCGCGATGATCGGCAAGATCGAGCGCGGCGAGGCCCAGCCGACCGCGGTCCTGCTCGGCCGGCTGTCCGGCGCCCTCGGTATGACGCTGTCCGAGCTGGTCGCGCGCGCCGAGAACACCGATGACCTGCTCCGGCGCGCTGCCGACCAACCGGTGTGGACGGATCCGATGACCGGGTACCGCCGCCGCGCGGTGTCACCGATCACCGACGGACCACTCGAGCTGGTGGAGGTCGAGCTGCCGCCCGGCGCCTCGGTCTCTTATCCGGCCGACGCCTACATCTTCAAGTACCAGCAACTCTGGATCCTCGACGGCCGCCTCCGCTTCCACGAAGGCCCGGTGATCCACGATCTGCAGACCGGCGACTGCCTCCAGCTCGGGCCGCCGATGCCGACCAAGTTCCACAACCCGGCGACGGATCCCTGCCGCTATCTGGTCGCACTGGTCAAGGGCCGCTCCTGATCCGCGCGTACGCCGAACCACCGGGCCAGCGCCGTACGCAGGCCCTCCTGCTCCGCGACACCGTCGTGGTCTGCAGCCCAGGCGACGTACCCGTCCGGCCTGATCAGCAAGGCAATCGGCGACTCACCGCGACCGGTGACGACCTCGATCCGATCCGTGCTCACCGTCGCAGCGAAGGACGCACCCTCGGTGAGATCGAGCAACAGCGGACGACCGGTCCGGGTCAGCTCGGCAAGGCGCGTGCCATCCACCTGCAGATCCGGCGCCCACCGGCCGGCCAACGGATGCGGGCCGTCGTGGTAGCGGATGTCCGCGCCGGTGATCAGGTCCGCGATCCGCTGCACGTTCCGCGGCTCGGACAACAGCTCACCGAACAGCTCTCGCAACGCCGTCACTTCGTTGCCCGGAGCAATCAGCGCGGACTGTGCCTGCGTTTGCATGACCACCCGCTGGCCGACCGGCCGACGTTCCGACTCGTAGGTGTCGAGCAGTCCGTCAGGCGCCCAGCCCTGCAGCTCGGCGGCGAGCTTCCAGCCCAGGTTGATCGCGTCCTGCAGACCGAGGTTCAGCCCAGGTCCGCCGATCGCCGAGTGCACATGGGCGGCGTCCCCGACCAGCAGCACGCGGCCCTCGCGGAACCTGTCGGCGAGCCGGCTGTTCCCACCGGTGACCCGACGCAGCAAGCGCGGACCGTCACCCTCCGGCGAGGTCAAGGGCAGGTGTACGCCGAGCACCCGGTCGACGCTCTCCTGCAACTCCTCGAACGTCATCTCACCGTCCGGGGCGTCGTCCCACTCGCCGGTGCTGATCGCGGGCAGCCGGTCGGCGAACGGCGCGTACACGAACAGTCCGCGCTCGTTGCGGTGATGCATGAACGGCGCGATCACGCCGTACCCGGGGATCGTCAGTACGCCGTTTGCCGGATTGACGTACTCCGACGGCACGAAGGCGTTCGCCGTACGGGAGACCATGGAGTCGTTGGTGACGCCGGGGAAGTCGATGCCGGCGAGCTTGCGGGTGAGGCTGTGGCCGCCGTCGGCGCCGACGAGGTAGCGGGCGCGCAGTTCGTAGCTGCCGTCCGGGCCGTCGACCGTGACCGTGACCGCGTCCGGGCCCTGGCTCAGACCGGTGAGCTCGTGGCCGCGGCGGATCTCGGCGCCGAGTTCCAGGGCGCGCTCCTGCAGGACTTCCTCGATCCGGCGCTGCGGGACCGGCAACAGGTAAACGGGGTTGTCGTCGAGCTGGCTGAGGTGCAGCGGCATCGCGGCGAACACGAAGCCCGGCTGCGGTTCCGGCGGGCCGGGCCGACCGCTGAGGCGCTCGTACAGGCCACGACGGTCGAGCATCCGGACGACCTGGCCGACCAGACCGTTGGCCCGCGGCACTTCACTGCGTTCGGGCAGACGCTCCAGCACGATCGGCCGGATTCCCGCCAGCCGCAGTTCGGAGGCGAGCATGAGGCCGTTCGGTCCGGCCCCGGCGATAACGACATCGGCATCCATGACAGGTGTCCTTCCAAGCAAAGTTGGCGTGACTGACCGCCCCGGCGGCGCCGGGGGGTCTTCTTGAGGTGTGGGTTCTAGTGCTGTTCGGGTTCGGGGAGACCTGCGCTGACCAGGTCGAGGGCCTCCGACAGCAGATCGGCCATCGACCGCGGCGGATCGGCACTCAGCCATTCGGCGATGGCCGCCGCCCGGGCTGAACCGACGACCTCGGCGACCAGGCGCGGATACAAGCCGTGCGTCCCGGTCCGATCCGCGACCGCGTCCGCGAACTCCGCACCCGCCGCGGCGTACGCCCGCGCCATCTCACCCTGCAACGACGGCTCGGTCACCATCAGCCGGATCCCGGCCAGCCACCGCTCGTCCGGTGGCTGCTCGCCGCCGTGACCCGTCTCGCCGAGCGCGAACTCCGACCCGATCGACTCCCGGATCGCGGTCCACAGCGGCTCGTCGGCCGGCCGGGCGCGCAGCTCGGCGGCGATCCGCAGGCTACGGTCGACCTCCCGGGCGGCGACCGCCTCGGCCTTGCTGGAGAAGTAGTTCCGGAACGTCCGCAGCGAGACCCCGGCCTCGGCCGCGATGTCCTCGATCTTCACGTTGGCCAGGCCCCGCTCGACCGTGAGCCGCACGGCCGCCCAGCTCAACGCGATCCGCGTCTCCTGCTTCTTCCGCTCCCGCAACCCTTCGGCCATGTCCTCGACGGTAGCAAAGTTTGCCGAAAGTGCAAAGATGCCTTTAAGGCAAATTTCTGGAGGTGTTGTCCAGAGGCGGACCCGCCGTGGTTGGGTTGAGCCCATGGCCGTGTCCCCGGTGGTCTGGGTGCTGACCCTGCTCGGCATCATCGCTCTGTTGTTGTTCGACTACTTCTTCCACGTCCGGTCGGCGCATGTGCCGACGCTGCGGGAGGCCGCGATCTGGTCCACCGTGTACGTCGGCATCGCCGTACTGTTCGGCCTCGGGACGTTCGTCTTCGGCGGTACGGCGATGGGCTCGGAGTACTTCGCCGGGTACATCACCGAGAAGGCGCTGTCGGTCGACAACCTGTTCGTGTTCCTGATCATCATGACCAGCTTCCGGGTACCGCGGGAGAACCAGCAGAAGGTGCTGCTGGTCGGGATCGTGGTCTCGCTGATCGCCCGCGCCGGGTTCATCTTCGTCGGGTCGGCGCTGCTGAACACGTTCGCCTGGGTGTTCTACCTGTTCGGGATCGCACTGCTGGTGACCGCCGGCAACATGCTCAAACCGGAGACCGAGGAGTCGCACTCGGCCCAGAACATCGTGGTCCGGCTGAGCCGGAAACTGTTCCGCACCAGCGAGGAGTACGACGGCGACCGGCTGACCACCATGGTCGACGGGCGCCGGATGATGACGCCGATGCTGCTGGTGATGCTGGCGATCGGCGGCACCGACTTGATGTTCGCGCTGGACTCGATCCCGGCCATCTTCGGCCTGACCCAGAACGTGTTCGTGGTGTTCACCGCGACCGCGTTCAGCCTGCTCGGCCTCCGGCAGTTGTACTTCCTGCTGGACGGGCTGCTGGACCGGCTGATCTACCTGTCCTTCGGGCTGGCCGCGATCCTCGCGTTCATCGGCGCCAAGCTGATCCTGCACGCGCTGCACGAGAACAACCTGCCGTTCGTGAACGGCGGCGACCACGTCGAGGTCGTCGAGATCAGCACCGGCCTGTCCCTGGTCGTCATCCTGGTCGTCCTGCTGATCACGATCTTCGCGTCCTTGTTCAGCACCCGCGGCCGGACCCAGACCGCGATGGCCCACATCCGCCGCGACGCGACCGCCTATCTGGACGCGGAGTACACCGAGGACCCCGCCGAACGAGAGCGGATCTTCCAGCGGCTGCTCAGGGCCCGCGACCACATCACCGCTCTGGGCCCGCAGGCCAAGCAGCAGGTCCGCAACGAGACCGAACTGATGGCCCTGTGCCGCGAGGTGGCCGACGCCCATGCCGCCGCCCACCCCGACCACAAGATCCGCCCTAGCCTTTGACGGCTCCGGAGGCCAGGCCGGTGACGTAGAAGCGCTGGAGGGCGACGTACAGGACGACGCAGGGGATCATGGCGATGACGGAGCCCGCGACGAGGGAGCCGAAGTTGACTTCGCCGTACGCGCCGGCCTGGACGTTCACCAGTGCGACCGGCAGCGTGTAGAGCTCGTCCTTGGTGAGGAACGTCAGCGCGCCGAGGAACTCCGTCCACGCGGCCAGGAACGCATACAGCGCGACCGTCGCGGCTCCTGGTGTGATCAGCGGGCGGAGGACGGAGCCGATCATGCGGAGGGTGCCGCAGCCGTCGACGTGGGCCGAGTCCTCCAGCTCGACCGGCACCGAGGCGAACGAGTTGCGCATCACGAAGACGCCGAACGGCAGGTTGACCGTGGTGTAGAACAGCACCAGCCCGAGCAGGCTGTCGGTCAGCCGCAGGACGTTCATCTCCAGGTACAGCGGAGTCAGGATCGCCTGGAACGGGATCATCATCGACACCACGACGAGCGCGAACAACAGCGGCCCAGTGCGGAAGCGGAACCGCGCGAACCCGTACCCGGCCAAGGTCGCCAGTACGGCGGTCAGCACTGCCGTACTCAAGGCGACGATCAGACTGTTCCCGACGGACCGGATCAGATTGCCCGGTCCTTCGATCAGGGTCCGGAAGTTGTCCCAGGTCAAGTGGAAGAACGTCGACGCATCCGGCGCCGCGACGATCACATCGTTCGGCTGGACCGACCGGAAAAGGGCCCACAGCAACGGTACGGCGAAGACCAGGAAGGCACCGCCACCGCCGACGACGTACAGGGTGTTCTTGAGTCGCATCGTCAGTCCTTCTCCCGGAGCAGCCAGAACTGGGCCGCGGTGACGAGTCCGACCACGATCACCAGCACGATCGACAGCGCGGTCGCGGCACCGAGCTGTAGCTGGACGAAGGCGCGGTTGTAGATGTACTGGACGACAGTGGTGGTGTCCGTACCTGGCCCGCCGCGGGTCAGGATGTAGAACTGCGTGAACGCGAGCAGCGAGCCGACCACCGAGATGATCACGCACATCGCGATCGTCCGGCGCAGCACGGGAATGGTGATCTCGCGCTCCTGCTGCCACCAGGTCGCGCCGTCGAGTTCAGAGGACTCGTAGAACTCGCGCGGGATCGCCTGCATGCCGGCCATCAGCAGCATCATGGTCAGGCCGCTGACACCCCAGATCACCAGCACGCAGATCAGTCCGGTCGCGAGCGGCCCGTCCACCAGCCAGGCCGTCGTACCGTCGGTGATGCCGAGCTTGCGGAGCACGATGTTGATCGCGCCGCTGTCCGGCTGAGCCTCCAGCACAGTGACGAAGCTCAACGTCGAGAGGCCGACGACGAACGGCAGGAAGAAGACCGTCCGCAACAACGTCGCGCCGCGGCGCTTACGTCGTACCAGGACCGCGAGCGCGTACCCGAGCACGAGTATCGGCCCGGTCACGATGACTGTGTACAGCAGGGTGTAGAGGACCGACTTGGCGAACGCCGCATCGGACGCGATCGCGGTGTAGTTCTTCAGCCCACTGAACTTCACCGTCCCGATCAGCGGCCAGTTGGTCAGCGAGATCACCACGGCGAAGGCCAGCGGCACCAGCACGAAGACCCCGACGAACAGCACTGCGGGCGTCACCAGGAGCAAGCCGGTCCGAGCTGGATGGGTGAGTGAACCGCGCCCGGCCCGTCGTCCGGCCGAGGCCGCCTTGCGTGAGCTCGAGTCGAGCCGGTGCGTACGCCGGGTTCCAACGTCCGTACTCATGCTTGTCCCTGGGAGAGAATCCGGTCGTAGTTCTGCTGTGCTTCCTTCATGGCGGCCTCCAGCTCGCCGTCGAACACGGCCCGGCGGAACATCTGCAGCCATGGACCGTCCGGCTGGTTGTAGAGCAGGTTGTAGGACAGCGTGGTCGGCGCGTAGCCCTCCGAGATGCGCTCCAGCGGCAGCGTCGCGAGCGGGTACTTCTTCGCGAACTCCGTCGTTCTCGCATCCGACCGGACCGGCGTGTAACCGCCCGCCGGCAGGTCGATCTGTTGCGGCAGGTCCAGAGCGAACCGGACGAACTCCCAGGCCCCGGACGCGTTCTTCGCGCCGCGCGGGATGCACATGTTGTCGCCACCGTCGAAGAACGCCGAGCCACCGTCCGGTCCGGACAGCAACCGGGGCGCGACCTTCTGGTGGAACTTGTCGTCCGACGCGGACACGACCACGCTGTAGTTCGACGGGAAGATGCCGACCTTGCCGGCCCGGAAGTCGCTGCCCCAGCGGGACGCGTCATCGGAGAAGTTCGCTCGCGGCACCAGTCCGTCGACCCATAGCTGCCGGTGCAGCTCGAGCATCCGCTGGACCACGTCGTTGCCGACGATGTTGCCGGACTGCTCGCCGATCGTGCCTTTGATCAGATCGGTGTCCGCCGCCCAGATCATCGGCTGTACGACGAACCCGAGCGCCCCCGGACTGTTCGCCGGGAAGCTCCAGGCGTAGATGTCGTCGCCCAGCTTGCGCAGCTTGCGGGCCGCGTCCAGCAGATTGTCGAAGGACTTGATCGCCTCGTCCGGGTCGACCTCCGCGCGGTCGCACAGCTCGGTGTTGAACCAGAACATCGAGTTGTCGGCCAGGTACGGGACTCCGAACACCCGGTCGCCCTTGGTCGCGAGCCGGAGGTGGCCCGGGCTGAGCTTGTCCCGGAAGTCCAGCGCCTGCAGGGGTTCGGTCAGGTCGGTGAACGCATCGCGGTAGATGAACAGCATCGAGTTGATGTCGTCGATGTCGACCAGGTCCGGCACGCCCCGGCCGCGGATCGCGGTGGCCAGCTTGGTCACGTACTGCGCGTCCAGCACCGGCGTCAGCTCGACGGTGAGTCGTTGCTGGGACGCGTTGAACTTCTTCACCAGGTCGGTCAGGCCAGTCTGCGTCGCCGCCCGGCACCACACCTGCACGGTGCCGGTGGCTTCCTGCCCGAACCCGGCCGCTTGCACGTCGGGTTCGGGCAGGACAGAACTGCAGCCCGGCACGGCGCCTGCCGCGGCTGTCGCCGCCGTCAGACCGAGGAACTTCCGCCGGGTGAACATGATCAAGCCCTGGGCATCCAGACGCGCATGGCACCGATCTCACGGTTGGCCCACGCGTAGTACGGAACTGCGACCACGTCGACCTCGTCGGCGACGCCGTCCGCGCTGTCGGTCGCGAACGGCCAGACCGCGTCGCGATGACCGGCGCCGGCTCGCCCGCGCGTCCTCAGCACGGTGACACCATCGAGCAACTGATCGTCGTGGCTCGCGGCAACTGAGGCCCCGGGCAACAGATGGAGATCGTCGACATCGGCCTGCTGGTCGGTCTGCTCGACCGCGTAGACGAGCGGTCCGCGCTCCAGCGCACTGCAGCCGCGCACCGCGTCGACGCGCGGGTCTGCACCGACGACGCGGGTTGCCATCGGCAACTTCAGCTCGATCACTTCACCAGCAACCGCATCCACGCGTGCATAGCCGGCGGCATCCACCGGCTTGCCGTTGACGGTCGCTCCCTCCGCCCACGCTGGGATCCGCAGTTCCACCGCGATCGGACCACTGGCCGTGATGCCGACCGCGCCGTCCCACGGGTACGCCGTGTCGACGGTCAGCGTGACATCGCCGGCGGTGAGCGTGCCGGCGGCGTACTGGTGGATCTGGATCGCGCCGTCGCTGGTGCTCGCGAGATAGCCGTCGAGGCTGGCCAGCGTGCGCATGATGTTCGGCGGGCAGCACGCGCAGTCGAACCACCCACGCCGGCCGTGCGCCGGGCTGCGGCCGTTGTCCGCGTGCGCCCCGCCGCGCAACTGCAGTGCGTTGACATAGAAGTACTCGGTCCCGGCGAGCGACACCCCGGCCAGGAATCCGTTGTAGAGCATCCGCTCGATCGCGTCCGCGTACGACGCCTCACCGGTGGCAAGCAGCATCCGCCACGCCCACTGGATCCCACCGATCGCCGCACAGGTCTCGGCGTACGCGCGGTCCGAGGGCAGCTCGTACTCGTCGCCGAACGCCTCACCCTCCCAGCGCGCGCCCAGCCCGCCGGTGACGTAGGTCTTCGTCGACCACATGTGCGCGAACTGCCGCTTGAGCGACTCGAGCAACTCGGTGTCGCCGGTCTCGACCGCGACATCGGTCGCGCCGGCGGCGAGGTAGACCGCGCGAACCGAGTGGCCTTCGACGGTGGTTGCCTCGCGCACCGGAACACGGTCGGAGAAGTACGCCGGCTCGTGGCCGTGGTTCTTGATGATCCCGTGGCCGCGGGCGTCGACGAACCACCGGGCGAGGTCGAGGTAGGCCGTCGTCCCCGTCTCCCGATACAGCTCGACGAGGGCCATCTCGATCACCGGGTGGCCGTCCACGTCCACGGTCTTGCCATCGCCGAACGTCGCCACCAGATGGTCGGCGAGCTTGATTGCCACGTCGAGCAGTTCACGGTCGCCGGTGCAGCGGACCTGCGCGACGGCGGCCTGGATCAGGTGACCGGCGCAGTAGTGCTCGTGGCTCCAGACCAGTTGCTGGTAGCGGCCCTCGTCGCCGTACCGGAGCTGGACGACCGAGTCGAGATAGCCGTCCTCGCGCTGGGCCGCGGCCACGATCGCGGTGAGGTCGCGCTGGCGCTGCAGCAACTCCTCGCTCGGATTGCGTCCGTACTCCCAGGCGGCGGCCTCGAGCCACTTGTAGACGTCGGAGTCGGCGAAGACCGGGCCGATCGCCTCGCCCTCGCCGATGCCGGCCGCGAGCCGGAGGTTCTGCAGGTTGCCGGCCTTCTCCAGTTGGTCCTGACCGCTGGGGATGGCGCTGTCGCCGTTGCGCTGCTGGCGCGGCGACCAGAAGCCGCCGGTGATCTTCGCGTCGGCGAGGCCGACGGGGCGCCATCGGCCGCGGGTGCCGGCGGCCGGGCTGCGGGAGCTGTGGACTGCGTCCGGGGTAGCGCTCATAGGGCGTGACTCCTGGGAGGCTGGGAGGGCTTCTCGGAAAATCCAGAATACGTTTTCCTTGATGAAGCTAGAGAGCTTCGGCAGCCTGGTCAACCCCTCGGACCTGGCGAAATCCGGTCACGCCGGGCTTCATGAGGTACTGTTTCCGGAAAGTTCGGAAAGGAGTTGCCGATGGCGTCTCGCGGTCCTTCGCTGCCCCGGATCACGGATGTGGCCGCGCTGGCCGGCGTCTCCACGAGTACGGCGTCCAAGGCGCTGAACGACACCGGTCAGCTCCGCGAGGAGACCAGACAGCGAGTACGCCGGGCCGCCGAGCAACTCGGGTTCACCCCGGACAGCCGCGGTCGCGCGCTGTCGTCCGGGCGGAGTTTCACGGTCGGGTTGATCACCACGGACAGTTCCGGCCGGTTCAGCATCCCGATCATGCTCGGCGCGGAGGACACCCTCAGCGCCGGCGAGATGGCACTGGTGCTGTGCGACACCCGGGACGACCCGCTGCGCGAGCAGCACTATCTGCGCTCGCTGGTGTCCCGCCGCGTCGACGGGATCATCGTGACCGGACGACGTACCGAGCCGCGTGCGCCGATCGACGTACCGATCCCGGTCGTGTACGCGTTCAGCCCGTCGACCGACCCGGCCGACATCTCGGTCATCGTGGACGACCACGGCGGTGCTGCGTCGACAGTGCGGCACCTGCTGTCGTTGGGCCGTCGGCGCATCGCACACATCACCGGACCGGCGACGCACCACAGCGCGCAGGTCCGCGCCGCCGCGGCGGTCGCGACCGCGGGCAGTTCGCTCGTCGGCGAACCGATGCACGGTGAGTGGAGCGAGCGGTGGGGCCGGCATGCGGTCGACGTACTGCTGCGTTCGAACCCGGAGATCGATGCCGTCTCGTGCGGCAGCGATCAGATTGCGCGCGGGGTCTGCGACCGCCTGCGCGAGCTCGGCCGCTCGGTCCCCGACGACATCGCCGTCACCGGCTACGACAACTGGTCGGTCATGGCGCTCGCCAGCCGCCCGCCGTTGACCACGGTCGACCTGGAGCTGGAAGAGCTCGGACGCCGGACCGCCAACCTGCTGCTGGACGCGATCGCGGGCTCACCGCACTCCGGCGAGATGGCGCTGCCGACACGCTTGGTCACGCGGGAGTCGACGCTCGGTACCTGAGCCGTCCGGTCACCGGATGGTCGCCCACAGGTCCGCCGTTGGTTGCCCGTTGACACTAGGTTGATCCGGGTGCTGCGCAAGCTCCTGATCGGCGTCGCGGTGATCGCCACACTGGTGGCGGGGGTGGGCACCGCGCGCCTGATACTT
This sequence comes from Kribbella sp. NPDC050241, assembly GCF_044459685.1. Lineage (NCBI taxonomy): Bacteria > Bacillati > Actinomycetota > Actinomycetes > Propionibacteriales > Kribbellaceae > Kribbella > Kribbella sp. NPDC050241. The sequence goes on from NZ_JBITJE010000003.1 coordinate 433,158, forward strand.
CCTCGGACCGATCCCACCGGCGGCGTGGTCAAACAGCTGGCGTTCCTGCGTGCCGAGATCGAAGGTGGCGCGGACCACGCAGCGCAGAAGCAGTTCCCGGAGGGCTACTTCTTCCTCAACGTGCTCTACGGGCTGACCTGGGTCCAAGTCGGCCTCGCCGATCCAGAGCGGTCCGTCGACGCGGCAACCGAAGCACGGTGGGCGCTCAACCGGCTCGAGTCGCCGGATGGAACCGCCGTCTTCGACGCATCCCTGCGCCCGCGGTACGGCGTCTTCCACGCGGGCTGGACGAACTGGTTGCGCGGCGGACTGATCGCCCTCCAGCACTCCGACGCGGCCGAGTTCGACGAGTTCACCAGCTCGTCGGTCGAGATCGCGACCGCGTTCCGGACCGCGAAAACACCTTATCTGGAAGCGTATCCGGGCCAGGCCTGGCCGGTCGACTCCGCCGTCGCGATCGCCTCCCTCCGCCTGTACGACGACCTGGTGGCACCGCGGTTCGGCCGGATCGCCACGAACTGGGTCGCGGCGGTGAAGACCAAGCTGGATCCGGGGACCGGCCTGATCCCGCATCAGGTCGCTCCGGTGACGACCGGTGCGCGAGCGTCGTCGCAGAGCATCATCCAGCGGTTCCTGGTGGAGATCGATCCTGTCTTCGCCCGGGCGCAGTACGAGATCTTCCGGGACCGGTTCGTCGGTGGGATCGGCGTCCGGGAGTATCCGAAAGGTGTGACCGGCACAGGTGATGTCGACTCCGGCCCGTTGATCCTCGGCATCAGTCTGTCCGCGACCGTGGTCACGATGGGGGCCGCCCGGGTCCAGCACGATCCGCTCGCCGATCGGCTCGGCCGGGAAGGCGATCTGCTCGGGCTGCCGATCAGCGGCCTGAAGACCAAGCGGTACATGTTCGGCGCGCTGCCGATCGGGGATGCGTTCCTGGCTTGGTCCGCGTCGGCACGACCCATCGTGGCCGGCGACCAGCCGGAGCTCGATGGTGGCTCCAGCTGGTGGCGTGGACCGTGGTTGCTGGTGCTCTGGCTGCCGGCCCTGATCCTGTGGGGCCTGGTCCGGTTCAGGCGGCGCCGAAGACCGAGGCGAGCGCACTGAGCTTGCGCGGCAGGTCGTACTCCGCGCCGCCCTCGTGCCCGTTGTAGGCGAAGATCTCCAGCTCCGCGGGACCGGCGTAGCGGTGGTACGCCGCGAACACCGTGGACGGCGGGCAGACGTTGTCCATCAGGGCGACCGAGAACCACGCCGGGCAGACCGCCCGGGCGGCGAAGTTCACGGCGTCGAAGTAGGACAGCGTGCTGATCGCTGTCTCCACCTCGAACCGGTGACCCTTGAGCCAGCGCGCGATCTCGGCGTACGGACCGTTGTCCGTGATCTGCGACGCCCGCCGGTAGTGGCAGAGGAACGGTACGTCGGCGATCGCGGCGGACAGGTCGTCGCGCAGACCGGCGACCGCCAGGGCAAGCCCGCCGCCCTGGCTTCCACCGAGGACAGCAACGCGGTTGCTGTCCACGTCAGGGCTGCTCTTGACCGCGTCGACCGCACGCACCGCATCGGTGATCAGCCGTCGGTAGTAGTGCTTGCGCGGATCCTCGATACCTCGGGTGAGGAAGCCAGGCGACGACGACCCATGGCCGTCCGGCGCGACGTCCGGGGTGTCGGCGACCGTCTTCCCGCCGCCGCCCTGGCCGCGGTTGTCCATCACCAAGTGGGCGTAGCCGGCCGCGCTCCAGGTCAGCCATTCGTACGGGATGCCTCGGCCGCCGTTGTACCCGATGTACTGCACAACGGCGGGCAACGGTCCGCTGCGATGGCGCGGCAGGAGCAGCCACGCCTTCACCGGCTGCCCGTTCCACCCGCTGAACGTCACGTCCTGCACGTCCACGGTCGCCAGATGTGCGGCGTACGGTCTGAACCGGGTGTCGATCGGGTGGCCGGCCGCGTCCTCGAGCGTCTGCTTCCAGAACGCGTCGAAGTCTGCGGGCTCCTCCGGGTCCGGCCGGTACTCGCGCAACCGGTCAAGGGGCATGTCAACGAGCATCGAGTGTCTCCTCAGTGGAAGGTGGCGGTCGCGGTCGCGCCGTGGCGGTTCGTGGTGTCGACGACCAGGCGCCAGCCGGTTCCCTGGCGGGTCACCTGGACGCCTTCGTCGGCCGACACCAGGCGCAGGCCGGGCTTGGTGAGGTCGACGGTGACCGAGGAACGGGTCTGGGTCGGATCCGAGATCGCGACCTTCCCGGCCACCATGACCACCGAGGCCGCGCCGTCCGCGGTCAGCTCGGCCACGGTTCCCCCGGTCCAGAAGTTCGCGGCGAGGACGCCTTGCAGCCGTACTGCGTGCGCGGTGGGGTCGGCGCGCAACCGGCGTACCGGGAGCTTGCAGGCGAAGGTCTTCGTCGCTTCCAGGGTGGCCGTGGGCAACTGCACGTAGTAGTAGCCCTGGGCAACGGGTGCGGTGCCGTGGTCGATCCAGACGGTCTGGTACGGGCGGGTGATCGGGCCGTCGGTGCCGTACTTGAGGTTGATCTCGCGCCAGGTCGCGGTCCGGTTCTCTCTCAGCGCGCGGACGGGTGTCCGGTCGGGGAAGACATAGCCGCCGGTGCCGGCCAGATGACACCAGCCGGATGCCTCGGTGAACGTCTCGTCGCCCTGCCGCAGCTTGCGGTTCTCGACGATCGTCTCGACCGTCCCTTCGCCGGTGATGTCCGAGCCGAGACAGACCATCACGTCGTCGATCAGGAACCAGCTCTTCAAGGCCCCGAGGTTCGTCCCGTAGCCGCGCAGATCCATGCCGTAGGCACCGATCGTCCGCCCGGGGACCGCCGTACCTCCGACCCAGTCGGCCTCACTGGTACTGCGGAAGCCGTAGGAGTCCGCGAGTCGGCGGGTGTCGACCGTTGTTCCCGGCAACCGATACGGATCGACCGTCGGCCAGTAGTCGCCCGAGTAGTGGCCGAGGTCGTCGTCGAAGACCAGCACCATGCCGTCGGACAGGTGCCAGCCGTGCAGGTTCTCGTTCTGGATCGACTCGTAGTTGTAGATCCGGGACGAATACGCGCTCAGCCCGACGGTGAACGCGGGCCGGTGGTGCGCAACCTTGTCCATCCGCGGGTACTGCTTGTGTACGACGAGAGGCCCGCGCGCCGGCGTGGTCGACGCGAGAACGGCCCGGGCCGCCACCAGCGAGGCCGGGTCGGTCACGGTGAGAAAGTCCCGGAAGGTGTCCTCGGTGATCCACTGCTTGACCAGCGCGGTCAGCTTGGTCGCGCGATCTGGCGGTGCCGCGGGGATGAGCCGGAGCGTGCCTTCGATGATCGTCTGGGTCGGCGCGTGGTTCTGCTTGCTGGGCCGGGCGATCTCGCGACCGCAGACCGAACCCATCAGGTCACCGCGCACCATCAACGGGTCGAAGGCGTCGTCGATCCAGCCGTAGAGGTTGTCGAGCTCCGGATCGGTCACGGTCCACTGCGTACCGCCAAGCAGGTAGAGCAGTGACGACAGTGTGCCGAGCAGTTCCTTGCCGTAGCCGCCATTGTACGGGTGCTTGTAGTGCTGGAGGAACGAGCCGTCGCTGTAGAAACCCTCACCGGTGCCGTTGTCGGTCCGGCCCGGTGCGTCGTTGAACGCCAGCACGCTGTTCGCGCCGTCGCCCTCGACATCGCTGATCGCGTCGCGGACCCGCACCAACGCGGCCGTGTCGCCGTCGAGGACCGCGCGGACGGCGACGACCGTCGCGATCCAGACCCGGTTGGCGCCGGTCGCGATCTGCCGGTCGGCCCGCCAGAGGTTCGGATCCGGCGTGTAATGGCTGATCGCCGTCGTGTACGTCGTCCGCACCTCGGCCGGGATCACGTCGTACAGCAGGACGAGGGTGTCCGCGAACGCCGAGGCACCGCCGATCTCCCAGTCGTAGTCGTTGTCGTAGCGCGGGAGTGCCGGGCTGTACCGGTTCGTGTGCATCCACTCGAGGGCGCCGAGGATGTCGCTGGCCACGCTCGCATTGCCTGCGTACGCCGAGCCGTTGGTGGCCCAGGCCACCGCGAGCTGCTTGATCCGGCGGAAGTTCGAGGCGACGTGGTTGGACAGCGTCGTGCTCGCGAGGTCCGGCCAGAGCGTGGTCCGGTTCGCCGAGCGGTCGAGGGTCGTCAGGGCGGACTGGGCCAGCCGGTCGACGCGCGCGATCGCGACGGCGAGGTCGGGATCGGACGGGTCGACCGACGGACCGCCGGTGAGCAGGGTCTGCCAGCGGAGGCGGAGCTCGTCGGTCGACTCGTCCGCCCAGGCCATGGTGGTGGACGGTGCGGCCAGGACTGCGGCCGAGCCGAGCATTCCGCCGAGCACGGTGCGTCGGCGCAGGGTGAGATCGGGCATGGAAGTCCTCTCAGAGGGTCAGGGCGATCGCCTTCGCCCCGGCGGCGTTCGGATGCAGTCCGTCGCCGCTGTTGAAGGCCGGCCGTAGCTGTGCCGGGTCGGCCGGATCCCGCAGTACGGCGTCGACGTCGACAAGCCGGTCGAAGACGCGGGAGGACCGCAGCGTGTCGTTCACCTGGTTGCGGACGTGGTCGAGCTCGTCGGTGTAGCGGATCCACCCCTTGAACGGGCCGATCGTTGCCCCGAGCACCTCGAGGTCGTGGTCGCGGGCGCGCCGGGCGAGCTGTTCGTAGCCTTCGAGCAGCCGGGCCGGGTCGGTCTGACTCGGTGGCTGCTGGATGTCGTTGATGCCGAGGAACACCAGCACTGCTTGAAGTCCCGGCAGTGCGAGTACGTCCCGGTCGAACCGCGACTGACCGCTCGGCCCGAACCGCGCGTCGTCGAGCAGCAGGCGGTTGCCACTGATGCCGAGGTTGGCCACCGCCGGGCGCCGCCGGAACCGCGCCGCGTACTGATCGGGCCATCGCAGATTCGCGTCGTCCGGCGTCCCGACACCTTCGGTGATCGAGTCTCCGAGGACGGCGAGTGTTCGCCTGCCCTCGGTCAGGACGTCGACACCGCTGAGCAGGAACACGGACTTCGTCGCCCGCTCACCCCCGGAATCCGCGATGACTCCGGTGGCGTGCACGTTCCGGTGCAAGCTCAACGGGCCGGTCGGGCCTGGCAGATGCATGCTCACGACGAGATCGCCACCGTCTGGCACGACAAGCCCTACCGGGTCGCTGATGACCGTGGCCCCTGTGGCCAGCACCATTTGCTGCTCGCCACCGAACAGCACTGCCTTCGAGTTCGCGGTCACCGGGCCAAGCAGCGTCGGCGCGGTTCCGAAGACATTCGAGAAGCGCAGGCGGACTTGGCCGCCGGCGGACAGGTGCTGCGTGGTGCGGATGGTGGCGTCGGTGAAGCCTTGGGTCGCGTCTTGATCGGTCGGGGTGGGGGCGGTGTGGGCTGTGGCCCAGGTGGTGACCCAACGGTGGCGCGGGGCGGCGTTGGCTCGACCGGTCGCGAGACCGCCGAGCGTCGTACCGCCGAGAACCGCGCCACCGAGCGCCCCACCGAGGACTGATCGGCGAGAGGGGCGAGTCATCAGCAGGCGGCGGTGGGGTCGAAGTCGGCGCCGAGCAGCAGGATCGGGACAGCTCTGAACATGACGGTCCTCCTAGGGGCGGTTGGGGACTATGCGTGGTCGGCGACGAGCAAGCCGATCAGAACCGGAATCGTGGTGCCGAGAAGCAGTGGGCCCGCCGGGACGACGAGCGAGAAAACCGGTGCGGCAATGGCAGCGCCGAGCAAGGCCGTGCCGCGCGGGACGGAAGTGAAGGCGAGCCGGAAGGCGGTACGACGCCAATCGGCGGGCGAGCCGGACGGGTCACGACCAGCAGCGACCGCGAGTGCCAGGTGGTAGGTGATTGCGGCCGCGACCAGGCCGACGTGGATCATGAACAAGGCGACGACGACCGGCCCCGAGCGACCGGACAGGAACGACAAGTTGCTGACGGCAATCACCGCCGCGACGGTCATCAGGATCGAGTGCGGCAGCAACGGACGCCAGTACCGGCGCCACCCGGTGAACACGCCCGTGAAACAGCGGCTGTCGCCGTCGGTCCGCCACCGGTTGAGCGCGAACCCGACCGCCGCGAGGGCCGGCAACCAGGTCACCACCCCCAGGCAGAGGAGTGAGAACGCCGCACCGGCCAGCACCGGACTCGCCAGCCATCCCAGCCAGTCCAGCGCCCGCCTGGTCATAGCGTGATCCTCCCGCGGGCGGACTCGATCACGGCCTTGGCCTTCTCCGAGAACCCCTCGCCCTCGATCACCCCGTCGTCGTCCGCCAACAGAACGGTTTCCCCGTCGAAGGCGATCCCGAATCCACGGACGAGATCGAGGCGGCGCGCGGAGGCCGGCGCCGGCCGCAACGCCGAGGTCGGCTCGATGGTGGTCAGCATCGTCGCGGTGGTACGACGCTCCGCGGTGGCGCGCAGGGTGTGCATAGTCCGGGTCAGCCGCAGACTCGGCGTACTCGATGTCGGGTTCGCCTCGACCTCGGTGACGGCCGGCTCGACAGTCAGCGGGGTGTGCAGGCGAACCCAGGCTTGTGCGGATCCCGATCGCAGCACGATGTCCTCGCCGTACTCGATCGGCCAGTCCGTATGCAGCAAGAACGTCCAGTCGCGTGGTGACTGAGCCGCGCAGCGATCCAGCAGGACGAGACGACCGGTGGGGGTGAACACCAGGGTGCGGTCGAGCCGGGTGATCTCCAGCTCGGCCGGATACATCGCCGCGATCTGGGCCGTTGCGTGAGCCACGCCATCGGCCGCGAGTACGTCGACCATCCGGGCCTGCCGCTCGTACGGCGCCCCTTTATAGACGTGATACCGGTCCTCGTCCGCGAAACCCTGCCCGTCGACCAGGATGAGGTTGTGGTCCCCGGCCCGCTTCCGGTTGCTGTAGCCCTCGTCCACAGCCAGGAACGCACCGCGCGAGGTCAGTACGAACGACCCGGCATCCGGGTGGTGATGCCCGGCGCTGAGGGTGTCCCAGCCGCGTTCGGTGTCCAGCCGGTGCGAGGTCTCCCACGCCTGGTGCCCGCCGCCGGGAGCGGCCTTGAACGACACCATCGTCGCGTCGTCGTCCCATCCGGTCCGCGCGGTGACCAGACCGAGGTCGGGGAAGTACGCCGACAACGGCGAACTCTTCCTGGGCGACACCGGTCGCACCGATTCGTCGTACCAGAGCAACTCCAGGTAGGCCTCCGGCATCACGCCGGGCTTCACCCCGCTCGCGTATGCCTCACGCCAGAAGAAGCGATCGGCGACCAGGTCGCCAAGCCACTGTGCCTCGCCGATCCGGTAGGCGGAGGCGAGCTTGTAGTACAGCGAGACGCTGTGCCCGCTGCGCCGGTCGTGACAGTCGCCGTGATCGATGTTCTCCTCGAACCCCGGCGCACACTGCTGCAGGCGATAGGAGAACGTGTTCGCCAGGAACCGACAGCGATCCCACCAGTCCAGACCCTCCTGGTCCTGCAGCAGATCCAGGTACGTCGCCAGCCACGGCACGCCGTACCGCCAGTAGACGACACCTTCCATGTCGGAGCCGTCGGCAGGCAGCAGATCGATCACCGTGGCGAAGTTCGTTCTCGCGCGCTCGGTCCACTCGGTCTTGCCGAGCGCGTAGCCGGCGGCTGCCAGGCCCGTATAGCAGATCCAGTTGTGATTCTGCCAGTACGACGAACTCCACCAGGAGCCCTCGGACTCGACGGCGAACTCGTACAGCCGCGAACCCTGCAGTTCCAGCTTCGCCCGCAACTCGTCCGCCAGCGCGAAGTCGTCGCCGAGCCAGGTCGACGCGAGCGACAACCCGTGCAGCAGCCAGCCGGCGTCCAGGTCGTGGTCGGGCATGTGCGCCTTGCCCCAGTGCGGGAGCCCGATCGCCGCGGAGATCCAGCGCGCGGCCTCGTCGCGGTAGCCGGGGTTGCCGGTCATCCGGTAGGCGAGGGCCAGGTTGGCTGCCGCCGGTCCGAGGTACGTGATGCTCGCTGACGGATGCTCGGTCGGCGGGGTCTGGGTGCGATACCAGTCGCACTGCTCGCGCAGCCGGCGCCAGCGAGCGGCATGCCGGCCGTCGAGACCGTCACGCAGTTCGTCGAGGCGGTGTTCGATCAGCATCAGCGATCTCCGATCCGGTGCATGTGCCCGTTGACCGCGACCGCGTCGTCGGTCACCTCGACGGCAGCCACCGTGGTCGAGTAGACGGAACAGAACGTTGCCGTTGTTCCGACGGTGGTCCAATCCAGGGCAGTCCGAGTCCGCTGTGGGTCGTCGGCCGGGCCCGGCCCTGGGCGAACCAACGGCACCGCCTGCCCGATGTGGTAGCCGTACAGCGTCTCGTCGCCGGTCCACGTCGTGCGAACCGCGCCCGGCGAGACCTCCACACTCAGCTCGACGTCGGGCCTGAACTGCAGGACGATCTCTCGTTCCCGGTCCGTTGTCACCCGGACCACGTCGACGAGGTAGCCATCGCCGGCGATCAGATGCCGCGTTGCCCGGACGCCGTCGTACCAACCGGCGATCTCCGCGGTCACCGATGTCTCGTCGTACGTGATCGCACCGGTCGCCTCGTCCGGGTCGAGGCCGTCGATCCGGATCGTCGGGTGGGCGGCCGCGGACTTGTAGTGGCGCCGCCATTCCGCGTGTCCGTACGGCACCTGGCCGGGATCTGGCTGCCACGGCGTCGTCGCGCCGTACAGGTAGAGCGCCAGCTTGTCGTGGTGCCCATGCGAGCCGCCGTGCGGACCATGGTCGAGGATCGCGTGGATGCCGCCGGCGCGGAGCACGGCGTACGAGCTGGACACCTCGACCATCGGCCGTGGCCGCACTGTGCCTGAGCGAGGTGGTCCCGCGAACCATCCGTCGAACCTGTCCTCGAGGCCGTCGTACGCCGGGCCCACCTCCGAACGAGCCTGGGCGGCCACGGCGTCGAGACCGTGGTTCGTGGTGAACTGGCGTGCCAAGGCAACGATCTCCAGCCACTCCAGAGCCAGCGGCACCCGGCGGTACGGGCCGTCGTGCAGGGCCGGCAGGACGCCACCGTCAGTCGCGATCCCGGCGAGCGCGCCGATCATCGCCTCGAGCCGATCAGGGACCTGTGCGGGGTCGGCGCCACGGAGGCTCAGCAGGTAAGCCCGGAGGACGAAGCCGTGGTAGTACGTGCTGGCTTCCCACTCGAAGCCGTCCTCGCCGGTCGCCACCTCAAGATGCGCGAACTGACCGTGCTCACCGGACAGCCACTCCTTCTCCCCGTCCCACGACTCTCCGCGCACGGCCGCGGCAGCCTGACCCGCGGTGACGCCGAGGGCGTTGAACCAGGCGGTGTAGTTCGAGGAGAACTTGTCCTGGGCAACCATCGCGTCGCGGGCCCGCCGCGCGCCGTCGACCATGTCGTCGAGCATCGGCAACGTCTCCGCCAGCTCGGCCCGACCGGCCAGGTTGCGGATCGCATGCGCGATCGGCACACCCCAGACCGCGTCGGTCAGCGCCTGGTGGAACAGCCGTCCGCGCTGCATCCACCCCTGTGCCTGCTCATGCTCACCGGACTCGGTCAGCGTCAGGTAGAGCCGCGCGTACGACGTGAGCAACTCGGCGCCGGCGCCGTCGTACGAGAGCAGACGGATCCGCCGGGCCCACCAGTGGTGCGCGAGGACACGCCAGGCACCACGCACTGTCTCCGTGTCGACGCGGCAGCCGTACGCGCACGGCACGCCGCCGGCCGGAAACTCACCGGTTTCGAACCCTTCGTGCTCGAGTTCGACGCCGTGCGCGGGACAGACGTACTGGTGCCACCAGCCGCCGCGTTCGGCCGGCGGGTGTCCGGTCATCGAGGCCATGTGCCACCGTCGATGTCGATGGTGATCCCGGTCAAGTAGCCCGACGACGGCAGCGCGAGGAAGCGGACCGCATTAGCGACGTCCTCGACCTGACCGGCGCGGCCGATCGGCGTACCGGACACCATGTTCGCCTGGGCTTCGGCGGTGGAGAACGTCTGGTGGAACGCGGTCTCCGCGATGTAGCCGGGCGCGACCGCGTTGACGGTGATGCCCTGCGGACCGAGCTCCTTGGCCAGCCCCTTGGTGAACCCGCGGATCCCCGCCTTGGCCGCCGCGTAGATCACCGAGCCAGGACCGCCGCCGTTGTGCGCGGCGAGCGAAGCCATCGTGATGATCCGCGGGTTGGCCGACTGGGCGAGGTGCGGGATCGCGGCGCGGGTGGTGCGGAAGGTGGCGCCGAGGTTCACGTCGACGACCTGCTGGAAGTGCTCGTCCGACATCTCCTCGACCTTGACCCGGCCGATCAGATGGCCGGCGTTGCAGACCAGGACGTCCAGCCCACCGAGGAACCCGGCCGTCTCGTCCAGCAACCGGTCGACGTCAGCCGTACTGGTGACGTCGGCACCGACGGCGATCGCCTTCCGGCCGAGTGCCTCGATGTCGGCGACGGTCTGCGCGGCTGCGTCGGCGGACCTGCCGTAGTGGACCACGACGTCCGCCCCGGCTGCCGCCAGACCGAGCGCGATCCCCCGGCCGATGCCGTGCCCGGCCCCGGTCACCAGCGCTCGCGTGCCTTGCAGTTCCTCGGTCATACGTTGGTCTCCTTCGCTGTGTGTCATTTGATGCCCGCGGTCGCGAACCCTTGGACGAAGTAGCGCTGCCCGATCAGGAACAGCACCACCATCGGCACGGTGGCCAGCGTCGTACCGGCCATCAGGAACGCCCACTGGGTGTCGTTCTCGGTCCGGAACACCGACAGGCCGACCTGGATCACCCGCAGGCTGTCGCTCTTGGTCACCAGCAGTGGCCAGAGGAAGTTGTTCCACGAGCCCTCGAAGGTGAGCAGGGCGACGGTGATGAACGCGGGTTTCACCAGCGGCGTCATGATCCGGGCGTAGATGCCCAGCTCACCGAGGCCGTCCAGCCGCGCGGCCTCCTCGAGCTCGACCGGCAGGTCCAGGTAGAACTGCCGGAACAGGAACACCGAGAACGGACTGACCGCGCCCGGGATGATGAGCGCCCACCAGGTGTCCAGCCAGCCGGTGCCACCCTGGCCGGTGATGTCGTTGCCGCCGAACAACGGCATGAACCGCACGATCAGGAACTCCGGCAGGATCTTGGTGTACGTCGGGATCATCAGCGCACCGACGAACCCGAGGAAGATCAGTCCGCTGCCGCGGAACCGCAGCCGCGCCAGCGCGTACCCGGCCATCGACGCGATCACCACGTTCAGAACGGTGTGACTGGCCGCGATCACGAAGCTGTTGCGGGCGTACGTCGCGAACGGCGCGGCCCGCAGCGCGTCGGCGTAGTTGCCGAAGGCCCACTTCGTCGGGAACAGCCGGGGTGACACCGCGCCGATGTCGGCCGGCGTCTTCACCGACGTGAGCAGCATCCAGACGAACGGCACGATCATTACCAGGGAGATCGCGGACAACGTCAGGTAGAGCGCGATCCGGCCGGCCCGGACCCGGCGTACTGCGTCAACGGCTGGCACGGTCGCCTCCGGTGATCCGCCGGTTGACCAGGGTCAGGACGAGCAGCAGCGCGAACAGCACCAGGCTCTGCGCGCAGGCGTAACCCATCCGGAACTCCCGGAACGCGGACTTGTAGATCTCGTACGTCATCATCGTGGTGCTGTTGGCCGGTCCGCCGTCGGTCAGGATGTACACCTGGTCGAACGACTGGAACGCGCCGATCACCGAGGTGACGAAGACGAAGAAGGTCGCCGGCTTCAGCAACGGCAGGGTCAGGCTGAAGAACTGCCGTGCCTTCGAGGCACCGTCCACCGCCGCCGCCTCGTACAGCTCGGTCGGCAGGCTCTGCAGCGCGGCCAGGTAGATCAGCATCTTCAGCCCGATGCCCTGCCAGATGCCGACCACGATCACCGCCGGCATCGCCCAACTGGTCGAGGACAACCAGTTCGGGCCGTCCAGGCCGAGGAACGACAGGATCGCGTTGGCCAGGCCACTGCGCGGATCGTAGATCCACAGCCAGACCAGCGCGACCGCGATCGTCGCGGTCACCTGCGGGATGAAGATCGCGGTCCGGAAGATCGCCCGCCCGGCCAGCTTGGCGTTCAGCATCAGCGCGATCAGCAGCGCGATCGCCATCGCCACCGGGACGGTGAAGAACGTGTAGACACTGGTGTTCAGCACCGCCCGCCGGAACACGTCGTCGCCGAGCAGGTCGCGGAAGTTGTCCAGTCCCGCGAACCGCGGCGGCGTCAGCACGTCGTACGACGTGAAGCTCAGGACGACCGCCGCGACCAGCGGGATGCCGATCCAGATCAGTGCGTGCAGCAACGCGGGCGCGACCATCAGCAGGCCGGCACGTCGTCGACTGCGCAGCAGGCGGCCGGGTGGCGGGGTGGTGGCCGGGCCGGGTGCGGCGTCGCGCACCCGGGCCGGTGGGGAGATCACAGCCATGGCGGAGCCTTTCCGCTGAAGGTCTCGGTCACAGGCGGGAGATCGCTTGCTTACTCAGGTTCGCCAGCTCGTCGATCGCCTGCTGCGCGGTCCGCTGACCCACCACGGCGGTCTCCAGCGTGGTCTTGATCTTCTCCCGGATCTCCATCCAGGCCGCCGTTCCACCCTCGGAGCGGGCCTTGTTCATGTTGTCCAGGGCAAGCTTCACGAACCCGTTGTTCTTCACGTAGTCGGAGGTCCGCAGGTCCTGCACGCCGGGCACCGAACCGCGCTGCGCCGCGGTCGGCAGGATCGTCTCCGGCGTACCCATGAACTCGACCAGCGCCTGGGCGGCCGCGGCGTGCTTGGTCGAGGCCGAGCGGGCCACCAGGGTCCCGCCCTGCAACATCGCCGGCACCTTGTTGGCCAGGATGAACGCGCCGACCTTGTCCTCCGCGAGCAACGCGGGGTTCTGCTCCTTCAGCTGCACCCACAGCGAGTTGTTCGCCATCATCATCGCGGACCGGCCCTGCGCCAGCGTGCTCGGCTGACCGGCCGCGGACTTGAACGAGTAGTCGCCCGACTTGTCCTTGATCACGTCGAGGAACAGCTGCAACGCCTCGACGCCGCGCTCGTCGTTGAACCGCACCTGCTGGCCGGACTCGTCGAACAGGTTGCCGTCGTTGGCGAACAGGAAGGTCTCCCAGCACTGCCGCAGGTCGATCGAGAACGGATCGAACCCGACCCTGGTCAGCTTGCCGGAGCCGTCGGTGCGGGCCAGTTCCTTGGCCATCGCCCGCAGTTCGGCCCAGTCCTTCGGCGGCTGCTTGATACCGGCCTCGGCGAACATGTCCTTGCGGTAGGTGACGATCCGGGTGTCCAGCACGAGTGGCAGTGCGTAGAGCTTGCCGTCGTACCGGGAGGGCTCGAGCACCCGGTCCTCGTAGTCGAAGCGGGTCGCCAGCGAGTCGGGCAGCGGCGCGAGCACCTTCTTGTGCGCGAACGGCGGGATCCAGCCGACGCCGAGCATCACCACGTCCGGCATCAGACCGCCGGCCAGGCCGGTGGTCAGCTTCTCGTTCAGCGCGGCGTACGTCGTGTAGTCGACCTTGACGGTGACGTTCGGGTTCTTCTGCTTGAACGCGGGCAGCAGTTTGCCCTCCAGCAACTGCTTGCCGGTGCTGCCCTCGAAGATCGGGGTGAGCAGCGTGATCTCGCCCTCGGCGGGACCGTCGGCGGCCGCCTGACCGTCACCGGACGGCGAGGCGGAACACCCGGTGGCGGCGGCGAACGCGCCGAGGCCGAGGGCCGTCAGGACTGATCTGCGGGTGTACTCCATGGCGCGCCTTTCGTGGTGCTGCGGAAGAGGAGTGGTGCAACGATCTACCAGTCGGAGCGGCGCTGCTGATGCGGACTGGTGCAACGATGCACCGCATGCTAGGAAGCGTTCTTCGTGATCGTCAAGAGGTCGACGCCGAATCGCCTCGTACTGGACTTTCGGCCTCCACTGATGCATCGTTGCACTGCGAGACCGCAGGTTCGGGGCGAAACGGTGAGAAAGAATGCGCGGGTGGGCATGGGTGAGGTGACGATCCAGCAGGTCGCGACCGAGGCAGGTGTCTCGCCGAGCACGGTGTCGAACCTGCTGAACGGGCGGAACCACCGGATGCTGCCGGAGACGCGGCAGCGGATCGAGACGGCGATCGACAAACTCGGCTACCGGCCGAACCGGGCCGCCCGGCAGCTACGCACCGGCCGCAACACCACGATCGGGCTCGTCGTCCCGTCGGTCGGCAACCCGTTCTGGGGCGCACTCGCCCGGTATCTGGAGTCGGCCGCCCTGGCCGAGGGCTACCACGTGCTGCTGTGCAACTCCGAGCGCGATCCCCGCCGTGAGCGCGACTACGTCGACGAACTGTGGGCGGACGGCGTACACGGTGTCGTGCTCTGCTCCTCGCTGCCCTCGCTCGAGCACGTGATGCCGCTCGTCGAGCGCGGTCTCCAACTGGTGGCGTTCGACCGTACGTCGCAGGCCGGCGATCCGGCGTCGCTGGTGAGCATCAGCGTCGACAACGCGATCGGCAGCCAACTCGCCACCCAGCACCTCACGGAGCTCGGACATACCCGACTGGCGTTCGTCTCAGGTGCGCTGGCGAGCGTGAACCGCAAGGAGCGGTACCGCGGCTTCGTCGCCGGGCTGGAGCAGGCCGGGCTCGATCCGAAGGCTGCCCTGCGGGCGCCGACCGGGAGCGGCGCCGACGACTTCGGCGATGTCGAGGCCTCGGAGCTGGGTCGCGCGGCCGCCGCGGAGCTGGTTGCGCTCGACGAGCCGCCGACGGCGATCGTCGCCATCAACGACATGTGTGCGCTCGGCGTCTGCCGCGGACTGCGCGACGGCGGACTCGAGCCCGGCAAGGACGTCTCGGTCGTGGGCTTCGACGACATCGTGCTCGCCGACCTGTACGCGCCGACGCTGACCACGGTCCGGCAGCCGATGCGCGAGATGGCGGCGGCCGCGTTCAGCCAGCTCCGGGCCCGGCTGGACGCTTCCGGACCGACCCAAGGTCAGTCGCTGCTGTTCCGGCCCGAGCTGATCGTCCGCGAGTCGACCGGAGCGCCGTCCACGTAGGGTGGTGGCGTGCAACGGATCTCGTCGCGGAATGCCCGGTTCCAGGTGTGGCAGGCATCGCTGACCAACCGGACCAAGCGGCAACGGGCCGGTGAGTTCCTGGTGCAGGGAGTGCGACCGATTTCGCTTGCCGTGGACAACGGCTGGCCGGTGCGCGCGGTGATCCAGGATGCCTCGCGACCCTTGTCGCGGTGGGCGCAGGAGTTGCTGCAGCGGTTGCCCGGTGTCGAGCGGGTCGCGATGGAACCCGCGTTGCTGGCCGAACTCGGCGAGAAGGACGAGGCCGCACCGGAACTCGTCGCGGTGCTAGAGCTGCCACCGGACGATCTGGACCGCATCCCGGTGGGACCGGATTTCCTCGGCGTGGTCTTCGACCGGCCGACCGGTCCCGGGAACATCGGGTCGATCATCCGGTCCGCCGACGCCTTCGGCGCCCACGGCGTGATCGTCACCGGGCACGCCGCCGACGTCTACGATCCGAAGGCGGTCCGCGCGACCACCGGGTCGCTGTTCGGCATCCCCGCCGTCCGGGTTCCGTCACAGCGCGAGGTGATCGAGTGGGTACGGCGCTCGGCCGACGTACCGATCGCTGTCGTGGGCACCGACGAGCACGGGACGGTCGACGTGTTCGACTTCGACTTCACCCAGCCGACCCTGCTGCTGATCGGGAACGAGACCAACGGGCTGAGCGCCGGCTGGCGCGAGGCCGCGGACCAGTTGGTGCGGATCCCCATCACCGGATCGGCCAGTTCACTCAACGCCGCCAACGCGGCCACGACCGTGCTCTACGAGGTGTCGCGGCAGCGTTCCCATTCGTTCAAGACCACCTAGCCGCCTGGCGCCTAGCGTCGCCGGTATGAGACCACAGACCTTGATCGCGGTGAGCGACGTCGAGAAGAGCAGTGCGTGGTACTGCGAGGTGCGGGGAGCCGTGAGCGCTCATGGTGGGCCGGAGTACGAGCGGCTCGAGGTGGACGGCGTGTTGGTGATGCAACTGCACAATCTGGACGTCGATCACCATCACGGGCCGTTCGGGGATCCCTCGTATCCGTTGGGGAACGGGGTCGCGGTGTGGTTCGAGACCGACGACCTGACCGCGGCCGCCGCGCGCGCTCGAGCGCTCGGCGCCACAGTGCACACCGACGTCCACCACAACCCGAACGCAGACCACGACGAACTGTGGCTCCGCGACCCGGACGGCTACCTCGTGGTCCTGGCCTCGCCTGGTCCCTAGATGCGGACCTGTCCCACTCACCAACTCGATCGCCGGGGCTCCGCTCCCCCGAGCCTGAGCGTGACGCGCCCGGATCAGGCCGACTTGGTGAGTGCCACAGGTCCGGCTAGGCGGTGCAGAGGAGTTCGCCGTGGAGGATGGAGATCCAGCCGTCGGGGCGGGCTGCCCAGGTCTTCCAGGCCGCGGAGATCGCTTTGAGCGTCTCTTCCGGTACGCCGGCTCGGCGAGCCTGGTCGGACATCGCCGACTTGAGGATGCGGTCCGCCCACATGCCTCCCCAGAAGGCTCGATCGTCCGGATTGGCGAACGTCCAGGTGCTCGCCGTCGCGTCCACCTTCTCGAAGCCGGCCTCCAATGCCCAGCTCAGCAGTCGCCGGCCGGCATCCGGTTCGCCACCGTTCGCGCGCGCCATCCGCTGGTAGAGGTCCATCCACTCGTCGAGCTCGGGCAGCTCCGGATACCAGGTGAAGCCGTGGTAGTCCGAGTCCCGGACCGCGACGATCCCACCCGGCTTGCAGACCCGCCGCATCTCCCGGAGCGCCTGCACCGGATCCGCCACATGCTGCAGCACCTGGTGCGCGTGGACCACGTCGTACGAGTCGTCCGGAAGGTCCAGCGCGTGGACGTCGCCGACCACGAACCCGACCTTCACGTCGAGCTTGCCGAACGTCGCACGGGTGATGTCGAGCGCCGCCTCGGTCGCCTCGAGTGCGGTGGTCCGCCCCGGTTCGACCAGCCGGGCCAGGTCAGCGGTGATGGTGCCGGGGCCTGCGCCGACGTCGAGCAACGACATCCCGGGCCGCAGATGCGCAAGCAGGTACCCGGCCGAGTTCTCCGCGGTCCGCCAACTGTGCGACCGCAGCACCGACTCGTGGTGGCCGTGGGTGTAGACGTTGTTCATCTCCAGGCTCCTTTGCCCTCGCCGACAGTCTCACGCTAGCGCAGAATCTTGTGTTGTGAGACATATCGTCTCAAATATTGAACCGACGGAGATGGCCGAATATGGCCAGACCCGGACCGGGTGCGCGCGCGAGGCTTGAAGGAGTTCAGTCGGACCCAGGAGGAATCAAGTGCTGGCAAAGGTGTTTCCGATCAAGTTGAAGGACGGCAACCAGGCGGCGGCCGAGGAGCTGGTGCGGGAGTTCGCGCCGCAGGGGCCGGGCGCCGAGGAGGGGACGTTGTCGTTCCGCGTCTATCGCGATCCGGCGAACCCGGACCACTTGCTCTTCGTCGAGCACTTCGCGGATCAGGCGGCGTACGACGCGCACACCGGGTCGGCGGCGTACCGGGAGCTGATCGCGGGGAAGTTCGCGAAGCTCATCGTCGAGTTCGTCGAGATCGACCACGAACTACTGGTCAGCCTGTGAGCGCGCAGAACGAGCTCGCCCGGCGACTGCGGGCGTTGCACGCGCAGCCGCCGCTGGTGCTGCCGAACGCATGGGATGCCGGCTCGGCGCGGGCGATCGAGGCAGCAGGGGCTGCCGCGATCGCGACGACGAGCGCCGGCATCTCCTGGGCCGCCGGTGTCACGGATGCCGGCGGATTGGACCGCACGGCGGCGATCGCGGCACTTCGCGCGGTCGTCGGAGCGGTGTCGATCCCTGTGACCGCGGACGTCGAGTCCGGCTACGGCGATGTCGAGGCAACGGTTGCCGGCGTCATCGAGGCCGGTGCTGTCGGCATCAACCTCGAGGACAGCTCTGGCGGCTCGCTGATCGACCCGGCCTTGCATGCCGAGCGGATCGCTGCCGCGCGAGCCATTGACCGCGAGCTCGTGATCAACGCGCGGACGGACACCTATCTGTTCGGCGACGGGAGCGGCACGATCGAGCGTGCCAAGCTGTACGCCGAAGCCGGCGCGGACGTGCTGTTCGTTCCGGGCGTCGTGGACGCCGACACCATCCGTGAGCTGGTGGCCGCGTCGCCGTTGCCACTGAACGTGATGGTCGGCCCGGGCGCGCCCACGGTCGCCGAGCTCACCGCACTCGGGGTGACCCGGATCAGCGTCGGGCCGGCGATCACCGCCGGCGCGTACGGACTGGCGACGGCAGCAGCGAAGGAACTGCTGTCGACCGGAACCTACGAGGTGCTCGCCACCGCAGCCGAGTTCGGCAAGCTCAACGACCTGCTTCGCTGAACCACGACTGGTGCGCACCCAACCGCAGCACGATGTGACGGGCTGCCTGCGGACTGACGCCGGGCACTGCTTCCAAGAAACGGATCAGTGTCCCGGCGTTCGCACCACCGTCGAGCATGATGTTGCCCGCAGCAACTGCTCGCGCCAGCGGCCCGACCAGCTCGGCACCGGTCAGCGCCTCCGCACCCGGGAACGCGTGCGTGAGGCCGTGGCCGAGCCCCGCGACCGGAACGCCGTACACCTCGACGAGCTTGCGCAGTACGTCGTACGCGTCCTCGGGTGGTAGCTGATCGCGGACCACCGCCTGGACCGCGACCTCGAACGGCCCCCACGCGCCCGGCACGCGGACGTCCGGGTCGGCTTCGACGGCGACGAGTCGCGCGGCTCGTTCGACGACGTGGATGACACCTTCCCAGTACGGGAGATGTGCGTGCAGCACCAGGTGATCAGGCCCGCCGGGACCGATCTCGAGCAGACCGGGATCGCCGTCGAGAGAGATGGTCCGGCGGTAGACACCGTCCTCGACCGACTCGACGCCAGGGATCGCCTGCGACGCGAGGAACGCGCTCATCGCCTCCCAGTCGTACGGCGTGGTGAACGGCAGCCGCAGCGCCAGGCCACCATCGGCGACCAAGCGGTCGGTCCGGCGCCGCCGGTCGCGGAGCTCGCGAGGGGACGCCCGGAAGATCTCACGCATCGCCCGGTTGAACTGCCGCAGACTCCCGAAGCCGGATCCGAACGCGATATCCGCGATGGACAGATCGCTGTCGTCGAGGAGTCTGCGGGCGAAGTGGGCTCGCCTCGAGCGGGCGAACTGGTCCGGCGTGACGCCGAGGTGCTCGTGGAACAACCTGCGAAGGTGGCGCGCCGACAGCCCGAGCCGCACGCCGAGCGCCGCCTCGCCGGACTCGTCCAGCACACCGGCGATGATCAGTTGAACGGCGCGGCAGACGAGCTCCGGCGCCTCGTCCGGCACCGTCCCCGCAACTCGGTAAGGCCGGCAGCGCAGGCAGGCGCGGTAACCGGCCGCCTCGGCGGCCGCCGCCAGCTCGAAGGTCCGCACGTTCTCCGCCAGGGGCTTCGCCCCACATCCGGGCCGGCAGTAGATGCCCGTCGTACGAACCGCGGAATAGGTCGTCATCCGTCCACTGTCACCCCCTGCCCACCGACGTTCTGGCCACATCCGGACCTCACGCTAACCGCCCGCACGGACACTTTTCGGTGACGTCTCCCGGAATCCTGGTGCGGGCGGACGTCGGAGGTGGCTAGGGTGCGGCGGTGCAGTCCAAACCTCTTGTCGTAGTGGTGAGTGGCCCGCCAGGGACCGGGAAGACGACGCTGGCGCATCAGGTGGCCGGCGCGATCGGGTGCCCGGCGATCTGCCGGGACGAGATCAAGGAGGGGATGGCGCACGCGACGCCTGGCTTCGTACCCGGCCCGGGCGACCCGCTGACGATGCGGACGCTGTCCACCTTCTTCGACGTGATCGGGCTGCTGGTAGGCCGCGGTACGACGATCGTGGCCGAAGCCGCGTTCCAGGACCGGATCTGGAGTCCCGGCCTGACCCCGCTGCTGAACCGCGCCGACCTTCGGATCATCCATTGCACGGTCCCGGCCGACGTCGCGCTCGCCCGGATCACCGCGCGTACGGCGACCGACCCGAAACGGATCGCGCACGAGGACGCACAGATCAGCGCCGACGCTCGGCTGCGGACCCACAACGCCTTCCAGGCAGTCGATCTGCCGGTCCCGTCACTGACGGTCGACACCTCGAGCGAGGCTTACAGTCCGTCGCTGGCCGAGATCGTCGCGTTCCTGTCGTAGCCGTACAGATCGACAGGAGGTGTCGGCCTGTGGGCCGGACTTGCGTGGCGCGGTTGACTCGGGTGGAGTGCGGTGGGCGGAACACCTCCTGTCCATATGTACGGTGAGAAGGGATCGAGCATGCTGTTCGACGGATTGACGACAGCGCATGTGGCGGATGCCTGTCTCCGGGCCGGTGTGCCGGTGCGGACCGCGTCGCTGACGGCTGTGGTCGGAGGCCGGGTGGCCGGGCGCGTGTTGCCGGCGCAGCATGTGGGCAGTGTCGACGTCTTCTTGGAGGCGTTCGAGTCGGCCGAGGACGGCGACGTACTGGTTGTGGACAACGGCGGACGGCGGGACGAGGCGTGCGTGGGCGACCTGGTCGCGCTCGAGGCCAAGGCCGCCGGACTCGCAGGGATCGTGATCTGGGGACTGCATCGCGACACGGTCGACATCACGGCGATCGGGCTGCCGGTGTTCAGCCTCGGCGCGATGCCGACCGGGCCGTTGCGGCTCGACCCGCAACCGGACGACGCATTGTCCACGGCAACTATCGGGGACTGGTCGGTGAGCCGGGACGACGTCGTACTGGGTGACGAGGACGGTGTGGTCTTCGTGCCGGCCGATCGGGTCGACGAGGTGACCGGGCTGGCCGAGTCCATCCGCGACACCGAACATCGGCAGGCGGCCGAGATCCGGGCTGGACGGTCGTTGCGGGTGCAGGTTCGGTTCGCGGACTACCTGACAGCGCGGGCGACAGATCCCTCACTGACTTTCCGGCAACATCTACGCGCAGTTCGAGGAGCGATCGAGGAATGAGCACCGCGGATGCCGCAGGCACCTGGAAGCTGGGCGACGTCACCGTCAACCGGATGGGTTTCGGAGCCATGCGGATCACCCCGAACCCGGATCGTCAGGTGGCGATCCGGGTACTGCGACGAGCGGTCGAGCTCGGCGTCAACCACATCGACACGGCCGCGTTCTACTGTTCACCGGGCGGGACGCTCAGGGTCGGCGACGGCGAAGCGCGCTATGCCAACGAGCTGATCCGCGAAGCCTTGGCGCCGTACCCCGATGAGCTCGTCATCACCACGAAGGTCGGGCCGGGCGAGGCCCCGGAGCGCGGTTTCTACCATGCGACAACCGCGGCCGAGTTGCGGACGCAGGTCGAGACGAACCTGCGCCAGCTCGGCCTCGACCGCCTCGACGTGGTGAACCTGCGCATCATGAAGAAGGAGGCGGGCGCCGACTCGATCGCCGACCGGTTCGGGGCGCTCGCTGACCTGCGGGACGCCGGACTGATCCGGCAGCTCGGGGTGTCGAACGTGCGCGCCGACCACCTGGACGAGGCGCTGGCGATCGCGCCGGTGGTGTGCGTGCAGAACAGCTACGCCATCGACCTGCGCCGCGAAGAGGACGCGCTGATCCGGCTGTGCGCCGAGCGGGACATCGCCTACGTACCGTTCTTCGCGATCGCCGGCGCGGAGCGTGAGAGCGGCGCGACACCGGAGGACTCGTCCGCTGTCGAGGCGATCGCCAGCCAGCACGGCGTCTCGCCTCAACAGATCCGCCTTGCGTGGACTCTGCATCAAGGCGCGAACGTCCTGGCGATCCCGGGCACCGGGAATCCCGCCCACCTCGAGGAGAACATCGCCGCCGGCGCCATCCGGTTGTCGCCTGCGGAGCTAGCGGCGCTGGGCTGACTAGCTGACCGCGGCCCGCACTGCGGGGACGACCTCCTGCGCCCACCTCGCGACCTGGACGTCGTACGCGTCGGCGCCTCGCGGGAACAGGGTGAACCCGGCAGCGCCGTGCTCGAGGATCGCGCCGGTGAGTTCCTCGATCCACTGCGCGGGGGAACCGCCGATCCAGCGGCCTTCGTCATCGCGGGTACGGCGAGCCGGGGAGGCGGTGAGTGCGCCGGGGAAGTTGTAGATCGTGGCGACGTCGGACGGCTTGCGGCCGACCGACAGCGCAGCGTCGTCGATGATCGGGCGGGACCAGCGGTAGCGGTCGCTCAGCCAGTCCGCTGCGCGGCCCGGGATCCAGCCGTCCGCCTGCCGGCCGGTCGCGGCGAGCGACTTCGGGCCGTTCGAGCCGGTCCAGATGAGCGGCGCGGGAACGTTCGCGGGCTTGAGCTGCGCGATCGGGTAGTGCTTGGTCGGTTCGGGGCGACCGCCGTCGGACATCGTGTGGAGGAGTTGCATCGCCTCCTCGAAGGCCTCGACCGCTTCGGCGGGCCGCAGTTCCGGTACGCCCATCGTGGTGATCCGGTCCCAAGCGCCGCCCGCGCCGAGGCCGAGGATGAACCGCCCGTCGGACAGTGCCGCGAGGGACGTCGCCGTACGTGCAAGCACCGGGGCCGGGCGCAGCGGGAGGTTGGTGACGTTGACGAACGCGGACAGGTGCTGGGTGCGGCCGAGGAGTACGCCGATCGTCGCGTAGCCGTCGAGGAGGTCGGCGACGTACGGGTGGTCCGAGACCGAGACATGATCCAGCCCATCCCGGTCGGCCTGCGCGGCCAGGCGCAGCAGGGCGGTCGCGTCGTGGACGTCGGCCGGGGAGCCGTAGCCGAACTTGGGGGTCATGATGAGGTCTCCTTTTAGTTCGTAGACCTAAATAGTAGCGCTACGAACTATGAGATCTGCAAACTGTTTGTTGACCGGACTACCATGAGGGCATGGCCACGACGACAGCGCGGGACACGGACCTGGCCGGTGCCCTGGTCCAGACGATGCACGTGCTGCAGGACCTGTACGCCGAGACCAGCCGGCCGCTCGGCCTCACCCCGCAGCAGGCCCACCTGCTCTGCGTGCTGCTGGGCGGCCCGCTCGGGATGACCGAGCTCAGCCGCATCCTCAGCATCGAACGCTCCAGCCTGACGAGCATGGTCGACCGCCTCGAACGCCGCGACCTGGTCAGCCGGATCCCCAACCCCACCGACCGCCGGGCCTGCCAGATCGAACTGACGGCCCCCGGTCTCGCTCTTGCGCACGACGCCCACAACGGCTTCACCGAGCGCATCGGCGCGATGACCACGGGTCTGGCCGCGGCCGACCGTCGTACCCTCGCGGCGACCCTGCAGAAGATCGTCGCCGAGGCCTGAGTGCCCGGGGTCATCCGCGCTGGGGCCCGGATCGCCTACGAGGTGAGCGGTGACGGGCCGGCCGTCGTACTGGTCCGGAACAACCGGCGACCGCGGGACTTTCGGCCGGCCGACTGGCTTGCCGACCGATTCCGGGTCGTGCAGGTGCATCCGATCGGGTTCGGCGCGAGTGAGCGGCCGGCGGAGTACGACTTCGGGAGCATCGGCGAGCAGGTGCTGGCAGTGCTCGACCACGAGGGCATCGACCGGTTCGTGGTATGGGGGTTCTCCCAGCCGGCCTGCATGGCGGCGATCGTCGCGCGCTCGACGAGCCGCGCGGCGGGACTCATCATGGGCGGAGTCGCGCCGATCGGATTCCCGACCGACGGCGACATGCGCCGGATGGAACGGGAGCCTCGGCTACCCCGCCCGCCGTTGGAGTTCTGGCGCGCCTACCGATCCCATGACTGGCACCACGAGCTCAGGTGCTTCACCGGCACCAAGATCGTGTACGTCGGGACTGCGGACCAGGCGATCAAGCGGGTCCGGCGCCTGAAGCCGGTCCTCCGAGGCATCGGCTGCGTGTGTCTGGAGTTCGAGCGACTCGACCACGCAGCGTCTTCTCTGGGCGTGGACACACCGGATGGCCGGCTGATCGTCGAGGCCGTGGTGGATCACCTGCCCGACGAGTGGTGAGGTCAGCGGCGGCCGCCGAACTCCCACGGGAGGACTTCGGCGTCGGGTGCCTCGACCAGAACCGCGGCTGCTTCAGGCTGGGGAGCTTCGACGAGCGCGGCGCGGCCCAGGTGTTTGCCGGCGTCCAGGCTGAGGAGGTCGCCGTACATGATGAGGTGCGGTGAGGTGAGAGGCCGGGGCTCGTCGTCGGTGATCACGAGGTAGCGGTTGTACCCCTCGACCGCGTTCGCGAAGTCCCACATGGTGCTGCCGACGTGCTTGCGGAATCGGTGGATCAAGACCGAGTCGAAGGCACCGGCGCGGTAGTACGGCTCGTCGTACGCGAAGGTGTGGACAGCCTCGTCGTCCGGCAGATCGACGATGTGCAGGCTGCCGGTGGTTTCCTCGCCGTCCGCAGTCAGCGTGGGACCACGGGCGACGAGTTCCTCCGCGTACCGATCCATGAACGCCCAGTGCTCCTCGTTGAGGTTCACCTTGACGTCGTACCCACCGACCCGGTCCCGTCCGTACACGAAGTACTCCACGGGACCGGACCTTAGCCGGTCAGGAGTTCGCCGCCAGATGAAGTCGGAGGATCGAGTCGTAGTCGACGATCTCGATGGCGGCGTCCGTCACGTCGGCGGGGTTGACCGTGTCCTGGGTGCCGATCACCAGCAGCTTGCGCGGGTCGCTGACGTCGACGCCGTACTTCGTCTGGGCGAAGGCACGGTGCTCGGGGGACGTGAAGTAGTCCGCGTAGCGAGCGAGGGCGGCCGCGCCGTCGTGCACCGGGGTCGTGCGGTGGTGCTTCTTGCCCTCCAGCAGCGGGAGACCGAGGTCGCCGACGATGTGATTGCCGTCCGCGGTCTCGAGGATGAAGTCCGGCTGCAGCGCGTCGCCGTCCTCCTGCCGCTCGAGGAACGGCCGGCGGATCAGCCGGGTCGCGTCGAACGCCGACAACAGGATGCTCTCGTTGTCCTCGAGGAACTGGTCGACGGTCGAGTCCGGCAGGCCGTGTCCGAGGTACGTGCTGGCGAACGGGGAACCCTTCAGATCCAGATCGCCCACCGGCACGCTCAGGGTGCCGATCGGGTCGAGGTGGTCCGCGGCCTGGGCGTAGTTCCGCAGGAAGGAGAGGTACTTGTCGGCCGGCTCGGAGCGGTGGATCGCCAGCGCGAAGAACGTCCAGTGGACCCGGATCGATGCGCCGACGGTGTGCACCAGCAGGACCCGGTCGAACGTCGAGTAGTTGCCCGGCGCGAACTGCAGGATCTGCTCGCCCGGCCCGGTGAACTCGTTGCCGAGCATCTTGTCCGCACCCGGGAACCGATCCACCAGCTCCCGCCGGCCGACCTCGGTCGCGACGGTGGCGTCCTTGAACAGGTTCTCCCCCGGCAGCGTGACGACCGCCGCACCATCACCGAGCCCGAAGTACTCCTCGACGCTCGCCGCCTTCCGTCGCCGTACCTCGAGCGACCGGTACTCCCGGCTCACCCCGACCAACTCCACGATGTTCCAGTCCGGGGTCTCCGTCAGCACCATCATCCGCGGAAACAGCAACGGCCCCGGCAGCTCGTTCCGGTGACTCCCGGCCAGGTGCTCCCCCACCCCCTTGAGGTGCTCCCCCCAGAACTGACCATTCACCTTCACGAACTCAGTGGGCTTCATCGCCTGCTCTCTCCTCGGGTCATGCGCCGTCTCAACAACCAACTCCCGGCCGCTCCACCCATATTCCCTCGGTCAGCGTGGCAGCAGCACACCGCGGTCCCGGAGCACGTGAGTGACCGGCCCGGACAGTTCGGCGTACACCAGCGCCTCGTCGACGCTGGAGAACCCGGCGGTGAACAGCTCACGCGCGGACACGAGGCGCTCAGCCTCTTGCGTCGTGAGCCCGCAGGCGGCGACGAGGAGTCCGGCGGGTGCGGTGTTGAGATCGATGAGCCCCCCGTCGTCGTAGCTGCGCGGCCGATCCGGGCGGCCGATGTTGAGGTCCCGCGCAAGCATCGGGTCTCTCTCGAGAAGTGCACGCGCAGTGTTCCGGCGCTCCCGGGCGGCCAAGGCCTGGGCTACAGCCGGGTCCGTGCCGGGCGGAATGACGAACCGTGAGGGCTCCGCGAGTCCGTACACAGCTCGCCGCACCGGGCGTAGTTGTACGCACGCGACAACGACCATCGCGATCGCAAGTAGCGCGAAGACGGTCGACAGCGCATTGCCGACTGCCCCCCGAGGATCGCCGTTCGCGTCGGTCGGTGTAGCGCTCGATAAGGCTACGAGGACCACGGCGGCCACGCCGTAGAGGGCCGCGCGCCGACGCAAACGGCGGTCGCTCAGCCTGGTCGCGGCGTGCAGGAACGGCGCCCAGGCGAACAGCCCGGCGGTCACGATGGTCACCCAGTAGTACCAGGCGCCCCTGCCGCCCATCCGATGCAGGATCTGCCTCATCGGACACCTCGCGCAGACCGACCGGCGCGACACAACTCAAACCACTTCATGATTCCCCCCACGTTGTTCTTCCCCTCCAGCCCCGACCTACTAATCGCGCCCCGCCGCGTTCTGTTACGCAGCGGGTGGCATCCCGCCTCCGAGAGGGGATGCCACCCGCCATGTCACCGCACCGGCCTAGCGGTCAGTTCATTCCTCCCACTGGAACTGCCAGCCCAGAGCGCAGGGCCACTCGGGGGCGCAAGTCGTGTTCGGATCCTGGTACCAGACGTCGGACACCGCGTACCCGTAGTGCCGGTACACGTTCTGCTTCTGAATGCACTCGTCCTGGCTCGCACAGGTGAGGGTGTGGATGGTCTGCGTCTGCGCCTGGGCCACCGTCGCGCCGCCCGCAACCACAGCCACCGCGGCCGCGCCCATCGCAACCATTCGCCCGATCGATCTCACGCAGTATCTGCCTTTCCTGTCAAATATATAGTTGCCCAATGCAACTCTCGCTCACGCTAGTACCAGCCGCGACGACCAGGCAAACGATTCGATCCAGCAGAAATAGCGTTTAGCGAGTGAGTGCCGTGGGCAACGACCAGACGTGGACTATCCGCGACTGGCTGACAGCTAGCATGAGTACGACGTACAGGCGTGCGCCTTCGGCTGAGCGTTCGATGCCAGGCCATGCTGACGAGCCCTCCGAGCGCGCACCTGGGCTCCGGCTGGCCGTCAGCGCTGTTGCGGCGCTGGTCCAATCGCCATGGATACAAGGTCGAATGGTCCGTGCCGGGCCTGACGACCTAGGTTTCAGAGCCTCCGGTCACAGATCTGGTCACACCAATCGACGGCCTCACAACTGGACAGAGCCTAGGACCCCTTGACCGCCTTGGTGGCGAAGTAGCCAGGCAGCCAGCCGGCCGTCACCTCCGAGTGGTGTGGCGCCTCGGCGAAGCTGGTGATGGCGAACCCCGCGGCGGTCTGCCCGCCGATCTGCTCGGTGAGCGTGTGGCTGTACTCCAGCGGCGAGTCGGCGCCCCACAGCCGCTCCCGCTCGCCTGGCTCCAGATGGGTGACGTCGCTGTACGGCAGGCGGTGCCGCACGACCAGCTCGCCGCGCGTGTCCATCGCGTCCGCGTCGAACAGGTAGACGTCCGGGTTGACGAAGCCGGACAGCAGCGTGCCGCCCGGCCGCAGCACGCGGTGGCACTCCCGCCAGACCGGGGCCAGTTCGGGGATGAAGAGGTTGGAGACCGGGTGCACGACCAGGTCGAACGAGGCGTCCGGGAACCCGCTCAGGTCGCGCGCGTCGCCGAGCACGGTACGCACGTCGAGCCCTTCCCGCGCGGCGACCATCTCGTCCTGCGCGAGCTGGCCGGGCGAGTTGTCGAAGACGGTCACCCGCGCGCCGGCCGCGGCGAGCACCGGACCCTGCTGCCCGCCACCGGAGGCGAGGCAGAGCACGTCGCAGGCGGCGATGTCCGGAGGAAACCAGGTCGGGTCGACTGGCTCGTACCCCATGAGGACGATGGACCACTCACCGGCCCGCGCCTTCGCGACCACCTCGGGTGTCACCGGCCGCGACCACTCGTTGCCCTTCTCCACCTCACGGTCCCAGGCGCGACGGTTGTGGGCGACAGGATCTGTGTGCGGCTCGCTCATGCGCCGAATGCTAGCCTCGCCGACCTCCCGCCTCCGCAAGAGGCCCTCTGAGCTGCGTTTTCGCAGGTCAGAGGCTCTTTTGGTGCTGGTGGCGGGTGCAGGGTTCGAACCTGCGTAGGCATACTCCGGCAGATTTACAGAGTCCGCGTTGGTCGTCTCTCACCTGGGAACAGCCAACCTGACGGCATCGCAGACATGACCTCGACGAGCGGCACCACGGCAGCTCCCAACAGCACGGGCCGATTCTTCGCAGCCGCGATGCTTGGCGACTAGACCTCCGCGCCAGAAGATCTGTCCGAGCGAGCTGGATTCGCCTTGCGATGGTCGTCAGGCAGCCTCACTGGCGTCAGGCCCATTTGTCGTGCTCGTACTCGCATCCCACAGTCGTCCGTCAGGACACGAACTCCGGTCTGCGGACAGAGGCCGCCCAGATCTCCCTTGACTCGAAACGCTCGAGGCCGCGGGATCGACGTCGTGGCTCCACGCGACTTCCTCGCTCAGTGGGGCTTCGTCGACGGCACTGCGTGAACATCGTCAACAGGAATTAGTGCGGAGCAGACCGAGGGCACCTGACACGAGACGAGGTCGTGCGATCGCTGGGTTATGAGCCCGGGCGGTGTCTCAGCGGCAACGGCAGGTACCGAGAACTGCATGTACTCGGCCTGATCGCCGTCCAGTTGGTCTCATGCGTCTCATCCGATCGACCAACTCCCGGAACGCCTTGGGTACGGATCTGGGTACGTGAACTGGCAGTGTCCAGCCGGGTGCGACCGCTTCCATGCCATGGATTTCACGTGCGTTGCGGGCAGTTTGGCTGCCGCCTTTCATTCGAGTCCACTAACGTCCAGTGCTGTCCTGACCGGCGTGGGGTCGTTGCCTCCCAGTTTGCCTCCCGAAAGGCTCTGCCCGACCTGCACTCTCTGGGTTATGAGTCGCCCTGATGGAAGGGGCTCGGGCCCGCCGACGAACGTCTGCGCTTGACTGCAGGCTAGAAACCGTTGCCGATCTGAGTTCCTTGGAAGCCTGTTTCAAAGCCCAGTGTCCCCGTCGGATCCTGTTCGCCGTTACCCTCGTACCGCCAAAACAGGAGGTCGCCGTTTTCCTTGACTCCATAGAAAATCCGAGCGCGTCCGCCCTGGTCGGTCGATCCGCCGAAGAGGTGCCGGAAGTCCGTGAAGCCACGACCGATGTGGTTTCCCGAATTGTTCCCAGGTTCCGTAAAGCCGTTGGCCCCTGTTGGGTCCTGCTCGCCCTGGCCGGTGTACTGGAACCAGAGCAAGTCGCCGTTCTCCGGGACGGCGAGAAACGCACCGCCGCCAACGCCCACGATGTGGCGGAAGTTCCGAAAGCCTCGGCCAATCTGATTTCCCTGGTTAGGTCCCTCGAAGCCTAGTGTCCCGGTCGGGTCAGGTTCCCCGTTGCCGCTGTACCGGAAGAAAAGCAAGTCGCCGGCTTCGTTTACCAGGAAAATTGTCATCCCCGTGGCGTGGCCCTCACGAGGCGAAACGAAAACGTGAGGGAAGCTGTGAAAGCCGTTGCCGATCACGGTGCCCTGGTTAGGTCCTTCGAAGCCAAGCGTGCCTGTCTCGTCTTGCTCACCGTTACCGGTGTACTGAAAAAAGGTCAGGTCGCCGTTGGGCTGGATCGCAAGAATGATCCCATCGCCGCCTCCGAGCATGCGCAGCATGCTTCCAAAACCACGGCCGATCTGGTTCCCCGAGTTGTTTCCGGGCCCCGTGAAGCCCTTCGCCCCCGTTGGGTCCGGCTCGCCTCTGCCGGTGTAGTGCCAAAAGAGCAATGCGCCTGTGTCCTCATTAACGCTGAAGGACCTACCGATGAGGGGAAGCCCGCTGTCGACGGGCGTGGTGCCGTTTCCCCCATAGAAGATGTGTTTCATGCTCATTTCCCGCCCCCTCCTGATGGACACACGTCCATGCCGCCCCTACTTGTCGACCGTACTCTTACCCCGGATCTTTCGCGAGCGGTCGCTGTCGGCTGGAGGCCGGCGTTCGGGCTGATTCTGACAGGCTGGTACGACGGTGACCCGAGTTGTCATTTCGGGTGGACGCCCCGCGCGGCCAACGGTCGACGCTCAGGCCAGTCGGTGAGCGTCACACCCATACCGATAGGGCTAGCGTTCGACTTGGTGTGACCTCGAGTGGTCGGCAGTTCTGCTGCCGGCGGCGGGGGGCAGAACGGGAACCTGCGACCAGTGGGGTTATGAGTAGACCTGACGGTGTCTCAGGGCGCATCCGCGTCCTTTGACACCACCCGCGCCAGTCGCAGCGAGGGTCGAGAGTTGTGAACCGCGAGGTTGGGTGGCGAGATTGCTGACAGAATTTCAGGAACATGCACCAACACTGAAGTTCTGGAGGAACGGAACTTTTCCCCAGTACCCGCACAAGCAGACTTCTCTGGGTTCTGGTACTACAGCCGTAGATCGTTACGTCCGCGGTTCGCGGGCCGCTTGCGACAGATGATTGCAGCGTGGTCATTCGCTGGAACTGAGCTTGCCGTCGCCGACACCAGGCGGCTGGAACCGGACCGACCTCGACGCCTCACGGGTTCGTGTCCGACGACGGTACGCTCTGCGGCTATGGCGATCGAGACGGACGCAGACGCGATCATGTTGCGGTGGACGCCGGAGAAGGAGGACCTGCGGGAGCTGGCGCGCCGGCCGGCCTATCGGCGGCAGATGGTCAAGCCGATGGCTGTTGCCACGATCCTGCTCGCCGTGGGCCTGATTCTGAAGCTGACCGTCCTCGCCGTCGTGGGCGGCGTACTGCTCCTGTTGCTTGGCCTGCTGTCAGGGCGAGCCCGGCAACTGCGGTGGAACAACGACCCGCTCGTGCAGGATCCAGTCGAGTATGTGGCCGACAAGCGGGTCTGTCCCGCCGGCAGCAGGACCTCGAGTGCTGGTGGGGATGGTCCCGGATCCGCGACGTCGAGGAGAGCAGCCGTGCATTCATCCTCAGGCTGGGGATAGGGCGTCCATCCGACGGGCCCTTCCTGATCCTGCCGAAGCGTGGACTGGCCAGCGCGGCTGACGAGACCCGTCTGCGCGAGCTACTGGACGCCCAGGTACGGCGCCGCCAGACCTCCTAGCGGCACGTGTCGATCCATAACGATCTAAGGCTGTAGTACTAGCCGCGCGGATCAACGTCCCTGCGGACTCATGACCTAGGGTGCAGCGGCACTGCAGCCGCGCCGTTCAGGTCATCGGCGCAAGCGGCGGGCGGTGACCTGACCCTCCGAGGCTGCGGTGCAGCGCGGGCGTCGTCTGACCGCCGTCCACCTCGGCGCGTGGGAGGACCGGGCCCAGGCAGCCCGCCCGGTGAGCGCGGCGGACTTCGACACGTATTCGACAGGGACACCCGTAGATCGCCGTAGCTAGCCGGACACAGCAAGAGAGCCCCTGAGCTGCGTTTTCGCAGGTCAGAGGCTCTTTTGGTGCTGGTGGCGGGTGCAGGGTTCGAACCTGCGTAGGCATACGCCGACAGATTTACAGTCTGCTCCCTTTGGCCGCTCGGGCAACCCGCCAGGGTGCTGCCGGTTCGTGAACCGGCGTGGGAGACGATACAACAGACAGTGCCCCTGACAGCAAATCGGAAAGGATGTGCCCATGGCTTCGGAGTCCTCCTTCGACATCGTGAACAAGGTCGACCGTCAGGAGGTGGACAACGCCGTGAACCAGGCGGCGAAGGAGATCAGCCAGCGGTTCGACTTCAAGAACGTGGACGCCGGGATCAAGTTGTCCGGTGAGGCGATCGACATGCAGGCGAACACCGAGGAGCGGGTGAACGCCGTACTGGACGTGTTCAAGGACAAGCTGGTCAAGCGGCAGATCTCGCTCAAGGGTCTGGAGACGGACGAGCCGAAGCTGTCGGGGAAGATCTACAAGATCAACGCCTCGATCAGCGCCGGCATCACCCAGGAGAACGCGAAGAAGCTGTCCAAGCTGATCCGCGACGAGGGCCCGAAGGGCGTCAAGGCGCAGATCCAGGGCGAGGAACTACGGGTCTCCAGCAAGAGCCGCGACGACCTGCAGTCGGTCCAGGCGCTGATCAAGGGCCAGGACCTCGACTTCGCCGTCCAGTTCGTCAACTACCGCTGAGCCTCCGTACGCCGCCTCGTCCGCAAGACGCCGCGGTACGGCGCCCCGCGCGACGTCGTACCGGCGAGCAGGCGGGATCTACCATTGCCCCTGGTGAGATCCGAGCGGCCCCGGGCCGCCGCGTCTGCCTTGACGGAAGGTCCTCCGGCGGACGTGCGCTCCGCCCGCCCGCGTCGCCCTGAGTGGTGGAGGGGGGTGAGCCGCATGACCGGAACCCTCCCGAGGCCTGGTGCCGAGATCGACGTCGTCGTCACGTCGTCGAAGCCGTTCGGCCTGTTTGTCGAGACGGAGCCGGGCGTGCCTGGTCTCGTCCGCGGAGCCGGTGCCGAGGTCGGCACCGTCGTACGCGTGCGTGTGACCGAGTACGACGCCGTCGAGTCCCGCTTCAGCGCGACACCAGCCTGACCGTCGCGACGCCGGCCCGGCAGTCGTGATACCGGCCTGACAGTCAGCCCGGTAATCGGGTCGCTTCGGCGGGCGGTGGCCGGGCATGCTGGCGGGCGTGGGAGACACGTTGATGCGGCGGTGGCTGGCCGAGGACTTCGGGCTGGATGTGGTGGAACTCTCACCCGTGGCCCACGGGGCGGACATCGCCGCGCAGGTGTGGAAGGCGAGTACGGCGACCAACACGTACGCCGTGAAGTGGAGCGGCGCCGGCACGAACACCGGCCACCAGGTGGCTGCGTTCCTGGCGGACAGCGGGCTTCCGGGCGTCCCGGAGATGATCCGTACGACGGACAGCGGCCTGTGGAGCGTCCACGCGAAGAAGCGGCTCACGATCACGCCGTGGATCAACGGCGTACGCGCGGCCGAGACCGGGCTGACGAACGAGCAGTGGACGCAGTACGGCGTACTCCTCCGGCGGGTCCATGACGCGGAGCCGCCGCCCAGGCTGCGGGATGCGCTGCCCAAGCACAGTCACATCGACGCGCGGGTCCCGGCGATCGCCGAGAAGCTGCAAACAAGGCTCGCCACGCAGGCGCCGGAGGACGAGATCGAGGAGGAGTTGGGGGCGGTCTGGAAGGAGCACGAGGACACGATCACGCACCTGCTGACCGCGCGGCCGCCGGAGCCGGCCGGTCCCCGGGTGATCTGCCACGGCGACCCGCATCTCGGCAACGTTCTCGTCGACGACGACCTGCATCTGATCGACTGGGACGATGTGATCCTCGCCCCGCGCGAGCAGGACCTGATGTTCATGCTCGGCGGCATGGGCGACGTCGGCCCCACCCGCCCCGAGCACCTCGACGCCTTCCTCACCGGCTACGGCCCGCACACCATCGACGACGAGGGCGTCCGCTACTACCGCCACGTCCGAGCCTTCGAGGACGTCTTCAGCTGGGCCGACCAAGCCATCACCGGCCCCGACAAGTCCTACGCCCTCCAAGTAGCCAAAGGCATCCTCACCAAAGGCCTGGCCGCTCTCGCGATGAGCTAGGCGTGGCGCAGCCAGACGTTGGGTTCTGTGTAGAGGCCCTGGTTGGTGGTGTGGTTGATGTCGAGGGTTGTCAGGCCGGCGGGGATTACGTACGTGCCGGAGGAGGGGAAGGGCATGCTGGTCCACTTCTCCCACTCCGCGACGGTGCCGGTCATGGTTTGGGAGGCGGTCGCCGGCGCGAGCAACTCCGCGCCCAGGCGGACGTGGGTGCGGAGCCACGGGTCGAGTGGGAGACCGTCTTTGCGGGTCCAGGTCATGAAGGTTTCGATCGGGGTCAGTGGATAGCTTGACTTCAACGTCGGGCGGACCGGGGCGATCACCTGACGCAGGCCGCCGGCGACCGCGCGGTCGCGGACGGAGGTGATGACCCGGCCGGCGTGGCCGCGCCCCTGTTCGTCGGAGCGTACGGCGGCCGCCATCAGTACAAAGGTGTTCGGTACGACGCCCTCCTCATACCCGAGAACCGAACGCACCAGGGAATCCGTGAACCCGCCGGGAAGATCCTCGACGGTCCCGTCCCACGCGAGCGGCACACCCCAGCACCCCGCGATGAGCCGCTCGTCGTCGGACACGAGATAGAACTCCCACTCCGGGAAGTACTCCTGCCGCCGATCGATGTACTTCCGCACCTCGACGTCATGGAAGATGAACTCCGGCCACTCCTCCGCGAAGCGCTCAGCGGCCTCCTCGTCGTACTGCGGTGCCTGCGCGACCGGGATCAGCTCATACATGTTCGGCACGCTAGCCCGCCAGCAGGGCACTGGCCACCGCATTGGCGCCGAGCAACGACGCCAACCGCGTTAATGCCGGGCAGCGATCCACCTGGCGACCTGGGTGCCCAAGGTGTCGCCGTCGTTCATGGAGTGGCGGAAATGCAGGCCGGAGAGGATGCGCGCCTCGCGGACGTCGCTGCGTACGGCGGACAGGTCCGGGTACACGCGACCGGCGTACGCGGGTTGCTCCGGCCGCACATCGTCGAGATCGGCCGCGCCCACGAACGCCGCCGGGCCGGGGTACCGGACCTGACCTGCCGTCAGCTGCAGCTGCTCCGCCTGGTCGCCGACGGACACAGCAACACCCAGATCGCGCACCGGCTGTTTGTTGCCGAGGGCACCGTTCGCAAGCATCTGGAGAACATCTACGAACGGCTCGGAGTGACCAGCCGAACGGCAGCGGTCGCGACCGCCTTTGCGGTCACCCACTCTGCCTAGCCGGTCGGGCCTGCCGTCCGCACGGCGCGCGGGGAGCCGCCGAGTTCGCGGCGGCAGGTCTTGTTGAAGGCCTGCAGGTCGGGGATGCCGACCGAGGCGGCGACGGCCGGGATCGACAGGGTCGAGGAGACCAGGAGATGACGGGCGCGGCCCATGCGACGACCGCGGATGTAGGCGATGACGGTCTGCCCGGTCTCGGTCTGGAACAGGCGGGTCAGGTGGTTGTGCGAGACGCCGGCGAGGCGGGCCAGGGTGGGGACGGTGAGCGGCTGGGCGAGGTTGGCCTCGATGTAGGCGATGGCGGTGGCGACCGCCGGGTGGCGAGCGTCGCCCTCGGTGGTCGCGGCGGTCAGGTCGACGATGCGCCACAGTGCGGTCCACACCTCGGCCGTCGTACGCGACGATCCTGAGGGCGACGCCTCGACGGCCCAGCGCAGCAGGTCCGACAGCATCGGCGCGGCCGCGCCCGCGTCCTGTACGACGGGCAGGTACGACGGCTCGCCCGCCACGACCGGCCGAAAGTGGGCGTACAAGTGCTCGGACCGTCCCCGGTAATCGAACTGCACCTGCGACCCGGCCGGTGTCAGCGACACGTATCCGGGCGCCACGGAGTACGTCGTACCCGCGAGGGTGAGATCGGCGGAGTACGAGTACAGATGCAGTTGCCACAGGTCCGGCAGCCGGAACACATCCCGCAGGCTGCGCACCCCGTGGATGCCCACCCCGACGTTCACCACCTCCGGCGGCTCTGCCAGGTGCAGCTGGATCATGGTGAGAAATTACCACCAGTGGTGAACACAGCCAACGCGTTGCAACGTAGAAGGAATCTAGCCTGGTGGAGTAGTTACCACTACCCCCGAGAGGGAGTCTCATGCCCCACCCGCATCAGAAGAACCTGCTCACCTCGGTTCAGATGGCGCATTTCGTGGCCACCGGGTCGTTCCGGATGGACGCCGTGGTCCCCGACGAGATGAACCAGCAGGCGCTCGAGGTCCTGAAGGCCGGCATCCCCGGCGTCCCGTACGGCACCCCGCTGTCGGAGGCGTTCGCGGACAGCGAGTTCGTCCAGCGGCTGGTGCAGCTGCCGGAGGTCGCCGGTGCGATCCACAGCCTGGTCGGGCCGGAGCCGACCGTCGACCACCACGCCGTGCACATCCGCAAGGCGAACGAGGGCGAGGCGCAGAACCTGCACGGTGACGCGATCATCGACGTCCGCCCGGACGCGTTCGACGTACAGCTGATGTACTACCCGCAGGACGTGACGCTCGAGATGGGCGGCACGCTCAGCGTGCCCGGCAGCCACCTGCGCCGGACCAACGAGTCCGACACCGGCCGCTACCAGAACCTGCTCGGCCAGACCCGGCTGGTGTGCCCGGCCGGCACCGTGCAGTTCCTGCACCACGGCATCTGGCACGGCGGCCGCAAGAACGACAGCGCCATCGACCGCTACATGTTCAAGATCCGGTTCAACCCGACCGTCCGCCAGGTCCGGCTCTGGAACGTCGAGGACCTGTACGACCCGGAGGTCGCGCGCGAGCTGGACCAGTCGTTCCCCTGGTACGAGAACGCCACCGGCCGGCTGGAGAAGTACAACCGGATCAAGCTGTGGCAGGCGCTCACCGGCGACGACACCTTCGACCCGGAGTTCTGGGTCACCCGAGTGTCGAACCGCCCGCAACGGGTGGTCGCCCAGCGCAGCATGAACCCGCACGCCACGAAGAAGGAGATGGCATGACCGCCCCCGCCACCAGCGCCGCCCCCGCCGAGACCGGCCAGGCGGTCCGCCAGCAGGTCCTGGTCCTTTACCTGGCGTCCTCCGCGCTGGACGCCCGCGTGGTCGGCTGGTCGACGTACGACGGAACCGGAGCGACCCACCCGACCACGGGTGACAGCGACGTCCCGCCGTACGCGAGTGGTCTGGACGCCCTGAAGGACGGCTGGCGCCTCTTCCAGGCCGCCCAGCTCCTGCCGCCGTTCCCAGGACACGAGTACGACGTCTCGTTCCTCAAGCACGAGTTCTTCTTCGAGAAGCTCGTCACGGTGTGAACAGGCCGTGCTGCATCGCGAACAGCGCGGCACCGGCTCGGGTGGACACGCCGAGCTTGCCGTAGATGTGCTGGACGTGATGCTCAGCGGTACGGCGTGACACCACCAGCTCGCGCGCGATCTCCGCATTGGACGAGCCACGTGAGAGCAGACGCAGTACGTCGACCTCCCGCTCGGTGAGGCCGGCCGGACGGCTCATGCGGCCGGGCACCTGGTGCCCGGCCGCTCCGAGCACAGCCTTCACGCAGTCGGCGTCCAGCCTGCCGGCCGCTGCCTCAGCCAGGACGATCTCCGCAGCCCTGTCCGGCGAGTGCGCGGCCCGGTGTGGCCGGTCCTGAGTCAATGCCTGATAGCAGTCGGCCGCAGCGAGGATCCGCGCCGCTGTCGACAACTCGCCGCCCTTGACCTGGCGCGGATAGCCGGTGCCGTCGATCCGCTCGTGGTGGAGAGCGGCCAGTGCGGCGACAGGCTCGAGTACCGCGGACCGCGCGAGGATCCGCTCGGACCGGTACGGGTGCAGGCGCACCTGCTCCCAGTCGGCGCGGCGCAACTCACCAGGCCGCTCCCAGACACTCGTCGGTACGGCGACCCGCCCGAGGTCGTGCAGGAGCGCGGCCCGTCGCAGGGTTGCCCGGTCGGCGTCGTCCAGATGCAGCAGCCGCGCAGCCTCGTCGGCCAACGTCGCCACTCCGGTCGAGTGACCGAACAGGTACGGCGACTTGAGGTCGACGAAGTAGGCGAAGGTCCGGGCCACGTCGTCAAGCTGGTCCGGCCGGATGAGTGACCAGGGGCGCGGCTCGTTGTCCAGAGTCGCTTGCCACACGTCGATCTCGGCGAGGTCGGCCAGCAGGGAGTCGTCGTACGCGGCAACCACCACCGGGTCGAGCCAGGTACCTTGGCGCCGCGTGAGCGTTGCCTGCACCGGCTCACCCAGACTGTGGAAGATGACGGCCTGGGTCGCCACCTCCGCGATCCGGGTGGCGATGTGGATCTCGGTAGCGGCCAGTCCCTTCGGCGTACCGGTGCCGTCCCAGCGCTCCAGGTTCTGGTAGAGCGCCTCGGCCACGGACGGGCCGAGGCCCAAGCGGTCGGCGAGCATGCTGCCGACCTCGCAGATCGCCCGGAGGATGTCGTCCTCCCCGGCGGCGAGGGTGCGGGCCAGGTACTGGAGGCGGCGGATGCCCGTGCCTTGGCCGATCTTCCGAAGGACTGTGAGCGACTCGCGGCGGTTGGCGACGTCGGTGCGCTCGGCGAGCGGACGGAGTTCGCCGGCCCGCGGGCCCATCCGGTGCGCCTCCTCGTGCGTCGTGGCAGTGCAACCGAGGTGGCGCAGCAGTGTCGCGTAGTAGACCGTGCGCTGGTCGGCGACGCCGAGCCTGCCCGCCAGCCTGGCAGCGACCAGGCAGCTACGGATGGACTTCTCCGGGACCTCGGCCATCGCGAGATCGAGGGTGACCGACAGCGCGCAGAGGAGCTCGGCGAGTCGCAGGTCGTCCTCCGCCATCGCGCACCTCCCCGGTCCCCTCGGAGCACACCTGCCTGTTCCGCCCGGAGATGGGCAGAACTACCGATGCTCCACTGGAGCCCGCATGGCCATTGTGGGCCTGACCGGAGGAGATGCCATGAGTACAGCGACTTCCGCCGTCCCTCGACTCGTCACCCCGCAGTTCGTCGTGCTCGGTGCGGCCGGGCTGGCCTACTTTCTCGCCGACGGGATCCTCGTGCCGGCCGTGCCCCGATACGTGGCCGGCCAACTTACCGGCGGTAACATCGCGGTCGGCCTGGTCGTCGCGGCATTCAGCCTGTCCGCCCTGGTCCTGCGTCCGTGGGCCGGACGACTGGTCGATCGCCGCGGCCGGTCGATCGCGATGGTCGGCGGCGGCATCATCTTCGCCGGCTCGGTCGCGGCGTACGGCGTGACCGACTCCATCGGCGCACTCGCGGCGCTCCGGCTGCTCACCGGCGTCGGCGACGCGTTCTTCTTCGTCGGCGCCGTCACCGCGATGAGTGACCTGGCCCCACCCGAACGCCGCGGCGAGGCGATCAGCCTGTTCTCCCTGTCCCTGTACGCCGGTCTCGCGGTCGGGCCGCCGATCGGTGAAGTGCTCATCAGTACGGCGGGCTTCACCACGGTCTGGGTGGTCGCGGCAGCCTCGGCCGGCGTCGGCGTACTGCTCGCCCTGCGTGTCGGCGAAACTCGCGCGCCGACGTCCGATGAAGCAAGCGCCGAGGCTGTCCGGCTCATCCCGCGGGCAGCCGTCGTGCCTGCGCTCCTGCTGCTCGCGTTGGTGTGGGGCATGGCGGGTTTCCTCGCCTTCGTGCCGCTGTACGCGCTCGACCTCGGTCTGCCGAATGCCGGCTTCCTGCTCGGAGGGTTCGCCGGGATCGTCGTGCTGATCCGGAGCGTCGGGGCCCGCATCCCCGACCGGTTGGGCGCCGGCCGGAGCGTCCGGATCTCGTTGCTCTGCGCCACGATCGCACTGCTGGTCATGGGCGGTTGGCGAACGGTGCCCGGGCTGGTCAGTGGCACGGTGCTCCTGGGCGTCGGTGTTGCGCTCGGCACGCCCGCGATCATGATGCTCGCGCTGCAGCGAGCACCGGCGGCCGAACACGGCGCGGTGATGGGAACCGTCAGCATGAGCATCGACCTGGCGGCTGGGCTTGGTCCGGCCAGCTTCGGCCTCGTCGCCGCCGCTTCCGGGCGCGGCACCGGGTTCCTCGCCGCGGCGCTTCTCGCCGGCGCGGGCCTTGCGTTGGCCACCGTGATTGCGCCCCGGAAGCCGTAGCATCGCGTGTCATGTCGCAGCAGACTCCCTACCCGGGGCCGCAGTACGGCGTACCACCGAAGCGCGAGCGGCCTGCCGGTGGCCGGTCGCGGTGCGTCAGACCGGGAGGATGCAGACCGGCTTCGGCCAGCTGATCCCTGTCCCGTCAGCGGTCAGCCTGCCGTCGCCGTCGATCGCGAACGTCGCGATCGCGTCCGAGCGCTCGTTCGCGGCGTACAACCGGCTCCCGTCGTTGCTGAAGGCAAGGTGTCGCGGCCAGTCCCCGCCGGAGCCGATCGTCTGCACCAGCTCGACCCACAGCCCGTCGCCGGCGATCGCGAACACCGCGATCGTGTTGTCACCGCGGTTCGAGCCGTACAGGAAGCGCCCGTCGGCGGAGATCAGCAGCTCGGCCGGGAAGTTCTCGCCCGGCGAGTCCGCCGGCCGCGTCGAGGCCGTCTGCACAACCTGAAGCTTGCCGTCGGCGTAGCTGCAGACAGTCAGCGTGGAGTCGAGCTCGTTGATCACGTACGCCGCTCCGGCGCGCGGGTGGAACACCAGATGCCGCGGACCGGCGCCCGGGTGGATGCGCAGCCTGTCGACCTCCTCCAGCTGCCCGTCCGCGGTCAGCGTGGACGTGTAGACGGTGTCCGAGCCGAGGTCGACGTCGAACGTGTACGTCCCGGACGGGTCGAACACCACCTGGTGGGCGTGCGGGCCCTCCTGGCGCTCCTGGTTCGGTCCGGTGCCCTCACGCTGGATGACCTGGGTCGCCGTACCGAGTGAGCCATCGGCACCGATCGGGTAGATCGCGACCGAGCCCGAGGTGTAGTTGGCGGTCAACAGGTAGCGACCGGACGGGTCGATCTCCAGGTGGCAGGGGTGCTTGCCCTCGGTCGGCCGGTCGTTCAGCAACTCGAGCCCGCCGTCCGACTGGATCGCGAACGCGACGACCCGGCCCTGCTCGCCTTCGCTGGTTGCGTAGAGGAACCGGCCGTCGGCGGACCTGACCAGGAAGGACGGATCCTCGGTCGTCACCGCGAGCGCGATCGCGTCCAGCGGCCCGAACCCGATGCCGTCCCCACCGCCCGGCTGATTGGTGTAGCTCCCGACATAGATCCGCTCAGAAGTCATGACCCTACCCTGCCAGGTCCCGGTGCCTACGGCATCGCCCTGTCCAATCCGTAGAGCGCCGACCCCCAGCCCAGATCGGGGACGAGGACCCGCCAGCCCATCCGCTGGTAGAGCCTCGGCGCCGGGCGATCGTCGACGTACGTCGAGAGCAGCGCCTTCCGATGCGGGAGATCGGTCATCAGCGCGTCCATCAAGGCCGTCCCGAGCCCTTGGCGTTGCGCCTCGACCGCGACGGCGAGCTCCACCACCTCGAAGTGACCGCCGACCCACTCCTCGGCAAGCTCCGCCGGCACCGCGGCCGCGACCCGGTCCGGCCACCACTGCCCGCGCTGCCCGGTGAACCCGTACGCGAATCCGACGATCCTGCCGTTCGATCGGGCGGCAACGAGTTTGAAATCGTCCCGTTCGGCGTGCACCGGAAGCTGTTCGGTGGCAAACCGCTCGGCGTCGGCCCGGTCCTCGTCGTACCCCGGGGCGCCGAAGGCGGACACGAAAACCTCGGCCAGCTCCGGGGCGGCTTGAACGGCTTCGGCCGGGGCGAGTACTTCGATCACGTGGCTAGCCTATGCGGATGGACACCCAGGCGTTCCTCCAGCGAATCGGACTCAGCGGGTACGACGGACCGCCGCGGCTGGACGGTCTGTCGCGGCTGCACGAGGCGTTCGTCGGCCAGGTGCCGTACGAGTCCGTGCAGTTCCAGCTGGCCCCGGGCGGACCGCTGGAGCCTGAGGAGTCGGCGAAGCGGATCATCGCGCGGGAGACCGGTGGGTACTGCTTCCAGCTGAACGGAACCATGGCTCTCTTGCTCACGGAGCTCGGCTACCGCGT
This sequence comes from Kribbella sp. NPDC050241, assembly GCF_044459685.1. NCBI lineage: Bacteria > Bacillati > Actinomycetota > Actinomycetes > Propionibacteriales > Kribbellaceae > Kribbella > Kribbella sp. NPDC050241. Next base: position 474,736 of record NZ_JBITJE010000003.1, read on the forward strand.
GCAGATGCACCGAGGCGGTGCGGAGACTCCGACCCGCGCGGGCGACGTCGACGCGAGCCACATGGTGCTCACGGTGAGCGGACTGGTCGAGGATCCGGACCAGGTCTGGATGGTCGATGCCGGCCTCGGCGAGGCTCTGGTGCATCCGCTGCCACTCGAGGAGTGCAGCGTGTACCAGGAGCCGTACAAACTGCGGTTGCGTCCGTCCGAGAAGGTCGACGGCTGGCGGCTGGACCACGACCCGCGGGCCAACATGATCGGCATGGACTTCGAGTCCGCCGCGGTGGGCCTGGACGCCTTCGCCGCGCAGCACGCCAACTTGTCGACCAACCCGAGCTCCGCGTTCCGCCGGTTGGCCTCCGCGTTCCGCCGGAAGCCGTCGTCAGTCGTCGTACTGCGCTCTGTCGGCCTGTCCGAGACGTACGCCGACCGGATCGACACCACCATCATCGAGAGCCCGACCGACTACTTCGCCGTACTGGCGGACGTGTTCCTCCTCCCGCTCCCCCACTACACCCAGGCCGACCGCGACCAACTCTGGCGCCGGGTCTGGTCGCAGTACGAGGATTTCCTGGCCAAGCAGGCGAGCGCCGGATCCTAGGTCAGATGGCTAGGGAGAAGAGGGTGCTCGGGAGGATGGAGAGGACTGCGGCGGTCGCGGCGCAGAGGGAGATCATGGCGACGGCCGGGGACTCGATGTCGACCGAGAAGGGGTTGTCGGCGGGCAGGCGGAAGAGTTCGGAGACCCAGCGGAGGTAGACGGCCAGGCCGATCATCACGTTGATCGCCATCACGATCGCGAGCCAGCCGAGATGCGCGTCGATCACCGCCTGGAAGGCGGCGAACTTCGTGAACAGACCGGCGAGGCCCGGCGGCAGACCGGCCAGCACGACCAGGAAGAAGATCAACGCGCCGGCCAGTCCGGGCTCGGAGCGCACCATGCCGCGGTAGTCGGTCAGCAGCCCACCCGGCCGGTGCCGCTGGACGACCGCGACAGCTCCGAACGCCCCGACCGTGACGACCACGTACGCCGCCAGATACCCGACGACCGCCTGGGCGTCGCCGACCGCGAGCGGCGCGAGCAGGAAGCCGACCTGACCGATCGACGACCACGCGAGCAGCCGCACCGCCTCCTGCTGACGCAGCGCGGCCAGGTTGCCGACCGTCATCGTCAGCGCGGCCAGGATCGCGACCACGGTCCGCAACTCCGACCCGCTCGGCGCGACCCCGGACGTCACCAGCACGAGCAGACCGGCGACACCAGCCGACTTCGACACCACTGCGAGGAAGGCGGTCACCTCAACCGGCGCACCGACGTACGTGTCGGGCAACCAGCCGTGGAACGGCACCGCCGCGATCTTGAACCCGAACCCGACGATCACGAACAGCCCCGCCGCGAAGGCGACCCGGCGCAGCTCCGGATCGAGGCCGGACAACCGGTTGGCGATGGTGGACAGGTACAGCGACCCGGTCACGCCGTACAGATAGGAGATGCCGAACAGCATCACCGCGGTCGACAGCACCGACACCAGGAACGCCTTCAGCGCACCCTCGGATCCGCGTCTGTCCCGGCGCAGGGCGACCATCGCGAAGCTCGGCAGCGACACGACCTCGAGCCCGATCACCACCGTGGCGAGGTCGCGTGCACCGGCGAGCACAGTCGCGCCGACCAGTGCGCTCAGGAGCAGGAAGTGGTACTCACCGACCGGGATGTCCGCCGACAGCAGCCGGTACGCCGACAGTCCGACGACGCCGAGTGCGCCGATCAGCAACACCGCCCACAATCCGGCGGTCAACGGCTCGAACACCAGGCTGCACTCGGCCGGCCCTTCCACCGCAGGACGGCAGAACGCGGGCTTGAAGTCGTCCCGCTGGGCCCAGACGAACACCAGTCCGAACAGGATCACGGCCACGGTCAGCAGCGTGACCACCGTGTGCCGCAGTTGCGCCGATGCGCTGCGCCAGAAGCCGTCGATCAGCAGTACGGCGACAGCGCCGACCGCAAGCACGAGCGGTACGGCGACGGCCTGCCAATCGGTCCAGGTCAGGGTCACAAGGTCCCCCACTGGTGCAGTAGGAGCCCGGGCCAGACGCCGAGCAGCACGGTCAGCGTGATCAGCGGCGCCCAGGTGATCAGCTCGATCCGGCTCAGGTCGACCGCGAACACCGACGCCGGATTCTCGGCCGGGTCACCCTGGCACAGCTTGCGCACCAGTCGCAGGAAGTACGCCGCGGTCAGTACCGTGCCCAGGCCCGCGATCACCATGAAGACCAAGTAGGTCGTCCGAGGCAACGAATCGGCGGGGCGGTAGGCGCCGAGCAGGACCAGCATCTCGCCCCAGAATCCGGCCAGCCCGGGCAACCCCAGCGACGCCAGGCAGGCGAACGTCAGTAGCGCGCCGATCCGCGGCAGCCGCGCGTACAGCGCGCGGCCGAGCGTGCGCAGATCGCTGGTGTCGTGCCGGTCCTTGATCGCACCCGCCAGGAAGAACAGCAGACCGGTGATGATCCCGTGCGCGATGTTCGCGAACAGCGCGCCGTGCAGACCGGCCTGCGACAGCGTGGAGATGCCGAGCACGATGAACCCCATGTGCCCGACGCTCGAGTACGCGATCAGCCGCTTCACGTCGGTCTGCGCCAGGCACGCCAGCGACCCGGCGATGATCGCCACCGTCGCGAAGCCGGCCAGGTACGGCGCGATGGTCGCGGTGGCGTCCGGCAGCACCGGGACCAGAATCCGGATCAGGCCGTACGTCCCCAGCTTCAGCAGGACGCCCGCCAGCAGGACCGACCCGACCGTCGGCGCCTTCGCGTGCGCGTCCGGCAGCCAGATGTGCAGCGGCCACAGCGGCACCTTCACCGCCAGGCCGACCGCGATCAGGAGTGCCGCGGCCAACGGGACGCCGTGTCCGCCGAGCACCGGGGAGTTGGTCAACCGGACGATGTCGAACGTCCCCGCCTGCCGGTAGACCAGCAGGAACCCGAGCAGCATCAGCGCCGACCCGAGCACCGTCATCAGCACGAAGGTGTTCGCGGCCCGCTTCCGTCCGACCGGGTCGTGGTCGTCGCCCCAGATGTCGATGACCAGCCACATCGGGATCAGCACGATCTCGAAGCAGACGAAGAACAGCACCAGGTCCATCGCCGAGAAGGTGCCGATGACGCCGGCCTCGATCACCAGCAGCAGCGCGATCAGCGACCGGGTCCGGCCGATCCGCGGTGTGATCTTCAACGAGTACAGGCAGCACAGGAAGGTCAGCAGCGCGGTCAGCACGATCAGCGGCATCGAGATCGAGTCCACCGCGACGTGGAACCGCACGCCGAGCGCAGGGATCCACGGCACATCCGTCACAGCCTGCAGCGGCCGGCTGCCCTCACGCAGCAGCTGGTCCTGCGATGGTACGTAGGCGAACCAGCCTTCGCTGCGCGGCCAGAGCAGCAGGGATCCGATCAGCACGAGCCCCGAGATCACCGAGCCGTACAGCGCCGCGAGCCGGTCGCCGACCGAAGCCGGGAGCGTCCACAACGCGAGCGAGGCGAGGATGGGCAGCGCCAGAATCCCCAGCAGGATCGCGCTCATGAGCTGATCACCCCAGCGAGCACTGCCAGCGCGACCACACCGACCACAGCCGCGGTCAGATAGGTCTGCACGTTCCCGGTCTGCAACCGCCGGAACCCTTCCGACGCAAGCGTCCCGGCACGCCCGGCCGCCCGTACATAAGCCCCGATCACGTCCCGATCGCCCGCGACCGTCAGCTTCGCCAGCCACCGCACCGGCACAACGAACATCCCGTGGTACGCCGTGTCGACGCCGAACTCACGCTCGAGCACGACCGGCCGCGGATCCGCGCCGCGTGACCACAGCGAGTACGCCGGCAACGCGCCGAGCAGCACGAGGACGGTCGACACCGCACCGATGCCCCAGTTGAGGTGGACGCCGTCGACGTACCCGAGCACGATCGAGGCCACCGCGAGCAGGACCATCGGCGCGAGCATCACCCAGGGGGCGTCGCGCAGCTTCGAGGTGTCGGGCTCGTCCAGGTCGGCCGTCCCGTTCTCGTCCTCGAAGGCACCGAGCGCCCCGGCGAGGGCGGGCGTCCGGAAGAACACCCACAGCCACATCCGCATGCAGTAGAACGCGGTGAACGCAGCGGTCAGACACACTGATGCCAGCACGATCCATCCAACGACCGAACCGCCCCGCGCGTGATGCCAGGCGGCCTCGATCACCGCATCCTTGGAGAAGAACCCCGCGAACCCCGGTACGCCGGCCAACGAGGCGAGACCGATCGTCATCGTCACGAAGGTGACCCGGAGCGCCTTCCGCAGCCGGCCGCGCCTGGTGTAGCGGCGCAGCACCACGAAGGCCGCACTACCGACCTGGTGCAGCAGGACACCGGCGCAGAGGAACAGCAGCCCCTTGAACGCCGCGTGCGTGACCAGGTGGAACAACGCGGCGTGCCGGCCGTCCGCCGTACCCAGGGACAAGGCCGAGAACATGATCGCGAGCTGGCTCACGGTCGACCACGCGAGCACCCGCTTCACCTCGACCGCGGCCATCGCACACAGCGCGGCGAACAGCATGGTCACGCAGGCGACCACAGCCAGCACGGTCATGGTCGTCTCGGAGGCCGCGAACACGTCGTACAGGCGGGCGATCAGGAAGACGCCGGCGGCAACCATCGTGGCCGCGTGGATCAGCGCGCTGACGGGGCTCGGGCCGGGCATCGCGTCCGGAAGCCAGGTCTGCAACGGGACCTGGGCCGACTTGCCGACCACGCCGACCAGGAGAAGCAGGGTCCCGGTGGTCAGTACGCCGGGTGAGATGTCTGCCGGGTCGAGCTCGGAGATCCGGAACGTGCCGGCGCCGAGGCCGATAACGAAGATGCCGAACAGGAACCCGACGTCGCCGAGCCGGGTCATCAGGAACGCCTTGACCGCGCCGGAGCGGGCGTCGCGACGCTCCCAGTAGTGACCGATCAGCAGGTACGAGCAGGCGCCCATCATCTCCCACCCGATCAGCAGGAGGAACAGGCTGTCCGAGATCACGACGGTCACCATCGCGGCGGTGAACAGCGTGACGAGCGCGTGGTACGACGCGGCGCGCTGATGCAGGTCGCCGAGTGAGTACACCTGGACGCAGGTCGCGATCACGCCGACGACCGCGAGCATCAGCACCGTCAGGTCGTCGGTGCGGACGGCGAAGCCGATGGTGAGGTCGCCGACGGACGAGTTCAGGAACGCGACCTGGTCCGGCGAGACGCTGTACAGCAGGCCGGCGGCCAGGATGACGAGCAGGGAGAAGCCGACGCCGGCCACCCGCCAGGCGGTTGCGATCACGTCGCCGCACCCTTCTCCTGCAGCTCCTCCTGCGTGTCCTGCTCGGCCAGGTCGCGGGCCGCGTCGGCATCCACGTGGCCGTGGCCACGGAACAGCAGCAGGACGATCGCGAGCCCGAGGCCGATCTCGGCCGCGGCCAGCGTGATCACGAAGATCGCCAGCGTCTGGCCGGTGGCCAGGCCGTCGATGCGCCAGGCATCGAACGCGATGAGGTTCAGGTTCACCGCGTTGAGCATCAGTTCGAACGACATCAGCAGGGTGATCGCGTTGCGCCGGGCCAGGACGCCGTACACCCCGATGCAGAACAGGACGACGGCGAGCAGCAGCGGGAGGACCAGCGGCACGTCAGTCCTCCTTCGCCTTCTTGCGCTGGGACAGGGCGATGGCACCGATCAGGGCCGCCAGCAACAGAACCGACAGCACCTCGAACGGCAGCACCCAGGTCCTGAAGATCGCCGTGCCCACGTCGGTGGCGGATCCGGCCGGCACCGGGCCGATCTTCTCGTTGCCAAAGGCAATCACGACACCGGCGCCGAGCAACAGGGCCAGGACACCCGCGACCACCGCGGCGAACGGGCTGCGGCCAGTGGTCAGGCTGGGCAGCGGATTCATCGGCGCCCGGGTCAGCATCAGCGCGAACAGCACTAGTACGACGATCGCCCCGACGTACACCAGGATCTGGACCAGTGCGACGAACTCGGCGTGCAGCGCACCGAAGCAGCCGGCGATCGCACCGAGGGCGACGACCAGCCAGAGGGCGGCGTGCACGATCCGGCGCGAGGTGACGACGAAGACGGAGGCGATGAGTGCGGCTGCTCCGGCGACGCTGAAGAGGGCAGTCGTCACGCGTCGTCCTCCGGCGCGGGAGTGACAGTGGGGCCCGGGTCGATCGGCTGCGGCGCGGGGACCGTCCACATCCAGTCGCGGAGCCGCTCCTTCTCGTGGGTCAGGTTGCGGATGTCGGTCTCGGCGTACTCGAACTCCGGCGACCAGAACAGCGCGTCGAACGGGCAGGCCTCGATGCAGATCCCGCAGTACATGCACAGGCTGAAGTCGATCGCGAACCGGTCCAGCACGTTCCGGCTGCGCTCCCGGGCCTGCTCACCGACCGACGGCGCGGTCTCGGTGTGCGAGTCGATGTAGATGCACCAGCTCGGGCACTCGCGGGCGCACAGCATGCAGGAGGTGCAGTTCTCCTCCAGCAGCGCGATCACCCCGCGACTGCGCGGCGGCAGCTCCGGCTGGACATCCGGGTACTGCTCGGTGACGGACCGGCGGGCCAGCGTCTTCGCGGTGACCTTCAGCCCCTCGATCAACCCCTTGCCAGGAACACCCACGCCTCCTCCTCCGTCTGTAGCTCCGTTACTAGCAGGAGACTAGTCGGTTCCGGCCCGATCCGGCGCCGACCCGGCGGTCAGAGCTCGCGCTCGAGACGGGCCGCGACCTGGCGGTAGCGGCTGACGGGGATGAGGTGGACGCCGTCGAAAGCGCCGCTGTCGCGGATGCTCAGGATCAGCTCGCAGGCGTGGTCGACGCCCGCGTCCTGGTCCCGCTCGACAGCCTCGATCAGCGTTTCGGGGATGGTGAGTTGCGGAAGTGCGGCCAGGTTGTGGGCCATCTTCGCGCTGGCCAGCACCATGACTCCGGCGTACACGGGAATGTCGAGGCTGACGCTCTCCCGCCAGCGGAGGAGTTCGCCGAGGTCGTAGCTGACCTGGACGTACAGGAAGTCCGCCTCGGCCTTCCACCGCGGCACCGCCCGCAGCCGCGTCGCCGCCCCGACCTGGAACGGATTGCAGCCCGGGTACGACGTCTCGCGCGCCTGCTCGATCATGGTGCGCACCGTGAGCTGGCTGGTCCGCGCACCCTCGGCCGGGTCGTCCCCGTGCACGAACAGGAACTGCTCGACGCCGTACGCCGCCGCGGTCAGCAGATCCCGGCGGAAACCGAGCAGGTTCCGGTCCCGCGAGTTCAGGCAGGCGATCCCACGCGACCCCATCGCCTGCACCTCGTTCGCCACCGCCACACTCGACACGGTCGCCCGGCCGATGTGGTTGTCCGGGATCAGAAACGCATCCGCGATCGGACTCATCACCCCGATCTGATGCCGAACCCGCTTCAAATCCGGCCGCGTAGGCGGCTCCACCTCACACACCACGTCAAATCCACGCACCCCCCGGACCCTACTAACTCCCCACCCCACCCAACGCCCCAGTACGCGTCCTGCCTGGAACACGAACTGGTGGGTCCCGACAGATCATGACCTGTCTCAAGCCCCTGGTGGGTGTTCCGCCTCCCGGGATCCTGGGCTCAGGCACCGGCTCCAGCCCCCGGTCAGCGGCGAACTGCGGCCGGCTGCGGTGGTCGGGTCGGTGGTCTCGCTTTGCGGAACATTTGGGTCGTCTGGCGGCCATTTGTTTCCGAAGATCCACCTCGCGGAGCCAACCGGCGTTCCAGCTTGACCTCTTGTCTGTCGCGGCGCGCCAGTTGCGGTTTGCGGAAAGCGGTGGCGCACCTACGCTCAGGAAATGGGGCGCTCTCAGGTACTGGCCGGCGCGGTGATCGGCGCCCTGGCCATGGTCTTCGCCAATGTCGCGTTCTCATGGTTTGCGACTGGGCCTGATCATTACGAGTGGACCGACTCTGCGATCTTCATGAGTCCTGTTGCGGCCGTCTTCGGCGCGATCGTCGGAGCCCTCGGCGCCCTCGCGATCCGCATCACCCGCCCAGCCAGCCGCCGCCGCGACGACCACAACCAGCGTGAGAAGCGTAAGTACCGCCCCCACTAGAGGTCACCGCAGCTCAGGGTCGAGTAGTGCGAGGAGTTCTGAGGTCGGGCGGACGTCGCCGAAGGTTCGGTAGACGGTGTAGAGGGTGGCGTTGAGGTCTTGGTCGCGGCGGGCGGCGTTGGCGTCGGCGACCATGACGACGCGGTAGTCGAGGGTGCTCGCGTCCCGGGCGGAGGACTCGCAGCAGACGTTGGCCACGGTGCCGGTGATCAGGACCGTGTCGATGCCTCGCTCGGAGAGCAGCCCATGCAGGTCGCACCGTCCAAGGAAGAACGCACTCGTCGCGGTCTTCTCCACCAGCAGGTCCGCCTCATGGATCTCGAACTCGTGCCAGACCCGCTCGCGCACCGGACCACTCCCACCGGACTCACTGAACAGCTTGGCGACCTCAGCTCCAAGGAACTCGACCGTCACCGCGGTCGGCTCGCTGAACCCGGGCACCACCCATGCGACGCTCCCACCGGCAGACCGCAGTACGTCGGCGAGCCGAGCGATGTTCGGCACGATGCCCTGCTGATAGCCGCCAAGGCCGACGAAGAACGGCACCATGTCGACGACGACCAGCGCAGTCCGCGCTGGATCCAAGCTCTCGTACGCATGCCGCCGGCCGCGACGACTCTCCTGTCGCGCGTACTCGCGGGGCTCGATGTGCCAGTCGTGCAGTGCAGGCGGCTCAGTCATGCACGGAACCCTGCCAGGCCCCACCGACATCACAGGCGGGAACGAAGAAACGCCTGCTCAGCTTCGTTGGACGTGATGGCGAGGGCGGCCTCGTACGCCATACGAGCTTCGTCGGAGCGGGCGAGGCGGGTGAGGACGTCGGCGCGGATCGCGTGGAAGAGGTAGTAGGAGCTCAGGTCGAGGTCGTCGATGAGGGCAAGGGCTGCCGCCGGGCCTTCGACCTCGGCGACTGCGACGGCGCGGTTGAGCGCGACGACGGGAGTCGGTGTGAGCGTGAGCAGGTGGTTGTAGAGCTGCAGGATCTGCGGCCAGTCAGTGTCGTCCGCGGTCGGCGCATCGGCGTGGACGGCGTTGATGGCGGCTTGCAGTTGATAAGGACCAGGCCGGTTCCGGCGCAGGCAGCGGCGTACGAGGTCCTGGCCTTCGGCGATCAGCTCGCGGTCCCAGCGGTCGCGATCCTGGTCGGCCAGCAGAACCATGGAACCGTCCGGCCCCACCCGCGCCGAACGGCGGGATTGCTGGAGGAGCATCAGTGCGAGCAGGCCGACGGCCTCGGGTTCGTCGGGCATCAGGTCGACCAGTACGCGGCCGAGCCGGATCGCCTCCGCGGACAGTTCGTCGCGGACGAGAGTCTCGCCGGACGAGGCGGCGTACCCCTCGTTGAAGATCAGGTAGACGACGGCGAGCACGCCGCGAACGCGCTCGGGCAGGTCGGCCTCGTACGGGACGCGGTACGGGATGCCGGCCGCGCGGATCTTCGCCTTGGCACGGACCAGGCGCTGCGCCATCGTCGACTCCGGTACCAGGAACGCACGGGCGATCTCGGCTGTGGTGAGCCCGCCGAGCATGCGCAGTGTCAGCGCGACCCGCACGTTCAGCGCGAGCGCCGGGTGGCAGCAGGTGAAGATCAGCCGGAGGCGGTCGTCGTGCACAACACCCTCCTCCACCGGTTCGTCCTGCGCATGCAGCAACGCCGCCTGCGCATGCTTGTCCTCGCGCACCGACTCCCGCCGCAGCCGGTCGATCGCCCGGTTCCGCGCCGTCGTGATGATCCACCCGGCCGGGCTTGGCGGTACGCCGCTGTCCGCCCACTTCTCCACGGCCGCCGCAAACGCATCCTGTACGGCGTCCTCCGCGATCCCCAGATCCCCGAACACCCGGGCCAGTACCGCAACCGCCCGCCCATGCTCAGCCCTGAACACACCCGCAATCCGCTCAGGCGTGGCGTCGGGTCGTCGGGATCCGGTGTCAGCCGGCAAAGGGCCGCACCTCGATCGACAACGGACTCAGTACCCGAGCCAACCGCCGCGCCCATCCCAACGCCGCATCCAGATCCTCGACCTGAATCACGGTGAACCCACCCAAGTGCTCTTTCCCCTCGGTGAACGGCCCATCCGTCACGAGTACGTCGTCACCGGACACCTTCAGCACAGTCGCAGTGTCCGGCGGATGCAGCCCAGCCGCAAACACCCACACCCCCGCCGCCTGCATCTCCTCGTTCAAAGCCCCCAACTCCCGCATGATCGGCTCCAGAACCTCCGGCGCCGGCGGCGGCCCATCAGGCTGATAGATGCTGAGCAGGTACTGGTTCATCTCGGCCTCCTCGTAAGTTCCCGTCACCTCTACACGAACAGCCTCAGCCCGGATCGACAGGCAGCGACACGACAAGTTCTGTGCTGATGGCACCCTGGTCATCGGGGCCCTGGCCGGCCTCTACCCCGCGATCCGCGCCTCCCGTCTCTCCCCCACGGAGGCACTGGCAACGCCGTAGGCGCGCGGAGGTCTGCCTAGAGTGATCATTGATCACACAGTGGCGGCGAGAGGGTGATGGTGGATCAGACCAGGGCGTTGTCGGAGGCCGATTGGGAAGCGCATCGTCCCGCGGTCTTCGGCGCGGCGTACCGGATCCTCGGCACCGTGACGGAGGCCGAGGACGTGACGCAGGACGTCTGGTTGCGTGCGGCTGCCGCGGATCTGTCGGAGGTCCGGGATCTGCGCGCATGGCTGGTGACCTTGGCCGCGCGTACGTCGTACAACGTGCTGAAGTCGGCGCGCGTCCGGCGCGAGTCCTACGTCGGGCCCTGGCTGCCCGAACCGCTGCTGACCGGTCCGGACGCCGCCGCCAAGGTGCTGATGGACGAGTCGGTGAGCACCGCGATGCTGGTGGTCATGGAGACGCTCACCCCCGCCGAACGCGTCGCCCTGGTACTGCATGACGTCTTCGACTTCCCGTTCGCCCGGATCGCCGAGGTGCTCGGTACAACGCCTGCCGCCAGCCGTAAGCTCGCCTCCCGCGCGCGGGCGCGGGTCGCCACGGTCGAGGAGACACCACGGGCCTCCAAGACCGAGACCGAACGCGTGCTCAAGGCGTTCAAGGCGGCCGCCGACGCAGGAGACCTGGCCGGACTCGTCGCACTGCTGGATCCCCAGGCCGTGTACGTCGCCGACGGCGGCGGCAAGGTCACCGCCGCCCGGAAGCCGGTCACGGGTCCCGAGCGGATCGCCAAGCTGACGGCCAGGCAGATCGAGCTCAGGCGTCCCGACGCGGTCCGGATCATCGAGGTGAACGGGCAGCCGGCGCTGGCGACGTACCGCGGCGGCACGCTCGTCTGGCTCGACACCGTGGAGGTCGCCGACGGCCGGATCACGGCGTTCCGGCGACAGGTCAATCCCGAGAAGCTGGCGCACCTCGGTCACATCTGAGTCCGCCGTGTTGTCTCCCTGCCGCACGCCCCGATCCGCGGGGTGCGGCTGAGAGAGGACGAGACAGTGGCACACGTTGTGATCATCGGGGGCGGCTTCGCCGGTGTCTGGAGCGCGGCAGGAGCGGCGCTCGCACGCGGCGACGCCGATCTGCGCATCACACTCATCGCACCGAACGAGCACCTGGTACTGCGGCCACGCCTGTACGAGCCGGAGCCGGATCTGGCCAAGGTGGAGCTCAGCCGGGTCCTCGGTCCGATCGGCGTCGAGCACGTGCGAGCCTCGGTGAGCACGATCGACACCGACCGCCGCGTGGTGGTGGCCGACGGCAACGAGATCGGCTACGACCGGTTGGTGCTGGCGGCGGGCAGCAAGCTGGTTCAGCCCGACGGGCTGCCAGGCGCTGAACGGCTCTTCGACATCGACACGCTGGACGGAGCCCAGCGGCTGACCGACCATCTGCGCGATCGGCGCGACTACGCCGTCGTAGTCGTCGGCGCCGGGTTCGTCGGCCTGGAGGCTGCGACCGAACTGGCCTCGCGGGGCCGGGTGCTGCTGGTCGATCGGTCAGATGTGGTCGGGGCACAGCTCGGGCCGGGGCCGCGCAGGGAGATCGAGGCTGCGCTGGAGGAGTTGGGTATCGAGCGCCGCCTCAGTACGACGGTGACGGAGGTCGGCGACGGGTACGCCGTACTGTCCGACGGCAGCAAGGTCGACGCGGACGCCGTCGTCTGGTCCGTCGGGATGCGGGCCAGCGAGCTCACCCGTCAGATCTCCGACGAGCTCGACCACCTCGGCCGGGTGCCGGTGGACGATCGGCTGCGTGCGCTTCCGGAGGTGTTCGTCGCGGGGGACACGGCTGCGGCGGCGTTCGACGCTGAGCACACGGTCATGCAGGCCTGCCAGCACGCGACACCGCTCGGCAAGGTCGCCGGGTACAACGCAGCGGCCGACCTGCTAGGCGTACCCCTCCGCGATTTCACCCCCGGCCCTTACGTCACCTGCCTGGATCTCGGCGCCGCCGGCGGAGTCTTCACCCGGGGCTGGGACCGCCGAGTGATGGCGTCGGGCGCCGAGGGCGCAGCCGTCAAGAAGGGCATCAACCAAGCCATCCACCCACCGGTGGACGACCGCGCGAAGATCCTCGCCGCCGCCGATCGCGTCAGCGTCGAACTCCCGTTCTTCCCCCGCGAAGAATCCGCCGCCTGACCGGGGCGTTGTGCAGCCCGACAGGTAGTGTCCGGCGGTTCGTAGTGCACCTGAGCGCACCCGCGCGCCGGTGTACGGTGTCTCGCCGGTGCACTACCTGTCGGCGTGCACGCGGTCCAGGAATACCAGTGCGAACGGAGTTGGTTGGAGAGACCATGCGCTACGCAGCCTATGTGAAGTCGTTCGGCGAGTACGGCAGCCCGAAGGTCCTCCGCGATCTCGCGCGAGCGACCGAGGACCACGGCTGGGACGGGTTCTTCGTGTGGGACCTGCTCAGCTCCCCCACCTACGACCCGCCGGTTGCCGATCCCTGGGTCACTCTCGCCGCGATCGCCCAAGCCACCAGCAGGATCCTGATCGGCCCGATGGTCGTCCCCCTGCCCCGGCGCCGCCCGGCCAAGCTCGCCCTCGAGGCCGGCACGCTGCAGGACCTCTCGAACGGCCGCCTCATCCTCGGCCTCGGAACCGGTGCGGGCTGGGACTACACCCGGTTCGGCGAGTCCGCCAAGCGCAGAGAGCTCGCCGAGCGGCTCGACGAGGGCGCCGACCTGCTGCACCAGTTCCTCGCCGGCGACCCCGTCGAGCACGAGGGCAGGTACTACCGGGCCACCGACGTCCGCTTCCCTGCCAGCGCCATCCCCATCTGGACCAGCGGCTTCTGGCCACGGACCGGTCCCGTCCGCGGCGCCCGCAACGCGGACGGCCTGTTCCCGCAGATCAGGGACGAGGCCGACGACTTCCGGCTCCCCACCATCGACGAACTCGCCACGATCCGCGCCGACTTCGAGAAGTCCGGTGGCCGCCAGAACGCCGACATCGCCATCTGGTCCCCAAGCCAGGCCGGCGCCCCGGACGCCGCTCTGGCCGCGCAGTACGAAGAGGCTGGCGTCACCTGGTGGTTCCAAGACGGCTCCGAGATCTCCCCCGAAGAACTCCACACCCGCCTGGCCGCCGGCCCACCCCTCACTTGAAGAGGGTGACGCCGATGCCCGTGATCGCGAGTTGGAGCAGGGCGATGGGGACCAAGGCTTGCCAGGCGAGTTTCTGGAGTTGGTCGGCTCGCATGCGGGGGAACGACACCCGCACCCAGATGACGACGACCGAGACCAGAGCGACCTTCAGGATGGTCCAGATCCAGCCGATCGAGTCCGGCCCGGGACCGCTCCAGCCGCCCAGGAACAGCACCGTCGTCAGCCCGGCCAGTATGACGATTCCGGCGTACTCGGCGAGCAGGAACATCGCGAAGCGCAGACCGGTGTACTCCGTGTAGGGCCCGAAGATCACCTCGGAGTCCGCGACCGGCATGTCGAACGGCGGCCGCTGCAACTCGGCCAACCCGGCGATGAAGAACACGACCAGGCCGGGCAGCTGCCACAGCAACCACCACGGGTTCCACGCGGTCGCGATCCCCGACAGGCTCAGTGAACCGGCGGCGACCGCGACGCTCGCCGCGGACAGCACGAACGGCAGCTCGTAGCTCATCAGCTGCGCCGCGACCCGGAGTCCGCCGAGCAGGCTGTACTTGTTGCCGCTCCCCCATCCCGCCATCAGCGACCCGAGTACGCCGATGCTCATCACCGCGAGCACGAAGAACAGCCCGGAGTCGAGGTCCGCACCGACGATGCCCGGCGCCAGCGGGATCGCGGCCAGCGCGGCCAGGTACGGCAGGATCGCGACGATCGGGGCCCATTCGAACACCCGCCGGTCCGCGGCCGCCGGGACCACGCTCTCCTTCTGCACGAACTTCACGCCGTCGGCGACCAGCTGCGCCCAACCGTGGAACGCACCGGCGTACATCGGACCGAGCCGTGACTGCATGTGCGCCATCACCTTGTGCTCGGCCTGGCCGACCAGCAGGGGCGCCACCAGGAAGGCGACGAGTACGCCGACCACCCGCACCACGAACTCCAGCATGACCGCACCCTATCGAGTCCGACTTGACCTCAACCACCGTTGAGGTCAAAGGGTGGGTCGTATGACCGATGAGAAACAGACTCAGCTGAGCACCGCTCTGGTGACCGGAGCGACCGGGCGCGTCGGCCGGCATGTGGTGGATGGACTGCGCGCGGCGGGTGTGACCGTTCGCGCCCTGGTCCGGAAACCTGACCGCGCCGCCTTGCCGCCGGGCGTCGAGCTGATCCAGGGCGATATCTATGATCCGGCAGCGGTACGACGGGCTGCGGCCGGCGTGGATGCGGCGTTCCTGCTGTGGCCGGCGTACAGCGCGGATGGCGCGGAGGCCATCGTTGCGGAACTGCCGCGGCGAGTCGTGTACCTGTCCTCGCTGAACGCACCGTCCGGCGGCGTCTGGGGCGACGTCGAGGAGTTGCTCCGGCAGTCGGGTAAGGACTGGACCGCGGTACGGCCCGGAGGATTCGCCGTCAACGCACAGGGCTGGGCCGCGGACTTCCGGGGCGGTGACGTCGTACGACTGCCGTATCCGAAGGCCGGCCGGTCACTGATCCACGAGCGGGACATCGCGGCGGTCGCCGTACTGACGCTGTTGGACGATCGGCATAGCGGGCAGGCGTACGACCTGACCGGACCTGAGGTGCTGACCCAGGCCGAGCAGGTGGAGACGATCGCGCGGGCCGTGGGCAAAGAGATGCGGATCGAGGAACTGTCCGCTGAGCGGGCCCGGCAGGCGATGCTCGACCAAGGCGCTGACCCTGCGCTCGCGGAGAGCGCGGTCACCTACTGGGCGAAGCTCGTCGACGATCCCGAGCCTGTGACGACCACGGTCGCGGAGTTCACCGGCCGCCCGGCGCTGACGTTCGCGGACTGGGCCCGGGAACACGCGGATGAGTTCCGTGTCCTGTCCACAGCCGAGGTCGCGAACCGCTACGTGAGCCTCCTGAGCACCGGCCGCGTCCACGAGGCCATGGCGTTGGCCGCGCCGGACGTCGTCCGCATCGCGCCACTGGAAACCGGCGGCGAGGAGATCGAACTCAAGGGAGCCGACGCCATCCTCGAGAACGCACAACGGCTCAGCGCCGGCATCGAGTACGTCGGCGTCCAGGTCCTCGGCCCCCTCCTGCTCGACGACCGCTTCGCCATCCGCTTCACCTTCGACCAGCGCGACCCCACCACCGGCCAACTCTCCCAAACCACCAAACTCTCCCTCTGCACCGTAATCTCCGGCCAAATAACCCGCGAAGAAGTCTTCTACTACAAGGGCAACTGAAGCCAGCCGCCGATGTCGTGGCGGTTGGCGGATAGGGCGGCGGTGCGGGCACCGCGGTTGGCGGAGTGGATGGTGCCGATGAGGATGCGGGTCGGGTCCGGCAGGGCTTGGGCCAGGAGGGCGCTCAGGTGGCGGCCGTAGCCTCGGCCTCGGTACTTCGGGGCGAGGATCATCTCCCGTACGACGTACGCGGGGAGGCCCAGCGAGTCCTCGGGATTGTCGACTCCGGCCGCGTATCCGGCCCACTCGCCGTCGACGGTGATGTCGAAGAGGAGGCCCTCCTCGGCTGACTCAGCCAGATCCTCACGGTCCTGAAGCGATGCCTCTTCGGTGTGATGTGGGTGGGCGGCGTCCACGGCGTCGTACGCATGCTGGGCCTCGTCGTAGTGGTCGACGCCGCGCGCCGGGACGAGTGCGAGCTCGGGCGGTACGTCGTGAGGTTGTAGCTGACTGATCGGGGCGGCGAAGAAGCGGCGGTCGGGTTGGGTGCCAGGGATCCCAGCCTCGGCACTCCACAGGCGGACGTAGCGCGGGTTGTGGATGCCGTAGATCTCGCGTGCGACTGCGGCCAGGGCGGGGAGGTCCGAAGTGCGCGGTGCGCGGGTCATCGGGGTCGCGTCGACGAAGGGCTTCGTCGGGTCGAGGCCCTCGAAGCGCATGCTGATCATGGCGTGCAGGTCGTCGCCGGCCGGCAGCCAGTAGTTGAGCATCGACTCGGCGGCATGTCCCGGAGCGAACCGCTCGACACGCAGCGCGGCGATCTCCAGATCTGTTGCCAAGAGCAAGTCCGGATCCGCGTGCACCTCTGCTAACGCCTTCAGCCGCGTCGCGTCGTCCACCCAGGTGCGTGTGAGAGGGTGCTGGCGGTCGAGCGTGTAGCGCGCCAACTCGTCCGCAGTCGGAATCACGCCTCAGGCTCCGCCGAGGGAACGTCCGGCAAGGGCGCGTCCGCCGAGGGAGCGTCCGGCGAATGCGCTTCCGACGAGGGTGCATCCGCGGAGGGCGCTTCCGCAGGGGGAGATTCCGGTGGCGGGGCCTCGGCCTGTTTGCGGGGGCGGCGTTCGGCGCCGGCGCGGCGGGGGCGGGCCGGGGTGGCGGCCGCCTGGGCGGGGGCAAGTGGATCTGGGTCAGGAGATCCGGCGGGGCGCGGGCCCCAGGTCTCCGGGTCGGGGACGCCAGGGGGAAGGGTGCGCCGGCGGCTGGGGGCGCCGTGTGCCGGAGCGTGGTCGGACTCGCCTGGCTCCTTGGCGCCCGGCCACGGCTTCGCGACCCGGGACGCGAGGATGAACTCCTTGCGCAACGGGTTGCCCTCGAAGCCGTCCGGTAGCAGCAACGGGATCAGGTTCGGATGACCCTCGAAGCTGATCCCGAACATCTCGAACGTTTCCCGCTCATGCCAGTTCGCCCCGGCGTACAACTCGGACAGCGTCGGCAGCACCGGCTTGTCCCGCGGGATCAGCGTGCGCACCAGCAGATGCTCGACGTGCGCACCACCCCAGAAGTCCGCGAGATGCGACACCACCCGGAACCCATCCGTCAGCTCGTCCGCAGCGGACAGGAAGTCGAAGAACGTGTACCCAACGGCATCCCGCAACACCTCGTGCGCCGCCACCCACGACTCCGCGGGTACGTCGATCGCCGTCGGCGAGAAGCTGTCGGACTGGGTCGCGGCGATGCCGGCCGCGGTCAGCGCCTCGAGCGCGTCGCTGCTCACTGAGGCGTCACCAGGCCGCGGGTCAGTGCCGCGGCGGAGGGCTCGTCGTACCGGCTCGGCATGTTCTCGCCGGCGATCTTCTCCTGCAGCTTGAGGATGCCCTGCAGCAGCGCCTCCGGCCGCGGCGGGCAGCCGGGCACGTACACGTCGACCGGGATGATCTGGTCGACGCCCTTGGTCACGCAGTACGAGTCCCAGTACGGGCCACCGGAGTTCGAGCAGGAGCCGAACGAGATCACGTACTTCGGCTCCGGCATCTGGTCGTAGAGCCGTTTGATCGCCGGCGCCATCTTGTCCGTCACGGTGCCGGAGACCACCATCAGGTCGGCCTGCCGCGGACCGGGCGCGAACGGGATCACGCCGAGCCGGATGAAGTCGTGCCGGCCCATCGACGCGGCGATGAACTCGATCGCGCAGCAGGCCAGGCCGAAGTTGAACACCCAGAGGGAGTACTTGCGGCCCCAGTTCAGCAGGTACCGGACCGGCTCGGGCGCGAGCTTCGCCAGCGCACCCACAGCCGGCCGCACGGTCGGCATCGGCAGCTCGGTCTGGGACATGTGGTCAGCCTAGTCCGACAATCTCTTCGGCGAGGATTTCCGGGTACTCCAGCGGCGCGTAGTGTCCGACACCGTCCACGGGCCGAAGCCGTACGTCGGCGAAGAAGTCGTCGAGCCGATCGGACCAGGCGCGCGGGAACAGCGGATCGAACTCCGGCCACAGCACCACCGTCGGTACGCCGATCCGGTCGTACGACGGCGGCGACGACTCGGCCGCGGAGGTGGCGACCGAGCCCGCACCCGCCCGGTACCAGTTGAGCGAGGCGGTGAACGCACCCGGCACGGAGTAGGTCTCGACGAGATGATCGAGGTCCGGCTCGAAGCCCGGGCCGGACCAGTGCGTCCAGAAGTGCCGCAGATAGGACCGGACCGCGTCGGGCTTCCCGTCGATCAGCTCCTCGATCACCGGCAGCCGATGGAAGGCCTGGTACCAGAACTCCGCCTGCGCGCGCTCGGAGAACACCCGCTTCCCGATCCCCGGCAGCGGTGGCGCGACCACCATGCCCTCGATCAGGTCGGCCCGGTTCCGCGCGATCCCCTGCGCGACCCGGCTGCCGACGTCGTACCCGGCGAGCACCGGACGCTCCAGCCCGAGCTCCTCCACCAGTGCGATCACACTCCGCCCCTGCGCCTGGACGCCGTACTGCGCGGGATCCGTCGACTGCCGGTCCGATTCCCCGAAACCGCGCAGGTCGGGCACCACCACCTCGCAACCACGCTCGACCAGCATCGGTGCGAGCAGCCGGTAGTCGGTCCGGTCACCCGGCCATCCGTGCAGCAGCACCACTGCTGGTCCCTCGCCGGCCCGGTCGTACGCCAGCCTGAATCCGTCCACCGCGTCGCTCAGCATGGCATTCATTGTTGACCACTCCGACCCTCCGTCCTACCGTGATTGAACAGGACTGAACAGGTCCATTCAGTGTGGGGAGTCACCATGGCCGACCAGCTCGAGGTGCAGCAGACCCGGGCGCTCGCGGTGGAGAGCAACGGACTGAACGTGATCGCGGACGCCGACCGGAAGGGCCGGCCGAGCCAGCTGTTCTGGCCGTGGTTCGGGGCGAACGTCTCCGTACTCGGCCTGAGCTACGGCGCGTTCGCGCTGGGCTTCGGGATCTCGTTCTGGCAGGCGGTCATCGCCGGGGTGATCGGGGTGGTGTTCTCGTTCCTGCTCTGCGGGCTGATCGCGCTGGCCGGCAAGCGCGGCTCGGCGCCGACGATGGTGCTCGGCCGCGCGGCGTTCGGTGTCCGCGGCAACAAACTGCCGTCGGTGGTGTCGTGGCTGCTGACGGTCGGCTGGGAGACCGTGCTGACGATCCTCGCGACGCTGGCGACCGCGACCGTCTTCGAACGCCTCGGCTGGGGCGGCGGCACCCTGACGAAGGTGATCGCGCTGGTCGTGGTCGGCGTACTGATCGTTGCCTGCGGCGTGCTCGGGTTCGACCTGATCATGCGGGCGCAGACGATCATCACCGTGGTCACCGGCGTACTCACCGTCGTCTACATGATCCTGGTCGCCGACCAGATCCACTGGAGCACGGTGTCCGCGCTGCCGAGCGGCTCGAGCCAGCAGGTGATCGGGGCGTTGGTGTTCCTGATGACCGGCTTCGGGCTCGGCTGGGTCAACGCGGCGGCCGACTACTCCCGCTATCTGCCCCGTGAGTCGTCGAGCCGCGGCGTGGTCGGCTGGACGACGTTCGGCGGCTCGGTGGCACCCGTCGTACTGCTGGTGTTCGGACTCCTGCTGGCCGGATCGTCGCAGGATCTGAGCGCCGCGATCGCAGCGGACCCGATCGGGGCGCTCGCGGAGGCGTTGCCGACCTGGTTCCTGGTGCCGTTCGTGATCGTGGCCGTGCTCGGCCTGGTGGGTGGCGCGGTGCTGGACATCTACTCGTCCGGCTTGTCCCTGCTGGCGATCGGACTGCCCGCACCGCGGTACGTCGCCGCGTTGATCGACGGCGTCGTGATGATCGCCGGCACGATCTACGTGGTGTTCTACGGCGGCGAGTTCCTGGCCCAGTTCCAGGGCTTCCTGATCACGCTCGGCGTCCCGATCGCGGCCTGGTGCGGCATCATGCTCGCCGACCTCGCGACCCGCCGGCGCGACTACGCCGAGGCCGACCTGTACGACGCCCGCGGCCGTTACGGCGACGTGCGGTGGCTGCCGGTGATCACGATGATCGTTGCCACCGGCATCGGGTGGGGACTGGTCACGAACACGCTGGCGTCGTGGCTGACCTGGCAGGGCTACCTGCTCGGGCCGCTCGGCCTCGGCGGCAAGGAAGGCGACTGGGCGTTCGCGAACCTAGGCATCCTGGTCGCGCTGGTGCTCGGCTTCGTCGTCCAGCGGTTCGCCGGTGCGGCCGCCGTACGCACCCAGGAGGCGGTCGCCTGATGGTCCTCGCGCTGATCGACCTGCAGCGGATCTTCGCCGATCCCGGCTCCGGCTGGGCCGCGCCGGACTTCCGGCGGGTGGTCGAACCCACCAAACAACTGGTCGAACTGTTCGCGCCGGACGTCGTCTTCACGCGGTTCGTGGCACCGGAGAAACCAACCGGTTCCTGGGTCGCGTACTACCAGGAGTTCCCGTTCGCGCTGCAGCCGCCGGAGTCGGCCGACTACCAGCTCGTCGACGAGTTCAAGGGCGCTGCAACTCTGGACAAGACCACCCTCGGCAAGTGGGGTCCGGAGCTGGCGGAGGCGGCCGCGCCGGACGGACGGCTGGTCCTCGGCGGCGTCACCACCGACTGTTGCGTGATCAGCACCGCGCTGGCCGCTGTGGACGCCGGGATCCAGGTCCAGGTGGTCGAGGAGGCGTGTGCCGGCTCGACCGCGGACAACCACCGCAAGGCGCTCGACATCATGCGGCTGTACGCACCGATGCTCGAGGTCGTCACGATCGACCAGCTCCGTAGTACCCAGTGAGCCGCCGATGCCCGAGATCGAACTGAAGCACGAACGCGTCGCGGCGGTCCTGACCCGGGAGATCCGTTCCGGCCTGGTACGCCGTGGTGCGCGACTGCCCGGTGAGGTCGAACTGGCCCGGCGGTTCTCGGTCAGCCGGAACACGGTCCGCGCCGCGCTCGCCGTACTGACCGACCACGGGCTGATCGCCACCCGGACCGGCAAGGGGTCGTTCGTGCTGTTCGACGGGCGGCCGCTGGACGGCCGGCTCGGCTGGACGCACGCGCTGTCCGAGCAGGGCGTCGAGACCCGGATGCGGACGGTGAAGATCGCCCTCGAGCAGGATCCCGCCCTGGCCGGGCGGCTCGGGCTGGACGACCCCGGCGTGATCGTGATCGAGCGGGTGAGGCAACTGTCGGACGGTGTCCCGATCTCCTTGGAGCGCAGCCGGATCCCGGCACTGGAGTCGTTGCGCGACCTGCCGGGCCGCGGCCTGGACAACGGCTCGATCAGTACGACGCTGAGCCGGGCGGGCCTGCATCTCGACCACTGTGAGCAACGGCTTCGCGGCCGCCCGTTGAACCATGCCGAGGCCGAACTGCTGGGCCGGCCCGAGGGGACCTGGTTCCTGCACACCGAGCGGACCAGCTGGACCGCGGCGGACACCTTCGCCGAGCAGGCCGACTGCCTGCTGGACCCCGAACACTTCGAACTAAGCCTCAGTTACGGCTTCTAAGGGCGCCGGGCCGGAGGGCATAGGGAGTTGTGCCGATGTGGCACTCCCCCTCAGGCGAGCACTGTCTCCTCATCGACAAGCTCCCGGAGGAGATCAATGTTCTTCTACTCACCAGACTCGCTCCAGGCAGAGGTCCGTTACCGACAGAACCGCCTGCGGCGTGACTTCCAGCGCCCCGGCTGGTTCCAGCGCAAGCCCAAGGTGCAGTCTCCCGAGCCCTGCGCGCCCGAGCTGCGGGCCCGTCCGGCGATGTGAACGCGAGAGACCCGCCGTCCCCCGTCCGTCCAGCGGCCGGCTCCCCCCGGGGAGCCGGCCGCACCGTCGTTCAGGGCACTAGGTACCTCCTACGCCGTACCCGGAGCGTCTAAGGGCGCCTGAGGCGCAGGGATAGGGAGGAACTCCGATGTGCGGGGTCACCTCAGACGAGCAGATTGAGGGTGTCGGCAGGAAGCCGGCACCAGACCAGGAGGAATCCATGTACTTCAACGACTCCGTCAAGGCAGAGGTCGCCTACCGCAGGGAGCGCCTCAGCCGCGACTTCCGGCAGCACCGGAACCCCCGGACCCGCCGGAACCTCGTCCACCTGTTCGGCCGGAAAGCCTGAAGGGAGGCAGACCATGTTCATCACACCCCAGCTGATCCAGGCGGAGACCGCCTACAAGCAGGAGCGGACCAAGCGTGAGTTCCGGACGGCGACGCGCCGGGAGCACACGGAGCGGGCCCACCAGCCCGAGCCGCGGCACGCGCGCCGGACCCTCCGACCCACAACGGCGGCATGACCGCCGGGACCGCCGTCCCTGACCCGACAAGAACGGTCAGGGACGGCGTTTTCGTTGCCCGGGAGGGTCAGCGGACGGGATGCCGTCGATTTGTGTCGGCTCCAGGGGCGAAGATGGACGATGTGCCCTGGACCTCGACACCTCTCGTCGGCCGCTCGACCGAGATGGCCGCCCTCCTCAGTGCCGTCGACGACGCGAGAACGCGCCGCGCCGGCGCGGTTCTGCTGTCTGGTGATGCGGGCGTAGGGAAGACCCGCTTGCTGGACGAAGTGGCCACCGGGGCCCACGAGCGCGGTTTCGGCGTCCTGGTCGGGCACTGCACCGACTTCGGCGATGCCGGCCTGCCGTACCTGCCGTTCACCGAGATCTTCGGCCGGCTGGCCGGCGAGCGGCCCGATCTGGTCGAGAGCGTCCTGACGAACTTCCCGGCGATCGGCCGGCTCCTGCCCACCCACCGCCTGATCGGCGCCCAGCCCGTGCCCCAGGAGGGCCAGCTCGACCGGGCCGCCCTGTTCGACGCGGTCCTGGGCGCGTTCACCGCGCTGTCCACCAGCGAGCCACTGCTGGTGATCATCGAGGACGCGCACTGGGCCGACGACTCCACCCGGGACCTGATCGGCTTCCTCATCACCCGGCTGACCTCACAGCGCCTGGCCCTGGTCGTGTCCTACCGCAGCGACGACCTGCACCGCCGCCACCCGCTGCGCCGCCCGATCGCCGAGTGGTCCCGCAACCCGCGCGTACGCCGGGTCAACGTGGCGCCCCTGGACGCCGACGAGTCCCGCACTCTGCTGGACTCGCTGGTCTCCAAGCCGCTCTCGGAGACCGAGGTACGACGGATCCTCGAGCGAGCCGGCGGGAATGCGTTCTTCACCGAGGAACTGGTGGCCGCGGCTTCGATGGGCGACGGCGATGCCGTACCGCCCGATCTGGCCGACCTGCTGCTGGTCCGGCTCGATCCGCTGTCCGACGACGCCCGGCAGGTCGCCCGCGTGATCGCCGTCGCCGGCCGCCGGGTGCCGCACACGCTGCTCACCACCGTCGCCGGACTGCCCGACCGCGAGCTCGACCAGGCCCTGCGCGAGCTCATCGACGCCCACATCATCGACGTACCGGGCAACGCGAGCTACTACTTCCGGCACGCCCTGCTGGCCGAGGCTGTGTACGACGACCTCCTGCCCGGCGAGCGGGTCCGCCAGCACGCGGCGTACGTGCAGGCGCTCAAGGACCAGACCGTCGCGGGTACGGCGGCCGAGCTCGCCGGGCACGCCACCCGGTCGCACGACCTGGCCACCGCGTTCGAGGCGCGGGTCCGGGCCGGGCAGGAGGCCATCACGGTCGCCGCGCCGCAGGAGGCGCTCAAGCACTACGAGATGGCGCTCGAGCTGTTCCCGAACGCATCGCCCGACAACACGATCGACAAGACCTGGCTGATCGTCGACACCGCGCTGGCGGCCACGTTGTCCTCGCAGCATTTGCGCGCGCTCAAGCTGCTGCGCAAGGCGCTCGTGGATCTGCCGGCGGACGCGCCGAAGCTGCAGCGGGCTCAGTTGCTGCTGCCGCTCGCGGACATCGCGCTGATCGTCGACCATGACCAGGAGGCCAACGAAGCCGTCACGCAGGCGCTCAAGCTGGTGTCCGACGAGCCGTCGACCGTCTTCAAGGCCCAGGTCGCCTCGCTGTACGCACGGGTGTCCGACGCGCTCGGCCGCCCGATGGAGGCGGAGCGCTGGGCGCACAAGGCGCTCGAGATCGCTCGCGAGGCCGGCCAGGAGTCGGCCGCCGGTGACGCCGGGATCACCCTGGCCCAGCTCCGGCGCCGGGCCGGTGACCCGGTCGCGGCCGCCAGGCAGTTGGAGGAGGCCGCCGTACGGGCGCAGCTGACCGGTGACGCGGCGGCCGAGGTACGGAGCCGGTTCCTGCTCGGTTCGACGTACTACGAGGAGGGCGACCTGCAGGGCGCGAAGACTGCGCTCGTCCATGCCTCGCAGCGCGCCGGTGAGCTCGGCCGGCAGTGGGCGGCGTACGGGTTCGACGCGCGGCGGATGCTCGCGCTGACGCAGTTCGTCCTGGGCGACTGGGACGACGCGACGGCCACCGCCCGGACGGACTCCAAGACTCCGGCCGCGTCGGCGGCGGCGCTCCGCGCGGTGGACTTCGCGGTCCGGAGCGGACGCGGGGACACCTCCGTCGCGGAAGAGCTGGAGCGGATGCGGAAGTGGTGGGACCTGGACGTCATGCTGCCGATCATCGGTCTGCAGCCGGCCGTGGACGCCTACCGCCAACTCGACCAGGTCGCTGACGCGGAGAAGCTGATCGCGGATGTGTCCGCGCTGTTGGCGGACGTGTTCCAGACCGAGTGGTTCATGGCCCAGATCCGCTTCACGACGCTCGGAATGCAACTGCTGTGCCACCGGGCGGTGAGCGAGCCGTCGGCGGCCGAGGAGTTGGTTGCCCGAGGCTCCGAGCTGCTCGCGACCGGACAGGCGACGGTGGAGAAGGGGCTACCGCCCGGCCGGGTGATCGGTGTCGAAGGGCTGGCCTGGCTGTCGCGGCTGGAGGCGGAATGGGAGCGGCTCCGGTGGCTGACCGGGATCGATCCGCCGTCACCGGAGGAGCATGTGGCCGCGTGGCAACGGACCATGGACGCCTTCGGGTACGGGTACGTCTTCGAGCAGGCCTGGTCGCGCGTGCGGTTGTCGGCCGCGCTGCGTGCCGCGGGCCGGGTGGCCGAGGCGAACGAGCAGGCGGCGCTGGCGGCCGAGGTCGGCCGGGAGTTGGGGTCGAAGCCGCTGCTGGACGAGCTCGGCGGAGTCGAGGGACCCGGCTTGGGCTCAGGTGCGCTGACCGCGCGAGAGACCGAGGTATTGAAGCTGGTCGCCGACGGCCGGACGAACCGGCAGTTGGCCCGGGAGCTGTACATCAGCGAGAAGACCGTGAGCGTGCACGTGTCGAACATCCTCGGCAAGCTCGGCGTCCGGTCGCGGACCGAGGCGGCCGCGGTGGCCAGGCGGGACGGACTGCTGGACTGAGATCCCACAGTCTCCGACGCAGTCCCGCAGCCGCTCACGTTCGGCGCTGTGCGGGCCACCGAACGTGAGCGGCTTGGGCGGAACCCGGGTGGGGACCGGGCGTCTTCTCGGGTCGCGTTATCCGTGCTTGCGGCGCGGCGGCGACTGCGGTGGGATCCGGCGGGCCCTCGCCTGGGCGAGCTCGTCACCGGATGGATCGGACTGGCTACTCTCGGCGGAACGGTCGATGCGGATGATGTCGTCGAAGACGTGCTGGGCGTGCCGCATTCGCCACGCGACCAGGATCACGACCCCGGTCGCTGCGAGTGCGATCGCCACCCACAGTTGCCACGCCATAGCCTCACCACCCCGTACTCACCCCATTCCCCCGAGTAATCACCATAACTCCAGGTTGACCACTTGGCGACAGGCTGTACGCAATCCGTTATCCAGGGTACGGCGGACCCTCACAATAGTTGCCGTCCGCAATCACAAAGGGTGACCCGGCAACGATCCGGTGAAGGCGAGGCAGGTGACTCTCGATGACAGCGCGACGTGCCACGGCCCCAGCCACGCCGCACGTCACTGACACTCCTTCCCAGTGCGGCGGGACTTCATGCACCGGTCGGTCCGCTTTAAACGAGTGTTCTCACCTGCTGCGCGGTGTGAGCCGTCCGCCCTGGAACAGGTACGACGCCCGGCCGTCGACCGGATCCCGGAACGCCAGCACCGTGTGATCACCGTGCTCGGGCTCGGCGCCGATCAACCGGGAGTCGTCGAGCGGGACCAGCCGGGTCCGCCGCGGCTCGGGCAGGATCACCTTCGCCTCCTCGCCGACTGCCTCCTCCAGCACCCAGAACTCGCCGTCCTCGACGCTGACGGTCGAGGTGGTCAGCACACCTTCGTACCGGCCGGTGACCAGGTCGGCCGAGATCTCGACCGGCTCGGCCGGCGGCACCGGCCGGGCCGGCAGCTCGATCCCCGCACTCTCCCGCAGGACGTGGCCGACCAGCTCGTCGTACAGCGACGAGGTGTTGCCGCCGTTGGTCAGGAGGGCGACCGCGACGCCCTTGCCCGGGACCAGCCGGAAGAACGCGGACTGTCCGACGGTCCCGCCGTCATGACCGTAGACCGTCCCGCCATCGAGCGTGAAGATCATCCAGCCGAGGCCCCAGTGAGCCGGGAAGCCACCGGTCGGCGGTACGTCGACCTGCGGTTCCCACAGGCGGTCGATCGTGGCCCGGTCCAGCAGCGACGCGTCCAGGTACGCCCGGCCGAAGGTGATCAGGTCGCTCGCACTCATCGCCAGCAACGAGCCTGCCGGTGCCATCGCGTGCACGAGACTCCACACCGGGGCGGCCTGCAAAGGCTGATCCGGCTTCGGCGAGATGTGCCCGACCGCGGCCCGGTACAGCAACGCCTCGTCCGGGATCGTGGCGAGATGCTTCAACTCCAGCGGTACGCCGATGTGTTCGCGGATCAGCTCGTGATACGGCTTGCCCCGCAGGACCTCGGCGATCCGGCCGAGGACGACGAAGCCCGAGTTGTTGTAGGAGAACCCCGCGCCGGGCGGAACCTCCTGGGCCAGGCCGGGCAGCACATCGCGGATGAACAGCTCGACGCCGTCGTCGCCACGCGACGTCGGGGTGAAGGCGTCCCCCGAGAAGCCGGCGGTGTGCGTGAGCAGGTGCCGCGGCGTGATCGACGCGGCCGCGGCCTCGTCGCCGAGCTTGAACTCGGGCAGATAGTCGCGGACCGGCCGGTCGAGGTCGACCTTGTCTTCGGCGACCAGCTGGGCGATCAGCGTGGTGGTCCACAGCTTGGTGATCGAGCCGACCTGGAAGACGGAGTCGGTGGTGGCCTCGACGCCGGTGTTCAGGCTGAGGATGCCGGCCGCCGCCGTACTCAGCTCGCCGTCGGCCCAGACCGCGACGGACGCGGCCGGCACCTCGTGCTTCTCGATCAGCCGACCGAGGTTGTTGTCCAACCAGCTTTGCATCTCACGCCTCCGATGAGAGAACACGAACCAGGTTCTGGCCGAGTACCTTGCGAATAGTTGCCTCTGACAACCCACGGCGCTGGAGCGCGTCGGTGACCAGCGGCATCCCGGCCGGGCCTTCGAGACCGGGCACGAAGACCTCGACATCGAGGCCCTGGATGACCAGCGGACGGTCGCAGGCCGGGACCTTCTCCCCGAACACCTCGGCCACGAAATCGCTGCCCAGCCCGACATGGTCGGCGCCGGCGACGTTCACGACGTACTCGAGGTGGTCGGCCAGGTGCTCGACGGTCGGCTTCTCCGCGGTGGTGAGGAATCCGGCGAAGAAGTTCACGCAGATGACGCCGCCGGTGGCCGCGATTCCCCGCAACTGCTCGTCGGTCAGGTTGCGGTGGTGGTCGCGCAGGGCGAACGTGCTGGAGTGCGACGCGACCAGCGGCTTGGTCGCCAGCTCGAGGATGTGCTCGACGCCGCCGCGACCGACGTGCGAGACGTCGATCAGTACGCCGAGCTCCTCGAGCAGACCGACCGCCTCGACGCCGGCGTGGGTGAGCCGGCTGCCGGTCGCGTCCTCGCCCGATCCGTCGCCGAGCGCGCTGCGGCCGAAGTGGGTGAACGACACCATCCGGACGCCGAGCCGCTGCAGCGTCTGCAGGAGTTCGAGGTCGTTGTCGATCTGCGGGCAGCCTTCGAGCGCCAGCACCAGCGCGATCTTGCCGGCGCCGGTCGCGGCCGCGATGTCGCCGGGCGCCGTACAGAGCGCGACCTCATCGGCATTGCCTTCGGCGATCCGATGCGCGGCCTCGATCATCCGCAGCGTCTCGCGCAACGCACCTTCGGGCCGGAACTCGTCGTCGATGAACACCGGCAGCACCTGGACGTCGATCCCACCCTCGCGCAACTGCGGGATCCACCGCTCCCGGAAGTACTGCGCCCACGTCGCCTTCGGCCTTCGCGCCACCAGCATCAACAGGTCGTTGTGCGCATCCGCCACCAGCGCGTTCCGATGCAGGTCGTTCACTCGATCCCCTCACAGTCGGTGGGGATCAGAATATGCTCGGGCCGGTGAAGGTGCTTTCGGCTCAGGATGTCCGGCGTGCGGTTCCGATGAGTACGGCGATCGACGCGGTGCGGGACGCGTTCCGGGAACTGGCGGCGGGGAACTTCGTCCTGCCGCCGCGGCAGATCTTCGGCAACGGGTCGGTGCTGGTGATGTCGGCGTACCACACGCCGACCGGGAGCGCGGTGGTGAAGAAGATCGGTATCGCGCTCGATCAGGTGCCGGCCATCCGCGCGACGGTGATCTGGACCGGCGCCGGCGATCAACTCGTCGCGGACGGCAGCTCGATCACCACACTACGGACCGGTGCGGTCGTCGGGGTCGCCACCGATCTGCTCGCTCCGGCCGGCGCGACCCGGCTCACGCTGATCGGGACCGGCGCTCAGGCACCCGACCAGGTGCGCGGAGTTCTCGCCGTACGACCGATCGCCGACGTCATGGTCACCGGTCGCTCAGCTGACCGGGCAACGGGGCTGAGCAAGGCGTTGGCCGACGAGTTTCCCGAGGTGAAGTTCACTCCAGGCACGGATATCGACGACGCGATCGCCGACGCGGACATCGTCTGTTGCGCCACGTCGTCCACCACGCCGCTCTTCACCGCTGACGCGCTCCCCGACCGCGTCCACGTCAACGCCATCGGCGCCTTCCGTCCGACGATGCGCGAGCTACCGCGCGACCTCTTCGCCACTGCGTCGACGGTCCTGGTCGATCAGCAGGAAGCGGCGCTGGAAGAGTCCGGCGAGATCATCGACGCCATCACCTCCGGTGTACTGCGGCGAGATGACCTGATCGAGCTCGGGACCGCCCTCTCAGCTCCCCCGGCGTCGACCGGCCGCACCGTCTTCAAGTCGGTCGGCATCGGCCCCCAGGACTGGGCGATCGCGGCGGCGCTGGCCCGCGCCTAGGTCCAGCGGAGGACGCCCTTGCGGTAGGCGTAGAGCAGGCCGACCGCGACGAAGGCGAGGAAGACGAACATCTCGATCAAGGTGGAGAAGCCGAGGGTGGCGAAGATCGTCGCCCACGGGAAGAGGTAGATCGCGTCGACGGCGAAGATCACGTACAGATAGGCGAACAGGTAGTACCGGATGTGCACCTGCGCCCAGCCCTCGCCGACCGGGTCGACGCCGGACTCGTACGTCTTGAGCTTGTTCTCGGTCGGATAGGTGACGGTGAGCGCCTTGTTCAGCGCGAAGGCGCCGATCAGCCCGACCAGGCCGAGCGCGACCACCGCGAGGACAACCCCATAGCTCTCCGACACGGGCAGCAGCTTAGTTGGTGCAGAGCATGATCGAGTCGACTGAGACGTAGGGGCCGTAGCCGGATGTGAGGTCGGCGACTTGCAGGCGGAGGCGGGTGACGCCGAGGATCTTGGCGTTGAGCCAGGTCTCGGTCTCCTGCGCCCGCCGGTTGTGACTGCGGATCGCAAGCGAACGACTGCACAGGGTGACATTGGCGAATTCGTCCCTAGCGGATGAATCCACCCACTAACACCGTGTCCCAGGCTGTGGACCACCGGGGCTTCCGCATGGTTCTGTACTAAGGGCGAACTAATATTGGGGTTATCGCCCTGAACTGGGGGGATCGACCTGTCGCCCACGACGTGGCGGGCCGACCCAAGCTTCGACTTGGAGATGAACAGAACAGTGACCATCGAGGTCAAGCAGCTCGACCGAGTGGTGATCCGCTTCGCCGGCGACTCCGGCGACGGGATGCAGCTCACGGGGGACAGGTTCACAGCGGAAACGGCATCGTTCGGCAATGATCTGTCGACCCTGCCCAACTTCCCCGCCGAGATCCGGGCACCAGCCGGAACTCTGCCGGGAGTGTCGTCCTTCCAGCTCCACTTCGCCGACCACGACATCCTCACGCCGGGTGATGCGCCCGATGTGCTGATCGCGATGAACCCGGCGGCGCTGAAGGCGAACCTGCGCGACGTGCCGCGCGGCGCCACCCTGATCGTCGACACCGCCGACTTCACGCCGCGGAACCTGAAGCGGATCGGGTACGAGCAGAACCCGCTGGAGACCGGTGAGCTCGACGGCTACCACGTGGTGCCGCTGAACCTGACCGGCATGACGGTGGAGTCGGTCAAGGAGTTCGGCCTGACCCGCAAGGACGCGTCCCGGGCCAAGAACATGTACGCGCTGGGGCTGGTGTCGTGGCTGTTCCAGCGCCCGGTCGAGTCGACGATCACGTTCCTCGAGACCAAGTTCGCCAGTAAGCCGGACATCCGGGACGCGAACATCGCCGCCTTCCGGGCGGGCTACAACTTCGGCGAGACCGCCGAGGAGTTCTCGGTCCGGTACGAGGTGAAGCCGGCCAAGATGGCCACCGGCACCTACCGGAACATCTCCGGCAACCTGGCGCTGGCGTACGGCCTGGTGGCGGGCGCTCAGCGGGCCGGGCTGCCGCTGGTCCTGGGCGCGTACCCGATCACCCCGGCCTCCGACGTGCTGCACGAGCTGTCCAAGCTCAAGCGGTTCAACGTGACCACGATCCAGGCCGAGGACGAGATCGCCGGTGTCGGCGCCGCCCTCGGCGCGTCCTTCGGCGGAGCGCTCGGCGTGACCACGTCGTCCGGCCCGGGCATCAGCCTGAAGTCCGAGACGATCGGCCTCGGCGTGATGCTCGAGCTGCCGCTGGTCGTCTGTGACATCCAGCGCGCCGGCCCGTCGACCGGCATGCCGACCAAGACCGAGCAGGCCGACCTGCTGCAGGTGATGTTCGGCCGCAACGGCGAGGCGCCGCTGCCGGTGATCGCGGCCCAGTCCCCCGCGGACTGCTTCGCGATCGCGGTCGAGGCGGCCCGGATCGCCGTCACCTACCGGACACCGGTGATCGTGCTGTCCGACGGCTACCTGGCCAACGGTTCGGAGCCGTGGCAGATCCCGGTGGTCGGCGACCTGCCGACGATCGATCCGGACTTCACTCTCGAGCCGAACGCCACCGACGACAAGGGCGCACCGATCTACCTCCCCTACCTGCGCGACCCGGAGACCCTGGCCCGCGCCTGGGCGATCCCGGGTACGGCGGGCCTGGACCACCGCATCGGCGGTCTGGAGAAGGAGGACAAGACCGGCAACATCTCCTACGACCCGGCCAACCACGACCTGATGATCCGCACCCGGCAGGCGAAGGTCGACGGCATCGCCCGTTCCATCGACCCGATCGAGGTCGACGACCCGGACGGTACGGCGAAGGTCCTGGTGCTGGGCTGGGGATCGACGTACGGCCCGATCGGCGCCGGCGTCCGCCGGGTCCGCAAGGTCGGCGGCAAGGTCGCGCAGGCCCACCTACGGCACCTGAACCCGTTCCCACCGAACCTGGGTGACCTGCTGCGCAGCTACGACAAGGTCCTGGTCCCGGAGATGAACCTGGGCCAGTTGGCGATGCTGCTGCGGGCGAAGTTCCTGGTCGACGTCGTCTCCTACGCGCAGGTCCGGGGTATGCCGCTCGGCGCGGCCGAGCTGGCCGAAGTGATCGGCAACCTGGTCGAGGAGACCGAGGGCATCGACGACGACGCGCGCCACCTGGGCGAAGCTGCCGCCAACCTGACGCACGGCGAGGCACTGAACGGTAACGAGCACGATCTGCACCAGTCCCGATTGGGAGGAGCACGATGAGTACGGTCGACCTCGGCCTGCCGAGTCTGCCCGGTGGGCTGCACGGCGTCCCGGCCGCGAGCGAGCCGCAGAACCGCAAGGAGTACGTGTCGGACCAGGAGGTCCGGTGGTGCCCCGGCTGCGGTGACTACGCCGTGCTGGCCGCGTTCCAGGGCTTCCTGCCCGAGCTCGGGATCAAGCGCGAGAACATCGCGATGGTCTCCGGCATCGGCTGCTCGTCCCGGTTCCCGTATTACCTGTCGACGTACGGCATGCACTCGATCCACGGGCGCGCGCCGGCGATCGCGACCGGTCTCGCGGTGGCCCGGCCGGACCTGAGTGTCTGGGTGGTGACCGGTGACGGCGACGCGCTGTCGATCGGCGGCAACCACCTGATCCACTCGCTGCGGCGGAACGTGAACCTGAAGATCCTGCTGTTCAACAACCGGATCTACGGCCTCACCAAGGGTCAGTACTCGCCGACCTCGGAGCCGGGCAAGGTGACGAAGTCGACGCCGATGGGCTCGGTGGACAACCCGTTCAACCCGGTCTCGCTGGCGCTCGGCGCGGAGGCGACGTTCGTGGCCCGCACGATCGACTCCGACCGCAAGCACCTGACCTCGGTCCTGCGCGCGGCCGCCGAGCACCGCGGCACCGCGATCGTGGAGATCTACCAGAACTGCCCGATCTTCAACGACAACGCGTTCGAGGCGTTCAAGGACCCCGACACCCGCGACGACGCGATCATCCCGCTGGTGCACGGCGAGCCGATCCGGTTCGGCAAGGAAGGCCGGCTCGGCGTGGTCCGCGACGGCTTCGCCTCGCTGGCCGTGAAGGAGGTCGCCGACCTGCCCAACGGCGAGGCCGACCTGGTCGTCCACGACGCCCACGCGGACGACCCGGCGTACGCGTTCGCGCTGTCCCGGCTGACCGACGCCGGTGTCTTGCACCAGGCGCCGATCGGCATCTTCCGTGCGGTCGAGCGCCCGGCGTACGACGACATGGTCCGTCAGCAGATCACCACCGCCCAGGAGGCTCAGGGCACCGGCGACCTCCAGGCCCTCGTCACCGGCTCGGACACCTGGACCATCAACTGAGGAAGGTCCGGACGGCTCTCTGAAAGCCGTCCGGGTCCTCCACCCACGGGTAGTGTCCGACACCGTCGAGCACTACCCGTTCCGCATTCGGCAGCGCGCGCAGCAGACTGTCGGTGACGTACGGCGGCCGCAGATCCTCCGCACCGTGGATCAGCAACGTCGGTACGTCGATCCGCTCGCAAGCGCTGGCCCGATCCGGCACCGCACGGAGCTCGGCCAGCAACGCGTCGGCGCATTCCTGGTTGGGCTCGAAGCGTGGTGTGTTGAGCCGGCGTGACTGCTCCAGCGCCGTCGTCCGGTCGGCGAAGTTCGTGGCGATGCGCGCGATCCAGGGATCAACTGATGGCACGAGCCGCTCGGCAACGCGGTCCCGGTACGACGGGGGCGGTCCGTCGAGCCCGGTGCTCGAGACCAGGATCAGGTGGCTGAGGTGGTCGAGGTGCGCAGCGGCGTACTGGAGCGCGAGGGCCGCACCCCAGGAGTGGCCGACCAGGATGAACTTGTCGTGGCCGCCGCGGATCGTCTCGAGGTCGGCGACCGAGCGTTCGAGGGTGTAGGGACCGCGGCGATCCGACCGGCCGCAGCCGCGCTGGTCCCACCGGTGGACCCTGAAGCCGGGCAGCAGCCGAGGGAGGTCGTCGAAGACGTCCCACCAGCCAGGGCCGCCGTGGACGAGGACGACGGTTGGTCCGTCGCCGGTCGCCTCGGTCCAGAGCCGGCAGCCGTCGTCAGTCGTCGAGTGAGGCATAGACAGCGGCGCGCAACTCGCGACGGATCGGATAGCTGGAGGACGGACGCAACTGGGTCAGGAAGACGACGGCCAGCTCGTCGGCCGGCGAGCTGAAGAACGCCGTCGACGCGGCACCACCCCAGAAGTACTCGCCCGGGGTGCCGATCGTCTGCGCCACCGTCGGATCCAGCAACACCCCGAACCCGAGGCCGAAGCCTTGTCCCGCTCGCTTCGTCTCTCCACCGAAATCGGCCACCGCCGCGAGGTCCTGACCACCGGGCAGGTGGTTCATGGTCATGAACCGCAGTGTCCGCGGGCCGATGATCCGCACACCGTCGAGCGAACCGCCGGCGGCCAGCATCCGGACGAACCGCAGGTAGTCCCCGGCCGTCGACACCAACCCAGCCACGCCGGACAGGAACGCGCGCGGCCGAAGGTACGCGCTCGTCAACGGGTCGTCCGCCGGCGCGAAGCCGCCGTCGGCGTACGTGTAGCTCGCGGCGAAGCGGGAGATGTTTGCCTCGGGCACCGAAAATCCGGTGTCCGTCATGCCGAGCGGATCGAAGATCCGGGTGCGCAGGTACTCGTCCAGCGGCAGACCGCCGATCACCTCGCACAGCAGCCCGACCAGGTCGGTCGAGATCCCGTAGATCCAGCGCGTCCCCGGATCCGCCTGCAGTGGAAGATCTGCCAGCCGGGCCGGCAGCTCCGACAACGGTGCGTCCGAGTCCATCCCGGTCAGCCCGGCGTCCTGGTAGAGCCGGCTCACCGGGTGCTTGCCGTTCGAGGCCGCGAGTCCCGACATGTGCATCAGGATGTCGCGCACCGTCATCTCCCGGGTGGAGTCGCGGAGCGCGCCGTCCGCGAACACCTTCGGGCGTCCGAGCGCGGGCAGGTACTTCACCACCGGATCGTCGAGCTGGAACCGGCCCTCCTCGTACAACTGCATCAGCCCGAGGCTCACGATCGGCTTCGTCATCGAGAAGATCCGGAAGATCGTGTCCGGCCGCATCTCCCGGCCACGCTCGGCGTCCGCCAGTCCGCAGGCCTCGAACAACTCCACCTTGTCCCGCCGGGCCACCGCCGTGACCGCACCCGGATACCGTCCCGCGTCGACGTACCGCCGGACCAGGGCCGCGACTCGCTCCATCGAACCTCCTTGTAGCGAACACTTCAGAACCGACGGTATGTGTTGTGAACGTTACATCGCAAGAGCGGATACCGTGGCGACGTGGACGAACGCCTGGTCCTCCTGGTCGCGTACGACGGTGCCGAGTTGCTCGACATCGCCTGTGTCACGTCGTGTCTCGACATCGCGAACCGCATCGGCGCCAGCCCGCCGTACCGGATGGTGCTGGCGACGCCGGGGAAGCGCGCGGTGCGCTGTGACTCGGGTCTGCAACTGCAGGCCGATGTGGCGCTCGAGCGGTTCAACGAGCCGATGGATACCTTGCTTGTGTCCGGCGGACTCGGACACGAGGACGCCGCCGCCGATCGCAGCCTGGTCGGGCACGTACGACGCTTGTCCGCGCTAGCCCGCCGGGTGTCGTCGGTGTGCACCGGCGCGACCGTGCTCGCGGCCACCGGCCTGCTGAGCGGGCGCCGCATCACGACGCACTGGATGTACGCCGACCAGCTCGCGGCGAAGCACCCGGATGTCGATGTCGACGCGGACCCGATCTACATCCGCGACGGCGAGATCGCGACCTCGGGTGGCGT
This sequence comes from Kribbella sp. NPDC050241, assembly GCF_044459685.1. NCBI lineage: Bacteria > Bacillati > Actinomycetota > Actinomycetes > Propionibacteriales > Kribbellaceae > Kribbella > Kribbella sp. NPDC050241. The sequence goes on from NZ_JBITJE010000003.1 coordinate 510,547, forward strand.
CACGAGCGCACTGGATCTGACCATGTCGTTCATCGAGGAGGACCACGGCGAGGCGATCGCCCGCGGTGTCGCGCTGGGCACGGTCACCTACCTCCAGCGGCCTGGCGGCCAGTCCCAGATGAGCATGTTCGTGGCGAGCCGGCTGAGCGGCGACCTCCTCGTCCGCCGGCTCCGCGACCACATCGTCAGCCACCCGACCTCGGACCTGAGTACGCCGGCCCTGGCGCGACTCGCCGGGGTCAGCGAGCGGCACCTGTCGCGGATGTTCCTCACCCACGTCGAGCAGACGCCGGCGCAGTACGTCCGCGGTGTCCGCACCGAGGCAGCGGCACACCTCCTGGTTTCGGGAGAGCTGCCACTCGCGGCAGTCGCCCGGCAGTGCGGCTTCGGCTCGACCGAGTCCCTCCGGCAGGCCTTCCTCGACCGGTACGGCGTACCTCCGTCGCAGTACCGGCGGACGCAGGCATCGGCCTGATCCCAGGAATCCGGCCCGCTCCAGCAGGCATCCGGACCTGATCGGTCCGGATGGATGGCCCGGCGCCCGATAGTCCGGAAGATCGTGCCATGACGAACGATTTCTCCGACTCCGAAGACCGGAATCTCAGGACACCAAGTCCGTGAGGGTGACGCCGGCCGCGCGATCGAGGTGATGCGCGGTCAGGCCGACGGCGCGGGCCGCCAGTACATCCAGCTCGAGGTTGTCGCCGATCATCATTGTGTCCACCGGGTCGACACCCAGCGCCTCGCAAGTCCGCAGGTAGGTCTCTGGGGCGGGCTTGCTGACGCCGAGCGATTCCGTCGTACAGACCACGTCGACGAGGTCGGCCAGCCCGATCGCCTGGAGCTTCGCGTTCTGCTGTTTCGTGCTGCCGTTGGTCAGCACGCCGATCCGCCAACCGTTGCTCCGGGCAACTTCCAACCCCGGGCGGGCGTCCGGGTACGCGGTCCAGCTCGACCGGTAGTGGTGCAGGTAGCCGGTGAACAGCTCGTCCAGCTCCGCATCCGTCGGCGGCACCGGGTGGCCGAGCAGGGGCAGGAAGTCGCGGAGCCGGCCACGCCGCTGCCCCTGGTGCGTGATCTCGCGGGCCAGGAACCGGCTGTAGACACGGTCCTCGATCACGAACCACTGCGCGACCAGCTCGTCGGTCGTCATACCACCCAGCTCGGGGATCCAGCTGCGGATCGCGTACGTCGCCGACCCGGTGTGGTCGAACAGTGTGTTGTCCAGGTCGAAGATGACCGCCTTCACGCCCGGACCACCGAGTCCCGGTTGAGCTCGCGGTGGTTGGCGTAGCCGGACAGTGCCAGCGTGAGGTCGAGCTCGGCCAGGAAACATCGCAGGACATGTTCAACTCCGGCCTGTCCGGCCAGGGCGAGACCGTAGAGAAGCGGACGGCCGAGCAGGACTGCCTTGGCCCCGAGTGCGAGCGCTTTCGCCGCATCCGAGCCGGTGCGGACGCCGGAGTCGAAGAGGACTGTCAGCTGCTCACCGACCGCGTCCGCGATCGCGGGCAGCGCGTCGAGGGACGCGATCGCGCCGTCGACCTGGCGGCCGCCGTGGTTCGAGACCACGACCCCGTCCACGCCGTGCTCTGCGGCCAGCTTGGCGTCCTCGACGGCCGTGATCCCCTTCAGCACGATCGGGCCGTCCCAGTTGTCCCGCAGGAACGACAGCTCGTCCCAGCCCAGGCCGACGTTCGGGAACATCTGCGCCCAGTGCATCACCGCTGCGCCCGGGTCCTCGGCGACCGGCTTGGCCAGCTTGGCCTGGAACGCCGGGTCGCTGAAGTAGTTCGCCAGGCCCTCCCCCTTGAGGAACGGCAGGAACCCGCGGTCCAAATCGGCCGGACGCCAGCCCAGCGTCCCGGTGTCGAGGGTGACGACCAGGACGCCGTACCCGCTCGCCTTCGCCCGCTGCAGGAAGCTGAGGCAGACGTCGCGGTCGGTCGGCCAGTAGAGCTGGTACCACTTGCTCTTCGCCTCGATCTGCTCGAAGGCGTGACTCGCCTGCGTCGAGTGCGTGTAGGTCAGGCCGAGCGCGTCCGCGGCCCGGGCCGTCGCCAGCTCGCCGTCGGGGTGGGCCAGCGTCTGTACTCCGATCGGCGCGACCAGCACCGGCGCGGGCATCGCCGTACCGAGGATGGTGCAGGACAGGTCACGGTCGACGCTGCCGCGCAGCATCCGCGGCACCAGCCGCCACCGATCGAACGCTGCCAGGTTCGCGCGCGCCGTCGCCCCGCTGCCCGCGCTCGGCACGATGTACCCCATCGCCTCAGCGGACAGCGTCCCGGCCGCCTGCGACTCCAGCCGGGCCAGGTCGGTCGTGATCTCCGGCCGTGTCCCCTGCAGCATCCCCTGCAGGTAGATCTGCAACTGGTGATCCCCATAGTTGGCCATGCCGGATGCTCCCACGCCCACCGCGCGACCTCAACCACACCACCCCGGCCAGCCGTCGCGGGCCATCGGGATGCCGTTCTCGATCCCGCGGAGCAGCGCCATCCGGCTGTGCAGCCAGCCGTCGTTCTCGAAGTCGAGGGCCGACACCAGCAGCAGGCCGACATCTTCCTTCCCGTACGAACGGGACAGCGCAGGGAAGTCCACATCCTTGCAGATCAGCAAGCCCCAGCTGTTGAAGACAGCGAGGTGGTCGCCGGGCGTGTACGGCTCGATGCCGGGGATCAGGTGGTGCTCGACCTTGTTGCTCGTGGCAACGGTCTGGAACTCCTCGGACAGCTGAGGAAGTGCGGTCGCGTCGAGGTCGACGATCTTCGCCGGGAGCAGGACGCACTGAATGATCCCTGAGCATGACATCCGTCAGGTCCGGGGCCCGACGTTCGTCAGCGCAGGATCCGGACGGATCGCATCGGTGCCGGCGCCCGTCGAACGCGAGAGTGAGAAGCGTGACCGACACAACCGATGTGAGTGTGATGAAGCGGACCCTGCCGGCCCTCGGGTTGTTCTTCCTGGCGCCGCTGGTGGCGGAGTTCCTGCTGGGGAACATCCCGATCAGCCAGATCTTCGCGCTGCTGTTCCTGGCACCGCTGTACGGCGGTGGCGCAGTGCTGATCCGTGAAGTCGTCAGGCGCCGCGGCTGGGGCTACCCGAGCGTCATGATCCTCGCGCTGGCGTACGGCGTACTCGAGGAAGGGGTGACCACGCAGTCGCTGTTCAACCCGAACTACGCGGACCTGCGGCTGCTCGATCCGGGACACATCTCGGCGCTGGGCATGGGCGCGCCATGGACGTTGTTCGTGCTCGCGCTGCACACGGTGTGGAGCATCACCGTGCCGATCGTGCTGGTCGAGTCGGCCTCGCGCCGCCCGCGTGAACCGTGGCTCGGCAAGATCGGCCTCTGGGTGTACGGCGCGATCTTCGCCGCCGGCATCGTCGCGAACACGGCGTTCGCCCTGAGCAGCGACTCGTTCGTCGCGTCGCCGGCGCAGTTCGCCGGGACCGGAATCGCGATCGTCGTCCTCATCGCCATCGCGGCCCGGGTCGGCTCCCGCGGACGGCGTCGTACGGCGGGCACGGTGCCCTCGGCGTGGCTGGTCGGCGCCGCCGGGCTGGTGCTCAGCTCGGCGTTCATGCTGGTGAACGACCTGGTGAAGAACGGCTGGCTGCAGGCCGGGCTGATGGCCGCGCTCGACGTACTCGCGGTGATCGTGGTGGTGCGGTGGTCGCGGCGAACCGGCTGGACGCAGCTGCATTCGCTCGCCGTGGCGGGTGGCGCGCTCCTGACCTACGCGTGGCACGCGTTCCCGGAGGACCCGGTGATGGACGCGTCGCGGACCACCGACCTGATCGGCAATGTGGTCTTCGCCCTCATCGCGGTGGTGCTGCTCGTGGGTGCAACAATCAGGCGTGACAAACTCAGTGACTCCTGACAGCCGCAGCACCGAGTGGCCTGTCGGCCTCGCTCTGTTCGCGCTGGCGACCGGTGGTTTCGCGATCGGAACCACCGAGTTCGTCACGATGGGAGTACTGCCCCAGATCGCAGACGGTGTGGGGATCTCGATCCCGACCGCCGGCCACCTCATCTCGGCGTACGCGCTGGGCGTGGTGGTCGGCGCACCGGTGATCGCGGCGCTCGGCGCCCGGACCGGCCGGAAGCGGCTGCTGCTCGGGCTGATGGCGCTGTTCGTGATCGGCAACGTGCTGTCGGCCGTTGCCTCGAGCTACGAGTTCCTGCTGGCGGCGCGGTTTCTGACCGGCGTACCGCACGGGGCGTTCTTCGGCATCGGCGCAGTGGTCGGGACCACACTCGTGCCGGTCAATCGGCGCGCCTGGGCTGTGTCGATGACGATGGTCGGTCTCCCGGTCGCCAACATCATCGGCGTACCGATCACCACCCTGATGGGTCAGCGACTCGGCTGGCCGGCGCCGTTCCTCGCTGTCGGCGCGCTCGGGCTGGTCACGCTGGTGGCGGTGTGGTTCTGGGTCCCGCCGCAGCCGGTCGGCAGCGACGTCAACATCCGTAGCGAGCTCAGTGCCCTGTCCCGACCGCAGGTGTGGATGGCCCTGCTGGTCGGGATGGTCGGCTTCGGCGGCATGTTCGCGACGTACTCCTATATCGCCCCGACGATGACGGAACTGTCCGGTTTCTCCGAGGCTGCGGTCACGGTGGTGCTGGCCATGTACGGCATCGGCATGACTTGCGGCACCGTCGTCGGCGGCCGGCTCGCCGACCGCGCCCTGATGCCCAGCCTGTACGGCGGCCTGCTCGCGATCACCGTCGTACTCGGGACGTTCGGATGGCTGGCGCAAACCCGGCCAGGAGCCCTGATCGCGGTCTTCGCGATGGGGTTCTCGGCGAGCATCCTGGTGCCGGCACTGCAGACCCGGCTGATGGACGTCGCGCACGAGGGACAGTCGCTGGCGGCGTCGCTCAATCACTCGACGCTGAACATCGCCAATGCCCTCGGCGCCTGGCTCGGCAGCGTCGTCCTGGCCGCCGGCTACGGCTACGAATGGCCGAGCCGCGTCGGCGCCGTCCTGGCCGTCGCTGGGCTGCTCCTGGCCCTTGTCTCCGGCCTGATGGATCGTCGTACGGTCCGAAACTCAGGGGTCGACCAGGTTGTCGCCTGACCTTCTGATCACCGGGGACTTGGTTAGATCGGGGTATGGCGACATTGACGTTGGGCGCCGCCGACCTCGTCCGGCGGCGCGGGCTGCGGCAGATGCGATCGGTAGCGTTGTCGTTGCTGCTGCTGGCCGCGGTGATCTATGTGGCCACGCTGCACCGCGACGGCGGCTGGGCGTACCTGAACGCCGCGGCGGAGGCCGCGATGGTGGGTGCGCTGGCGGACTGGTTCGCGGTGACCGCGCTGTTCCGGCGGCCGCTGGGGCTGCCGATCCCGCACACAGCGATCGTGCCGACCCGAAAGGACAGCCTGGCCGAGAGCCTGGAGCAGTTCGTCACCGAGAACTTCCTGTCCCAGGAGGTGGTGGCGGAGAAGATGCGGACCGCCGAGGTGAGCCGCCGGGCCGGCGAGTGGCTTGCCTCCGGCACCCATGCCGAGCGGATCGTGGCCGAGGGCGCCCGGACGATCGGGGCGGCGCTGCCGCGACTCGGCGACGAGGACGTGGCGGCGTTCGTCCGGGGGTCGCTGCTGCCGCGGTTCGTGCAGGAGCCGTTGAGCCCGATCGCGGGGCATTTCCTGCAGTCGGTCGTCGATGACGGTGCCCATCACGCACTGTTCGACCTGCTGATGGTGGAGGCGCATGACTGGTTGCGTGACAACCGTGAACTGCTCGCCGACGTGGTCGGTCCGCGGGCGCCGCGGTGGTCACCGCAGTGGGTCGACCGGCTGGTGATCGACCGGATCCACCGCGAGGCGCTGGCCTGGCTGGCCGACGTACGGGACAACCCGACGCACGCGGCGCGGCGGGCGGTCGACCGGCTGCTCGGGCAGCTCGCCCACGACCTGCAGAACGATCCGGCGACGATGGAGCGCTTCGAGGCGTTCAAGGCGCGGATGCTGACACATCCCGATATGGGCTCCAGCCTGACCGCGGTGTGGGACGCCGTACGCACCGCGCTGATCGACTCGATCGCCGATCCGGACAGCACACTGCGGGTGCGCGCGACCAAGGCCATCCAGGAGCTGGGGCAACGACTGCAGGACGACGAGGCGCTGCGTGGGAAGGTCGACGCCCGCGCCTCCGAAGCCGTCGGGTACGTCGTCCGCACCTACGGCAACGAGATCGTCTCGGTCATCTCCGACACCATCGAACGCTGGGACGGCCGCGAAGCCGCCGCCCGGATCGAACTCCACGTCGGCCGGGACCTCCAGTTCATCCGCATCAACGGCACCGTCGTAGGCGCCCTCGTCGGCCTTCTCATCCACACCGTGAGCCAACTCCTCTGACAGACACCCCGCGCGAGTGGCCTGTGGGGTTGGGATGGTGGGGGTGTGAAGACGACGTACGTCCGGAAGCGGAAGAGGCCGATGGGGTGTGGGTTGTGGCCGTCGTACGAGTGGGAGGCGGATGAGTTCGGGACGTGGTTGTTCACGCCGGCACGTTCGCGGCATCGGGGGGACGACGGGCGTTCTGCGAGGTGGCGCAACGCTGGCCGGGTGGGCCTGGGGAGGACGCGTTGCATCTGGTGCCGCGGGACGGGTGGTGGTTCGCGACGTGGCGGCCGCGTGGGTTGCTGGTGGCGGACGTGAGTACCCAGCCGGCGCTGGTCGGGGACGAGTGGACGTACGTCGATCTCGAGCTCGATCCGTACCGTCGGCCGGATGGGACCGTGGGCACCGAGGACTGGGATGAGCTCGCGGAGGCACACGCCGCTGGTTTGATCGACGATCACGAACACCGGGCGGCCGTCGAATCAGCTCACACGTTGGAACAGCAGTTCACCCAAGGCATCGAGCCCTTCGGCACCACAGGCTGGACCCGGCTGTCAGAGGCGATCGCCCTGGAGCTACCACCCCTGACCGACTTCGGAAACCAACCGGTCACCTAGATCCCGCAGTTGGGGGCGTCCCAGACGTTGCCGGTGCGGATGTCTACGTGGGTGTGGTCGTTGTGGCCGGGGTAGCCGGGGCCGAAGATGCCGCCGAAGCCGTGGTTGCGGGCTTGTTTGGCGAGGGTGCAGAAGGAGTGGACTCCGGTCAGGTCGGCGGACCGGCCGTACAGGTGCTGGCTGTTGCTCGCGCCACCGACGGAGTTGTTGCAGGGAATGCTCCGGAACCCGCTGGAGATGTTCAGCGGCTGGTCGCCGAGCGCGTGCCGCATCGCCTCCAACTGCCACATGGTCTGCAACGCATTGGCCTTCGTCGCCGCCGCAGACAACGGTCCGCCGTCCCACCCCGATCCGCCGCACCCGTCATCGAGTTCGGTGTACGCGAAATGGATCGGCGTGCAGTCGTCGTCCTGCAGCGCGTAGATCTTGCTGAACGTCGCCGGCCCGGCAATCCCGTCCGCCCCCAGCCCGTACGCCGACTGGAACCGCTGCACCGCGGCCTTGGTGGCCGGCCCGAAGTCCCCGTCGACGGCGAGGTGACCGCCGTACCCGGGATATCCGGCGACCCTGATCTGCAACTGCCGCACATCCTCGCCGTTCATGCCCTGGCTGAGCGTGCGGCCCCACGTGTAACAACCATCCGCGTGCGCCTCGGTCGCGGTCACGACCTGGCTGGTCGTGAGCGTCGCCGCGAACAGCAGCAGTACGGCGATCAGCCGCGGCAACGGTCGGGTGATGGACATCGGACACCTCCGGGGCGGTGAAGGAACCTGTCCCGACCCAGCATTCCGTCACCATCCACCGCTTGGCCAGTGCTCAGCGAAACTTTCCGACGCGAAGGCACCCATCCGTCCGACCCACCCGGTCGCTCTCTACCTGCCCGTCAATCAGACCCAGGCGTGCAGGTCGGCCGCGTCCTTGGCCAGCTGCTCCGGGGAGTCGTCGGCGACGAACTCGAGGAGAGCGTTGATCTCGCGGGGCTCGGCGGCGAGGCGGTCCAGTACCGGGCGCCAGAGCGACTCACGGCCGGCGAGCGGGAGCCGGGTGTTCGACGGCCACCAGGAGAAGACGTGGACCGTGGTCAGCCACGGCATCAGGGCTTCGAGCTGGTCGAGGCACTGGGCGTCGTCCAGGTCGACCGGCGGCTGCCAGTACGTCTTGAGGTTGGGAGCCCCGACGTCGAGCAGCAGCGTGATGGTGGAGTCGACCTCGTCGGTAAGCGTGTTGCGGTGGAACTCCATCGCGATCTCGATCCCGGACGAGGCCGCCACATCGGCCAGCTCGGCCAGCCCGCGGGTCACCGCCATCCGGTCCCCCACGCCCGCTTGCGCCGTACCGACGTTGCCCGCCCAGACTCGGATCCGGGGCGCGCCGAGGGCCTCCGCGGTCGCGACCGCGGAGCGCATCTCCTCCCGGTCGATGCTGCCCGCACGCAGGTAGGAGCCGTACGCCGCGATCTCCAACCCGTGGACCTCGCACAGCGCCTTGACCCGCTTGGCGGTGACCAGATTGCCGAGCGGGACGTGCACGTCACCACCCCACTCGATCGCCGCGAGTCCGGCCTTCGCAGCCAGCCCCACCACCTCGTCGGCCGGCAACTGGCGGAACGTCACCGAGACCAGACCGGTCCTCACACCCACGCGTGCCTCCTCGTGTCCACCCCTCTATCCAACCGCATCGCACCAGCGGCTCCCCGGGGACAACGGGTACTGGACGCCCGCCCGTCTCACGTCATGAGCAAAGCAATTGGATGCGACTGTCGCGTGGGCATAGTCTGACGGCGTGCCAGAGCAGCGCAGAGGGTTCATCTACGGGTTCGCCGCCTACCTGATCTGGGGTCTGTTCCCGCTCTACTGGAAGCTGCTGGACCACTCCGGCGCGATCGAACTGCTGGCCCACCGGGTCCTGTGGTCGCTCGTGACGATCGCGATCCTGGTCGTCGTACTGCGGAAGTTCGGCCAGGTGAAGGCGTTGCTGCGAGAGCCTCGGCGCCGGTGGCCGTTGACCGTGGCCGCGTTCCTCATCTCGGTCAACTGGGGCACCTACATCTGGGCGGTGAACCACGGCCGGGTCGTGGAGACGTCGCTCGGGTACTTCATCACTCCGCTGTTCACCGTGCTGCTCGGCGTCGTGGTGCTGAAGGAGCGGTTGCGGGCACTGCAGTGGGTCGCGCTCTCGGTCGCCTTCGTCGCCGTCGCCGGGCTGACGATCGAGAACGGCCGACCACCGTGGGTCGCGATCATTCTCACCTTCTCGTTCGGGTTCTACGGGCTGACGAAGAAGCAGGCCGGCGCCGGCGCGATCGAGGGAATGGCGATCGAGTCCGCGACCGTGGCACCGCTCGCACTCGTGGCGGTCGTCGTACTCGGCGCGCAAGGCGAGTCGACGGTCACGCATCACGGCGCCGGCTATCTCACGCTGGTACTGCTGACCGGGCCGATCACCGCTGTACCGCTGCTGCTCTTCGGGGCGTCCGCGACCAGGGTGCCGATGACCACGCTGGGCCTGCTGAACTACATCGCGCCGATCATGCAGTTCGTCTGCGGCGTACTGGTGTTCCACGAGGAGATGTCACCGATGCGGTGGGCCGGGTTCGGGCTGGTCTGGCTGGCGCTGGTGATCTTCACCATCGACAGCATGAACCGGCGGCGCCGGACGATCGCGATCGAGCGCGCCGCGGTCACCGCCTCCGCGGTGTGACCATTCGCTTGACGACCGGGATTCAGGACATTTAGTATCCAGGTTATGAAGATGAACGAAGGCGTCGAGTGGGCGATGCACAGCTGCGTGAATCTCAGCTGGCTGCCCGGCGAGGCGGTCACCGCCAAGCGACTCGCCGCGTTCTACAACCTTCCCACGGCGTACCTGAACAAACAGCTCCAGGCGCTCACCCGGGCCGGCATCCTCACCTCGGTGTCCGGGCCGAAGGGCGGCTTCCAGCTGGCCCGCGACCCGCACAAGATCACCCTGCTCGACATCGTCGTCGCGATCGACGGGCCGGACGACGCGTTCCGCTGCACGCAGATCCTGAAACAGGGCCCGGGCGCCGATCCGAAGGCCGACTACACCAAGGTCTGCGTGGTCTCCCAGGCGATGCGCGCCGCGGAGCTGACCTATCGCCGTACGCTGGCCGGCCAGACCATCGCGGACATCGCCGAGCGGGTGGTGAGCACGTCTCCGGACGCTCCCGCCAGCACCCGGAACCGGTTCGCCAACCTCAAGTCCTGAACGTCACCCACCACCTCTCCGTCCAGACCCAGGAGTTGATTCTGGATGTCAAATATCCTGAATAAACCATTGATCCTGTCCCTGCTGATCCTCAGCTTCGGCCAGGGCAGCGCGTTCAGCACCATGTACGCCGCCGCGTCCACCGGCGTCGCCGCGGAACACCAGGGCATCGGCTCGGGGATGGCGTCGACCGGTCAGCAGATCGGGAACGCGGTCGGTCTCGCGATCCTCGTTGCCATCGCCAACCGCGGCACGGCCGGCCTGACCGGCGAGTCGCTGCGTACGGCGACCACCCACGGGCTCCGGCTCGCCGTCCTGCTGACCGCGGCCGGGGTCGTCGTCACCGCCGCGATCGCGCTGACCGGCCGGCGCCGGACGCCGGTCCTGGTCGATGCCATCAGCAACTGATTCCCCACCTATCGAAGGAGAAACTGTCATGAGCACCAACCAGCCCGTCCTGGTCCGCGCCGCCGAGGCCGAGGTCCTTCCCGCCGCCGGAGTCACCCTGTTCGCCGACGTCGCCGACACCGGCGGTCACCTGACCAGCCACCGTTCGATCCTCAGGCCCGGCAAGGACAGCGCTCCCCCGCACCAGCACCAGGAGGCGTCCGAACTGTTCTTCGTCCTCACCGGCAGCCTGCGTGTCTTGCTCGGCGGCGACCTCATCACCCTCGCCAAGGGCGACTTCCTCGTCGTACCGCCGAACACCCCGCACGCCTTCGAGGCGGCCGGCGACGAGAACACCGAGGTCTTCTTCGTCCTCACCCACGCGAAGCCGCGCTTCGACTACTACCGCCTCCTGGAACGCGTCTACCGCGGCGAAACCGACGCCGCCGAACTGGCTCAGACCAGCGACCTCTACGACAACCACTACATCGAAAGCCCGGTCTGGCAGACTCGCCAGTCATGATGTGGCCGATAGCGGGCACTGGGAACGGATGAGGCACGACTGGTTCCTGACCGCGGCCGAGCGGGGCAACCCTGCGACGGACATCGACGCCGACGGGGCCTGGATCGAGGGCAACCTGGTCCAGGCCCTGGTGCACGGCGCGACCTACTTCCGGCACCTGTACGACGAACTGCGCGCGCTGCGACCGGGCGACCGGGTGTACTTCACCGACTGGCGTGGCGATCCGGACGAGGTCCTGGTCGAGGGCGGTCCCGGCCTGGGTGCGACGCTCTGCGACCTGGCCCGCGCCGGAGTGGAGGTCCGGGCACTGCTGTGGCGGTCCCACTCGGACCACATGAACTTCAATTCGCAGGAGAACCAGCGGCTCGGCACCGAGCTGAACGAGGCCGGCGGGGAGGTGCTGCTCGATCAGCGTGTCCGTCGGTTGGCGTCGCACCACCAGAAGCTCTTCGTGATCCGGCATCGCGACGATCCGGCCTCGGACGTCGCCTTCGTCGGCGGCATCGATCTGTGTCACGGACGACGTGACGACGAACGGCATCTGGGTGATCCGCAGCCGGCGCCGATGGACGTGCGGTACGGATCCCGTCCACCCTGGCACGACGTCATGTTCGCGATCCGCGGTCCCGCCGTGGGTGATCTGCTGCGCTGCTTCGTCGAACGCTGGGACGATCCCCACCCGCTCGACCGTAGAACGCCGTACCGGATGGTGATCCAGCGGCTGGCGCGGATGCCTCGGCATCCGTCGAACCTGCCGGAGGCCTTCCCGGATCCGCCGCCGGCCGGGCCGCACGCCGTACAGGTGTTGCGGACATACGCGCACAAGCATCCGGCGTTCCCGTTCGCGCCGCGTGGGGAGCACAGTATCGCTCGTGGCTATCTGAAGGCGTTCGCGCGGGCACGGTCACTGATCTATGTGGAGGATCAGTACCTGTGGTCCACGGAGGTGACGCTGTGCCTACGGGAGGCGTTGGTGCGGTCTCCCGGGTTGCGGATCATCGCGGTTGTACCGCGGTATCCGGACCAGGACGGGCGGGTGAGTGGTCCGCCGGCCCGCTACGCGCAACTGGAGGCGATGCGGTTGCTGGAGTCGGATCGCGTGGCGATCTACAACCTGGAGAACGAGGCCGGCGTACCGATCTATGTGCACGCGAAGGTCTGCATCGTCGACGACCAGTGGTTGACGTGTGGGTCCGACAACTTCAACCGCCGGTCCTGGACGAACGACAGCGAGCTGACGTGTGCGGTCGACTCCGAGGACCTGGCCCGCTCGCTGCGGTCGGAGCTGTGGTCCGAGCATCTGGGCACCCACGACCCCGAGCTCGACCCGATCGCCGGCTTCGATCGGTGGCGCGAGACGGCCGCCACCCTGGACGACTGGCACTCAAATGGTTGCCTCGGGCCACGACCCGCGGGCCGCATCCGCCCGCACAACCCCCAGCCGGTTCCCCGCCTCCACTCCCCCTGGGCCCGCTGGTTCGCCCGCCACCTCTACGACCCCGACGGCCGTCCCCGCCGCCACCGCAACACCTTCTAGGCAAAGGTGACGACGAGCACCACGACGGCGAGGAGGGTGTCGAGGACGGCGCAGAACTCGGACATGGAGCGGGCGACTACTCGGTGGGTGCGGTGGTGGTAGGTGTCCCAGCCGGCGTGGATGAGGAGTCCGGCGGCTACGAGGACTCCGGCTACGGTTTGGTCCGCCCGTACCGCTATCAGGGCAACGGCGGCCAGCACCACCAGGGCTGCTGCCTGCAAGGGCAGGCCCCAGGGTGGGCGGAGGGCACCGCGGACGACGCCGTACACGGCTAGTACAGCAGCGAGGGCCAGCATGACCCAGGTTGCGTTGACGCCGTCGAAGTAGGACCCGAGTCCTACCGCGACGAAGCTGACGGCGAACATCGGCCAGGCAGCCTTCCGGCGTTGCAAGGCCGCGGCTCCCAGGTACAAGAACGCCGACGCCGTCACGATCGGCGCCACGTCGGCACCGCTCTCCATCCCCCACGCCGCGAACGCTGCCATCGCGACGCCTGCCACCGCAGGCCACCGCCGCAGCACCCACGGCCGCTCCACCTGCTCGACTGTGTCCACCAGCACCTCCCGGATCTCTGACCGACAGAGGACCACGCAGCCCTTTCAATCCGCTTTCGGCGCCGCCAAGACTCTTTCGGCGCCGCCATGACGCAGGAGCTGGAGGCCAGACCCCGCGGGCTGCGAGCGGTGTTCAGACGGAGCGGGTGACGACCAGGTCGCAGAGGGAGTCGAGGGCCTCGCGCGCGGGCCCTTCGGGGAGGTCGGCGAGGAGCTTGCGGGCGTCGGCCGCGCGGCGGCGTACGTCGTCCTCGGCCTGACGGAACGCCGGGTGCGCCTGCAGCAGCTCGAGGGTCTCAGTGAGCCGGGCGTCGTCGGAAAGATCGGAGTCGAGCAGCTCGAGCAGGCGAGCGTCGTCGGGCTGAGCGGGGTCGGCCTGCGCGCGGAAGATCAGCACCGGCAGCGTCGGCACGCCTTCGCGGAGATCGGTGCCTGGTGTTTTGCCGGACTGGTCGGACTCCGAGGCAATGTCGAGGATGTCGTCGGCCAACTGGAAGGCGACGCCGATCTCCTCGCCGAAGGCTCGCAGCGATTCCTGGACCTCCTCGGACGCACCGGCGTACCGGGCTCCGAACAGCGCCGAGGTCGCGATCAGCGAGCCAGTCTTGTCGGCGACCACCGACAGGTAGTGCGCCAGCGGATCCTGGCCCTCGCCGACCCCGAGGGTCTCGCGGATCTGGCCTTCGACCAGCCGGCCGAAGGTGCGGGCCTGGATCCGGACCGCCTCCGGGCCGAGATCGGCGACCAGGTCCGACGCCCGGGCGAACAGCCAGTCGCCGGACAGGATCGCGACCGAGTTGTCCCACCGTGCGTTCGCGGTGGACGAACCGCGCCGGAGCGCCGCCTCGTCCATCACGTCGTCGTGGTGCAGGGTCGCGACGTGGGTCAGCTCGACCACGGCCGCCGACTTGATCACCTCAGGGGCAGCGGGCGACGGACCGAACTCGGCGGCCAGCAGCACCAGCAGCGGCCGGAACCGCTTGCCGCCGGCAACCATGACGTGCTGCGCGGCCGCCGTCACGAACGGCGCCTCGGACTGGGTCGCGTCGTGCAGTTCCCGCTCGACCGACTCCAGGCCGTCGCGAACCCGGGATTCGAGCGCCTCGTCGGCGAACGCGAATCCCAGGCTCTCGGCCGGCAGCGGGGACGGACTCACCGGATGAACTCACCCGCTCGCGCCGCCAGGTCGAGCATCGGCCCGGGAACCAGGCCGAGGACCACCGTGGCGGCGAGACCGAGCGCGACCGCGCTCGTGGTCTGCCAGCCGGGCAGAGCCACGTCCGGCGCGTCGGCCGGGAGGTCGGAGAAGAACATCAGCACGATCACGCGGACGTAGAAGAACGCGGCGACCAGGCTGGCCAGCACCGCGACCACGACCAGCGGCCACGCGCCACCGGACCACGCCGCGCTGAAGACCGCCCACTTGCCGGTGAAGCCCGCGGTCAGCGGGATGCCGGCGAAGGAGAGCAGGAAGAAGGCGAAGATGCCGGCCAGCAGCGGCGACTTCTTGCCCAGTCCGGCCCATCGGGACAGGTGGGTGGCCTCGCCGCCCGCATCCCGCACCAGCGTGACGACGGCGAACGCGCCGACGGTCGGGAAGCCGTAGGAGACCAGGTAGAACAGCACCGCCTGGGTCGAGGTGATCCCGTTGTGTACGCCGTTCCCGACCTGCGCCAGCCCGACGAACGCGGTCAGCAGGAAGCCGGCGTGCGCGATCGACGAGTAGGCCAGCATCCGCTTCACGTCGGTCTGGGTGATGGCCACGATCGAACCGACCACCATGGTCAGGATCGCGACGATCCACATCATCGGAGCCCAGTCCCAGCGGGTGCCGCCGAGCGCCACGTAGAAGACCCGCATCAGCCCGATGAACGCGGCGATCTTGGTGCAGGCCGCCATGAACCCGGTGACCGGGGTCGGGGCGCCCTGGTACACGTCCGGGGTCCAGGCGTGGAACGGTACGGCGCCGACCTTGAACAGCATGCCGACAGCCACCAGACCGGTGCCGGCCAGCAGGATCGTGTCACCGCCGGTCTGCGTGGCCAGCGCGTCCGAGATCCCGCCCAGCGACATCGTGCCGGCGTACCCGTAGAGCAGCGCGATGCCGAACAGCAGGAACGCCGAGGAGAACGCACCGAGCAGGAAGTACTTCATCGCGGCTTCCTGCGAGATCAGCCGGCGACGACGCGCCAGGCCGCAGAGCAGGTACAGCGGCAGCGAGAACACCTCGAGCGCGACGAACAGCACCAGCAGGTCGTTGGCCGACGCGAACAGCATCATGCCGCCGACCGCGAACAGCGTCAGCGGGAAGATCTCGGTGTGCTCGACCTTGGCCGCGGTGCCCTCCCGCTCGGCCTCGGACCCCGGTACGGCGGCCGCCTGGCCGGCGAACGCGGACAGCCCACCGTCGACCGACCGCTCGGCGAACAGCAGCACGCTGATCAGCGTCAGCGCCAGCAGGATCAGCCAGGTGAACAGCGCCGGGCCGTCGACCGAGATCGCACCCTGCGCAGCGATCAGCTCCTTGTTGTCGTTCATCAGGAAGCCGGTCAGTACGCCGGACACGAGCACGGCGACCACCGTGATCGCCAGCTGCACCAGGTGCCGCAGCGGGCGAGGCAGGAACGCCTCCGCCAGTACGCCGACACACGCCGCACCGAAGACCACGAGCAGCGGCGACAGCTCGCTGTACTCGATCTTCGGCGCGGTGAAGTCCGCCAGCGGCAGGATGTGCGCGATCACTTCTGTCCCTCCGTCACGGGGATCTGCGGTGCCTTGTCGGTCACACCGACGTGCTGCATGGTCGACTCCACCGCCGGCTTGATGATGTCGACCACCGGCTTCGGGAAGATCCCGAGGCCGACGATCAGCACCATCAGCGGAGCGATCGCGAGCACCTCACGCACGTTCAGGTCCTTCAGCTTCTCGATCCCGTCGCGGACCGGCCCGGTCATCAGGCGTTGGTACATGAGCAGGATGTAGAGCGCGGCCAGCACGATACCGACCACCGCGATCACCGCGATCACCTTGTGCCGGCTGAACGTCCCGGCCAGCACCATGAACTCGGAGATGAACGGCGACATGCCGGGCAGCGCGAGGCTGGACAGGCCGGCGAACAGGAACGTGCCGGCCAGTACCGGTGCCACCTTCTCCACCCCGCCGTAGTCGGCGATCCGGGCCGATCCGCGCCGGGAGATCAGGTACCCGGCGACCAGGAACAGCGCGGCGGTGGAGAGACCGTGGTTGAACATGTACAACGTCGACCCGGTCAGGCCCTGCGACGTCAGCGCGAAGATACCCATCACGATGAAGCCGAAGTGCGAGATCGAGGTGTAGGCGATCAGCCGCTTGATGTCGGTCTGCCCGATCGCCAGCAGAGCGCCGTACAGGACCGAGATCAGCGCCAGCACCAGGACGACCGGGGTGGCCCACTCGGACGCGTTCGGGAACAGGCCCAGGCAGTACCGGATCATCCCGAAGGTGCCGATCTTGTCCAGGATGCCGACCAGCAGCACCGACGTACCCGGCGTCGCCTCACCGGCGGCGTCCGGCAGCCAGGTGTGGAACGGGACCATCGGCGCCTTCACCGCGAACGCGAACATGAAGCCGAGGAACAACCAGCGCTCGGTGTTCTGGCTCATGTCGAGCTTCATCATGTCGGACAGCAGGTACGACGGGGCGCCCTGCTTCGCCGAGACGACGTACAGACCGACCACCGACGCCAGCATCAGCAGACCGCCGAGCAGCGAGTACAGCAGGAACTTCACCGCGGCGTACGAGCGCTGCGGACCGCCGAAGCCACCGATCAGGAAGTACATCGGGATCAGTGTGGCCTCGAACAGCACGTAGAAGAGGAACACGTCGGTGGCGGCGAACACGCCGATCGACAGTGCCTCCAGGCCGAGGACCCAGGCGAAGAAGGCCTTCTCCGACCAGCGGCCGTTCTGCGCGTCGTTCCAGGAAGCGATCAGCACGACCGGCGTCAGCAGCGCGGTCAGCACCAGCAGGACGACGCTGACCCCGTCGAGGCCGAGCGCGTAATGCGCGCCGAAGGCCTTGATCCAGGTGTAGGTCTCGGCGTAGTCCTCGGCACCGTTGCGCTGGTAGCCGATCGCAACGATCGCGGTCAGCACCAGCGTGACGAGCGAGAAGCCGAGCGCGACCTGCTTGGCCAGCAGTGCCTTCGCGCTGGGCACGAGCATCGTCACTATCGCCCCGACGAACGGCAGGAGCAGTAACAGGGTCAACCAACCGATGTTCACGACAACCTCACCGCGAGGAGGGCGACGACCACGAGTGCGGCGCCGAAGACCATGCTGAGTGCGTACGAACGGACGAAGCCCGTCTGGACCCGGCGGAGCCGGCCGGACAGTCCACCGAACAGTGCGGCCAGCCCGTTCACCAAGCCGTCCACAACGCGGTTGTCGAACCAGACAAGCGTGCGGGTGAGGTACTGCCCCGGACGCATCAGGACCGCCTCGTTCAGCGCGTCGCCGTACAGGTCACGGCGGGCGAAGGTGGTGACCGGCGAGACCTTCACCGGTGCCAGGCGCGGGATGTCCCGGCGGAACAGCACAACACCGGTGGCAGCGCCGACGATCACGACCGCGAGGATGATCAGCGTCATCGCCAGCGCGCCGATCGGCGGTTCAGCCTCCTCGAACCCGGTGACCGGCGTCAGCCACTTGACGATCCAGTGACCGACGAAGTAGAGCGCACCGCCGACCAGCGAGAGGATCGCCAGGACGATCAGCGGACCGGTCATCACCTTCGGCGACTCGTGCGGATGCACGTCCTCCTCCCAGCGCTTCTCGCCGAAGAAGGTCATCATCATCAGCCGGGTCATGTAGAACGCGGTGATCCCGGCGCCGAGCAGCGCACACAGACCGACCACCGTGTTCTCCGCGAAGGCGACCTCGATGATGTGGTCCTTGCTGAAGAAGCCGGAGAACGGCGGGATGCCCAGGATCGCCAGGTAGCCGAAGGCGAACGTCACGTAGGTGACCCGCATGTACTTCCGCAGGGCGCCGTAGCGCCGCATGTTCACGTCGTCGTTCATGCCGTGCATCACCGAACCGGCGCCGAGGAACATGTCGGCCTTGAAGAAACCGTGCGTGAGCAGGTGGAAGATCGCGAAGACGTAGCCCACCGGACCGAGGCCGGCGGCAAGCATCATGTAGCCGATCTGGCTCATCGTGGAACCGGCCAGGACCTTCTTGATGTCGTCCTTGGCGCAACCGATGATCGCACCGACCAGGACGGTCACCGTGCCGACGACCACCACCGCGGTGGAGGCCGCGTCGGTCTGCTCGTAGATCGCGCTCGAGCGGACCACCAGGTAGACACCCGCGGTGACCATGGTCGCCGCGTGAATGAGGGCCGACACCGGGGTCGGGCCCTCCATCGCGTCCAGCAGCCAGGACTGCAGCGGCACCTGCGCGGACTTGCCGCAGGCCGCCAGCAGCAGCATCAGGCCGAGCAGCGTGGCCCAGGTGCTCGACAGCTTGTCCGCGCCGGCATTCACCGTGGCGAAGGCCGAGGAGCCGAACAGCGCCCACATGCTCATCACCGCGAGCGACAGCCCGATGTCACCGACCCGGTTCACCACGAACGCCTTCTTCGCGGCGACCGCGGCCGAGTTCTTGTACTGCCAGAACCCGATCAGCAGGTACGACGCCAGGCCGACGCCCTCCCAGCCGACGAACACCACCAGGTAGTCGGCCGCGAGGACCAGCAGCAACATCGAGGCGATGAACAGGTTCAGGTAGCCGAAGAACCGGCGCCTGCGCGCGTCGTGCTCCATGTAGCCGATCGAGTAGATGTGGATCAGCGAGCCCACACCGGTGATCAGCAGCACGAACAGGATCGACAGCGGGTCGATCAGCAGGCTGAACTCCACCTTGATGTTGCCGACCGAGAACCACTCGAACAGCCGGACCGTCTCGGACCGGTCGTCGCTGGGTTTGCCCTGCATCTGGACGAACAGCACGACGCCGAAGGCGAAGGCGATCAGCGGTGCCAGCGTGCCCAGCAGGTGACCCCATGCGTCGGTGGCCTTGCCACCCAGCAGCAGGATCGCCGCGGACACGGCCGGGACCGCGACCAGCAGCCACGTCAGCTCATGACTCATCGGTGCTTACCTCAGTACTTGAGCAGGTTGGCGTCGTCGACCGAGGCCGAGCGACGGGTGCGGAAGATGGCCATGATGATCGCCAGCCCGATCACGACCTCGGCCGCGGCCACCACCATCACGAAGAAGGCGGCGATCTGGCCGTCGAGGTTGCCGTGCTGGCGGGCGAAGCTGACGAACGCGAGGTTGGCCGCGTTCAGCATCAGCTCGACGCACATGAAGACGACGATGGCGTTGCGGCGCACCAGGACGCCGAGCGCCCCGATGCTGAACAGAATCGCCGCGAGCACGATGTACGGCTCGGTGCTCACAGTTTGTCCTCCTCGCCGTATCCGGACAGGTCCGTGCCTTCGAGTTCGGGCCGGACCTCGTCGCCTGCGTCGCGGTCGAGGACCTCGTCGATGTCCGCCCGCTCGTCGGCTTCGGGGAACACGGTGCCACGTGCCTGGAGCACGCGCGAAACCGAGGTCGGTGCGATCGACCCGTCGGGCAGCAGCGCCGGCGTGTCGACGGCGTTGTGCCGGGCCAGAACACCCGGGGTCGGCAGCGGACCCGGGTGGATCCCCTGCTCGGCGTACTTGCGGATCCGCTCCTCGGCGTGGTCGCGCTGGGTCCGCTTCTTGGTCAGCCGCTCGCGGTGCGCCAGCATCATCGCGCCCAGGGCCGCGGTGATCAGCAGCGCCGAGGTGACCTCGAAGGCGAACACGTACTTGCCGAACAGCAGTTGCGCGATGCCCTTCGGGTTGCCGTCCGGCTGCGCGTTCGCCAGCCCGACCGGGTTGCCGTACATCGCGTTGCCGACGGCCGCGACCAGCAGGACCGCGAAGCCGAGGAACGCCAGCCCGGCCAGCAGCCGCTGGCCGCGGATCGTCTCGACCAGGGAGTCGGACGCGTCCACACCGACCAGCATCAGCACGAACAGGAACAGCATCAGGATCGCGCCGGTGTAGACGATGATCTGTACCGCGAACAGGAACGGCGCGTCCTGGGCGGCGTACTGGACGGCCAGACAGATCATCACCGTCGCCAGCAGCAGCGCGGAGTGCACCGCCTTGCGGACCAGCACCATCGCGATCGCGGCCAGGACCATGACCGGGGCGAGCATCCAGAACGCGAACTGCCCGCCGGTGACCATGCCGATCATTTCGCGTCACCACTCTCGCCCGGTACGACGGAACCGGTCAGACCGAGGTAGTAGTCCTTCTCGGTGGCGCCCAGCTGCATGTCGTGCGGCGGCTCCTGCATGCCCGGCAGCATCGGTGCCAGCAGGTCCTTCTTCTCGTAGATGAGGGACTCGCGGCTGCGGTCGGCCAACTCGTACTCGTTGGTCATCGTGAGCGCCCGGGTCGGACAGGCCTCGATGCACAGCCCGCACAGGATGCAGCGCAGGTAGTTGATCTGGTACACCCGCCCGTACCGCTCGCCCGGGGAGAACCGGCCACCGTCGGTGTTGTCCGCGCCCTCGACATAGATCGCGTCCGCCGGGCAGGCCCAGGCGCACAGCTCACAGCCGATGCACTTCTCCAGGCCGTCCGGCCAGCGGTTCAGCTGGTGCCGGCCGTGGAAGCGTGGCGCGGTCGGCTTCTTCTCGAACGGGTACTGCTCGGTGAACACCCCGCGGAACATCGTCCGGAAGGTGACCCCGAACCCGGCTACCGGGTCCCAGATGGACTCTTTGACACTAGCCACGGTGGGCTTCCTCGCTTCGGCTCGGAGTCTTGACGAGCGGTGGTGGCACCGGGAACCCGCCGGCGAAGGCGTCGAAGTCCTTGCCGTCGTCGTCCTCGGTCTTGTCGGTCTTGGGCTTCTGCGGGACTGCCAGCGAGATCAGCGCCAGCAGTACGGCGATGCCGGCCGCGACCAGCAGCCAGGTGCGCGGCGTGGACGCCTCGCGGCCGACCGCGCGGACGGTGGCGACCAGCAGGATCCAGCCCAGCGACACCGGGATCAGGATCTTCCAGCCCAGCTTCATGAACTGGTCGTAGCGCAGCCGCGGCAGTGTTCCGCGCAGCCAGATGTAGAAGAAGATGAAGCACATCATCTTGCCGACGAACCACAGCACCGGCCAGAAGCCGGAGTTCGCGCCGTCCCAGATCGAGATCGGCCACGGTGCCCGCCAGCCGCCCAGGAACAGCGTGGTGGCCAGCGCCGACACGGTCGCCATGTTGATGTACTCGGCCAGGAAGAACATCGCGTACTTCATCGAGGAGTACTCGGTCAGGAAGCCGGCCACCAGCTCGCCCTCGGCCTCCGGCAGGTCGAACGGCGCGCGGTTCGTCTCGCCGATCATCGAGACCACGTAGATCACGAACGACGGGAACAGCAGGAACGCGTACCAGCCCGGGATCGGGATGTCCGCGCCGAACAGGTTGACCGACTGGTGCGAGCCCTGCGCCGCGACGATCTCCGAGGTGGACATCGATCCGGCGAACAGGAACACCGTCACCAGCGCGAGGCCCATGCCGACCTCGTAGGAGATCATCTGCGCGCTGGACCGCAGGCCACCGAGCAGCGAGTACGTCGAGTTGGACGACCAGCCGCCGAGCACGATGCCGTAGATGCCGATCGAGGCGACCGCCATCACGTACAGCACCGAGACCGGCAGGTCGGTGATCTGCAACCGGGTGTAGGTGTCGGTGAAGGGGATCTTCACCGTCGGCCCGAACGGGATCACCGCGAAGGTCAGGAAGGCCGGGATCGACACGATCACCGGGGCCGCGACGAAGACGAACCTGTCCACGCCCTTCGGCATCAGGTCTTCCTTGAACATCAACTTCATACCGTCGGCGAGCGACTGCAGCAGGCCCTGCGGGCCGTGCACGTTCGGCCCGATCCGTTGCTGCATCCGGGCCACCACCCGGCGCTCCCACCAGATGTTGAACAGCGTCAGTACGACGAGGAAGACGAAGACCAGCAGCACCTTGAGGCCCACGACCCACCACTCGTCGTGACCGACCCCGGCGTCCGGCACCGCGAGCGGGATGTTCATGCGTTCCCTCCGGCGATCGTCACGATCGAGCCATGGTCTGCGTGCAGCGACCGGCGTACATGGGAGTCGGCCGAGTTGGTCGGCAGCCAGACCACGTTGTCGGGCATCGGAGTGACCACGACCGGCAGCCGGATCGACCCGGCGTCCGTACTCACCACCAGCTCGTCGCCGTCGGCGACACCGACCCGGCGCGCCGTGGTGAGCGAGATCCGGGCGACCGGCGTACGGGCGGTGGCCGTCAGGTGCGGCTCACCGTCGTTCGCGCGGCTGTCGTCGATCAGCATCCGCCAGGTCGCGAGCCGGGTGGAGTCGAACGCGCCGAGCGACGGACCGGCCTGGTACGTCGGCTCCTGCGCGCGGTCACCGTCCCAGCGGCCGAGCTCGTCGTACTCCTTCTTCGCGCCGGCCGGAGTGCTGAACCCGAGCGACCGGTCCATCTCCTGCGCCAGCGCCGCCAGCGCCCGGACGTCGGGCATCGCGGCCGCGACCTTCAGTACCACCGGGAACGACCGCTCGCGGCCCTCCCAGTTGACGAAGGTGCCGTCCTTCTCCGCCGGCGGAACCACCGGGAAGACGACGTCGGCGTACTCGGTCACCTGCGACTTGCGCACCTCGAAGCTGAGCACGAACGGCGCAGCCTCCAGTGCGGCCAGCGCCGCGGCCGGGTCGGGCAGGTCGTCGATCTCGACCCCCGCGACCACCAGCGCGTCCAGCGATTCCGCTGCCGCGAGGATCTCGGTCAGGTCCTTGCCTACCGTCGACGGCAGGCTGTCCACACCCCACGCGGCCTGCAGGTCGACCCGCGCCTGCGGGTCGGTCACCAGCCGGCCACCGGGCAGCAGCCCCGGGAGGCAACCGGCCTCGAGGGCAGCCCGGTCACCCGCACGCCGCGGGATCCAGGCCAGCTGCGCGCCCGTGTCGAGCGCCAGCCGCAGTGCGGTCGAGTAGCCACCCGGAACGCCGGCCAGCCGCTCGCCCACGATGATGATCGAGTCGGAACCCAGCGCGGCCCGCGCAGCGGCTCCGGCCTCGCCCGCACTGCCGAGGTCGGCCAGTAGGGCGGCCTCCGTGCCGGGCGATGCCTGGACGACCACACCGTCGAGCTTCTCGACTCCGCGGGACGCGTACGCCGCCACGCTGAAGACCTTGGTGCCACGCGCCCGGACGCCCTTGCGCAGCCGCAGGAACACGGCCGGCGCTTCCTCCTCGGGCTCGAACCCGACGAGCAGCACCGATCCGGCCTTCTCCAGGTCGGAGAACGTCGTACCGAGGCCGGTGCCGGCGACCGCGGCGGCGAGGAAGTCCACTTCCTCCACGGAGTGCGGCCGGGACCGGAAGTCGATGTCGTTCGTGCCGAGGACGACGCGCGCGAACTTCGAGTACGCGTAGGAGTCCTCGAGGGTCAGCCGGCCACCGGTCAGCACCGCCGCGTTGCCGCGGGCCGCCGTCAGCTTCTCGCCCGCGAAGGTCAGCGCCTCCGGCCAGGACGCCGGCCGCAGCTCGCCGTCCTCGCGGATCATCGGGTGGGTCAGCCGGTCACCGGTGGTGGCGTAGTTGAACGCGAACCGGTCCTTGTCGGAGATCCACTCCTCGTTGACCTCGGGGTCGTCGCCGGCCAGCCGGCGCATCACCTTGCCGCGCCGGTAGTCGACCCGGATCGCCGCACCGGACGAGTCGTGCTCGGCCACCGACGGCACCGACACGAGGTCGAACGGCCGGGACCGGAACCGGTACGCCGCGCTGGTCAGCGCACCCACCGGGCAGATCTGGATGGTGTTGCCGGAGAAGTAGCTCTCGAACGGCTCCTTCTCGTAGATGCCGACCTGCTGCAGCGCACCGCGCTCGACCAGCGCGATGAACGGGTCACCGGCGATCTGCTCGGAGAACCGGGTGCAGCGCGCACACAGCACGCAGCGCTCGCGGTCCAGCAGCACCTCGGCCGAGATGTTGATCGGCTTGGGGTAGGTCCGCTTGATCTCGTGGAACCGCGACTCGCCGTACCCGTTGCTCATCGCCTGGTTCTGCAGCGGGCACTCGCCGCCCTTGTCGCAGACCGGGCAGTCCAGCGGGTGGTTGATCAGCAGGAACTCCATGTTCCCGTGCTGCGCCTTGTTCGCCACCGGCGAGCTCACCTGGGTGCGGACCACCATGCCGTCGGCGACGGTGATCGTGCAGGAGGCCTGCGGCTTCGGCATCCCGCGGCCGTTGCCGGCATCGGTGATCTCGACCAGGCACTGGCGGCAGGCGCCGACCGGGTCGAGCAGCGGGTGGTCGCAGAACCGCGGGATCTGGATCCCGATCTGCTCCGCCGCCCGGATCAGCAGGGTGTTCTTGGGAACCTTCACCTCGATGTCGTCGATGGTGACGGTGATCAGATCGGTCCGCTCCACCTCCGACCCGGCCGGTGGGTTCGCTTGGATCGTCATGCGCTTGCTCCAGCGGTAGCGAAGACTGTGCTTGCCATCGGGTCGAACGGGCAGCCGCCGTTCTCGAAGTGCGCCAGGTACTCGTCCTTGAAGTGCTGGATCGAGCTGGTGATCGGCGCGGTCGCTCCATCGGCCAGCGCGCAGAACGCCCGGCCGGTGATGTTCTCGCACAGGTCGAGAAGCGTGGCCAGGTCGTCCTTGCTGCCCTTGCCGTGCTCCAGCCGCTCGAGGATCTGCACCAGCCACCAGGTGCCCTCGCGGCACGGCGTGCACTTGCCGCAGGACTCGTGCTTGTAGAACTCGGTCCAGCGCAGCACCGAGCGCACCACGCAGGTCGTCTCGTCGAAGATCTGCAGCGCCTTGGTGCCGAGCATCGAGCCGGCTGCGCCGACGCCCTCGTAGTCCAGCGGGATGTCGAGATGCTCGGCGGTCAGCAGCGGCGTGGACGAACCACCCGGCGTCCAGAACTTCAGCTCGTGGCCCTCCCGGACCCCGCCGGCCAGGTCGATCAGTTGCCGCAGCGTGATGCCCATCGGCGCCTCGTACTGACCCGGGCGGGTGACGTGCCCGGACAGCGAGTACAGCGTCATGCCCTTGGACTTCTCGGTGCCCATCGAGGAGAACCAGTCGGCGCCGTTCTTGATGATGACGGGAACCGATGCGATCGACTCGACGTTGTTGATGACAGTGGGGCTTCCGTACAGACCGGCCACGGCCGGGAAGGGGGGACGCAGCCGAGGTTGACCGCGACGACCTTCCAGCGAGTCGAGCAGCGCCGTCTCCTCGCCGCAGATGTAGGCGCCGGCGCCGGCGTGCACGATCACGTCCAGGTCGTAGCCGGTGCCGAGGATGTCGGTGCCGATGAAGCCGGCTTCCTTTGCCTCGGCGACCGCCTGCTGCAACCGGCGGACGACGTGCAGCACCTCACCGCGGACGTAGATGAACGCGACCGACGCGCGGATCGCGTAGGACGCGATGATGACGCCCTCGACCAGCGTGTGCGGCGAGGCGAGCATCAGCGGGATGTCCTTGCAGGTGCCCGGCTCGGACTCGTCCGCGTTCACCACCAGGTACTTCGGCTTCGGGTTGTCCTGCGGGATGAACGACCACTTCATGCCGGTCGGGAAGCCCGCGCCACCACGGCCGCGCAGTCCGGAGTCCTTGACGGCGTTCACCACGTCGGCCGGCTGCATCCGCAGCGCGGTACGCAGAGCGTCGTACCCGCCGGACCGCTGGTACGACGCAAGTTGCCAGGAACGGATCTGGTCCCAGTTGTCGGACAGTACCGGGGTCAGCATGGTCAGTCCTCCTTCTGGGTGTCGGCACCCTGCGTACCACCAGGGGCGGTCCAGTTGCGTTCGCGGGCCAGGCGGAGGCCGGCCAATGTCGCCTTGCCGCCGGTCGGGCCCTCGTCGGCGCGGCCGTCGGGGAAGCCGGCCAGCACGCGCTCGGCTTCCTTCCAGGTGCAGATCGTCGCGCCGCGCGGGGACTTCACCTCGTTGCCCTCACGCAGGTCGTCGACCAGCTGGGTGGCCGACTCCGGCGTCATGTCGTCGAAGAACTCCCAGTTCACCATCATCACCGGCGCGTAGTCGCAAGCGGCGTTGCACTCCAGGTGCTCGAGGGTGATCTTGCCGTCCTCGGTGGTCTCGTCGTTGCCGACGTCGAGGTGCTGCTTGAGCCGGTCGAAGATCACGTCGCCGCCCATCACGGCGCACAGCGTGTTGGTGCAGACCCCGACGTGGTAGTCACCGACCGGGCGGCGCTTGTACATCGTGTAGAAGGTCGCCACCGCGGACACCTCGGCACCGGTCAGCCCGAGGATCTCGGCGCACACCTCGATGCCCTCCGGGGTGACCCGGCCCTCGACCGACTGCACCAGGTGCAGCATCGGCAGCAGCGCGGACCGGCCGACCGGGTACCGGGCGGCCAGCTCGCGCATCTCCGCGATCGTGGTGTCGGTGATCTTCGAGTCACCGGTGCTGTACGGCACCGGGACGTCGGTCGCAGTCGCGTGATTCTCGGCCATCTATCGGTCCACTCCACCCATCACCGGGTCAAGGCTGGCGACGGCGACGATCACGTCGGCGACCTGTGCGCCCTCGCACATGATCGGCATCGCCTGCAGGTTTGCGAAGGACGGGTCACGGAAGTGCGCCCGGTACGGCTTGGTACCGCCGTCGGAGACCAGGTGGCAGCCCAGTTCGCCGCGCGGCGACTCCAGCGCCACATAGGCCTGGCCGGCCGGCACCCGGAAGCCCTCGGTGACCAGCTTGAAGTGATGGATCAGCGCTTCCATCGACTCGCCCATGATGTGCTTGATGTGGTCGAGCGAGTTGCCCATCCCGTCGGTGCCGACGGCCAGCTGGCTCGGCCAGCCGATCTTCTTGTCGGCCACCATCACCGGCTCGCCCTCCATCTTGGCCAGCCGGTCGGCGCACTGCTCGACGATCTTCAGCGACTCGTGCATCTCCTGCAGCCGGACGCGGAACCGCCCGTAGGAGTCCGAGGAGTCCCAGGTCGGTACGTCGAAGTCGTACGTCTCGTAACCGCAGTACGGCTGGGTCTTGCGCAGGTCCAGCGCGTACCCGGTCGAGCGCACCGGCGGACCGGAGATGCCCAGCGCCATGCAGCCGGCCAGATCCAGGTAGCCGACGTTCTGCAGCCGGGCCTTGAAGATCGGGTTCGCGTTGCACAGCTCGGCGTACTCGGGCAGGTGCTTGTTCATCCAGGTGATGTACTCGCGGATCTTGTCCAGCGCTCCCGGCGGCAGGTCCTGGGCGACACCGCCCGGCCGGATGAACGCGTGGTTCATCCGCAGGCCGGTGATCAGCTCGAACAGGTCCAGCGTCATCTCGCGCTCGCGGAAGCCGATCGTCATCACTGTCAGCGCGCCGATCTCCATGCCACCGGTGGCGATGCAGACCAGGTGGCTCGAGATCCGGTTGAGCTCCATCAGGAGCACCCGCATCACGTTGGCCTTCTCCGGGATCTGGTCCTCGATCCCGAGCAGCCGCTCGACCGCGAGGCTGTAGGCCGCCTCGTTGTAGAACGGCGACAGGTAGTCCATCCGGGTGCAGAACGTGACGCCCTGCACCCAGGAGCGGAACTCCATGTTCTTCTCGATGCCGGTGTGCAGGTAGCCGATGCCGCAGCGGGCCTCGGTCACCGTCTCGCCCTCGAGCTCGAGGATGAGCCGGAGCACGCCGTGGGTCGACGGGTGCTGCGGGCCCATGTTGACGACGACGCGCTCCTCGGGCTCGTCACCGAGGCCGGCGACGACCGAGTCCCAGTCCTGACCGGTGACGGTGAAGACCTTGCCCTCGGTGGTGTCGCGAGTGGTCGCGTACGGGTCTGACTGTGTCGATTCTGTCTGGGTCATCAGTTGTACGACCTCCGCGTGTCGGGCGGCGGGATGACCGCGCCCTTGTACTCGACGTCGATCCCGCCGAGCGGGTAGTCCTTGCGCTGCGGGTGTCCGGGCCAGTCGTCCGGCATCTGGATCCTGGTCAGCGCCGGGTGCCCGTCGAAGATGATGCCGAAGAAGTCCCAGGTCTCCCGCTCGTGCCAGTCGTTGGCCGGGTAGACCGAGACGACCGACGGGATGTGCGGGTCGGCGTCCGGGCAGGAGACCTCCAGCCGGATCCGCCGGTTGTGCGTGATCGACAGCAGGTGGTAGACCGCGTGCAGCTCGCGGCCGGTCTCGTTCGGGTAGTGCACGCCGCTGACGCCGGAGCAGAACTCGAACCGGAGCGCCTCGTCGTCGCGCAGGTGCCGGCAGACCTCGACCAGGTCCTCGCGCTTGATGTGCAGGGTCAGTTCGTTGCGGTCGACCACGACCTTCTCGATCGCGGCGTCGCCGACCAGGCCCTGCAGGCGCTCGGTCGCGCCGTCGAACCAGGAGCCGTACGGCTTCGGCGTACCGCCCGGCAGTGCGACCTGGCGGCGCAGACCGCCGAAGCCGGAGGTGTCACCGGTGCCGCGGACACCGAACATGCCCTCGCGCTGGTCCACCACCTCGGCCGCCGGAGTCTGAGCGTCCCCGGCCGCGGACGTCGCCGGAAGGTTCTCCGGTTGCGTGTCACTCACCGAAGCAGCCCCTTCATCTCGATCGTCGGCGAGGCAGCCAGTGCGGCGACCTCCCGCTCCTGCAGCTCCGCCCGCTTGTTCGCGCCGAGCTTGCTGTGCTGGATGTCGTCGTGCAGCTTGAGGAACGCGTCCAGCAGCATCTCCGGCCGCGGCGGGCAGCCGGGCAGATACATGTCGACCGGTACGACGTGGTCCACGCCCTGCACGATCGCGTAGTTGTTGAACATGCCGCCGGACGACGCGCAGACACCCATCGCCAGCACCCACTTCGGGTTCGGCATCTGGTCGTAGATCTGGCGCAGTACCGGGGCCATCTTCTGGCTCACCCGGCCGGCCACGATCATCAGGTCGGCCTGCCGCGGCGACGCCCGGAAGACCTCCATCCCGAACCGGGCCGCGTCGTAGCGCGGCGCACCGGTGGTCATCATCTCGATCGCGCAGCAGGCCAGCCCGAAGGTCGCCGGCCACAACGAGGCCTTGCGCATGTAGCCGGACAGGCCCTCGATCGTGGTCAGCAGTACGCCGGCCGGAAGCTGTTCCTCAACACCCATAGCTCAGTCCCACTCCAGTCCGCCGCGCCGCCACACGTAGGCGTACGCGATGAAGACGGTGACGATGAAGATGACCATCTCGACCAACCCGAACAGCGCCATCTGGTCGAAGGCGACCGCCCACGGGTAGAGGAAGATGATCTCGATGTCGAACACGATGAAGAGCATCGCGGTGATGTAGTACTTCACCGGGAAGCGCCCGCCACCGACCGGCTGCGGGGTCGGCTCGATCCCGCACTCGTAGGAGTCGAGCTTGGCCCGGTTGTAGCGCTTGGGTCCGACCAGCGCGCTCGTCACCAGCGTGCCCGCCACGAAGATCGCCGCGAGTACACCGAGAACGAGGATCGGTACGTAAGGGTGCATCGGTCTCGTGCTCCCTCTCCTTCAGCCGGTGGTCTGTCTTTTTCTGTCTGTTTCGGAACAGCACTGTGTTATCAGTACCGCTGTGGCTCAGCTCACTCGCCCCGCCGGTCAGGCCGCCGGTGCGAGCTTGGTGAGACCGTTGATGATCTTGTCCATCACGTCCCCGTCACGCGGGTCGGTGAGGTTCGCGAGCAACTTCAAGGTGAACTTCATCAGCGTGGTGCGCGGCAGACCGTACTTCGTGCACAGCCGCATCACCTCCGGATTTCCGATCAGCTTCACGAAGATCCGGCCGAGTGTGTAATAGCCGCCGTACTCCTGCTTCAGCGCCTTCGGGTACGCCGTCAGCGCACGCTCGCGCTGGTTCGGCTGCCGGCGCAGTGCCTGGGCGGCGACCTCGGCGGCGAACGCCCCGGACTCCATCGCGTACGGGATGCCCTCGCCGTTGAACGGGTTGACCATGCCGCCGGCGTCGCCGAGCAGCATCAGGCCGCGGGTGTAGTGCGGCTGCCGGTTGAAGCCCATCGGCAGCGCGGCACCACGGATCGGGATGGTCTGGAACTCGTCGCGGAACTGCCACTCCTCCGGCGTGTTCTTCAGCCACTGCTTGAGCAGGTCGGCGTAGTCGACCTTGCCGAAGGCGTCGGAGGTGTTCAGGATGCCGAGACCGACGTTGACCGTGCCGTCGCCCATCCCGAAGATCCAGCCGTACCCGGGCAGCAGCACGCGGCCACCGGGCTGCTTCGGGTCGTCGGCCCACAGCTCGAGCCAGGACTCCAGGTAGTCGTCGTTGGTCCGCGGGCTGGTGAAGTACGTCCGGACCGCGACGCCCATCGGGCGGTCGTCGCGCTTGTGCAGGCCCATCGCGATGCTCAGCCGCGACGAGTTGCCGTCGGCGGCCATCACCAGCGGCGCCCGGAACTCCAGGTCGTCTCCGGCCCGCCGGCCGTTGTCGTCCATCGGCTTCGCGGTGACGCCGACGATGTGACCCCGGTCGTCCAGGATCGGGCCGCTCACGTTGGTCCGCTCACGCAGCCGCGCCCCGGCCTTCACGGCCTGCCGGGCGAGCATGTCGTCGAAGTCCATCCGGTTCCGGGTCAGCCCGTAGTTCGGGTGGCTGGACAGGTCCGGCCAGTCCAGTTGCAGGACATGCCCGGAGCCCTGGATGCGGAGGCCGTAGTTGCGGATCCAGCCGGCCTCTTCGGAGATGTCGATGCCCATGTTGATGAGCTGCTTGGTGCCGCGCGGGGTGAGCCCGTCGCCGCACACCTTCTCGCGCGGGAAGGCCGTCTTCTCCAGCAGCAGGACGTCGAGGCCGGCGTTGGCCAGGTGGTACGCGGCGGCCGAGCCTGCGGGTCCGGCGCCGACGACGATCACATCGGCGGTCTCGGCCTGCTGCCCGTGCGGCACGCTCTGGCTCATCTCGATTCCCGGCCTGATTTGGGGGCTGTGCGCTCGTGAAGGGATTCACTAAGCCTCGTCACCCGACAGTCTAGGACTGCCTGACGCGGACACGAAACCGGCCCTGACTCCCTTGCCTGCAAGCAAATTACGCGCAGACCTTCTTGCGTAATTACACGGGCTTGACCGCCCGGTGGATGGCGACCAGACCACCGGTCAGGTTGCGCCACTGGACCCGGGTCCAGCCCGAGGCCTCGATGGTCCTGGCCAGCGGTTCCTGGCCCGGCCAGGCGCGGACCGACTCGGCCAGGTACTCGTACGCGTCCGGGTTGGTCGACACCGCCTTCGCGACCACCGGCACCGCCCGCATCATGTACTCCAGGTAAGCGATCCGGAACGGCTTCCAGGTCGGGTGCGAGTTCTCCAGTACGACGAGCCGTCCGCCCGGCCGGGTCACCCGCAGCATCTCCTGGAGGGCGACCGTGACGTCGTTCACGTTCCGCAGTGCCCAGGAGATCGTCACCACGTCGAACGTCGAGTCGGCGAACGGCAGCCGCAGCGCGTCCCCGGCGATCAGGTCGAGGTCCGGGTAGCGGCGCTTGCCGACCCGCAGCATCCCGACCGAGAAATCGCACGACACGACCTCGGCGCCGGCCTCCCGCAACCTGATGCTGGACGCGCCGGTCCCGGCGGCCAGGTCGAGGATCCTCATGCCCTTGCGCGGCGCGATCTCGGCCAGCGTCTGTGGCCGCCAGTAATGCTTCTCCAGACCCATCGTCGCCACCGCATTGGTCCGGTCGTACCCCTCGGCCACGTTGTCGAACATGGCCGCCACGGCCTGTGGTTCCTTGGTCAGATCTGCGCGGGTCACTTGTCTAGTTGATCACGGGTCCGATGGGCGCCGAAACTCGCTGGACATCGGGCAGGCATACGCTTGCATCTCGTGAGTGCATCTCCAGTACGCAGACCGGCCACCGTGATCCGGGGCCGGAGCGCTAGCGAGGGGTGGAGCCGTGAGCTTGTCTGACCCGGTCCGATCCGGTCATCAGCCGGCACCGCATCTGGTGATCCGCAGCCAGCCCGTCGACGAAGTGTCGGCGCAGCTGATGGACCATCTGCCCACCGAGGGCGGCCTGGCCTGGGTACGACGTGGCGACGGCCACGTCGGCTGGGGCGTCGCGGCCCGCCTCGATGTTGCCGGCAGCAACCGCTTCCAGGACGCGGTGTCCTGGTGGAAGGAGCTGGTCGCGGCCGCCGTGATCCGCGACGAGGTCGGCGTACCAGGATCGGGACTGGCCTGCTTCGGGTCGTTCGGGTTCACCGACCAGGACCCGAGTGAGCTGGTCGTTCCCGAGGTGATCGTCGGCCGCCGCGGCGGCACCACCTGGGTGACCACGATCTCGCCTGCCAGCTCGCTGACCGCGCCGCCCGAGCTGGTCGCGAACGAGCCGAACCCGGTGTACGACGTGACGTTCTCCGACGGAGCCCGGTCCGGAACGGACTGGTCGAGCATCGTCGCGGACGCGGTGCAGCGGATCACGGCCGGTGAGCTGGACAAGGTGGTGCTCGCCCGCGACCTGATCGCGATCGCCGAGCAGCCGATCGACCTGCGCTGGCCGTTGCGCCGGCTCGCCGCGGCGTACCCGAACTGCTGGACGTTCTCCGTCGACGGCCTGATCGGTGCCACCCCGGAGCTGCTGGTCCGGCGGGAGAAGGGCCTGATCACGTCCCGCGTGCTGGCCGGCACGATCCGCCGTACCGGGGACGACGCGCACGACCTGGCGCTGGCCGCATCGCTGGCCCGGTCGAGCAAGGACCTCGAGGAGCACGAGTACGCCGTACGGTCGGTGGCCGAGGCGCTCAAGCCGCACTGCAAGTCCATGCAGGTGCCCGAGACCCCGTTCGTCCTGCACCTGCCGAATGTGATGCATCTCGCCTCGGACGTGGCCGGTGTCGCGGCGAACGGGGCGTCCGCGCTCGGCCTCGCCGCCGCGCTGCACCCGTCCGCGGCGATCTGCGGTACGCCGACACCGGTCGCCCGCAACCTGATCGGTGAGATCGAGGGGATGCAGCGCGGCCGGTTCAGCGGACCGGTCGGATGGATGGACGCGGCCGGCGACGGCGAGTGGTGCATCGCACTGCGCTGTGGCCAGGCCGACCCTGACAACCCACGCCGGATGCGGCTCTTCGCCGGCGCGGGCATCGTGGCGGGCTCCGATCCCGTCGCCGAGCTGGCGGAAACGAACGCCAAGCTGGTTCCGATGAGAGACGCGTTGGGAGACTGATGAAGCTCACGAAGTTCACGCATGCCTGTGTGCGGATCGAGAAGGACGGGAAGGTGCTGCTGGTCGATCCGGGGTCGTTCAGTGAGGACGCCGCGTTCGAGCGGGCCGACGCGATCCTGGTCACGCACGAGCACCAGGACCACATCGACATCGATCGGGTGAAGGCGCTGGACGCGCCGGTCTACACCAACTCGAGCGTCGCTGAGCAGTTGACCGACCTGGGTGATCGGGTGAACGTGGTGGCCGGCGGGCAGTCCTTCGAGGCGGCCGGGTTCCGGGTCAGTGCCTATGGCAAGGACCACGCGGTGATCCTGCCGGAGCTGGGCGTTCCGTGCGAGAACATCGGCTTCCTGATCGAGGACGCGGTGTACCACCCGGGCGACTCGTTCACCCAGCCGGATCGCGCCGTCCACACCAACCTGGTGCCGATCTCCGGCCCGTGGTTCGCGCTTCCGCCGGCCGTCGGCTACGCCCGCGAGATCAAGTCCGAGCAGCTCGTCGGCATCCACGACGCTCTGCTCAGCCAGCTCGGCCTCGGCATGATGGGCCGCTTCCTCAACTCCGACGAGCGCCCGTACCACGGCCTCGCCCCGGGCGACACGCTCGAGATCAACTGACGACGAACCACCGCAGGTCCAGCACGTCAGGTGAAGGTATGGCCGACGAAGTCCTGGACGGGGTGGAAGCCGATGGCGGCGTAGATCTTGTTGGAGGTGGGATTGGCGAGGTCGGTGAACAGGCAGACCTCGTCGCCCGCCTCCCGCAGGCGCCGCGAGACCTCGGCGGTCAGAGCGCTGGCGTAGCCGCGGCCGCGTGACTCCGGTGGAGTGTAGACCGGCCCGATCCGGACGGCGCCGAACATCGGGCTCTGGTGCCCGACCAGGCTCACGAGGCGACCTTCGTCCTCCCACACCCACAGGCGTCCGCGCTCGATCCGCTGCTCAAGCCAGCGCCGGTCCTCCGCCGCGCCTTCCGCCACGTGACCGGCCTCGGCACGGTAGGCGCCGAACGTCGGCGTGAGCACCGCAAGGTCCGTCTCCGCCGCCGGCCGCGGCGCACCGTCCGCCTTCTGCTCGACGAACCGGCCGAGCTTGTGCAGCCGGCTCCGCTCGACTTCGCGCGAACTTCTGCCGGTCCGCGCGGAGTACAGCTCGGCGAACAAGGGCACCGCATCCTCCCGGCCAGTGACGCCGATCGAGTGCGGCGCCGCCTCGGCCAGCGGATCGGCCACGACCGGCACGAGCTCGGCGGGCAGATTACCCAGGAGGATCCCGCGCAACGCCGTACCCAGGACCGCGCCGACCACCTCGTCGCCGTCATGTACCGAGACGAACACCGGTGGCTCAGGATCGGCCAGGATGCCGCGGATCCGGTCCTCGGTACCGGTCAGCAGCGCCGAGTTGAGCACTGGATCGCGTTGCAGGAAAGGGAAGACGAGGTCCTTGAACACCGCCGGATCACCTGTGCTTCGGGCGATCACGCGGCGAACTCCACGTCGACGAAGTCGGCCACCGGGCGGTAGCCGGCCTGGTGGTAGATCTTGTTGGACGTCGGGTTCGACAGATCGGTGTAGAGGCACGCCTGGTTGCCCTGGGCAAGGATCAGCGCGGACACGTGACTGGTGAGCGCCCCCGCGTACCCGTGCCGGCGCTGGTCGAGCGGGGTGTAGACCGGGCCGATCCGGCTCACCCCGAATGTCGGAAGGCGGTAGCCGACCATGCTCACCGGCTCACCGTCGGCTTCCCAGATCCACAGGGTCTCCTGGTCCAGGTGTTGCTCGGCCCACTCCCGGTAGCCGGTACGCAGCTCGTGCGGAAACCCGTCGACTCCCCAGGCGCCGACCAGGTCGAGCTCGTCCGCGCGCATCAGTCGCGGATGGCCGGCGTCTGCGGTCAGTGGCGTGAGGGTGCCCAGCTTGTGTAGCCGGGTCGCCATGGTCTCGGTCGCCCGACCGCCGCGCAGTTCACACCATCGCTGCCCGAACCGCGTGGCCGCGGGCCGATCGCCCGCGACACCGTCCAGTTCCGGCAGTACGTCGGCGTACGCCTCGGCCACCGGCTCCGCGAGGTCGGCTCGCAGCGCGCCGAGGTAGACCGCCCGCCCCGGGGTCCGCATTGCCGCCCCGACCACGTCACCGTCATGCACCGAGACGAAGTACGACGGCCCGGACTCGGCGCGGGCAGTGCCGGTCGCGCGCCGGCGGACGTTGCTCAGGATGAGGGTGTGCAGCACCGGATCGCGTTGCAGGAAAGGGAAGACGGTCTGCTCGAACGCGGCCGCATCGGTCGTCACACGCACATCCATGCTCCGGGAGACTACGCCTTGACCGCTGTTCAGGTCGCCCGGATTTACACTGCGAGCATGTCCACCACGCGGTTGCTGTTGCTCGGGGTCGTGCGGATCTTCCAGCCGGCCTACGGCTATCAGTTGCGTCGTGAGTTGCTCACCTGGGACGTGGAGCAGTGGGCCAACATCAACCCGGGCTCGATCTACACCGGGCTGCGGACGCTGGCCAAGCACGGCTACCTGCAGGAGCTCGAGGAGAGTGACCAGCGGCCGGGCCGCACCTCCTACAAGCTGACGAGCGACGGCGAGACGGAGTACTTCTCGCTGCTGCGCGGCATGCTCTGGACGGTCGACAGCTTCCACCCCGACAAGATGCAGGCGGCGCTGGCCTTCCTCTGGTCGCTGCGCCGGGACGAGGTCCTGGCCGCCCTCGAGGCCCGCGTCGCCCAGGTGGAGTCGTGGCTCAAGGCCGAGCCGTTCTCCGAACGCCAGATCCTCGAGGACCCCGCCACCCCCAACCACGTGGTCGAGATGTTCCGCATCTCGACCGCCCGGGACAAGGGCGAGCTGGAGTGGACCCGGGAGTTCCACCAACGCGTCGCCGACGGCGCCTACGCGTTCGCCGGCGAACCCACCGACTGGGAACCGTACCCCGGCATGGTCACCCACTGGCGCGAGATCCCCGACCGCTCCGGCGACGGCCCGGACCGCTCCGGGAAATGACCTGGTTCGAGTTTTAATCAACATTGACTAGTCAATGTTGATCACTCAGACTGTCCGCATGATGATCGAAGCTCGCGGACTTGTCCGCACCTTCAAGACCAAACGCGGGCCGGTGCAGGCCGTGCAGGGGGTTGATCTGGATGTCGCCGACGGGGAGATCGTCGGCTTTCTCGGCCCGAACGGGGCCGGCAAGACCACCACGCTGCGGATGCTGGCCACGCTGATCCAGCCGACCAGCGGGACCGCGACGGTGGCCGGCTGCGACCTGGCCAAGGACCCGGTCGGCGTACGTCGTGGGATCGGCTACGTGCCGCAGAGTGGGTCGACACTGCCCGAGGCGATCGCCGGGGACGAGGTCGTCGACCACGCCCGGCTGTACGGCGTACCGAAGGCCAAGGCCGCCGCGGACGGTCAGCGGCTGTTCGAGGAGATGGATCTGCCCGGGCTGTGGCGGCGGCAGTGCAAGACGCTGTCCGGCGGCCAGCGGCGCCGGCTCGACATCGTGATGGGGCTGATCCACGAGCCGAAGCTGATCTTCCTGGACGAGCCGACCACCGGCCTCGACCCGCAGGCGCGGGCGAACCTGTGGGAGCACATCCGCAGCCTGCGCGATCGCGGCGCAACGATCTTCCTCACCACCCACTACCTGGACGAGGCGGACGCGCTGTGCGACCGGATCCTGGTCATCGACCACGGCAAGATCGTTGCCGCCGGCACCCCTGAGGCGCTGAAGCAGCAGGTCTCCGGCGACGCGGTCCGGCTCAGTCTGGCCGATGCAGGCCGGGCGCCGACGGTGAGCAAGATCGTCAGCGAACTGGACGGTGCGGTCGAGGTGGAGACCGACGGCGACGTGGTCGGCTTCCGGATCCCGCGCGGCGGGTCGGTGCTGCCCGGGCTGCTCCGCTCGATCGATGCCCAGGGCATCGAGCTGCAGGGGGTCGAGGTGCACCGTCCGACGCTGGACGACGTGTTCCTGAGCATGACCGGCCGGTCGTTGCGCGACGAGGACATCACCCCGGCCCAGACCGAGGAGAAGCAGGAGGCGGTGGCATGACCACGCTTCGCGAGACCTGGATCGTGTTCCACCGGGCCATGCGGCTGTCGCTGCGGAACCCGATGTGGTCGATCCTGATGCTCAGCCAGCCGCTGATGTACCTGTTCCTGTTCGGCCCGCTGCTGAAGCCGATCACCGCGCAGATCAGCCAGGGCGCGACCACCAACGCCTACCAGGTGTTCATCCCGGGCCTGATCGTCCAGCTCGGCATGTTCGGTGCGATGTTCGTCGGCTTCGGCCTGATCGCGGAGTACCGGGCCGGTGTGATCGAGGCCGACCGGGTGACGCCGGCGTCTCGCATCGCCCTGATGGCAGGCCGGGTACTGCGTGACGTCGTCGTACTCGTGGTCCAGTCCATCCTCCTGCTCGTCGCGGCAATCCCCCTCGGCCTGCGCGCACCGTGGAGCGGTGTACTGCTGTCGCTGGTGATCGTCGCCCTGCTCGGCGCGACGTTCGCCTCGCTGTCGTACTCCGTCGCGCTCATCACGAAGAGCGAGGACGCACTGGCCCCGCTGCTCAACGGAATCGCGATGCCGTTGCTGCTGCTGTCCGGCATCCTGCTGCCGATGCAGATCGGCCCGACGTGGCTGCAGCGGCTGTCCGACATCAGCCCGCTGAAGCACGTGGTGAACGGCGTCCGTTCGCTGTTCCGCGGCGACATCAGCAGCTCGTCGTCGCTGTGGGGCCTGTTCTGGGTCGTGCTGTTGACGGTGGTCGGACTAGCCGTCGGAGCCCGCACCTTCCGCAAGGAATCCGCCTGACGCAAGTTGTTGTTCATCG
Organism: Kribbella sp. NPDC050241; assembly: GCF_044459685.1. Taxonomy (NCBI): domain Bacteria; kingdom Bacillati; phylum Actinomycetota; class Actinomycetes; order Propionibacteriales; family Kribbellaceae; genus Kribbella; species Kribbella sp. NPDC050241. The sequence goes on from NZ_JBITJE010000003.1 coordinate 548,823, forward strand.
GGGAGTTGCCCGGTCTGCCTAACCTCCGGCTGTGCGCTCGCCGATGATCCGTGGAGTGGTCGGCTCCGCCGTCGTCGCCGTCGCGAGTCTGGTGACCTCGGTGGTGCCGCCCTCGTCGTGGGTGGCGGAGCTGCCGATCACCGGCGACCTGCGGACCACTCTGGCCGGCCGGATGGTCGGACTCACCTTCATGGTGGCCGGGCTCGGGCTGATGGCCTGGGCCTGGCTGTCGGCGGGGCACCAGGTGATGACTGGGCAGCGCACACCATTGCTGCGGATGGCGGCGTACTGGAGTGCACCGCTGCTGCTGATCCCGCCGCTGTTCAGCCGGGACGCCTGGAGCTACGCCGCGCAGGGCGCACTGGTGGCCGAGGGGTACAACCCGTACGAGGTCGGCCCCGGCGTACTGTCCGGCCACATCGTCGAAGCGGTCGATCCGATGTGGATGCAGACTCCGGCGCCGTACGGGCCGCTGCCACTCGCGTACGGCGGCCTGATGGCCCACCTCACGATGGATCCGTACGTCCTGATGCTGGCCCACCGGCTCCTCGCTGTCCTGGGCATCGTGCTGATCGCTTGGTCCGTGCCACGGCTGGCGACGGCCTGCCGCGTCGATCCGGCGATCGCCACCTGGCTGGTGGTTGCCAACCCGATGCTGATCACGCATGGCATCGGCGCCGCGCACAACGACATTCTGATGCTCGGACTGGCCTGCAGCGCCTTCGCTCTGGCCCTCACCGGCCGCTGGGGTACGGCGGCTGTGATCGCAGGTGCTGCGGCTGCGGTGAAGCTACCTGGTGGGCTCGTGGTCATCGCCATCGCCGCTGTGATGAGTCCGCTGGCCGGACGGGCGCTCCGCTTCGCCAGTCTGGTGATTGCCGGCGCGGTGTCGGTTCTCACGCTGATGACGATCGGCGAACTGACCGGTGTGGGCTCCGGGTGGCTGGGTGCGCTCGACGTACCTGGGCTGGTCCGCTCGCCGTTCTCCATCGCGAATCTGATCGGCATGGCGGCGTCCGGCGTACTGGAGTGGCTGGGCGAGGACACCGCCGCGCAGCAGTCGCTCCAGATCGTCCGACTGGTCGGCATGGTTCTTGCTGTCACGCTGATCGCCGTACTGAGCCTGCGGTCGTCCATCCATCACGCTGCGCGGGCTGTCGGCATTGCCCTGCTGGCGGTGGTCCTGCTGGGGCCGACGGCGCACGACTGGTACTTCCTGTGGTGTCTGCCGTTCCTGGCCGTTGCCCGGCCTGGCCGGCGGTTGACCACCACCATCACCGCGGTCAGTCTGATCTTCACCATCGCCGCGCCACTCAACTCGTCGCTGCGCGGTGCGACCATCCCGATCCTCACCACCACGGCGCTGGCGATCGCAACCATCGCGCCGCTGCTCAACCACTTGCGCACGCTGCAGCCCTCGAAGAAGGCCCGGGTCGCGGTTACTGCTGGCTGAGTGCTGCCACCAGCGCCTCGGTGACCGGGCGGTGGGTGGTGCGCGGGATCCGGGCTTCGACAACGTCCAGACCGGCGACTGTGCGGGTCAGGGCCGTGCGGAGAGCCTCTGGCGTTTCCGCGAGCGTGTACGGCGTTTTGGTCGCGGCGCACAACGCACCGAGGTCAGTGTTGTGGGGTGTGCCGAACACCCGCTCGAAGTGGGTGGCGTGGGTCGGATCGCCCTGCTCGAGGGTGGAGAAGATGCCGCCGCCGTTGTCGTTCACCACCACGATGCGCAGGTCGGGCCGCGCCTCGTCGGGCCCGATGATCAGGCCGTTGGAGTCGTGCAGGAAGGCCAGGTCGCCGATCAGCGCGTACGTCGGCCCGGCGTTCGCGAGGGCCGCGCCGACGGCGGTCGAGATGGTGCCGTCGATGCCGGCCAGGCCGCGGTTGGCGATGGTCCGGATCGGAACCACCGGAGCGAGGTCGAGATCGCGCACCGGGTTCGAGGAGGCGACCACGAGCATGCCGTCGGCACCGACCGCCTCACCGACGATGGCGGCGACGCCCGGTCCGGTCAGGCCGTCCGTCACGACCTTGTCGATCGCCGGGCGGGCCAGTTGGTCCGCACGCTGCCAGCGCTCCAGCCAGTCGGTGGTGTCTGCGCCGGTGACCTCCAGCCCGGTGACGACAGACGCGGCGCGGCGGGCCGGGTCCGGCCACGGCCCGGTCGGTGAGACTACGACCACCTCGACGTCCGGACGGGCCAGCAGCTTGGAGACCGGCCGGGACAGCGTCGGGTGCCCGAACACCAGCACCCGCTGGATCTCGCCCGCCAAAGCGTTGGCCTGCAGCAACAACCGGTACGCCGAGATGACCGCCGGACCGATCCGTGCCCGGCTGGACGGCTCGGCGAACAACGGCCACTGACCCGCCTCTGCCACCAGCCGCGCCGCCTGCGACGCACCATCGCCTGCGACCACCACCGTCTTCGGGCCGGGCGATACCGCCGTCGGCGGTCCGCCGGCCGCGTGCACGGCGGTCCAAGGCCCGGTACTACGACCAGCCAGCGACTCCGGCCAGTCGGGACCGTCGGTGGGCACCAGCGGTTCTGACAGCGGGCAGTTGAGCTGCACCGGGCCCGGATCGGCAGACCGTGCTCCCACCGCGTTGGCCACGGCGCGGGCAACCTGTGAGCGCCAGTAGGCCACCTGCCCGACCTCACGTACCGGCGTACCCATCTCGTGGAACAGCCGCACGGCGGAGCCGAACACCTTCAACTGATCCGTCGTCTGGTTCGCTCCGCTCCCCCGCAGCGCCGGCGGGCGATCCGCACTCAGGACGATCAAGGGCAGGCCGCTGTGCGACGCCTCGAGGACTGCCGGGTGCAGGTTGGCGACCGCGGTGCCGGAGGTTGTCACCACCGGTACCGGCAGTCCGGTCCCGCGGATCAGGCCGATCGCGAGGAAGCCCGCCGTCCGCTCGTCGATCCGGACGTGCAGTCGCAGTCGTCCCTCCCGGTCCGCAGCGGCGAACGCCAACGCCAGCGGGGCGCTGCGCGAGCCGGGGGCGACCACAGCCTCGCGCACACCGTTCCGGATCAGCTCGTCGACCACCACCGTCGCGAACGCTGTGGACGGGTTCATCCAGCACTCCTCTTCTGCACACGGGTCATGCGTTCCTCCCACACTGCGGTTCTGGTCGCATCCGCACGGGCCGCGGCCAGCCGCGCCGCGTCCGGCTGCACGCGTCTGACCGGCAGGAGGCCGTCCACCGGCAGCAGCGGCTCCGCGACGACCTCACTGGTGAACATCGACACCGTGGCGAGGCCGCATGCGTAGGGCAGGTCCGGAAGGGCGGCAGCCAGTGCGACGCCGGCGGCGATCCCCACTGACGTTTCCAGTGCGGACGACACCACCACAGGTAGTCCGATCTGCTCGGCGATCTCCAAGCAGGCACGGACTCCGCCGATCGGCTGCACCTTGAGTACGGCGATGTCCGCCGCCTCCAGCTTCTTCACCAGCAGCGGGTCTTCGGCTCGCCGGATCGATTCGTCCGCTGCCACTGGTACGTCGGTACGCCGTCGTACCGCGGCCAGGTCCTCCACGGCGGCACACGGCTGCTCGACGTACTCCAGGTCGAAGCGGGCCAGCTCCTTCAGGCTCTTCACAGCCTCGTCCACGGTCCAGGCGCCGTTGGCGTCGATCCGCACGCGGCCCGCGCCGATGGCGTCCCGCACCGCCTCCACCCGCTCCAGGTCGTCCGCCAGCGTCTGCCCCGGCTCGGCCACCTTCACCTTGGCCGTGCCACATCCGGACGCCCGGACGATCTCCGCCGCCTTCGACGGACCGATCGCCGGCACCGTGCAGTTCACGGGTACGACGTCCCGCACCGGCGCCGGCCAGCCGTCGACAGCCGCCTCGCGGGCAGCCCGCAGCCAGGAAACGCAGGTGGCGTCGTCGTAGTCCAGGAACGGGCTCCACTCGGCCCAGCCCGCCGGGCCCTCGAACAGCATGCCTTCGCGCACGGTGATGCCACGGAACTTGTTCTTCAGGCCGATCGAGTACGTGATCACCGCACGGTCTCCAGCAGCCCCTGCCGATCGACCTTGCCCGAGGCAAGCATCGGCAAGGTGTCCAGGGCAACCACCTGGCGTGGCGCCCAGGTCCGCGGCAGTGCCTCCGCTACGAAGTCACGCAGCTCGTCGCGGCCGGGCTCTCCGACGACGAAGGCGACCACTCTGGTCCCCCACTCCGCGTCTGGCACTCCCAGCACTACGGCGTCCTTCACGCCCGGATGCTCCAGTAGCCGCGCCTGGACGGTGGTCAGGGTGACGTTGACCCCGCCGGAGATCACCACGTCGTCGATCCGGCCGATGATGCGCAGGCGGCCGTCCACGATCTCGCCGCGATCCTGCGTCCGGAACCAGCCGTCCCGCAGCACCTCCGCGGTCAGCTCCGGCTGCAGCCGGTACCCCGAGAACAGCGTGGTGCCCTTGATCAGGACCCGCCCGTGGTCCAGCGCGATCGACGTACCGTCCAGCGGCTCACCGGCGTACACACAGCCACTGCCGGTCTCGGTCATCCCGTACGCCGGGATCGCCGTGACGCCGGCCTCGGCGGCACGAGCCTTCAGCGGAGCCGGACTGGCGGCACCACCGATGATGATGGCGTCGAACGACCGCAGCGCGTCCAGATCGGTGTCCAGGTAGCGCGCTAGCTGCGTCGGAACCATCGCGGTGTAGCGGCGTGGGCCGGTCATCGACGCGGCCGCCTCGGTGAAGCTCTCGCCGAGCATCACTGGTGTTTGGCCGGCCACCACCGAGCGGGTGAGGATCTGCAGGCCGCCGACGAAGTACGGCTTCATCGGGAGCAGCCACTGCCCCGGTCCGCCGAGGCGGGCGTGCGTGGCGATCGCGGACGCGAGCAGGGCGTCGCGGGAGAGCAGTACACCCTTGGGCTCACCGGACGACCCGGATGTGGTTAGCACCACAGCGCAGCCGTCCTCCAGCGGCTCGTCCGGTGCGGCTGCCTGCCTGACGCGGGCGGCCGCGGCCGGATCGGACGGTACTGGAGCGAACGGCGTACCAGTGCCATCCAGTACGCCGCTCAACGCGGACAACACGGCATCCGGTGTACCGGGGACCAGGCGCAGGCTAGACATGTCACTCCGAGCGTACGGCCCGGCTTCGGACCTTCGACTCGCGGCTGACAGAATCGACGGTCATGGCCACCCCTGCCCAGTGGATCGAAGGCGCGCGCCCACGCACGCTGCCCGCCGCGATCTCCCCTGTCCTCGTCGGAACCGGTGCGGCCGCGTACCTGGACGGCTTCGTCTGGTGGAAGGCGCTGCTCGCGCTCGGAGTCGCTCTGACACTGCAGATCGGCGTCAACTACGCCAACGACTACAGCGACGGCATCCGCGGCACCGACGAGAACCGGGTCGGCCCACTGCGCCTGGTCGGCTCCAAGGTCGCCACTCCGGGACAGGTGAAGACCGCAGCCTTCACCTGCTTCGGCGTGGGCGCCGTACTCGGGGTCATCCTGTCCGCCACCTCCAACTGGTGGCTGCTGGTCGCTGGGGCGGCGTCGCTACTCGGTGCTTGGTTCTACACGGGCGGGAAGAGGCCGTACGGGTACCGCGCGCTGGGTGAGGTCAGCGTCTTCCTCTTCTTCGGGCTGGTCGCCGTACTGGGTACGACGTACGTCCAGGCGGAGACGCTGAGCTGGACGGCCGTGGCCGGTGCGGTCTCGATCGGGTCGATCGCCTGCGCCCTCCTGGTCGCCAACAACCTCCGCGACATCCCCACCGACACCGTCACCGGCAAACGCACCCTCGCCGTAGTCCTCGGCGCCGCAAACTCCCGCCGCCTGTACGCCGCCCTCGTAGTACTGGCGTTCGTCCTGGCAGCCGCCTCCGCAATCGCAACCCCTTGGACCCTCCTGGCCTTCATCGCCATCCCCCTGGCCGTCCAGTCCATCCGAGTAGTCCTCAGCGACGCAGTAGGCCCAGCCCTCATCCCCGTCCTCAAAGGCACCGGCCTCACCGAACTCCTCTACGCCCTCGGCCTAGCCATCGGCCTCGCCCTCGGTGGCTGATGGCCTGCAGGTCCCGGCAAGGCTTACGTGGGGTCGGACCTCGTCAGCCGCAGGCCGGTGAAGATGGCGGTGATCAAGGTGACGGCGCCGGCAACGATGAAGGTCCTGTCGAGGCCGGATTCGAAGGAGCCGCCGCCGGATTCCCTGGTGCGGACGATGGCTCCGAGCAGCGCGACGCCGAGCACCGCGCCGATCTGCCGGGTGGTGCTGCTGATCCCCGAGGCGAGGCCCCCCTCCTGCGGGCTGACCGCCTGGATGGCGGCGCCGGTCAGCGGGGACATCGTCAACGCGAAGCCGATGCCGACGACTGCAAGCCGCCACCACACATTCCCGTAGCCGGTGTCCGCGTGCACCATGCCCAGGGTCAGCAGCCCGATCCCGGCCACCGCGAGCCCGATGGTGACCACGATCCGGAATCCGTACCGCGCGGCGAGTCGGCCTGCGTACGGGCTGACGAAGACCATCGCGAGTGAGGTGGGCAGGGTCTGCAGGCCGGCCAGCAGAAGCGAGCTGCCCTGCACGTACACGAAGAACTGGGAGAAGAAGAACGACGAGCCCATCAGCGCGAACCCGACCACGACCATCGCCGTGTTGGCCGCAGTGAACAGCCGCTGCCGGAACAGCCGCAGCGGCAACATCGGCGCCACCCGACGGCCTTCGACTGCGACGAAGCACGCGAGCAGCACGGTCGCGGCGGCGAAGCTGCCCAAGATCACTGGCGACGTCCAGCCGCGGGACCCGCCCTCGATCAGCCCGTAGGTCATCGCCCCTACCCCGAAGACGGACAGGATCGTCCCAGGGATGTCGACTGCGGGGGCGCTCGGATTGCGGGACTCGCCCAGGACGCGCAGACCGGCCAGCAGCAGGACGACGCCGATCGGCACGTTGACGAGGAAGATGGCCGGCCAGCCGAAGGCATCTGCCAGCACACCGCCGGCCACGGGCCCGGCGGCCAGACCGATGCCGCTGATTCCGGCCCACAGCCCGATCGCCTTGACTCGCTGCTGAGGCACGGGATACGCGGAGGCCAGCAACGCCAGGGAGGCCGGGCTGAGCGCTGCCGCACCGACCCCCTGCAACACCCGCCCGGTGATCAGCCAACCGATCGACGGTGCGAGGGAGCACAGTACGGATGCTGCGGTGAACACCGCGACACCGGCCAGATACGCCCGCTTGCGGCCGAACCGGTCGGCGAGGACTCCGCCGGACAGCAGCAGCATGGCGACCAGCAGAACGTAGGCGTCGACGATCCATTGCAGGCCGGTCAACTGGGTGTGCAGTCGTTGCTGCATGTCGGGCAGCGCCGCGCCGACGATCGTGTTGTCGAGCAGCACCATGAACTGGCCCAAGCAGGTCAGCGCGAGCAACGCTGCCCGGCTCGATCGACCCATCGGCGGTGCAGCCGTCGCAGTGTCTTCGTACGCGCTCAAGACTCGTTCCCTCTTTCACCTGTCGATGCCTAAACGCAGTCCCTGACTGCGTTAAAACACTACGGTGCTTCGTGGCGTAAACGCAACTGAGAACTGCGTTAAGGTGGAGACATGGATGATCGAGAGCGAGCCCGGCGGCCCGGCGGGCGCAGCGCTCGTGTCAGCGCGGCGGTGCACCAGGCGGTCACCGACCTGGTCGGCGAACGCGGCTACGGCAGCTTCACCGTCGCCGACATCGCCGCCCGCGCGGGCGTGGCCGACAGCAGCATCTACCGCCGGTGGGGCAGCCTGGAAACCCTGCTCACCGACGTCGCGCTCACCCGCCTCAACGCGCGATCGCCAATGCCAGACACCGGGAGCCTGGCCGGCGACCTGCGCACTTATGCGGCCGCCGTGGCCCGCGAGATCACCGGACCCGAGGGCCTGGCGGTCCTGCGCCTGACCATCGCCCTGACCGGTAGCGGCCAACAGGGCCTGCAGGCACGGGACGACTTCCTCGGCGAACGAAGGCGCCTGCTGGAGTCCATGCTCGATCGCGCCCGCGAACGCGGCGAGAACCCGCCCGACGCTCTCGACGTCCTCGACCACATCATGGCCCCGCTGTACATCCGAGTCCTGTTCGGCGCGAGCCCACTCACGCCCGATTACGTCGACGGACTGGTCGACCGATTACTGCGAGCACAACCGCCCTCACGCCGCCGAGACGAAGGAGCGCCTGCGTAGCGCGCTGGGGAAGAACTACTCGCCTGGTTCGCGCCAGCGGCCGGTGGTGGCGAAGGTTTCGAGGGTGGTGGTGTACGGCGTGATGTCGATGCCGCTCGTGCGTAGCCAGGCGTCGTCGTAGTACGTGTTGCCGTAGCGTTCGCCGCTGTCGCAGAGCAGGGTGACGATGCTGCCGCGGACGCCCGTACGCCGCATCTCCGCGGCCAGCCGGAGTGAGCCCCACAGGTTGGTGCCGGTGGAGCCGCCGACCAGCCGCCCGGTGACCCGCGAGCAGAAGCGCATCGCGGCGATCGAGGCGGCGTCGGGGACCGAGATCATCCGGTCGACCACGCCGAGGACGAACGACGGTTCGACTCGGGGGCGGCCGATGCCTTCGATCCGGGAGGGGCGGCCGGTGGAGTAGTCGTCGTCGCCGGCTTCGAATGCAGGAAAGAAGGCCGAGTTCTCCGGGTCGACGACCGCGACCGAGGTGTCGTGCCGTTGGTAGCGGACGTAGCGTCCGATGGTGGCCGACGTACCCCCGGTGCCGGCACCGACGACGATCCAGCTCGGCACCGGGTGCTGCTCCAACCGGAGCTGGTCGAAGATCGACTCCGCGATGTTGTTGTTCCCGCGCCAGTCGGTGGCCCGCTCGGCGTACGTGAACTGGTCCATGTAGTGGCCGCCGGTCTCCTCGGCCAGCCGCTTCGCCTCGCCGTAGATCTGGCCGGACCGCTCGACGAAGTGGCAGCTGCCGCCGTAGAACTCGATCAGCTCGACTTTCTCGGGGCTGGTGGAGCGCGGCATCACCGCCACGAACGGCAGCCCGAGCAGGCGGGCGAAGTACGCCTCGCTGACCGCGGTCGAGCCGCTGGACGCCTCGATCACCGTGGTGCCCTCGCCGATCCAGCCATTGCACAGTGCGTAGAGGAACAGCGAGCGGGCCAGCCGGTGCTTGAGCGAGCCGGTCGGGTGCACGGACTCGTCCTTCAGGTACAGGTCCACGCCCAGCGCGTCCGGCATCGGGAACACGTGCAGGTGGGTGTCCGCGCTCCGGTTCGCGTCGGCGTCCACGATCCGGATCGCCTCCGACACCCAGGCGCGCGCCTTGTCGTCGCGCCGGTCCACCTCACGGCACACGTCAACCTCACTCATGCGGGCCAGGCTAGGGCGTACCAGGCGATTTGAGTATTCCTACGCTGAGCAACCGGTGTCCCGGACGGAACGATGAGACCCATGGTGCCCCTGGGATTCGAGCCACACTTCTCCACCGGCGAGATCGTGCTCATCGCAACCGTCGTCGTCGCGTTCGGAGTGTTCAGCGCCCTGCCGGCGACGGCCACGCTGGCGGCGGTCGGCTACCGCAGAGGCATCCGCCACCCCGGATGGAACGCCTTCTGGTACTGGCTCTGGGGCACCGCCCTCGCGCTGGCCGGCGTGGTCGGCATCCTCTTCGTACACCCGTCCTGGTGGTCCGTCCCCCTGAGCTGGCCGCTCCCGCTCCTGCTCGCCTGGATCCTCAATCCGAAGGTACGGCGACCCAGGAGCGAGCTAGGTTGGACGGACACGAGGCCCAGTCAGCAGGGGGAACGATGAGCGAGAACGAAGAGCGCCCGACCCGGCAGCGGGTCACGCTGACCGACATCAGCTCGCGGGCGTGGGAGCACCCGGCCGACCGCGGCGCGCTGGTGGCGTTGCGGCAGCTGAAGGGGTTCGACTACCTGCTCCGGAAGATGTCCGGGATGATCAACGAGCGGGCCTTCCGGCTGCAGTTCCTCGGCGGGGCGATCCGGGTCGACGAACGGCAGTTCCCCCGGGTGCACCGCCTCTACACCGAGGCCGCCAGCACCCTCGACGTCCGCGAACTGCCCGAGCTGTACATCGCCAACAACCCGATCTGGAACGCCGTCACGATCGGCATGGACCGGCCGTTCATCGTGGTCAACAGCGCGCTGCTGCAGGGCATGGACGAGGAGGAACTGCGGTTCATCCTCGGACACGAGCTCGGCCACGCGCAGAGCGGGCACGCGCTGTACCAGTCGCTGCTGCTCTGGCTGATGCGGCTGACCGGTGCGATCAACTGGATGCCGATCGGCGCGCTCGGGATCCGCGCGATCATCGCCGCGCTGCACGAATGGTCCCGCAAGGCCGAGCTCTCCGGCGACCGGGCCGGCCTGCTGGCCGTCCAGGACCCGGCGGTCCCACTCCGCGTGCAGATGAAGCTCGCCAGCGCCGGGCAGCTCGGTGAGCTCGACACCACGGCGTTCCTCGCGCAGGGGACGGAGTACGAGAGCGCCGGCGACCTGCGCGACAGCGTGCTGAAGCTGCTGCTGCTCGAGGCGCAGTCGCACCCGATGGCCGTCATCCGCGCGCACGAGCTGCGCCGCTGGGTGGACGACGGCGAGTACACCTCGATCGTGTCCGGCACCTACCCGAAGCGCCAGGACGACGCCACCGCCTCCATGCCCCAGGAGGCCAAGAACGCGGCCAAGTCGTACTCCGACGCCTTCAGCCGCTCGCAGGACCCGCTCGCCAAGCTCCTCCGCGATCTCAGCGACGGCCTGGGCGGCGTCCGCGACTGGGTCTCGTCCAGGATCCCGCCCCGAAACTGAGTGGCGCCGGCCGCCCCGCACGCTGGATCCTGTCCTCCGTGATCGAACTACGAGACATCGGTGCGGACGACTGGAAACTGTGGCGCGACCTCCGGGTGGCCGCGCTGACGGAAGCGCCGTACGCGTTCGGCTCCCAGCTGGCCGACTGGGTCGACGCGCCCGAAGAACGCTGGCGCGAACGGCTCAGTGCACCCGGTGCCTACCAGGTGATCGCCAGTCTGGACGGTACGCCGGTCGGCATGGTCGGCGGGTTCCCCGGGGAGGAGACCGGCACGGCCGAGCTCGTGTCGATGTGGATCGCCCCGACCGGCCGGGGCCGCGGCGTCGGCGACACGCTCATCACCACCATCGCGCAGTGGGCCTCCGGCACCGGCGCCCGGGTCCTGAAGCTGTCCGTTGCGGACGGCAATGATCCGGCGCACAAGCTCTATCTCCGCAACGGTTTCGCCGACACCGACGAGCTCGGCGACCTGATGCCGGACGGCGTCCGCCGCGAGCTCGTGATGCGCAAGCAGCTCTGAGGTACGACGAAGGGCCCGCTTTCCCCTCCTCCCGTGGAAAGCGGACCCTTCGAGACTCGCGGGCTGGATCAGCCCATGTGGACCGGACCGTTCTGGTTGTCGGTGGCCAGATCCTTGTACTTGACCGACAGGCCGACCAGCGTGACCACGGCCGCGCCGAGCATCAGGAACGTCGACCACAGGAACGCGCGGGTGAAGCCGTGCGTGGTGGCGACCGCCGTGAACTGACCCTCCAACTGCTTCAGCTGAGTCGGCGACTGACCGGACTCGGCCGCCTTCTGCAGGCCTGGGGCCAGCTCGGTGAACTTGTCCTTGATCGCGCTGGTGGAGATCGTGCCCAGCAGCGCCAGGCCGATCGCACCACCGATCTGCTGGACCGTGTTCAGTACGGCGGAGCCGACACCGGAGTCCTCGTTCGCGACGCCACTGACCGCGGTCAGCGTGAGCGGCACGAAGATCAGGCCCATGCCGAACGACAGCAGCAGGATGAACGGCAGCAGATGAGTCAGGTACGACGAGTCGACGTCGAGCTGACTGAATCCGAACATCCCGCCCGAGACCAGCACCGCACCGGCACCGGCGATCCAGCGCGGGTCCATCCGGGCGATCAGCGTCGAGGCGACCTGCGCGGCCACCACGATGCCGAGGCTGAACGGCAGGAACGCGAAGCCGGTCTTCAGCGCGCTGTAGCCCATGATGTTCTGCACGAAGATGCCCAGGAAGTAGAACATCGAGAACATCGCCGCGCCGACCACCAGCATCACGAAGAAGCTGACCCCGCGGGTCCGGTTCGCGAGAATCCGGAATGGCATCAGCGGGTGCCGCGAACGGGCCTCGATCAGCAGGAAGGTCGCGATCAGCGCCAGCCCGCCGAGGATGAAGGTCAGCGTCACCGGGTCACCCCAGCCGTCCGAGGCCGCGTGGTTCAGGCCGTAGACCAGACCGGCCAGACCGACCGAGCCGGTGATCGCACCGGGCAGGTCGAACTTCCCGCTCTGCCGGGCCGACTCGCCCAGATACCGCAACGCCAGCACCGCCACGATCAGGCCGATCGGCGTGTTGATGAAGAAGGTCCACCGCCAGGACGCCTCGGTCAGCGCACCGCCGAGGATCAGGCCGACGGCCGCACCGGCCCCGGACATCGCGGCGTACACGCCCATCGCGCGGTTGCGCTCTTTGCCGGCCGGGAAGGTGGTGGTGATGAGTGCCAGCGCGTTCGGCGAGGCCGCCGCGGCGGCGACACCCTGCAGGATCCGGCTGGCCAGCAGCACGCTCTCACTCTGTGCGATGCCGCCGACGAACGACGCCGCACCGAACAGCACGACGCCGAAGATGAACACCTTGCGGCGGCCGAGGATGTCCCCGATCCGGCCGCCGAGCAGCAGCAGACCGCCGAAGGCCAGCGCGTAGGCGTTGACCACCCACGGCAGCGAGGCGTTGCTGATGCCCAGATCGGTCTGGATGTGCGGAAGGGCGATGTTGACGATGGTGCCGTCCAGCACCACCATCAACTGCGCCATGCAGATCAGCGCGAGCGCGATACCGAGGTTCCGGTGGCCGTGGGCGGTCTCCGTCACCGCGTCAACCGGCCGGCCCTCGGGCGGATCAGCTTTGACGACGTCTTCGGACATAGAACTATTCCCCTCTTGGGCGTAACTGCTTTGTGGTCGCGGACCGGCCCCTCACCGGTCAGCTCGCCTGCGACCCCCGCGCCGCAGGCAGAATCACGTTGTCGATCACTCGGAGGATCAGGTCGTCGGTCGGCTCGACGCCGAGCAGGAAGGCATGGTGGATGATCACGGCCGGAAGCGTGTTGGCCAGCAGTTCGACGTCGATGTCCGGGCTGACCTCGCCGCGGTCGACCGCACGCTGGTAGACCGTTGCCACCAGCCCCAATCGCGGCGCCAGGAACCGCTCCCGGAACGCGTTCTGCAGTTCGGCGTCGTGCTGCAGAGCCGTCAGCAGCCCCGCCATCACCGACATCGGCATCTCGTCGGTGAAGCCACCGGCGCCGCACGCCAGCGAGATCAGGTCACCGCGCAGGCTGCCGGTGTCGACGTTCTCCGGCATCGGGCAACCCTTGGCCCGGCTGACCGCGTCCACCACGAGCTCGGCCTTGCTGGTCCAGCGCCGGTACAGCGTCGCCTTGCTGGCCTTCGCCGCCGTCGCCACCGCGTCCATGGTCAGCCGGTCGTACCCCAGCTCGGCCACGAGCGCGACGGTCGCGGCGAGGATCTCTTCCTCACGACCACCTTCGACCCGCGGACGGTGCCGCACTCCGGCTGTCTCGACCATGATCACCCTGTGTGAGTTCGTAGTAGCAGATAGAACGAAACGGTTTCGTTCTATCCACGACTCTACGACTCATGTGAAGGGATGCACAAACAATTTTGCCAAGAACCTGACCGTGGCCTAGGTCACTCTCCGTACCAGTTGAACCAGTGGTACGCCGCCCGTCCGCGTGATCGCGGGCCGCCTCCGCCCCGTGGGTTCACCCAGGAGATGGTGGGTTGGCTAGTCGCGTGCGGTACGCCAACCCACCCTCTGATGGGTCAACCCATCAGTTGAACCAGTGGTACGCCGTACGTCCGCGTGATCGCGGGCCGCCTCCGCCCCATGGGTTCACCCAAGAGATGGTGGGTTGGCTAGTCGCGTGCGGTACGCCAACCCACCCTCTGATGGGTCAACCCATCAGAGGCGGGCGGGAGCGGGCTCGGCGCGAGGTGGGGTGGGACGGGGCGGCACGCCGCGGCGGCGCGGCGGGGCGGCGCGGCGGGGCGGCGCGGCGGGGCGGCGCGGCGGGGCGGCACGGCGGGGCGGCGCGGCGGGGCGGCACGGCTCGGCGCGGCACGGCGCGGCGCGGGGCGGCGCGGGGCGGCGCGGGGCGGCGCGGCGCGGGGCGGCGCGGGGCGGCGCGGGGCGTCGCGGGGTGGGGTGGGGTGGGGTGGTGGGTCAGTCGTCGTCTTCGGCGGAGCGGGCCTGTTCGATCCGCTGCGACATCCTCGAGGCCCGGCGTTCGATCTGGCCGGCCAGCCGCTCGCGGGCGGCGCGCAGTACGAAGATGGAAAGGATCGAGGACAGGATCAGTGCCAGCAGCAACAACGGGAAGACACCCAGCCGGGCGCTCAGCGAGAACCACAGAACGGCGAAGCAGACCGCGAACAACGCGGCCCGCAAGCCGGTGTAGACGGCGAACTCCTTCATCTCACACCCCGGCGTAGGAGTGCATACCGGAGACCAGCAGGTTCACTCCGACGAAGTTGAAGATGAACACGAACCACCCGACGATCGCGATCGTCGCGGCGTTCCGGCCCCGCCAGCCGGCGGTCGCCCGCGCGTGCAGGTAGGCGGCGTACACCACCCAGGTGACCAGCGACCAGACTTCCTTGGGGTCCCAGCCCCAGTACCGGCCCCAGGCGTACTCCGCCCAGATCGGTCCGGCCACCAGGACGCCGAAGGTCCACAGCGGGAAGGCGAACGCGAGCACCTTGTACGCCGTACCGTCCATCGCCTCGGCACTCGGGAGCCGCCGCAGCGACGCCGACATCGTGCCGCCGGCCAGCACCCGGCGCTCCGCACGGGCCTTGACCAGGTAGAGCACCGACACCAGACCGCCGATGGTGAACGCGCCACCGGAGATGGCGGCCGCGGACACGTGGATGACAAGCCAGTACGAGTGCAGCGCCGGCACGAGCGGACCGGCCGGGGTGTAGAGCGCGAGCGTCGCGAGCCCGAGTACGGCGGCGACCACGAGCGTCACGCCGAGACCCAGCCACTGCAGCTTGTAGCGCTGCACGAAGATCAGGTACACGGCCGCGACAGCCAGCGACGCCGTGATCGAGAACTCGTACATGTTGCCCCACGGCACCCGCCCCGCGGCGAGGCCGCGGGTCACCACACCCGCGAGGTGCAGCACGAAGGCCAGGTAGGTCAGCGTCAGCCCGATCCGGCTCGCCGCCTCCATCCGCTCCGCCCCAGGAACGACGGTCTCGGCCACCCCAGCCGAAGCGGTGCCGCCCGAAGCAGTGCCGGCGGTGACCCCTTCGCCACCGGACGCGACCAGAACGTCCTGCTTCACCTCGGCGTCCTTGACCACGACGGCGCGGCCGAGCGCCCATTCGAGCGCGTGCGACATCATCGCCAGCGCGTAGATCACCGTGGCGGTCGGGACGACCAGGTTGGAGACGTGCGCGAAGGTCTCCGCACTCATGGCTGCTCCTGGGTGCTCGATCGGTCTGGTTCTGGTTTCAGGCTGTCGGTGATGGCCCGGATCTCGTCGCCGAGCCCCCGCTCGGGTCCGCGGTCCAGACCCGCGACTTCGACAACGGTACGCCCGTCTTCGGTGCGGACGCGCACCCAGGTACGCCGCGGGTGCACGAACAGTGAGCCCATCAGGCCGAGGATGGCCAGCAGGATGCCCGCCAGCGCCAGATTCGTGCCCGGAGTGTGGCTGACCTGCAGCTTCACCCAGCGGCTGTAGCCGTCGAAGGTGATCGACCCGGCCTTGTCCGGCAGCGTCGTGGTCTGCCCGGGCGCGAGCTGGAAGCGCAGCTTGTCGCCGTCCTTCTCGAATTGGGTCAGCTTCGACTTGTCCAGCTGGTACACCGACTCCGGTTTCCCGGTCTCGGGCTGCGGGCGGCCGTAGTACCCGGTCATCACCAGCGCCGGGTTCAGGTCGTCGGGGAAGACCGAGACCGGGCCGCGCTGGTCGATCACCGCGGTCGGCAGGAAGAAGCCCTCGAAGCCGAGCTGCATCGGCCGCGCGTCCGGCGCCTTGATCACGCCGAACGACGAGAAGTTGCTGTCCTGCGGCAGGAACGGCGCCGGCCCGGAGAACGCGACCTGCCCGTTGCCGTCCCGCACCGTGACCCGCGGCGCGTAGCCGTGGCCGAGCAGGTAGATGCTGCTGCCGTCGAGCTTCAGCGGGTGGTTGACCTCGAGCTGGTACGACTTCTCCGGCGCGTCCGGCGTCTCCTGATAGCTCAGCTGCGCCTTGAACTCGCGGGCCGCGCCCTTCTGCGGACCGTCCTGCTGGAACTTCACCTCGAAGTCCTTGACCGTCAGCGAGAACGGCGGCAGGTTGTCGCCGTCGAACACCCGGCCCGGCGCGAAGTCGTCGTACTGCGCCAGTGAGTTCGCGAAACCGTTGCCCACGACAACCAGAACGGTGCCGCGGTAGCCGAACAGCGAACCCCAGGCGACACCGATCAGCGCCAGGATCAGGGAGAAGTGGAAGAGCAGGTTGCCGGCCTCGCGCAGGTAGCCGCGCTCCGCGCCGACCGCGCCGTCGTACGCCTGGACGCGGAACCGGCGGCGGCGCAGCTCACGGGTGGCGGTCGCCAGGAAGTCGCCCTCGGAATCGATGGTGAAACGCTGGTAGCCGGGCAGCCGGTTCAGGTTGCGCGGCGGCTTCGGCGGGCGGGCCCGGACCGCCCTCAGGTACACGCCGAGCCGGGGCACCACACACCCGATCAGCGAGATGAACAGCAGCAGGTAGATCGCCGAGAACCAGGGCGACTTGTAGACGTCGAACAGCCCGAGCTTGTCGTAGAACGGGCCGAGCTTCGGATGCGCGGTGAGGAAGTCCGACACCTTGATCGGGTCGATCGGCGTCTGCGGGATGAGCGATCCCGGCACCGCACCCAGCGCGAGCAGGAACAGCAGCACCAGCGCGGTCTTCATCGAGGTGAGCTGGCGCCACATCCAGCGCAGCCAGCCGACCAGGCCGAGCGCGGGCGGTTCGTTCCCGGAGCCGCCGGTCGGTGCGGTGATGTGGTCCTTGACGTCGGTCACATCACACCGCCGACCCGAAGTTGGCGACCCACTGCCTCAGGTCCGCGGTCATCGAATCCCACACTCCCGTCAGCAGCAGCAGTCCCACCGCGATCATCAGTACGCCGCCGATCCGGATCACCAGCACCTGGTGCCGCCGGACCCACGCGACGGCGCCCAGCATCCGCCGGAACGCCAACGCCGCCACGATGAACGGAATGCCCAGCCCGAGGCTGAACACCAACGCCAGCGTCGCACCCCGCCCGGTGCTGCCCTCGGTCGCGGCCAGCGTCATCACGGTCCCGAGCGTCGGACCGATACACGGCGTCCAGCCGAATCCGAACAGTACGCCGAGCAGCGGCGCGGCCGCGATCCCGACCGCGGGCACCCGATGCACCCGCACGTCCTTCTGCAGGAACCCGAATCCACCCAGGAAGACCAGTCCCAGTACGACGGTCAGCCCGCCGAGCACCCGGGTGATCGCGGTCTGGTGCTCGATCAGCAGGTCGCCGGCGGTGCCGAACAGTACGCCGGTCAGGATGAAGACCGCCGAGAATCCCGCCACGAACAAGGCGGTCCCGGCCAGCATCCGGCCGCGCTGCTTCGAGCCGAGCTCGGCCGCGGACAGCCCGGTGACGTAGGACAGGTAGCCGGGCAGCAGCGGAACGACGCAGGGCGAGAAGAACGAGATCGCGCCGGCCAGCACCGCGATCGGCAGTGCCACCAGCATCGAACCCGTCATCGATTGCGCGAACCACTCACCCATCAGGTCAACCGGCGTCCTTGACCATGCCCAGCAGCGTCTGCTTGGTCACGTCGCCGATCACTCGCGCCGCGACCTTGCCGGTCTTGTCGATCACCAGCGTGCTCGGGATCGACGCCGCCGAGATCTGGCCGCGGAAGCGCAGCAGCGACTTGCCGTTCGGGTCGTACACGCTCGGGTACTGCACGCCGAACTCCTGGACGAACTTCTTGGCCGGCGCCGGGTCGAGATCGCGCGTGTTCAGGCCGATGAACTCCACCGACGGGCCGAGTTCCTTGTTCGCCGCGACCAGGTCCGGCGCCTCCTTGCGGCAGGGCGGGCACCACGAGCCCCAGACGTTCAGCACGACCACCTTGCCCAGGTGGTCCGACAGCGTCCAGGTCTTGCCGTCGAGCGTCGTACCGGTGAACACCGGCGCCGGCTTGCGGTCGGCCGGGGCGAAGACGGACACGTTGTGCGTCCCGCTCACGAATCCGGCCTGACCCTGCCGGTTCTCCGCGGCCTGCTGCCCGGACGAGCACGCGGTCAGCGCCAGCACCAACCCAGCCACCACAGCGGCCGCACGCTTCATCACGCGCCCCCGACGAACTTCTTCGGGTTCTTCACCGGCAGCATGTCTTTGGCCGGCTCGGCGTATCCGACGGAGACGATCGACTCGCCGTGGAAGGTGAACGAGGTCAGGCTGGCCAGGCTGCACTGCCGCTTGCGCGGGTCGTGCGGCAGCCGGCGGCCCTCGATCGCGGACCGGACGATCCAGATCGGCAACTGGTGCGACACGATCAGAGCCTCGTGCCCGGCAGCCTTCTGCCGAGCGGTCTCGATCGCGTCACGCATCCGCCGGACGATCTGCTGGTACGGCTCGCCCCAGGACGGCTTCAGCGGATTACGGAGCAGCCACCAGGCGCCCGGGTTCTTCAGGGCTCCGTCGCCGACACCGAACTTCTTGCCCTCGAACAGGTTCGCGGCCTCGATCACCCGCTCGTCGATGTCCGGGGTCAGCCCGAACACCTTGGCGATCGGCTCCATCGTCTCCTGGGCCCGCTCCAACGGCGAGCTGACCAGGTGGACGATGTCGCGGCCCTTCACGGACTCGGCGACCCGCTCGGCCATCGCCCGGCCCAGTTCGGACAGGTGGAAGTCGGGGATCCGGCCGTAGAGCACACCGGTCGGGTTGTGCACCTCGCCGTGACGCATCAGGTGCACGACCGTCGTTTCGGTCACCGCTGCCGTTCCCTTCAGTTCGGTACTGCGGCCGCCGCGGCTGCCGCAAGGGCCAGGGCGGACTCGAGTTCGGCCAGCGCGTCGTCGTCGATGGCGGCGCTGACGAACCAGGCCTCGAAGGCGCTCGGCGGCAGGTAGACGCCGGCGTCCAGCATGGCATGGAAGAACGCCGCGAACCGGGGCAGCACCTGGGCGCTCGCACCGGCGAAGTCCCGGATCTCGGCAGGTCCCTCCTCCGACTCCACGAAGAAGACGCTGAAGAGGTTCCCGGCCGCCGAGATGACGTGCGGCACACCTTCCTTGTCCAGCGCGGTCGAGACCAGCCGCTGGATGGTGGCCGACGTCTCGTCGAGCTTGGCGTAGACCTCGTCGGTGGCCAGTCGCAGCGTGGTCAGGCCGGCGGTGGTGGCGATCGGGTTCCCGGACAGGGTGCCGGCCTGGTAGACCGAGCCCTCCGGCGCCAGGTGGGCCATGACGTCGGCCCGTCCGCCGAACGCCGCGGCCGGGAAGCCGCCGCCCATCACCTTGCCGAACGTCATCAGATCGGGCCGTACGCCGTCGACGCCGTACCAGCCGGAGCGGGTGATCCGGAAGCCGGTCATCACCTCGTCGGAGATGAACAGTGCGCCGTTGTCCTTGCAGGTCCTGGCCAGGAAGGCGTTGAAGTTGTCCCGGGGCGGTACGACGCCCATGTTGCCGGGTGACGCCTCGGTGATGACGGCCGCGATCTGGTCGCCGTACTCGGCGAAGGCGGCGGAGACGGCGGCCTGGTCGTTGTACGGCAGCACGATGGTGTCGGCCGTGGTCGCCTCGGTGACGCCCGGCGTACCGGGGATGCCCAGCGTCAGAACGCCGGATCCCGCCTGCGCGAGCAGCGCATCGACGTGCCCGTGGTAGCAGCCGGCGAACTTCACGATCTTCGCCCGGCCGGTGTACCCGCGGGCCAGCCGGAGCGCGGACATGGTCGCCTCGGTGCCTGACGACACCAGCCGGACCTTGTCCACCGGGGTCCGCGCGACGATCTCCTCGCCGAGCAGTACTTCGGTCTCGGTCGGCGTCCCGTACGACGTACCGCGGGCGACGGCGGCCTGCACCGCGGCGGTCACCTCCGGATGGGCGTGGCCGAGCAGCATCGGCCCCCAGGAGCAGACCAGATCGAGGTAGCGGTTGCCGTCGACATCGGTGATGTGACATCGATCACCCGATGCCATGAAGCGCGGTACGCCGCCAACGGCGCGGAACGCTCGTACGGGAGAGTTGACCCCGCCCGGCGTGACTGCGGACGCCCTGTCGAAGAGCGTGGCGGACTGTTCTGTGTGGTCGGGCACGGCCGCCATTCTTCCCGACCGGCCAGGCGGGCCGATGGGCGGGCAGCCCGGTTCGGTCCCATCGGGGGGTTCACAGGAGCGTTGTTACGCGCCAGTATGGGTACCCGGTAACCGGCCGTAGATGGTCTGAGTTCGGTGCGTAACCCACGCACGGACTGGACGTTAGACCCAGTACGACGGCAACCGACAGCGACGAAATGATTTGTCCGCAGCGTGGGGCTGGACAGGTCGATGAGTCACGGAGGGATCATCGATGGCGAAGGGCAAGCGCCGCGCCACGGGTAGCGGGTGGCGTCAGGTGGCGCCGCTCATCCCGTTGGCGTTGTTCGCGAGCGCATTCACCGTCAGTGCCACGGATGATCCGGCGATCGCCACGGCGTCGCTGGAGCAGGGTCTGTCCGGCAAGAGTCCGGTCGTCGTACCGAAGCAGCCGATCGCCGAGCCGGCCAACGTGCCGGTGCCGGGCGTGGTCGGCCACGGTGTCGACCCCGGCGAGCAGCCGACCCAGGTCGTCTCCGGCCTGTCCCGCAACGGGATCCCGAATGCCGCGTTGAAGGCCTACTCCCGGGCCCAGCAGGTGATGGCGCAGGTCGATCCGGCCTGCAACCTGCCGTGGACGCTGGTGGCCGCGATCGGCCGCGTCGAGTCGAACCACGGCCGCTTCGGCGGCAACGCGCTGAACACCCAGGGCGTCGCGGTGCCGGGCATCTTCGGCCCCCGGCTGGACGGCCTGCGCACGGCCAAGATCAACGACACGGACGCCGGCGCGTTCGACGGTGACGGCGCGTTCGACCGCGCGGTCGGGCCGATGCAGTTCATCCCGGGCACCTGGCGGTCGATGGGTGTGGACGGCGACGGCGACGGCGTGCGGAACCCGCAGGACATCGACGACGCGGCCATGTCCACCGCGGTGTACCTGTGCTCCGGCAAGACCGACCTGTCCAAGGCGAGCGACCTGAACTCCGCGATCCTGCGCTACAACCACTCCCAGCAGTACGCCGATCTCGTGATCAGCATCGCCGAGGCGTACGCCGGTGGGAGTTGGATCGCGGTCGGCAACGGGACCGAGAGCGACGGCCAGGGCATCGACACCGCCGGCGACCAGGTCGGCGACCCGACCATCGACGCCCCGGCCGACAACAACCTGCCGCAGGCGAACGACCTGCCCACCTACCCGGGCGCCGCGAAGCCGACGACGGGGCCGGTCCAGGGTGGCGACGGCAAGCCGGGCACGCAGCCGACCAAGACCCCGCCGGGCAGCAAGCCGACGACGCCGGGCGACCAGCCGTCGACGGACGACCCGACCACGCCGAAGCCACCGACGTCTAGCAAGCCGCCGGCGCCGGGCGTCGCAACCCTGCAGACGGCAGCCGGCCTGATCGTCGGCACGGTCGGCAGCACCGTGACCGAGTTGACCAGGGCCACGCAGTACTGCCAGGCGGAGATGAAGAAGGTGACCATCACCTCGCCGACGCAGGACCAGCTGCAGAAGTGCGTGACGGCGTACCAGACCGGCGGTACCGCGGCCGTCGACCAAGTGATCCGCAACCTGCTGTCCGTGCTCGGGCTGCTGGGCGTTCTCGGTGGAGGCATCCTCGGGAGCTGATCCACACAGACCGGCGCGCCTGCCCCCACCCCTCCCTTGGCGCGCCTCTGGCGACGCCACGGAGCAACTCCCCCCGGCTTCGTGGCGTCGCCCTTTTGATCGATCACATCACTGCACGGTCCACGCCTTCTCGATGGTCTGGCTGAGCTTGTTGCCGACCAGGTCGGTCGCCGTGACCCGGAGGTTCGCCGACGACGCTCCCGCCGGCGCGGCCGGGATCCGTGCGGTGACCGTGCCGTCCAGTCCCTGCGGGAACAGCGTGAGCCGCTGCCACGTCGTCCCGTCGTACGAGATCTCGGCGGTGGTGCGGAAGATGCCCAGGCCGTGCACACCCGGCTGGTACGCCGGCTTGAGCTGGAGCCGGTCATCGGCCCGCTGGTAGTCGACCTGGACGAGCGGGAGCACCGATCGCCCGCTGGTCGGCTTGGACAGGAAATGCCACTCGGTGTGGGTCGCGGTCGAGGTCTTGGCCCAGCTGCTCGGACCACGCTTCTGGTCCAGCGTCAGGTCGTACCACGCGGCCTTGGCCGGCACCGCGAACTGGCCGACGGACCAGTCCTCGCTGCCGAGTTCGACACCGTTGCTGCTGAGCTTCATGCTCGTCGTGTCACCGCGGTCGCCCCAGCCGTAGACGGTGCGATCACCACTGACGTACTGCGGAATCGCGAACCGCAGCGCGTTCTCGTACCGCGCCGGCGGCCAGCCCTGCACCTCGTTCCCGGCTCCCCCTCCGTCCGGAACGGCAGGACGCGTCAGCGACTCCCACCAACCACGGTTCGCCTTCTCGTTCGGCCGGTAGCCGCGCGCGATCGTGTACTCGAAGCCGGACTCGTTCCAGTCCCCTGCCGACGTCTGCTCGTCCCAGAGGACGCCCTGCACGTCGCTGGCGAGGTAGTCGGTACGCGTGACCGGTCCGGTGACGCCACGGATCGCGCTCAGACCGGCCGGCACACCGGGCAGGTGCGCGATCCGCTCGTCGTTGTGCAGCTTGAACGCGTCGTTGCGCTGGAAGTCCGTGGTCACCACAGCCGGCCGCAGCTTCGCGACGTCATAGCTGAGCGGGCCGCGTACGACCGACGGCCCGAGGACCACGTCGTACCGGTAGGTGCTGTCACGCAAGCCGTTCAGCCGCACGGACACCGGGCCCTTGGACAGTACGTCGAGCAACTGCCGGCCTTGCTCGGCGCGCAGCAGGTAGAACGGGACGCCCTGGTTGGAACTGGTCGACCAGAAGCCAGGAATCTCGTTGTACATCAGGACGAACCGCGCCCCCGCCTCCTTGGCCGCGGTGATCTGCGCCGCCGTCTGACCGGAACCCCGGAAGCGCAGCAGAACCGCGGCATCCTTGGCCCCGGCCAGCTCGGCTGCCGTCCCATCGCCTCCGTTCACCAGAGGCATTGTCGTGCTGCCGACGTACGACGAGTCGAAGGTCGTCTCGCTCGGGGTCGGCAACCGGAAGGTCCCGTCCACGCCGGTGACGTCGGCGGTCAGCTCGGGCTGGGCGAGATCCCACCGCTGCACGACCTGGAAGGTGCCGTTGGCAACCTTCCCGAAATCCTGCACGTAGATGCCGCCGGTGGCCCGTTGCGGCACCGTCCAGCCGGACACCGCGTCACGGGCGCCGACCGAGCGGTGCCAGGCGAACCCGACCTTCTGCGCGTCGGCCGGGCGCGGGGTCTTGATGGTGACCTTGTTCGCCGTACGGGCGTCGAAGCTGAAGGTCCGGTCGCCGTCGATCCACTCGTCCGGATCACCGAGCAACGAGTACGAGTTGGACCAGCCGGCCTGGTCGGCGCCGACCACGAACACCATGACGGCGTAACGTCCGGTCGGTACTTCGAGGGTCCGGCTGCCGGTGGCGCTGTCGAAGGCGACCACCTTCACCGCGCCGGTGTCCTGGTTCCACAACTGCACGCCGCTGGACCCGCCCTTGAGACTGGCGGGCTTGCCGTCGCGACCGATCGCCTTCACGGTCACGGAGTTCAGCCGCCCACCGGCCGCGAACCCGAGCCCGGTCCGGTACGACGTGTGGCCGCTGCGGGCCGTGAGCACACCGGTGTACTTGGCCGGCTGGGTCTTCGCGAGGTCGAGGGTGACGGTGGCGGACGCCGTACCGCCGGCCGGGATGGTCAGCCGCGCAGGGCTCACGGTGAGTGCCGCGTTCACCCTGCCGGGCGACTGCGCGCCGACGCTCAGGTCCAGCGTCACGTTCCGGGTGGAGTTGTTGCGGTAAGCAACCGTACGGCCGACCGGCGCCGGGGCCGTCGTACCGCTCCAGGAAAGATCACCGAAGAACAGGCTGGCCGCATCCGGCAGGATCACCGGGTCGAGGGCGTTCGGGATGTCGATCCGGCCGAGGCCCTGCTGGGCGGGGGTCGCGTCCTTGGACGGCACCGCTGTCGCGGCGAGCACGGCCTTCAGTTGCTGACCGGACCAGTCCGGGTGCCGCTGGGCCAGGATCGCTGCCGCACCGGCCACGTGTGGCGTGGCCATCGAGGTGCCGCTCAGCCTTGTGTAGTACTGGCCGAGCACGTGGCCTTGTTCGGTGCCGGCCGCGCGGGCGGCCGCGATCTCCACGCCGGGTGCAGTCACCTCGGGCTTCAGCGCACCGTCGCCGAGCCGCGGACCACGGCTGGAGAAACTCGCCAGCTTGTCGTCACGGTCGACTGCGCCCACGGTCAGTGCCTCCGACGCCGCACCGAGCGAACTGACGGAGTCCTCCGTACCGGCGTTGCCTGCGGCAACGACGAACAGCGCACCACTCGACTCTGACAACCTGTCGACGGCCTGGCTCATCGGATCGGAACCGTCGGACGGCTTGCCGCCGAGGCTCATGCTGACGACCTTGGCACCCTGCTGCACCGCCCACTCCATGCCGGCGATCGCCTCGGAGTCGAGACCGTGGCCGCTGTTGTCGAGCACCTTGCCGATCAGCAGGTCTGCGCCCGGCGCGACCCCCTTGCGCGCACCGTCGGACGCCGTACCGAGGCCGGCGACGATCGACGCGGTGTGGGTGCCGTGGCCGTGCAGGTCCTGGACCGGCTGGTCCGGGACGAAGCTCTGGGATGCGACGACCTGCTGGGCGAGGTCCGGGTGGCCCGCGTCGTAGCCGGTGTCGAGCACCGCCACCTTGACGCCCTGGCCGTCGTAACCGGACCGCCAGGCGGTCGGCGCACCGATCTGTTGCGTGGACTGGTCGAGGGTCGCCTCAGTCCGGCCGTCGAGCCAGATCTTGGACACCTGGCTGCCGGTCTTGAAGGTGGTCGGGCCGCTGATGCTGCTCCAGAACGTCGTCGCGTCGGCCTTCTCCACACTGACCGCGGTGCTCCCGACGCTGGGGAGAGTACGGCGTACGGTCGCGGCCTGCGGGGCGGCCGGCGTACTGCGCAAGGTCGACGGCGCGGCCAGGAGGAGTGGGAGTTCGTCGCTGCTCGCGTCGTCGTACCCCTGCTCGACCAGCTCGGTGAGGTTGAAGAGGCGCTCGTCCAGGCGGCCCTCGCTCAGCAGCGGGTACGCCGAGGCCGGGACCACGCTGAGGTCGCCGTCGAAGCTGCCGAAGTAGTACGGCTCGTCGCTGGTCAGGTGGGCCGAGACCTGGCCGTTGGAGTTCGTGGTCAGTTCGGCAACGTCACCGGTCAGCAGCGTGATCCGGTGAGTGCTGCCGGCCGGCGTCGCCTGCGTGGTGGTGGCTCCGGCGTGCGCCGGGGTGGTCGCCAGCAGCAGGGAACCGGCGACCACCGCCGTCGCGAGCAGGCCCGCGGTGAGGCGCGGCGATCGAGTAGTCACGGGGCGGTCCTCCCGATGCCCCGACCCTCGCGAGGCCATCCTCGCGAGCCTGTCAGTCGCCCCCGGCCCGGTCCACCGATGCCGGTGACGGACTCCCGCCATGGCCGATTCTGGTCAGCCCCGCCTCCGTGCGTAAGGGGTCAGGCGAAACGCTTGGTGACCTGCTCGACGCGGTCCATCAGATCCAGGTCGTAGGCGACGCCGGGGACGTAGAAGATGACATAGTCGGCGCCGGCCTCGAGTGCCGCCTCGACCTTGTCGGCGATCTCGTCCTCGGTGCCGATCAGGTTGTCCCGGTCGAACTTCTCCCGGTTCATCGGGCCGAGCGCCTTCTCGGTCGCCTTCTGCGGGTCGTCACCCTTGTCGATCGGGAACACGTTGAAGTTGGTCGACTTGATGATCTCGTCGTAGTCGCGGCCGACGGTCTCGCAGTGGCCCCGCAGGATGGCCGCCTTCTCCTTGAACACCTCGGGGTTGCCGCCGCCGATGTTCGCCGCGTCGCCGTACTGCGCGACCAGCTTCAGCGTGACCTTCGGGCCACCGCCACCGATCCAGAACGAAGGGTGCGGCTTGCGCACGCCCTTCGGCTCGTTGATCGGCTCGTTGATCGAGTAGTGCTTGCCGTTGTAGACCGGCTTGTCCTCGGTCCACATCTTGTAGATGATCTCGGTGGCCTCCCGGAACGCGGCCATCCGCGGCGGGATGTCGGTCCACTCGTAGCCGTAGGCCTTCCATTCGTGCTCGTACCAGCCCGCGCCGATGCCGGCGTACAGGCGGCCGTGGCTGGCGACGTCGACGGTGGACGCGATCTTCGCGTACAGCGCGGGGTTGCGGTACCCGTTGCAGCCGACCATCTGGCCGATGTTGACCCGGCTGGTGTCGCGGGCCAGCGCGGCGGTCGCACTCCAGCACTCGAAGGTGGTGTTGTCACTGGGCTCCGGCACGGTGTGGAAGTGGTCGAACAACCAGATCGAGTCCCAGGACTGCTCATCGGCCCGCTTGGCGACATCCGTCATCGCCTCCCACTGCTCCACCGGATCCGCGATCTGCGCCAGATCCATCTTCCAGCCCTGCGGGACGAAAATCCCGAAACGTGTAGTCATGCCCTCATCCTTTCCGGCCACGCCGGTCAGGGTCCATCACTCTGGCTACTGAATTCGTTCTCAATCAGACCACTCCAACTTCTGAATCCCGTCCGGCGTCGTACCGCCCGTGACCAAGTTCGACGACCTCTTCGCCACCGCCACACCCCTGATCGCCCGCGGAGACCATCAGCGGGACGAACCTCCCCGCGAGGGCGGCCGCTGGCCAGTGAGCGTCGTACTGCGTCCTCCGGCCGACAGTGATCTCGCCCAACGCCTGGATGCAGTCACAGCCGAGGCGGCGGAGCTGGCCGGTCCGGGCCACTGGCAGACCGGTCAACTGAGATCGGCCCACCTCACCGTCCGCGCCCTGGAGGGCTACCGCGCCACCATCGCCCCGGACGACCCCGCGATCGGGCGCTATCTGTCCGCTCTGCGGCGGGCCACCGCCGGTCCGACTCGGTTCCGCGTCACCGGCCTCACGCTGACCCCGGGGTCGGTCATGGCCTCCGCCATCCCCCTCGACGGAGCAGCCGACGCCTTCATGGACCGGTTCGCCACCGAGCTCGGCCCCGACGACTGGTTCGAGCGCCCGCACGGCCGCCGCGACATCTGGTACCTGAACCTGCTGCACTTCACCTCCGATATCGCGAACCCGCTGAAGCTGATCGACTGGGTGGCCGAGCGCCGCACCACCACGATCGGCGAGGTCGAGGTCGAGGCGCCCGAGCTCGTTCGTTTCTGCCTTCAGCACGGAGATCGCGCGCACATGCGGCCGATCGTGAGAGCGCTCTAGTTCCGGAACCGCTGAGGTCTTGACCGGCGGGTGGGGAGAGCTGAGAGTCAGGGCCGAACGCGGGTGTGAGGCTCGCGCGGAGTGGGGAGTCGGCCATGCGTGGTTTCCGTCAGACAGCACTGGTCGCGGCAGCGGCCCTGATCACCGGGCTGCTCCCGCTGCCGGCGGTGGGCGCCGACGACCCGGCGCCGATCGTGCTGGCCGCGTTCGAAGGCGCGGAGCCGTTCGCGTCGCCGCCGAACGCCGGGATCTTCGGCTGGGGCAGCGACGCCGACGACCCGCCGACCATGGAGCTGCAGGCGCGCGCCGACGCGCCGTCCGGCGAGAAGGTGCTGCACGGCACCTACAACATCAGCGGGTACGGCGGGTTCAGCCACGACGTGACGTTCGATCAGAACCCCGGCGACTGGTCCGCGCACAAGGGCATCCGGTTCTGGTGGTACGGCCAGAACACCGCACCACTGCCACCCGGCTCGGGCAAGCGGATCTTCTTCGAGATCAAGGACGGCGGCGCCAACGCCGAGGCCTCCGAACTGTGGAACACCAGCTTCACCGACGACTGGCAGGGCTGGCACCTGGTCGAGATCCCGTTCAGCGACCTGGTGTACCGCACCGACTTCCAGCCGGTCGGCGGCATCGACCAGGTGCTGAATCTGAACCAGATGTGGGGTTACGCGATCACCATGCCGGTCGGGTCCCCGGGTGAGTTCGCGATCGACCAGGTCGAGGTCTACGGCAAGGCCGATCCCGCACTGAAGGCGAGCGTCGGCACCGATGCCGGTGTCTACCCGGTCAAGGAAGGCGGCACCGCGCAGGTCAAGATCTCCGTCGCGACCACCGGCAGCACCCCGCTCGAGGAGCCGGTCACCGTCGAGTACCGCACCGGCATCGGGTCCGCCGGAGCCGACGACTACAACCCGGTCACCGGCACGATCACGTTCCCAGCCGGTACGGCGTCCGGCACCGCGCGGACCGTGGCCGTCACCACCCGCAAGGACCACTCCGCGGAGGCCGCCGAGACCATCCCGCTCGAGCTCACCGTCACCGGTGCGAAGGCGCCGTCGACCCAGCCGGTCGTCGTGATCAACGCCCACGACCTGCCCTACCTGAACAGCAAGCTCCCGGTGAAGGAGCGGGTCGCCGACCTGCTCGCCCGGATGACGACGGCCGAGAAGGTCGGCCAGATGACCCAGGCCGAGCGCAACGCACTCCGCTCGCGGACCGACATCGCGTCGTACGCGCTCGGCTCGCTGCTGTCCGGTGGCGGCTCGGTGCCGACGCCGAACACCCCGGCCGCGTGGGCGGCGATGATCGACAACTTCCAGCTCAACGCACAGGCCACCCGGCTGCAGATCCCGCTGATCTATGGCGTCGACGCGGTGCACGGCCACAACAACGTGGTCGGCGCGACGATCCTGCCGCACAACATCGGCATCGGCGCGACCCGCGATCCGAACCTGGCCCGCCGGACCGGTGAGGTGACCGCGACCGAGGTACGCGCGACGGGCATTCCGTGGGACTTCTCGCCGTGCGTCTGCGTGGTCCGCGACGACCGCTGGGGCCGGGCATACGAGGGGTACGGCGAGGACCCGGCGCTGGTGCAGTCGATGGCGACCGTGATCACCGGCATGCAGGGCAAGGCGGACGGCAGCCAACTCGCACAGAACACCCGTGTGCTGGCGACCGCGAAGCACTTCGTCGGCGACGGCGGTACGACGTACGGATCGTCGACCACCGGTAGCTACAAGATCGACCAAGGCATCACCGAGGTCACCCGTGAGCAGTTGGAGACGCTGCACCTGGCGCCGTTCGGGACGGCGGTGGATCTCGGGGTCGGGACCGTCATGCCGTCGTACTCCAGCGTCGCCATCGATGGCCAGGCTCCGGTCAAGATGCACGGCGACGGCGAGCTGATCAACGGCGTACTCAAGCAGCGGATGGGCTTCGACGGGTTCGTGATCAGCGACTGGCAGGCGATCGACCAGCTGCCCGGCGACTACGCGAGCGACATCCGGACCTCGATCAACGCCGGGCTCGACATGATCATGGTGCCGACCAACTACCAGGGCTTCACCCAGGGCCTGACCGACGAGATCGCTGCCGGCCGGGTGCCGATGACCCGGGTCGACGACGCGGTCCGGCGGATCCTGACCGAGAAGTTCAAGCTCGGCCTGTTCGAGCACCCGTACGCCGACACGTCGCACCTCGCCGACATCGGGTCCGCCGCACACCGCGCGGTCGGGCGGGAGGCGGCCGCGAAGTCCCAGGTGCTGCTGAAGAACGACGGCAACCTGTTGCCGCTGGCATCCACCTCGAAGGTGTACGTGGCCGGCAGCAACGCGAACGACCTGGGCAACCAGATGGGCGGCTGGAGCATCACCTGGCAGGGCGGCTCCGGTACGACGACCACCGGTACGACGATCCTGGACGGGATCAAGCAGGTGGTGCCGACGGCGACGTTCAGCGCGGATGCCTCGGCTCCACTGGAGGGTCACGACGTCGGCGTGGTCGTCGTCGGCGAACGCCCGTACGCCGAGGGGATCGGTGACGTCGGCAACGGTCACGACCTGCTGCTGTCGGACGCCGACAAGGCAGCGGTGGACAAGGTCTGCGGCGCGATGAAGTGCGTCGTGCTGATCGTGTCCGGCCGCCCGCAGGCGATCGCCGACCAGCTCGGCACGATGAACGCCGTGGTCGCGTCGTGGCTGCCGGGCACCGAGGGCGCCGGGGTCGCGGACGTCCTGTTCGGCAAGCGGCCGTTCACCGGACGGCTGCCGGTCACCTGGCCGCGGACCGAAGCGCAGGAGCCGCTGAACGTCGGTGACGCCTCCTACGATCCGCAGTACCCCTACGGTTGGGGTCTGACCACCCAGGCGACGGCTCGGCAGAAGCTGACGGAGGCGCGGAACACCCTTCTGCAGAAGCACGATCCCTACGCCCTGGCCGCTGCGGTCGCCGCCTCGGTCGCTCTCCAGGCGAAGGACTGGTCAGGGCCCCAGGCAACTATTGCTCTCGCCGCTCTGACCCAGTCCGCCAAGTCCCTGGAGCGCACCGAGGTGGACTCCTTCACCGAAGGCGACGCGGTTGTTGGCGCGGCCCGCTGGATCGCTCAGAACCACATCGGGCAGAACGTCACAGAGCCGGCGTCCAAACTCACGTCGGACGCCGAGCACCTGCTCTTGACCGGACAGCTGAGTGCCGCCGTCAGCAAACTGACGGCGGCCTCCAAGCTCAGCTGATCGGTACGAGTTCCTGGTCGGGAACTGTGGTTGCGGCCTGGCGGTGGAGACGGTTCGGCCACCAGGCCTTGCGGCCCAGGAGGACGAGGACGGAGGGAAGCATCACGATCCGGACCAGGGTCGCGTCGATGAGGACGGCGACGGCCAGGCCGATGCCCATCTGCTTCATCTCGAGCATGCCGAGGGTGGCGAACACGGCGAAGACCGACACCATCACCGCGGCCGCGCTGGTCACCACACCGGCCGATTCGGTGACGCCCTTGCGGACCGCCTCGCGAGGCGTCAGCCCTTCGGCCACTCCTTCGCGGATCCGGCCGAGGACGAACACGTGGTAGTCCATCGACAGCCCGACCAGGATCACGAACAGGAACAGCGGGATCCACGACACCACGAAGCCCGAGGACGTGAACCCGAGCAGCCCTTCGGCCCAGCTGTGCTGGAACACCAGTGCCAGTACCCCGAAGCACGCCGCCACCGAGGCGAGGTTGAGCACCGTGGTCAGCAGCGCGATCGCCAGGCTCCGGAACGTGATGGCCATCATCACCAGCGTCAGCGCCAGCACGAACGCGATCACCCACGGCAGCTTGTCCCGCTGGTTGTTGCCGTAGTCAACCGATTCCGCCTGCTCCCCGCCGACCGCCCAGGTCGGCACGGACCCGAGCGAGGCCGGTACGAAGTCCGACCGCAACTGGTTCAACGCGGTCTCGGCGTTCGCACTGCTCTCCGGCAGGACCGACACCAGCGTCAGCACCGCGGTCCCGGCCGCCTGCCGGATCGCCTCTCCTTGCGGTACGACGAACTTGCCGCTGCGTACTGCGGATTGCTGCAGCCCGGTCAACGCCGCGACCGCATCCTCGCCGCGCGCGACCACGTCGTACGAGAGACCGCCCTGCGACGGGAAGTTCTCCTGCAGCGCCTTGAACGTGCGTACCTCGGGGATGCTCTGGGGCAGCGTGTTCAGGTCGGATGGTTCGGTCTTCATCCCCAGTGCCGGTACGGCGAGAGCGGCCACGGCGAGGATCGACACGGACAGTGCCGCCCGCGGATGGCTCAGTACCGGAGCCAGGATGCGACGGCTGATCCCGCCGGGACCGATGCGCCGGTTCAGCCGCCAGAGCAGCGGGACGCGGGGCCGGTCGACCCGGTGCCCCAGCTTCGCGAGCAGCGCGGGCAGCACGGTCAAGGAGCCGAGGACCGCCACGGCGACGACAACGATCGTTGCCGTTGCCATCGACGCGAACGTCATGTCCTGAGCGACGTACAGGCCGGCCATCGAGACGATCACGGCGAGACCGGAGACGACCACCGAGTGACCGGAGGTCGCCGCGGCGATCTCGACGGCGTCCAGGGTGCTGCGACCCTTGCGCCGTTCCTCGCGTTCTCGCTTGAGGTAGAAGAGCGAGT
Source organism: Kribbella sp. NPDC050241 (assembly GCF_044459685.1). NCBI lineage: Bacteria > Bacillati > Actinomycetota > Actinomycetes > Propionibacteriales > Kribbellaceae > Kribbella > Kribbella sp. NPDC050241. The sequence goes on from NZ_JBITJE010000003.1 coordinate 581,117, forward strand.
AGTCGACGCCGACCGCCATCCCGATCAGCAGGACGACGTTGGCGACCGACCCGCCGTCGGGGAAGAGGAACGACAGCGGCGCGTAGAAGCCGAGCGCGGCGCCGACCGCCGAGAACGCCAGCAGGACAGGGATCCCGGCCGCGATCAGCGCACCGAACGCCAGCAGCATCAGGACGAACGTGATCGGCAGGCTGAGCTTCTCCGCCTTGGCGAGATCGGACCCGACCTGCTTCCAGATCCCCGCGTCCAGTGAAGCCGTGCCGGCCTGGGCGATGCTGAGGTCCGGGTTGGCCTGCTGCACCTCGGCGGTGGTGGCGACGACCTTCTCGATCGCGTCGGCCGCGTCGTCCGCCGTTCCCTTCAACTCGATCGGCAGCAAGGCGGCCTTGCCGTTCTCCGACCAGACCGGCTGACCGACCACCTGGACCGAGTCCAGTGCGGTGAGTTTCTGCCGGAGCTGGGTCATCGCGGTCGTCGCGGCCGTCTTGTCCAGCGGACCGTCGGGATCGGTCAGGAGGACGGTCTCCGCGGGCCGATCACCCAGCCCGGCTTGCTCGATCATCTCGGCTGCCTGGCCGGACTGGCCGACCCAGGTGTCCTTGCTCTGCATCTGCTGCTTCGGGATGACCACCGACATCCCGACCGCGACGACGACGAGCAGCAGCCAAAGGCCGATCGCTCGCCATGGATGGATCGCACTCCACCGTGCAACCCGCACGGTCACGCCACCAGCGCTCACGCTGTCCCCACCTCTCGTTGTTCCGGACACAACGAGCCTCGCGGGACGGCGGGCGGAACTCAGGAGCGCTGAGTCCCCCGGCCGGGTGGACCTAGGTCTACCCCGCGACCGGTTCCGCGGTGCGGGCGCGGAGGCGGCGGAGCATCCGGGCATCCTCGAAGCCGACGGTGCGAGCGGCTGCCTCGACGGTGGCACCGTGGCCGATCAGGTGTTCGGCCCGCTCGAGGCGGAGGAGTTGCTGGTACCGCAGCGGGGTCAGACCCGTGGCATTGGTGAAGATCCGGGTCAGGGTCCGTTCGCTCACGCCCACCTCGTGCGCGAGCTCGGCGAGCAGGAGGCGGTCGGCGTACCGGGCGTCGATGACGTCCTGCACCCGGTGGGCGAGGTCGCTCAGGTGACCGCGGTACCGCAGCATCACGCTGTCCTGCAGTTCGTCGCCGTTGCGCCGCGCGTACACGACCATCTCCCGCGCCACCCGGGCCGCCGCCTCGGCGCCCCGCTCTACCGCGACCAGGTGCAACGCCAGGTCGATCCCGCTCGCGATCCCCGCGGAGGTGATGACGCGGTCGTCCACGACGTACAGGACGTCCCGCACGATGGTCGCCTTCGGGTACCGCGCGGCCAGCTCCTCGGTCAGGTCGTGGTGCGTGGTGTAGCGGTGGCCGTCGAGCAGCCCGGCGGCGCCGAGTGCATCGGCACCGGAACACACGCTGGCCACCGATCCCCCGGCTGCGTGATGACTGCGCAACCGCTGCCTGGTCTCGGGCCCGATCGGCGGCAGCGGCGACAACCGCGGCGACCGCCAACCCGGTACGACGATCAGGTCGCCCGGATCGAGGTCGGGCCAGTCCAGCCGCGCCTTCACCGGCACGCCCTGGGCGGTGGCGATCTCCTCGACCTCCGCCACGTAGCTCAGCTGGTAGCCGTAGCCGAGGTCGTTCGCGGTCGAGAAGACCTGCGCCGGCCCGGCCAGATCCAGCAGGTGCAGCTTCGGCACCAGCAGGAAGACGACCCGAGTACTACTCATGATCTGGTCAGGATGACACGGGTACGCCGGTCAGTTCGTCGAGTGTCCGAATGGTGGCGAACCGGCCCGCCAGCGCGTACTCGGTCCGCTCGGTGACGAGCTCGGGACTGAGCGTGCGCGGATCCGCCAGGATCTCGTCCAGGGTCGCGTCGGCCGGCATCGTCCAGTGCGGCAACGGGGTCGTCGCCGTGGCCTCGGTGACGAACACGACGTCGTAGCCGAGGTCCGAGGCGATCCGCGTGGTGGTCTCGCAGCACTGCTCGGTCCGGATGCCGCCGATCACCAACTCCGTGACGCCGTGCTGGGTCAGGAGTTGCTGCAGATTCGTTGTGGTGAAGGCGTTGTGCGAGGTCTTGGTGATGACCGGCTCGCCGTCGATCGGCTCGAGTCCTTCGATCAGCCGGACGTGGCCGTTGGCCGGATCGAACGCGCCGCCGGTGCCCGGCTCGGTGTGCAGCACCCAGACGACGAGGTCGCCCTGGTCCCGGGCGGCGCGGACCAGGCGGCCGACCCGGTCTGCGATGTCGGGGTGGTTGACGGCCCGCCAGTTCGGCCGGACGCGGAAGGACTCCTGGACGTCGATGACGATCAGTGCGGTTGCGCTCATACCGTCCATGCTCGCGTGCTGCCGGCGTACCGGAGAAGACCCGATCGGGGCCGGGACCGGACCGATCCGGTCAGCGGTCGGCGGACCTTTCGATACCCGTGCAGTCATCGGACGAATTCAAACCGTTACGAACTGTTCCAAACACTGGACACCCGTGCTTATCGTGCCCGGGTCGGCGTGGAAACGCTCTCGCCGACCACCGTCGACTCAGTGAGGGGAATGCGATGCCCGACCACCTGCCCCGCCGCCAGGTCCTGCGTACGGCCGGCGCCCTGGGTCTGGGTGCCGCCGCCGCGGGCGCTCTGAGCAGTACCGCGGAGGCGACCACCCAGGCCGGTTCGGCCGCTGGTACGCCCGATAAGTTGGCCGCCATGGGTGCACACCACGGCAAGCTGGAGATCCGCAAGGACCCGTTCGGCACCACCCCGGAGGGCGTTGCGGTGGACGTCTACACGTTCACCAACGGCCGGGTCACGATCTCGATGCTGACCTGGGGTGCCACCATCCAGCGGGTCGAGACCCCGGACCGGCGCGGCCGGACCAAGAACATCAGCCTGGGCTTCGACAACCTGCCCGACTACGCGGCCCTCAGCCCGTACTTCGGCGCCACCATCGGCCGCTACGGCAACCGGATCGCGAAGGGCCGGTTCACGCTGGACGGGACGACGTACCAGATCCCGGTCAACAACGGCGAGAACGCGTTGCACGGCGGCACGATCGGCTTCGACAAGAAGGTGTGGAAGGCCAAGACCGTCCGCACCGACGACTCGGTCGGCGTCGCGTTCAGCTACGTCAGCCCGGACGGCGAGATGGGCTTCCCGGGTGAGCTCAGCACCACGGTGACCTACACGCTGGACCGGCGCGACAACCTGCGGATCGACTACCACGCGACCGTCGCAGGCAAGCCGACCGTGGTGAACCTGACCAACCACGTGTACTTCAACCTGGCCGGTGAGGGCAGCGGCTCCATCGACGACCACGTGCTCGAGCTGAAAGCACCGTCGTACACCCCGGTCGACGCCGGCCTGATCCCGACCGGCGAGATCGCCCCGGTCGCGGGTACGCCGTTCGACTTCAACAAGCCGACCGCGATCGGCGCCCGGCTGCGGGGCGACCACCCGCAACTCATCGTCGGCCGCGGCTACGACCACAACTTCGTCCTGGGCGGCAAGACCGATCACGACGGCCTCCGCTTCGCCGCCCGCTTCTGGGAGCCCGAGGACGGCCGCACCGTCACGGTCCACACCGACCAACCGGGCGCGCAGTTCTACAGCGGCAACTTCCTCGACGGCACGTTCCTGGGCATCGGCAACAAGGCCTACCGCCAGGGCGACGCCTTCGCCTTCGAGACCCAGCACTTCCCGGACTCCCCCAACCAGCCGAACTTCCCGTCCACGGTCCTCCGCCCCGGCCAGACCTACGCGACCACCACCATCTACACCTTCGGCACCAAGTAGCACCCGTACCGAAGAACAGGAGGTAGTCGGGCCGGCCGGTCCGCCGCAGGCTCACGCAGCGAGGTGGTCCCGTCACCGACGGGACCACCTCCTGTCCTTAGGTACCTCACGCATTGCCTGCACCGGTGAACGGGCGCAGGCTGGCGTTAGAGGGTGGGTGACGGGTTGTGGCGAGGGGGGCCCTGGCAGAACCGGCCCGCGGCCCCGGGCCGTGGGCGTTGTGGACGACCGTCGTGGCAGGGTTCGGCACGCTGGTCGTCTCGGTGGCCCTCGCGCTCGCGGGCGACGAACTGGTGCGGCCCGGCCTGCAGGCGTTGCTGTTCAACTGGATCACCGTCCCGTACCTGATCAGCGGGACCATCGCCTGGTGGCGCCGGCCGGAGAGCCGGCTCGGCCCGCTGATGATCGCGACCGGCTTCGTGATGGCCCTGACCGCCTTGCAGTGGTCGACGGTGCCTGCACTGCTCTCCATCGGTCATCTGCTCGACCTTGTGCCGGCTGCGATGTTCCTGCACGTGTTCCTCGCCTACCCCACCGGACGGGTGGTCGGGCGTCCCCGCCAGCTGGTCGTCGTCTGCGGCTACGTGACCGCGGTGGTCCTGCAGCTCGCGAAGATCGTGCTCGGGATCAATCCGGAGAGCCTCTTCACCGTCACGACCAGGCCGCTCCTGGCCAGCCGGATCGAACAAATCCAGCTGATCACCATGAGCGTTCTGCTCCTGACCGGCACCGTTCTGCTCTTCGTACGACGCCCTGCCGTGGCCGGTACTCGCAGACGTCCGGTGACACTGCTGGTGGACACGTTCGGACTGGCCCTGATCGCGCTCGCGGTCCTGTTCGTCGCAGGTCTGCGCGGCTGGCCGCAGATCGAAACGGTCCGCCACATCGCCTTCGCCGCACTCGGGCTCGCCCCGGTCGCGTTCCTGCTCGGCCTGCTGGATGCCCGGCTGGCCCGGACCGACGTGGGCGCGCTCCTGATGGAGTTGCGCGCCCACCCGACCGACGATCTGCGCGAACCACTGGCGCGAGCACTGCATGATCCCTCCCTGACGCTTGCGTATTGGTTGCCTCAGTACGGCACTTGGGCGGACCACGACGGACGGGCCATCACGTTGCGGGGAGCCGAGGAGGGGCGAGCGACGCGGGTCATCAACCGAGACGGCGAACCGATCATCGCGCTGGAGTTCGACCGATCGCTCGAGGACGAGCGGGAGTTGCTGGACGCCGTCGCCGCGGCGGCGGGCATCGCGCTGGAGAACAACCGCCTGCAGGTGGAACTCCGCGCCCGGCTGCAAGAACTGCAGGGTTCACGGGCCCGCGTCATCGACGCCGGCCAGAAAGAGCGGCAGCGACTCGAGCGCAATCTCCACGACGGTGCCCAGCAGCGGTTGGTTGCCCTGTCGCTCGAACTCGGTCTGCTCGCCGGCAGCTCCGGGGGCGAGACCTCGGAACGGCTGCTGCAGGCCAAGCGTGAGGTCAGCGTCTCGCTCGACGAGTTGCGAGATGTTGCCCGCGGCATCCATCCTGCCGTGCTCACCGGCCACGGCCTGGCCGTCGCGCTGGAGTCGCTGGCCGCACAGGCCGCCGTACCCGTCGAACTCGAGGTCACGGTCGGCGGACGGCTGACCGAGCGGATCGAGGTCGCCGCGTACTACGTCGTCAGCGAGAGCCTGACCAACATCGCCAAGCACGCCCACGCGACCGTGGCCTCGGTCCACGTCACGCGCTCGGCGGACACGGTCGTGGTCGAGGTCGTCGACGACGGCGTCGGCGGGGCCGACACCGAGCGCGGGACCGGGCTTCGCGGACTCGCCGATCGGGTCGAGGCGGTCGGAGGCCGGCTGCGGATCTGGAGCCCGGCCGGGAACGGGACCCGGCTCGAAGCGGAGTTCCCGTGCGAGTAGCGATCGCCGAGGACAGCGTGCTGCTGCGCGAGGGGGTCACCCGGATCCTGACTGGCGCCGGGCTCGAGGTGGTCGCGGCGTACGACAACGCCGACGACCTGCTGCGGTACGTCCGCAGCTTCCCGCCGCAGGTCGCGATCCTCGACATCCGGTTACCACCGACGCACAACGACGAAGGGATGCGCGCCGCTCTGCGGATCCGCGCGCAGCATCCGGGGGTCGGCGTACTCGTGCTGTCGCAGTACCTCGAACTCGGTCTCGCGATGCAACTGCTGTCGGAGTCCGCCGAGGGCGTCGGCTACTTGCTCAAGGACCGGATCAGCGACGTAGAGGACTTCGTGGCCGCAGTACGGCGGGTGGCCACCGGCGGCTCGGCCATCGACCCGAAGATCGTCTCCACCCTGCTGAAGCGCCGGCGTGGTGACGATCCGCTCGCGGTGCTCACGCCGCGCGAGCGCGAAGCGCTGGAGCTGATGGCGACCGGCGCCTCCAACCAGGGCATCGCGGACGCGCTGACGATCACGCTGCGCGCCGCGGAGAAGTACGTCTCCGGCATCTTCACCAAGCTCGGCATCCCGTCCACCCGCAGCGAATCCCGCCGGGTGCTCGCCGTGCTGCTCTACCTGCGCGCCTGACACCAGAAACCCGAACCATTCCTCCACCGGTCGACCGGTCTCCCGAACGCGCCCAGGAGCGCGAGTCTCGGACGTAGACCGAGTCCCTGGAGGAGCAGTGCACAAGTCCCGCGTGATCCAGAACGACCCCGAGCCTCCACGCCGGCCGAACCAAGACCCAAGTCCGCAGCCGCCCCCGATCCGCAGGAGAACCGTCATGACCTTCATCCGCAATCACCCCGTGCTCAGCTTCTTCGTGCTCGCCTACGTCCTCGCCTGGGGAGCCGTCCCGTTCGGAAGCTTCTTCGCCCCGGGCGCCCTGGTCGCCGCCGTCGTCATCGTCTTCCTCACCGAAGGCCTCGCCGGTCTGCGAGCCCTCGGCGCCCGGGTGATCCGCTGGCGGGTCCGCTGGGTCTGGTACGTCGTCGCGATCGCCGTACCGCTCGCCGTCCACTTCGTCACGATCTCGCTCAACCAGGCGCTGGGCGCACCGGCGCCGAACACTGGGCAATTCACGCCCTGGTACGCCCTGGCGATGGTTGTCGGCATGATCATGGTCGACCCGACCGGTGGCCCGTTCAACGAGGAACCGAGCTTCCGCGGCTACGCGCAGCCGAAGCTGCAGGCCACCCGCACGCCGCTCGCGGCGACCGCGATCCTCGCCGTGGCGATCACCGGCTGGCACGCGCCGCTGTTCTTCATCTCCTCGTTCGGGCTCCAGCCCTTCGAGGCCCTGACCACCATCGCTGTCACGTTCTGGTACGCGTGGCTGTTCAACCACGCAGCCGGCAGCGTGCTCATCACCCTCATCGCCCACGCCACCGAAGGCAGCGTCAACACCAGCGAACTCTGGCCGACCGGCTCCGGCGACTTGACCCGCGAGACCTGGCTGTACGTCGGCGTGTGGTGGGCAGTCGCCATCGGGCTCCTGATCGTGAGCCGCCGCTTCTGGACCAGCCCCGCACCAGCCGCCGCAGTCGACAACCAGCCCCCAACCCATGCCAAGGAGACAGTCTCATGACCACCACACCGAGCCTTACGCCAACAGTTCAGCGCTCGTGGAGCGGCCGCCGTACTCTACTGGTTGTCGTCGGCGCCTTCTTCGGCATGGTCAGCCTCATCCTGTTCGCGATCGGCGGCTTCGGCCTCTGGGCGCAGCAGCAACGCGACAACGGCTACTTCACCGCCGGACCGGAGCGCGTCACGACCAGCTCCTACGCTCTACTGGCGCCGTCACTCGATGTCGGCGGCACCGGGCCGGACGCCTTGTACGCCGACGACTTCCTCGGTGAGGTCCGCATCGACATCGAGTCGAAGAACGGCACGCCGGTGTTCGTCGGGATCGGTCCGGCTGCCGAGGTTGCGACGTACCTGAACGGCGTCAGCCACGACGAGGTCGCGGACTTCGACGTCGATCCGTTCAAGCTGTCGACCACGGCACACGCCGGAGACAAGCCCCTTGCCGCACCCGCCGACCAGTCGTTCTGGGTCGCTTCCGGCTCCAGAACCCTCGACTGGAAGGCCGTCGGAGGCGACTGGTCCGTCGTCATCATGAACGCCGACGGTTCGCCGAACGTCGACGCCGAGCTCAGCCTGGGCGGCACCCTGCCCGTGGTCGAGGGCATCACCATCGGATCCCTCATCGGCGCGGTCCTGATGCTGCTCATCGCAGCCGCCTTCATCGTCCCGGCGATCGCGACCCGCCCCTCCCCATCGACCCGCTGAGCAGCGGGCAAGGGTTACCTAAGTCGCTTAGGGTCGAAGACATGTCGGAGCCGGTGCTGGAGATTCCGTTCGAGGATGCCTTTCAGTTCGATCCCTCGCCTACGTTCGCCGAGCTGCGGGAGAACCGTCCCGTGGCTCGGGTGCGGACGCTGGCGGGGGCTGAGGTCTGGCTGGTGACGCGGTACGACGACGTACGGATGGTGCTCGCGGACCCGCGGTTCTCGCGGGCCGCGGTGGTCAAGCAAGGAGCACCCCGGGTCGCGCTGGCGAAGCCGATGCCGAACAGCCTGACCACGACCGACCCGCCCGAGCACACTCGGCTGCGCAGGCTGGTCGTGCCGACCTTCGCGCATCGGAAGATCGAGCAGACCCGGCCGTGGGTCGCGGAGTTGTCGGCTCAGCTCGCGGAAGATGTCGCGGCGGCCGGCGACGGTGCGGACATCCGGCAACTGGTCGCGTTGCCACTGCCGATCCAGGTGATCTGCCAACTGCTCGGCGTACCGTACGCGGACCGCGCGCGGTTCCGTGAGTGGACCGAGCTCGGGTACAGCATGAAGATGGCGGAGAAGGATCTGGTCGAGGACGCGATGACCAACCTCACCGCGTACATCGAGGACCTGGTCACGAAGAAGCTGGCGAACACCGACCAGCCCGCGGAAGACCTGCTGGACGAACTGGTCCGGGCCCGCGAGGAGGGCGACCGACTCAGCCAGGAAGAGCTGATCGCGTTCGGTGTGAATCTGCTGGTCGCCGGCCACGAGACCTCGGCGAATCAGATCTCGAGCTGCGTCGCGACCCTGCTGCGCTGGCCGGAGAACTGGGCCAAGCTGGTCGCCGATCCCACTCTGGTCCCGACCGCGATCGAGGAGCTGCTGCGCTTCAACCGCTTCAGCGAGGTCGGCCAGTTGCGCGTCGCCCTCGAGGACGTCGAGCTGCACGGCGTACGGATCAAGGCCGGAGAAGGCGTGATGGCCGCGCTGAACTCGGCCAACCGGGATCCCCGCGCGTACGACGCTCCCGACGAGCTGCGGCTGGACCGGAAGGGCAACAAGCACCTGTCGTTCGGGTTCGGGCCGCACTTCTGCCTCGGGGCACAGCTGGCCCGGATCGAACTGCAGGAGTCGTTGCTGGCCCTGGTACGACGGTTCCCGCGGATGAGCCTGGCCAAGCCGGCCGAGGACCTCGAGTGGCGCCGCGTCCTGGTCAGCGGCCTCGCGGAACTACCGGTCAACCTCGGGAACTGAACCCGCGCCGGGGTGCGGCCGGCGCGGGGATCTAAGCCTCGATCCGTGGATCCTGGCAGCAGCGAGCAGGTGCTCGGCGGAGTGCAGCGCAAGGCGGAGGGCGAGGCTCGGAGTGGGGTTCTCCGTGCCTCGTCCTCCAACGCCGCGATGTGCCCGCCGAGTGCCGCGCAGCGCGGCAGGATCCACGGATCGAGGCTTAGTTCTGTGAGGTGAACACGAGGCCGTGCTCGGCCTCGTACTGCTCGATGAAGCGTGCGGCCATCGGCTCGCTGGACGCGATCGCGTCGGCGAGCTTCTTCGCCGTACGCTCGTGTCCCTCCGGCCAGTCGGACAGCAGCGCCCACGCCCGCATCCGCTTCTTCTCCAGTGCGGTCGGTTCGGCGGCCGGCTCCTCGATCTTCATCGACTCCATCGCCGGCTTCGCCACCACCGATTCGTCCACGACCGACTTCCGCACAGGAGGTTCGGCGGGGGCCGTCGTGATCAGCGCCGGCGGCTGGGTGTCCGTCGCGTCCGCGAACGGCGACGGCGGCTGCGGCTTCTGCACCACCGGCTCGGCCTTCGGCTGCGGCGCCAGCGGCTTGAGCTTGCCATTCACCGACCCTGTCACCGACCCGTTCACCGCACCGTTGGACGAGCCGTTCTGGACGACGTGCTCCGGCTCGCTCTCGTCCTCGACGACGACCGCCTCGGCGACCGACTCGTCGTTGGGGACCTGGTAGTCGACAGCCATCAGCTCGCCGGTCCAGGCGTCCTCGTCGCGCAACGACACCCCGGTGCCCTCGGCCCGGCGCGGCTGCCCACCCTCCAGCACCCAGACCGCGGCCGGTACGGCGGGACGCTCCTCGGGCTCCGGCGGCGGCGAGATCGCCTTGGTCAGCTTGCTGGTGATGACCTCGTAGTTGATCCGCTCCTCGAGCATCCCGGCCAGCCGGTCCGGGTCGTACGTCGTCTCGGCGATCTTCGCCAGCCGCTCGTCCTGGTGCTCGGAACGGATGTACTCGGCAACGGTCCCGGCGATGGCGTCGCGCCGGGACTTGTTCCGGATCTGGTGATGGGCGGCGCGCAGGCTCTCGTACAGGCTGTACCCGTGCTCGATCGCCAGCGACCGCGCCAGCCAGGTCACGCGCGGCTCGCGCACCCACTGGACCACGCCGTACACCGGGCCGGTCTCGCGCATCTGCCCCGCCCGGCGCAGCGCGTCGCGGCGGCGGGCCGAGCTGTGGATCAGCCAGAGCACGTAGGCGAACGCGGACAGGCCGCCGAAGCCGAAGGCGAGGAACCGCTCCTCCGGACGCCAGTGACCGACGACGTTGAAGACGACCGCGACCAGCGCCGCGAAGAACGACATCGCGCGGTAGGCGTAGGCCTGCTCACCCTTGCGCCGGCGCAGGTCGGCCAGCGCGGCGGTGGCGACACCACCGAGCTCGAGCACGGCCACCGCGGGCGTCACGACGGCGATCTTGAGGAACTGCGAGAAGCCTTCCTCGGGCCAGGGGATATGGGTCACGCCGGCCCAGACCTGGCCGACTAGTGCGGCCGCGGCCGCAGTGGCGTAGAACGCATAGGCGACCTTGTCCGCACCGGTAAGGGGTACGTTCGCCAGTTCGCCAGTACTGGGATTGCTGGTGTTCTCCTGCAAGACGTGGTCTCCTGACCGGTTTGGGCTCTCCGGCAGTTCGTCGGGATGGATGCGGTGGCTCGGTAGGCCTCCCCCAAGGACCGCTGAACGAGGCTACCGGTTTCCGGCCCCAGAAGGGGAGGCGAATCCGGAAACATTGCGAACCTCCCCACTCCGTCCGGACTTCACACCTCGAATTCACAGGATTTACGGAGCCCAGTCTCCTAGGGTCGGGCCATGGTCCGGACCCTGCGATCGTTGCCTGACCCACGCGCTCTGAGCGCTTACCTCGGCGAGCTCTACGGCCTCCGCTTCACCGGCTGCGAGCTGCTGCGGTCACTGGTCAACGACGTCTACGTGCTGACCGCCGGAGACGTCCGATACGTCCTCAAGCTCTATCGGTACGACGGACGCCACCCGGACGAAATCCGTTGGGAGGCAGGGCTTTCGGAACATCTGCGGTCCACCGGACTGCTCGTTCCAGCAATTCGTCCGTTGCCTTCCGGTGACCTTGTCGGCGTCCTCGACGCACCTGAGGGATCACGGCCGTTCACCCTGTCCGAGTTCGTCGACGGCACCACCCCACGACCGCCGTTCGACGACGATCTGTACGCTGCCTTCGGCGCGCAACTCGCCGCGGTCCACGATGCCGCCGACAACTACTCGTCGCCGTACCGGCGTCGTCCGGCGGATGTCGCCCATCGGCTCGACGAACCGCTCGAGCAGATCCTCGCGATCGACCGCGCGGAGGAAAACCTGCTCCGCGAACTCGCGGCCGCAGTACGGAACAACGTCGCGCAGTACTCCGACCATGGTGTCTGCCATGGCGACGTGACTCTCGACAACGTTTTGCTGACGCCGCAGGGACTGCTTTTGCTCGACTTCGACCTCGCCGCGATCGGTCCCCGGGCCGCGGACTTCACCGGCGTCGCGTCGACGCCGTACTGGTCATCGTTCAAGTCGGGGTACAGGAAGCGGCGGCCGATCGCGGCGGCCGACGAAGCCGCCATCCCGTACCTGCGGGTCGTCGGCCGGATCTTCAACCTGCGTTTCCACCTGGTCGACAAGCCGACGTTCCGCGGCACCGAGTCGCGGACCGAGGGGTGGGCTGCTGGTGAGCTCGAGGCACTGCGGCAGGACGCGGCCGAGATCCTCTGACTCACAGCAATTCCCCAGCCGGCGCGGAGGTTCCTCCAGGGCTGGTTGCTCATGCTGGGGTGCATGACGCGGTTCGTGCCTGCCTCGCTGACCGCACGGGTCGCGGCCGCGGTCGTGCTGCTGGTCGCGGTCGTGAGTGTGCTGATCAGTGTGCTGACGACCGCCGCCATCAGCTCGTACCTGACCAAGCAACTCGACACCAAGGTGATGGCGACGCATGGGCGGGCGCTCGGCGTGCTGACCAACGGCGGCGGGAACAAGCCGCCGCCGGACGTTCCGCACGGGCAGGACGCCGGCACGGTGACCGTCTACCGCAGTGCGTCGGATGCCGTCGGCAACGTGATCACAACCGCCGGCCAGGTCACCACCCTGTCCGACCAAGACCTCGCTGTCCTGGAGGCCGTACCCGCCGGCGGCACGAATGCGACCGTGGCCGTTCCCGGTCTGGGGCAGTACCGGGTGCACACTTCGCGGATCGGCGACGTCACGGTCATCACCGGGTTGCCGACCAAGGACATCGATGACACGGTCAACAGTCTGATCGGGTGGGAGGTGCTGTTCGGCGGCGTCGGCGTGCTGGCCGCGGGCGGTGCCGCAGTGTTCGTCGTACGACGGCAACTGCGGCCGCTGCGGCGAGTCGCGCAGACGGCTCGTGAGGTGGCGGGGTTGCCGCTGGACACCGGTGAGATCGGAGTGACGGCGCGGGTCCCGTCACGGCTGACGGACGAACGGACCGAGGTCGGTCAGGTCGCGGTCGCCTTGAACACGTTGCTGGGGCACATGGAGCGGTCGCTGGACGCGCGCCATCGGAGTGAGCTGCAGGTGCGGCAGTTCGTTGCCGATGCCTCCCATGAGCTTCGAACACCACTGACCACGATTCACGGGTATGCGCAGTTGAGTCTGCAGCGGCGTGATCCCGAGTTGTACACGCAGGCGATGGGCAAGGTGATGGTCGAGGCGACCCGGATGGCGGCGCTCGTGGAGGACCTCCTGTTGCTGGCTCGCCTCGATGCGGGCCGTCCGCTCGACCGTCGTCCGGTGGACCTCAGCCGGCTGGCGCACGACTCGATCGCCGACGCGCGGATCGTGGCGCCCGACCACGTGTGGCGGTCGAGCCTGCCGTCGGATCCCGTTGTCGTCATCGGCGACGAGCAACGCCTGCACCAGGTCGTCACCAACCTCCTCGGCAACGCCCGCCGTCACACTCCTCCGGGTACGACGGTCACAGTCGCCCTGACTTCGTCCGCCCACTCCGCCGTCCTCACCATCCACGACGACGGACCCGGCATCCCCACCGACCTGCAACCCACCGTCTTCCAGCGCTTCACCCGAGCCGACACCTCCCGCACCCGAGCCTCCGGCGGCGCCGGCCTAGGCCTCTCCCTCGCCCACTCCATCACCCAAGCCCACCAAGGCACGCTCATCCTCACCTCTCAGCCCGAGAGCACGACCTTCACTCTCGCACTGCCCCGCTGACGCTCGTCTACTTCAGGAGGCTCTCCACCAGCGGGCGCGCCTGGGCTGCCGGCCCGACGCTGCCGAGCGCCTGGACCGAGGCGTAGGCGCCCTCGAAGATCAGCGTGAGATGCGCGGCCAGCTGGTCCGGGTCATCGACCTCCAGGTCGTTGGCCAAGGCAACGAACTGGTCGCGGACCCACTCCTTCAACTGGATCGCCCGCTGGTGTCCGGCCAGCTTCTCGTCCGGGAACTCGGTCAGCACCATCAGGAACGGGCAGCCCCGGCAGATGTCGGGCTGGAGCATCGCGTTCTGCCCGGAGAAGAGCGCCAGCACCCGGTCGCGCGGATCGTCGCCACCGCGTTCGAGCGACGTACGGAACCACTCGCGGTACGCCTCGTAGGCACGGTCGACGTACGCCGCGACCAGATCGTCCTTGGACGCGAACAGGCGGTACAGCGTGGTCGGAGCGATGCCGGCCTCGGCCGCGATCCGGTCCACGCCGATCGCCCGGATCCCCTGCCAGTAGAACAGCTCGTGCGCGATCTCCAGCACGTGTGCACGGGTCTCGTCCGAGCTTCTGCGGGTCCTCATGAGAAAGAGGGTAGCAATGTTAGGGATCGTTCCCTTACATTGATGTTAGGGATCGTTCCGTTTCGAGGAGGGCCACGATATGAGCTTGCAGGGAAAGACGGCGTTGGTGACCGGTGGATCACGCGGGATCGGGCGGGCCGCGGCCGAGCGGCTGGCCGCGGACGGTGCGCGCGTCGGGGTGCATTACGGCACGAACGAGGCGGCGGCCAAGGAGACCGTGGAGGCGATCACCGCTGCCGGCGGAGACGCGTTCGCGGTCGGCGCGGAGTTCGGCACCGACGGCGACGTCGACACGTTGTACGACGGCCTGGTCGCCGGACTCGACGGCGCCGGTCTCGACATCCTGGTCAACAACGCCGCCGTCATCGACTACGCCGACAGCATCGACGGCATCACGCCCGAAGCGTTCGACCGGCTGATCGCGGTGAACGTCAAGGCGCCGCTCTTCGTCACCCAGCGGGTCCTGCCCCTGATGCCCGACGGCGGCCGCATCGTCAACGTGTCGTCGGGTGTCACCTGGTTCGCCCAGCCGGAGATCGGCTACGGCATGACCAAGGGAGCACTGAACGTCTTCACCCGCTCGCTCGCCCGGACCCTCGGCCCGCGCCAGATCACCGTGAACACGGTGTCTCCCGGCATCACCGAGACCGACATGAACGGCTGGCTGCAGGACCCGAACTCCGCCGCACTGGTGGCCGGCATGGTCGCCCTCGGGCGGCACGGTCAGTCCGCCGACCTCGCCGACGTGATCGCGTTCTTCGCGTCCGCCGACGCGCGCTGGGTCACCGGCCAGGTCCTCGAAGCCAACGGCGGGCTCTGGCTCGGCCCGAACGAGCGCTGACACCCGCTTCACCGGACCGCCAGACCATCACGATCACCAGCCAACTGCGGCGTCAGGCGGAGGAGACCTGCGCCGGCGGCGATTGTGATGGCCTGGCGGTTCTCGACCTCACCCGGCGCTTTCGACCGTCCGGATCGGGTGGAAGTAGGGCCGCGGCGACTCCAGCTGCCGATCCGTGGCCCGGTAGACATAGGTGAACAGCTCGCCGTCGCCCGCGGTGACCTGGATCGAGCGGCCGACGGCGTGGTTGCAGCCGAGGTTCTGCCTTATCGAATCTCCTGTTCCCGTGGATTCGTCCATGGCGCGCCGAGTTCGCTGAACACGGCGAGTTCGTCGGCGGCCCGATCCACCCACTTCTCCACGTCGAGCACGATCGGCCGCCGCTCGAGTCCCTCCCCCTCCCATCGGACCAGCGCGGCCGGGATCTCGACCGGCTCCTCCGCCACCCGTACCGCTTCGACCACGCGGGTGAATCCCCCGGTCGCGGCCAGCGGGACATACAGCGGTACGCCGGGATCCGCACGATGATCGAGCAGGTTCTCCAGCAGCCCGGCCCGGCCGTACGTCGTGTCGGTCGTGCCACTGGCGTCGGTGATCTCGAGCGTGTCCGTCGTGTACCGGAGCTCGGCGCGACCAGCGGACCCGTGCACGATCACGCGCGGCTCGAGATGTTCCGACGCGCACAGCGTCACCGCGATCAGGATCGTCGTACCGCGGCCCGTCACGATCCGGACCGTGGACGTGTCGTCGGACTCGATCGGGTTCGCGTGGAACAACTCCGTCTCGACGGACCGTACGTCGTCCACCCCGGTCGACCTGTCGAGCAACAACGCAGCCGCGGCCGCATGGGCCAGCGGGTTCGTCACCGCGCCGTCGACCACCGCAACACCGTCGAGCGTACGTCGACCGGCCCACCGCGCCCGCTGGAAGTACTGCGCCTTCCGCACCCACTTGCCAACGGCGCTGATCCCGCGGATCTCCCCAAGCCGCCCGTCGGCCACCATCGACGCCAACGTCAACGTGGCCTCAGATGCCTGAGCCTGAAAGCCGACCTGACAGGCCCGGCCCGTCTCAGCGACGACCGCGGACAACTTCTCGAACTCCGCCAGCGACGCCGTCGGAGGTTTCTCCAGCAGTACGTCGGCCCCGGCCCGCAACGCCGCCTCGGCCAGCGCAACGTGCGTCTGGATCGGCGTACTGATGACGACCACGTCGACCGCCGTCGACGCGAGCACCTCGTCCAGCCCGCCGAAGACCTCAACCCCTGCGGGCAGGTCCTCGGCCGGCCGAGGGTCGGCGACAGCGACGAGCTGCGCCTTCCCCTCAGCGGCCAGTCGTACGACGTTGCGGACGTGGGACGCCCCGTGGCCGTGGACACCTGCCACGGCCACGCGAGGCGTCATGGCCAATCAGTTGCCGTCAGCAACACTATTTGAGCTCCCCGTTGACCTCGTCGATGAACGCAGTCGCGGCCTTGTCGGGCGTGAGCCGGCCGAACAGTACCTCGGTGGTGTAGCGCTGGGTGATCTTCTCCACCTGACCACCACCGACCGGCGGCGCCGGCGACGGGTCGCCGAGCTCCTTGCCGATGTCCTGGATGAACTTCGACGAGGCCGCGTCGGCCGGCTGCAGCTTCGGGTCGACCGCCGCGCGGATCTCGGTGTTCGGCGGCACGCCGCGCTCGGCGAGCAGGATGTTGCCGGCTGCGGTGCTGTTGGCCAGGAAGTTGACGAACTCGGTCGCCTCCTTCTGGTGCTTCGACCGCGACGAGATCGACCAGAACATCGAGCCCTTGTAGTACGAGCCGTTGTCGGCCGCCGTACCGTCGGTGCTCGGGATGCGCAGCAGCTTGAGCTCGGTCCCGGCCGCCTTGCTGAACGCGACCAGCTGGTTGCTCCAGATGAAGCTCATGCCCAGCTTGCCGGTCGCCATCGCGGACTGGTCCAGCGGCGCGTTCATGTCCTGCGAGATGGACT
The DNA here is from genome assembly GCF_044459685.1 of Kribbella sp. NPDC050241. NCBI lineage: Bacteria > Bacillati > Actinomycetota > Actinomycetes > Propionibacteriales > Kribbellaceae > Kribbella > Kribbella sp. NPDC050241. The sequence goes on from NZ_JBITJE010000003.1 coordinate 598,080, forward strand.
CGGCCGACGGGATCGCCTTCGCGTCGCGCATCTTCAGCAGGTTCTTGTAGAAGTCGGTCACCTGACCGGCCGAGATGCCGAGCTTGCCGTCCTGGGTCCACAGCGACTCGCCGTGCTGGCGGGCCCACAGGTTCAGCGCGGCCTCGTTGGTACCGGGTGCACCGGTCCCGGACACCTTGCCGCCGGACTTGGCGGTGATCTCCGCGGCGATCCGGGTGTAGTCGTCCCAGGTCCACTTGGTGTCGTCGGGCAGGGCGACCCCGGCGGCCTTGAACACAGCCGGGTTGGCGACCACGGCGAACGAGTTGATCCCGGCGTTCAGCCCGTAGAGACCACCGTCGAACTCGCCGGCGCCGAGGGTGTCCTTCTCGAACTTGCCGGTGTCCAGGCCGTCGGCCTTCTTCAGGTCCTGCAGCGCGCCGCGGTCGGCATACTCACGCAGGTACTTCTCGTCCATCTGGATGATGTCCGGCGCGTCGTTGGCCGCGACGGTGGTGGCGAGCTTGTCCCAGTACCCGGACCATTCGCCGAACTCACCCTTGATCTTGATGTTCGGGTGGTCCTTCTGGAAGGCCTCGATGGCCTGCTGGGTCATCTTCTGCCGGGTGTCGCCGCCCCACCAGGTGAAGCGGAGTGTGACCTCGCCGTTGGCGGAGTCGCCACCGCCGCCACCGCCGGAGTCACCACCGCACGCGCTGGCGGCCAGCAGGGTGGAAGCGATCGCGACGGCGGCCAGGGCCCGCAGGCGCCGGCCCGCGGTGGGTGGGATGAGCGGCCTCATGATGTGTGCACCTTTCAGGGGGTTACTTGATGCCGGTGGTGGCGATGCCCTTGATCAGGAACCGCTGGCCGAGCAGGAATGCGAGGAAGACGGGAACGAGGGAGACGACGGACATCGCGAACATCGACCCCCAGTTCGTACTCGAGGTCGCGTCGACGAACGACCGCAGCGCGACCGGCACGGTGTACATCTTCGGATCGGTCAGGTAGATCAGCTGGCTGAAGAAGTCGTTCCAGGTCCAGATGAAGGTGAAGATCGCGGTGGTGGCCAGGGCCGGCGTCATCAGCGGCAGGATCACCCGCAGGAAGATCCCGGCCCGGCCGCAGCCGTCGATCCGGGCCGCCTCGTCCAGCTCGCGCGGGATGCCGCGGATGAACTGCACCATCAAGAAGACGAAGAACGCGTCGGTGGCCAGCAGCTTCGGCACCACCAGCGGCAGGAACGTGTTGATCCAGCCGGCCTGCGAGAACAAGATGTACTGCGGCACGATCACCACGTGGATCGGCAGCATGATGCTGACCAGCATGATCGCGAACCAGAACTTCTTGCCGTTGAAGTCGAGCCGGGCGAACGCGTACGCCGCCATCGAGCACGACACCAGGTTGCCGATGATCGCGCCGAGCACCACCGCCGCCGAGTTCAGCAGGTAGCGGGTGAACGGTTCGGCCAGGGCGTTCCAGCCGAGCCGGTAGTTGTCGATGTGCAGGTCCCTCACCAGGATCCCGGGCTCGCGGAAGATCTCGTTGCCCGGCCGCAGTGAGCTGACCACCATCCAGATCAACGGGTAGAGCATCACCAGGGCGGCCGCGGCCAGCGCGACGTGGATCAGCACCGGGCGGACCCGGGCCCAGCTCACACCGGTGGTCCGCCGCGCGGCGAGGCTGCTGCGGATCGTCTCAGTCGTCATAGAACACCCAGTACTTCGAGGCGAAGAAGTTCGCCGCGGTGAAGACTCCGATGATCACGAGCAGGAACCATGCCATCGCGGACGCATAGCCCATGTCGAAATTGCCGAAGCCCCGGTCGTAGAGGTAGAGCGTGAAGAACATGGTCGAGTCCGACGGCCCGCCGCTGCCCCCGGAGACCACGAAGGCCTGGGTGAACGACTGGAACGCGTGGATGATCTGCAGCACCAGGTTGAAGAAGATGATCGGGGTGAGCAGCGGCAGCGTGATGCTGAAGAACCGGCGCAGTACGCCGGCGCCGTCGACCGAGGCCGCCTCGTAGTACATCGTCGGGATCTGCCGCAGGCCGGCCAGGAAGATCACCATCGGCGACCCGAACGTCCACACATTCAGCACCACCAGCGTGCCGAGCGCCGTACTCGGGTCGGAGATCCAGCCCTTGCCGTCGATGCCGACCAGGGCGAGCAACTGGTTGAACAGGCCCTCGGTGCCGAACACCTGCCGCCACAAGACGGCGATCGCGACGCTCGAGCCGAGCAGCGACGGCAGGTAGAAGACCGAACGGTAGAACGCCATCCCGCGGACGCCGCGGTCGAGTACGACGGCGAGCAGCAAGGCGATCGCCAGTTGCAGCGGGACCGAGACGAACACGTAGGTGAAGGTCACCCGCAGCGAGTTGTGCAGCCGCTCGTCGGACAGCATCCGGGTGAAGTTCTCCAGCCCGATCCACTTCGGCGCCTGGATCAGGTTGTAGTCCGTGAACGACAGGTAGAGCGAGGCCAGCATCGGCCCGATGGTGATCAGGAACAGCCCGAGCAGCCACGGCGTCAGGAACAGGTACGCGGACAGGTTGTCCTTCTTCTTCACCTTCCCGGTCCAACGGTTCCGGTTCGGCTGCTGCCCGGCCACTTTCTTCCGCCGGAGGCTGCCGAGCTCACCCAGCGCACTCATACTTTCTTCCCTCCGGAAAGCTCCAGGCGGTTGCCGGAAAGCGTTTGCCTTGGCCGGTCAAGCTAGTACGAGAAACCGGTTTACGCAAGACCTCGGTGAGGGCCGGACTGACCGGATGCGGTCAGCTGCGAGCTCTTGACAGGACATACTCCCGAGGCAACAGTTCTGCGCAGCGGGAAACCGCTTTCCTGTATTCTCCGTGGAGGCCGCCCGATGCAGCGCCGTACCTTTCTCGCCGGTTCGCTGACCACTCTCACGGTCGGTGCACTGCACTCGACCACCCAGCACCCCACCGCCGCGGCGAACGCCGCAGGAGCCACCGTGGACGACGACTTCCTGACCGTTCTCACCAACGCCAACCAGAAGCAGATCCCGCTGGTGCTCGGCAACTACCAGAACGCCTCCGACAGCATCCGGACCGTGGCCCGGAAGGCGCGGCGCCTCATCTCCGGATACGTCTGGGGCCGGTCGTCGTACCACCATGACGCCTCGCTGCTGGCGCCGCTGCAGTGGCTGGTCGAGCAGTTGGCCGCGCGGCAGCACGACGACGGCCTGTACGACGTCGGCAACCTGCACTCACCGCCGGACAGCGCGTTCGCGATCCAGGACGTCTGCATGCTCTACGCCCTGCTCGACGCCGACGATCAGCCGGCCACGCTGCCGCACCGCACGATCCTCGAGCAGGTACTGCGGAAGGCCGGCCCGGCCCTGGCGAGCGGTGGGGTGCACACGCCCAACCACCGCTGGGAAGTCTCCGCCGCACTGGCGCGGACCCACCACCTGTTCCCGGACCGCCGGTACGCCGCCCGGATCGACGACTGGCTGGACGAGGGCGTCGACGCGACCCCGGAAGGCTTCTACAGCGAGCGGAGTTCGACGTACGCCGCCGAGGTGACCAATCCTTGTCTGCTGACGATCGCGTGGCTGCGGGACAAGCCCGAACTGCTCGGGTACGTCCGGCGCAACCTGGACTCGACGCTGTACCTGCTGGAGCCGAACGGGGAGGTCGACACCACCGCGTCGCGCCGGCAGGACCAAAAGGGGATCCGCGAGGTCTGGTGGTACCTGACGCAGTACCGCGAGCTCGCGCTGCACGACCGGGACGGACGGTTCGCGACCGTTGCCAAGAGCATCGAGCAGCGCGGGACCGGTGAGCTCGGCGACTTCCTCGCCGAGGTGCTCGAGCGGCCGGAGCTGGCCGCGGCCCTGCCTGCCGCCGAGCCCGTACCGACCGACTTCGCCCAGCACTTCCCGACCCAGGGGTCGGCCCGGATCCGGCGCGGCGATCGGACCGCGACCGTGTTCGGCGGGACCGACTTCCACGACCTTGCAGTGATCTCGTCCGGGCTGTCCACCAACCCGACCTTCTTCAAGCTCCGCCAAGGTGCCGCGATCCTCGACTCGGTCCGGTTGTCGCCACAGTTCTTCAGTACCGGCCATTTCCGCAGCGACGGACTGCGTCGTACGGGCGATCGCAGCTTCGAGCTCGCGGACGAGGTGAAGGTGCCGTACCACCTGCCGTTGCCCAAGCGGTACCGGCGCAAGGACGGGCTGTACGCGCTGACGCCGGACGGCCGGTTCTACGCGTCGATGGACTTCCCGCACCGGCCGAAGCAGTTCCGCACGCTCCGGACCGAGGTCACCGTCGTCGAGGTCGGCAACGGCTTCGACCTGACCTTCGATCTCGACGGCGACGAGACGTCGTACGCGATCGAGCTCTGTTTCCGGCCCGGCGGCACGCTGGCCGGCGTCGAGGCCTTGGATGCCCCAGGCAACTACCAGCTGGTGAGCGGCACCGGCAGCTACACCGTCGGCTCCGACCGGATCGAGTTCGGCCCTGGCTCGGGCGCCGCCCGGGTCGGCATGGACCCGGGCGAGCGCTACACCTACCTCGGCGGCAACCTGACCCCGGACGGCCTCCGCGTGTACCTCACCGGCCGCATCCCGACCCGTCAGGTGCTCAGCCTGCGGACCATCTAGGGATTGAAGTACGGATCGGACGCGAACCCGGCCAGCGAGCTCAACGCCGGGTTCGCGGCCGGTGTGTCGACCCGCCAGTGGTTGTCGGTGTCGTCGCCGTCGGTGTGGAAGTAGAGGAACGCCTTGAGCTGCGGGACGTTCATCATGCGGCAGTTCTTCATCACGCTCCCCGCTGAGCTCGAGGAAGCCGGTCGCGTGGACGGTCTCGGCCGCTTCGGCCTGTTCTGGCGGGTCTGCCTCCCGCTGGCCCGGCCGGCGATCGGCGCGGTCGCCATCTTCACCTTCCTGCACAGCTGGAACCTCTACCTGGAGCCGATCGTCTTCCTGTCCAGCAAGTCCAAGTTCACCATCCCGCAGGCGCTGACCCAGGACGTCGACGCGTACGGCGGCCCGATGTGGAACACCCAACTCGCCGCCGCCACCCTGTCGGCGCTGATCATCTTCGTGCTGGCGCAACGCCAGTTCGTCGAGGGCCTGGCCCAGACCGGCCTGAAGGGCTGATCGCCTGCGGCCCGTCCGCTTCTCCGCGCGTGAGGAGTGTGGTCTACTGCGCGAAAGGGGGTGCGGGCGGATGGCCACAGCACGAGAGTTGGGCGAGGTCGAGATCGCGAACACCTCGGGGCGGCCGGTGGTGATGTTCGTGCATGGGCTGTGGTTGCTGGCCGGGAGCTGGCAGCGATGGCGGGAGAAGTTCGAAGCGGCCGGGTACGCGACCGTGGCGCCAGGCTGGCCGGATGATCCGGAGAGCGTCGGCGAAGGGCGGGCGAATCCGGCGAGCTTCGCGGGGAAGTCGGTCGGGGCGGTCACGGAGTACTACGTGGACATGATCTCGCGGCTGGAGCGGCAGCCGGCGATCGTCGGACACTCGTTCGGCGGGCTGATCACGCAGAAGCTGGCCGGCATGGGTCTCGCGACTGTCTCGGTCCCGATCGACCCGGCACCAGGGCGAGGCATCCTGCCGTTGCCGCTGTCCGCGCTGCGGGCGTCCTTCCCGGCCCTGCGGAATCCCGCGAACCGGAAGAAGGCCGTGATGCTGACCTACGGCCAGTTCCGGTACGCCTTCGTCAACGCCGTACCAGAGGACGAGGCCCGGAAGCTGTACGACGAGTTCCCGGTGCCGGGGCCCGGGCTGCCGCTGTTCCAGGCAGCGGTCGCCAACTTCAACCCGGACAGCGAGACGGCGGTCGACCGAGCCAACCCGAACCGCGGCCCGATGAAGTTCCTCTCCGGCGAGCACGACCACACCGTCCCCTGGGCCATCACCAACGCGTCGTACCGCAAACAGCTCGTCAACCCGTCCATCACCGAAATCGAAGAAATCCCCACCCGCGGCCACTCCCTCGTCATCGACTCCGGCTGGGAACACGTCGCCGACACCGCGCTCGCCTTCATCCAGAAACACCACACCTAATTCGTTGCTCGAAGCAACATCTCGGAATCGACTGTCCATAGGAAGCTCGGCTGTGGATAACCTCGCGTCTGGGGATCCCTTGAGAACAAGGGGTTTTCGGAGTGCGAAACTGTCGGAGGGCCTGTCTAGAGTTCTTGGCATGGAGATCCTCGGCGAACGACCCGTCTGGTCGATGAGCGACAGTGAGAAGCTGTCGACTCTCGACGCAGTGGTCGCCGAGGTGGCTCGGCTGGAGACGATCAAGTGGCAGCTGATCGCCGGCCTCGACCAATCCGGGTACGCCAAGGACCTCGGCGCCGGTGACACCGCCCGCCTGCTGTCCCAGCGCTACCGCATCGACGCGACCGAAGCCCACCGGGACGTCCGCGTCGCCAGCCGGCTGACCAGGCACCCCGCCACCACGGCCGCTCTCCCTGACCCGGGCGTCCCCTTCGCCAACCTGACCACCGCCCATCCTGCAGCCAGTGAGACTGAGGCACTCAGCGACCCGGACGGCTCCACGGCTGGAGCCTGGCGCGTCCATCCCGCGCAGGCCGAGGCGATCATGTCGGTCATGGCCAGGGTGCCCTCAACGGTGCCTGCCGAGGACGTCGAGTTCGCCGAACGGCAACTGATCGGCCTGGCGGCCACCCACACGCCCTCCGAGCTACGCCGCGCGGGCAAGAAGATTCGCGACATCCTGGTGCCCTGGTGTTCGGGGACAACCTGTCGGCCGGAGCCATCCGCCGCTTGGCCTGCGATGCCGAGATCCTCCCGATCGTGCTCGGCTCCAAGTCGCAGCCCCTCGACGTCGGCACCAGCCAACGCCTCGTCACCCGACCGATGCGGCGCGCGCTGAACGCCCGCGACAAGGGTTGCGTCGTGTGCGGCGCGCCGCCGATCCAGTGCGAGGCCCATCATGTCGTCCCGTGGCTGGAGGGTGGTGTGACTGCCGTGTCGAACCTGGTACTGCTCTGCAAGCGCCACCACAACGACCTGCACTCCGGCCATTGGCACATCCGCATCATCGACGGCATAGTCCGCGTCACCCGCCCCGCCTGGACCGGCCCCACCGCGATCCCACCAGGCAGATACCGACCACCCGCCGCTCCCCCAACTCACCAACCCACAAGCTCAACCCCATGCGTCGACCCATGGAACGACGGCCCCGAGCCCGCCGTACACACGTCCACGCCACCTCCACCCACGTCCGGCGCGCCCCCACCCTTCAATCCGTGGGACAGCAACGCCTTCACAGCAGCCGAAGCCCAGCGCCCCGCCTGAACCATCACGCCTGATCCGTTGGTGATGCAGTTGCTGAGAGCAAGCACGCCAGACGTTTCACATGCCGCCCAGCGGAGACACGGGCAGGCCGGAGTGGGCGCGACGTGCGCGCGGGTGGACCTCGGTGGGTCAGTGGTGGTTCAGGAGGTGTACGGCTCCTGCTGCCCAGTAGGTGAGGATGGTGTCGGCGCCGGCTCGGCGGATGGAGGTCAGGGTCTCCAGGATTGCGCGGTCGCGGTCGATCCAGCCGTTGGCGGCTGCGGCCTCGACCATCGCGTATTCGCCGGAGATGTTGTACGCCGCGACCGGGACGTTCACGTGGTCGCGGACCTGGCGGATGATGTCGAGGTACGCCAGGGCCGGCTTCACCATCACGATGTCGGCGCCTTCGGCAATGTCGAGGTCGACCTCGCGGATCGCGTCGCGGGCGTTCGCGCTGTCCTGCTGGTACGTCTTCCGGTCGCCCTGCAGCGACGAGTCCACCGCCTCGCGGAACGGACCGAAGAACGCGGACGCGTACTTCACGGCGTACGCCAGGATGACCGTGTCCAGGTGACCGGCCGCGTCGAGCGCCGTACGGACCGCGCCGACCTGGCCGTCCATCATCCCGGACGGGCCGACCACGTGCGCGCCGGCGGAAGCCTGCGCGACGCCCATCTCCGCGTAGATCGACAGCGTCGCGTCGTTGTCCACGCGACCGGAGGAGTCGAGTACGCCGCAATGCCCGTGCGAGGTGAACTCGTCCAGGCACAGGTCCGACATCACCAGCAACGCGTCGCCGGCCTCCGAGACAGCGTCCCGGATCGCGACGTTGAGGATCCCGTCCGGATCCAACGAACCAGACCCGACCTCGTCCTTGACGGCAGGGATGCCGAACAGCATCACGCCGCCGAGTCCGAGCTGAGCCGCCTCGGCGATCGCCTTCCGCGCGGTGTCGCGGGTGTGCTGCACGACGCCCGGCATGGACTTGATCGCGATCGGCTCCCGGGCGCCTTCCCGGATGAACATCGGCAGGATCAGCTGCCGCGGCTCCAGCGTGGTCTCCGCGACCAGCCTGCGCACCGCCGCCGACGACCGAAGCCGCCGCGGCCTGACCTCCGGGAAACCACCAGACACGGACCTAGCTCTTCCTGCGTGAGCCCGAGCGCCGCTCGGACGGGCGGGTGACCGGTTCCCCGGCCTCGACCATGGTGTCACGCCGGTCCGCACCGAACCGGGCGAGGGCGTCGGCCAGCTCCTCGGCGGCCGGCGTCTCAGCCATCGCGTCGACCCGCAGGCCGTGCTCCTCGGCCGTCTTCAGCGTGGCCGGGCCGATGACCGCGATCACCGTGGACGCGTGCGGCTTGCCGGCGATGCCGACCAGGTTGCGCACCGTCGAGGAGGAGGTGAACACGACCGCGTCGAACTTGCCGGACTTGATCGCCTCGCGGGTCGGCGCGGGCGGCGGCGCGGCGCGGACGGTCCGGTACGCCGTCACGTCGTCGACCTCCCAGCCGAGATCGGTCAGGCCCGCGACCAGCGTCTCGGTGGCGATGTCCGCGCGCGGCAGGAACACCCGGTTGATCGGGTCCAGCACCTCGTCGAACGGCGGCCAGTCCTCGACCAGACCGGCGGCCGACTGCTCGCCGGACGGGACCAGGTCCGGACGGATGCCCCAGGCACCGATCGCCTCGGCGGTCTTGTCGCCGACCGCGGCGATCTTCAGCCCGGAGAACGCCCGCGCGTCCAGGCCGTACTCGTCGAACTTCTCCCGGACCGCCTTGACCGCGTTGACCGAGGTGAACGCGACCCACTCGTACCGGCCCTCGACCAGGCCGCGGATGGCCTTGTCCATCTGCTGCGGGTTGCGCGGCGGCTCGACCGAGATCGTCGGGACCTCTTCGGGCATCGCGCCGTAGCGGCGAAGCCGATCCATCAGCGGCCCGGCCTGGTCCTTGGTGCGCGGCACCAGGATCCGCCAGCCGAACAGCGGCTTGGTCTCGAACCAGGACAGCGCCTCGCGCTGCTCGACCACGGCACCGACGACGATCACGGCCTCGCCGGTCACCTTGGCCGCGCGCAGGTCAGCGACGATCGTCTCCAAGGTCCCGACCACACTGGTCTGTGCCGTCGTCGTCCCGCCGACGGTCACCGCGACCGGCGTGCTGCCGTCGAAGCCGGACTCGATCAGAGCGTTGGCGGTGTCCTTCAAAACGTCCACAGCGTTCAGCAGCACCAGCGTCTGCTTCGGGTTCAGCCGGCCCAGGTCGAGCTTGGCCTCGGCCAGGTCGAGCACGGTGACCTCGCGGTCACCCTTCATCGTCAGCGGGATGCCGGCGTACGTCGGAACGGCGCTGACCTCACTGACACCGGGGATGACGTTGAAGCCGATGCCGGCCTTCCTGCACGCGGACGCCTCCTCGGCTCCGCTGGAGAAGGTGAACGGGTCGCCGGTGAGCAGGCGGACCACGTTCGCCGAGGTCTTGGCCGTCTTCACCACCAGTCGGGCCCGGGCGGCGACCTTCAGCGCCCGGCTGCCCTCGGCGCCGGACCCGTCGATCACCTCGACGCCCGGCCGGCAGTACGCCAGGAACGCGTTGTGCTCGGGGCCCTCGACAACGACCGCGTCGGCGTTCGCCAGTACGTCGCGGCCGGCCAGGGTCAGCAAGGACGGGTCACCCGGCCCGACGCCGACGAACGTGACATGGCCGAGTGGTCTGGTCTGCTTGACCGTGCTGGTGGCGGCGGCCTTCGCCGGCACTTTCTGAGGTGTGCTGGATGCTGCGGTGGCCGCTGTCTTCGCGCTGCTCACGTCTGCCTTCGCCCTCGTCCTCGTCCTGCTCGTCTTGTGCGCCGTCTCATGGGCCCCCTTGTGGGCGGCCGTCGTTCCCCGTGCCGGTGTCATGTTCGCTCCAGCAACTCGTTCGCCAGCGCTTTGCCCAGGGCCACCGGATCGTCCACCGGCCCGTTCGCGGAGAGCCGCCGTACGCCGTCGTCCTGGCCGAGCGCGCCCCGCAGCCAGAGCTCGGGGCCGTCCTCACCCTCGACCACCTCGGCAAGTGCACCGACCGGAGCCGTGCAGCCTGCCTCGAGCGTGGCCAGCAGTTGCCGTTCCGCCGTGACCGCGGCCCGGGTGGCCGCATCGTCCAGCGGAGCCAGGGCGGCCAGCACCTCGGTGTCACCCGCCCGGCATTCGATGCCCAGGGCACCTTGTCCCGGTGCGGGCAGGACCTGGATCGGATCCAGGGTCTCGGTCACCTCGGCGAGCCGTCCCAACCGGGACAACCCTGCCCTCGCGAGGACCACCGCGTCCAATTTGCCGTCGGTGACCATCCCGATCCGGGTGTCCACGTTGCCGCGGATCCCGGTGCATTCGATGCCGAGGCCGAGCGCATCGAGCTGCGCCACCCGGCGAGCCGCGCCGGTGCCGACGAGCGCACCCGATGGCAGCTCTCCCAGGGTGAGCCCGTCGCGGGCGACCAGCACGTCGCGCGGGTCCTCGCGGACCGGGATCGCACCCATGGCCAGACCCTCGAGTGGTTGGGTCGGCAGATCCTTCAACGAGTGCACGGCGATGTCGATCTCGTCGGCCAGCAAGGCGTCGCGCAGTGCGCTGACGAAGATGCCGGTCCCGCCGATCTGCTCCACCGGCGCCCTGTTGACGTCCCCGGTCGTGACGATCGGCACCAGCTCGACCTCGTGGCCGAGCTCGCGCAGCCAGTCGGCGACCATGGTTGCCTGTACGGTCGCCAGCGCGGACCGCCGGGTGCCGAGCCTGATCATGCGTGCTCACCTCCGGGCGCCTTCGGCGTGGTCACCGCGTCGACCGTCGCCTGATCGAGGGCGAAGAGTTCGCGCAGTGCGTTCGCGTACGTCGGCCCGCCCGGATCAGCGGCGAGCTCTTTCACCCGAACCGTCGGGTTGTGCAGCACCTTGTCGACCACGCGGCGGATCGTCCGGGTGACCTCTTCCCGCTGGACGTCGTCCAGGCCGGGCAGCCTGCGCTCCAGCCGGGCCAGCTCGGAGTCGACCAGCTCGGTCGCCATCGCCCGCAGCGCGACGACCGTCGGCGCGACCGACGCGGCCCGCCGGGTCGCCTCGAACGCCCCGGTCTCCTCGCTGACGATCCGGCGTACCTCGTCGATGTCGGCCTCACTGCCGCCGGACGTCCCTGCGATGTCGGCGAGGGTGACCAGCGTGACGCCCGGGATGCGCGCGGCCTCAGGAGCCACGTCTCGCGGCAGAGCGACGTCCAGTACGCCGAACGGCTGCCCGTCCGTCGCGTTCCGGATCATCTCCTCGGTCAGTACGACGCCCCGCGCACCGGTGCAGGACACGACCAGCTCGGCCTCGGCCAGCGCGTCGGGCACGTTCGCGAGCTGGATCGCCGTACCGCCAACCCGCTCGGCCAGCGCGACCGCGCGGTCGTAGTTGCGGTTGGCAATGGTCACGCTCTTCGCGCCGCCGTTGAGCAGCGTCTGCGCGGCCAGCGAGGCCATCGAGCCGGCGCCGACGACGAGCGCGCGGCGGCCTTCGAACCCGCCGAGAGCTTCCAGCCCGGCCGACACGACCGAGCGCCCGGCCGAGTCGATGCCGGTCTCGGCGTGCGCCCGCTTGCCGACCCGCAACGCGTGCTGGAGCAGGGCGTTCAGGTCGGTGCCGATGGTCTCCAGGTCCTGGCCGACGCGCAGCGTTTCCTTCACCTGGCCGAGGATCTGGCTCTCGCCGACGACCATCGAGTCCAGCCCGACCGCGACCTGGAACAGGTGTGCGACGGCACCTTCCTCGAAGTGCACGTAGAGGTGCTCGGCCAGATCCAGCAGCGGTACGCCGGTGACGTCGGACAGGATCGCGGTGACCTCGTCCATACCCGCGTGGAAGCGGTCGACGGTCGCGTAGACCTCGGTCCGGTTGCAGGTGGCGATCACCGCGGACTCGGCGACGGCCGGAGTGTTCTTGACCGCCAGGGCCAGCTTGGTCGCCGCGTCCGGATCGAGCGCCACGCGCTCGAGGACGTTGATGTCAGCTGAGCGGTGGCTGATACCGACGACCAAGTAGCTCATGCTCCGACACCTCCGCCCACGCTCGGCAGATCCGTCAGACCGTTCATCGCTGGTAGCTCGGGCACCTGGGGGAGCGCCGCCTCTCCGGACTTTCGTTGTTCGTGGTACGCCAGGATCTGCAACTCGATCGAGAGGTCCACCTTGCGGATGTCGACACCGGTGGGCACGGACAGCACCACCGGCGCGAAGTTCAGGATGCTGGTCACCCCGGCGGCGACCAACCGGTCGCACACCCCCTGGGCCGGACCGGCGGGAGTGGTGATGACGCCGATCGAGACCCGGTCGGCCTTGACGATGTCCTCCAGCTCGGCGAAGTCGCGGACCTCCATGTCGCCGATCCGCTCGCCGATCAGGTTCGGGTCGGCGTCCAGCAGCGCCACGATCCGGAACCCGCGGGTGCCGAAACCGGAGTAGTTCGCCAGCGCGTGGCCCAGGTTTCCGATCCCGACGATGACGACGGCCCAGTCCTGGGTGACACCGATCTCACGGGCGATCTGGTACCGCAGGTACTCGACGTCGTACCCGACGCCGCGGGTGCCGTACGAGCCCAGGTAGGACAGGTCCTTGCGCAGCTTGGCCGAGTTGACTCCGGCGGCGGTGGCCAGGTCCTCACTCGAGGCGGTCGCGATCCCGCTGTCCGACAGTGCGGTCAGGGCCCGCAGGTAGACCGGCAAGCGCGCGACAGTCGCCTCGGGGATACCGCGTTCGGTTCTCGTCGGCGGGCCCGGTCGACGGCTGCTGGCACGCGTCACAATTCTCCTGGGAACGGTTGCTCGGCCGCGGTCTGACGGCCGACGGCCCGTTCCTTACTCTAGGAGCTTGTGAACGTGAGAACAAAATCGGCGAGAGTGACCCAGCGCACTACGCCGTCAGGGCCTTGCGGAGGCGGGCCGGGTCGACGCGCCAGAAGTCGTGCTGCTTGCCGTCCACGAACGTGACCGGGATCTGTTCGCCGTACTCCGTGAACAGCCGCTCGTCCTGGGTGATGTCGACCTCGGTCCACTCCACCCCGAGCTCGGCACAGACCGCGCGGACGATCTCCCGGGCGTCGTCACACAGGTGACAGCCGGGCTTCCCGTACAGCGTGACCCTGCTCATCGGTCCGCCTCCCGGAGCCGGCCCTTGGCGACCTTGCCGGTGACCGAGTGCGGCAGATGGTCGACCACCTCGATCTCCACCGGGCACTTGAACCTGGCCAGCCGCGTGCCGGCGTACTCCCGGACGTCGGCGGTGTCGACGGTCGCGCCGGCCTGCGGTACGACGAACGCCTTCACCGCTTCGCCGGTCTCCTCGGACGGTACGCCGATGACCGCGGCCTCACGGACCCCGGGCGCACCGACCAGCACCTCTTCGACCTCGCTCGGGAAGACGTTGAAGCCGGACACGATGATCAACTCGCGGAGCCGGTCGACCAGGAACAGGTCGCCGTCGGCATCCAGGAAACCGACGTCGCCGGTGCGGTACCACCCGTCGCGGTCCGGGCCTTCGGCACCGTCCGGCCAGTAGCCGGAGAACAGGTTGCCGCCGCGGATCACGATCTCGCCGGGGTCGTCGCCCTCGACGTCCTCGCCCTGCTCGTCGGCGATCCGGAGCTCGACGTTCGGCAGCGGACGGCCGACCGAGCCGGGCTTCGGCTCGCTCTCCCCCAGCGTGGTGGTGACACCGGGCGAAGCCTCGGTCAGGCCGTAGCCCTGGTGCACGAACTTGCCGGTCTCTCGCTCGAACCGGTCCGCCATCTCGCGGTCGAGGGTGGACGCGCCGGTCAGCACGACCTTGATCGTCTTCAGGGCGTCCCGCAGGTCCGATCGGGCCAGCAGGGCATTCAGCGCCGGCGGCGCGAGTGGCAGCCGCGTCACGCCGTACTTGCCGATCAGGTCGAGCGTGTGAGCAGAGTCGAACCGCTGGTCGATCACGAGAGCGGCGCCGGTGGCGACGGCCCAGCCCAGTACGGCGTTCAGCCCGAACGCGTGGAACATCGGCAGGACCCCGAGGACGACGTCCTCCGGGCCCATCCGGTCCTCGCCGAGCTCGGAAAGATTCTTGACGTTCGCAGCCAGTGCCCGATGGCTGAGCATCGCCGCCCGCGGATCGCCACTGGTTCCGGACGTGTACAGCAGGACCGCGAGTGTCTCAGGGTCGATCGACGGAAGTAACGGAGCGTCACCCTGGAGCGCGCCCGGACGGACCGTCCGGACCCCCTCGCCGACCTTCGCCGCAAGATCCCCGTCGGTGACCGCGAGACGGGCTCCGGAGTGCTTCAGGACGGCCGCGATCTCGGGCTCGGTCAACCCGGTGTTCAGCGGTACGGCGACCAGCCCGGCGCGGAGAATCCCCAGGTAGGACGTGACGAACTCGATGCTGTTGGCCATCAGCAGGACGACCCGGTAGCCGGGCACCAGGCCGGCCGCGGCGAACCCCTGCGCGGTCGCGCCGACGATCTCGTCGAGTTCGCGCCAGGTCAGCCGCCGGTCGCCGTCGACCAGCGCCAGACGTTCACCGTGACGTTGCGCTGTGTCACGAAGAATGTCAGCGAAATTGAAGTTCACCAGGCGAGTCTGCCATGTCGCCGGTGCGTGCTTCCGGCACGGTTGGGGCGTTCGGCTCGCTCAGATCGGTTGCAGCAGAGCGTGACGGGCGATATACAGGTGAACTCGTGGGCGAGCTTCTGCTGAACCTCACACTGCAGAAACCGTCCGGCCGGGGTTCCTATGCGCAATTACCCCCGGCAGCAGGCTGCGCCGTTGTCCGGTGCCGGCCCGCTGGCGCATTCGTGACGACTCGGACCGGACGGAAGGCGGCACGCCTCAGGCTGTTGACAGCGAGTGCTTAAGGCATAACGCTCGGTGCTGTCTCAGCCGCTGTGGCCATTCGCGGATGTGTCAGACGACGTGTCAGTTGAACGGGGAGAAATCTTGACGACGCCGGAGCCAAGCCCGGACGGGATGAGACGTGCGGAGCTCGTCGATCGCGCCCAGGCCGGGGACGTCGGTGCCTTCGGTGAGCTGTACGACGAGTACTCGCTCACCGTCTATCGCTACATCTACGCACGGGTGTCGTCCTCGGCACTCGCCGAGGACCTGACCAGCGAGACGTTCGTCCGGGCGCTTCGCGCACTGGACTCGTTCCGCTGGCAGGGCCGGGACTTCGGCGCCTGGCTGGTGACGATCGCCCGGAACCTGATCACCGACCACTACAAGTCCGGCCGGGTCCGGCTCGAGGTGGTCACGGACGAGATCGAGACGCACGACCGGCAGACCGAGGGGCCGGAGGTCGACGTACTGGCCGCCGCCACCGCCGAGGTCCTGCGGGACGCCGTCGCGGCCTTGCCCGAGGAGCAACGCGACTGCCTGACGATGCGATTCTTCGCCGGATTGTCGATCGCGGAAACGGCCAAGGCGCTGGAGAAGTCCGAAGGCGCCGTCAAGCAACTGCAACTGAGGGCCGTACGGCACTTGGCGAAGGTTATCCCCAAGGACTTGAGGTGAGGAGGATGACAACGAATGTCTTTCGTAACCCGTCAGCGAGTTTCCTCGTTCTCCTTCGTGAGGACCTGTCGGTGACCCCGGCTGGCCATTGAGGAGAACGAGAACACATGAGTGACCTACACAGGGCTCGAGCGCGCGCGGAGTCATTCGCGCACGCCGTCGATCACGGGCCCCGTCACTCTTCGCGACTGAGCGATGACCCGGAGCTTGTGGAGGCTGTGGAGCTGGTCGGACGGCTGAGGACCGCCGGCGCAGTGGCACCGCGTCCGGAGTTCAGTGCCGAGCTACGGCACCGCCTGATGGAACAGGCGGCTGCCCGCGCGGCGACGACTCCGATGGTGGTGCACAGCACTCCCGACGGTCCGGACGACCCGCCGACCCGCGAGGACGTCGACGCGTCCGTGACACCCATCCGCCATCGTCACGGCCGGCGCATCCGGCTCGTGGCCAGTACCGCCGCGCTGGTCCTGCTCGGGGGTGGCATCGGTTCCGCCGCCGCCGCTCAGCAGGCGATGCCCGGCGACACCTTGTACGGGATGAAGCGCAGCATCGAGAACGTGGCCACCAACGTGGGCGTCGGGGACGACTCCCGCGGCCGGCGCGATCTCGAGCACGCGATGACCCGACTGTCCGAGGTCCGCGCGCTGGCCGAGCACGGCGGCGACGTGGGCACGATCAACAGCACTCTGGACGACTTCTCGGCGCAGGCCCGCAAAGGCGTGTCCCGCCTGGTCGCGTCGTACCAGCAGGACGGCGACGAGGGTTCGATCACGGCGATCACCACCTTCATCACGAACGCCCGTCAGGCTCTTGGTGAGCTCGCGCCGAAACTGCCCCCGGAGTCGCTGAAGTCCGCCGTGGAGGCGCTGGCCACGATCGAGCAACTGGCCCAGCACACCACGGCCGCCTGCCCGAAGTGCGATCAGCCGAAGCCGGCCAAGGGCACCCAGCCTGCCGGTCCGAGCGTGGGCACCGAGCCGAGCAATCCGTCCAACGGATCGCCCAGCTCGAAGTCGTCCACCGCGCCGGCGCCTGGTGCGTCCACGCAGCCGAGTGGGTCGCCGGCCAAGCTGCCGAACACCACGATCGTCGAGGAGTCCAACACTCCCCCGCCGAGTCTGAAGACGCCCCCGAAGCCCAACACCCCGAACTCGTCGACGACCCCCACGATCGTCCCGAGCCTCCCGCCAGGCACACCGTCGTGGCCCTGGCCCTTCCCGACCCTCAGCATCCCGACTCTCATCAATCTCCCCGGCGTCGTCCAGACCTTGCTCCCACCCTGGAAGTAGGCCCCAGACGCACAGAAGCCCGGCACACACGATGTGCCGGGCTTCTTCTGTGCTCGCCGGGATGCTGTCAGAAGAAGACTGAGCGGCGTCGCATCAGGAGGGTGTAGAGGGTCTGCTGGATGGTTTCGCGGACCTGGTCGGTGACGTTGAAGACGAGCATCGGGTCGTCGGCGGCGCCGTCGGGGAACTCGTCGGTCCGGATCGGCTCGCCGAACTCGATCAGCCACTTGGACGGGAGTGGGATCAGCCCCAGCGGTCCGAGCAGCGGGAAGAACGGCGTGATCGGGATGTACGGAACGCCGAGCAACCGCGCCAGCGACGCGATGTTGCCGACCAGTGGGTAGATCTCCTCGGCGCCGACGATCGAGCACGGAATGATCGGTACGCCGGTCCGCATCGCGGCGCTGACGAATCCGCCCCGCCCGAAGCGCTGGAGTTTGTACCGCTCGGAGAACGGCTTGCCGAGACCTTTGAACCCCTCCGGCCAGACACCGACCAGATTGCCCTGCCGCAGCAGCCGCTCGGCGTCGTCGTTGCTCGCCAGCGTCGCCCCGCCCTTGCGGGCCAGCTCCCCGACGAACGGCGTCTGGAACACGAGATCCGCCGCGAGCGTGCGCAGCGGACGGTTCGTGTGATCCGAGACGACCACCTGGGTGACCAGCCCGTCGAGCGGCATCGTGCCGGAGTGGTTCGCGACCACCAGGGCGCTGCCGGTGTCCGGGATGTTCTCGATCCCCCGCACCTCGACCCGGAACCACTTCTCCACCATCGGCCGCAGCATCGGCAGCAGGACCTGGTCGGTCAGGTCGGAGTCGTACCCGAACTCGTCGAGCTCGTACTCCCCGCTCACCCGCCGCCGCAGGAACGCGAGCCACTCCGCGACCCGCCGCTCCCCGTCCTCGCCGAACAGTTCGCGCACGACCCGCTCGAGTCCCGCGAAGTCCAGCGGTGCCGCCTCGACGACCGGCTCCTGCGGTCGCGGTCCGGCCTCGACCGGCTCCGCCGCGGGCGGCTCCACCGACCGCTTGCCCTTCTTCTTCAACCGCGTTCCAGGCCCCGCGAGTGCGCGAGCAGCCGCGGACGGCGTCGTACGGCGGCCTGATCCGCGGCCCGGACGTCCGCCGGCACCGATCGGGATGACCTCGGCGTCAACCACGCAACGCTCCCAGTCCGGCCGTCAGCAGCGACGCCGCGCGGGCGACCGCGCCGGGGCCGAGCGAGTCACGGAAGTCGTCGAAGGCGGCCGCGGTCGTGTACTTCGGCTCGAACCCGAACTCGGACCGCATCCGGGTGGTGTCCACCGCGCGGCCGTAGGTCAGGAAGGTGATCTGGTCCGGCGAGAAGTCCGCGAGCCGGGCCCGGCGCACGGCGGCCGCCGTACCGGACGCGGTGAAGGACGGCAGCCGGAGCGCGGGACGGCCGAGTTTGCGGATCGCCTGGGACAGCGAGAGCACTCCGTCGCCGGCCAGGTTGAAGGTCCCGGGCAGGTCGTTCACGGTGGCGTGGTGGATCGCCTCGACGCCGTCGTCCTCGTGCAGGAACTGCAGGCGGGCGTCGTACCCGAAGACGGTCGGTACGACGGGCATCGCGAAGTACCGGGTGATCGGGGAGTCGGTCCTGGGGCCGATCCAGTTCGCCATCCGGAGCGTGGAGACGCGGACGTCGGGGCGGCGCCGGGCGAAGCCGCGCACGTACCCCTCGACCTCGACCGCGTCCTTGCTCAGCCCGGTCTGGTGGATCGCCCGCGGCGCCATCTCCTCGGTGAACATGGCCGGATCCCGCGGACCGGCGCCGTACACCGTGGTCGACGACTTCACCACCAGCTTGGCCACGCCAGGCGCCTTCTGGCAGGCGGCGAGCAGCTGCATGGTGCCGATGACGTTGATCTCCTTCATCGACGAGCGGCCGCCGGCGCTGCCAGGGGTGGCCACGACGCCGGTGTGGACGACCGTGTCGACGCCCTCGGCGGCGATCACCTTCGCGATCACGGGGTTGCGGATGTCGGCCCGAACGAACCGGACCCGGCCCAGCTCGGCCCGTGGCGGCACCACATCGACGCCGAGCACCGTGCCGATCGACGGATCGTCGGCCAGTCTGCGGGCACAGCGAGCACCGGCGTCCCGGGAGACGCCGGTCACCATCACTACCTGTGCCACGAGAAACCCCCAGCCAGACAGCAACCCCACAAGTGGCCGCGCCGACCCCCGGCGCGGCGGGAACTGCTTACTTGCCGAGCTTGCGGCGCTGCACCCGCGTCTTCTTCAGCAGCTTGCGGTGCTTCTTCTTCGCCATACGCTTACGGCGCTTCTTGATAACAGAACCCACAGTGGACCATCCAAACTCAAAGAGAACGTCGGCAAAGCTTACCCGCAGGTCAGGCGGTGAACCTAAAGCAGGCTGCTTCGATAGGCTGGGCGGTGACCTGGGGAGGCGCCGATGACAAGCAGTACGACGGCCCGGTACGACGGTCTGGCCGACTGGTACGACGCGAAGTACGTGGCCGGAGCGGAACCACATCAGCCGGGTCTGCTCGAGCTCCTCGGGCCTGGATCCGGTCCCTGCCTGGACATCGGGTGTGGCACCGGGCGCAACTTCGAGACCATTCGGGCGAGTGGGCGCAGTGTGGTCGGGGTGGACTTCTCCGCCGACCAGTTGCGGCTGGCACGGAGCCGGACCGACGGTCCGCTGATGGTCGCGGACGCCGCCGGCCTCCCGTTCGCCGACGAGTCCTTCGACACCGCGATGGTGATGTGGATCTCCACGGACGTGGATGACTTCGCCCAGGTCGTGCGTGAGGCCACGCGGGTGCTCCGGCCGGACGGGGTGCTCGTCGTGTACGGCGTACATCCGTGCTTCAACGGCCCGCACGTCGTCTGGAACGAGGACGGCAGCCGCCTCATCCACCCCTCCTACCGCCGGCCGGGCTGGCACGAGGAGTCGCCGTACTGGGGCGACGGGATCCGGCGGCACGTCGGCATGTACCACTCACGCTCGCCGGCTACCTGAATGCCTTCCTCACCACCGGCTTGACCCTCGAACGCTTCGAGGAACCGGACACAAGAGGCGTCCCCCACTCCCTCGCCGCCCGCGCCCGCCGCTCCACCTGACCAAAGGCTGTCGGTGCCGGCTGGTTGACTGGTCGGCATGGTGACGCTGGATTCGTGGAGTAAGCAGGACTTCACCCTGCTCGAGGGCTGCAACACGCCCGAGATGACCGCTCACCTGGGCGGTCCGGAGACCCCGGCCAAGCTGCGCGAGAGGCAGCAGCGGTACGTCGAGAACGCCTTCACGGGTCAGATGTTCGTGATCGTCACCGACGACGGCGACCGGGCCGGGTTGGTCGGCTACTGGGAGCACACCGAGCCGGCCGAGACGGTCTGGGAGACCGGCTGGGCGATCCTGCCCGAGTTCCAGGGGCGTGGGCTGGCGACCTCCGCAGTAGCCGAGGTGGCGAAGGTCGCCGCTGCGGCCGGCAGGCACAGCACGCTGCACGCTTACCCCGGCGTGACGAACGCCGCTTCCAACGCGCTGTGCCGCAAGGCCGGCTTCGTCCTGCTCGGCGATCGCGACTTCGAGTATCCCAAGGGTCACTGGATGCGTTGCAACGACTGGTCCCTCGACCTCTAGGCGGCTTTGCGGGTCGGGAGCTGGACGGGGTCGGTGAGGACGACCAGGTGTGGGGTGGCGGTCTGGTTGGTGGTCGAGGCGTAGGCGGCGGGAGTGAAGGCGACGGCGGCGAGGCCGAGGGTGATGATGGTGCCTGTGACAACGGTCTTGACGATCTTGAGCTGCATCGTGGGCTCCTGGAGGTCATGGATTCGGCGGTGATTCCATCCTCAGGGCCGGTACTGCGATCGTTCTGGGAGGAAGCTGGGAGCTTCCTGGGAGTCACAGTCCCGCGACCTCCGGCACCGCGGCGGTGAGGATCCCGAGCGACTCCGGCGTCCAGGGTCCGGTACGGATCACGATCGCGTGATCGATACCCCATGATGCTTGCTCGCGGCAACGTTCTACGAAGGTGCCGACGGTGTCGTCCGGGGTGAGCCGGGTCGACAGTGTCTTCGCGATCTCGTCGTACCCGCGGCCGAGTTCGTCGCAGTGCGCGCGGAGTACGTCGAGCTTGTGGCGCACCGTCGTACCTGCGTCGGGCAGGTCGAAGAGGTTGCAGGCATCGGCCCGCCGCGCCACCATCCGCAGCGTCTTCTGCTCGCCCGTCCCACCGATCAGCACCGGCGGACGCCGTTCCGGCCGCGGGCTGCAGATCGGTCCCTCGAGCTGGAAATGCTTGCCCTGGTACGGCGAACTGTCGCCGGCGAACATGCGGTCCGCGATGTCCAGCAACTCCTCGAGTTGCTCGAACCGATCCTTGGTAGGTCCGAGCGGGATCCCCATCGCCCGCGCCTCATCGCCTTCCCATCCGATCCCGACCCCGAACCACGCCCGCCCACGGGTGAGCGCGTCCAGCGTCGCGATCGCCTTCACCTGAACAGCGGGCGGCCGGAACGGCACCGGCGACACGAGCATCCCGAGCCGCGCCCGGCTGGTCGTCGCGGCCAGGAACCCGAGCATCGTGATCGCCTCGTACAACTCGGCCTGCGGATGACTCGTCGGGTCCGCCTGGAACAGATGATCCGGCACCCAGATCGTGTCCAGCCCACCCTCGTCCGCGATCGACGCGATCCGCCGCAGCCCGTCCACGCCATCCGCCCAGGCGTGATCCGTCACCGTCACACTGACCTTCACTCGCCCGCCTCGGCAATCCCGGCCGCCGTAGCAGCGTCAGCAGCAAGCGCCGTGTACTGGACGCCGGCCAGCCGCCAGTCACCGTCCCGGGCGAGCCACACACTCATCACCCGGAACAATCCTTTGATCGTCTCCCCGTGAAACCGGCACTCCGACCGCTGGATCTCGGTCCGCACCACGGTCTCACCGTGGGCGACGATGTCCGACTGCAGCAACTCCAGCGAGACCTGCTCGAACACTCCACTGGTGTGTACGCCGATCCACTCGTCGGGATCGATCATGAAGCCTTTCGGTCCGACGATCCGGCAGTCCGGGTCGACGAGCAGCTTCAGTGCGGCGGTGTCCTGGGCAATCAGGCTCTGCACCAGCCGTTGCGGGGCGTCGCCGAGCTCCGTGGACATGTCGTGCCTCCGAATTCTTAGGGTGACCCTATATTTACGGTCACTCTAGAGCCACTACCCTGACCGTGTGAAGGACGCGGACGGACTGCGGGCGCGGAAGAAGCGGGAGACGCGGGAGCGGATCGCGGCGGCGGCGCGCCAGTTGTTCGTCGCGCACGGGTTCGACGCGGTCACCGTGGTCGACGTGGCCCGGGCCGCCCAGGTGTCCGAGGCAACAGTCTTCAACTACTTCCCGACCAAGGACGATCTGTTCTTCGGTGGCGGACTGGAACAGTTCCAGGCGGCGACGCTGGCCGCGGTCGGCGACCGCCCGGCCGGAGAGTCGGCGATCGGCGCGTTCCGCCGGTTCACGATCGCGAACATCGCGCACGCCGCCGACCCGGGCGCGGTCGACCTGATCACCACCGCCGCCCGGGTCGTGGCCGGCAGCCCGTCGCTGCAGGCCCGCGAGCGCGAGATCGTCGCCGCCACCACCGACGCCCTCGCCACCCTGCTGCGCTCGGAGGGAACGGGACGGATGGAGTCGTGGGCGATTGCCAACGCCTTGGTCGGTGTCCAGCGATCGATCGTCACCGAGGTCCGGGCCGAGGTACTGGCCGGACGCCACGGCCCGCAACTCGTCGCCCGTGTCCAGCACGGCGCCGACATCCTCCTGGCCCGACTCGAGTCCGCCTTCAACCGTTGACGGATAGCCTGCCGACATGGCCCATGTGGTGTGGACACTAGAGGTATCTGGCAACAGGTCCGAGGGTTAGCAGGCCGGACCCGGCTCCTGCTTGTTCTGTTGCGGCTGGAGCCAGAGCGGCTCGGGCACGTGCCAGCGGTTGCTGGTGATTGAGGGTCTTGGCTGCTGCGGCAATGAGGCCCCAGTGGGCTTCCAGGAGCAGGCCAGGTGGTGGCTCGGGTAGGTG
The DNA here is from genome assembly GCF_044459685.1 of Kribbella sp. NPDC050241. Classification (NCBI taxonomy): domain Bacteria; kingdom Bacillati; phylum Actinomycetota; class Actinomycetes; order Propionibacteriales; family Kribbellaceae; genus Kribbella; species Kribbella sp. NPDC050241. The sequence goes on from NZ_JBITJE010000003.1 coordinate 621,242, forward strand.
GTCGAGCGCCTTGGCTGCTTCGGCGGCGCGGTTCTGCGACAGCAGCACGAGCGGACGGACCCACGGCCTGTGGGGACCGTAGTCGGCTTCGAGGACCGGCTGGTCGTGCCGGATGGCGTAGCAGGCCACGGCTAGCGGGACGAGCCCGGACTGCAGGCCGGGCATGGACGCGTTGTCGAGGAGGGCGCCGGCCTGGCGGTAGGCATCGGGAGTGTCTTCGCGGAGGGCGGAGTACCACCGAGTGAAGACGGCGACCAGCGGCAACTCGTGCCGGGCGGCCAACTCGTCAGCCGCTTCGGCATGGTGGTCGGCGGCCGCATAGTCCGCCACAGCGCAGGACGACTGCAGCCGGATGAGATGGCCAAGAACCTCATAGGTAAAGAGGCCATGGCGTCGGGACAGCTCAACCAACTCAGCACCGATCGCATCGCGGTCCCGGGAGAGGCCAGCGCGATAGCACGTCTGCAGGAAGACGCCGTTCAGCGCAAACGCCAGCACAACAGGATCATCCAGGCCCCGCGCGATCGACTCAGCCTCGAGCGCCGCCTCCCGCACCCTCGGATCCAGCGAACCACGCGACTCGAGCGCAATCGTCGTCAGCAACCGCGCCCGCACCCCCGGATGCTCCTGCGTAGGCAACACCCGCTCCGCCGCCGCCACAATCGCCGCAGCGTGGGACTCATCGTCCGACCGCGTCCAGATCGCCGGTACGTCGTACGCCCCGATGACTCGCGCGGTGAGATCGGCATCGCCCAGCTCCTCAGCCGCTGCAATCGCCGCGAGACGGTGCCGGCGGGCAGCCTCGAGACCGCCGCCACCGGTGACGGCGAGATTCCGGAGCAGTCCCACCGTCGACTCCAACCGGGCTCGAGTGCCCCCAACGGCCCGGTCGTACGCCGCAGCAGCCTCGGCCCAGACATGTCCGGCCGCCACCGGCTCCAGGTGCGCGGCCTGGTTGAGGATGTCGGTCTCCAACCCACCGAGCGCCGGACCGGGATCCACCCCGAGCTGACCGACCAGCATCGCCCGAGCCCGACGCAGTACGGCGAGAGCGTCGCCCTGCCGACCAGTCCGGTACAGAGCGAGCGCCAGCAACCGCCACGCGTTCTCACGCCACGGATGCTCGGTCACATGCGCATCCAGCTCAGGCACAGCCTCAGCAGCAAGCCCTAGCGCCAGCCGCGCCTCTCCCAACCGCTCCACCGCCCGCAGCCGCAACTCCGTCAACCGCGACCGTTCGCCCTGAGCCCATCCCTCATCAGCAAACTCGGCGTACGCCGGACCGCGCCACAGCTCCAGCGCCTTCGTCAGCTCCGGCACCAACCCCCCGGCCGGCAACGCCGCACCGACAGCCGCTTCGAACCGCCACGCGTCAACAGCATCCGTCCGCAACGCATAGCCCGGACCATCGGTCACCAGCAGCCGAGCCGGCGACCGCGGCGCCCGCTCCGGTTCCAGCGCCCGCCGCAACGCCGCGACGAACGTCCGCACCGCGCTCAACGCACCCTCCGGCGGATCCACCCACAGGTCGTCCACCAGGACAGTCGCCGGTACGACGCGCCCGCGCGCAACGATCAACCGCGCCAGCACGGCCCGATGCCGCGGCCCTTTCAGACCCACCGGCCGCCCGGAATCATCCCAGGCCACCACCGGCCCGAGCACCCCGAAGTCCACCCGGCCACCGTAGCGCTCATCCACTGCTCATCCGCGCGCGCGATCCTGGCCGGCATGAAGATCAACGGCTTCGACTACCACCGCATCTCCGGCACCGGTGACGTGAAACTCAACGTCGCCGTCGGCGGTTCCGGCACGCCGATCGTCCTCCTGCACGGGTTCCCCCAGACCCATCTGATGTGGCGGCACGTCGCCACCGACCTGGCCGCCGACCACACCGTCATCTGTCCCGATCTCCGCGGCTACGGCGAGAGCGACAAGCCGGCCGACGGCTACGCGAAACGAGTGATGGCCGCGGACATCGTGGCCGTGGCGCGGAACCTGGGACACACTCAGTTCGCCCTGGCCGGGCACGATCGCGGCGCTCTGGTCGCGTTCCGCGCCGGCCTCGACCACCCGGACACGATCACCCAGCTGATGTGCCTGGACGTGCTGCCCACCCTCGACATGTGGGACGTGATGCGCGGAACGAGCGCCGCCGTCGGCTTCCACCTCTACCTGATGGCGCAGCCACCCGGACTACCCGAGGAGCTGATCGCAGCCCGCCCGGACGCGTTCTTCGGCCATTTCCTCGACCTGTGGGCGAACGATCCCACCGCGATCCCGCCCGATGTCCGGGCCACCTATCTGGACGCATGCCGGGCCGCGGTGCCGTCGATCGTCGCGGACTACCGCGCCTCGGCAGCGGTCGACGTCGCGCACGACCAGGAAGATCTTGCCCAGGGCAACAAGCTGCGCATGCCGGTCACGGTGATCCAGCAGGACTGGGGAGCCGCACTCGGCTTCGACGCCGCGGCGCTCTGGCGGGCCTGGGCTCCCGGCCTTCACCACCAGACCACGACGGCAGGTCACTTCATGGCTGAGGAATCCCCCGCAGAGATCACCTCCGCGATCAGGGACTTGCTCAAGCGCTGAGACAGGCAGTCGACGTGTCCCGGACATAGCGAAGCGGCCGGTCCCGAGGGATCCGACCGCTTGCTCTTCTCGTGGTTATCCGGCCTGGAAGAAGGCGCCCTTGAGGTAGTCGTGCACGGCATCCTCGGACACCCGGAACGAACGACCCACCCGCACCGCGGGCAGCTCACCGGAGTGCACCAGGCGGTACACCGTCATCTTGGACACGCGCATGGCCGTGGCGACCTCCGCCACGGTCAGGAACTTCACCTCGGCGAGCGGCTGCTCACCACCGGACTTCTTTGATGCCATTGCGCACCGCACTTCCAGCACGGATCGTGCGCCGGCTTCCCCTCCGGCACCTCCGTCCGTGCATGCAACGAGCGTAGTGGCTGTTGGTACGAATGGGAAAGAGGGGGACTCGTGTGACGACCTAGTAGGTGGGGTCGAGGCCCAGCAGCGGGAAGCTGACGTCGCGGGTCGCCTTGATCGATCGGTCCAGCCAGGTGTCCGGGTTGTAACCGGTCGACCAGTCCGTGTACGACGCGTCCTGGCCGTCGGTCATCCGCATCGGCGCGACCCGCTGGAACCGGATCCGGACCTCTTCGCGCCACGTTTCGGGCACCGGGGTCTGCGGGTCGATCGGGTTCCCCGCGACGATCGCCAGCAGGTGAGTCCAGGCCCGCGGTACGACGTCGATGATCGCGTACCCACCACCACCGGTGGCGATCCACTTCCCGTCCGTGAGCTCGTGCGCCAGGTCGTGCAACGCCAGGTACGCCGCGCGCTGCCCGTCGACCGTCTTCGTCAAGTGAGCCAGGGGATCCTCGACATGCGAGTCACACCCGTGCTGGGTCACCAGGACCTGCGGCCGGAACGCCTTCACCACGTCCGGAACGATCGCGTGGAACGCCCGCAGCCAGCCGGCGTCCCCGGTCCCCGGCGGCAACGGGATGTTGACCGCAGTACCTTCTGCGTCAGGTCCACCGGTCTCCCCGGCGCTGCCGGTGCCCGGAAAGAGCGTGGTCGGCGACTCGTGCAGACTCACGGTCAGCACTCGCGGATCGTTGTAGAACACCTCTTGTACGCCGTCCCCGTGGTGCACGTCGACGTCGACGTACGCGACCCTCTCGGCACCGTGATCGAGCAGCCACTGGATGGCGACGGCCGGATCGTTGTAGACGCAGAAGCCGCTGGCGCGGTCGGGCATCGCGTGGTGCAGACCGCCGGAGATGTTCGCGGCGTGCCGGACCTCGCCCTCCCAGACGGCCCGCGCCGCCTCCACGCTCGCGCCGACGATGCGTGCGGAGACGTCGTGCATCCCCGGAAAGCAGTAGGTGTCGTCCGTGCCGAGTCCGTGCTCCAGATCCGGCACGTCCGGGTGCTCCCCGGCGCGCTTGACCGCGGCGATGTAGTCGGCCGTGTGCACGGTCTGCAACAGCGCGTCGTCAGCCGTCGGAGGCGGAACGACCTTGAGTTCTTCGAGTACGCCGAGCGCCTGCGCCAGGTGCATCGTCAATTCCACCCGGATCGGACTCATCGGATGCCCGCGCCCGAAGTCGTACGCCGTCAGACCCTCGTCGAAGACCAGCATCGCCTCACCGCTCATGCCTCCGACCTTAGCCGTCACCTCACGGGCACTGGTTTCCCGAATCTGGCGTTCAGCCGGTAAGCACCACCACGCGCGTGGAACACGGACATCAGCAGCACACCCACGACGGCTGCGACTGCTGCCGCCAGCGGATGATCGCCCACATGCGCCCAGAAGGTGAGCAGCCCGGCGATGACGAACGCGCCCACGCCGCCGACCGCGTTGCGGACCGGCGAGTTGCCGGTCAGGTTCGGGTACTCCCGGGCGGTGATGCCGAGGACGAAGTGCGGGATCCCGTTGGTCCCCATCAGCCCGGCCAGGAAGCTCAGCACGATCGCCAGTGTCATGATCAAACCCTTTCAGTCTACGTGTGTTGACTGAAATCTAGGCGGGATCGACGACTGAGTCAACATGCGTAGACTGAGCGGCGTGACGACCAGGATGGAGCAGCGACGGCGGACGGAAGAGCGGATCCTGGCGGCGGCGCGGCAGTTGTTCGGCGAGAACGGGTACGACCGGACCACGATCCGCGCTGTCGCCGAGGCGGCCGGGAGCGACGCCGGCCTGGTGATGCGGTACTTCGGGTCCAAGGACAAGCTGTTCGCCCAGGCCGCGACCATTCCCCCGGACGGGCCGATCACGGGTTCGCCCGAGGAGATCGCCGGGATGCTGACGGCTGCTCTGACCGCCAAGCTGGCCGAGGAACCGGCGGCCGCGCTGGCGGCGATGCGGGCGATGTTCAGTCATCCGGAAGCGGCCGCGGAGGTCCGGGCGGCGATGACAGGACAGCAACGACAGATCGCCGAGCAGTTGCCGGGTCAGGACGCCGTACTGCGCTCGGGGGTGATCGGAGCGTTGACGCTCGGGCTCGTCATCGGGCGGCACCTGGTCAGGCTGGACGGACTGGACGCGTCACCCGAGGAGCTGATGGCGGTGGCCGGGCCGATCATCGAGGACCTGGCCAACGGTTCCGGCTGAGCCGACAGCGGAAACGGGCGGGCGCGGCACCCCTCCAAGGCCGCGCTCGCCCGTCCCGATCGTGCTGGTGCCAGGCATGGGCTTCATCGCGCAAACACTGCAAGGTGTTACAAGAATTGCAGGAACCTGCAATTCAGGCCGCGATTCGGTCACGGAGGGTTGCACTCGAGGCGGTCTAGGCCTCACTGTTCCATCCCGTGAGGAACGCCATGAACTCGGCGAGACCCAATCGGCGGCAGATCTTTACGGCGGGGGCCGTGGTTGCTGTTTCGACGGTGGCTGTCTCGACTGCGACATCGACTGAAGCCGCCTTCGGCGGCCTGTACGGCTCCGGTGACCTCGGGGCCTGGCAAGCCATGAGCAAGGCGATCTCGACCGAGACCCAGATCAAACGGGTGCTCGCGACCAACGGGGTCTTCATGTTCGGCGACAGCATCGCCGTCCAGGACGGAAAGACGCTGGCGACCCGGCTGATCGGCCGCGACGGAAGCCAGATGGCGGTGCACAACTGGTCCGGGCGGCCGACGTCCGGTGCCGTCGACGCGATGGTCCAGTGGGCGACGGCGTACGGCCTGCCGCGCCGGATCCTGATGGCGGCCGGCAGCAACGACATCTTCGACCCGCCCAAGTTCGCCGCCCAGGTCGACCGGGCGATGAAGCTGGCCGGCTCGAACCGGTACGTGTACTGGGTCAACGTGCACGCCACCCGGTGGTCCAAGACCGCGGCCGTGCAGATGGCCGACCAGCGCAACTCCGCCTGGGTCAACCTGCAGTTGTCCGACGCCCAGAAGAAGTACCCGAACCTGCGGATCATCCGCTGGGCCGAGTACCTGGCCGCCAAGCCGAGCCGGATCACCTCCTACCTGCGCGACGGCGTGCACACCTCGATCACGCTCGGCCAGGACGCCCGCAACGAACTGACCGTCCAGTCCCTGGTGGCGCCGCTGCCGGCCGCCAAGTGACCGGGCCGTCGATCGGTTATGCTGATGATGTGAACACGAACTTGCAGCTGTGGTGGGCCGTCTAGGGCGGTCCCCAGCGTTCACACGCATCCAAGAGGCCGCCTCGCCGAGGCGGCCTTTTTGATGCCCTCGGTGAGGCATCCACGCACCGAAAGGGCATCGACATGACCACGCTTTCCGGCATCACCCCGTCCGGCCGTCTGACGCTGGGCAACCACCTCGGCGCACTGCGCCGGTTCACCGACCCCGAGGGGTTCTACTTCGTCGCGAACCTGCACGCGATGACGACCAGACACGACCCCAGACGGCTCGCCGCGCTGACCCGGGAGTTCGCGACGCTGATGCTCGCGGCCGGCACCGCACCGGGCACGGTGTTCGTCCAGTCCGACGTCAACACCCACGCACAGCTCGCGTACCTGCTCGAATGCACGTCGTACGTCGGCGAGCTGTCCCGGATGATCCAATACAAGGAGAAGGGCAAGGGCCGGCCGATGACGCGGGCCTCACTGTTCACCTATCCGTGCCTGATGGCCGCGGACATCCTGCTGTACGGCGCCGACCGGGTCCCCGTGGGCGGCGACCAGTCCCAGCACGTGGAGCTGGCTCGTGACGTGGCGATCCGGTTCAACCGCGAGTACGGCGAGACGTTCGTCGTACCGCAGCTGGCCAAGGCGGCGTACGCGACCCGGGTCAAGGATCTGGCCGACCCGACGAAGAAGATGAGCAAGTCCGAGGCCGACGACGCGGTCGGGACGATCCGGCTGCTGGATCCGCCGGACGTGATCCGGCGCCAGATCATGCGGGCCGTGACGGACTCCGACAACGAGGTTCGCCACGACGAGGCCGCGAAACCCGGGATCACCAACCTGCTCGACATCCTGGCCGCCTGCACCGACGGCGACCCGGTGCAGCTGGCGACGGCCTACTCGTCGTACGGCGAGCTGAAGCGGGACGTCGCGGACGCGGTGCTGGCCGTGCTCGAGCCGCTGCAGAAGGAGTACGCCCGGCTGACGACCGACCCCGGCGCGATCGACGAGCTGCTCGCACAAGGCCGGGACCGAGCGCTGGAAGCGAGCCTGCCCCGGCTCCGGGCGGCGGAGCGCGCGATGGGTTTGGCAGGATCTGCTCCATGAAGATTCGCGCCGCCACCTTCAACATCCGCAACTCCTCAGCACCGGACGGCGACAACGCCTGGCCGGTCCGGAGGGATGCGACGGTGGCGGCGATCGAACACCTCGACGCGGACGTGGTCGGGCTGCAGGAAGTGCTGCCCGACCAGCTCGAGTACCTGCGCTGGCGCTTCCCGCGGTACGAGATCGTCGGCGTCGGCCGCGACGACGGGATGGACGCGGGCGAACGTTGCACCGTCATGGTCCGGCCGGGTGACTGGCGGGTCGACAAGCACGAGACTCGCTGGCTGTCCGACGACCCGAACACACCGGGATCCGTCGGCTGGGACGCGCAGCTGACCCGGATCGCGACGCTGGTCTGGCTGCGGCACCGCAACGGTACGACGGTCGGTGTGGCGAACGCGCACTACGACCACGCCGGCGAGGTCGCCCAACTCCAGTCCTCGCGGCTGATCGCCCGGTGGACGACCGGTGCGCTGCCGTGGATCGTGATGGGCGACCTGAACGCGACGCCGGACTCGCCGGCCTTGAAGGTGCTGACCGAGGCCGGCCTGCGGAACGCCGTACCGATCGCGACCGGTGGGAGTTGGCACGACTTCACCGGCGCGGAGGACGACGAACGGATCGACCACATCCTGGTCAGCGCCGCGTGGACCGTGGACGAGGCAGCCGTCTCCCACTACCGCCCCGGCGGACGGCTGCCCAGCGACCACTGGCCCCTCATGGCCACGCTGTCCCTCTGACCGTCCCCCGCCCCTCCACTCCTGCCCTCGCCCCGTCCCGCCCCTCCACTCCTGCCCTCGCCCCGTCCCGCCCCGCCCTGCCTGATGGGCTGACCCACCAGACGGCGGGTTCACCCACCGCGTGCGATAGGCCAAACCACCGGCTCGTGGGTCAGCCCACGAGAGGGTCGCGCGGGGTCAGATCTTGGCGAAGACCTCTTCGCGGAGGCGTTCCAGGGCGTCGAAGCGGCGGTTGCCGGTGCCGAGCATCGAGTCCGGGACGAGGACCTCGTCGATCCCGGCCGCCGGGTACTGCGCGACGGTGTCGAGCACCTCCTGGGCCGAACCCATGATCACGTGCCCGCCGCGGCTCTCCAGCCGCTCCTTGCGCTCGGCCGCCTCGGTGTCCCCCGGTAGGACGACCTCCAGCATCGTCTGGGCGGAACGGCGTACCGACTGGGGGTCCCGGCCGAGGCGCTCGCAGTGCTCGGCGAAGACCTTCCCCTTGTGGGCGGCGAGTTCCGGGCCGCCCCAGTGGTTCCACTCGTCGGCGTACCGGGCAACGATGCCCAGGGCAACCTTCTCGCCGGCGGCGCCGATCATGATCGGCAGGTTGGCCGGCTTCGGCTCCAGCGGGGCACCGGTGAGCTGGTAGTAGGTGCCGTCGAAGGTGGTGCGATCCTGGCTGATCAGGCCCTTGATCACCTGGCAGGCCTCCTCGAACCGGGCCAGCCGTGCGCGGACCGGCGGCAGCTCGATCCCGTAGACCTCGTGCTCGTTTACCTGCCATCCGGCCCCGATCCCGAGCACGAACCGGCCGTTACTCATCTGGTCGATGGTCGCCGCCTGGTTCGCGACGACGGCGGGATGGCGGTAGGTGTTGCCGAGCACCATCGAGCCGACGCGCACCCGCTCGGTGCGGGCGGCGATGCCGGCGATCAGGGCCAGACACTCGTTGACCGGTACGGACAGGTCGTCACCGTTCTGCATGAAATGGTCGGCGATCCAGACACCGTGCCAGCCGGTCCGTTCGGCGTACTCCGCTCCGTCGAGCACTTCCTGCCAGGTCCGGTTGGCCGCGGGCCACAAAGAGAAATCCATGTCCTTAGTTTCTCGCGTGAGTGTCTAGGTTCGCTCCTGGGCGTCCAGGACTGCTTCGCCGTTCTCCTCCGCCCACAGCGTGAGCATCCGGATCGGGCCCATCAGGGTGCGGCCGAGCGCGGTCAGTTCGTACTCCACGCGGGGCGGGACGCCGCCGAAGTTCTCGCGGGTGACCAGGCCGTTCGTCTGCAGCCGGCGCAGCGTCTGGGTCAGCACCTTCTTGGAGATGCCACCGATCAGTGTGATCAGCTCCGTGTGGCGTCGCGGGCCGTCGTTCAGACCCCACAGGACCACCACGGCCCACTTGTCCGCGATCACCTCGACTGCGAGCCGGGCCGGGCAGTCGGCGAGAAACACGTTCCCCGGATCCAAACCGTCCACGGGCGTCAGGGTACCCAGAGGTTCCCACGGCGGTGCCTAGCGTCTCTGTCCATGAACGGTCTTCCCGAAAGCGCACACCGGCTCTTCACCGAGCCCAAGGACGCCACAGTCATCACCATCGACCCCGACGGCTCACCACAGGCCGCCCTCGTCTGGGCCGAGCGCGACGGCGACGAGGTACTGCTCGGCATCCAGCAACCCCACCGCAAGACCCGCAACCTGCACCGCGATCCCCGCGTCACGCTCGTCATCCAGGACGACCGCGTCAGCTCCCGCGGCATCACGCAGTACCTCGTCATCCGCGGCATCGCCAAGCTCGAAGGCCCCGACATCCCCGCCGACTACAAAGCCCTGATGGACCGGATGTCCCAGCGCTACCTGAACGTCCCCGAATTCCCTTTCGGCGAAGGCATCTGGCACACCGGCATGATCGCCCGCATCACAGTCGAATCCACCACCGGCGAAGGCCCCTGGGGAAAGCATTAGCAACGTCTGGTGGTTGTGCGGACCGCCGACACGTTGTGGTGACCACGGACAGCGCATTTCTTGTCCGCGGTCGCCAGATCCTGTCCGCAGGGCGGAACACGTGCCTGTGGCAACTGTTCGGGAGCTGCGGAGGGGTGAGGAGTGGGTGTATCTGCGGCGGGAGGCGACCGGTTAGACGAGGTGCCAGCGGAGGAGGAAGGCGCCTATGGAGAGGATGAGGTAGGTGAGGACGAGGAGGGTGCCGATGCCCGGGCGGGGGCGGTGGTGGTGGGTGGGGATGCCGGCGGCCTCGTGGCGGATGGCTTCCATGACGGCGCCTACCTCGGCGGTGCGGTCGCGGGGGATGCCGTTGATCTCGCTCTCGTCCTGGCCGCGGGTGAGTACGACGTTGTCGTCGCCGACCTCGATCGTGTCGACGTCCTGCCAGGCGAGGCTGCGGACCAGCATGCTGGTGCGGGCGCGCAGCGCGGTCGCGGTGAGCTCGACGCGGTAGAGGACGACGCCGCCGGCGACGCGCACCACCGACGCCCCGATGATCGTGAGCAGCCCGACGGCGAGCATGTCGCGGGCGCCCATCCACAGCCAGGAGTTCAGCGCGGGCACGACGACGAACGGCGCGACGAACAGCGCCCACGCCCACCACGGCGCCGGATCCAGCGGTACCCGCCACGGCAGGTCCGGGACCTGAACCGCGCGCACGGGGGCAGGGCTCACCTGTTCGGGGCTCTCCTGCTCCGAACGATTACTCATGGGCGGGACCATAGTCGACTCATCCCTTGAACACGGCAGGAAACTGCGGCGCCAACAATAACGCCACCGGTAGCAGAGGTGTTACTCGGCGGCCAACGCACGCGAACGGTTGCGCGCGGCCTCGATCGCGGACAGGAACGCGGCGCGGACCTTGTGGTCCTCCAGTTCGCGGACGGCGGCGGCCGTCGTACCACCCGGAGACGTCACCCGCTCGCGCAGTACGGTCGGGTGCTCGCCGGTCTCCCGCAGCAGCTTCGCCGAGCCCACCACGGTCTGTACGACGAGCTCCGTAGCGGTCCCACGCGGCAGACCCATGTGCACGCCGGCCTCGATCATCGCCTCGACGACGAAGAAGAGGTACGCCGGTCCGGACCCGGAGATCGCGGTCACCGCATCCTGCTGCTTCTCCGGCACCCGGATCACCCGTCCCGTCGCGGCCAAAAGGCCCTCCGCCAACTCCAGATGGCTCTCGTCGCAGTGCGCACCACGAGAGATCGCCGCCATGCCCTCGTCGACCAGCGCCGGCGTGTTCGGCATGACGCGTACGACGGCCACACCCTCAGGCAGCCGGGACTCGATGAACCCGGTGGTGATCCCGGCGGCCAGCGACACCACAGTCTGCGACGCCCGGATAGCGGGGGCGATCTCGGCGAGCAGATCCGCCATGTCCTGCGGCTTCACCACCAGTACCAGGGTGTCAGCCTTGGCCGCCGCGTCCACGTTGGTCACGACGTCGACGCCGTACCGCTCCCGCAGTTCGGCGGCACGCTCCTCCCGGCGCTCGGTGATCAGGAGCTCCTGCGGTCGCCGCCCGGCCCGAATCAGCCCGGACAGCAACGTCTCCCCCATCACACCGGCCCCGAGAATGGCCACCTGACTAGTCATGGCCAACACACTACTGATCCGGGCCGCCCGGGGACCCGAGCGCCCACCAGCCGGTTACTTCTTGCTGATCAGGGAGCGGGCGAAGAACTGGAGGTTGGCGGGACGCTCGGCCAGGCGGCGGACCAGGTAGCCGTACCAGTCCTCGCCGTACGGGATGTAGATGCGCATCGTGTGGCCGAGGCCGGACAGGCGGAGCTGCTCCTCTGGGCGGATGCCGAACAGCATCTGGTACTCGTAGCTGCCCGGCTGCCGGTTGGCGCGGTCGGCGAGCGAGCCGGCGATCGCGATCAGCCGCGGGTCGTGCGAGGCGATCATCGGGTAGCCGGCGCCGTTCATCAGGATCTTCATCGCCCGGACGTACGCCTTGTCCACGCCGCGCTTGTCCTGGTACGCCACCGACTCGGGCTCCTTGTAGGCGCCCTTGCACAACCGGACCCTGGAGCCGGCGTGGGCGAGGTCGCGGCAGTCGCCCTCGGTCCGGCGCAGGTACGCCTGCAGCACAGCACCGGTCTCCGGGAAATCCTGGCGCAGTTCGCGCAGGATGCCCAGCGTGGAGTCGGTGGTGGTGTGGTCCTCCATGTCGAGGGTGACCGTCGTACCGGCGTTGCGGGCCGCGAGGCAGATCGTCCGCGCGTTCTCGAGCGCGATCTTCTCGCCGTCGCCCGGCAGCGCCTGGCCGACCGCGGACAGCTTGACCGAGACCTCGGCGTTCTTGGTCAGGCCGGCTTCGGCCAGTTTGCGGAGTACGTCGAGGTACGCGTCCGCGGTCGCGGTCGCCGCGGCCAGGTCGGTCACGTCCTCGCCGAGGTGGTCGAGTGTGACGTTCAGGCCGTTGCTGACCAGCTTCTCGGTGGCCAGCACGGCCTCCGGCGCGGTCTCACCGGCGACGAAACGCGCGACGATGCCATTGGACACCGGGAGCGACGAAACCGCCTTCTTGATCTGGGGGCTGCGGGACATGCCCAGCAGGACTCGCCGAAGCACTACGTGTTCCTCCTCATCGACCCACCCGGCCCCATCTGCCAGTGGTGTCAGCAGGCTACGCGGCTGAACCTGAGGCTCGCGAATCGTGTGGCAGGCACCACACCACCGGGGTCACTGGTTCGGTCATCGGTCACTGCTGACGCCGGGTCGGTGACAGTACGTCGCCGTCCCGGGAACCACGGCCGGACGCACCCATGACCGGGAGAGGATGCGTCCATGCCCATCTTCAAGCGTCGCAAGCGGACTGCCGTGGAGGCCGACCCGATCGGCGCGTTCTGGTCCTGGTGGAGCGAATCCGGTGCGGCGCTGGTGGCCGATGCGATCGCACGCCAGGTGCCGGCGGACCTGAGCGACGTACTGACCGATCTGATCGCGCGGATCGATCCGGATCTGGAGTGGGAGCTCGGTCCTGGGTTGCACGCCGAGCACGTACTGATCGTCACGGCGGCCGGGAACCCGAGCCGCCGTGCTGTCGCGCGACGCTGGCTGCGGGCCGCGCCGCCGTCGGACCGGACCTGGGAGTACGCCGACCTGCGGCGGCCAGGGCCTGCGTTCACGATCAGGTTCGACGGGCTGCCGCCGATCCCGATCGACGAGGCCGTGGTTTCGATGGAGCCGGATTCGTCGGCGATCCATGTCGGCGTCCATCATCCGGCGTTTCCCGAACTGCCGGTGGATGTGCAGCGGCGGGTGACGTTCCTGATGCTCGATCTCGTGCTGGGCGAGGAGATGGTGGAGACCTGGGTCGGGGCGATCGACACGTTGGTCGAGGCGCCGGCGGACGCTGTGCCGATCGAGACGCTGCTGCCCGCGGTTGCCGCGTTCGCCGCTGATCACACCCTGGAGGACGGGAGTCCGGCGTGGAAGATGCTCGAGGGGACGCGTGACGGGCATCGGTTGATCGCCACGGCGGAGTACCCGTTGCGGTCCATCCGGAGGCCGCACCTCGACACTCACGTCGCGGTCTCGATCCGCTACCCCGTGGTGCGCGACGACGGGCTGCCGGAGTCGGAGATGCTGGATGAACTGCGCCACTTCGAAGACCATCTGACCGACCGCCTCGGTGGCTCCGGCAATCTGATCGCCCACGAGACCTCAGCCGGGACCCGGACCCTCCACTACTACGCCGACGGCACCACTCCCGCCGGCGCTCAACTCCAGGCCGCCACCACCGGCTGGCCCCACGGCCAGGTCTCCGTCGAGGTCACCGAGGACCCCGCCTGGCACAACGTCTCCCACCTCGCCGGATGACCGGAGGCTGAGGAACGACGACCACTGGGTGTACCCGTCAGGCGGTGCGGCGTTTCAGGGTTGCGGCGCCCAGGGCCAGGGCGGCGAGGATGAAGGCGGTGACCACCAGGGCGTCGGTGCCTGCGCCGGCGCCGAAGCCGTTGCCTTGGGCAACTCCGGTGACGGCGTCGACGGCGTACGACAGGGGCAGTACGTCGCTGACGGCGTGCAGCACGCTCGGCAGTTGGTCGCGTGGGAGGAGGAGTCCGCAGAGCAGGATCTGCGGGATCATGACGGCCGGCATCATCTGGACCGCCTGGAACTCGGTCGCCGCGAACGCGCTCGCGAACAGGCCGAGCGCGGTACCGAGGACGCCGTCGAGAACCGCGACGACCCCGAGCTGCCAGGCGGCACCCTCGATGCTCAGGTCGAGGGCGTAAAGCGCGATCGACACCACCACGAGGGCCTGGACAACCGCGATCAGGGCGAACGCCAACGCGTAGCCGAGCAGGAAGTCCACCTTCGCCATCGGCATCGTGAACAGCCGCGCCAACGTGCCGCTGGAGCGCTCCCGCAGCGTCGCCACCGAGGTCACGATGAACATGATGATCGCGGGGAACACCGCCAGCAGCGGCCCGCCGACGCGGTCGAAGGTGGTGGGTGAGTCGATGAACATCCACCACATCAGGCTGACCAGCAGCGCCGGCAGCACGATCAGCATCGCCACCGTGCGGTGGTCGCGGCGCAACTGGGCGAGCACCCGGGCGGCGACGGCGAAAGTGACCCGGGGCGTCATCGCGCACCTGCCTTCTGCTCGATCAGGGTGAGGAACGCCTGCTCGATGTCGTCGGTGCCGACCGATTCGAGCAGGGCTTGCGGGGTGTCGTCGGCGAGCAATTCACCGTCGCGCATCAACAGAAGGCGATCACAACGCGAAGCCTCGTCCATCACATGACTCGAGACGAGCAGGGTCGCGCCGGCGTCGGCGAGCCGGTGGAAGAGGTCCCAGAGATCCCGTCGGAGAACGGGATCCAGGCCGACGGTCGGTTCGTCGAGGACGAGGAGCTCGGGGTCGCCGAGGAGTGCGGCGGCAAGCGACGCCCGCGACCGTTGCCCACCGGACAACCGATCGACGCGTACGTCGGCATGCGAGCGCAGATCGACCGCGTCGATGACCCGGCCCACGTCGTCGGCCGGGACCCCCAGCACCGCGGCGAAGAAGCGAAGGTTCTCGGTCACGCTCAGATCCCCATAGACGCTGGGCTCCTGGGTGACATACCCGATCCGGCCGCGCAGCGTGGGCGCACCGGCGGGCAGCCCGAGGACGGAGACGTCGCCGGTGACCTTGGCCTGGAGACCGACGATCGCGCGGATCAGCGTCGTCTTGCCGCAGCCGGAGGGACCGAGCAGCCCGGTCACCGTCCCGGTCCGGAGGTCGAACCCGACCCCGTGCAGGACCTCCCGGTCGCCGCGCACCACCACGACGTCCCGGCAACTCACCGCGTTTTTCATCATATGATGAATTTAGCGCGGAACCACACGCGTGGCAACAACCAGGGCTACCTCAGATCACCGCG
The DNA here is from genome assembly GCF_044459685.1 of Kribbella sp. NPDC050241. Taxonomy (NCBI): domain Bacteria; kingdom Bacillati; phylum Actinomycetota; class Actinomycetes; order Propionibacteriales; family Kribbellaceae; genus Kribbella; species Kribbella sp. NPDC050241. The sequence continues at coordinate 636,587 of NZ_JBITJE010000003.1, forward strand.
TATCCGGTGGCAGCGCTCAGCGACGCCAGCTCCGGATCGCCGTACCGGTGCCTCAGGTCGGCGAACGCGATCGCCTTGTCCTCACCCCACCGGCGGACGGCGATCTCGTACGACGCGCCGCTCACGAACACCGGCGGAGTCCGCTTGCTGTGGAACTTGTCGGCGTACATGACCAGCTCCTCCTCGCGCGTCTCCGCCACATAGTCGGCCGCCGGGATCGGCAGGCCTTGCCGCAGTACGTCGTCCCGCGTGATGCCGACCCCGCTGTGACGAGAGCAGAACCGGCTGATCGTCTCCGCAAACCCGAGACCCGCCAGCAACTCGTGCCCGAGTACGCCGTGCCGCACATAGTCCGCTGTGTCGAGCACACCAGCCGTGTAGAGACGGTAGACGCCGATGTCGTGCAGAAGCGCTCCGGCGCGGACCAGATCGGCGTCGACGTCCAGCGACAGGAAGTACTGCGAGGCGAGCTGACAGACGATCCGGCAGTGTTCGTACACGGACTCGAAGGCGTCACGGGTAGGCGCGTGATCGCGATGCAGGGTCTCGATCTCGCGGTCCGTCGGGATCTGCATCAACCGGTCAGGTGAAGTTGCAGGACAGGCCCGAGCCGGTCGATCAAGGTGGCCAGGTCGACGGAGGCGACCGGTTCGAGCTCGATCAGGTAGCGCGCCATCGCGAGCCCGATGAGCTGCGTCGCGACCAGCGTGACGCGAAGCTGCGCGTCGGGTACGTCGAGCATCTTGGAGACCGGCTGAATGATCATCCGGGTGATGCCCTCGCGCATGATCCGGGCTACCTCGTCGCTGCTCACCACACTGCGAACGATCGCCTTCATGCGCTGCTGACCTTCGGCCGATTCCCAGACGCCGAGGAACGCGGTCGCGATCCGGCGGCCGAGTTCGTCGCGCGGACCGTCGATGATCCGCGCGGCGATCCGGCGCGGGTCGACCGGGATGGCCATCGCCTCGATGAACAGCTCGTCCTTGCTGTCGAAGTAGTGGTGCACCAGAGCCGCGTCCACCGCGGCCTCCCGGGCGATCGCGCGGATGGAGGTCGCCGTGAAGCCCTTGTCCGCAAAGGATTCCCGGGCCGCGCGGAGGATTTCGCCGCGGGTGTCCGGGCCGCCGGGACGGCGCCCCGCCCGCCCGGTGGTCGTCGTACGGGCCGCGCCGGACTCCGCCGTACCGCCGGATCCGCCGCGGGCGTTCACGACGTGAGCTCCGAGATCTCGCCCTGGGGAGTGACCGCGAACGACGACCGGCGCGACGTCCGGACGAAGTGCTTGCGGGTGAAGTCGAGCGACTCGACCAGGTCCACCTCGCGCTCGGACCGGCTGGTCGCGCGGCGGGTGTTGATCTCGATGATGATGTGGCCGCGGAAGTCCTGGTTCGCCAGGCCGGCCAGCAGGTCCGCGGCCCGTTGGGTGCCGCGGCCGGGCACCAGGTGCTCGTCCTTGGCGGAGCCGGTCCCGTCGGTCAGGTGGATGTGGGTGAGGCTCCGGCCCATCGTCGCGGCCAGCTCGACGCAGTCCTGCTCGGCGGTCGACGAGTGCGACAGGTCCAGAGTGGTGTGCGCGTAGTCCTGCTCGGTCGGGTCCCAGCTCGGCGCGTACGCCTGCAGGCCCTTACCGGGCGCGCGCCACGGGTACATGTTCTCGACCGCGAAGACGACGCCGGTCTCGGCTTCGAGCCGGGCGATCCCCTCGACGAACCCGCGCGCGTAGTCCCGCTGCCAGCGGAACGGCGGATGGACGACGACCACGTCGGCGCCCAGATCCTTCGCTGCCTCGGCGCTGCGCTCGAGCTTGCCCCACGGATCGGTCCCCCAGACCCGCTGGGTGATCAGCAGGCAGGGTGCGTGGATCGCGAGCACCGGCAACTGGTGGTAGTCGACCAGCCGCTGGATCGCGTCGATCTGGGTGCTCAGTGGGTCGATGCCGACCATCACCTCGACGCCGTCGTACCCGAGCCGGGCGGCCAGCTCGAACCCGCTGGCGGTCGACTCGGGGTAGACGGAGGCCGTGGACAGGCCGATCTTGGCGGTCGTACTGGGGTTCATCTGGTTCACCGCGGTTGCAACTGGTCGAGCCGGGACAGGATGACACCTTCCCGCAGCGCCCACGGGCACACTTCGAGGGAGGGCAGGTTGAACAGATCCATCACGGCGTCGGCGACGAGCGCCCCGGCGACCAGCTGCGACGAGCGGCCGATCGAGACCCCCGGCAGGTCGGCCCGCTCGGCCGCGGCCATCTTGGTCAGCTTCGGCGTCCACTCGGCCAGATCGTCGCGGCTGAGCGCGCGCGACACGTACGGCCCGTCGTCGGACGGCGCCGCACCGCAGATCCGCGCCAGCGACCGGAACGTCTTGCTGGTCGCTACCGACTGCTGCGGCTTGCCTGCCCGCAGTACGGGCCCGGCCACAGCGGCCATCTCCATCCGGATCCGCTTGCGCAGTGCCCTGACCTCGTCCTTGCCCGGCGGGTCCTGGGACAGACCCTCCCGGGTCAGCCGACCGGCCCCGAGCGGCACGGACACCGCCACGGTCGGCTCCTCGTCCGACCCGGCAGCGATCTCCAGCGAACCGCCGCCGATGTCGAACACCGCCAGGCGGCCGGACGACCAGCCGAACCAACGACGTACCGCCAGGAACGTCAGCCGGGCCTCATCCTCTCCGCTGAGCACCTGCAGGTCGACCTCGGTCTCGGCGCGGACCCGGTCCAGCACCTTGTCGCCGTTGGGCGCCTCCCGCAGCGCGGACGTGGCGAACGCGAGCACCGACTCGCAGCCCTTGTCCTCGGCCAGTTCGGAGGCTTCCTTCACGAACGACACCAATCCGTCGGACCCGGACTGGGCGATCTTCCCGTCCTTGTCCAGGTGCTCGGCCAGCCGCAGCTCGGCCTTGTGCGAGTACGCCGGGTACGGTGCGGCACCACGATGCGCGTCCACCACCAGGAGATGGACGGTGTTGGATCCCACGTCGAGTACGCCGAGCCGCATACCAACACGCTACTGGACTGCGGGAGTACCGCGCGTCGGCGTCTGCATTCACTGTCTGTGCGCCGGGGCGCGTACGCTTTCCAGGTGCCTGAGGTTTCTCTCGATTTCCCCCGTGCCTGGGTCGAGTTCATCGACCCCGACGATCCCGACCAGGTGTTCCGTTGCGACCTGACCTGGCTGACCTCCAACTGGACCTGCATCTTCGGCGGTGGCTGCCGCGGCATCTACAAGGGCCGACCGAACGACGGCTGTTGCACCCTCGGAGCACACTTCTCCGACGATGACGACGAGAAGCGGGTCAAGCAGTACGTCAAGGAGCTGACCAAGGACGACTGGCAGTTCCGCAAGGAGGGCCGGAAGAACGGCTGGGTCGAGACCGACGACGACGGCGACCGCAAGACCCGCGTCTGGGAGGGTGCCTGCATCTTCCTGAACCGGCCGGGCTTCGCCGGTGGCGGCGGTTGTGCGCTGCACGGGCTGGCGCTGAAGAAGGGCGTGCACTTCGTCGAGACCAAGCCGGACGTCTGCTGGCAGTTGCCGATCCGCCGGACCTTCCGCGAGGTGGAGCGCCCGGACGGTACGACGTACACCGAGGTCGGCATCGGCGAGTACGACCGGCGTGGCTGGGGACCGGGTGGACACGACCTGGACTGGTACTGCACCGGCAACACCGAGGCGCACATCGCCGTCGAGGCGGTCTTCGAGTCCAGCCGGGTCGAGCTCCAGACTTTGATGGGCCACAAGGCGTACGACGTACTCGCGGATCTGTGCCGGCAGCATCTGGAAGCAGCCCGGCCGTTGCTGCCCCACCCGGCGTCTAAGTGATCTTGCCGTTGTCGACGAGCCACTCGATGCCGGACAGGGCAGCCTCGATCGCCGAGTAGCGCGGGCGGAAGCCGAGCAGTCTGGCGGCCTTCGCCATCGAGCAGTTCGGGCTGTGCGCGACGTGGTCCCACATGGCTCCCGCGTCCCGCTCCGACAGTTGCTCGCGCAGTTGGCCGATCGGCAGGAAGCCGAGCCGGGCCTCCTGGCCGAACCAGTCGGCGACCGCGTGGGCGTAGCCGCGCAGCGTCACCGCATCGCTCGCGACCACGTGGAAGCTCTCGCCGATCGCGGTCGAGCGGCTGGCGATCGCGGCCAGGAAGATGCCGGCCACGTCGTCGGCGTGCACCGGGTTGATCGTCTCCAGGCCGAGGTTCGGCAGCAGCAGGTCGTGGCCGTGGGCGAGCTTCTCGTACACCTCGAGGTTGAAGGTGGCGGCCGGAGTGATCGGAGTCCAGCCGGGACCGCAGATGTGGCCGGGGTGGATGATCGTGGCGGGCAGGCCGGTACGGCGGGACTGGTCGAGCAGGTAGCGCTCGATCGCCGCCTTCTGGATGCCGTAGTCACCGAACGGCCCGCGCGGCGCGTCCTCCGTGGTCGGCACGGTCATGCTCGGCCCGTGCACCCAGATCGTGCCGCAGTGCAGGAGGTGCTGGATCTTCCCGTGTACGGCCTCGACGAGCTGCTTCGCACTGTCTTCGGTGAAGCAGATCAAGTCGATCACGATGTCCGGCTCGAGCCCGGCCACGCGCTCACCGAAGGTGCCTGCGGCATCTTCCGCGGCGCGGTCGACCTGGACCAACTCGACCTGTTTCCAGCGGCCATCGCTCTGGTACGGCGACCGTTCGCCACGACTGAGCACGGTCACTTGATGCCCGAGCCGCACGAGCTCCGGGACCAGGTAAGTACCGATGTGGCCAGTTCCTCCGATGACGACCGTACGCATGGTGCAGAGCTTAGAACGTGGGCCCGACACACCCCGGGGACCACGAGTGTCGGTGGGTGGGGACACAATGACTGGCATGCGTCTGGATCATCTGTCGTACGCGTGCGGCCCTGACGGCTGCAAGGCCACGCTCGAGCGGTTGTCCGCGCAACTGGGGGCGGAGTTCGTGGACGGCGGTGTGCACCCGCGCTTCGGCACGGTGAACCACATCCTGCCGTTGGAGAACGATCGGTACATCGAGGTCGTCGACGTGCTCGACCACCCGGCCTCGGACAAGGCGCCGTTCGGCCAGGCGGTCCGTGCCCGCAAGGAGCTGGGCGGCGGCTGGCTCGGCTGGGTGGTGGCGGTCCGCGACATGGCGCGGATGGAGCAGCGTCTCGGCCGCGAGGCCGCGCCGGGCAACCGGCACCGCCCTGACGGGGTGAACCTGACCTGGCGGCAGATCGGCGTGAAGGGCCTGATCGCCGACCCGCAGCTGCCGTTCTTCGTGCACTGGGACGACCTGACCGAGCACCCGTCGGTCGGCGGCAAGGGCGTCAGACTCACCGCGCTGGAAATCGCCGGCGACCCCCACCGAGTCACCGACTGGATCGGCCACCCCGCCGACCACCTCCTGGACGACCTGGACGTCGCCTGGGTCGGCCCCAACGGCCAACCCGGCCTGGTAGCCGCCGTCTTCCAGACCCCCAACGGCGTCGTCCGCCTCTAGCACCAGATCCGCGGCTTGTGGTTGACCGGGGTTTGTCGCCGGGCTAACGTACAACCAAATGGTTGTAGATGATGGTGTCGTGGACGGGTTGCTGGCGGCGTTGGCGGATTCGACGCGGCGCGACATCGTACGGCGGTGTCTGATGGAAGAGGCGTCCGTGTCGCGGTTGGCCGAGGCGTATCCGATGAGTTTTGCGGCGGTGCAGAAGCACGTCGCGGTACTGGAGCGGGCCGGGCTGGTGACCAAGGAACGCAGGGGGCGCGAGCAGCTGGTGCGCAGTGAAATGGACGCCGTACGGCGGGCCCGGGACGCACTCGACCAACTCGAGGCGATCTGGCGTGGTCGCGTGGACCGGATGACGGACCTGCTGACCGAGAGCACACCGGAGCGAAGGGACAACACATGAGTGTCACGAGCGTTGACAAGGACTTCGACGCACTGACCCTGACCCTGGTCGCGGATTTCGCCGCGAGCGTGGAGCAGGTGTGGGAGCTGTGGGCGGATCCGCGAAAACTCGAGCGGTGGTGGGGCCCGCCGACGTACCCGGCGACGGTGATCGAGCATGACCTGACGCCGGGTGGCGAGGTGTTCTACTACATGACCAGCCCGGAAGGCGAGAAGTTCCACGGCCGCTGGCAGATCGTCGCCGTCGACCCGCCCGCGGCGATGGAGTTCGTCGACTCGTTCGCCGACTCCGAGGGCAACCCGGCCGCCGGGATGCCGGCGACCACCACGCACTTGCACCTCGGCGCGTACGACGGCGGCACCCGGATGGAACTGCGGGCGGCCTTCGGCACCCGCGAGCAGATGGACCAACTCATCCAGATGGGTATGGACACCGGATTGGAACAGGGCGTCAGCCAGATGGACGCCTTGCTTTAGTGGATGTTCTCGAGGTCGGCGAATGAGACCTCGAGCTGCGTCAGCAGCCGTTGCAGGTGCGGGACAGTCCGGCGGCAGCCGGTCAGACCGAAGTGCAACTGGTGGTCGTAGCTGGTGACGCTGATGTTCAGCGCCTGGCCGTTGAGCACGATGCTGGCCGGATACATGCCGAGCAGGCGCGACCGGTTCCAGTACAGCGGGCTCTCGGCCGGGCCGGGCACGTTCGAGATGACGACGTTGTACGGCGGCGTCGTACGGCCGGCCACGCCGGGGAGAACCGCCGCGGGACCGGCGACGCCGAACCCGAGAGCGCCGACCAGCAGTCGCTGCAACGGACTGAGCTCGGACAGCACGCCTTTGGCATACGTGGTCGAGGCCATGATGCGGCGGATCCGCTGTTCGGGGTCCGCCTCGTCGGTGGCGAGGTCGGCAATCAAGGTGCTCAGCGCGTTGCCGCCGCCGGGCGCGTCCGCCCCGCCGCGCAGGGAGACCGGCACCATCGCCGTCAACGCCTTGTCCGGAAGGGCGTTCAGCTCGAGCAGATAGTTGCGCAAGGCACCTGAACACATCGCCAGCATCACGTCGTTCAGCGTCGCCCCGGTGATCGCGCGGACCTTCTCCAACCGTTCGATCGGCCACGACTGCGCCGCGAACCGCCGCGCTCCGGTGATCGGCTGATTGAGGATCGTCCGCGGCGCCTGGAACACGACCGAGGAATGCTCCGCCTGCACAGTCCGGAGCAAACTCTTCAACCCGACAGGCGTGAGGCCGGCAAGATCAGCCAACACCCTGACGGTGTTGCCTGGCAGGCGACCGGCCGCCGTCAACAACCCGATTGACGGGATCGGCCCCGGAGCAGACGCCGGGAGGGCGAAGGTGGCGGGCATGTCTGTTGTGTCGGAGTTGGTGGTGAGGGTGTCCTGCATCCAGCGGAGTGCGGTGACGCCGTCCAGCAGCGAGTGGTGGATCTTGCTGTAGAGAGCGAACCGCCGGCCCTCGACGCCCTCGATGAGGTGCATCTCCCACAGCGGCCTATGCCGGTCCAGCAGCGTCCCGTGCAGGCGGCTGGTCAGCTCGAACAGTTCGCGGAACCGCCCCGGACGCGCCAGTGCGGACAGCCGCACGTGGTACTCGAGGTCGATGTCGTCGTCCTGCTCCCACGACCAGTAGCCGAGGTCGAGCGCCCGGTTCCGCACCCGCCGGGCGAACAACGGATTCACCGCCGGCGCCGCGACCATGTCGTGGTACAGCTGCGCCACGTAGTCCCGGGAACCTTCCGGGAACACGTGGTCCCGTCCGGCGCCCTCAGGCAGCTCGAACACCATCAACCCGCCGACATGCATGGGCTGCTCACGGCTCTCACCGAGCAAGAACATCGCGTCCAGCGGTCCCACCGCGGTCATGGTCCCTCCCGCTCCCGACCTGGGATCCCCGACGCTTCATCGTCGCCATCGGGGCCCGGTCCGTCTACCCCTGCCCACAGCGCTTACGGAGATTTTGTTCTCCCGTCAGCAACTGAAGCAGAAGCACCTGCGACCTCAGTCGAGAGGACGGTAGTTCACGCCGATGCGCTCGATGCGGGCCAGGTGGGGGCGGAGGCGGGTGAGGAATTCGTCGTACGACGTCCGCGGGGAGCCCCAGGCGCGTTCGGCGAAGGCGGACAGGCGCGGCAGGAGCATGTAGCCGACCTGCTGCTCGTCCGGCATGTACTCGGTCCAGATCTGGCACTGGGTGCCGACGATCAGGGCCGCCTCCTCCTCGGTGAGCGAGGCCGGGATCACCTCGAAGTCGTAGACCTTCTCCAGCGGGATGAAGTTGCCGATCGCGAGCGGCTCGGTCGCCGGGTCGCCCTGATGGTAGTCGAAGTACACCGACTCGCACGGCGCCATCACGGTCTGGTGGCCGGCCTTCACCGCGACCTCCCCGCGCTGCGCGCTCCGCCACGCCATGATGACCGCGTCCTTCGGGCAGTCGGTGTCGACCATCTCGTCCCAGCCGACCAGCCGGCGGCCTTCCTCGGCCAGCACCGACGCGACCTGCTCGGTGAACCAGCCCTGCAGTTGCCCCGGCTCGGTCAGCCCGAGCTCGGCCTGCCGCTTCTGCGCCTCCTCCGAGACGCCCCACTGCACCGACGGGCACTCGTCGCCGCCGAGATGGATGTACGGGCTGGGGAAGATCTCCAGCACCTCGCGCAGCACGGTCTTGACGAATTCGACGGTCGCGTCGTTCACGTTCAGTACGTCTTCGCTGATGCCCCAGTACTGACGGACGGTCAGCTGGGTCTCCGGGTTGTTGCCGAGCTCCGGGTACGCCGTGATCGCGGCCTGCATGTGGCCCGGCAGGTCGATCTCCGGGACCACGGTGATGCCGCGCTCGGCGGCGTACGCGACGATCTCGCGCAGGTCGTCCTTGGTGTAGAAGCCGCCGTGCCGCTGCCCGTCGTACTCGAAGTCCTTCTGGCCGCGCGACATCTTGCCGACCATGGTCTCGTCCCGCCACGCGCCGATCTCGGTCAGCCGCGGGTAGGCCTCGATCTCGACCCGCCAGCCCTGGTCGTCGGTCAGGTGGAAGTGCAGCGTGTTCAGCCGGTGCAGGGCGAGCACGTCGATGACTTTGAGCACGAACTCCTTCGGCATGAAGTGCCGGGCGACGTCCAGCATCATGCCCCGCCAGGCGAACCGTGGCGCGTCGGCGATCCGCACCGCCGGCACCGCGACCTTGCCGTCCTCGGCCGGCTCGGCGGCGTCCAGCAGTTGCGCGTACGTCGACTCCGCGTGCCGGAGCGCGTCCTCGGAGCCGGCCGACAGGCGGGCACCGTCCGCGGTCACGTCGATCCGGTACTCGGTCTCGCCGAGGTTCTCGACCACGTCCCGGATGGCTTCGCCGGCGGGATCCCCGCTCACCCACTGGCCTTCGTCGACGGCGAGTTCACGCGGGGCAGGGACGATCGCGATGTCGGGCATCCGGAACTCCAAGGCAGGGGGTGGAATTACGTCAGGACGATTCTATAAGCGAGCATATCGAGCTGCCTTACCGGTCAGCTTGATGAGAAGGTGAGCCCGTGACCGCAGACACCAGACCCGCCGAGCTGCAACGAACGACGCTGCGGGTGCTCGTGGTGAGCAACGTCGTGGGTGGCGTGGCGGTCGCGAGTGGGTTCGCGGTCGCGGGATTGCTGGCCGAGAGCATCTCGGGGTCTACCTCGATGGCCGGACTGGCCGCCACGTCGACCACTCTGGGCGCCGCGATGCTCGCCGTACCGCTGGCCGGGCTGGCCAGGTCGCGCGGCCGGAGGGTGTCGTTGGCGGTCGGCTACCTGATCGCTACGACCGGTGCGCTCCTGAGCATCGTGGCAGCCCAGATCGACTCGCTCGCACTGCTCCTGCTGGCCGGCTGTCTGTTCGGCAGCGGGTCCGCCTCCAACCTGCAGTCCCGGTACGCCGCCACCGACGCGGCGGACCCGGCACACGTCGCCCGCTCGCTGTCCCTGGTCGTCTGGGCCACGACGATCGGCGTGGTCGTCGGGCCGAACCTCACCGGTGTCGGCGGCGCTGTGGGTACGTCGCTCGGAGTCATGGCACTCGCCGGCCCGTACATCTTCTCGGTCATCGCCTTCGCGATCAGTCTGGCCACGGTGTGGTTCGGGCTGCGGCGGCTGCACCAGAGCACCCCCAGAGCCAAGGTCGAACGGCAGCCACTCGCCTCCACGTTCCGGACCGTGATGTCGATCCCCCATGCCCGGCTGGGGTTGCTCTCCATCGCGGTCGCCCATGCGGTGATGGTCGGAGTCATGTCGATGACATCGGTGCACCTGCGCCACCACGGCGCTTCACTCACCATCGTCGGCTTCGTCATCAGCGGTCATGTGGCCGGCATGTACGCCCTCTCGCCCGTGATGGGCTGGATGGCGGACCGCCTCGGCCGCATCCCGACCATCGGCATCGGCCTGGCTTTGCTTGCCTCAGCCATGACAGTGGCGGCGCTGGCTCCGGACGGCGCACACGGCCTGACCGCGGCCGCACTGGCCTTGCTGGGACTCGGTTGGTCGGCCTGTCTGGTCGCAGGCTCCACACTGCTCACCCGCTCGGTGCCGGAGGACATCCGCACGTCGGCTCAGGGCCTGTCCGACCTGACCATGGGTGCGTTCGCCTCGATCGCAGGTACGGCAGCCGGCCCGATCCTCGCCGTACTCGGCTTCCACTGGCTCGCCGTCCTCTGCGGGATGCTCCTGATCCCGATCGCACTCCTGGCCGCCACGACCAGACCAGTGCCGGCAGCAACTAGTGCCTAGCGGTGTGAGCATCGCGGAAGGTGGGATTCCGAGTCCCAACATCTGGCATCACCCGAAGGTCTACGAGGTCGAGAACCGGGCCGTCGATCCTGACGGGGTGATCGAGCCGGCCATGCGGGCGATCCGGGACTGGGCCGGCGCGACGCTGCTCGACATCGGATGCGGCACCGGGTTCCACCTGCCGACGTTCGCGGCGACCGCGGGCCGGGTCATCGGAGTCGAGCCGCATGGTGCACTGGCCGACGCGGCCAAGCGCCGTACCAAGGACCTGCCGAACGTCGAGGTCCGGCAGGGTACGGCGCAGCGGCTGCCGGTGCTGGACTCGACGATCGACGTGATGCACGCGCGCTGGGCGTACTTCTTCGGGCCGGGCTGCGAACCGGGGCTGGCCGAACTGGACCGGGTGATGCGGCACGGCGGGACCGCGTTCGTGATCGACAACGACGGGAGCCGGTCGACGTTCGGGCGCTGGTTCACCGAGTCGTACCCGAAGATCAAGGCGGCGGAGGTGGAGGCCTTCTGGACCGCGCGAGGCTGGCAGCGGACGCAACTCGACATGGGCTGGCGGTTCGAACGCCGGGAGGACCTCGAGGCAGTGATCCGGATCGAGTTCACGCCGGCCGACGCGGAGCGGATCATCGCATCGCATGCGGGGGTCGAGGTCGACTACGCGATCAACCTGTGGAGCCGGACCTTCTGAACCTCTTCTGAAACGACACCCGGACGGCCCTGCGAACAGACCTCCACTCCCCATAGGGTTGACGAACCACTCGACGGGTCTTCTGGGGAGGCGCCAGCCAGGGATGGACGGTCTGCTGCTCGAACAGGTCCCCGGCTTGCCGGAGAAGGTCCGGATCGACGTAGGCGAGCAGCGAGCGCTGGTGATGCCGTCGGCCGCTGCGGCACGCCGGCTGGTCGATGTACTGACCGGTGCGGACGATCCACCGGCCGATGCAGTGGTGAAGATCGGCGATCCGGTCCGGTTGGTGCCTGCCGAAGGGGGACTGCTGCCACACCTGACGGTGCTCGGCAACGTCGTCCACGGCCACATCGTGAGGCACCGCGTGACCCGCAAGACCGCGGAGGAGGAGAGCCTCGTCACCGCAGGAGACTGCGGACTGGACGACGTACTGGATCGCTATCCGCACGAGATCACGCCAGGCCGTCGCCGGCTGGCCGGTGTGGCCCGTGCACTCCGCGCACACCCGAGGCTGATCGTGCTGGAGGACGCAGCCGGCCTGCCGACGTGGGGATCGTTGCTCCGGCTTCACCACCCGCCCGAGGAACCACCCCCTGAGCTGTACGGAGCCGCAGTGCTGCTGATCACCACCGACTCCGGCCGTACGACGGGCTTCCGCGATGCCTAGTAGCCGCAGAGCGTTCCTGGGAGCCGCCGCGACGCTCATGGTCGCGGGCTGTTCGAACGACGTGCTGGGACTCCGGCGCAGTGTGCGGGTGGCGGTGAGCTGGAGCGGTCAGGAGCTGCACGCGTTCCACGACGTACTCGACGGTCTGGGCAAGCTGGACTATCCGGTGGAGGTCGTGCCGCTGGGCGACGACATCTCCACTGCGTTCGGGGCCCGCTCCGGCCGGCGGCCGGACATCGTGATGCTGCCGCAGCCCGGACTGGTCCCGCGCGAACGCAACGAGCGCAACGACCTCCAGGCCATCCCGGACGAGGTGGCGGACCCCGGCCGGGCACGACTCTGGAAAGACCTGCTCGTGTACGACGGCAAGACGTACGGCGTCCCGTTCAAGACGGCACACAAGTCAGCGGTCTGGTACCGGCCCTCGGTGTTCCGGGAGGTCGGCGTCGAGCCGCCACAGCTCTGGTCGGACTGGCTGACGCTGAACAAGACACTGTCGGATGCAGGTGTCCGGCCACTCTCGCTGGCCGCGGGTGATGGCTGGGTGCTCACCGACTTTCTCGAGAACGTCCTGCTGGGCATAGCGCCTGCCGTCTATGCAGGGCTGGCGACAGCGACGGAGCCGCGGCCGTCACGACGACCCGAGTTCGCCGCAGCCCTTCGTTTGCTGGGATCCATGTGGTCCGCTCCGGGTGCGCTGGCCGGCGGTGTGAAGCGCTCACTCGTGCAGCAGTTCCCGGACGCGATCGTCGAGGTGTTCGGCCATCGCCGTGCCGCCATGGTGTTGGCGTCCGACTTCGCTGAGCCGGTAGTGCGTTCGTTCGCGGCCGATCCGGACGACATCGGAGTGTTCACGTTCCCGGCACTCGCGCCGGGCGCCGCCGCGCCGGTCGTGGTCGGAGGCGACGTGATGGTGCTGCCGAAGCCCTCCAGTGACGACGCAGTCGATCTGGTCCGCCGCCTGTCCGCACCGACCGCGGTGGACCCGTGGATCAGACAGGGCGGCTTCCTGGTCGACGGACGGGTGTCGGGCTACTCCCCCGAGCTGACCCGGCTGGCCGAACAACTGACCGCGCCGAACGGACTTCTCCAGTTCGACCTGTCCGACCAACTGGGACCCGTTGGTGGCATCAACGGACTGTGGCGAGTGCTCACCGACTTCCTGATCAGGATCGGCGATCGCGGCAGTGCCGTCGTACCGCGGGCTGTCGATGACGCGGTGAACGAACTGCGTGAGGTGGAGAGCTGATGGGCTTGCAGACGAACGGTCTGTCACTGGAGATCGTCGGCCGCGAGGTGAGCGGCCGTCCCGTGGCCGGCAAGCCGCGGCGACCGGCCGGACCGTATCTGCTGGGGCTCCCCGCACTGTTGCTCAGCTGCCTGCTGCTGATCCCGATCGGGGTGACTGTGGTGGCGGCGTTCCGGACCACCAGCGGCTTCGGGTTCGGCAACTTCGCGGTGATGGGCGACCCCGGCGCATTGCGTGCCGTAGGCAACAGTCTGGCCTGGGTGCTGGTCGCGTTCGCGCTGGTCGTGGTCGGGTTCTTCCTTGCCCTGTTGAGTTATCGGCTGCCCGGCCTGACGTCGTTCCTGCAGCCTGCGCTGGTGATCCCGTTCGCGGTGTCCGTGCTGGTGTCGGGCGCGACGTTCCGGTTGATCTTCGACCCGGCGCCGGAGCGCGGCACGGTGACCGCGGTCTGGACGCGGCTGTTCGGCACGAGCCCGGTGTGGCTCGGCCCCGGCCTGTTCTGGCTCGTACTGGTGTCCGCCTTCGGCTGGACCTGGCTCGGGTACGTCGTCTCGCTGTTCCGCGCCGGCCTGGACGCGATACCGGACGACGTCACCCGCACGATCGCCGCCGAGGGTGTCACCGGCTGGCGACGACTGTTCGCGTTGGAGATCCCACTGCTCCGGCCGATCACCGGTGTGGTGACGCTGACCCTTGTCATCGCGGCGGTTCGGGTCTTCGACCTGGTCCTGATCGTCGTACCTGGTTCCATGCAAGGCTCCGCGGACGTGCTCGGCCTGAACTGGTGGCGCGCGAACGCGAACGGCGCCAACTCGGGTCGCACGGCGGCGCTGGGTGTGGTGCTGTTCGCGATCGTGGCAGCTGTCGCCGTGATCGGCGTACGCGGCCTGCGCCGACGCCGCTGGGCGATGCCGGTCTCTGTGGTGACCCCGGATCCGACGCTGGGCCGTCCGAAACCCAGCAAGCTGGTACGCCGCTTCGGGTGGATCGTCGGCTTCGCAGTCAGCCTGGTGTGGATCTTCCCTGCCGTGGTGCTGGTCGCCACTGCTCTCCACTCCCCACGTGAGGCCGGTCTGCATGGGTGGTGGTCGCTGTCCGGTCTCGGCTTCTCGTCGTTCAGTGCTGCCGCGAACATCGGCCTGTTCCGGGCCTTGCTGTCGACAGTCCTCATTGCCGGCGCAGCCACAGCAGTTCTCCTGGTGATCGCCGTACCGACGGCCTATCTGGTCGCATGGGGCGGTCTGCCGCAGTGGCTGGGCCGTGTGGTGATGGCCGTGTTCGTCGTACTCGCGGTGACCCCGGTCCAGATGTACGCCGCTCCGTTGCAGGATGCGATCGGTGCAGCGGGGTTGGCCGGATCGCGGATCGCGTTGGCACTGGTCCATGCGGCCGCCGGTCTGCCGTTCGCTGTCCTGCTCCTGCGGTCCGCGTTCGCCTCTGCTCCACCGGCCCTGGTTTCTGAGGCATTGCTGGGTCCTGCGCGACAGAGCGCCGTACTGGCAACGGTGCAGCGGACCTATCGGCCGGCGTTGATCGCTGTGGCGGTGCTGGAGTTCGCACTGGTGTGGAACGACTTCATCGTCGGGTTCCTGATCAGTGGTCCTGGTACGACGCCGTTGTCGCTGGTGTTGTGGGGCGAGGCTCGGCAGTTCTCCGCGTCCAGCGGGACCGTCGCTGCTGCCGCTGTGGTCGCGTCTGTTGTGCCCGCCGTACTGATGCTGACGTTCTGGCAGAAAGTGGTGCGTGGACTGACCGCAGGGAGTCGGCCATGACATCTGGAGGTTCCGGCGACCAGCAACCCAAGCTGGAGGACAAACCACGCCAAAGCCGCCGGCGGGGTGACTTCTTCGGGATCAGCGCACTCGCCTCGGCGTTGCTGTCCGGTCTTGCGGGCGAGCGGTTGTCGCAGAGTCTCGACAGCGGCGGCTGGGTCCGTGTGGTCGGCCTCTCGCTGACGTTCCTGTTCCTGCTCATCTGGGCGGCGTACTACGCGCCGACCGTGCTGGCGGCGTACAAGCGACGGCGGCAAGAGGCTGTGGCAGTCGTCGCGGCGCCGGAGCTGCGTGCAGCGGCGGAGGAGGCCGAGCAGTGGATGATCGCGCTCGGCTCCGACACCGGCGGTATGGCGGCGGCCGAGTGGTACTCACTGAACGAGCCGCAACTGCGCGAACTCCTGCAGGCCGAGAAGCCACGCGAAGGCATCGCGGACGACTTCGCCCGGATCTGCGACGCACTGGAGGTCTGGTACCTGCGCCGGTCCGAGCCCCTCCCGTTGCTGGAGCTCAGCGAACTCCTGTCGGCCGTTGCCGAAGCATGCGGCCGCCGCGACCTCGCGGAACTCGCTGCGGCTCGCGAGGCGACGGCGTACCGACTGCTAGGTGATGTGGAGAGCGCGACCACACGGCTGGGCGTCTCGGACAACGTGGCGACCCACAGTCGGACCGCGGCGGCGCTGACGACTCGCCGGCAGGTCGAGCGGGCGCTGCTGCACCTGGCCCGCGCAGAACAGTCGCCGGCGGGCAACGACCGGGTCGAGGCAGTGCTGAACGCGCGGGACCGGTTGGACGACGCGCGCCTCAACCGGCCGGGCCCTGACCTGGCTGCCGAAGTGGCGATCCTCATCAACCGCGCGATCGTGAACCTGTACCAGCTGGAGCCGGAAGAGGCACTCGACCAACTCCGGCCCGCGGTCGCACGTGCCCGGGCAGCCGGCGACATCAGCGGCCAGGCACACGCGTCCGAGCTCATGGGGGTAGCGGCCTGGATGCAACGCAGTCCGCACGAGGCCAAGCGGATGTGGCGGCATGCGGAACACCTCTACTCGGAGATCGACGAGAGCGAAGGCCGCGCCCGCTGCCTGCAGCACCTCGGATCGGCAGAGGTCGTGGCCGGCCGGAAGCAGCAGGCCCGGGCGTTGCTCGAACGGAGCGCCGACCTCCGGACGTCGGAGAGTGAACTGCTGACGAAGTACCTCGGAGCCGCGCAGGAGGACGGTCAGCCACCCGAGGTCGACGACGACGGCGGGGCCGGGGTCACGGCCAGCTGGATCCGCCGGCTGCTCGACCGGGTGCGGGATCACTTCACGCTCAGCCGCTGACGTTTTGTCGGCGGGTTCGCCTAGGTTGTTCCGCATGGCGAAGGCGACGGGGACGACGAAGGCGAAGCCGCAGTTCGCGTGCACCGAGTGCGGGTGGACATCGGCGCGCTGGATCGGACGCTGCGGTGAATGCCAAGCCTGGGGCACGGTCGCCGAGGTCGGCGCGCCGAAGGCCTCCCGGATCAGCGCCGGGCCGGTGTCGTCGCCGGCCATGCCGATCGCGAAGGTCTCCGTCATCGAGGCCGAGTCCCGCCCGACCGGCATCGCCGAGCTCGATCGCGTTCTCGGTGGCGGCGTCGTGCCGGGCGCCGTCATCCTGCTCGCCGGCGAGCCCGGGGTCGGCAAGTCGACGCTGCTGCTCGAGGTCGCCGCGCAGTCGGCCCGCCGCGGGCAGCGCACGCTCTACGTGTCGGGTGAGGAGTCGGCCGCCCAGGTGCGGCTGCGAGCCGGCCGGACCGACGCGCTGGTCGACGAGCTATACCTCGCGGCGGAGACCGACCTGTCCGCGGTGGTCGGCCAGGTGGACGCGGTCGAGCCGACGTTCCTGGTGATCGACTCGGTGCAGACGATGGCGCATCCCGAGGTGGACGGCGCTCCTGGCGGCGTGACCCAGGTGCGTGAGGTCACCGGCGCGCTGGTGCGGCTGGCCAAGGAGCGGCACATCGCCGTCGTGCTCGTCGGCCACGTGACCAAGGACGGCGCGATCGCCGGCCCGCGGATGCTCGAGCACCTGGTCGACGTCGTCTTGGCCTTCGACGGCGACCGGCACTCCGGGTTCCGGATGGTGCGCGCGACGAAGAACCGGTTCGGTCCGTCCGACGAGGTCGGCTGCTTCGACATGGTCGACACCGGGATCGTCGAGGTGAGCGATCCGACCGGCCTGTTCGTCTCCGAGCACGCCGAGCCCGTCGCCGGGACGTGCGTGACCGTGATGATGGAGGGCCGCCGGCCGCTGCTGGCCGAGGTCCAGGCGCTGGTCGGCCCGTCCGCCGCGCCACAGCCGCGGCGGACCACCTCCGGACTCGAGTCGTCCCGGGTCGCGATGGTTCTCGCCGTCCTCGGCAACCGGGTCGGCCTCAAGCTGACCGACCAGGAGGTGTACGTCGCCACCGTCGGAGGCGTGAAGATCACCGAACCGGTGGCCGACCTGGCCGTCGCGATCGCGGTCGCGTCCTCGGTGATGGACCGCCCGATCCACCCCGGCCTGATCGCGATCGGCGAGGTCGGGCTGGCCGGTGAGGTGCGCCGCGTCGGCGGCCTGGAGAAGCGCCTGGCCGAGGCCGCCCGCCTCGGCTTCACCAAGGCGATCGTCCCCGCCGACGTCCCCAACCGCGGCAAGGATCTCAAGCCGATGGACATCCAGGCCAAGTACGGCCTGCGCACCTTCGCCGCCCCCGACCTCCCCTCCGCCCTCCTGGCCGCCGGCCTCACCTGACACCAACCCCGCGCGCTCTCCCTCTCTCCGTCGCCGCGCTTCCCGCCGGCCTGGGGACCACGCCACCCCGCGTGTCCCCAGACGGGTCCACGTGTTCCCGGGCGTGCGGCTCCACGTTTCTCTGGGCGGGACCTCGGCGTACAGCTCGGCAGGAGGTGTGTGCTCCGCGGGCGCGTGCTCCAACGGTGCCGTGTGCTCATCAGCCGGCATTCGTTGGACACCTCCTGTCGAGCTGTACGCCGCCAGCCACTGCGCGCTGGGCAGCGGGCCTGGCGCGGCCTCGCGCGCGATGGCGGACGCGGTGGCGACCAGGACCTGGCGGGCAAGTCCGCGTGGAGGGGTGATGGGGGTTGTGGGGCGGGACGAGTCGGGGGTGAGTCCCTGCCCACAAGATCCGGTAAGGGATGAGACGCGGGCTGCCGGGGCGCGGTGGACGGAACGTAGTCTTGAGGCGCCCCGCCGGGTTCAGTGCTGAACCTGGGATACTGCCCGGCGTTGCCGGATGACCTCAGGAGCACTCGAGATGACCGGATCCAGAGTTGTCGCGCTCGGCCACTATCAACCGGAGCGGGTGCTCACCAACGACGAGCTCGCCACCATGGTCGAGACCAGTGACGAATGGATCCAGAGCCGGGTCGGCATCCGCGAACGCCGCATCGCCGCGCCCGACGAGAGCGTCGACGAAATGGCCTGGCGCGCGGCCGACAAGGCCGTGGCCAATGCGGGCCTCGACAAGGACGAGATCGACTACGTCGTGGTCGCCACCTGTACGGCGATCGACCGGTCACCGAACATCGCCGCCAGGGTCGCGGCCCGCCTCGGCCTCGGCAACCCGGCCGCGATCGACGTGAACACCGCATGCTCCGGCTTCGCCTACGCACTGGCGATGGCCGACCAGGCCATCCGGGCCGGCGACGCGACGAAGGCGCTGGTGATCGGCGTGGAGAAGCTGAGCGACTGGACCGACTGGACCGACCGCACGACGTGCGTGCTGATCGGCGACGGTGCCGGCGCGGCCGTGGTGGTCGCGAGCGACGAGCGCGAGGTCGGTCCGGTGGTCTGGGGCTCGGTGCCGGAGATGTCGGACGCGGTCCGGATCGAGGGCCGCGAAGGCCCGTTCCAGCAGGAAGGCCTGAGCGTCTTCCGCTGGGCCACCACCCAGCTGCCCGAGATCGCCCAGCAGGTCTGCGCGAAGGCCGGGCTCGAGCCCGAGGATCTCGGCGGCGTGGTGCTGCACCAGGCCAACCTGCGCATCATCGAGCCGCTCGCGAAGCGACTCGGCGCGACCAACGCGGTGGTCGCCAAGGACGTCGTCGAGTCCGGCAACACGTCCGCGGCGAGCATCCCGATCGCCCTGTCCAAGCTGGTCGAGAGGCGCGAGATCCCGTCCGGCGCGCCGGTGCTGCTGTTCGGTTTCGGCGGTGGTCTGTCGTACGCCGGCCAGGTCATCCGCTGCCCCTGACGCGGCAGACGCCGTACCCCGGAAGGTCGGGTTTCACGCGGGGAACCGGAACTGCACGGTCCGGATGCACGAGCGGCTGCACGCGCACGGGCGAACACCGTCGCGACCTGACCTGCCGAGCGACCGGTCGCCGGGTACTTCGGCGCGAACGCAGCGGCGTGACCGCATAGACTCAGGTTCCGTGGCTCCGAATTCCGACAAGAACAGCACCGGCGCCCGGATGCGCGCGACCCTCGCGGCGGTGGCACCGGGTACCGAACTGCGCGAAGGCCTGGAACGGATCCTGCGCGGGCGTACCGGCGCCCTGCTCGTCCTGGGTCACGACAAGACCGTCGACTCGATCTCGACCGGCGGCTTCGAGATCGAGGTCGAGTTCACCGCGACCGGGCTGCGTGAGCTGAGCAAGATGGACGGCGCGATCATCCTCGACCGCGACGCCACCCAGCTGATCCGCGCCGCCGTGCACCTGATGCCCGACCCGTCGATCCACACCGACGAGACCGGCACCCGGCACCGCACCGCCGACCGGGTCGCGCGGCAGACCGGGTTCCCGGTGATCTCGGTGTCACAGTCGATGCACATCATCGCGCTGTACGTCGACGACCAGCGCTACGTGCTCGAGGACTCCGGCGCGATCCTGTCCCGCGCCAACCAGGCCTTGGCCACTCTGGAGCGATACAAGCTCCGCCTCGACGAGGTGTCCGGCACCCTGTCCGCACTGGAGATCGAGGACCTCGTCACGGTCCGGGATGTGGCCGCTGTCGCGCAGCGGCTCGAGATGGTCCGCCGGATCGCCACCGAGATCGACGGGTACGTCGTCGAGCTCGGGACCGACGGCCGGTTGCTCACCCTGCAGCTGAACGAGCTGGTCGCCGGTGTCGCCGGCGAACGTGAGCTCGTGGTTCGCGACTACCTGCCACCGGCCGCGGGCCGCCGGCCCAAGACGGCCGACGACGTACTGCTCGAGCTGGATGCGGTCAGCCCCACGGACCTGCTCGACATCGGCCAGGTCGCCCGGGCCCTGCAGCTGGGTGGCGCCGAGCAGCTCGACGCCGCCGTCACCCCGCGCGGCTACCGCCTGCTGGCCAAGGTGCCGCGCCTGCCGGGCGCCGTCATCGACCGGCTGATCGATCACTTCGGCCATCTGCAGAAGTTGCTGGCGGCAAGTATCGACGACCTGCAGACGGTCGAGGGCGTCGGCGAGAACCGCGCCCGCACGGTCCGCGAGGGCCTGTCCCGGCTGGCCGAATCCAGCATCCTCGAACGCTACGTCTGACCATTTGCCACCAAGCGCCCCCGGCTCGTGACCGAGCCCGGGGGCGCTTGCGTTTCCGGGGTACGGCGAGTAATACTCCACACGGAACATTTCGCGCGGAACACTCCGGGTGGAGGACGATGGCCGACCTGACCCCGCTGGCGATCTCGGTGCTGGCGCTGCTCGAGGAGCGGCCGATGCACGCCTACGAGATGTACCAACTGCTCATCAGCCGGCACAACGACCGGATCGTCAAGGTCCGCCCCGGCTCGCTCTACCACACGGTCGAGCGGCTGGCCGGGCAGAACCTCGTCCGCGCGATCGGTACCGAACGCGCCGGCAACCGCCCCGAACGCACGACGTACGAGATCACTCCGGAGGGCAGCGAAGCGCTGACCCGGCGGGTGGAAAGTGGTATCGAGAAGTACGTCTACGAGTACCCGCTCTTCCCGGTGGTGCTGAGCGAGGCACACAACCTGGACGCCGAGGACGCGGTGCTGCGGTTCCGCCGCCGCGTCGAGGACCTGGACCGCTGGCTGGCCGATCTGGACGAAGTGGTCGGCGCCGCCCGGGCGGCGAAGGTGTACGAGCCGTACTGGATCGGCGGCGCCTACGTCCGCAGTCAGATCGCCGCGGAACGCGACTGGCTCGCCACCGTCATCGAACGTATCGAGAGCAAGGACTTGGAATGGCAACCCCGCAAGAAACTGTGAGGCCGGAGGTTCGGCCCTGGCCGGCGCTGTGGGCGCTGGTGCTCGGCTTCTTCATGATCCTGGTCGACTCGACCATCGTGTCGGTCGCGACCCCGGCGATCCTGGACGATCTCGGCACCGACGTCGGCAGCGTCCTCTGGGTGACCAGCGCCTACCTGCTGGCGTACGCCGTACCGCTGCTGGTGACCGGGCGGCTCGGCGACCGGGTCGGGCCGAAGAAGGTCTACCTGACCGGTCTGGCCCTGTTCACGCTGGCCTCGGTCTGGTGCGGTTTCACCACCACGATCGGGATGCTGATCGTGGCCCGGGTCTTCCAGGGTCTCGGCGCGTCGATGATGACGCCGCAGACGATGGCGGTGATCACCCGGATCTTCCCGCCGGACCAGCGCGGCC
The DNA here is from genome assembly GCF_044459685.1 of Kribbella sp. NPDC050241. Lineage (NCBI taxonomy): Bacteria > Bacillati > Actinomycetota > Actinomycetes > Propionibacteriales > Kribbellaceae > Kribbella > Kribbella sp. NPDC050241. Next base: position 658,207 of record NZ_JBITJE010000003.1, read on the forward strand.
GGGCGATGAGTCTGTGGGGCGCGACGGCCGGCGTGGCGACCCTGGTCGGCCCGATCCTGGGGGGCGTCCTGGTCGACGGTCTCGGCTGGCAGTGGATCTTCTTCGTGAACGCGCCGGTCGGGGTGGTCGGCTTCGTGCTGGCCATGCGGCTGGTGCCGAACCTGGAGACGCACCCGCACAAGTTCGACCTGATCGGTGTCGCGTTGAGCACGACCGGCCTGTTCTGCCTGGTGTTCGGGATCCAGGAGGGTCAGAAGTACGACTGGGGTCAGATCAAGGGACCGATCTCGGTCTGGTCGCTGATCATCACCGGGCTGGTGCTCCTGGCGGCCTTCGTCATCTGGCAGTCCCGCAATCGCGGTGAGCCGTTGCTGCCACTGGGCTTGTTCAAGGATCGCAACTTCTCACTGGCCAACATCGCGATCACCACGGTCGGGTTCGCGATCACCGCGATGGCGTTCCCGTTGATGCTGTACGCGCAGGCGGTCCGTGGCCTGAGCCCGACGAAGGCCGCGCTGCTGCTGGTCCCGATGGCGGTCATCTCCGGTGCGCTGGCGCCGTTCGTCGGCCGGCTGGTCGACCGGACGCCGCCACGGTTCATCGCGGGCTTCGGGCTGCTCTGCTGCTCGGTGTCGATGTTCTGGCTGAGCCTGGTGATCGAGCCGGATCTGCCGATCTGGGAGCTGCTGCTGCCGATCGCATTGCTGGGTGTCGCGAACGGCTTCATGTGGGCGCCGATCGGCAGCACCGCGACGCGGAACCTGCCGATGAACCAGGCCGGAGCCGGCGCGGGTGTCTACAACACGACGCGCCAGGTCGGTGCCGTCCTCGGCAGCGCGGGCATCGCCGTACTGATCGAGTCGCGACTGGCCCACAACCTGCCGGCCCTGCCAGGTGGTGCGCCTGCCGGCGAGGGTGCTGTTGCCGGAGGCAAGTTGCCGCCGGCACTGGTGCAGGGATTCAGTGACTCGATGGCTCAGTCACTGATCCTGCCGGGCGCCGTACTGCTGATCGGTCTGGTCGCGGCGCTGCTGTTCGTCAAGCCGTCGCACATGGCGCGGCCTGCCGACGTACCGGGATCAAACGATCTGGAAGGCCTGCGCGGATGATGGAGTGCCGTCGAAAACGGCGTTGACCACATAGGTACCGGGCTTGGCCACCGGCTGCCCCGGCAGGCAGCCGGGGCCGGACCGGTGGCCGTTCCACGCCACGGTACTGGTCGCTTGCTTGCCCTCGGCAACCACCAGGGTGGCGCGCTTGATCGCTTGCGCACAATGGGTCGTGGTCCAGATCAGGTCGTTCCCCGACGTCACCGTCACGGTCAGCCGACTGGGATCGACACTCGCCTTGCACCCGTCCGAGACCGGGTCGAGCCGGACCACGAAGTTCAGCACGGACCCGGAGACGATCCGTCGGGTCGCCGGCAGTACGTCGACGCGGAGGTCGGATCCTTCGCAGTTGGTGTCGCGCGGCGTCGGCGGCGGCGTGCTCCTGGCCGGCGTGTCGGTCGGTGTCGCCGTCGGTGTGGTGACCGGCGTCGGCGGCGGGGCGCTGCTGGGGTTCTGCTGCGGGCCGGACGCGGCCGAGTTCTGCGGATCGTCACCGCCACCGGAGAACAGCCGGAAGACCAGGATGAACAGCAGCACCAGGACGACGAGTACCAGTCCCCGGCGGAACCAGTACACGCTGGCGGGCAGATGCCCGACCGGACGGAGCAGGCTGCTCATGCTCGCACCCTAATATCGGCTCTGTGCTCGACCAGTCAGGCTCGCCGCTCACCGCCGCAGCTACCGCTCTGCACGAGCCGGTGCTGCGCTGGTACGACGCCAACGCCCGGGTGCTGCCGTGGCGGCAGCCCGACGCCGGTCCGTGGGCGGTGATGGTCAGTGAGTTCATGCTGCAGCAGACACCGGTCAATCGGGTGCTGCCGGCGTACCACGCCTGGCTGGAGCGGTGGCCGAAGCCGGTGGACCTGGCTGTAGAGCCGCCAGGCGAGGCTGTGCGGGCCTGGGACCGGCTCGGGTACCCACGGCGTGCTCTGCGGCTCCACGCGGCGGCACAGGCGATTGTGGAGCGCCACGGCGGCGAAGTACCGGACGACCACGAAGCACTGCTCGCCCTCCCCGGTGTCGGCACCTACACGGCCGCAGCGATCGCGTCCTTCGCGTTCGGCCAGCGGCACGCGGTTGTCGACACGAATGTGCGCCGGGTGCTCGCGAGAGCTCTCACCGGCGTCGCACAGCCGACCATCTCCCCCACTGCGGCCGACCAGCGGTTGGCAGCGACCGCACTGCCCGCAGACGAACCGACAGCGGCCCGCTGGGCAGTTGCCTCGATGGAGCTCGGCGCTCTGATCTGCACAGCACGTACGCCGAAGTGCGGCGACTGCCCGATCCGCGACCGCTGCGCCTGGGTCCTCGCCGGAAGCCCGCCGTACGACGGTCCGCCGCGCAGAGGGCAGACCTACGAAGGCACCGATCGCCAGGTCCGCGGCCGGCTGCTGGCCGTCCTGCGGGCCGAGTCAGGCGCCGTACCGAAGAAGGCTCTGGACGCCTGCTGGCATGACGAGGTCCAACGTGAGCGCGCGCTGGACGGCCTCGTGGCCGACGGCCTGGTCGAGCCGCTCCCGCGCGCTCGCTACCGGTTGCCGAACTGAGCGACCGGTCACTCGAACTGAAAGGCCGGCCCGAGGTTCTCGGGCCGGCCTGGTGTTTCAGTTCTTCTTGCTGCCGGTGGTGGCTTGCTCGTCGTCGTCGGCCAGCAGGTCGAGCGGCATCGCCGGGCTGCCGGACAGCGTCGCCAGCATCTGGCGGACGTTGGTCAGCTGCGCGTTGATGCTGTCCCGGCGCTGCGTCGCGGCGGCGAGCTCGCGCTCGGACTCGGCCCGGATCCGCTCCGCCTTGTCCTTGGCGGCGGCAACGATCTCCTGAGCCTGCCGGTTCGCGTCGGCCAGCTGCTGCTGAGCCAGCCGCTCCGCCTCGGAGCGGGAGCGGTCGGCTTCGCGCTGCACCTGGGCGGCGCGGTCGGTGACGGCGGCCAGCTGCTGCTCGGCCAGCGCGGTCCGGGCGGCGAACTCCTGCTCGACCTTGCCCCGGCGCTCGGCCAGGGTGGTCTCGAAGGCGGCCGCGGCCTGAGCGGACTTGGCCCGCTCCTGCTCGTACAGCGCCTGGGCCTCGCTGCGGCGCGCGGTCGCGTCGCGCTCGGCCTCGTCACGCATGTCGTCGGCCTGGGTGCGCGCCTCCTCCAGGATGCGGGCAGCCTCGGCGTCGACCTCGCTCTTCCAGTCCAGGGAGTACTGCTCGGCCTCCTTGCGGACCTTCTTGGCGTGCGCCTCGGCGTCGGCGACGATCGCCTCGGCGTCGGTGCGGGCCCGGGTGACCAGGTCACGGGCCTCGTCGTCGGCCAGCGACAGGATCTTCGCCACCCGCTCACCGAACTCGGTGAAGGTGGGCGTCCGGTCCTTGTTGTCCTCCTGGGCGGAGATGACCGCCGACTCCGCGGCGTCCGTGCGCTGCTGCAACTCCTGGACGTGGCGCTGCAGCTGCTCGGACTGCTGCTGCAGCGCGGTCAGCGAGGTGGTCAGCTCACGGATGTGCTGGTCCACCTGGGCAGGCTCGTAGCCACGCAGAACGGTCCGGAACGGGGTTGGGCTTTCACTGCTCATGTCTTCTGATGCTCACTTCGGTGGGTGGGTGGATCACACATTGTCACTGACAAGGATCTGACTGTCACGTCCTCATCCTGATTCCCCCGTGGAACCCTCGCTGGATGACATTCCACCACCTGGACGGAATCCCGGTACAGCGAGTGCCTCGATCACACCCGAAAGCTGGGTGAGCTCCTTGGTGATCTCATCACGGCGCTGGTTCAGTGCCGCGACCCTCGCCTCGGCGTCGGCGAGAAGTTTTCGGGCCTGGGCACGCTGGTCGTCGGCATGCTCGCGGGCCTGCGCCTCGAGCTGCTGCGCCTCGGCGCGGGCCTTGCGGATCAGGTCGTGCGACTGGCGCTGCGCATCGGCCAGATCGTTGGCGGCCCGCTCCCGCAGTACCTGTGTGCTGGCCTGGGCCTCGGCCTCGCGGCGGATCGCCCGCTCGACGATCTCGCGGGCCTCGGTCTGTGCGTTGCCCTTCAGCTTGTCCGCCCGGTTCTGCGCCTGGGCGGTGAGCTTCTCCGCCTCGTGCTGGGCGCTCGCCAGCGTCGCCTCCGCCTGCTGGCTGGCCGTCGACAGCGTGGTCTCGGCCAGCGTGGTCAGCTCGGCGTTCTCCCTGGCGATGGCGTCCTGGGTCTGCTTCAGCCGGCTGGTCGTGCGACCGACCACGCGGCGCATGTGCGCCCGCTTCTGACGCAGTACGTCGGTCGCCTCGGCCTGGGCCTGCGCCCGGATCGACTCGGCCTCGGACTCGGCCGCACCGATCAGGTCGTCGACTGTCCTCTTGCTCCAGCTGGTCTGCCGCTCGGCCTCCGCGAGCGCCGCCTCGGCCGCCTTGTTGGCGTCCTCGACGATCCGCTGCGCCTCGGCCGTCGCCGTACGGCGATCAGCCTCGATCGAGTCGACGACCAGCTTGGCCTGCGCGCGGGCGTCGGCCATCAGCCGCTCGTTGCCGGCCTCGGCCGCGGCCTTGTGCTCGGCGATCTCGGCGACCGCCTCGGCCCGCAACTTGTCGATCTCGAGCGAGATCGAGGCCAGCTTGGCCCGCTCGGTCTCCTCGAGCTCGGCGGTCCGCCGCTCCAGCTCGGCCCGGTTCTCACCGCGCAACCGCTCGATCTCCGCGTGCGCCTCCGCGATCTCGACCCGCGCCTTCTCCCGGGCGCCCTCGACCGCGAACTCCACCGACGCTCGCAGCTCACTCGCCTCGGTCTCGGCGCGGGCGATCAGGTCGGCTTCGTTGCGCACCGCTGCCTGCGAGACCAGCGCGGCCTGCTCGCCGGCGTCGGCGACCAGCTGCTGGGCCTCGCGACCGGCCCGCTCGATCGTCTGCTGTGCCGACTCCCGCGCCATCCGGGCGTCCTCGAGCAGTTCGTCGGCCTCTTCCTTCAGCCGCGCCGCCTCGGCCTCGGCGGCCGCGATCCGCCGGTCCGCCGTCGCTTGCGACTCGGCCCGCAACCGGTCGGCCGCCGCCTGGCTCTCGGTCCGCAGCTGCTCGGCCGCGGCCTCGGACTCGGCCCGGCGCCTGGCCACTTCGTCTGCCACGGCGGCCCGGATTTGTTCGGCCGCGCTCTCCGACTGCGCCTTCAGCCGCTGCGCGATCGAGTTCGCCTCGGCCCGGACCCGCTGCGCTTCACCGGTCGACTCGGCGTGCAGCTGCTGCGCTGCGGCCGCGGCATCCCGGCGTACTCGCTCCGCCTCTGCGGTCGACTCGGCGCGGAGTCGCTCGGCGGTGGCCTCGGCCTCGGCGCGGACCCGGTCGGCCTCGGCCTCGGACTCGTTCCGCAGCTGGTCGGCGGCCCGGTCGGCGTCGTTCAGCAGGCGCTGCGCGGCGGCGTTCGCGTCGGTCCGCAGCTTCTGCGCCGCTGCCTCGGCGTCGGCCCGCAGCCGCTCGCTCTGGGCCCGGATCCGGCCGGCTTCCTCGCGGACGACGTCGTTCTCGTGCTCGGCCTGCTCGCGCAGGGTGTCCGCGATCCGCTGGGCTCGTTCGAGCACGCCACCCGCTTGCCGCACGCCAAAGGAACCGGTGTCGGCGACCGGTTCCTGGGTCAGTGGCAGACGCGGCGCGTCCATGCGACGAGATGATTCCATCCCCGGCCCCCTTTCCGACAGTCCGGGTCCATCAGCGTGGTCACAGGGTTACAACGCGGTACATGGGTGGCAGGTAACTTCTTTTCATGCCGCTGCGCGATCTTCCCACCGAATCGAAGGCCGCGGCGGCCCTTCTTCGTACCGATGAGATCACGCACCGCAGGACCATACGACGAACGGGGTGGCAGGGCGTCACGCTGGCGTGTCTCAGTGTGGCCACAGTGCTCTCGGTGCTCGTCCCGGCCCCGGTGGGCACAGGCTGTTACCTCTGGCGGGCGACCACCCAGCCGGTGAACGGCCGCGGTGCGGCCCTGGTGCTGCCGGTCGCGATGGTCCTGCTTGTGCTCGCGGATCGCTTGTCTGCGGACCGATTCCAGCTTCGCCGGCAGATCAGATGGACCGGTACGACGGCGATCGCGCTGGTCACCGTGGCGACCTGGACAGGCCTGGTCGGGCAGGGCCGCTCGGGTTGCACCACCTCACCGGCAGTGATCGGCACTATCGCCTGCGGGACCATCGCGACCGCGGTCGCGGCGCACTGGGTGATGCGCTCGCCTGCCCCGCCCGCACCCGTCGATGACGAGCCCGGCGAGGACGCCGAAGAACCTCTCAACCAGTCCGAATTGCGGGCAGTCTTTGTCCGACTGATGACCACTGTCGACAACTGGCCCTCGCTCCGGCTCCAGCTGATGCCGGTGGTCACCGGCGTCCTCGCCGTACTGCTGGTGGCCTCCACGGTCCTGTCCTGGCGTGAACTGCTCGACCCGGTGGCGCTCGGTCCGACGGCCGCCGAGGCTGGTCTAGCCCGGTCTCAACTCTGGGAGATCCCGTCGGCCCGGACATGGGCCGTCGCCATCTGTCTGCTCGCGGTCGCGACGTTGCTGTCGTCCGGTTTGGTACGTCGTACCTTGGCCGTTGGCACTGGGACAGCGGTGGTTGCCGGGGTCCTGTCGCACATGGTGTGGCTGCCACCGAAGCTGCCAAATGGTGTGGGATACCGGCCCGGTCTGGGTGCTTGGACCGCGCTTGGACTCGGCTTGCTACTCGTTGCCGCAGGCATGGTGGGTGTGCGCGGCCTGCGAGTCGTTGCCGGTGCGGCAGTGGTCGGGCTGCTCGGCGGGCTGCTGCTTCCGTCGGCGACAGGAGCCGGGTATGCGCCCGAAACAGCCGCCGGGAAGCCGCACCGGTTGCTGGATCTGCACGGTGGCCAACTGGTCGACCGCCTTGGCATGCGGGTGTCCATCGGTACGCCGGATGCCTTGGATTCGTTGGCCGGGACGCTCGACGGGTCGCCAGGGCAATGGCTGCTGGGGCGGACCGGATCCGAGAGCTCGACGGTGTTCGCGTACCGGGACGGAGTCGCGCTGCCACAGGTGACGCTGAACCACGGCGCCACTCCGCCGGCACTGTGGGGCGTCGCCGACAACCGCATGGTCATGCTGGCCGGCGGAGCGCTCGGCAAGCCGTGGGCGATCCTGGCCGTGCCGCTCGACCTGGCACAGGCCGACGTGAGCCTCAGCCACAAGAACCAGAACGGCACGTACTACGTGACGCCGGGCGTGCAGATCCTTGCGACCGGCATCGGTCCCGCACTCAGCCACCGCAACTCGGACCGGTCGATCGTGGTGTCGGGTTCGACGACCACCTGGCAGATCCCCGCGAACCAGCTGCGACCGGGCATGGCGCTGAAGGACTTCGTGATCGACCCGGGTATCGGTGCACCAGGCAACGAGGTCTCCAGCGGCCCGGACGGTACGACGGCCTGGCGTACGAGCGAGACCGGGTTGGCGATCATCCGGCCGGGCGGAGAACCGCAGCAGCTGACCGGGATCGCGCCGGCGGGCTGTGTGGTGAGCAGCGATGCGGCCAGCTCGTCCATGACCGTGGACGCATTCGCGGTCGATGTGCGGGGCAACCTTTGGCTGGGTGGTGGTGCCCCGACGTCGGTGATCACTCCGGACGGCGTACTGCGGAAGCTGCCGGGTGGAGCGGATGGTGTCGAAAGCATCGAGGCCAAGCCGGACGGATCGGTGGTGCTCGGGGCGTCACCGGGTGGGGGCGGCCAGGTGCTGGTGATTCCTGATGCGGCGACGGCGGCCGCGGCGTACTCGGCTGCACCGCCGCCTGATCGCCGGTGTGATCGGCGTACGCCGGTTGCCGGGACGACGACGTACACGGCGAGCGACGTGCCGGCGGTGCCTGTGGTGGATGGCCAGCCGGGCGCGGTCGGCGTGAGCTCTCAGCTGGCCCTGGACGCCGCTGGGAGGCTGGTTCGGGTTCGAGTGCCGTTGGCGGCGCGCGCGTGGGCTCCGGACGGTCAGGGCGGCGTGTGGTGGACCCTGCTCGATCAGCCGGGCGCGGAGACCGCCGTACATCTGGTGGACGGCCGGACGACGCGTGTGCACGATCCGCAGCCGGTGCAGGGTGATCAGAAGGCCGAGTTCGCCGGGGCCGCCGGGGATCGGCTGGTGACTGCGATCACTGCGAGCGTCTACAACCTCTACGGGCCGGGGAGCTCGGTACGTCGCGTCCAGGTGAAGGGCACGCTGCGGCCGGACGGGTTGGTGCAGTTGCTGTCCGGTGCGGTGGCGATGGTTCTGGGCGAGCGACTCGTGCTCGTCGGGCCGGACGGGCAGTCGGTCACGCTGCTCGGTGGTTCGACGACCGGGTGGCCTGTCTCGGCGACCGGCGTACCTGCGTTGCAGCGGACCGCCGACGGGACGTGGTTCGCCGGGCCCGACGGCAAGCTTTGGGGGTACGACGGCAGCCACCTCGTCCGCGTGGACGCGCCGGGACGCATCACGGTCGTCGCGGGGCCGACCCAAGGTGTCCCGCAGGCCGCCGATCACCTCACGGTCATCGGATCGGCGCTCTACTTCGAGCTGGGCAACGATCTGATCCGCTTGGACGCCTCATGACCGGGCTACCGGACGAGGATCTCCCCGGCCGTCTCGACGCGGCAGAAGGCGAGCTGGCCACTGCTGAGCATCGGTGGTTCGCCCGTGCCACGCTCTTCGCCGCACTGGCTACCGGAGTGGCCCTGCTGCTTCCGTGGACCTACAGCCGGCGCCTTGGCTTGTCCGTCTGGCAGCTCGGCATCGAGACCGAACCGGCTCTGGCCTTCACCTGGCTGGCCGGTCTGGCCACCACAGTCGTCGGACTGCTCCTGAAGCCCGGCGCCAAGTCCCGGGCAACCGCAGCCGTCACCACGATCATCACTCTGCTCTTCCTGGCCGCCACTTGGCAGGCCACCAACCCCGCCACGCCCACCGACACCTGGACAGCCCCCGGCCCTGCCGTGGCCCTCGCCACCTCGCTGACCTGGCTCCTCACCACGCTCCCCCAGTTCTTCACCCCGAGCTCCCGTCCCGCGACCCCATCCGCCCTTGCCCGAACGATCACCCGCCTCCGTCGTACCCGCTGATCTCACCTACCGCGGATGTCCCTCGGCGCCCGCCACGTTGCCGCGGATCAGCGGGAGCACAGACATCGCCATGACGGCGGCAGCGACAAGCAGCATCGACCGGCTGCCCAGCCGGGCTCCACCGAGCCCGCCGACCAGACCGCCCACCGGGAACAGCGCATAGACCAGGAACCGTCGTACGGCGTTCACGCGCCCGAGCAGGTCCGGCGGGGTGACCAACTGGCGCATAGTCAGCTGGCCGATCGTGTACACGGCGCCGGACACCCCGCCGACGAACTGTCCGATCCCGACCAGCACAGCGGGGACCACGCCGAACGGCGCCATCAGCAGCGCGATCGCGGCCGCCGTCGTGAGGATCGCGACCATGACCGAGCGGCCGAATCCGAAGCGGGTGGCCGCCCAATTCGCCAGCAGCCCTCCGACCACCCCGCCCACGCCGGCGAGCATCGCAAGCAGGCCGACAAGTCCCGCGGAGAAGTGCAGCTCACGCACCAGGGCCAGCACCAGCGACGAGTCCCGGATCGCCACCGCGAACGCCCCGATGCCGGACGACAGGCATAGCGCGACCAGGACCCGATCCTTCAGCACGTACGCCAGGCCGCTCCGGATGTCGCCGATGATCCCCCTCCGCCCACTGATCCTCGCTGCCACCAGCTCGGGCGACCGCAGGAACAGCAGCAGAACCCCGGAGCAGACGTACGACACGGCATCGACGGCGAGCGCGACAGTGGCGCCAACGAGCTGGACCAGGCCACCGCCCAGCCCGTTCCCCGCGATGCCGGCCACCGAACCGTTGACCGAGATGGCACTGTTCCCCGCGCCCAGCATCGCGGACGGAAGCACCCGCGGCACCATCGACGCCGAGGCCAGGTCATTCACTACCGTCTGCGCCTGCACGAGGAAGACAACGCCGTACAGCACCGGCATCGACAACAGGTCGAACAGGCCGAGGACCGGTACGGCGCCCAGACAGAGCGCGCGGCCGAAGTCGGTGAGAACCAGCACGGGCCGTTGCGGCCACCGATCGATCAGTGCGCCGGCCACCAAGCTGAACAGCACATGCGGTACGGCGTTCAGCGCCGTCAGGATGCCGACCTCCAGCGGTGATGCGTGGAGCACCACAGCCGCCAGCAACGGGACGGCTAGCACGGTCACTCCCGTGCCCAGCGCGGAGACCAGGTGCGCGCCCCAGAGCCGCCGGAAGTCCGGATACCCACGCAGCGCCGCCAACCATCGGGGCCCAGTCAGCTCACTCATGTCCCGTACGACGACGCGGCGCCGCGAATCGTCACCAGATCTGCTGCAAGAAAAATGCCGAGCGCGGCGAGCAAAGTGCTCGCCGCGCTCGGCTTGCTGGAAGGTAGGTCCCTCAGATCAGGTGTCCTGCAGACCTGAACTCCCACCGGCGGCCAGGTCGGTCAGCTCCAGGTCGGGGCTGCTCGCCTTCGGCGTACCGGTGAAGGTGAAGTACTCCGCCAGGCCGTCGGAGTTGACCGTGCCCTCGGGGGCCGCGTCGACCAGAACGATCTGGCCAGGGCGCACCTCCCCGAACAGGATCTTCTCCGCCAGCACGTCTTCGACGTCGCGCTGGAGTGCGCGGCGCAGCGGACGGGCGCCCAGGACCGGGTCGAAGCCACGCTTGGCGACCAGTTCCTTCGCCGCCGAGGTGAGCTCGATGCCCATGTCCTTGTCCTTGAGCCGCTCCTCCACCTGCCCGACCATCAGGTCGACGATCTTGATGATCTCGTCCGGGCCGTGCTGGTGGAACACCACGATCTCGTCGACGCGGTTCAGGAACTCGGGCCGGAAGTGCTGCTTGAGCTCCTCGGTGACCTTCGCCTTCATCTTCTCGTACGAACCCGAGGTGTCGCTGGCCTGCGAGAAGCCGAGGCTGACGGCCTTCGCGATGTCCTTCGTCCCGAGGTTCGTGGTCATGATGATGATGGTGTTCTTGAAGTCGACCACGCGGCCCTGGGCGTCGGTCAGACGACCCTCGTCCAGGATCTGCAGCAGCGAGTTGAAGATGTCCGGGTGGGCCTTCTCCACCTCGTCGAACAGCACCACGCTGAACGGCTTGCGGCGCACCTTCTCGGTCAGCTGACCGCCCTCTTCGTACCCGACGTAGCCAGGCGGGGACCCGAACAACCGGGACGCCGTGTGCTTCTCGGAGTACTCCGACATGTCCAGGCTGATCAGTGCCGACTGGTCACCGAACAGGAACTCGGTCAGTGCCTTCGACAGCTCGGTCTTACCGACGCCGGACGGGCCGGCGAAGATGAACGAGCCGCTCGGGCGACGCGGGTCCTTCAGGCCTGCACGAGTACGCCGGATGGAGCGCGACACCGCCTTCACGGCGTCCTCCTGGCCGATGTACTTCTTGTGCAGCTCCTTCTCCATGTCGAGCAGCCGGGTCGACTCCTCCTCGGTCAGCTTGAAGACCGGGATGCCGGTGGCCGTGCTGAGCACCTCGGCGATCAGCTCCTCGTCCACCTCGGCGACGACGTCCATGTCGCCGGCCTTCCACTGCTTCTCCCGCTCCGACTTGGCGTTGATCAGCTTCTTCTCGTCGTCGCGAAGGCTCGCGGCGCGCTCGAAGTCCTGCGCGTCGATCGCCGACTCCTTCTCCCGGCGCACGTTCGCGATCTTCTCGTCGAACTCGCGCAGGTCCGGCGGAGCCGTCATCCGGCGGATCCGCAGCCGGGCCCCGGCCTCGTCGATCAGGTCGATCGCCTTGTCCGGCAGGAACCGGTCGGAGATGTACCGGTCGGCCATCTGCGCGGCGTTCACCAGCGCGGCGTCGGTGATGGTCACCCGGTGGTGTGCCTCGTAGCGGTCCCGCAGGCCCTTGAGGATCTCGATCGTGTGTGCGATCGAGGGCTCGGCCACCTGGATCGGCTGGAACCGGCGCTCCAGCGCGGCGTCCTTCTCGACGTACTTGCGGTACTCGTCGAGGGTGGTGGCACCGATGGTCTGCAGTTCGCCGCGGGCCAGCATCGGCTTCAGGATGCTCGCCGCGTCGATCGCGCCCTCGGCCGCGCCGGCCCCGACGAGGGTGTGGATCTCGTCGATGAACAGCACGATGTCGCCGCGGGTGCGGATCTCCTTGAGCACCTTCTTCAGGCGTTCCTCGAAATCACCCCGATAGCGGGACCCCGCTACCAGTGCGCCCAGGTCGAGTGAGTAGATCTGCTTGTCCTTCAGCGTCTCCGGGACGTCACCACGGACGATCTGCTGGGCCAGACCCTCCACGATGGCGGTCTTGCCGACGCCCGGCTCACCGATCAGGACAGGGTTGTTCTTGGTCCGCCGGGACAGCACCTGCATGACCCGCTCGATCTCCATCTCGCGCCCGATCACCGGGTCGAGTTTCGATTCGCGGGCCGACTGGGTGTAGTTCCGGCCGAACTGGTCGAGCACCAGCGAGCTGCTGGGCGCACCCTCGGCGGCTGGGCCACCGGCGGACGCCGTCTCCTTGCCCTGGTACCCGCTCAGCAGCTGGATGACCTGCTGCCGGACCTTGTTGAGGTCCGCGCCGAGCTTGACCAGGACCTGCGCGGCGACACCCTCACCCTCGCGGATGAGGCCGAGCAGGATGTGCTCGGTGCCGATGTAGTTGTGGCCCAGTTGCAGGGCCTCGCGCAGGGAGAGCTCCAGCACCTTCTTGGCGCGGGGGGTGAACGGGATGTGCCCGCTCGGTGCCTGCTGCCCCTGGCCGATGATCTCTTCGACCTGGGAGCGGACAGCCTCGAGCGAGATACCCAGGCTCTCGAGAGCCTTGGCGGCGACACCCTCACCCTCGTGGATCAGGCCGAGCAGGATGTGCTCGGTCCCGATGTAGTTGTGGCTGAGCATCCTGGCCTCTTCCTGAGCCAGGACGACTACCCGACGGGCGCGGTCCGTAAATCGTTCAAACATCGCCAAAGCGCTCCTTGCCTCAGAGGAGTCGGACGTACCGTGTGGTCCGACCCCCGTACATGCATGCTAGTCCCCGGTGCCGACAGGCTCGCTCTGGGCGAACAAAAGAACACTGCTCGATCGACCACCGGGAGGCATCACAAGGGAAGAACCCCGTGGCTCTCCAGCGTGTTCCCGTCCGGCCCCGATCCGACAGCGTGTTCGCCACCAGCGAATTCACCGAACTACCTGCCGGAGCAACCATCCGCTCCCGATCCCCGGTCACCGGGGCGTCCACACTGTGAAACAACCGGAATGCGGACGGTCCCGGCACCCTGGTGGGCGCCGGGACCGGCAGGTCCGTGGGAATTACTTGGCTTCGTTGTAGGCCGCGCGTACCTCGGCGGAGATCCGGCCCCGCTCGCTCACCTCGTAGCCGTTCTCCTTGGCCCAGGCCCTGATGTCGGCGGAGTCCGACGCCGACCGGCCGCGGCCCCGTGCCCGGCCCGCGGCACCGCGGCGCCCGGACACCCGGCGCGCCGAGCCGACGTACCCGGCCATGGCGTCGCGCAGCTTGGCGGCATTCTTCTTCGACAGGTCGATCTCGTACGTCGTGCCGTCCAGCCCGAAGGTCACGGTCTCGTCGGCCTTACCTCCGTCGAGATCGTCCTCGAGAACTACCTGCACCCTTTGCGCCATCGATGACAGTCCTTTCCGCGCCCGCCACCGGGCACAATCCCCCTGCCGAATTGTTCGCACCTGATTTGTACCGCACAAACCGCCTTCGTGTCATTCACCACCCGGAATGTTCCGGAAAGATGTGACCAAAACCTTCGGTTCGGTGAGGTACGGGCGACACTGTGCTCCGACGGTGACCTTCAGTATTCAGCCGGGCCGGTGGATCGTAACTCGGGCTGGACCGGAATCAATTGGACCCCGGGAATTGCATGACCCGGAGGTTGTGCTATGCAACGAACCTCCGGGCCGGTTTCCTGAATCACTCGGGTGCGGGCGGAATCACTCCGGGCGCAGCAACGGGAACAGAATCGTCTCCCGGATACCGGCGCCGGTGAACAGCATCACCAGCCGGTCCAGGCCCATCCCCATCCCGCCGGCCGGCGGCATGCCGAACTCCATCGCGCGCAGGAAGTCCTCGTCCAGCTCCATCGCCTCCGGGTCGCCGGCTGCGGCCAGCAACGACTGTGCCACCAGGCGTTCCCGCTGGATCACCGGATCGTTCAGTTCCGAGTAGGCGGTGCCCAGCTCGACGCCGTTCACGATCAGGTCCCAGGCCTCGACCAGTCCGGGAATTTCGCGGTGCGGCTTCGCCAGCGGCCGCGCCGACTCCGGATAGTCACGGACAAAGGTGGGCTGGATCAGCGTGTGCTCGACCAGCTTCTCGAACAACTCCACCGCGATCTCACCGGCATTCCAGCCCGGCTGCAGCTCGACGTCGTGCTGCTCGGCCAGCTTGGTCAGCGCGGCCACGTCGGTGGTCACGTCGACGGTCTCACCGACGGCTTCGGAGACGAGACCGAAAAGCGTCGTATGCCGGAACGGCTGCTCCAGATCGATGTCCGAACCGTCGCGCGCGGTGATCGTGGTCCGGCCGATCGCACGACCGGCGTTCCGCATCAGCTCGGCGAAGAGTTCGGCCATCGTGTCGTAATCGCCGTACGCCTCATACGCCTCGATCATCGAGAATTCCGCCGCATGGGTGGAGTCGAGTCCCTCGTTGCGGAACGTCCGGCCGATCTCGAAGACCCGGTCGACGCCGCCGATCATCGCCCGCTTGAGATCCAGCTCGAGCGCGATCCGCAGCTTCATCTCCTGGTCGAACGCGTTCAGGTGGGTCGAGAACGGCCGCGCCGCGGCGCCGCCGTTGGTCAGCTGCAGCACCGGCGTCTCGACCTCGATGAAGTCGTGCGCGTCGAAGGTCGCCCGCAGTGACTTCAGTACGGCGGCCTTGTTCCGGACCATCTCGCGCGCCTCCGGGCGGACGATCAGGTCGACGTAGCGCAGCCGGACGCGGGCCTCCTCGTTCAGCGGCTTGTGCTCGTTCGGGAGCGGGCGCAGCGTCTTGGCGGCCATCTGCCAGCCGGTCGCCTGCACGGACAGCTCACCGCGACGGCTGGTGATCACCTCGCCCTGGACGGACAGCAGGTCGCCGATGTCGACGAGTTGCTTGAACCGGGCCAGCCCCTCGTCGCCGAGGTCGGCCACCGACAGCATCACCTGGAGCTCGGTCCCGTCGCCCTCGCGCAGCCGCACGAAGCACAGCTTGCCGGTGTTGCGGAGGAAGATGACCCGGCCGGCCACCGAGACCTGCTCGCCGGTCCGGGTGTCCGGCTCCAGCTCCTGTCCGTCGTACTTCGCCCGCAGGTCCTTCAGCAGGTGCGTCCGCGGCACCGAGATCGGGTACGGCTGCACTCCCTCCGCCAGCAGGCGGTCACGCTTCTCCCGGCGAACCCGCATCTGCTCGGGCAGGTCGTCCTGCCCGCTGTCGGGGTTCACCGGGTTCACGTGTGCGTCTGTCATGCCTAAAGGCTAGTGACTGACCGCCTCCACAACCGAATCCTTTGTTCGCACCAGCAGTACGGCGGCGATCGCAGCGGTCACCACGCCGGTGATCCCGCAGGCCACGAAGGTCATCCGGGTCCCGAGCGCCGCGCCGAGGAGACCACCCAGCGGAAGCGCGATCAGGCTGCAGCCCCGGACCGTGCCGCCCAGCGCCGCGACGACCCGCCCGCGGACGTGTTCGGCCGTCCGGGTGACGATGAGGGTGCTGCAGGCGGCGTTGAGCATGCCGCTGCCGGCTCCGACCGCCAGGCAGCCGATGGCCAGCGTGACCACGTCGTGCGACAGGCCCATGAGCACGCACGAACCGCCGATGGCGGCCATCCCGGCCAGCAAGGCCCGGGAGCGGGACGCAGCTGTCACCAAGCGGCCACTGCCCCAGGCCCCGAGGATCGCTCCGGCTCCCTGGGCGGCCATCAGCCAGCCATAGCCCGACGCGCCGAGTCCGACCTCGTCGGTGACCAGGAACACCTCGACGACGTTGACCGCCTCACCCGTGAGCACGAAGACCCACAGACACGTCACCAGGATCCGGAGCAGCGAGTCGCCGAACAGACTGCGCAGACCGGCCATCAGCGCGCCGGGCTCCCGGACAGCGCCCGGCTCGGGGCGGCGGCGGGTGGTGACCAGCCGGGCGACCAGGCCCAGGACGAGGAAGGTCAGGGCGTCGATCAGGAGGGCGCCGCGGTCGCCGGACCAGCCCACGAGCACGCCACCGGCGGCGGAGCCGGTCAGGGTGGCGACGCCGATCAGCGCCTGGCTGGTGCCGGTGGTCTTGCCGACCAGCTCGTCGCCGACGATGCGCGGGATGAGTGCACCCCAGGCAGGTCCGGCCACAGCTTGACCGACCTGCAACACGCAGACCAGCGCCAGAGTCTCGGCCAGGCCATGACTGAAGGCCAGACCGACACCGGCGGCCGCCTGAAGCAGCGACGCCCAGACCAGGACTGTGCGGGAGTCGTGGCCGTCCACGATCCGGCCGGCGAACGGGATCATCGCGACGGTCGGCACGGCGAACGCCAGCAGCAGGGCCGTGATCGCGCCGGGTCCGCCGTCGTGGGACACGCGCAGCATCAGCGCGACCAGTGCCACCGAGTCACCCGCGTAGGACAGCGCGCGGGCGGGCAGCACCAGCCGGATGTCGGGGAAGGACCAGATCGAAGTCTGAAGTGATTGCTTCATAGTTGTGAAGTTACTGCTTCATATTCCGGATCGTCAAGGGATTGGTTACGCTGACCTCGTGGCCAAGAAGAAACGCGTGGTGATCACCGATCCGCGGGCGATCCGCGCCCTGGCGCACCCGGCCCGGCAGCGGGTCATCGACGAGCTCTACAACGGCAGGGTGCTGACCGCGACCGAGTGTGCGGAGCTGGCTGGGCTGACCCCGTCGGCGATGAGCTACCACCTACGGGCCCTGGAACGCTGGGGCATCATCGAGCGCGCCGAGGAGTCCGGCGACGGGCGGGAACGGCCCTGGCGGGCGCTGGCCGGCAGCCTGATGATCTCGTCGCAGGCGTCCAACGCGGGCCGGCTGGCCAGCCAGACGATCATGCGGACGACGGCGGACCGGGTGCTCGAGCAGTTCCAGGAGATGGCCGACGACGACCCCTGGGACGACGTGAGTTCGCTGAGCCGGTCCCGGCTGTGGCTCACCCATGAGGAGGCCAGGCAGTTCGGGAAGGAGCTCGTCGACCTGGTCGACCGCTACAAGAAGGGCCGGAGCCTGACCAGCCATCCGGCCGGTACCCGGATGATCAGCACCCTGCTGGCCGTCGTACCGACCGGGAAGCCGCCACAAGATAGCTGAACCATTAGCTGCCTTCGCGCGTATCCAGGGGTACCTTCGAAAGAGAGGTCCTCTCCGCCGGCGGGTGGTCATATGGAGTCCTGGCTTTTGTGGTTGATCATCGCCGCTGTCCTCGGCACCGCCGAGTTGATGACGGCAACCCTCGATCTGCTGCTGCTCGCCGTCGCCGCGCTGGCCGCGGCCGGAGTCGCCGGTCTCGGCCTCGGGACCGGCCTGCAACTCCTCGCGTTCGCCGTCACGGCCGGCGCGATGATCACGCTGGTCCGGCCGGTCGCGCGACGGCACCTGAGATCGCACCCGCAGCTGCGGACCGGTGTCGCGGCGCTGATCGGGCGCGAGGCCGTGGTGCTGACCCCGTGCGGCCGCGATCCCGGCCGGGTCAAGATCGGCGGCGAGGAGTGGAGTGCCCGGTCGTACGACCCGGACCTGCTGATCCCCGCGGGGACCCGGGTCGATGTCTTCGCCATCGAGGGGGCCACCGCCCTCGTCCATCCTCAGGAGGATCCATGGCCGAACTGATCATCGGGCTGGTCGTCGCCATGCTCGCCGTCGTCCTGGTACTTCGGACCGTCCGGATCGTGCCGCAGGCGCGAGCCACGAACGTCGAGCGGCTCGGGCGCTACCTGCGCACTCTCGAGCCCGGGCTGAACATCGTCATCCCCTTCATCGACCGGCCCCGACAGCTGATCGACCTGCGCGAGCAGGTGATCTCGTTCGAGCCGCGCTCGGTGATCACCGAGGACAACCTGGTCGTCGACATCGACACGGTGCTGTACGTCCAGGTCACCGATCCCCGGGCGGCGGCGTACGAGATCGCCAACTTCGAGCAGGCGATCGAGCAGCTCACCGTCACCACACTGCGCAACGTGATCGGCAGCCTGGACCTGGAGAAGGTGCTGACCTCCCGCGAGCACATCAACTCCCAGCTCCGCGGCGTACTGGACGAGGCGTCGGGCAAGTGGGGCATCCGGGTGAACCGGGTCGAGCTGAAGGCGATCGACCCGCCGCCGTCGATCAAGGAGTCGATGGAGAAGCAGATGCGGGCGGACCGGGAGAAGCGGGCCGCGATCCTGACAGCCGAGGGCCAGCGGCAGTCCCGGATCCTGACCGCCGAGGGCGACCGGCAGGCCGCGATCCTGCGGGCCGAGGGTCAGGCGAAGGCGATCGACACGGTGTTCGAGGCGATCCACCGCAACGACCCGGACCCGAAGCTGCTGGCGTACCAGTACCTGCAGATGCTGCCCGAACTGGCCAAGGGCCCGGGCAACACGTTCTGGGTGATCCCGTCCGAGGTCACCTCCGCGCTACAGAACGTCACCAAGGCGTTCAACGGCTATCTCCCCGAAATTCCTCCCGACACCAACGGCCACAGCCCTGAGAATCCCCTGAAATAGTTGCCTCGTCCCGTAATCGGTTGACCCCGGATGTCACTATGGGTGTATGGGGGAACCGTTGCACGCGCTCGCGATCATGGTCCCGACCGGCGGGGTGGCGATCGTCGCGTACCTGGTGGTCGGCCTTGTCATCGGCGTCGAGAGCATGGGGGTTCCGTTACCCGGTGAGACGACGCTGATCGCGGCCGCGCTGCTGGCGTCGCAGGGCAACCTGCACCTCGAGTTCGTCATCGCCGCGGCGGCCACCGGCGCCATCGTCGGCGACTCGGTCGGGTACTACATCGGCCGGAAGGCGGGCCGGAGCCTGTTCGAGCGGCTCGGCCGCCGGTTCCACCACTTCTCCGAGGACCGCATCGTCAAGGCCGAGAAGTACTTCCACCGGTACGGCGTCTGGACGGTCTTCTTCGGCCGGTTCGTGGCTTTGCTGCGCATCTTCGCCGGCCCGATGGCGGGCATGCTGCGGATGCCGTACCCCAAGTTCCTGGCTGCCAACGCGGCCGGCGGGATCGCCTGGGCGACCACGATCGGCATCGTCGCGTACAACATCGGCGACAACGCGGACAAGATCTTCGGCCAGTTGTCGGTCTGGGCCCTGGTCGTGCTCGCACTCGCCGCGGTCGCGGCGTACACCTACTACCGGATCCGCCGCCGGCATCGGGAGACCGCCGCGGTGCGGGAGCCGGAGTCAGCGGACGTATAGCGCGAGGTGCTGCGTGATCGTCCCGCTCATCGACCGGCCGTACATCGTCGCGGCCGGCAGCACGAACCGGTAGACGAAGTTCCCCGCCGAGCCCGCCCGGAACGTCCATGACGTACGGCCGTTGCGGATCGGCGTCGCCTTGACGCCGACCCAGCGGCGCAGCACGCGGTTCCACACCTGCAGCGTCGCGGTCGAGCTCATGGCCGGCTTGATGATCGCGAACGCGGTGACGTTCGACCCGCGCTTCTTGACCGTCAGCCCGCCGGCGAACCCGGACGAGACGACCCGGACCACGTTGCGGACGTACGTCGGCCGGCTGGTCGACGTACTCGTGAGCAGACCGGGCTTGGTGTAGTTCGGGACCGTGACGGCGTACGGGCGGCTGCCACCGGTCGGAACCCCGATGTCGTAGTGCCCGCCGGCTGTCGTCCTACCGCGAGCCACCGGAGTCCAGTGGCCACCGGGAATCACCTGGGTGAGTACGACGATCGGCACCCCGGCCGGCGTGGCCCGCCGCTGGGTGCACGGCGTCTCCGGCTCGCACGCCACCTGTTGCAGGATGACCCGGCCGCGGGCGCGGATCGGCAGGCTGAACTGGGCCAGCCCTGGCATCGCCGCGCTGATCGAGCTGGTCAGGCCGAGCACCTGCCCACCGAGCCGGGTGCTCCACTCGTTCTGCGTCCGGACCTGGAACACGTACGGCGGTTTGATGCTGTTGATGACGTGGCGCGTCGACGTCGTCGCCGGGCCGACCGGTCGCAACTGCTCGCCGGGCTCGCCGACCATCGGCACGTACGTCTGGGTGCGCGGTCCCTTCACGTCGAGCGGGTCGTTCGGGGTGAAGTCCTGCGGCACCACGGGCACCGTCCACTGCATCAGCGCGCCCGATCGGCCCGCCGGTGCCGCCGTCGCCGCGCTGGGACCGACCGGCCCGTCGGTGTCGAAGACGGGCGAGCGCGCGAGTTTGCTGGTCACACCGCCCTGCGAAGTCCCGATGGCGACCGCCACCCGGTAGTTCCCGTCCGGTGGGAAGGCCGAGGTCGGGATGTCCCAGCTGTTCGCGTCGCCGGCGCCGACGTACTTCACGTACGACGGACTCTCGCTGAGCACACCCTCGATGGTGATCCGGTTCGGGGCGTTGTCGTCCTTCCAGCTGACCTGGACCGCGGTCCGGCCGTCACCGGACCAGCCGACCGCCACGTCGGTGGGAACCGGATCCGAGGAGCAGGCGGTCAGCACGGCTGTGCCACACACCACCGCCAGCGCCGCGGCGAGCATCCGCCGCACTCCGACCACCTCGTCTCAGCTGCCTCACAACCGACCGCTGAACCATACCCAGATCAGCCCACCGAGTCCGTAGGGTCGTTGCCGGATCGGTATGCCGGCGGTCAGGGCGTGGCAGTGCCGTGGCCGGCGAGTGCGTGCTTGCGGAAGGCCCGGCGGGACAGCATCGGGACGAAGGACCGGACCGGCCACGGGGTGTGACTGACGATCTCGGCCACCACCTCCGGGTCGCCCTCGTACTGCATCATCCCCAGCACCAGCGGGAGGTCCGGCTTCCGGAGTCCTTGACACCTTCCTCGCCGAGCTGCAGCCACTCCTCCTCGTGGCCTCACGCCGTTGCCACTGAGGCATTGCTGCGGCAAGTCGGGCAATAGCCGCGACCTCGTTGCCGGATCGGTACGCCGGACCTACCGTGAAGGAGCGACAAGGGGGGAACGAGCATGGCGTTCATCGACACACCGTCCAACCGCGACTTCTTCGAGAGCAACCGGGCTCCGGCGGGTCACATACCGAACTTCGTCACCACGTTCGCGGCCCGGCCGGCCGTGTACGACGCGTGGAAACAGCTCAACGGCGCGATCAAGGAATCCATGGACCTGCGCCGCTACGAGTTGGCGACGCTGGCCGCCGCGACCGCGCTGAAGTCGAGCTACTGCAGCCTCGCGCACGGTCAGGTGCTGGCCGACAAGTTCTACACGTCCGAGGAGGTCGCGGCGCTGGTCGACGAGCCGCCCGCCGACCCGGTCGACCGTGCCGTGATGGCCTTCGCGCGCAAGGTCGCGCTGTCCGCGGACAGCATCACCCAGGCGGACGTGGACGAACTGAAGGCCGTCGGACTGACCGACACCGACGTTCTCGACGTCGTCCTCGCCGCGGCTGCCCGAGCCTTCTTCTCCAAGACCCTCGCAGCGACCGGCACCCCGCCCGACGCCGCCTTCAACACCCTTCCCGAGACCCTCCGCAAGGCCCTGACCGTCGGAGGGCCGATTCACTCGGGCTGATTGCCCGGGGAACCGCCGAGGTGGAAGTTGCTGGTGACGCCGGCGTACATGAGGTGGGTCACCAGGCCCTGCGCGGCGTGCGGCAGGTTGTGGCAGTGGTCCATCCAGATGCCCGGGTTGTCGGCGACGAACGCGACCTCGTAGGTCTCGTCGTCCTCGACGTTCAGTGAGTCCGTCCACCACGGGCTGCCGGTCGCGGCCGTGCCGTTGCGACTGAGTACGACGACGTGGTGGCCGTGCAGGTGCATCGGGTGGACCTGCCCGGACGTGTTCTTGATCGTCATCCGGACCACGTCGCCCTCGGTCACCACGAACATCGGCACATCCGGGAACTGCTGCCCGTTGATCGTCCACCACAGCCCCGGCTTCCCGTCGAAGAACCCGGGCCGCCGGCCGATGTTGTAGTGGAAATTCCGGTCGGCCTTCGCCGGATCGAACCCGAGCCTCTTCGGCGAGCCGTAACTCAACAGGTCGACCCGGTCACGCGGCTCGGTGCCGGTCGGCGCGTTGCCGTCGCCGATCACCAGCGTGGTCGGACCACCACCCAGGCCGATCCGCACGGCTGATCCCTGCGCCATCGTCACTTGCAGATCGATCCGGCCACCCGCGGTGACGAGCACAGTCTTGTTGCTCACTTCGGTCGGCGCGTTCACGTCGGTCCCGTCGACCGCCATCACCCGGTACGGCGCTCCGTCGACCCAGGCAGCCATCGGCCCGTTGTCGGTGTTGATGAGACGCACCCGGACCGTCGATCCCGGTGCCGCCACGCGGCGCTCGCCGTACCCGCCGTTGACGGTCCGGATCTTGTCGTACGTATGCACGGCGGCGATCACATCGGTCGTGCTCGGTTGCACGATCAGTACGCCGTACAGGCCCTTCTTCACCTGCTCGTGGGAGACCTGGTGCGAGTGGTACCAGTACGTGCCGGCGTCCTTCGCGACGAAGCGATAGACGAACGACTGGCCGGGGGCGACCGCGTCCTGGGTGACGCCGGCGACGCCGTCCTCGGCGGCCGGTACGTCGACTCCGTGCCAGTGCAGGGTGATCCCCTCGGGCACGGACTCGTTGTGCAGGGTCACCTGGATCAGATCGCCTTGTTTTGCGACGATCTGCGGTCCGGGAGACGTGTGGTTCAACGTGTACCCGTCCACCGGGCCGCGCCCGGGGATCTCGAACTTCTCCTTCCGGGCGGTCAGATCCACCGCCACGTCAGGCGCCCCGTCGGCCGGACCTTTGAGCGTGCTGACGTCCTGCCCGTGATGGGCGTGGACCACGGGGCCGCCGCCATAGTCGGCGTACCCCATGGTCATCGGGGAGAGGTCGTTCGGGACCAGGCTCCGCTGCCAGAAGAAGGCCAGCGGTGCCAGCACGGCCAGGGTCGCGGCGACAGCGACCAGCAGCCGGCGCCGCTCGGCCAGCTTTGTTGCCAAAGGCATCTAGACGGCGGTTGTCGGCTCGGCGGCCGGCGCCGGTGCGGGGGCGGCTCGCCGGGCCGCAATACCGGCGACGGCGAGCAGCGCGAACGCGTTCAGAGCATGCAGTGTCCCGATCACGGGCGCCACGCCGAACGACAGGAACGCGAGCACGATCTGCAGCGCGACCAGGCCGACCACGTAGAGCGCCCACCTGACTCCACCCTGGACCTTGGCGAAGAACGACACGATCAGCAGCAACAGCGCGATGATCGGGATGAACAGCATCCCGAACTGGCCGTGCAGCATGTGCCCGGCGTTGCCCTCGTAGTTCTTGTCGATGACCAAGCCGTCGTCCATGTCCTTGATCGCTGTGAACCAGCCGAGTGCGACGAACATCGCCTGCAGCACCACACCGATCGCAACGAGACCGGCGAGTACCCGATAAACGGACCTCATAGCTCTCCCCCAACCCCGGATTTCCCCTGAGCACATGGTGATCCCGGTCACCACAAGGGCACAAGGGCTCTGGCCCGATCGGGCAACTATTGGTTGTTGCGGGCAAACGCGTGCTGCAGGCCGTGCAGGGTGAGCAACGGTTCGTGACGAACCTGGGTGATCAGTTCGCCGGCGAGTAGGGGGGCGAGGGCACCGGTCAGCACCACCGGGGTCGACGAATCAAGCGACTGCTCGGCACGGATCCGTCCCACCAAACCGTCGACCAGTGCCGCGAAGCCGTGAATCGCCCCCGACTGAAGGGCCTCGACGGTGTTCTTCGCGACGACTGCGCGTGGTCGGACGAGTTCAACTCGGCGCAACTGGGCGGCGGCCTGGCCGAGCGCGTCGGTCGCGGTTTCGATGCCTGGGGCAATCACTCCGCCGATGAACGCGCCGGCCGGGTTGACCACGTCGATGGTGGTCGCCGTACCGACGTCGACGACCAGGCAGGGCGCGCCGTACTGGTTGACCGCGGCAAGCGCGTTCGCGATCCGGTCGGTGCCGACCTCGCGCGGGTTGTCCACCAGCACCGGCAATCCGGTCTTCACACCCGGCTCGACCACCACGCCCGGCACGTGCGGGTAGTAGCGCGCGACCACATCGCGGAGCTCGTGCAGCACATGCGGTACGGCGGAACACACAGCGATGCCGGACACGGGAGACTCTCCGGTCAGCAGTCCCTGCAGCAGGACCGCCCACTCGTCGGCCGTACGCCGGGGATCGGTGCCGACCCACCAGTGCCGCTTGACCGTGCCGTCGAGCACCAGGCCGACCAGCGTCCTGGTGTTTTCGACGGCGACGGCGAGGAGCATCAGGATTCCCGCAGGTCCAGCCCGATGTCGAGCACCGGCGCCGAGTGGGTGAGGGCGCCGACCGCGAAGTAGTCGACCCCGGTCTCGGCCACGGCCCGGGCCTGATCCAGCGTCAGTCCGCCGGAGGCCTCCAGCCGGGCCCGGCCGGCCACCTTCTCGACCGCCTCACGCAGCTGGGGGACCTCCATGTTGTCGAGCAGGATCAGCTCGGCACCGGACTCGACCGCGATCAGCGCGTCGTCGACCGAGTCCACCTCGACCTCGACCGCGAGGTCCGGGTAGGCCTTGCGGACCAGACGGAACGCCTCCGCCACCCCGCCGGCCGCGACCACGTGGTTGTCCTTGATCAGCGCCGCGTCGGACAGGCCCATCCGGTGGTTCTTGCCGCCACCGCAGCGAACGGCGTACTTCTCCAGCGACCGCAGCAACGGCATGGTCTTGCGGGTGTCGCGGATGACCACACCGGTGCCCTCGACCGCGTCGACCCACCGGCGGGTGAGGGTCGCGACGCCAGACAGATGGCACAGCAGGTTGAGCGTCGTCCGCTCGGCGGTCAGCAGCTGGCGCGTCTTGCCGCGGATCGTCATCAGTACGTCGCCCTTGCGCACCGACGCACCGTCACGGACCGAGTACTCGAGCTCGACCTCGTCCGGAGCGGCGACCTGCCGGATCACCAGCTCGGCGACCTCCAGCCCGGCCACCACGCCATCGGTACGCGCGACGAGTTCGGCCACCGAGATCTGGTCCGGGTCGACGGTCGCGACCGTGGTGACGTCGGCGCCACCAGCCAGGTCTTCCTCGATGGTGGCCCGCACCAGGTCACCGACCCACTGCCGGTCGACGGCTTCATCCATGGTGAGCATTCTCCTTGGTGTCATGCGGGACGAACGTCGTACGTGGTCTCGCGGTCTCTCCCTCGGGCGGGAGGGTCAGGTCCAGACTGCCCGACCAGTTCCGGTCGTCGCGATCCGGGTGGTCCTCACGCCAGTGAGAGCCGCGGCTCTCCTCGCGCACGGTGGCCGCGGCGATCAGTGCGGACGCCACCGTGACCAGGTTGGTCGCCTCCCATCCCGGCGTACCCGGCTCGCCGGCCGGCTGCTCGATCAGCTTGGCGAGGGTCGCACCGGCCTCCGACAATCCGCGTGCACTGCGGATGACACCGGCACCGACGGTCATCACCCGCTGCACCTCGTCGACTAGGTCCGCGTCGACCAGACCGGGGACACGGCTGTCGGCGACCGGCTCACGCAGCGGCGGGAGGCCGTCGGCGAGGTGGGCAGCGATCCGCCGAGCGAAGACAAGCCCTTCGAGCAGGGAGTTCGAGGCCAGCCGGTTGGCGCCGTGGACACCGGTGCATGCGACCTCACCGCAGGCGTACAGCCCCGGCATCGACGTCTGGCCGTCCAGGTCGGTCCAGACACCACCGGACGAGTAATGGCAGGCCGGCGCGACCGGGATCAGCTCACGCACCGGGTCGATGCCGTGCGAGCGGCAGGACGCCAGGATGGTCGGGAAGCGGACCCGCCACTTCTCGTCGCCGAAGTGGCGTGCGTCCAGGTAGACATGATCCTTGCCGGTGGCAAACATCTGCCGCATGATCGCCTTCGCTACGATGTCGCGCGGGGCGAGGTCGGCCAGCTCGTGCTGACCCTGCATGAACCGATGGCCCTCGTGATCGACCAGGAACGCACCCTCGCCGCGGACCGCCTCGGACACCAGCGGCTGCTGGCCTTTCGCGCTCTTGCCCAGCCACAGCACGGTCGGGTGGAACTGCACGAACTCGAGATCACGCACCTTGGCGCCGGCCCGCAACGCCAGCGCCATGCCGTCGCCCGTGGACACGCTCGGGTTGGTCGTGGCGGCGTACAACTGGCCGATACCGCCCGACGCCAGGATCACGACTCGGCTCCGGATCGCGCCGACGCCGTCCAGTTGGCCCTCACCCATGACGTGCAGGGTGACTCCGGCAACGCCACCGTCCGCAGCGGTCAGCAAGTCGATGACGAGGGCGTGCTCGATCAGCCGGATGTCGTCGGCCCGCTTCACCGCGGCGACCAGCGCCCGCTCGATCTCCGCGCCGGTCGCGTCTCCGCCGGCGTGCGCGATGCGGTTGCGATGATGCCCGCCCTCCCGCGTCAGCGACAGGTCTCCGTCGGCCAGGGTGTCGAACCGCGCACCCAGCTCGATCAGGTCTCGCACCGCGTCCGGTCCCTCGGTCACCAGCGCCCGTACGGCGTCCGGATCGCACAGTCCGGCGCCCGCGACCAGGGTGTCCTGCAGATGATCCTCGGGCGAATCCTCCGGGCTGAGCGCGGCAGCGATACCGCCCTGGGCCCACTGGGTCGAGCCGGAGGCGACGACATCCTTGGTCACCACCAGGACAGTGCCGAGCTCACGGGCTTTCAGTGCGGCGGTCAGTCCGGCGATGCCGGAACCGATCACCACCACGTCGACGGTGTCTGTCCAACCGGGTTCGGGCGCAGACAACCGTTGCGGGACAGCAGGAGCGGTCATCCAGCGACCGTATCAATCGTTTTCACCTGAGCGTGATGGAAATGTTGTCAATGAGACGGGTCAGACCGACGCGGGCGGCGATCAGCATGCGGGCCTCGCCGGGGCCGATCACCGGGCCGAGATCCGGTGCGCGCAAGGCGAGATAATCGATCTTCACCGACGGCACCGCCTCCAGTTCGGCCTGGGCGGCGGCCATCACGGCGTCCGGACCGTTCATTCCGGCCTTCGCGCCCGCGGTCAGCGCGCGGTACAGGACCAGCGCTTCGTCACGCTCGGTCTCGTCCAGGTAGCGGTTGCGTGAGGACAAGGCGAGACCGTCGGGCTCGCGCACGGTCGGCACCGGCACGATGTCGACGTCCCAGTCGAGGTCGCACACCATCTCGCGGATCAGCGTGAGCTGCTGGTAGTCCTTCTCGCCGAACAGTGCCAGGTCGGGCGCCGTCAGGTGCAGCATCTTCGCCACCACTGTCAGTACGCCGGCGAAGTGGCCCGGCCGGACCATGCCCTCGAGTTCGTCGGCCAGCGGGCCGGGATGCACGGTGATGGACGGCTCGTTCGGATACAGCTCGTCGCGGGACGGATTGAAGACCAGGTCGACGCCTTCGTTCTTGGCGACCGCCAGATCGCTGGCCAGCGTGCGCGGATAGCGGTCGAAGTCCTCAGCCGGCCCGAACTGCAACGGGTTCACGAAGATCGTCAGCACCACACTGCCCTCGGGCCCGACCCGCTCGCGTGCCTCGGCCAGGAGCGCCGCGTGCCCCTCGTGCAGGGCGCCCATCGTCATCACCACCGCCCGGGGCCGGACCGCCGCTGCCGCCCGCAGTTCGGCCTTCGTCTGGGTAAGTCTCATCGCGGTGCCTCCCCTGTCCCATACCGCTCCAGCACCTCATCCGGGTTGCCAGCCCGGTGCCCCTTCAGCACCTCGTAGAACGCTTCCGCCGTCTCCGGGGACAACCGTCCGTCCGCTGCCGCCAGGTCCACCGTCGCCCTGGCCAGTTCGGCGTACGTGCCTGCCGTCCGGTCCGGGAGTACGGCCAGATGAGCTGCCACCGTGTCGACATCGCCCCGGGCAATCGGCCCGGTGAGCGCATGATGACCGGATCGCAGCGTGTTGTCGAGGGTTGCGGTCACCAATGGCCGAAGCGTTGCTGCCGGATCCGCGACGCCTGCTTCCCGCAGTACGGCGAGGGCCTGGGTAAGCAACGTTGTCAGGTGGTTCGCGCCATGCACGAGACCCGCGTGATACAGAGCACGGTTCTCCTCCGCCACCCACTGCACCTGCGCACCGAGCAGCTTCACCAACCGCTCGACCATCGGCCGGGCCGCGTCCGGAGCGGTCGCCGTGAACAGCACGTCGTCCAGGCTGACCGGGTCGTCCCCGGTGAACGTCATCGGCGGATGGAGCGAGACCGGAGTCGCCGGCAGACCCTGCAGTGGCGTGAGCCCGTGCGTGCCGGACAGATGGACGACGTACTGATCGCTGGTCAAGGGCAGTCCGGCGGCGACCTCACGGATCAGGTCGTCGGGTACGGCGACCAGGACCACGTCGGCGCGTTCGCTGACCTCACCGGGAGTCAGCACCGGTACATGCGGGAGGAACCGGGCGGCGCGTTCGCGTGACGCGCGCGACCGTGCGGTGACGCCGACCAGGGGATGTCCGGCGGCCGCCAAGGCTGCTCCCACGGCGGTCCCGGCCCGGCCGGCTCCGATCAAGCCGATCCGTTCCATCTTCACTCTTTTCGTTCCAGTCCCGCGGCGGGGTACCAGACGATCCACTGGCCAGCCTAAGTGATGAGAGCATGGCGTGGTGAGCGATGACTGGGCCACGCGGCGCGGATTGACGGCGATTCTGATCACAGTTCCCGAGTTGGCGGCGTACACGGACCGCTGGCGTTCGGTGTCCCGCTCGAGGCTTCGGCCGCAGGTCTCGCTGACCAAGCTCATCCCACCGCACGTCAGTGTGCTGGTGCCGTGGGTCGCCGAGCCCGCAGACGCCGATGTGGAGCGGTTGAGCTCTGTGCTGGCGAAAGTCGAGCCCTTCGAGCTGAGCTTCCCGACGGCGGGACAGTTCCCGAACGGTACGGCGTGGCTGCGGCCGGAGCCGTTCGACACTGTGCGTTCCCTGGTGCTGACGGTCTACGAGGCGTTTCCCGAGTGCCCGCCGTACGGCGGTGAGTTCCTGGACCCGCATCCGCACCTCACCATCGCGTCGTCCACCGAGGGCGGCCCGACTGTCGTTGCCGAAGCCCAGGCCGCGCTCGCCGAGGAGGCGGCGCCTGTCGTGCAGCTCACCGAGGTCGGACTGTGGCGGGAGGGCGCGGACAGCGTCTGGCGCCAGTTCGGTGCGGTCCCACTGGGTGCATGACGACATTCCGGGAAGGCTGGCACACGGCGCTCTATGGACCGGACGGGTTCTACCGGCGTGAACGGCCGGCTGCGCACTTCCGCACGTCAGTGCACGCGTCAGCGCTCTTCGGACAGGCCATCGCACGGCTCGCTCGCGAGGTCGGCGCCGACGAGGTCGTCGACATCGGTGCGGGCTCCGGCGAACTGGGCAAGGTCCTCCGCACCGAAGGGCTCTCCGTCCTGAACATCGAACTGGACGACGAACTGCCGGCGTCCCTGAGCGGCCTGGTCATCGCCAACGAATGGCTGGACAACATCCCCTGCGACGTCGCCGAGCTCGACGAGGACGGCGTACCGCGGTACCTGCTGGCCGACCTCTCCCTCGGCAATGTTGTCGACGGCAACGATCTCGCCTGGCTGCACACCTGGTGGCCCCTCCACGAAGCAGGCGACCGCGCCGAGATCGGCACCACTCGCGACCAAGCCTGGGCAGACATCCTGCACCGCCTCACCGACGGCGCATTCGCCGTGGCGATCGACTACGGCCATCTCCGCGCCAGCCGTCCGCCGTACGGCACCGTGACCGGCTTCCGCGACGGCCGCGAGTGCGACCCGTTGCTGGACGGCTCCTGCGACGTGACAGCCCATGTGGCCCTGGACTCGCTCGGAGGCTCCCTGCTGCTCCAGAGAGACGCTCTGAGAGCCCTCGGAGTGAGTGCGACCCGTCCGAGCCTGGAGCTGGCTCAGACGGACCCGCTGCGCTACCTGTCCGAGCTGTCGTCGGCCGGCGAGGCCGCTGAGCTGCTGGACCCGTCCGGGCTCGGTGGCTTCGGCTGGGTCTGGACGGCGAACGGCGACGACACCGTACGGCGCGCTTCGCGGGCCCTGTCCGCCTGGTTCTGAAGCAGCGATGCCGCCTCGGACTGGTCGCGGTGGAGGGCTACGGCGTCGGTTGGGCCGAGGGGTGTGTCTACGTGAACGTTGGCGAGGCCCAGGCGGCGCTGGAGCGGGCCCTGTTGCAAGCGCACGGACTGGGTCTTGTGGTGCAGCACGATTGACGTACGGCGGCTGACCCAGCCGCGGACCGTGACGAGCACCTGATCGTCGGCGCCGTACGCGAGGTAGCGCCAGCCGATGGGGCGCAGCCACTTGGCACGTTCCGGGGCGCGCTGCATGTCGATGCGAGACAAGTCGAAGCCGGGCAGGACCCGTGCGAGTACGCCGGCCACCTCGACCCGCTCGCCGACCGGCAGCAGCTGCGCGCCCTCGCGGTCGTTGTCGCCCTCGTCCTTGTTGCCCGCCACACCGGCGATGTCCAGCTCCACGCGAGACCAGCCCAGCAGACGCCAGATGAGCGGCTCGGTGATCAGCAGGCCCTGCACCCGGCCGGGCGGCACGGTCTGCCGCTGGACGTCGAACAGGCCGCGCTTGGTGCGCAGACCGTGGTCGCTCTCCGAGAGGGTGAAGCCGTGGTTACCGACGACCTGCTTCCAGATCGGCTGCACCACACCGAGTAGGAGCGGCACAGCGGCGAACAGACCGATGTGGAAGTTCAGCACGGTCGCTGCGGCGATCAACCAGACCAGACCACCCGCGCTGGCAAGGACTGTGGACGACAGCAGGGTCGCACCGAGCAGACGGCCGGTGGGGACCACCAGCAACGGCTCCAACTCGACCCGGGCGGTCTGCTGTTCGGCGACCTGCTGACCCTTGGCCCTGACCAGCAGTGTGGTGCGCAGCCTGCCGGCCTCCTCGTACGCGAAGTAGCTGAGCTTGCCGTCGCTCTTGCCGCCGCCCGCGACGTCCATCCGCAGCTCGGCCATCCCGAAGAGGCGGGCGACGAACGGCTGCGCCACATCGATCGCCTGGATCCGGTCGAACCGGATGATCCGGGTACGCCGGAACAGGAACCCGCTGTCGACCCGGATCGCATCGTCGGTCAGCTGCCACTTGGTGAACCACCAGGACAGTGCGCCCAGCAGGATGCCGCCGACCAGCACCGCGGCCAGTCCGATACCTGCGATGGTCAGATTGCTCCGCAGACCCTCGTTGTTGACCAGCGCGAACGCCGCGACGACGAAGTACCCCCAGCCCTTCACGAACGGCGTGAGGGGGTGGAGGCGGGCGCCGGTCTGCTCAGTCACCGGCGGTCGTAATCCCGCTGTCTGCTGCCCGGGCGGGCCGGGCGTCGGCTCGGTCACAGGCCCCACGCCTGGGCCTGGCCGAGCGCGGAGAGGCGGTCACGGAGCCGACCGGCCTCGTCCGGATGCAGGCCGGGGATCTTGGCGTCCGTCGCCGGCGTGGCCGTGTGCAGCTCCACCGTGGCGATCCCGTACGCCCGCTCCAGCGGTCCCGCGGCCACGTCCACGAACTGCATCCGGCCGTACGGGACCACCACCAGCTCGCGGAACATGATCCCGTGGCTGACCAGCAGTTCGTCCTCACGCTCGGCGTACTTCCAGGACCGCTGGTTGCGCCCGATCAGGACCCACGCCCAGACGAACCCGGCCGCCGCCACCAGCAGTGCGAGGACGCCGTACAGCCAGCCCACGGTCATCCCGAGCACGATCAGCAGCACGACTCCGGCCACGCCTGCGGTGATCCCCGCGTTGAGTCGGCGGACCGCGGCCAGCTTCGGCGAGACCGGCGTCCAGCTGACATCCGAGGGTGCGAAGAGGTCATCCACGTACCCAGCCTGTCACGATAGAGGGCATGAGTACCGAACGAGTCGTGGGAATCGGCGCTGGAGCGGCTGGATTCGACCCTGCGTACGAGCGGGGTGGGACCGGGAGCGGCTCGGAGCTGGCGACCACCGACATGGTGCTCAACATCGGGCCGCAGCACCCCGCGACGCACGGCGTACTGCGGCTGCGGCTGACTCTGGACGGCGAGCGGATCGTCGGCTGCGAGCCGATCATCGGCTACATGCACCGCGGCGCGGAGAAGCTGTTCGAGGTGCGCGACTACCGGCAGATCATCGTGCTGGCGAACCGGCACGACTGGCTGTCCGCGTTCGCCAACGAACTCGGCGTCGTATTCGCGGTGGAGCGGATGATGGGCCTCGAGGTGCCGGTCCGCGCGGTCTGGCTGCGCACCCTGCTGGCCGAGCTGAACCGGATCCTGAACCACCTGATGTTCCTCGGCTCGTACCCGCTCGAGCTCGGCGCGATCACCCCGGTCTTCTACGCGTTCCGCGAGCGGGAGACGCTGCAGGCGGTGATGGAGGAGCTGTCCGGCGGCCGGATGCACTACATGTTCAACCGCGTCGGCGGCCTGAAGGAGGACCTCCCGTACGGCTGGCTCGGCCGCGCGTCGGCCGCCTCGGTCGCGGTCCGCAAACGGCTGCCCGACATCGAGGACATCATCCTCGGCAACGAGATCTTCCGCGCCCGCACCGTCGGCGTCGGCAAGCTCGCGCCGGAGCTGATCGCGCAGTACGGCGTCTCCGGCCCGATCGCCCGCGCGTCCGGCGTCGACGCCGACCTCCGCCGCGACGAGCCGTACCTCGGGTACGACGAACTCCTGCAGGACGGCGTACTCCGGGTCGTCACCCGGCCGGAGGGCGACTGCTTCGCGCGGTTCTCGGTCCTGCTGGAGCAGGTGAAGGTGTCGCTGGACCTGGTCGACGCGTGCATCGACAAGCTGTCGTCTCTGCCGGCCGGCCCGGTCAACGTGCGGCTGCCGAAGATCCTGAAGGTGCCGGAGGGCCAGACGTACGCCTGGACCGAGAGCCCGCTCGGCATCAACGGCTACTACCTGGTGTCCCGCGGCGACAAGACACCGTGGCGGCTCAAGCTGCGCTCGGCCAGCTTCAACAACATCTCCGCCCTGCCCGCGCTGCTCCCGGGCACCGTGATCCCGGACATGATCGCCATCCTCGGCAGCATGTTCTTCGTGGTCGGCGACATCGACAAGTAGTCAGAAGGCGCGGTCCGCGACCGGCGGCCGGTGGGCGTCGGCGATCAGCATGCGCAACTCGTCCAGAGGTAGTGGCTTGCCGGGGTCGGCGTTCCCTCCGGCGCGCTGCTGCGGCGTACTCGCCTGATTCAGGTACGGCGTCACGTACGCCGGCGTCTCCGTCTCGAACCGCCAGCTCTCGGTCAATGGACCGACATCCAGTACGTCGAATCCCAGCGCCTGGATCAGCGCGGTGGCCGAGGCCTTGGCGTCGGCAGCGTTCCCGGCGATCGGCAACGCGCTGCGATCGGGCGCCCCACTCGGCCGCGCCAGCGTCACGATGTTCGCAGCGCTGATGTTGTTGAAGGCCTTCACTGTGTGTGACTCGGGCAGGTGCTCCTGCAGCAACGCGGCCGTGGTCACCGCCTCGCTGTCCAGTCGCGCGATCCGCCCGTCGCGGTGCGGGTAGTAGTTCATCGTGTCGATCACGACCTTCCCGGCCAGCGGTTCGGCCGGGAGCTCGGCGTACCGGCCGAGTGGGATCGTGACGACCACCCAGTCCCCCGCCCCGGACGCCTCGGCGACGGTCCCCGCGCGGACGCCGAGCTCCTCGGCCTTGTCCCGCAGGCTCTCCGGCCCGCGCGAGTTGGCCAGCACCACCTCGATGCCCGCGGCAACCGCCAGCTTCGCCAGCGCCGTCCCGATGTTGCCGCTCCCGATGATCCCGAGTGTCGCCATGGTTGCTCCTCATCGCTTAATATGTACTTCTCAAACATACATATTAGGCGAAGGAGTGGCGATGGCGGATCTGCGGTTCAGCACCGCGATGCAGGCACTGCTGCTGCTCGCCGACGCCGCCCGCAAGGGCACCCCGCTCGTCAGCTCGGCGCAGCTGGCCGACTGCTTGCGGACCAACCCGAGCTTCGTCCGGTCTCTGCTGATCCCGCTCTTCCAGGCCGGCCTGATCGAGACGGTGCGCGGCCGCAACGGCGGCGTACAGCTGGCCAAGGACGCCGCCCGGATCACGCTGCTGGACGTGCACCAGGCGAGTGTGTGCGGGAAGCCGATGTGGTTGTCGCGACCGGACGAGCGCAGCGAGAACCCGGCCGCGATTCGAGTCCAGGCGTACTTCGACCGGCTGAACGACGAGGCCGCCGTCGCGGTGGCCGGCGTACTGCGCCGTCAGACCCTGGCCGGCGCGCTCGAGGCATGCCTGGATCAGCCGACGGACTGAGCGATCAGCTCGAGCAGCGGGTCGGCGAGGGCTGCGGAGACGGCGAAGGTGCCGCGGGATTCGGGGGCGTGGTGCGAGCCGTCGAGGTCGAGTACGACGACGCCGGCCTCGCGGCAGATGGCGGCTCCGGCCATGGTGTCCCAGGGTTTGTTGGAGAACATGATCGTCGCGTCGAAGTGGCCGGCCGCGGTCCAGGTCAGCGCGGTGGCCGCCGTACCGATCATCCGGATCCGCTGGGCTCGCGGGTACAGGAGCTGCGTCAGGGCGAGCCGCTCGGCGTTCACCCGGTCGGCGTCCGGCCCGACCGCATAGTCGCCCACGGCAACCAACGCGTCACTCAGATCCGCGCACTCGCTGCCCCGGATGGGCTTTCCGTTGCAGGTCGCACCGTGGCCCTCGGCCGCGGCGTACCTGGTCCCGAGCGCGGGATGGTCGATCACGCCCGCCACCGCCCGTCCCTCGTGGATCAGCCCGAGCGAGATCCCCCACAGCGGTACGCCGTGGATGAAGTTCACCGTCCCGTCGATCGGATCGAGCACCCACCGGGTCCCGTCCGTCGCGCCACCCTCTTCCTCGCCGAGTACGCCGATCTCCGGCGTCTCCCGCTCGAGGAACGCACGCACCTCCCGCTCCACCGCGAAGTCCACCTCGGACGCCATGTCCCGATCACCCTTGGACGTGAGCACCCCAGGCGCGCGGGAGTCGGTCACCGCCCGCCCACGATCAACAGCAGCTTCGGCAACCTTCAGCAGTTCAGCGAGATCCACACCCCAGAACCTACGCGGGATGACCGGCTCCCGGCTCCTCCCGGTCCACCACCCGGTCGGTCAGGCGATCCCCGGCGCCCTCCGCCGGCGCCGCCAGGCCGCCGCGGCGGCGACCGCACCGATCGCCAGCGCCCCAGCACCCGCCGCCTGCCCGATCTTGATCGGGCAACCCGACGCGCACTGCGGGATCGGATAGGGCTGCCCGGGATTCAGCTCGTGCGTCGCGTTGGCGGCGACGTACGCCTCCGTGGCCGGGAACGGCCAGCCCTCCGCATTCAACAGCCGGTACCAGTCCTCGTCCTCCCACGCCTTCCGCCGGCACGTCACATTCACCGACGCCGACTCGAACGGCGGCGGGCCCAACTGCCCGATCGGCAGATGATCCTCGTTGAAGACCGTGACGTGCCCGTTCGGGTCGTTCATCGTCACCGCCGGATAGTTCGCATCCAGCCCCATAGCCATCCCTCCCCACACCGAAGTATGAGCCGGGAGGTCTGTCTCAGGAAGCGGCCAGGCCCCGGAGTTTGAGGTCGACGACGGTGGGGGCGTCGGCCTGGGAGTGTTTGTCGCCGGCGGCAACGACCGTGGCGACCTCCTGGTCGATCTTGTCCAGGCGCTGGTCGATCTTGTCGAGCCGGCGCTGCATCAGGTCGACGAACTCGGCGTTCTCGACCACTCGCGCGCTGGTGATCCGGGAGTACTCCTGCGCCACCTGGGCGCGTTCGTCGGAATGGGCCAGCCGCTCGACCAGCAACTGATGGCGGAACAGCACCGAGGCGGCGATCGCGATCACGACGGCGCCCGCGGCGGCAGCCCGGAGAATCCAGGCATTCTGGGAGAAGAGCGCGATACTCACGCCCAGGCAGACAAAGATCAGCAGACCGTTGGCAACGGTGAGAACAGTGGTCCTGGTTCGACGGCGGCTACCCCTTGACCCCATGGACCGACATGTTAGGGGGTCTCGTCCGGGTCCTCGGGAATACGACACGCGCGTTCGAGCAACAATCCGGCCGTGACGACCAGCACTGAGACCACCGCCGCGGCACCGGCCATGATCACCCGATTGCGCGGCCCCGAAGCACTCACCGCGTCGAGGAAGCTTAACGCGAACCCTGCGTAAACCCCGGTGCACAACGCGCCGACGAAAGCGCTCGCCTTCGCGAGCAGCAGCAGGAACACCGCCCGAGACGGCTCGATCCGTTCGCGCCGGACCTGGATCCGCTGGTGGGTGTTGCGGGCCGCCATGAACAGCAGCGCGGCCAGGAACGTCCAGGCGATCAGAGTCAGCCAGGAGACCGCGGGCGCGACCCCGCCGCTGGACTCGATCGCCTTGACCATGGTCACCCCGATCGCCGCCCCGAGGACGGCGATCGCGATCAGCAACCGGCGTGAGGTCGGCCGGACCGAGCCCGGGCGCGGCGGCTCTTTGCCGGGCGCCTGGTTGGGCTCTGGACCGCCGGATGCCACTACTGGAGCTCGATGTCGAGCTTGGTCACGCCCTCGGTGCCGACCTTCGCGAGCAGTTCGGCGACCGAGCCGCGCCCGGGCAGCACCGCGTCCCGCTCGATGTCGAGCCACGGCGCCAGGACGAACGCCCGCTCGTGCGCCCGCGGGTGCGGGAGGGTCAGCTCCTCGGACTCGATCTCCTTGGTGCCGTAGGTGATCAGGTCGACGTCCAGCGTCCGCGGTGCACCCGGCACACTGCGCTCCCGGCCGAACGCCTGCTCGATCGCGTGCGCGCGGTCGAGCAACAGGTCCACGGCGAGGGTGCTGTCGGCGAGCAGGACGACGTTGAGGTACGGGCCGGACTCGCCGGGCCCGCCGATCGGCTGGGTCTCGTAGATCGGGGAGACCTCGACCACCACGACGTCCGGGGTGTCCCGCAGCGCATCGACCGCGCCCTGCAGGTTCGCCTCACGGTCGCCGAGATTGCTCCCGAGCGACAGGATCACCTGGCGGATCGGCTTGAGGCCACCGCTCAGGGTGTCCGCGTCGATGACGTGGGGACTTGGGGTCTCAGTCACGAGGATTCTCCGGCTCTGCGCTGCACGGTCAGGACAACGTCGTCGAACGGCACCGTGATCGGCGCCGAGGGTTTGTGGATGGTCACCGCGGTCGCTGTCACCCGCCGGTCGGCGAGGCACAGATCCGCGATGCGCTGGGCGAGGGTCTCGATCAGGTCCACCGGATCGGTCTCGATCGCGTGGTGCACCCGCTCGGCCACCACCCCGTAGTTCACGGTGTCGGCCAGGTCGTCGGAAGCCGCGGCAGGCCGGGTGTCCAGCTCCAGCCGGACGTCCACGACGAACTCCTGCCCGTCGGCCCGCTCGTGCTCGAACACCCCGTGGCGCCCGAAACCGCGGATGCCACGGATCTCGATCACGTCAGGCAAGGACGACGCGGGACCGCTCATTCCGCCTCCTCCTGTCGGCCCCCAGACGACGACAGTACCGGTGAGGCATGGTGGATCCACAACCGCCAGCCGGAGGAAGTTTTGCGAAAGACGTTCGTGGCCAGCGCCTTACCGCCCGCGAACCCTTCCTCCGGGGCGCCCTCACCGGACGACAGGACATTCTCCGTACACGTGACGTAGGCC
This sequence comes from Kribbella sp. NPDC050241, assembly GCF_044459685.1. Classification (NCBI taxonomy): domain Bacteria; kingdom Bacillati; phylum Actinomycetota; class Actinomycetes; order Propionibacteriales; family Kribbellaceae; genus Kribbella; species Kribbella sp. NPDC050241. The sequence goes on from NZ_JBITJE010000003.1 coordinate 696,101, forward strand.
ACGTCTTCGTCCACCCGGACCTGGACATCGGTCAGAAAGAACTGGATGTATGGCGTATTGGCGAAGATCATCGCCCAGGCGCGCATCATCTCGGCGTACCCCGAGATCGCCGCGTTGCCGGGATGGATGCAGACCGGATCGGGATCCGGCAGCCAGACCGCCGCCATCAGATCCAGGTCGCCGGCCTCGAACGCGTTGTAGAACGCGGTGTTCGCGTTCAGCACGACGTCCTCCACCGTCGCACCGCGCGCACCGTCTCCTCCTGCGCTCCGGCGCGGACCGCCCGGTCCGTCCGTCATACCGTTCCCCATCTCTTCGCCACCCGGACCGCGTCCGCGCTCGGCGCCACCGCGTGGGCCCGGACACACCAGGCTCCCGCGGCGGCAGCCAGGGCGGACACAGCCGCGCTCGCATCGTCTCGTCGTACGGCCGGTCTGGGTTCACCGGTCTGCTCGTCGGCGAGCAGCCTACCGAGGAACGCCTTCCGGGACGCACCGATGAGCAACGGCCGGCCCAGTACGCCGAATTCCCGTAATCGGCGAAGAACTTCCCAGTTGTGGTCCGCGTTCTTCGCGAACCCGAGACCGGGATCCAGTGCGACCCTGCCCAGATCCACGCCGGCGGACCGGATCGCGTCGACGCGTTGACCGAGCTCCGCAATCACCTCGGCGACCACATCGTCGTACTCGGCCCTGTTCTGCATGTCGATGGAGTGCCCTCGCCAGTGCATGCAGACATACGGCGTACGACGCTCCGCCACCAGGGGAAGCATCTCCGGGTCGGCCTGGCCGCCGGACACGTCGTTGATCATCACCGCGCCGGCGTCGAGGGCGAGGGCGGCGACGCCGGCCCGCATGGTGTCGACCGAGATCAGCGCACCGTCGGCCGCGAGCGCCTCGATCACCGGCAGCACCCGGCGGAGCTCCTCCTCGGGCGCGGGCCGCTCGGCGCCCGGCCGGGTCGACTCGCCGCCGACGTCGAGCAGGTCGGCGCCGTCGGCCAGCAACTCCCGGCCGTGCTTGATCGCCGCGGCCGGCTCGAACCACTCGCCGCCGTCGGAAAAGGAGTCCGGGGTCACGTTGACAACACCCATCACGAGACATCGGTCCAGGATCGGCAGCCCGTCGACGTGCACCCGCAAACCGTCACTCACCAGACCACCGTAGTGGCCGTCACCCCCAGCCGCGGAACCAGCCGGGCATCAGCCGCCTCAGCTCAGCACGAGGCGCGACTGGGTCGTCTCCAGGGCCTCGCCGATCGGCTGCGAGTACGACTCGTTGGTCTGACCGGTCTTCTCCAGGCACTGGCCGTTGATCAGGGCCGCACCGCTGGTGATGCCCTGCGCGTAGTTGCCGGTCATGTTGGCCCCGCCGGAGTCGCCGGCCTCGACGCACGCGGTGTGCTGGAACAGACCCTTGACGATCCTGTTGCTGCCGTAGTTGACCGTCACGTTGCGGGCGACGATCCGGCCGCAGGTCCAGCCGGTGCTCTTGCCCGACTTGCACAGCGTGGATCCGACGGTCGCGTTGGCGATCCCCTTGACCGAGATGTTGCCGGCTCCCCAGCCCTCGACGTACCCCTGCTGGTCCCAGCCCTCGATCACGCCGACGCTGCCGAAGTCGTTGCCTGGGAAGCTCGACGTGCGGGTGTTGCCGAGCACGTACCCGTTCCGGGAGAACGACGGCTTGCCGGCGGTGCAGTGGCCCGCGGTGAGGAAGATCCGGGTGCCCTTGGTGGTGCGGGCGTTGAAGCCGAGGGAGCAGACGTACCCGGTGTTCTTGTCCACCTGGAGGCCGCCGCGCAGGCCGAAGTCGTCCGCGGTGGTGGTCACCCGGCCGGGTGCGGACCGGATCGTCACGCGGTCGCCGTTCGCCTTGGCGCGGTCAACGAAGCGCTGGGTGATCAGGTCGCGCGCGCCTCGGGGGACGGTGACGACCACGGTGCCCGAGAGGGGATCGACGTACCAGGACCGGACCTTGCCGGCGCCGGAGCCGCCGGCCAGCCGGTTCAGCTCGGACTGGACCGCGTTGAGCTGGTCAGCGGTGAAGCGGACCAGCCGCGGGATCGCACCCGCCGCGCGGACCAGGTCAGCGGTGGCGAGATCGGACACGGCGACGACCAGCTCACCGGCCTCGTCGTAGTAGCTGCCGACTGCCCGCGACCCGAGCTCGGTCTCGACGGCGTCGGCGACCAGCGGAGACTTGGCCGTCAACTCTGCGGGCTTCACCCCCGACGGCTCCGAGTCCGCGGTGGCCCAGTTCGCCGCGACCAGCCCGGCGGCCGTCAGTACGACGGCACCGGCGAGTGCGGCGCCGACCCGGAAACGCCCCGACATCCTTGTCCTCCTCACGCCGGCATCCGGTCCTCGTCGACCGAACGCCACTACGGAAAGTAAACGTTCAGCGACAGAATGTCCACAGATATCGGCTTCCAATCTCCAACGAAACACCGCCCGCCGAAGCTACGGCCGCCCGTGAGCGGCGTGCATATGGACAGGAGGTGTCCGGCCAACAGGTAGTGCAGCTGAGCGCATGCTGCGTTCTGTGTACGGCGTACCGCAGGTGCACTACCTGTCGGTCTGTACACCACCGTTCGACGCGCACCGCAGTCCCGGCCATGACCTCGGCGCGGCAACCGGTGGGAGGCGGCGTAGGAGCCAGTGGAGTGGGTCAGCCGACGATCAGGCTCATGGCCTCGGCTCGGGTGACCGGGTTGCGGAGTTGGCCGCGGACGGCCGACGTGATGGTCTTGGCGCCCGGTTTGCGGACGCCGCGCATGGTCATGCAGAGGTGCTCGCACTCGATCACCACGATCACGCCCCGCGGCTCGAGCAGTTCGACCAGCGAGTCGGCGACCTGCGTGGTCAGCCGCTCCTGGACCTGCGGGCGCTTGGCGTAGACATCGACCAGACGGGCCAGCTTGGACAGCCCGGTGATCCGGCCGTCGCGGCTCGGGATGTAGCCGACGTGGGCCACTCCGGTGAACGGGACCAGGTGGTGCTCACACAGGCTCCAGACCTCGATGCCCTTCACCAGGACCATCTCGTCGTGGCCGATGTCGAACGTCGTCGTGAGCACGTCCTCGGCCCGCTGACCCAGTCCGCCGGTGATCTCGGCGTACGAGCGCGCCACCCGGGCCGGGGTATCCAGCAGGCCTTCGCGGTCCGGGTCCTCGCCGATCGCGATCAGCAACTCCCGGACGGCCCGCTCGGCCCGTGCGTGGTCGAACTTCGGTGACGTCATTCAGCCACCTTAGGGTGTGTCTGATGGTCCCGCGCCGTAGCGAGCAGGTGCTCGGTGCGGTGCATCGGCGTGCTGGAGTGAAGGCCTCGATGTGGTTCCATCGTGGCCTTTGCTCCAGTGCGGCGAGGTGCCGTGCCGAGTGCCGCGCAGTAGGCGGGGGACCATCAGACACGCCCTGAACAGCGACAGAGCCGCCACCCGGGTGGGTGGCGGCTCTGCTGAAACTTCAGTCCTTCGGCGACGGTGGGGTCGGGCCGCTGCCGTAGCTCGGCGGCTTGACGGCCTCGTCCGGTCCGACCGCACCGCCCGGCAGGACGTCGGACAGCGAGCCGTTCTGCTCGCCGCGGGTCGGCACCGGCATCACCGGCGGCTGGTCCGACGGCACCCGGGTGGACGAACCCGTCCAGGCCGGCCGCCGCTCGCGCTTCTGCACCGGCGCGAAGACCCGGGCGATCTCGTGCTTGTCGAGCGTCTCCTTCTCCAGCAGCTCCTCGACCAGGTGGTCCAGCACCGCGCGGTTCTCGACCAGGATGTCGAACGCCTCCTGGTGTGCGTTCAGGATCAGCTTGCCGACCTCCTCGTCGACCGCCGCGGCGATCTCCTCGGAGTAGTTGCGCTGGCTGCCCAGGTCCCGGCCCAGGAACGGCTCGCCGCTGTCCTGGCCGAACTTGATCGCGCCGAGCCGCTCGGTCATGCCGTACTGCGTGACCATCGCGCGAGCCAGTGCGGTCGCCTTCTCGATGTCGTTGCTGGCACCGGTGGTCGGGTCGTGGAAGACCATCTCCTCGGCCGCACGGCCACCGAGCATGTAAGCCAGCTTGTCCAGCATCTCGGACCGGGTGGTCGAGTACTTGTCCTCGTCCGGCATCACCATCGTGTAGCCGAGCGCCCGGCCACGCGGCAGGATCGTCACCTTCTGCACCGGGTCGGAGTGCGGCAGCGAGGCGGCGACCAGGGCGTGTCCGCCCTCGTGGTACGCCGTCAGCACTTTCTCCTTGTCCGACATCAGCCGGCTGCGGCGCTGCGGACCGGCGATGACGCGGTCGATCGCCTCGTCCAGACCACGGTTGTCGATCACCTGCTGGTTGTTCCGGGCGGTGAGCAGGGCGGCCTCGTTCAGAACGTTGGCCAGGTCCGCACCGGTGAAGCCCGGCGTACGGCGGGCGACCGCCGTCAGGTCCACATCCGGCGCCATCGGCTTGCCACGTGCGTGCACCCTCAGGATCTGCTCGCGACCCGGCAGGTCCGGCGCGTCGACGGCGATCTGCCGGTCGAAGCGGCCCGGCCGCAGCAGCGCCGGGTCGAGCACGTCGGGCCGGTTGGTGGCCGCGATCAGGATCACACCGCCGCGGACGTCGAAGCCGTCCATCTCGACCAGCAACTGGTTCAGCGTCTGCTCGCGCTCGTCGTGACCACCGCCGAGGCCCGCACCACGGTGCCGGCCGACGGCGTCGATCTCGTCGATGAACACGATCGCCGGGGCGTTCGTCTTGGCCTGCTCGAACAGGTCGCGGACCCGGGAGGCGCCGACACCGACGAACATCTCGACGAAGTCCGAACCGGAGATCGAGTAGAACGGCACGCCGGCCTCACCGGCGACCGCACGGGCCAGCAGGGTCTTACCGGTACCGGGCTGGCCGTAGAGCAGCACGCCCTTCGGGATCTTCGCCCCGACCGCCTGGAACTTCCCTGGTTCTTGGAGGAACTCCTTGATCTCGCCGAGTTCCTCGATCGCCTCGTCGCAACCGGCCACGTCCGCGAACGTCGTCTTCGGGGTGTCCTTGGTGATCAGCTTGGCCTTCGACTTCGCGAAGCTCATCACCCGCGAGCCGCCGCCCTGCATCGAGTTCATCAAGAAGATGAACACGACCGCGATCAGCAGGAACGGGATCAGCGTGGAGAACACCTGGCCGATGAAGCTCGGCTTCGGGTTCTCGACGTCGTACCGCTCGATCTTGCCGTCCTGGAACAGGCTCTGCAGGTCGTTGCCGAGGGTGTTGGCCTGGCCGTCGACCCAGTGCGCCCGGACCTTGGTCCCGTCGGTCTTCTCGACCCGGATCTCCTGGTCGGGGTCGATCAGAGTCACCGACTTGATCGACTTGTCGGAGGAGGACTTGGCCTGCTGGATCAGCTGGACCACCTGGCCGGTGGGCTCGGTCTTGTACCCGGTCGAGCCGGTCAGGAGCTGTCCGATCACCAGTACGCCCAAGAAGGCGACGACGATCCAGAACAGGGGTCCGCGGAAGATACGCTTCACGTCCATGATCGAGGCCTACGCCCCGTCCCTCCTAGCTCGGCAGGCCCGGGTATGCGGGCTTGAGACGGTAACACCAGTCCAAGTGTCTCGTGTCGCACAAGACAACACATAACGAGGGTCACCAAGACGGCGTGACCCCGTTGTACAGGCTGTCACCAAGTCTGCCCCGAAGGATGGATCAGGAGTAGACGTGCGGGGCAAGCGTCGCCACGCAACGCAGGTTCCGGTACTTCTCCGCGTAGTCCAGGCCATAACCGACCACGAACTCGTCCGGGAGCTCCAGTCCGACGTACTTGACCGGGACCCGCATCTTGGCCGCGTCCGGCTTCACGAACGCCGTGCACAGCTCCAGCGAGGCGGGTTTCCGTGACTCCAGGTTACTGACCAGCCAGCTCAGCGTCAGCCCGGTGTCGATGATGTCCTCGACGATCAGCACGTGCCGGTTGGTGATGTCGGTGTCCAGGTCCTTCTGGATCCGGACCACCCCGGACGACTTGGTGCCCGAGCCGTACGACGAGATGGCCATCCAGTCCATCTCCACGTGCCGGCTGAACGACCGGGCCAGGTCGGCCATCACCATCACCGCGCCCCGCAGGACGCCGACCATCAGCAGGTCCTTGCCCTCGTAGTCCTGCTCGATCCGCGCCGCGAGCTCGCGCAGCTTCGCCAGGATCTGGTCCTCGGTGTAGTGGACCTTACTCAGGTCCTTCTCGATGTCCGCAGCATCCACGCGGTCAGCCTGTCACACCTTCGCCCAACACGATGAATCCGCCCCTGCGGACCGCCCGGACCCCTTGTGGCAGATCGATCCACCGCTGTCCGCGCCACGCGGTCACGAGTGCGTCGACGGCAGCGATGTGCGCCGCGGTGAGGTCCGTGGCCCGGCAGCCCGCTTCCAGGGCCGCCTGACGCAACGCCCTGGTACGAATCGCCGCCGGCTCGTCCTCGAGCATCCCGAGGTCGCACACCACCTCGTCGTCGGTACGCCGGAGTGCGGTCTCCGCAAGGTCCGCCGCGAGCACGTCCAACGCATCCGCGTCCGCCCGGAGCAACCCCGCCGTACGGGCGAGCGCTTCGACCACACCAGGCCCCAGCGCCTCCTCCAGGACTGGCAGGACCTCGTGCCGCACGCGGACTCGGGTGTACTGCGGATCGTCGTTGTGCGGGTCGTGCCACGGCCGGAGCCCCGACGCGATGCACGCGGCAGCCGTGGTGGCTCGAGGAACCTCCAGGAACGGCCTTCTGAGCAGTCCGGCGACCGGAGCCATGCCCGCGAGCGACCGAGCGCCCGAGCCGCGACCCAGCCCCAAGAGAACAGTCTCGGCCTGGTCGTCCCGCGTGTGAGCCAGCAGTACGACGTCCGCCCCGGATTCGTCAGCCGCGTCACGAAGAGCGTCGTACCGGGCCGTCCGGGCAGCGGCCTCTGGACCGCCGTCGGCGCCGACCTCTACCGGACGCACGTGGACCGGGTCGAGCCCGAGGGTCCGGCACTGTGTGGCGGCGGTCTCCGCGACGTGGGCGGAGTCGGCCTGGAGCCCGTGGTCGACGATGACCGCACCAGCACGGACCTCCAGCTTCGGGGCCTCGAAGGCGGTCGCAGCCGCGAGGGCCAGCGAGTCCGTACCGCCGGAGCAGGCGACCAGAACGGTCGTGCCCTTGGGCAGCTCGGCCAACATGGTTCGCACTGCCTCCCGGGTGCGTGCGACGGCGGGGTGCAGCTTCCCTCTCCGGCGCTCGACCAGGTCGTCGGCAGCCGATCCGCCCGGTGGCTCAGCCGTGGAGCCGGCTGACCCAGGCATCCGGATTCGCGATCTCGTGCTTGGTCGGCAGCGTGTTCGGCCCGGTCCAGACCCGGTTGAACCCGTCCATCCCGACCTGCTCGACCACGCGGCGTACGAACGCGGCGCCGTCCTTGTACTGCCGCAGCTTGGCGTCCAGGCCGAGCAGCCGCTTCAGCAACTGGTCCACCGGGTTGCCGCTCTGCCGGCGCGACGTGAACTTGGAGCGGATGGCGTCCACGGTCGGGATCACCGACGGCCCGACGCCGTCCATCACGAAGTCGGCGTGGCCTTCGAGCAGGGACATGACCGCGGTCAGCCGGTCCAGCACCGCACGCTGCTCCGGCGACTGCATCAGGTCGACCAGGCTCAGCTCGGCCTCACCGCGGACCGATCGGCCCAGCCGCTGCACCGCCTCGCGGAACATCGCGGCGTACGCCGACGCGTCCAGCTCGGCCTGGTCGAGGAACAACGCGATCTCCGACCGCAGGTGGTCCCGCAGCCACGGGACCGCGGTGAACTGCACCCGGTGCGTCTCCTCGTGCAGGCACACCCACAACCTGAAGTCCCGCGGTACGACGCCCAGCTCGGACTCCACGTGCATGACGTTCGGCGCGACCAGCAGCAACCGGCCGGTCAGACCCGGCCGGTCCGGATCCGGCTCGGACGGGTAGAACGGGTCGAACTGCCCGAGCACGCGGGACGAGAGAAAGGCCAGCAGCGCACCGGCCTCGATCGCGGTCACCCGCGAGCCGACCGCGGAGGACAACCCGCCGGTCCGCTCGGCCTTCTCGCGCAGCTTGTCGGCCAGCGGCTGCAGCACGGTCCGGAAGCCGTCCGCGTTCGCCTGCACCCAGCCGGGCCGGTCCACGATCACCACCGGCGCGGTTGCTGAGGTGGCTTCCAGCTTGGTGAACTCCCGGACGTGGTGCTCGGAGTCGGCCGCGAACTGCCGCAGCTCGGCCACCACCTGATCCGCCTCCGCGCGGCTGACCGCCGGTCCGGGCCGCAGCAGCTTGCGAGCCACTCCCGTTGCCAGCTGCCAGTCGACCATCTCGGCCGCGGTCTCACCTTCCGCCGTACTCATGTTTCTGACCCTAGTCGCATGTCCCAACATGCGTCTGCTGATCGGTCCGGGTCAGACCGCCCTCAGACGGCACAGCCGCAGTTGGCCAGCGCAGCAGCTGCCCGGTCGAGCGCAGCCCGCGCATCGAGGGTCTTGGGCACCGCAACACTGTCGGTGGCCACCGCGAACACGAGCAGAGTGCCGGTGCGGTCGCGGACCAGACCGGCCAGGCTGTGGACTCCGGTCAGCGTGCCGGTCTTCGCACGGACCAGTCCGGTCCCGCCGGCAGTGCCGGCTCCGGTGAAGCGCTCCTCGAGGCTTCCGGTGAATCCTGCGACCGGCAGCCCAGTCAGCAGGTGCCGCAGCTCCGGGTGCTCGGTGGAGACCGCGGCCCGGATCGCACCGGCCAGCAGGTCCAGCGGCACATGGTTGCCCCGAGACAGCCCGCTACCGTCGAGGATCCGGGCCTCGCTGACATCCAGACCGAGCTTGGTCAGCGTCGCCCGTACGCCCTTGACGCCACCGGCGTACGAGCCGCCGTTCTTGGTGGCCAGTCCGACCTGCCGCAGCAGCACCTCGGCTCCGTCGTTGTCGCTGTGCAGGTTCACGTACTCGACGATCTGGCCGACCGTCGGCGACTGCACCTGTGCGACGGTCTCGGCCGCAGCGGGAGCGACGGCCGCCTTGAGGGTCGGCGCCACCTTGATGCCGGCCGCCCGCAACTGCGCGGCGAACGCAGTGGCCGCGGCCTGCGACGGGGAGTCGGCCCGCTTCGCTATCCCCGGGGACAGACGGCCCTCGTTCACCCACAGCGCGGACGTCCGGGCGGCGATGCCTTCGGTGGTGTAGTTCGGTTCCCAGTTCGCGTTGGCCGCAAGCCCGGTGAACAGTGAGGCGTCGTACCCGAGGGTGACGCTCCGGATGCCTTGCGCCTTGAGTGCCTTCGCCGTGCCGGCCGCCAGGTCCTGCAGGGAAGCGCGGACCGGGAAGTCGGTCGGGTCACTGGACCGCTTGGTGGCAAGCAGTGGGTCACCGCCGCCGACCAGGATCAGGGAGCTACCGGCTCCACTGACGACCTTCGTGCTGAACCTGTGGTCCGGTCCGAGGGTCTCCAGCGCGGATACCGTCGTCAGCAGCTTCATCGTCGACGCCGGGACGTACGGCGTCGCCGTGCCCGCCGAGTACACCGCCTTGCCGCGGGAGGCGTCGTACACGTAGATCCCACGGTGCTTGCCCAGCGCCGGGTCCTTGAGGATCGGTGCCAGCACCTTCTGGACGCCGGCGGCGGTCGGTGCGACGCCCTCGACCTTGGCTGGTGCCAGCACGGCCGGCGCCTGCTGTGCTGACTGGACAGATCCGGGTACGGCGTCCGCTCCGCCCGCCAGGCTCACGCAGAGCGCTGTGGCGAGCAGCGTGACGAACACCGCACGGGGAGGACGGGGCACCGGGCTGCTCCTGTCAATTGGTCGGTCCGAACCGTGACAGTATCTGCCGTATGGAGTTCGACGTCTTCATCGAGATCCCCAAGGGCACGCGCAACAAGTACGAGCTGGACCACAAGACGGGCCGGCTCCGGCTGGACCGGACCCTCTTCACGGCCACCCAGTATCCGGCCGACTACGGGTTCATCGAGGAGACCCTCGGCCAGGACGGCGACCCGCTGGACGCGCTGGTACTGCTGCCCGAGCCGACCTTCCCCGGCTGCCTGATCAAGGCGCGCGCGATCGGCATGTTCCGGATGACCGATGAGAAGGGCCCGGACGACAAGGTCCTCTGCGTCCCGGCCGGCGACCCGCGCCAGGAGCACCTGCGCGACATCCACCACGTGCCCGAGTTCGACCGGCTGGAGATCCAGCACTTCTTCGAGGTCTACAAGGACCTCGAGCCCGGCAAGTCCGTCGAAGGCGCCACCTGGGCCGGCCGGGCCGACGCCGAGGCCGAGATCACCGCTTCCTTCCAGCGCCTGAAGACCGAAGCCCACTGACCCGTCCCGCCGGCCCGGATTCCCGGCGCCGCGGTTTAGTCGGCGGTGAGCCGACGGAGCAGCCCGAGCAGGGTCTTCCGCTCGTTCGCACTGAGTGGCTCCAGCAACTCCGTCTCGGCGGCCGCGATCAGCTCGTCCATCGCGAGCAGTTGCTTGTCCCCCGCGGGCGTGATCGCCACGATCTTCCGGCGCCGGTCCGCGGGGTCCACCCGGCGTTCTACGTACTCGAGCTCTTCCAGCTCGTCGAGCAGCGTGACGAGATCGCTGCGGTCGAACCCGATCCGGTCGGCCAGCGTCGCCTGAGCACCCTCGCCGTCGTCGGCCAGGCTCGCGAGCACGTGGTAGTGCAACGTCCGTACGCCGGCCTCCGTCATGTGCTGCCGGACCAGACGCTGCGCCTGCTGGCTCGACCGGCCGAGCGCCCACAGCACCCGGTCGGCCAGACGATGGGTCGGCGACTTCTTCACCCGAACAACTCTATTGGCAGCGGCCCTGTCCGGCGTTATCGTGGGATCCTCCCATTATTTACGACTCCCACGATTTGGAGACAAACCCATGCGCGCAGTGCGCTACCACGAGTACGGCGGCCCCGAGGTCCTGCGGCTCGAGGAGGTCGCCGTACCTGAGCCCGCCGCCGGTCAGGTCCTGGTCGAGGTCGAGGCCATCGGCTCCAACGCCATCGACGCCGTTCTCCGCCGCGGCAACACTCCTTGGGACCGGCCGCTGCCCGCCCGGCTCACCGGTGATGTCGTCGGCCGCATCACCGCGCTCGGTCCGGACGCCTCCTCCGGCCTGGCTGTCGGCGATCGCGTGGCAGGCCTGTCCGAGGACGCGTTCGCCGAGTACGTCGTCCTCGACACGGACTTCATCGCACCGATCCCCGACCACGCCGACGCGGGCGAAGCCACGATGATGTCGATGACGGCGCCGCTCGCCCTGCGCCTGCTGGAAGCCGGCCGCATCCCGGTCGGTGGCACCGTACTGATCCAGTCCGCGGCCGGAACCATCGGCCACCTCGCCGTCCAGTTGGCCCGATCGTTCGGCCCGGCGACGATCATCGGTACGGCGTCGTCCGCGGCGCGCCTGGACTTCATCCGCTCGCTCGGCGCCGAGGCCGTCGACCTGACCGACCCCGAGTGGCCGGCGCAGGTCCGCAAGTTCGCACCCGACGGCGTGAACACCGCCCTCGACGCCGTCGGCGGAACGGTCTTCGACCAGAGCCTCGAGCTGATCAAACCGCTCGGCACGATGATCACGTACGGCGGAATCAGCGGTGCCCTCCCGTCGATTCCCGCCAGCAGCCTGTTCGGCCTCCGGTCGGTCACCGGCGTCTCGGTGATGGGCTGGCGCCTGGCCAACCCGGACGGTGCCCGCGCCGACATCGCCGAGGTCACCCGTCGCTGGCAGTCCGGCGACCTGCGCCCAGTCGTCCACGCCACCCTTCCCCTGGCCGAGGTCGTCGACCTGCACCGAACCCTCGAGGCCCGCACCAACCTCGGCCGCATCATCGCGACCCCCTGAACCGCGCCCGCGAGACGATCCAGCCGGCCGGTCTGGCACTACCGCCGCGACGTCAGCGGCGCCTACCAGCCGATCAGCGAGTACGACGTGAACGCGGCACGATCCGCGGTCGACTCGAAGTTGTTCGGCCCGTCGCTGCTCGCCAAGCACGGCGTACCGGCACTCGAACCGTGCGGCGCACTCGCGTCACTCGCTTCGGCACCCGCCGTCGGCGCGGCCGCGGACACCTTGGCCGCGACGGCCGCCCGCCTCCCGGCCGGCCGGACCAAGGACATCGCGGACGCGATCATCGCCCTGCTGCGCAACGGATTCATCACTGGCACCGTCCTGCATGCCGATCGCGGACACCGGCTGGTCTAGAGGTCGGCGTCCCCGGCAACCATCGTTGCCGGGGACAACTGGTCAGGGGCGGCCGAAGAAGTCCGGCGGCTCCCAGTAGTAGACGCTGTCGATCTGCACCGGCTTGCCGGTCCGCGGTGCGTGGATCATCCGCCCGTCGCCGAGGTACATCGCGACATGGTGGATGGTGCCGGGGTCGCTCGGGTTGACCGACCAGAAGATCAGGTCGCCGGGCCGCAACTCGTCCTCGTCGATGTGCCGGACCTGCTCGTACTGCGCGACGCTGTAATGCGGCAACTGGACGCCGGCCCGCTCCCAGGCACCCATCATCAGTCCGGAGCAGTCCCACCGCGACGGCCCGGTCCCGCCCCACAGGTACATGTCGCCGAGCTGCGAGAGCGCGAAGTCGATCGCGGCCTGCGCACCCTTGCGGGGGCTGCCGGGGTTGTCGGGCCGGCTCGGCCGGTCCGGCTTGTGCTTCGGCGGGTTCTTCTTGCCGTGGTTCTTCTTCGCCTCTTCCCGCTCCTCGCGTTCCTCCCGCGCCTTCTCGGCCGCTTCCCGGGCCCGCTCGGCCGCTTCCCGGGCCCGCTCGGCGGCCTCCCGGGCGGCGATCTTGCGGCGCAGTTCGGCGGCCTTCTTCGCGGCGAGAGCGGCGGCTCGCTGGCGCGCAAGCTCTTCGAGTCCCCGCTGCCGCTGGGCGGCCACCTGGATCGACGTGTTCTGCAGGACGGCGAGCTGGGCGATCGCCTGCTTGCGCTGGACGCCCACCGCGGTCACCGCCGAGGCCTGCGCAGCCTCCGCGGCCTCGGCCGCCTTCTTCGCCGCGGCGGCCTCGTCGGTCGCCTTCTTCACCTTGGCGACGGCCTGGTCAGCCTGGACCTTGAACAGATTCGTCACGACCTGACTCGCCGTGTACCGCAGATACGACGCCTGCATCGCGGTCGACACCGAGCGCGCCGCGCCGGCCGAGTCGAGCAGCTCCTGCGGGCCTTCGGCGGTGAACAGCGGCGCGATCTTCGCCACGTCGCCACCGCCCTGGTACGACGCCGCGGCGAACCGGCCGATCTGCTGTCGTTGGGTCGTCAGGGTCTTCTGGGCTTTGGCCGCACGAGCCGCCGCGGCGGCCGCCTCGGTCTTGGCCAGCTGCAGCTTGTAGACGGCACCGTTGTAGGCCTCGTCCGCAATCCCGGACGCGACGCCCAATTGCTCGAGCCGCGCGCTGGCTGCGGCGAGCTGCTGCTCGATCCCGGCCACCTGGCCGGCCTTCGCGACGGCGGCCTGCTTGGCCTTCTCGACCGCGGCTTGGGATGGAATCACCGGCGGCTTCGGCTTGGCGGCCTGGGCCTGGATCGGGTTGACAGCCACGGAGCCGGCCAGACAGATCGCGAGCACTCCGGAGAGCAGCGCCCTGCCGGTCTTCCCAGTGCCCGCGACCCGTCCGCCGGACCTGGCCCGCGAGGGGGTCCGCATCAGGTCGTTCCTTCCGACAGTCACGAACCCCTTCCCCAGGGTTCGTGAACTTTTGGTCCTTCTGGACCTCATACGTGACACTAATTGCCTGTAGCCCCATTGGGAACAGCTTTCACACAAGTAACTTTGTTTCACCTGCGTGTCGACTTGACAAACTACAAGCTTGTAATTTCGCACAGCCGGTAGCCGAACCGCCGCCGAGAGCACGAAAACGGCGCCCATCCGGCCGAAACCGAAGAGCGCCGTCACCGCCGACCCATCCCCCGCCCCGAATCCGGGCGGCGCCGTACCCGCGCCTCCCCGGTGGCTGTGAACACCTTCCGGTGGCTGTGCACAGCGCAGGACCTGTGCCAGGCACCCGGTTCCTGTTCACGCCCACGCGATCGGCGGCGGGCGGGAGAGCGGCGGGGTGGGACAGGGCAGGGATGGGACAGGGGGGTTGGTGCAGGGGGATTGGTGCGGGGCGGGTTAGTGGAGGGTGTAGGAGGCTAGGACCGGGAGGTGGTCGGAGGCTGGGGTGACCGGGACCGACGCCTTCGTGGGCACCAGCTGCGGACTGTGTAGCTGGAAGTCGATCCGCTTGGTCGGGCTGCCGGCCTCGATCGTGTAGCCCGGGCCGACTCCGACCTCGGTCCAGGTGTCGTTCAGTACGGCGGTCAGCGTCTTGATCTCCGGCTTTTCCGGTGTCGCGTTCAGGTCGCCGACCAGCAGCGTCGGCTTCTTCGACGTACCGAGCAGCTCGACCACCTTCTGCGCCTGCTCCAGCCGCTCGGCGTTGTTGTTGCTGGTCAGATGCGTGTTCGCGAACCGCAGTTCGGCGCCGCGGACCTTGACCGTCGCGACCGCCAGCCCGCGCTGCTCACCGGTCGGGTAGAGCGGCAGCAGGGTGTTGGCGAAGTCCTTGATCGGGTACTTCGACAGGATCGCCGTACCGTACTGGCGGCGCGGCTCGCCCGGGTTCACCGGCGGCAGGTCGAGGTTGGCGGCGTACCCGTAGTGCATCTTCAGCCGCGTCGCGAACCAGGCCGGCTGGTCGACCCAGTTGCTCCGCACGTCCCAGTGCCGGTCGACCTCCTGCAGCCCGATCACGTCGGCGTCGGACTGCTCGATCAGCTTGGCGATCCGCTCGAGGTCGAGGACGCCGTCGATGCCGGCGCCGTGGTGGATGTTGTACGTCATCACGGTCACAGGCCGCGCCGGCCGCCCGGCGTCGGGCCGAGCCGCGGCAACGGTAGGTATCACGATCAAGAGTCCCACCAAGATGGTCAGCAATTTACGCATACGGTCATCGTTCCGGAAAACCGGCGACATCCGCTCGACGAGCGAGTGTCGCCGGTCTGAACCGTCAGTGCACGAGGCGGGCGACGGCGCCCTTCGCGCCGGAGGCCCAGCAGCCGGCCTGGGAGCCGTGACCGCCGCACTCGACGCTGTCGAAGCTGCCGTCGTAGAACTGCTTCCAGCTGCGCCCGCCGTCGAAGCTCACGTCGCTGCCGGACGGACCCACCGCGATGACGGTAGCGGGCGACCAGGGCACGAAGTGGGATCCGCTCCGGTAACCCTTCGGCGCCTTGTCCGCGGGCACCAGCTTCCAGGTGCGTCCACCGTCGTACGTGACGGATGCGGCCTTCACCGCCTCGGTCGGCTTCTCGAAGTCACCGCCGACCGCGACTCCGAACAGCGGACCGCGGAACGCGAGGCTGAAGATGCCCGCCGCCGCGCCACTGGCCATCGGCGAGTCCGAGACCTTCCAGTGCCGGCCGCCGTCGAAGGTCCGGAACACCCGCGGCCGATCACCGCCACCGGTCGCGAACCAGGCCGTCCGGCCGTGTCCGGCAACCAGGCAGGTCCCGCTGGCCGCGAACGCGAACTCACCGGGCAACGCGGCCGGCATCCCCTCGTTCGCCTGGACCTTCCACGACTTGCCGCCGTCCGACGTCGCCGCGATCCGGAACTTGCCGTCGACCGGATCGCTCAACGCCAAGCCGTGCCGGTCGTCGTTGAAGGCGAAGCAGTCGTAGAAAGCGTTCGCATCGGTGTTGCGGAAGGTCTCGGTCCAGGTCTTGCCACCGTCCGCGGTCCGGTACACCCGCGAGTCCTCGCCGGTCCCGATCGACAGCACCACCGCGCGCTTCGCGTCGAACGCCTCCACGTCGCGGAACTGCAGCGCCTCCGCACCGGGCGGGCTGACGTTCTGCCAGTGCCGCCCGCCGTCGACGGTCCGCAGCACCGTCCCTTCAGACCCGCCCACCCAGGCGACATCCTTGCTGACCGCGGCCAGCCCGCGGAACTGCGCCGTACTCCCGGTCGGCGTCGCCTTCCACTGGTACGACGGCGAGTGGTGCGACGAACCGGTGCTCGCCTGAGCCGGCACGAGCTGAGACATCAACAGCAGACCTCCTGCCGCAACAGCGGCCACACGCAGGATTCTCATGCGCGGCAACCTAGTCGATGGGTCAGACCATCGTCAGCAGGAAGGACTGTGCCGTACCTCCGTTGCAGGTGAGTTGGACGAGTTGGGTGCTGTCGGCGGTCGAGCCGTTGGGGACGGTCAGGCACTTGCTGCTGTGGCGGCTGACCAGGTGGAAGTAGCCGCTGCCTTCGGAGACGGCCTGCCACTGCTGGTTGTCGCCGTTGCTGTAGGTCCACAACTGGAGCCCGGCGTTGTCGGCGGCGGACACCCCGGTCACGTCGATCACCTTGCTCGCGTCGTTGCGGTTGTTCACCCGGGTGAAGCCGCTCGACGTGGGCTGGAACTGGAACTGCTGTGCCTGCGTGGCGTTGCAGCTGTACTGCTGGATCACCGTGCCGTTGGCGACGCCGGCGGCCCGAGCGTCGACGCATTTGCCGTTGGCCTGGTTCGAGACCTTGTACCAGGCGGTCGGCGACGGCTGGTCCACCGGCGGCGTCGTACCGGCGCCGGCCAGCCACTTCAGCGCGTCCATCATGAACTGGTTCTGCGCGGGGCTGTCGAAGGTCGACGAGAGCCGGGTGTTGGTCTCGTAGTTCATCGCGTTGTGGCCGAAGTTGGCGTAGATCATCTTGTAGTTCTTGTTCGTCCAGATGATCGGGTAGTAGCCGCTGTACCAGGTCTGCGCCGGGTCGGTGCCGACCGGGAAGCTGGACGGGTCGATCGAGGCCAGGATCTGGATGTTCGGGTTGTTCCGCAGGTCGTTCTGCCAGCTGTACCACTCGCTCACCGAGGACTGGAACGTCGCGCCCGTGTTCACCAGCGACGGGTGCGAACGGTTCTCTGCCCTCAGCGTGACGGCGGTCGGGCCCCAGGTGTTCGACTGGAACCGGCCGGTCCCGAGCAGCGTGTTGTTGAACCACGGCCAGCCGCCACTCGCGTCGTTGTACGCCGACACGTGAAAGCCGAAGAACGCGCCACCGTTGTCCATGTACCGCTGGAACCCGGTCCGCTGCGCGTCAGTGTGCGGCGTGTCGTCCAGGAACATCACCACCTGGTACTGCGAGGCACTCAGGTTGTTCAACTGGTCCCAGTTGCTGGTCGCGGTGTAGTTGAACCCGTTCTGCGTCCCGAACTGCGGGAAGCGCTGGTTCGCCTCCTTCTCGAAGTCGATGTGCGCGGCGTCCCAGGTGCCGCTGTAGAAAGCGAGCACGTTGAAGTTCGCTTGAACTTGAGCGGTTGCGGTGGTCGTCAGACCACTGAGCAGCAAGGCGATGGCGAGCAGGAACGCGGGCAGGCGAAAGCGATCGGAAAGCATGGGGGCGGTCCTTTCCGGCGGGCGGCTTGCATGAAATTTCAGAACTTAAATTAACTCACGACGTAAGTCCGGTAAAGGCTCCGCCGCTTCCGTAACCAACGACCTCTTGCCGCCCGCCCGGCACCGCTGTCACCCTGAGCCACCGGCCCCGGAAGGAGCGCTCGATGAACGACTCCGTGCTCACCTCGGTCCTGCTGCCGATCGCGCTCGCGCTCATCATGCTCGGCCTCGGCCTGACCCTGACCGTCGCCGACTTCGCCCGGGTCCTGCGGATGCCCAAGGCCGTCCTGATCGCACTCGGCACCCAGGTGATCCTGCTCCCGCTGATCTGCTTCGGACTGGTGAAGCTGTTCGACCTCGAACCCGCCCTCGCCGCCGGCATGATGCTGCTGGCCGCCTCCCCCGGCGGCACCACCGCGAACCTCTTCAGCCACCTGGCCGGCGGCGACGTCGCCCTCAACGTCTCCCTGACCGCGGTGAACTCGGTCCTCGCCGTGGTCACGCTGCCGATCGTGGTCAACCTGTCGCTCGACCACTTCCTCGGCGAAGGCCAGATCGGGCTGCAGCCCGCGAAGATGCTGCAGGTGTTCGCGATCGTGCTCGTCCCGGTCGCCATCGGCATGCTGCTGCGGAACCGGTGGCCCAGGTTCGCGGAGCGGATGACCCGGCCGGTGAAGCTGGGTTCGATCCTCGTGCTGGCGCTGGTGATCTTCGCGGCGATCTACACCGAGCGCGCGAACGTCCTCGACTACATCGCGGCGGTCGGCGTGGTGGCCCTGCTGCTGAACGTCCTCAGCCTCGGGCTCGGGTACGTCGTACCGAAACTTGCCCGGCTGGGTGAGCCGCAGTCGATCGCCTGCTCGATGGAGATCGGCATCCACAACGCCACCCTCGCCCTCACCATCGCGCTCAGTCCGGCCCTGCTCGACAACAGCCAGATGTCCATCCCGGTGGCGGTCTACGGCATCGTCATGTTCTTCCCGACCGCCGCGTTCGCCTACTACCTCGGCCGGCGGCGGACGGTTCAGTGGGCCGGGTCGAGCGCCTGACTTCCGAGCACCGCCAGCAGTTCGAGCCTGTCCGCGCTCTCGCTCCCCGGGGTGGCGGTGAAGACCACCAGGGTCTGCTGCTGGTCCCGGTTGTCGATCACCTCGCAGTACAGGTCGAGTTCGCCGACGACCGGGTGCTGGAAGCGCTTGGTCCGGCTGTGCGCGATGCCGATCTCGTGCGCGTTCCAGAGCTCGTCGAACTCCGGACTCAGCTTTCGGAGTGCGCGGACCATCGAGGCCGCGTACGACTTGGGGCCGTCCGCAGTGGCGACCGAGCGCAGCCACGAGACCAGCATGCGGCTGTGGGTGGACAGCTCGGGTTCGCGGTACAGATAGCGCGAGTCCGGGTCGGCGAACCAGCGGTAGAACTCGCTCCGCGCCATACCTTCGTAGTTGGTCTGCTCGCCGGCGAACGCGACATGCGCCGGCGTCTGCGCGAGCGTCTCGCCACACCGGTTGACCAGCATCGCGGGCGTGTCCTGCAGCCGGTCGAGGATCCGCAGCATCCCTGGGTCGACGTGACAGGTCCGCGTCGTCCGAGGCGGCGTACCGTGCCCGGCGAGCACGTACAGGTGGTCCCGCTCCTCCAGCGTCAGCCGCAGCGCGCGGGCGATCGAACCCAGCATCTCGGCCGACGGCTGCGGACCCCGGCCACCTTCGAGCCGGCTGTAGTAGTCGGCCGACATCGAGGCCAGCGCGGCGACCTCCTCGCGGCGGAGTCCCGGCGTACGACGGCGTCGGCCGCGGGGCATCCCGACATCCTCGGGTTGCAGGGCCTCGCGGCGCTTACGCAGGAAATCGGACAGGTCGGCGTACTCCATGCCTCCAGTGTCCCGGACCAGCCGCCGTTATCCACTGCTTGCCGAGCAGAGGCTGAGCCGAGCCTGGTTGCCGTCGGCATCAGCTCCCAGCCTGGAGACATGAGAACCACAGGCAACACCATCTTCATGACCGGCGGTACGTCGGGCATCGGCCTCGGGCTGGCCCGGAAGTTCCGCGACCTCGGCAACACCGTGATCATCAGCGGCCGCCGCCAGGACCTGCTGGACCGGATCGCCGCGGAGGACGGCATCGAGAGCATCACCCTCGACGTCGCCGACCCCGACTCGATCGCCGCGGCCTTCGAGACCGTCACCGGTCAGCACCCGGACCTCAACGTCGTCGTCACGATGGCCGGCATCATGCGGATCGAGGATCTGCACGATCCCGCCCACCTCGCGACGAGCGAGGAGACGATCGGCATCAATCTCCTCGGCACGATCCGGACCATCACCGCGTTCACGCCGTACCTGCTGAAGCAGCCCGACGCCGCGATCGTCACGGTCTCGTCCGGGCTGGCGTTCGTCCCGCTGGTGCACACGCCGACGTACAGCGCGACCAAGGCGGCCGTGCACAGCTACACGCAGAGCCTGCGGATCCAGCTCGCGGACACCGGTCTCCAGGTGATCGAACTGGTCCCGCCGGCCGTCCAGAGCCACCTGATGGGCCACGAACCGGACCCGGAATGGATGCCGCTGGACGAATACCTCGACGAGTCGGTCAGCCTGTTCCAGACCCAGCCGAACGCCGACGAGATCCTGGTCGACCGGGTCCGCTTCCTCCGCGACGCCGAGCGCGAGAACCGGTACGACGACGTCATCCGGATCCTGAACTCAGTCGGCTAGCTCCTGCTCGATCCGCTCCACCTTCGCGGTGAGCTGGCCGGTGTACCCGGCCCGGATGTCCGCCTTCAGCACCAGGCTCACCCGAGGCGAAACGGCGGCGACCACGTCGACGGCCTGCTTGACCACGGCCATCACCTCGTCCCACTCGCCTTCGATGTTGGTGAACATCGCGTTGGTCTCGTTCGGCAGGCCGGAGGCGCGAACCACGCGGATGGCTTCGGCCACCGCCTGGCTCACGCCTCCGGTCTCGTCACCGCCGGAAGGGCTGATGCTGAATGCAACGATCATGCGACCAGCGTCCCACGCTCGCTTGCCAGCACCGTCCTCAGACCTCGTCCTGGACTGCTTCCTCTGTGGCGCGGCGCTCGGCACCCGAGGTGGTCAGCAACGGCTTCTCCTTGATGAACACGACCGCGATCAGCGCCAGCACCGCGAACGGCACCGACATCATGAACAGGTCGGCGGTCGCCGCGCCGTACGCGTTCTCCACCACGGTCCGAACCTGCTCCGGCAGCTCCGCGATGTTCGGCACCGCGTTGCTGCCGCCTGACGACGCGCCGCCCGGGTTCAGCGTCTCGGTGACCTTGTTGGCCAGGATCGCGCCGAGCACGCTGACCCCGATCGTGCCGCCCATGCTGCGGAAGAAGCTGACCGCCGAGGTGGCCGCTCCCAGCTCCTTGGCCGGTACGTCGTTCTGCGCGGCAAGCACCAGGTTCTGCATCACCAGACCGATGCCGACACCGAGTACGAGCATGAAGCCCCACAGCATGTACTTCGACGTGTGCGCGTCGATCGTGCCGAACAGCGCCAGCCCGATCGGCAGCAGCACGCTGCCGGTCACCAGGTAGATCTTCCACTTGCCGTACTTCGTGATCAGGCCACCCGCGATCGTGGACGCGACCATCATGCCCAGGATCAGCGGCAGGCTCATCAGCCCGGCCTTGGTCGGCGAGTAACCCTGCGCGATCTGGAAGTACTGCGCCAGGAACACCGACCCGCCGAACATCGCGACACCGACCAGCATGCTGGCGACGATCGACAGGGTCACCGTACGGTTGCGGAACAGATCCATCGGGATGATCGGCTCCGGGTGCTTGCGCTCGACCATCACAGCCGTCACCAGCAGCGCCAGGGCCACCGCGACCAGCACGAAACTCCAGGCCGACGCCCACTCGAACTTGTTGCCGGCGAACGACGACCAGACCAGCAGCGTGCTCACTCCGGCGGTGATCAGGAACGCACCCCACCAGTCGATCCGCACGTCCCGGCGTACCGTCGGCAGTTTCAGCGTGCGCTGCAGCAGCACGATCGCGGCGAGCACGAACGGCACGCCGATCAGGAAGCAGGCCCGCCAGCCCAGCGGTGAGTCGACCAGGAAGCCGCCGAGCAACGGTCCGCCGACGGTCGCCGAGGCGAAGATCGCGCCGAAGATGCCGGAGTACCGGCCGAGCTCACGCGGCGGGATGATCGCCGCCATCACGATCTGCACCAGGGCGGTCAGGCCACCGGCGCCGAGCCCCTGCAGGACCCGGCTGCCCAGCAGTACCTCGATGTTCGGGGCGAAGCCGGCCACCAGCGAGCCGACCACGAAGAAGCACAGCGAGAGCTGGACCAGCAGCTTGTTGTTGTAGAGGTCGGCGAGCTTGCCCCACAACGGCACGGTGGCCGTCATCGTGAGCAACTCGAGGGTGACGACCCAGGTGTACGACGATTGGCTGGCGCCGAGGTCGTGGATGATCCGCGGCAACGCGGTCGAGACCACGGTGCCGGCCAGGATCGCCACGAACATGCCCATCATCAGGCCCGAGATGGCCTGGATGGTCTGCCTCGGGGTCAACGTTGTAGTGATGTTCTCGGTGACCTCACCCGGCGCCGAATCGGGGGTGGGCGAAGAGGTCGTCGTCATGAAGGACCTTCCTGTTCTTCGGGCATGGTGTGGTTGGTCTTGGTTTCGTCGGGCACGGTCGGGTCGAAGCCGGGGTCGAGGCCCTCGGCGAGCACGTGGAATCCCTCGGCGACGAGGTCGCGGACCGACCGGTCCGGTGCGCTCTTGTGCAGCTCCATCGCGACCCGGCAGGCAGCGCCGGCGGCGCTGACGATGAGCGCCGCACGGACCGATCCAGCCGGCTCACCCATCCGCTCGGCCAGCGCGGTGGTCAGCAGACGCTCATCCTCGAAGCTGGACATCATCAGCTGGTACACCAGGCTCGGCGACGACATGATCAGCTCGCCCCGCCGCGACAACTCGCCCTCGCGCTCGAGATCACGCAGTACGTCGTCGACGACGAACCACATCGTGGACAGCGGGGACTCCGTGGCCGGCGCGGTCCGCATCCGGTCCAGCGCCCGCTCGAGATGCTCGGGATTGCGCCCGAGGATCGCGTGCTCTTTGTGCGGGAAGTAGTTGAAGAAGGTGCGCACCGACACGTCCGCGGCCTCGGCGATCTCCTCGACCGTGACGTTGTCCGGGCCCTTGTCCAGGGCGAGCCGCAACGCGGCTTCGGCCAGCGCCGCCCGCGTCTCCCGCTTCTTCCGTTCCCGCAAACCACCTTCTGCGTGCCTCACCGGACCAGACTAGAAACAAACTTGCACTCACTGCAAACTATTAACCCTGAAATCTTGCAGTCCTGCAGAAAGTTGCTGAACGGGCAGCCATGACCCCGTCGGACTGATAAAATAACTAGGCAGCCTCCGGTAGCGGACCCTTCCGCCGTTCGGAGGCTTTCGTATATGCAGACACTCCTGTACCGCGCCGCCATCCACGGCTTCCGCGGCACCGCCGTCCTCCCGATGAACGTGCTCCGCGACCTCCACCCGGACCTCTACGAACGCGAAGCCCGCAAGTACGCTTACCGCCCTGCGGCGATGGACAACCCGGTGCCGCCACTCGGCTGCCGCTGGGCCGACGTCGTCTTCCTCTCGCCGGTCCACCCCGCGCCGATCTTCGACGCCCTGCGCGAGTCCGGTCGGGTCGGGCCGGGCGGCCTTTCCTACTGGACCGTCGACGCCGAGCTGCTCGACCCGAGTCGCACCTGCATCCTGATGAAGCGCCACGACCCGGAGTTCCGTCCGCAGCCCGCCGAGGACTATCTCCCCTACAGCCCCGCGACCGTCGCCACTCTCTCCACCCCCTCGGACAAGGCGCTCCACCGCCTCCGCAACCTGAACGCCACCGAGCCGCTGCTCCCCTGGGCGGACATCCCGCACGTCCTCCACCGCGGTCCCGTCCCGCTCACCGTCTTCCGCGACAAGGACGGCAACAGCATCAGCGCCTGAACCGCGGCACCCACGCCGGCACGCTCCGGCGGTACGCGTCGTACTGCGCGCCGTACCGCTGGAGCAGCACGGGCTCCTCGTACCACCGCACGAACGCCGCCATCACCGCCCACGCGAGTACGCCGTACGTCAGCACCCGCAGGTCGAGGAACAGCAGCGCCTGCCCGAGGATCGCGGTCACCACGCCGACGTACATCGGGTTGCGTACGAAGCGGTAGTCACCGCCGACCACCAACTCCTCCGTCGGAGCGACCGGCGCCGGCGTCCCCCGCCCTTCCAGTACGAACCGCACAAACGCCCGCAGTACGACGAACGCCCCAGCAGCCACCACGACAAAGCCCGGCCAGAACCGAGGCGCAGCCCACCCACTCACGGCCCACGGAATCAGTCCACCCACCACACACGGCGCGGCGAAGAAGAACGCCGTACTGCCGAGCGCGGCCTTAAGCACGGTCGAATCTCGCGATCACGCGGTCGGACAGCTCGCAGAAGGTCTCGAGCTCGTCCGGGCTGAGGTCGGCGAACCAGTCGGCGACAGCGGCGAAGTCACCCGCATCGCGCTCACGCCAGTAGTCCGCACTGTGATTCGTTGCTGATAGCAACTTGCGACGACGGTCCGCGGGATCCGGCTCGACCTGCAGCAGCTCCTTGCGCTGCAGGGCCGCGACGATCTGCGCGACGTTCTGGTGCGTGCTCCCCAGAGCGGCCGCCGCCTCGGCCAGCGACGGCTTCCCCATCGCCTGGACCGCTGTGATCAGGGCCGCCTGCTGGGTCGTGAGCCCGTCCTCCCGGAGACGCACATCCATCTCGTTGCGCAGCTTCTGCGCAAGCATCAGCGTCGTCCGGAACGCGCGGACCGACGGCGCCAACTCCGACTCTGCTCCGAGCCCGAACATCTTGCTCCGTGACGACATAGGCAATATATTACCTATCACTGTCGAAGGGGGCAACCGTGATCTGTCTACTGCCGCACTGCGCCTACCTGTCCGAGACCTCCCGGATGCTCGAGCTGCACCGCGCCCTCACCGAGCTCGGCCTCCAGATCCGGGTCGCCACCCACGGTGGACCGCACGAGCGCCTGCTGGCCGACGCCGGCATCGAGTACGACGTCCTCGGCCCAGGACTGTCACCCACCCGCGCGGCCGCGTTCGTCGGTTCGGCCGTCGGGCTCGGCGATCCCCGGCAGAGCATGTACGCCGATGACGAGATCCGGACGTACGTCGCGGCCGAGGCCGAGTACTTCCGATCGCACGGGATCACCCTTGCCGTCACGGGATTCACCCTGACCGCCTTGCTGTCGTCGCGACTGGCCGGCGTACAGGTGATCACTGAGCATGCCGGCAGCTTCGTGCCGCCGGTGTTCGAGCATCGGCTACTGCCGGCGCCGACCCGGCCGGTGGATCCACGGCTGAAGCATGCACCGGATTGGCTTGCCCGACTGCTCATCAACCGAACCCCGAACCGCTTCCCGGGTTACTGCAGCGGCTTCAACCGGGTCGCCGAAGAGCTCGGCGTGGAAGGCATTCCCAGCCTGGCCGCGCTCCTCCTCGGTGACCTCTCGCTGGTCCCGGAGATCCCTGAAGTTCTTGGGATCTCCGCCGCGGAGGTGGCCGCCTGGAAACCCAGCAAGGGCTACCGGCCCGGCTCGCAACTGCGGACCGTCGGCCCACTCTTCGCCCAGCTGAACCTCCCGATCCCACCCGAGGTCCAGAAGTTCCTCGACCGCCCCGGCCCGACGATCTACCTCGCGATGACGTCAACCCCGCCCGAGCAGGTCCGGCAGGCGGTCGCCGACCTCAGCCGGCTCGACGCCCGCATCCTCGTCGCCGGCACCATCCACACCCTCGCAGACCTGTCCACAGACCAGATCCAGGTAGCCGGCGTCCTCCCCAGCCACCTCGTCATGCCGCAGGTCGATCTCGCCGTCACCACCGGCGGCCAAGGCAGCGTCCAGACCGCCATGGCCAGCGGTACGCCGCTCCTGGGCATCCCACTGCACATCGAACAAGACCTCAACGTCGCGCTGGCCGAACGTCTCGGCGCCGCACGCCGCGCCCGCTCCACCACCCTCGCCGATCTCGCCACCCAGATGCTCGCCAACCCCACCCACCGCGAAGCCGCCGAACGAATCCAGAAGCTCTACGCAGCCGTCGACGGCCCCTCGGAAGCAGCCACGACCATCGCCCAACAGCTGTAAGTGGTCCACCCCGACCCGCCGGAGATCGATTTCCCTGACGGGTCGGTGCGATTAGTGTCGGTGGACATGACGACCACGGACTGGCCACTCCTCCGCACCTACTCCGGCCGTCGGCTCCGCCGGATCGCCCTGCCGCTCGGCGGAATCGGCACCGGGACGGTCAGTCTCGGCGGCCGCGGCAATCTCCGCGACTGGGAGATCGTGAACCGCCCGGCGAAGGGCTTCCACCCGGGTACGGCGTTCTTCGCGATCCGCACCGAGTCACCTGACGGCACCGTGACGACCCGTGCCGCCGAAGGCCCGCTGGACCTGAGCGAGTACGAGGGCGCCCACGGCAGCGCCGCCCAGAGCCACGGCCTCCCCCGCTTCCGCGAAGCCACCTTCGGTACGGCGTACCCGTTCGGGCGGCTCCAACTCCGCGATGACGACGTACCGGTCGAGGTGGACCTCGAGGCGTTCAACCCGTTCGTCCCCACCGACGTCGAGGCCAGCTCGTGGCCGGTCGCCGTACTGCGCTTCGTGGTGACGAACCCGGGCGATCAGCCGTTGACGGTCTCGCTCGCGGCGTCGCTACAGAACTTCATCGGCCGCGACGGCAGCACCGATGTTGCCGCAGACAACTACAACACTACGGCGACCGGCGGGAGCGGGCCGTCCGGCGTTCGCGTGGACGGCGTGCTCCTGCGCAGCCGCGGTGTCGATCCGGCTGCGGAGCAGTACGGCTCCATCGCCTTCGGGGTGGTGGACGGCCAGGACGTGAGTCGCCGGACCGGCTGGGCGGACCGGACGTGGGGCGACAGCCTGCTCGACTTCTGGGACGACTTCAGTGCGGACGGCCGGCTCGACGAACGCACCAGCGAGTCCGCGACACCGATCGCCTCGGTGGCCGACCGCCGTACGGTCGAGGCCGGCGCGACCGAGCGCTTCACGTTCCTGCTCGGCTGGCACTTCCCGAACCGGCGCGCGTGGGAGAAGCCGGACATCGTCGGCAACCACTACACGACGCTGGTCGACGACGCCTGGACAGCGATCTGCCGGTTCGCGCCGCAGCTCGGCGGGTTGGAGCGTCGTACGGTCGCGTTCGTCGAGGACTTCCTCGCCGGCGACCTGCCGGACCAGGTCAAGGAAGCGGCGCTGTTCAACCTGAGCACGCTGCGGACGCAGACCGTGTTCCGGACGCCGGACGGGCGGTTCTTCGGCTGGGAAGGGTGCTCCGACCACGAGGGCAGTTGTTTCGGCAGTTGCACGCATGTCTGGAACTACGAGCAGGCGACGCCGTTCCTGTTCGGTGAGATCGCACGCTCGCTGCGCGAGGTCGAGTTCGGCCATGCGACCAACGATCAAGGACTGATGAGCTTCCGGGTCGGGTTGCCGTTGGCAACGAGTGCCCAGGACTGGCAGGTCGCCGCCGCCGACGGGCAGCTCGGGTCCCTGGTGAAGCTGTATCGCGACTGGCGACTCAGCGGTGACGACGAGATGCTGCGCTCCTTGTGGCCGGCTGCTCGACGGGCGCTCGAGTTCTGCTGGATTCCCGGCGGCTGGGATGCCGATCGCGACGGCGTGATGGAGGGCTGCCAGCACAACACGATGGACGTCGAGTACTACGGACCCAACCCGCAGATGCAGTCGTGGTACCTGGCTGCCCTGCGTGCCTGTGAGGAGATGGCCCGGTCCCTCGGCAGCGCGGATCTCGCGGATCTCGCGGATCTCGCGGACGAGTGCCGGCGGATGTTCGAGTACGGCAGCGCCTGGATGGACGAGCACCTCTTCAACGGCGAGTACTACCGGCACGAGATCCGCCCGCCGGCCTCCGCGGACGAGGTCGCACCGGGCCTGCGCGAGCGGATGGGCGCGGCCGACCCCACGAACCCTGTGCTGCAACTCGGCGACGGATGTCTCGTCGACCAACTGGTGGGTCAGCATCTCGCCCGGCTGACCCAACTCGGCTCGCTGCACGACACGGACCGCGTGGTGACGACGTTGCGCAGCATCCTGAAGCACAACGGCCGGTCCGGGTTCTTCGGGCACTTCAATCACATGCGCAGCTACGTGCTGGGCGACGAGTCCGCCGTACTGATGTGCAGCTACCCGCGTGGCAACCGTCCCGAGCGCCCGTTCCCGTACTTCTCCGAGGTGATGACCGGATTCGAGCACATCCTCGCCGTCGGCCTGATCTCGGAGGGTCTGGTCGACGAAGGGCTGAAGGTGATCGCCGACATCCGGGCCCGGTACGACGGCGAGCGGCGAAACCCCTTCGACGAAGCGGAGTGTGGTCACCACTACGCGCGGGCGATGGCGAGCTGGGGTGCAGTGATCGCGCTGACCGGGTTCGACTACGACGGGCGGACCGGGGTGATGCGGTTCGCGCCACAGGTCGCGGGATCCCGGCACTTCTGGTCCACCGGTGACGCCTTCGGCACCGTGGACCTGGCCGAGGGCACCCTCCACGTCCGCGAAGGCAGCCTGCGGCTCACCTCGATCGAGCTCCCGGATCGTGCGCCGATCGACGTACCAGGCGGCCTGGGAACCGCCGGGGACGTGGTGAAGTTGGGCTGACCATACCAAACGGTATGGTATGGTCTTCAAATGGTGACGCGGACGGAGTGGCTGGAGGCCGGGTTCGAACTGCTGGCGGACGAGGGTGCGCCGGCCGTGACGATCGAGCGGCTCACCGGCAAGCTCGGCGTCACCAAGGGCTCGTACTACCACCACTTCAAAGGCGCCGCGGGGTACCGGACGGCGTTGCTGGAGTACTTCGAGGCGCGGTTCACCACCCGGCTCATCGACACCATCGAGGGTGAGCCGGCCGCGGAACCGTTGGCGAAGTTGCAGCACCTCCTGCGGCTCGTGGTGTCCGACGCGGACAACGCGAGTCTGGAGATCGCTGCCCGGGCCTGGGCACTACAGGACCCCGAAGTACGGGCCGCGCAGGAGCGGGTGGACCGGGCACGGACGGAGTACCTCAAGGAACTCTGCCGCGGATTGAAGACGGACGTGGACGCGGACCGCTTCGCGGAACTCCTCTACCTGATCTTCATCGGCGCCGAACAGGTGCTGCCGCCGATCGCCACGAACGACCTGCGCGACATCTACGCGTTGACCTTGCGGCTCGCCACCGGCGAGACCTTGCTCGACTAGAGGAGCTGCCATGCCTACCCGCACGGACCTGCCGGAGCTGGACGATCTGCTGCCCACCGTCGACGAGATCGACGTGAAGACCATCCGCGGCGCGGTGTCACTCCGCGAGTTCATCGCGGGCGCACTGGGCTACAGCCCCTTGTGGGTCAAGGGATTGTTCGCGGCCCGCACGGCCGTGGCTCTCGCACTCCGACTGGAGACCGTCGCCCCGCCGACACGCCGACTGCGACCGGAGACGGTGAGCTTCACCCCGGGCGAGCTGGACCTCTTCTTCACTGTGGAGCGTGGCGAGGAGGATCACTACCTGCTGCTGAAGATCTCCGACAACCATCTGATCGGCTACCTGGCCTTCATCACCGACAACGCCAAGCCCGAGAGCGAGTTCAAAGCGGTCACATTGGTGAAGTACGTGCGGCCGGCGGGCCGGTTCTACTACAACCTCATCCGGCCGTTCCACCACATCATGATGCTCAGCATGTGCCAGGCCGCCGTGCGCCAGTAGCTACCGCAGCACCTCGAGTAGTGCGGCGAAGTCTGCGCGATCGACATCCCGGGCACCGATGAGGGCCTGCATCAGCAGGCCGTCCAGCGCGGCAACCAGCAGTCGGGCCTTCTGGGGGTCGGCCGTGAAGGCGCGTGCGATCTCGGTCAGCGGTTCGAGCCAGGCTCCCGCCGCGGACCTGAGCTCCGGCCGGCGGGCGGCGTACAGGTAGAGCTCGTACAGGGCGAGTGTCCGGCCCCGGCGCCGGATGAGGCTGTCCTCGATCAACCGGGATAGCTCGTCCGCCGGCCGCGCGCCCAGTTCGCTCCCCCGCCCGTGCAACTCGACGGCGAGATCGTCCGCGGCCCAGCTCAGTGCGGCGATCAGCAGATCATCCAGGGTCGCGAAGTGATAGGTGATCGACGCGACCGACACATCGGCCGCCGAAGCCACCGCACGATGGCTCACACCTGCGACCCCGTCGCGCTCGATCACGCCGATGGTGGCCCGGAGCAACTCGCTCCGGCGCTGCTCACCACGCATCCGGCGGCCGTCGACACCCCGCCTGACCTGCACGAACATCAAACTATCAGGACGTCTGTACGGATTGTTTTTGGTCCCCGGAATCGTGCGATTCGGCGGTCTTCGGCGCCTAGGCTCGGGTGACGTGACAACCAATGAACTCAGTACGGCGATGCGCCGCGCACTGAAGCGCGCGGACGACGGCAAGACCCTCGACCCGGCCGAAGCCGAAGTGCTGCTGGCGGCCTCGGGTGATGCGCTGACCGCCTTGATGGCGACGGCGGCGCGGGTCCGCGACCAGGGACTGGCGGATGCCGACCGTTCCGGGATCATCACGTACTCGAAGAAGGTCTTCATCCCGCTCACCCGGCTGTGCCGCGACCGGTGTCACTACTGCACGTTCGCGACCACGCCGGGGCGGGTGCACTCGCCGTACCTGTCACCGGACGAGGTGCTCGAGATCGCGCGACAGGGTGCGGCACTCGGGTGCAAGGAGGCGTTGTTCACTCTCGGCGATGCTCCGGAGGAGCGCTGGGACGCCGCCCGGACCTGGCTGGAGGAGGCCGGGTACGACAGCACGCTCGACTACGTGCGGGCGATGGCGATCCGGGTGCTGGAGGAGACCGGGCTGCTGCCGCACCTCAACCCCGGGGTGATGAAGTGGCAGGACCTGCAGCGGCTGAAGCCGGTCGCGCCGAGTATGGGCATGATGCTCGAGACCACGTCGCGGCGGCTGTTCGAGGAGAAGGGTCAGCCGCATTTCGGCTCGCCGGACAAGGACCCGGCGATCCGGCTGCGGGTGCTGGAGGACGCCGGCCGGTCCAACGTGCCGTTCACCACCGGTCTGCTGATCGGTATCGGCGAGACGCTCGAGGAGCGGGCCGACTCGATCTTCGCGCTGCGCAAGATCGCGCGGCAGTACAACGGGATCCAGGAAGTCATCATCCAGGGCTTCCGGGTGAAGCCCGACACGGCGATGCGCAACGACGACGACGTACCGCTGGACGAATGGCTGGCCGCGATCGCGGTGACGCGGGTCGTGCTCGGGCCGCGAGTGCGCGTACAGGCCCCGCCGAACCTGGTCGACCTGGCCGAGTGCCGGGCGCTACTCGACGCGGGCGTCGACGACTTCGGCGGCGTCTCGCCGCTGACGCCGGACCATGTGAACCCGGAGCGGCCGTGGCCGCAGATCGACGACCTGGCGAAGGTCACCGCGGACGCCGGCTTCACCTTGCGGGAGCGGCTGACCACGCACCCGGAGTACCTGCGGGAGCCTTGGCTCGATCCGCGCCTGATCTCGCATGTCGAGGCGCTGGTCGATCCGGCGACCGGGCTGGCCAATGAGTCCGCGATGCCGGTCGGCCTGCCCTGGCAGGAACCCGATGGTGGCTGGGACAGCGTCGGCCGGACCGATCTGCACACCGCGATCGACACCGAGGGCCGTCGTACCGAGACTCGTTCGGACTTCGACGCGGCGTACGGCGACTGGGACGTGCTGCGCGAGCAGGTCGCGGGGCGATCCGCACCAGAACGCATCGAAGGTGACGTCAAGGAGGCACTGGCCGCCGCCGAACGCGACCCGGCCGGACTGTCCGACGCCCAGGCGCTCACGTTGATCACTGCCACCGGTCCTGCCCTCGATGCGCTGGCCTCACTGGCCGATGAGTTGCGCAAGGCAACAGTCGGCGACGACGTGACGTACGTCGTGAACCGGAACATCAACTTCACCAACGTCTGCTACACCGGCTGCCGGTTCTGCGCGTTCGCCCAGCGGCGCACCGACGCGGACGCCTACTCGCTGTCGATGGACGAGGTCGGCCAGCGCGCCGAGGAAGCCTGGGTGATCGGCGCGACCGAGGTCTGCATGCAGGGCGGTATCCACCCCGACCTGCCAGGCACGGCGTACTCCGATCTGGTCCGCGCGGTGAAGGACCGGGTGCCGGACATGCACGTGCACGCGTACTCCCCGATGGAGATCGTGAACGGCTCGGTCCGCACCGGGCTGTCGATCGAGGACTTCCTGATCTCGGTCAAGGAGGCCGGGCTGGACAGCATCCCCGGTACCGCGGCGGAGATCCTGGACGACGACGTCCGCTGGATCCTCACCAAGGGAAAGTTGCCCACGGCATCGTGGATCGAGGTCATCACCACGGCCCACAAGGTCGGTCTGCCGTCGAGTTCGACGATGATGTACGGCCACGTCGACGCACCGCACCACTGGGTCCAGCACCTGCGCACGATCGCCGCCGTCCAGGATCAGACCGGCGGCTTCACGGAGTTCGTGCTGCTGCCGTTCATCCACCAGAACTCGCCGATCTACCTGGCCGGCGTCGCCCGGCCGGGTCCGACGTACGACGAGAACCGCGCGGTGCACGCGATGTCGCGGATCATGCTGCACGGGCGGATCGACAACATCCAGTGCTCGTGGGTCAAGCTCGGCGTGGACGGGTGCGTCGCGGTGCTGAACGGTGGCGTCAACGACATCGGCGGCACACTGATGGAGGAGACCATCAGCCGGATGGCCGGCTCCAAGCACGGGTCGCGGAAGTCCATCGCCGAACTGACCGCGATGGCCACGGCCGCCGGCCGCCCGGCGCGGCAGCGTACGACGACCTACGGCCAGGTGCCGGAGCGCCCTGCGCTCGAACTGGCCTGAGAATCACCGGACGGGGTCGAGGTCCGCGCCCGTGGACCTCGACCGCCGCATACGTCGCCTGGATCGCCATACACCCAGCACGTGTCGCCGGATGCTTGCGGTCCTCACCCACCTGACGTCGTGAGCATGCATCCCTGACGTTGTGAGCGCGCGGCGCCGGTCGGACCGTGGGCGTTCTGGGGTGCAATCGGATGCACGGGAACGCTGATTTTGCAGTGGCGTTTCCTGGTTGGTGTCTGGTCCCCAGCAGCACCAGACACCAACCAGGGAACGGAAACGCCGGCCATGCCCGGAGTCGGTCGCCACCTCACTGGCGACCGGCACCGCCTGCGGCACGGCCGGCGTCCTGCTGTTGCCCCGAGAGGGCAGTCGGCCCTAAGGAGGGCGGGCCGGCGTCTCATTCCGTGACCGGCAGGGGAGGTACAGTCCGGTCGCGGACGGGAGTACGTCGGTACCACCTGGAGCCTGTTTGTCAGCGACCCGTCCGTCGCCGACAACTGAACGTTGTCACGTCACCACAACCGCAGACCATCCCCGGGTTCAAACATTTGCATGGCCTTTGAACTGGACAACCCTCAGTAAACAAACCCTCACTTTCCGTGCCCCCGTTGCCTTCCGCAACAACAATCACCCACGCCGGATCTCCAGATCCACACGCCAGTGGCGGGTTGTTCTTCCACTGACGCGCAAACAACCCGCCACCCAGCACACAACCCGCCACCTGCCGGCAACCACCGCCAGTGCCCACCGATCCCGAGCAGTGCCCGACCGGACCGGGATTCGCATCAGCCGGCACGAGAAGCGGCCCGACGCGGCCCCCGGATTGCACCGAACAGATCTGTCATACCCGGCCCACTGGCGGGTTGTTTCTCCACTGGCGCGCATATAACCCGCCAGCCAGCTCATAACCCGCCACCCGTCGGGAACCACCGCCAAAGCCGACCACGTGCCGACGGTCGCAGAGGCATGGCGGGCTCCCGGCGGCAGGCATGGCGGGCTCCCGGCCGGGTTGGGATCTCAACCCTCCTTGACGCGGCGCTCAGTCCGAGGTGCCACACCGGACTGAACCGGACAGGAGCATCCAGCCGACCCCGTGCATCGAAGTCAGCTGGTCGGCTCCACGCTCAGCGGGAGACGGGTCCGGAGGTTAGTACGGGTAGGTGTCGTCGCGGCGGGTGGGGTCGAGGTCCCAGAGGGAGAAATCGACGATCTTGTGGGACTCTTCGCCGCCGGCCGGCATCAGGCCGAAGGAGTCGTAGTCCTTCGACCCCATCCCGTCGAGGTAGCACAGCAGCTCGAACGCCGACTGCGCGTCCTCGATGTCGTCGATCACCTCGTCGTTCTGCGCCTCGTCCGCGCGGCTGCGGACGTACTCCACGAACGCGTCCGGATCCGTCACCACGTAGTCGTACCGCGCCTGGTAGCTGAGCCGGACCCCGTCCGCCGGCAGCAGCGGCTCCTCGAGGCCCTCGAGGTCGTCCAGGCCGGCGCCCTCGACCATCTCCCGGTAGTCCGCGGGGTCGTCGAAGTCGTCCGGCCCGAGCGGCAGGTCGTCGAGCTCGTCGGGGTCGTAGGAGTCGATCCCGAGGAAGATGTCGCCCCAGCCCCGCTCGTGCACGGCGTCCGCGAGCGCCCGGGCCTGGACCCGGACGTTCTCGATCGCGCCGGTGGCCCGCAGGTCGTGGAGATCCAGAGCGTCGGCCTGCTCCAGCAGCACCCGGGCGAGTTCGCGGGCGGCCTCGGCGGCCGACGCGGGTTCGATCGGCTCACTCATGCTGCGACGGTACAACCATCGGCACCTCCACCGCCGAGCCCGGTACGCCGAACGCGTCGACGAGCTCGACCGCGACCGGCCGAACCGTGGCGCAGAGCTCGTTCACCAGCGCCGTGATCGCCTTCGACCGGCCCGGCGACAACCGCCCGTGCTCGAGGTACCAGGCGCGCTCCGACTCGATCGTCGCGAGCGCATGCAGGTCGTAGACGTCCTTCAGCACCTCGCGGAGCTCCTCCGGCGCATCGTCGACCGCCGCATGGAACGCCTCCAGCACGACGCGGTCCACGTGCGCCCGCCCGGCCGCGATGACGTGGTCCTGGCACCGGTTGAACACCTCGAACGGCTCGTCCCCGGCATCGATCCCCGCCTTCAGCCGCCGCGCGACCCCGGACAGCATGTGCTCCTCGCGGAACCGCAGCAGCCCCGAGTGGTACGCGTCGTCCCGCAGCCCCGCATCCGGATCGTTCGCGTCACTTCGATTCGGTACGACGTCCCGCAGCCGCTCGATGAGTGGTCGCAGGGCCGCCTTCTCGACCGCGATCTCCACCGCCTGAGCCGCGATGAACCGGGCCGTGCCGAGCGGGTCCAGCTTCCCGAACGACTCCCGGTAGTCCGTCAGCAGACCCTTGGCCACCAACTGAAGCAAGACAGTGTTGTCACCCTCGAAGGTGGTGAACACATCGGTGTCCGCCTTCAGCGTGGCCAGCCGGTTCTCTGCCAGGTAGCCGGCACCGCCGCACGCCTCGCGGCACATCTGGATCGTCTCGGTCGTATGCCACGTCCCGAGCGCCTTCGTCCCGGCCGCCTGCGCCTCCAACGCTCTCCGGTCGTGCTCGTTGCTGCCGTCACCGAACACCCGCACGAACTCGTCGACCAGCTCGGCTTGCGCGAAGTGCAGTGCGTAGGTCCGCGCGAGCAACGGCAGCAGCCGGCGCTGGTGCATCCGGTAGTCCAGCAGCAACGCCTCCTCAGCACTCCCCGGAGCACCGAACTGCCGCCGCTGAGCGCCGTACCGGATCGCGATGGTCAGTGCGACCTTGCTGGCGTTGATCGCCGCGCCACCGACCGAGACGCGTCCCTGTACGAGTGTGCCGAGCATGGTGAAGAACCGGCGGTCCGGGTTCTCGATCTCGCTCTGGTAGTTGCCATCAGCATCGACCTGCGCGTAGCGGTCCAGCAGCGCCTCCCGCGGCACCCGGACCTGATCGAACACGATCCGCCCGTTGTCGACCCCGTTCAGCCCCAGCTTCGGGCCGCAGTCGGACAGCGTCACCCCGGGTGTCGTCGTACCGTTCTCATCCCGGATCGGCACGAGCAGGCAATGCACGCCTCGGCTCTTGCCGCCGACGAACAGTTGCGCGAACACCGCGGCCATCCGCCCGTGCCGCGCCGCGTTCCCGATGTAGTCCTTCCGCGCGGCCGCGGTCGGCGTGTGCACGACGAACTCCGCGGTCGAGTCGTCGTACGTCGCCGTCGTACCAAGGGCCTGCACGTTCGAACCGTGGCCCGTCTCGGTCATCGCGAAGCAGCCGAGCAGCCGGCCGCTCAGCGCATCCGCCAGATAGCGCTCGTGGTGACGCTCGGTGCCCAGGTGCAGAATCGCGCCGGCGAACAGGCCGAACTGCACCCCCGCCTTCACCATCAACGAGAGGTCCCCGAAGGCGAGTGTCTCGAACCCGGCGATGAATCCGCCGAGATCGCCCGCACCGCCGTACTCCTTCGGGAAACCGCGTGCCGGATGGCCCTCGGCCGTGACATCCAGCAACACGTCGAGCACCTTGTCGCGGTACTCGTCCGGCTGCAGGCGCAGGGACATGTCGAGCAGCTCCGCGTTCGCGCTCAGCCCAGCGCGCACGACGTCCCGCGCCGCCTTGTGCGGCCCGTCCAGATAGTCCCGCAACCCCGTTGTGCTCATGCTCTTAACCTATGCGGATTCGCCCGCACTTTCCGTCACCATCGTGTGACTGTGGACAACTCTCTCGCAATGCGCATCTGCGGCAGTATGCTGTCGACCGTGCCGAACTTGCGGATCAGTGAGGCGGCCGCGCTCCTCGGGGTCAGCGACGACACAGTACGGCGCTGGATCGATCAGGGCAGGCTGCAGTCAGTCCAGGAAGGCGGCCGGATGGCCGTCGACGGCGGCGCGCTCGCCGCCTTTGCCCAGAGCTTGGCGGAGTCGCCCGAGCCGGGGGTCACCGCCGCGGCCTCGGCACGCAACCGCATGCGGGGGATCGTCACCCGTGTGCTCAAAGACGGCGTGATGGCCCAGGTCGAGATGCAGGCCGGGCCGTTCCGCGTCGTGTCCCTGATGAGTCGCGAGGCCGCCGACGAGCTCGGACTCGAGCCAGGTGTGGTTGCCGTCGCCTCGATCAAGTCGACCCATGTGGTCGTAGAGATCCCGGAGGCCTGATGTTCCGTCGTACAGTGCTCGCCGCGCTGGCCGCCACCGTCGCGCTCACCCTGGCCGGCTGCGGCGACGACACCCCTGCGGCGTCGTCGTCCTCGGACAGCCCGAGCGCCGCGGCGTCCCTGTCCGGGACTGTCAACGTGTTCGCCGCCGCGTCCCTCACCGAGTCGTTCACCCAGATCGGCAAGGACTTCGAGGCGGCTCATCCGGGTGTGAAGGTCACCTTCAACTTCGCCGGCAGTTCGGCGCTGGCGCAGCAGATCAACCAGGGTGCGCCCGCCGACGTGTTCGCCTCCGCCGCGCCGAAGAACATGGACCAGGTGACTGACAAGAACAGCCCGACCACGTTCGTGACGAACACGCTGGAGATCGCCGTACCGCCCGGCAACCCCGGGAAGATCACCGGTCTGAAGGACTTCGGGGACAAGAGCAAGAAGATCGCGCTGTGCGCGCCGCAGGTGCCGTGTGGCGCAGCGTCGGAAACGGTGTTCAAGGCGGCCGGGATCACCCCGCAGCCGGACAGCCTGGAGCAGGACGTCAAGGCCGCGCTGACGAAGGTCAGCCTCGGTGAGGTCGACGCCGCGCTGGTCTACAAGACCGATGTGCAGGCGGCGAAGGGCAAGGTGGAGGGCATCGAGTTCCCCGAAGCGAGCGAGGCCGTCAACAAGTACCCGATCGCCACGCTGACCAAAGCCCCGAACGCTGACGGCGCCAAGGCGTTCGTTGACTACGTCCTGTCCGACAAGGGCAAGGCCGTCCTCACCGCGGCGGGCTTCGCTACACCGTGAGTCGTCGTAGCAGGAGCACGATCGGGCGTCTGCCCCTGGTGCTCCTGCTGCCTGCGTTACTCGGCCTGGCGTTCCTGCTCATCCCGCTGGTCGGTCTGCTCGCCAAGGCGCCGTGGTCGACGCTGCCGAGCCGTCTGTTCAGTGCTGATGTCTGGGACGCACTCAGGTTGTCTCTGCTGTGCGCAACGGCGGCCACTGCGGTGTGCATGGTCCTGGGGATCCCACTGGCGTGGTTGCTGGCCAGAGCACCGATACCCGGCCGCGGTGTCATCAGAGCGTTGGTGACTGTTCCACTGGTCCTGCCGCCGGTGGTGGGAGGTGTTGCGCTGCTCCTGGTGCTCGGACGGCGTGGACTGGTCGGTCAGCACCTGGACGCCTGGTTCGGCATCAGTCTGCCGTTCACCACGGCCGGAGTAATCGTGGCGGAAGCCTTTGTGGCTATGCCGTTCCTGGTCATCTCCGTGGAGGGTGCGCTGCGCGCTGCGGACCCCCGCTACGAGGAGGCCGCCGCGACGCTCGGCGCTGGTCGGTGGCTGACGTTCCGCCGCGTCACACTGCCTTCCATCGCACCAGGCGTCGTGGCGGGCGCCGTACTGTGCTGGGCTCGTGCACTGGGTGAGTTCGGCGCCACCATCACCTTCGCCGGCAACTTTCCCGGTCGTACGACGACGATGCCGCTGGCCGTCTATCTGGCTTTGGAGACCGACCCGGACGTGGCCGTCGTACTGAGTCTGGTGCTGCTGATCGTTTCTGTCGTCGTACTGGCGTCTCTGCGTGAACGCTGGATCAGTGGGCTGCGATGACGCTGCATGCCGAGATTCGTGTGACCCGCGGCGAGTTCGACCTCTCACTCGACCTCGCCGTCGAACCAGGCGAGGTCGTCGCCC
Source organism: Kribbella sp. NPDC050241 (assembly GCF_044459685.1). Taxonomy (NCBI): domain Bacteria; kingdom Bacillati; phylum Actinomycetota; class Actinomycetes; order Propionibacteriales; family Kribbellaceae; genus Kribbella; species Kribbella sp. NPDC050241. Next base: position 734,322 of record NZ_JBITJE010000003.1, read on the forward strand.
TCCTCGGACCCAACGGCGCCGGCAAGACCACTGCGCTCCGTGCGATCTCCGGACTGCTGCCTCTGGGCGACGGCCGGATCGCGCTGGACGAGGAGGTGTGGGACGAGCCTCCTCGCACCTTCCGTACGCCGGACCGTCGGCCGATCGGTGTGGTCTTCCAGGACTACCTCCTGTTCGACCACCTGAGCTGCGTGGAGAACGTTGCCTTCGGCCTCAGAGCCCGTGGTGTCGACAAACACGCAGCGCGTGCTGAAGCCAGCCGGTGGCTCGACACCGTAGGCCTCTCGGCGTACGCCCGAAGCCGACCACGCTCGCTGTCCGGCGGCCAGGCCCAGCGGGTCGCTCTGGTCCGCGCGTTGGCAACCAGCCCTTCGCTGCTGCTGCTCGACGAGCCGCTGGCCGCATTGGACGCCAGTACGACGCTCCATGTGCGCGCCGAACTCGGTCAGCACCTGGACCGCTTCCCGGGGCACACGCTGCTCGTCACCCACGACCCCCTCGACGCCATGGTCCTCGCAGACCGCCTGGTGATCGTCGAACATGGCCGCGTGGTCCAGGAAGGCCGTCCCACCGAGATAGCCCGCCGCCCTCGCACCGACTACGTAGCCCAACTGGTAGGCCTCAACCTCTACCGAGGCACAGCATCCGGCACCACCGTCACGCTGTCCGAAGGCGGCACCATCACCCTCGCCGAGCCTGCGACCGGCCCGGTTCACGTAGCCTTCCCACCCACTGCCGTCAGCCTCTACCCCGAGGCCCCGTCCGGCAGCCCCCGCAACACCTGGCCCGCCACAGTGACCGGCATAGAGCAACACGCCCACACAGTCCGAGTCCGCCTGACCGCAACCCCCGCCGGCCCAACCACCCTCCTGGCCGACATCACTCCCGCCGCAGTAGCCGACCTCCACCTGTCCCCCGGCCAACCCCTCCACGCCTCCCTGAAAGCCACCGAGATCCACACCTACCCGGTGTAAAGGGCCCCACGAGCAACGCGGCAGTTGAGGACGTTCCCGTCAGTCGCCCTCGAAGGTGACTGGGCCAGCCGCAGCTCGTCCAACAGCGACTCGCATCGTTGACGGTGCTGTCGAACTCATCCTGCTCGGGTGAAGTCGAGCGCGTCCGAGCCGGATAAGACTCAGGGGCATGACGACTCCTCGTGATGCCAGCGCTGCCGTCCGCGTCCAGCACCGAGCGGCGCTCGAGACTCTGCCGATGTCCGATACTGCCGACTTCGATGCGACCTCACGGGGTCGGATCGATGAGCTCAGCCCGGGTGTGGTGCGGGCCGTGGGCGGCGAGGTGGTGTGGGACAACGACTCGTACGCGTTCCTGGAAGGAGACGCCCCGGACACGGTGCACCCGAGCCTGTGGCGGCAGTCGCAGCTGGTCGCGCGACAGGGGCTTTTCGAGGTGGTCGAGGGCATCTACCAGGCGCGCGGCTTCGACCTGTCGAACGTCACGTTCGTCGAGGGCGAGACCGGTCTCGTGGTCATCGACCCGCTGCTGTCGGCACAGACCGCTGCCGCCGCGCTCGGTCTGTACCGCAAGCACCGGGGCGACCGACCCATCCACGCAGTCATCTATACCCACTCTCACGTCGACCACTTCGGTGGCGTGAAGGGCGTGGTCTCCCAGGAGGACGTCGACGCCGGGCGCGTGCGGATCCTCGCTCCGGAGGGGTTCACCGAGCACGCCGTCTCCGAGAATGTCTACGCCGGCACCGCGATGGGCCGACGGGCCGGCTACATGTACGGCGCGGCACTGGCCCGTGGGCCGCGCGGCCAGGTCGGCGCCGGGCTCGGGCAGACGACCTCGACCGGAACGATCACGCTGATCGCGCCGACCGACTTCATCTCCACGACCGGGCACGAGGAGACCATCGATGGGGTCCGGATGGTGTTCCAGATGGCGCCCGACACCGAGGCGCCCGCGGAGATGCTGATCTACTTCCCCGAGCACAGGGCGCTGTGCGCAGCCGAGGACGCCACCCACAACCTCCACAACCTCCTCACCCTGCGAGGCGCGCTGGTCCGCGACCCGCGCGGCTGGGCTCGCTATCTCACCGAGACCCTCGACCTGTTCGGTGCGGACGTCGACGTTGTCTTCGCCTCCCACCATTGGCCCACCTGGGACAACGAGCACGTCGTCCACTACCTCACCCTCCAGCGCGACCTGTACGCCTACCTGCACGACCAGACCCTGCGGATGCTGAACAAGGGCCTGACCGGCCCCGAGATCGCCGAGCTGATCCAGCTCCCGCCCGTCCTGGAGAACGCCTGGCACACCCACGGCTACTACGGCTCGGTGAGCCACAACGTCAAGGCCATCTACCAGCGCTACATCGGCTGGTTCGACGGCAACCCCGCGCACCTATGGCAGCACCCACCCGTCGAGGCCGCCACCCGGTACGTCGAGTTCATGGGCGGCGCCGACGCTGTCGTGGAGAAGGCCCAGCAGTACTTCGACAACGGCGACTTCCGCTGGGTCGCGGAGGTCGTCAACCACGTCGTGTTCGCACAGCCGGATCACGCCGCCGCCCGCGAGTTGCTCGCCGATACCTACGAGCAGCTCGGCTACGGCTCCGAGAACGGCACCTGGCGCAACTTCTACCTGTCCGGTGCGACCGAGCTACGCGACGGCAGCTTCGGCACCCCGACCGTCACCGCATCTGCCGACGTGGTCTCCAACCTCAGCCCGGACATGTTGTTCGACGCCTTCGCGATCCAGCTCGACGGACCCCGCGCCTGGGACCAGGCCCTGTCCATCGACGTTGTCTTCAATGATGTCGACCAGCGCTACCGGCTCCGCCTGTCCAACGGCGCTCTCACCTACAGCTCAGCGCCACAGCGCGGGGACGCCGACGTGACCCTGACCCTCCCTCGCGCCTCGTTGCCCGCCCTCGCCCAGGCAACGACAGATCCCGCCGCGCTGGCTGCCGCCGGCATCGACGTCGCCGGCGACGCCGGAGTCCTCGACCGACTGTTCGGGCTTCTCGACCCCGGCGACCCGAACTTCACGATCGTCACACCGGACTGAGTCCAGACCAAGCATCGACCAGGACCGCCGGCCGCTGAGCCTTGGGCGGGCATCGTGCAGGTGCTGGACACCGGAGTTGGACCTTCGAGGGAGGCGGGGTGACACGCGTGAACTTCCTGTTCGGATCGCTGGCCGGGTACCGGCCACAATGGCTGCGCCGGGACCTGGTCGCAGGCCTGACAGTGTGGGCGGTGCTGGTTCCCGAGTCGCTCGCCTACGCCACGATTGCCGGCGTCTCGCCGGTCGTAGGCCTGTACGCGGCGGTGCCGGCGCTGGTGCTGTACGCGGCAATCGGAAGTTCCCGGCACCTGGTGGTCGGTCCGATGTCGGCGACCGCGGCATTGTCGGCGGGCATCGTCGGCACCTTCGTCGCCGCCGGCGACGATCGGTACGCCGCGCTGACGACCGCGCTCGCGCTGGTGACCGGGGTCATCGGTGTGGCCGCGGGGCTGGCCCGGCTGGGGTTCCTCGCCTCGTTCATCTCCGAGCCGGTGTTGAAGGGGTTCATCGTCGGGCTGGCGCTGACGATCGTGGCTGGACAACTCCCCAAGCTGTTCGGAATCGAAGGTAGCGACGGCGACTTTTTCGCCAAGCTCTGGCACCTGCTCACCTCGCTGGACCAGACGAGCGGGACCACGCTGGCAATCGGCGTGCTCAGCCTCGTCGTGGTGCTGGGCCTGCGCCGGTGGCTACCGATCGTCCCCGGGTCCCTGGTGGCGGTCCTGCTCGGCATCGCCGCGGTCGCCCTGTTCGACCTCGACCAGCATGGCGTGGCGATCGTCGGGCCGATCCAGTCCGGCCTGCCGACGTTCGGCCTCCCGTCGGGGTTGGCGTGGGACGACTACCTCGCCCTGGTGGGGCCGGCCGGTGGAGTGCTGCTGGTCGGGTTCGCCGAGGGACTGGCGGCGGCGAAGACGTACGCCGCCCGGGCCGGCTACGACATCGACGCCAACCGCGAGCTGGCCGGTTTGGGCGTGGCGAACCTCGGAGCAGGCGTCGCCTCCGGGATGGTCGTCAACGGCAGCCTGTCCAAGACCGCCGTCAACAGCGGGGCCGGCGCCCGCTCCCAGATCAGCGGGCTGACGGTTGCCGCACTCACGGTCGTGACGCTGCTGTTCCTGACCGGCCTGTTCGAGGAGCTTCCGGAGGCCACCCTGGCCGCCATCGTGATTGCCGCGGTCATCGAGCTGGTTGACATCGCCGCCCTGCGCCGGCTGTATCGCGTGTGGACCCAAAGGCTCGGCGGCATTTACGGCCCCGCCGCCCGCGCGGACTTCCTCGCCGCGATCGCCGCGATGCTCGGCGTGCTCGTCTTCGACACCCTGCCCGGCCTGGTGATCGGCATCGCCGTGTCGATGACATTGCTGCTCTACCGAGCCAGCCGGCCGCACGTGACTAGACTGGTCCGCATCGGCGATACCGACCGGCCAGGACTCTGGGTGGATGCCGACCGGCACCCCGACGTCCGCCCCGAGGACGGCATCCTCGTGATCCGCGTGGAATCCGGGCTGTTCTTCGCCAACGCCGATCACGTCCGCGACAGCATCCGTGCCCTTGCCGCACCCGGTCCCGTCGCCGTCGTGCTGGACGGCGAGAGCAGCCCATTCATCGACGTGACCGCGGCCGGCATGCTCGATCAACTCAGCCGCGAACTCGCTGCCCGCGGCGTTCGCCTCTACTTCGCCCGCAACATCGGCCAGGTCCGTGACGTCCTCCACCACACCGACAACGGATCAGGACTCGTGATCTACCGGAACATCGACGCCGCAATCGCCGCCGCCCGAGCGCATCCGCAACGACCTGACAACTGACGCACACACCGCTGCTCCTCCCCAGATGCGCGCGGCCGACCACAGCCGACCCGTAGTTAGTGCAGTCCGTGGCTCCACGCCAGTTGGAGGAGGGCGGCGCCTGCGGGTTGGGTGGGGTTTTGGTGGGTGAAGGTGTTGATTACCTCGGGGGTGAAGGGTTGGGGGGTCAGGAGGCGGCCTTCGGGGTTGGTGGTGGGGAGGTCGGGGAAGAGGGTGTCGAAGATCGTGGAGTCGAGGGACAGCACTGTCAGTAGGTCGGTGGCGAAGGTCAGGGGGTCTACGCCTAGGCCTACGCAGTGGGCTCGGGCTGTGCCGGCTTGGAGTGCGTCGGTCAGGTGGGTGGCGAAAGGCCAGTTCGCGTAGGGGATCGGGGCGGTGGCGCTTCCGTAGTCTTCGGTGTGGGCGGCCAACTCTTCGGCTAGTTCTCTGGTGAGGTTGTGCCAGAGGGAGAAGTCGTCCTGTTCGTTCCAGGGGGCGGCGGCGCTGGGTTGGAAGATGCCGGAGGGGACTACCTGGTAGAGGCCGCCGGCGTGGCCGACTTTGGCGGGGTCTCGCCAGTGCAGGTAGAAGGTGGATTCGCCGGAGTCGACGTCGCGGCGGATGGTGAGGGTGCTGATCGCGATGTTGGTCGGGCGGTTGGCTGGGTTCCAGGGAGCGCCGATGGATGAGCGCAGTGGGGTGGGGGCGTTCGGGTTGAGGCGTTGGGCCGTGAACTCGTGGGCGGAGGCCTCTCCGGTGTTGATGCTGTCGAAGTAGGTGCCTCGGCCCAGGCGGAGGAACGGCTTGGGGCCAGTCAGGTCCGCGGCTATGAGGCGGTAGGTGGGGCGGTCCTCGAAGACGGCTGGTGGGGCCAGGTCGGCGATGGTATCCGCGTACGAGCCGTAGTGGGTGCCGTCATGGCGGAGAGGCAACTGCACCCGGGCTGCGGGTTCGCGGCCGGTGACGCCGGTGAAGGTCGCGTCGGGATCGAACTCGAGAGTGATGGACGTCAGCGGGATGGGTGTCGTCGGTAGCCAGGTTCCTGGTGCCAGCAGCGGTGTGCCTGCAACATGATGGGCTGCAGGGAACTCGTCGGATGCGTCCAGGCCGAGGCGATAACGGTGCTCGACGAGGTGGCGGCGTACGGCGAACCAGGCGTGGCGGCTTGCCTCGACGTCGGCTGTGGACTCCGGCATGACTCATTGCAGCAAGGTGCACGGTCCCCGAGCAACGGCGGGTCCCGGCTATCGTGTGCATTCGACCGACGGGGAGGCCGACGTGATGAAGCCTGTTGTTGCCTCAGGCATCTTGGTGATCGCCGCATGACGGCGGACTTGGAGGCCGCCCTCGGGCGGTTGGAGGACGTCCTGGACGGTGTCGAGGCGAACGTCGATGACTTCTGTGGGTTCTGCTACAGCGAGGCGGATGCGAAGGCGCTTGCGGGGCCGGTCGATCGATTCCCTCAGAGCCTGCTGACGTCGGTCGCCATGGAGGTACCGGATCACTTCGACGATTACGCGAACCTGTACCGCAAGGTCACTCCTCGCGTGATGGCCCTGATGGTTCGCGACGAGCTGCACGTCGACGAGAACCTGATCGCGAAGCGCATCGCGGAAGTCGGGTGCTGGAGCACATGGGCCGACGACGAGCGCGATGCGATGCTGTCCGTCTGCCAGGCTTGGTGGGAGGACACGCTGACGACGCACCCGCGCCAACCGGAGGCGCACGTGGTGCTCGGCTTCCTGGCGACAACGTCCGTACCGGTGACGCACTGGTTCGAGCTGTGGAACGCGCTGCCACCGGGCGCGGCCGACCTGCAGGCCGTCGACCTCTGCCGGCGGTGGGTGCTCCAACTGCCCGGCGACGTGAAGGTCGGGTACTCCGAAGACATCGACATCACGGCGGACCTCCGCCAGTGGATGTTCACCGACGCTCGGCCCCGGCTCGTCCGTGCCGAGGCCACGGATGTGCTCGACATCTTTGAGTGGATCTGACGCGGCACGAGGAACAGCCGGAGAAGTTACGAGCTGTGACGTCACCGGGATGAATTGACATCGTGTAACGGCCGGTTTCACGCTCAGAACGCGCGATGCGGTAACGAAGAGTGTTTAGTTACTCACTTGTAGTGTGTGGATTCTTCACACGAGAGTGATGACATCGTGCACTACGCCAGCCCCTGTCCGGGTGTCCAAGATGTGCGGGGCACCACGAGAGGGGGTCGGACAGTCATGCACGAGAGTTACGAGTTCTACTGCCTTGCGGACCGGACGTTCTACGAGACGCCGGCCAATCGTGGTGCCCAGCACCCGGACTTCGCCCTGTCCGGTAGGGCGGTACCGGACGGGTGGCGGCATGTGCCCGGGGAGACCTGGATGCACTACGCGCCCGACGGGCTGAAGCTTCCCGCGCAGGGCTGGAAGATCCACGTGTCGGCCCGGCTCACGGATGTCGAACGGACGCTCGAGGCCGTCTGGGAGTACTGCGTCCCGCGCGGCATCGCGTTCAAGTTCCTCCGCAACGAGCCCGTCCTCGTGATGGTCAACTCGAAGGCCGCTCCGCGCGGATCGAGTGGCAAGCTCGTGACGATCTACCCGACCGACGAAGCACAGCTCGAGCTCGTCCTCAAAGAGCTCGACGGGATCCTCCAGGGCGTCGAAGGCCCTTATATCTTGAGCGATCTGCGCTACGGCGAGGGTCCGCTGTTCATCCGCCGGTACACCACCGCGGCGGCGAAATCCAGCTGCCGGACAGCGGGGCCCGTGCTTCGATCAACGAGTGAACCCGCCGGATGACACGCACGAATCCCGCCGCTGCCCGGGCTGCGGCGCCGATCTCCCGCGCTCGGACTGGCCGGGCGAGGCGAAGAACAACGCATCCCCCGAGTGCCTGGAGGTCTCCGGTCAGCTGCTCGGCTTCGAGATCGAGCACCAGGCCAGGCTCGGCCACCTGCACCAACTGCGGATCGACGCGTACGGCGGCCAGCATGTCCTCCCCGGGACTCCGCCGATCGGGCCGGTGTTCGCGCTCAACGGGCTGTACATGTACCTCGAGCGCGGTTCGGGCAACCTCGACGTACGCACGGCGCACGGCATCATGGCCAACTCGTACGACGACTGGCCGGTGCTCACCCCACCCGCGACGGTCGGCCGGCTCACGGCGTACGACGTCCTGACCGCGGGCGGCGTCGAGGAGGTGGAGGCGACGCTCATCATGTGGGCCGGACAGGTGTGGGATTCCTGGCCGGACGACGTCCAGGATGTGGTCCGGAAGCTGACCGTCGAGCTGGTCCCGGAACGCTATTTCCGGCGCTAGAAACCGGTCGGTTCCGAGCCTCGGATACCCCTTTCCAGCGACCCTAAAACCTCGGCGTGTCGGGCCGGAAACCGTTCTGTTGTTGGACTTTCACTACCTCAAAGGCCAGAAAAAACCGGGGCAGATTCCCCGAATGGTCTTGCGCTCCGCGCCGAGGTCGCACAGGATGACAGGCGTTGCGTCGTTACCGTGGCGTGATCATTCGGTCGCTGTCCTGTGACCTGACCGAGTGCCCCCTCCCCTGCACGGGGGGCCTGGTGAGTTCCACCATGCCCAAGCTCACGAGGAGCGCTTTTCCGATGTCCAAAGCACGACATGCGCGCCCCCGGCGAAGTACCCGCCGGGTGGCACGGACCCTCACGATCGCCGGTCTCGGGGCCGGCATCACCGCCGCCGGCGCCGGTGCGGCGTTCGCGACCGACTACACGGTCAAGTCCGGCGACACCCTCTCCGAGATCGCGCAGGCCAACGGCGCCGACTGGCATCAGCTGGCCAGGATCAACAACCTGAAGGACCCCGATCTGATCCTGATCGGGCAGACCCTGACGCTGGACGGCGTGACGAAGGCCGCCGCTCCGAAGCGGGTGACGACCAAGAAGGTCGAGACCAGGAAGGTCCGCAAGACCGAGCGCAAGGTGAAGTCCAGCCGCTCCGAGGACCGTCGGTCGACCAGCGGCCGCGCGAACCTCAGCGGCGCCTGGGCGAAGGTCGCCAACTGCGAATCCAGTGGGAACCCGCGGGCCGTCAACCCGGCCGGGTACTACGGGCTGTTCCAGTTCGACCGGCAGACGTGGCGCAGCGTCGGCGGCTCCGGCAGCCCGGCCAATGCGTCGGCGGCCGAGCAGTTGATGCGCGCCAAGAAGCTCTACGCCCAGCGCGGCGCGTCCCCGTGGCCGGTCTGCGGCCGCTTCCTCCGCTGACCTGACCTCCACCACGCACGTTCTATCCGGCCGGGCGGCGGTAGACCGTCCTCCACCGCCTGGCCGGGCCTCCGCGCCCCTGGCGTCTGGCGCTCCCCACCCATCGTGGCGGGTTAGTGCGCAACTCATCCGTGATCGCGACGGGTGGGGAGCACCAGACGTCAGTTGGTCAGAGGGCGTCTGAGGTCCGGGTGATGACCAGCATCTCGTTGGCACCGACCTGGAACTCGTACGGCACCTTGCGGGTCTCCCAGGTGATGCCGTCCAGCTCGTCCAGGATCTCCGGCAGGAACGGCACCGGCTCGCCGGCGCCCTGCAGCACGAGCGGGAAGATGCGTACCTCGGCGTTGCTGACCCGGAGCAGTTCACGCAGCGCCGCCAGGTGCCAGTCGCGGTCGTACTTGTCCGCCCAGGTGAACAGCAGGTGCGAGCACAGCACCAGGTCGAACCGCCGGTCGCCGAACGGAAGCTCCGGCAGCCCGGCCGCGATGTAGCGCTCGGGCGCCACCGACACGTCCTGCAGGAACCGGTCGGCCGCCTCGATCCTGTACTGGTCCTTCCGCTCCGGCGATCCGTACCAGTGCCAGACGAAGCTCCCGTGGTGCTCATCCACGATCCCCGCGGTCGCGGGCAGGCTGCGCCGAACGGTGTCGATGAGCTCCGGCGGCTCCAGCTCGTACGCCGGATCGACCGCGATCGCGTCGACGCCACGCGCGGCGGCCTCCGCGGTGAAGCTCGCACCGCCCGCACAGCAGTCGAGCACGGAGTCAGGAAGTTCTCTCAGGTCGAACATCGCTTCGTACTCGGCGTACGAGCGCGAGGTCACCAGCACGGGTCTACCTTTCGACGGTTGTCTTCCGGTGCAGGCGGCGATCCAGGAAGGATGCTCCGGCCGCCAGAGCCAGGAAGAGTACCGCGACCAGCAGACAGTTCAGCAGCACCCGGGCGTATCCGTGCTCGCCGACGTCCACGAACGGATACGGGTAGAAACCGACGAACTCACCGCGGACCAGTGTGAAGACCAGCCACAGCAGGGGGTACACGATCGACCACCCCACGATCCGCTGATCCACCACGCCGCGCGGGCCGAACAGCAGCCATCCGAGGACGCCGAGGATCGGCGTCGCGGTGTGCAGCAGCAGGTTCGCCACCGACGCCCACCCGGACAGATCGTCCTGCCCGGCCAGCACCAGGTGATAGACGATCCCGGTCACCGCGATGCACAGCACACCATTCAGCCGCAACGTCTTGAACACGGTCCCCTGCGGCCGGTCCGGCTGCAGAGCCAGTAGCAGAACCGTTGCCCCCAGCAGCAGGTTCGACTGGATCGTGAAGTACGCGAACACGTTGAACACCCGCTCCGGGTTGTCCCGGAAGAACCCCTCGGTCCCGTTCGCCGTCACGAACAGCTGCACCACGATGCCGGCCGCCACGGCGAACGCGGTGACCCCGGCCCAGACCCGCCCGGTCGTCGTCATGCCCGCAATGTACGACGGCCGGACGGCGGAGCCGGGGACCTCAGACGGACTGCTTCTCGCGCGGCGCCTGCTCCTGGCCGGCGGACGCGTTGGCGCCCTGGAAGCTGTAGCTGAACGAGACGATGGCGTCGATCACGAGCACGATCGTCCACGTCCACGCCGGGGCGAGGGCGGCGTCGTACCCCTGCCCGGAGAGCAGGCCGAGGGCGATCATGATGCCGACGGCCACGACGTACGCGAGCAGGTGGCGGTACCAGCCGGCGCGCTCGCGGCGGGCCCGCTCGGGCCCGCGCTTCGGCGGCTTGACCGGCCGCGGCGCGCCACCCAGGTAGTGCGCGGCCCACTTGTCCGCCCACTGGAGCGTCTGGTGGCCGAAGCCGACGCTGACGCCGATGAAGATCGCGGCCAGCGAGTGCTTGAACGACGGCTCGCCGCCGCGATGAATGTCGATCACGCTGGCAACCAGCATGACCACGTCGACCAGCGGCACCGCCGCCAGCAGGACCAGACCGGCCTTCGGCAGCCGGAGCAGATAGCGCGTCGCGAGGCCGGCGGCGAGCAGGACCCAGAACCCGATCTCACATGCGGCGATCACAGCGAGCAGCACAGTGGTCCACCCTCCCGAGATGTTTATTAGTACGACTGTGTTGTGAACGACTGTAACACGACTGTGCTAAAAAGGGCACATGCCGAAGATCGTCGACCACGACGTCCGCCGCGAGGAGATCGCCCAGGCGCTCTGGCGGGTGGTCCGCCGCGACGGCGTCCGCGCAGCGTCGGTCCGGACCGTCGCCGCTGAGGCCGGCTGGTCACCCGGCGCCGTCCGCTACTACTTCCCCGACCAGGAGGGTCTGCTCAGCTTCGCGATGGACCTGGTGGCGCGCCGGGTCGGCCAGCGGATCAGCGCACTGGACGTCAAAGGAAGCGCCCTGACGATCGCGCTGCGTTATCTGGAGGAGGCTCTCCCCCTCGACGCCGAGCGGCGGGCCGAGTTCGACGTCTGGCTGGCGTTCATGGCCCAGGCCCAGGCCGAGTCCGGGGCCGGCGCACTGCACGGACACGTCGACGCGGTGCACGACGGCTTGCGCCAACTCTGCGAGTCGCTGCTCCGATCCCTGTCCGAGGCCGGCGGTCTCCGCGAGGGTCTGGATCTACGCCGCGAGGCCGAACTTCTGCACGCCCTGATCGACGGTCTGGCCCTGCACTCGGCCATCCAGCCCGGCCGGACCACACCGGCCCGGATCCGGCAGCTCCTCCGGCACCACCTCGAGACACTGCTTGCCTGAAACCCCTTGCACACGAGGCTCTTCTGTCCGATCACAGACAAGATTCGGCGAGACCGGACTAAAACCTTGCGCCGCGTGGCACGATCACCGCATGGAGTCCGAGGGGGTGATCGTCGTCAGTGGGATCATGGCGGCCGGGAAGTCGACGGTTTCCCAATTACTGGCGGAGAGATTCCAGTACGGCGTCCATCTCCGGGGTGACGTTTTCCGCCGGATGATCGTCAGCGGGCAGGCCTCGATGGCCGACGACATGGCCGAGGCCCAGCGGCAACTCCAGCTCCGGTACCGGCTCGCCTGCCAGGCCGCCGACGGGTACGCGCAGGCCGGTTTCACCGTGGTCCTGCAGGACGTGGTGATCGGTGAACTGCTGCGCGAGTTCCTGGACGGGATCCAGAGCCGACCGCGCTATCTCGTCGTTCTGACGCCGCGACCCGAGGTGATCTCCAGCCGGCTCGGCGGGGCTTATCACCTGGTCGACGAGCTCGACTACGAGCTGCACGCGTTCAGTCCGCGGCGCGGGTTGTGGCTGGACAACTCCGATCTGTCCGCCGGCGAGACCGTCGACGCGATCCTCGGCCGCCTGGACGAGGCGCGCTTCGAGTGATGACCGGACAGGCTACCCAGGGGTAGTTTGGCTGGATGGCGACCACAGTACGGCGGACCTCCTGCAACCTGTGTGAAGCGATCTGCGGCGTGCTCGTGACGGTCGACGACGGCCGGGTCACCGACATCCGGGGCGACGAATCCGACCCGCTCTCCCGCGGTCACATCTGCCCCAAGGCCGTCGCGCTCCGCGATCTCCAGGAGGACCCCGACCGGCTGAGCACGCCAGTACGACGTACTGCCGACGGCTGGCAGGAGATCGGATGGGACGCGGCATACGAGCTGGTCGTCGAGAGGCTGACCGAGATCCAGCGCGAGCACGGCCGGAACTCGGTCGGTGTCTACCTCGGCAACCCGAACGTGCACAGCCTGGGTGCGCTGACTCACCTGCCGACGATGATCCGGCAGCTCCGGACCCGGAACCGGTTCAGTGCCACGTCGATCGATCAGCTTCCGCACATGCTCGCGTCGTACCTGCTGTACGGACACCAGCTGATGGTCGCGGTGCCGGACATCGATCGGACGTCGTACCTGCTGATGCTCGGCGCCAACCCGCTCGCGTCGAACGGCAGCATGATGACCGCGCCCGGCTTCGGCCGTCGGCTCAAGGACCTGCGTAAGCGTGGCGGCAGGGTCGTGGTGATCGACCCGCGCCGGACCGAGACGGCCGCGGTTGCCGACGAGCACCACTTCGTCCGGCCGGGCACCGACGCGGCGTTCCTGCTCGCGCTCATTCACCAGATCATCGCCGACGGTCACGCGCGGCCGGCGTCGTACGTCGACGGGTTCGCGGCGGTCAAGGCAGCGGTCGTGCCGTGGACCCCGGAGCGGGCAGCCGCCATCACCGGGATCGACGCGGACGTGATCCGGCGGATCGCGACCGAGTTTGCGACCGCGGACCGGGCCGCCTGCTACGGGCGGGTGGGGGTGTCGACGCAACAGTTCGGCGCGATCTGCCAGTGGGCGATCCAGGTGCTCAACATCATCACCGGCAACCTCGACCGGCCGGGCGGGACGATGTTCCCGCGGCCGGCGGTGAACGCGCTGCTCGGCCTGGGCCGCGGTCACGTGGGGCTGTGGAAGAGCCGGGTCCGCGGGCTGCCCGAGTTCGGCGGCGAGCTGCCGGTGTCGACGATGGCCGAGGAGATGCTGACGCCGGGCGACGGCAGGATCCGGGCGATGGTGACGGTCGCCGGCAACCCGGTGCTGTCCACCCCGAGCGGCCGGCGCCTGGACGAGGCCCTCGACACGCTCGACTTCATGGTCGCGGTCGACCCTTACATCAACGAGACCACCCGGCACGCGGACGTGATCCTGCCACCCGCGCCGCCGCTGGAGCGCGACCACTACGACGTGATCTTCCACCAACTCGCGGTCCGCAACACGGCTCGCTGGAACGACGCCGTACTGCCCAAGCCGCCCGAGGCCCGGCACGACTGGGAGATCTTCCGCGACCTCGGCCTGGCCTTGGTACGCCGTACGCCGTGGAGCCGGCGGAAGGTGGAGGTGATGGCGCGACTGCGGATGTCGCCGCGACGGATCGTCGACCTCGGACTGCGGATCGGGCCGTACCGGTTGTCGCTGCGAAAGCTGCGGAAGTCGCCGGGCGGGGTCGACCTCGGACCGCTCCAGCCGGCGCTGCCCGGAGCACTCCGGGGCACGAGCAAGCGGATCGACCTGGCCCAGTCGATGATCCTGGACGACCTGCCGCGGCTCGAGTCGCTGGTCGCTCTCGACGACGGCGGGCTGTTGCTGATCGGACGGCGGCATCTGCGCAACAACAACTCGTGGATGCACAACTCGGCCCGGTTGGTGAAGGGCCGGCCGCGGCACCAGCTGCTGATGAACCCGGCGGATCTGGCCGAGCGCGATCTGAAGGACGGCCAGCTGGTCACGGTGGCGTCGGCGGCCGGGTCGGTCTCCGTGGAGGTTGCCGCGAGCAACGACATCATGCCGGGCGTGGTCAGCTTGCCGCACGGCTTCGGGCACGGCCGGCCGGGTGTCCGGCTCACGGTTGCGAGTCAGGTCGCGGGAGCGAGCGCGAACGACGTCACGGACGCCGGGCTGACCGACACCGTGGCCGGCACCGCCGCGGTCAACGGCGTACCGGTGACGGTGACGGCCGGTTAGGCCGGCGGTGGACCGGAGCTGTCGCGGACGATCAGCAAGGGTGTGGAGTAGAGGTGCGCCTGTGGGCGGGCGCCGTTGAGCAGGTCGAGCAGCCGGTTGGTGACCTCGGCGCCGTACCCGATGATGTTGTGGCTCATCGCCGTCAACGTCGGGTGCGTGATCCGGCACAGAGTCGAGTCGTCCCAGGCGACCAGGGTGACGTCGTCGGGTGAGCGCGACCCCAGACCGTGCACGACGGCCAGACCGGCGACCGCCATCAGGTCGTTGTCGTAGATGATCGCGGTCGGCCGGTTCGCGACGGCCAGCAGGTCGCGCGTCGCCGCGGCACCCTCGTCGGCGGAGAAATCGGTGTGCACGACCCGGACGTCGAGGCCGAGCCGCCGGCCCGCCGTCGCGTACGCACGGTCGCGGATCCAGACATCGCCGTACTGCGGTGGTCCGGCGACGCGGGCGACCACGCGGTGATCGAGCGACGCGACATGGTCGAGCGCCGCGTTCATCGCCGCCGTACCGTCGGTCCAGACACACGGCATCCCCTCGGCCAGCTCCGGATCGGCGACCAACACGGCCGGCAGCCCGAGCTTGCGGAGCAACGGGATGCGCGGATCGGCGACCCGCAGGTCGACCACGATCACACCGTCGACCCGGCGTTCCGCGGCCCACTTCCGGTACGTCGCCAGCTCTTCGTCCAGGTCCGCCACCACCTGCAGGGCGAGCGCGTACGACTTCTGTGCGAGCACGGACTCCACACCACCCACGAAACCCATGTAGAACGGTTCCTCGGTCAGGGTCTTCGCGGTCCTCGCGAGAACGAGCCCGAACGTCTCGCTCCGCGCCGCGGACAGCTGGCGGGCCGCCCAGTTGGGCACCCACTCCAGCTCTTCCGCGACCTTCAGGACCCGCGCCCGGGTGGCCTCGGAGACGCCCGGCTGGTTGTTCAGCGCATACGACACCGCGCCCTGGGAGACGCCCGCGCGGCGGGCGATCTCTTTGATCGTGACTCGGGGCACAACGGCCTCCTCGAAGGGCGGCCGGACCGGTGACGGCCGGTCCGGAATCCTTCAGTGTGCGCTGCTTTCCACACCGTGTCACCACTCAGGCGCGGAGGGTGACTGTTTGATCAAATCCTCGTTCGTTCCAGCGAACCGCGGCGGGTGCGCGGAGGGGTGGAGTGTGGAGGTGGTGACCGCCCAGTGGTTGGGCGGAGGGTGGTGTGGGCGGGGCCGGGTGGGATACCGTTGCCGTCGTTACTTAACCGGTTCGGCAATCAAGCCGGCGACGATCCCAGGGCAGCGGGTGAGCCGCCGGCGACGAGGAGAAACCATGGTCGCAGTGGACAACCTGTCCCTCCAGTTGTACACGGTCCGGGGCAAGCTCGAGGAGGACTTCGACGCCACCCTGGCCCACATCGCGCAGATCGGCTACACCAAGGTCGAGCCCTTCGGTGTGACGAACTTCGCGGACCGCCTGGCCGAGGCGCTGCCCAAGTACGGACTGTCGGCACCCACCACGCACGCCGGCCTGCTCCGCGACGAGAGCGGCCCGATCTACGCCGCGGCGAAGCGGCTCGGCATCACCACCGTGATCGACCCGCACACCGACCCGGCCCGCTGGCAGGCGGCCGACGACATCAAGGCCATCGCCGAGGGCCTGAACAAGGCCGCGGTCGAGGCCGCCGACCACGGCATCACGGTCGGCTACCACAACCACCAGTTCGAGCTCGAGTCGAAGATCGACGGCGTGCACGGGCTGGAGATCCTCGCGGACAACCTGTCCGACGAGGTGATCCTCGAGGTGGACACCTACTGGGCCGCCGTCGGTGGCGCCGATGTCACGGCACTGCTGGCCAAGCTCGGCGACCGGGTGAAGGCGATCCACGTCAAGGACGGCGACGGCACTCTGGACAACAAGGCCCAGGTGGCGGTCGGCGACGGCAGCATCGCGGTCCGGGAGATCCTGGCCGCCGCACCGAACGCGCTGCGGGTGGTCGAGCTCGACGACTTCACCGGCGAGATCTTCGACGCGGTAGAAGGCAGCTACAAGTTCCTCACGGGAGAGGAAGCGCCTGAATGAGTGCCGTTGGCGTAGGTGTGATCGGCGCCGGAGTCATCTCCGACGCCTATATCAAGAGCATGCAGAGCTTCCCCGACCTGAAGGTGCACGCCATCGGCGACCTTCGGCCGGAGGCGGCGAAGGAGAAGGCCGAGCAGTACGGCATCGAGACCCACGGCGGTCCCGAGGCGGTCCTGAACCACCCGGACGTCGAGATCGTGGTCAACCTGACCATTCCGATCGCGCACGTCGAGGTGGCGCTGGCAGCTGTTGCTGCGGGCAAGCACGTGTGGAGCGAGAAGCCGTTCTCGCTGGACCAGGACAGCGGCCTGAAGCTGCTGGCGACGGCGCAGGACGCGGGTGTGCGGCTGGGCTGCGCACCCGACACCATCCTGGGTCCGGGCCTGCAGGAGTCTCGCCGCATCATCGAGCGCGGTGACATCGGGCAGCCGATGACCGCGCTGACCCTGATGCAGTCGCCCGGCCCGGAGTCCTGGCACCCGAACCCGGCGTTCCTGTTCCAGGAGGGCGCAGGCCCGCTGTGGGACATCGGCCCGTACTACCTGACCACGCTGGTGCAGCTGTTCGGTCCGGTCGCGGCGGTCGCCGGGCTCGGCTCGAAGTCGCGGGAGAAGCGCACCATCGGCTCCGGTCCGCTGGCCGGCACCGACTTCGACGTGACCGTGCCGACGCACGTCAGCACGATCGCGCGGTTCGAGTCGGGGCAGTCGTCGCAGAGCATCTTCAGCTTCGACTCGCCGCTGTCGCGGGGCGGGTTCGTCGAGATCACCGGTGCTGACGCGACTCTCGCCGTACCGGATCCGAACGGGTTCGACGGTGCGATCAAGGTCCGCCGTCGGGGCAGTGACGACTGGGAGACCGTCGCCGAGACGAAGGCGGTGGCGCAGCGCGGCACCGGCGTACTCGAGATGGCGCGGGCGATCCGGGCCGACCGGCCGCATCGCGCGACCGGGGCGCTGGCGTTCCACATCGTCGACGTGATGGCCTCCATCACCGAGTCGATCGACTCCGGTGCGTTCGTCGACGTGAAGAGCACGGTCGAGGTCGCGGCGATCCTGCCGGACGACTGGGACGTCACCGCGGCGACCCTGTGAGTCCGGCACAGTGACCACGATCCTTCTCGATCCCCGGCGGACCGTCGTGTTCGCCGGGGACTCGGTCACCGACTGCGGCCGCCGTACCGACCCGGCCGGGCTCGGCGGCGGCTATGTGCGCAACCTGTACGACGACCTCGGCCAACGCCGGCCGCGGATCGTCAACGTCGGCATCAGTGGCAACCGGGCCGCCGACCTGGTCGGCCGCTGGTCCGCCGATGTGCTGGCCCACGACCCCTCGCTGGTGTCGATCATGATCGGCATCAACGACACCTGGCGTCGGTACGACAAGTTCGACCCGACGACGGCCGAGTCGTTCGAGACGTCGTACCGGGCGTTGCTGGATCCCCTCACCTGCCCGGTCGTGCTGGTCGAGCCGTTCCTGATGCCGGTGAAGGACGGGCAGGAGGGCTGGCGGGAGGACCTCGACCCCAAGCTCGACGTCGTCCGCAAGCTCGCCGTCGAGTACGGCGCCATCCTGGTGCCGGCCGACGTGGAGCTCAACCGCCAGGCCAGGACCGTCGGCGCGGCCACCCTGGCGCACGACGGCGTGCACCCGTCCGCCGCCGGACATCGCGCCATCGCCGACCTGTGGCGCAAGACCGTCCTCGAAGACTGAGACCACCGCTCCCCATTCCCTGGGGAGCGGTTTTTCAACGGAACTAAACCGGTTCACTTTGGAGAGCTGCTGTGACATCGCTCAAGACAGTCCCGCTGACCACTGAAGGCGGCGCCGCCTGGACCGTGCGCGCGGCCGCCGGGCCGGTGCCCGAGGGGATCCGCACACCGGTCGCCGCCACAGTCCCGGGCGAGGTGCACACCGACCTCCTCGCCGCTGGACTCATCCCGGATCCGTTCGACGGTGACAACGAGGGCGAGCTGGCCTGGATCGGCCGGACCGACTGGAGCTACCGGACCACCTTCGACTGGGCGGCCGACGACCACGCGGTCCAGGAGTTGGTGGCCGACGGGCTGGACACCGCGGCGACCGTGACACTGAACGGGACCGAGCTGGGCAGGACCTGCAACCAGCACCGGGGCTACCGGTTCGACATCACCGGACTGCTGGTGGCCGAGGGCAACGAACTGGTCATCGACTTCGCCGGGCCGGTGCGGACGGCCGAGGAGCTGGCCGAGTCGCTCGGACTGTGGCCGCACACGAACCACCATCCGTACAACGCGATCCGCAAGATGGCCAGCAACTTCGGCTGGGACTGGGGACCGGATGTCGCGACGGCCGGCATCTGGCGGCCGATCAGGCTCGAGTCGTGGTCGGACGTTCGGATCGACTCGGTCCGCCCGTTGGCAGGGCTCGACGGCGACCGCGGCGTACTGACCACGCACGTCGCGCTGGCCTGGGCGGACGGCGCGACCGAAGGCGCTACCGTCACCGTCGAGGTCGGTGGGACGACCGTCTCGGAGAAGGTTGCCGCTGGCACCGGAGCCGTCGAGCTCACCTCGACGGTCGAGTCGGTCGACGCGTGGTGGCCGCGGGGCTACGGCAAGCAGCCTCTGTACGACGTGGCGGTGGCACTGGACGACCAGGACAGCTGGCAGGGTCGGGTCGGCTTCCGGACGATCACGTTGAACGTTGCCCCGGACAAGGATGGCGGGCCGTTCGTTCTGTCCGTGAACGAGAAGCCGATCTTTGTGCGTGGCGCCAACTGGATCCCCGACGACGCTTTCGTCACCCGGCTGAACAGGGCGACGTACGAGACCAGCCTGCAGGACGCGGTGGACGCGGGTATGAACCTGCTGCGGGTCTGGGGCGGCGGGATCTACGAGAGCGAAGACTTCTACGACATCTGTGACGAGCAGGGCCTCCTGGTCTGGCAGGACTTCCTGTTCGCGTGCGCGGCGTACTCCGAGGACGAGCCGATGCGCAGCGAGGTGGAGGCCGAGGCGCGGCAGGCGGTGACCCGGCTCAGCCGGCACGCCAGCCTCGCGGTGTGGAACGGCAACAACGAGAACATCTGGGGGTACGTCGAGTGGGGCTGGCGGGCGCCGCTCGCCGGGCGCGCGTGGGGTGAGGGCTACTACTTCGACCTGCTGCCCGGGATCGTCGCCGAGCTCGACCCGCGAACGCCGTACTCGCAGGGCAGCCCGTACTCGTACGACCACTTCATCCACCCGAACGACGAGCGCAACGGGACCATGCACATCTGGGACGTGTGGAACCAGGTGGACTACACGACGTACCGCAAGTACAAGCCGCGGTTCGTGTCGGAGTTCGGCTTCCAGGGGCCGCCGGCCTGGTCGACGCTGGTCTCGGTGGTGCACGACGAGCCGATGGATCCGTACGGCCGGCAGATGCTCGTGCACCAGAAGGCGTTCGAGGGCAACCTCAAGCTGGAGCGCGGACTCGGCGACCATCTGCCGAAGTGGAAGGACATCGACGACTGGCACTGGACGACACAGCTCAACCAGGCGCGCGCGATCATCTACGGTATCGAGCACTTCCGCAGCCTGTTCCCGCTGAACACCGGCGCGATCGTGTGGCAACTGAACGACAACTGGCCGGTCGTCTCGTGGGCAGCGGTCGACGGGCACGGCATTCGCAAGCCGCTGTGGTACGCCTTGAAACGCGTGTACGCCGAACGCCTGCTGACCGTCCAGCCTCGGGACAACGAACTGGTCGTTGTCGCGCACAACGACTCTGACGTCGCGTGGAGCACCGAGGTCACGGTCACCCGGCGGTCGACCGCCGTCGGCAGCGAGGTGCTGGCGCGGGAGACGTTCGTCCTCGAGGTCGAGCCGCGGTCGGCGACGCTCAGCTCGCTGCCTGCATCGGTCGGCGTGCCGGGTGATGCTGCCGGTGAGTACCTCGAGGTGCGCGGCGGCGACGGGTCGACGGCGTACTGGTACTTCGTCGAGGACACCGCACTGCGGCTGTCCGGAGACGCGTACGCGGCCTCGGTCACCCCGACCGAAGACGGGTACGACGTGACCGTAACGGCTGCCTCACTGGCGAAGGACCTGGCTTTGTTCCCGGACCGGCTGGACCCTGCCGCCCGAGTGGACTCGTGCCTGGTCACGCTGTCCGCGGGCGAGAGCCACACCTTCCACGTGACGGGTGCGGCAGCGCCGGCGCAGGTCGGCGTACCGGTGCTGCGGTCCGCGAACGACCTGGTGAGCTGACTTACTTGACCATGGAGTGACCGGCCTGCGTGGCGTGAGCTTGTGGGCGTGCGACAGTTGATGTCGCCATGACCACCACAGACTCGCGATCACGCGGCCGGAGCCTGCGCAAGGATGCCCTGGGCCTCAGCTCGTCCACCGCGATCGGCATCGCTTCGACCGCTCCGGCGTACTCGCTGGCGGTGTCGGTCGGCCTGCTGGCCGGGTACGTCGGTGCCGCGGCACCCGTGGTCCTCGCGGTGAGCGCGATCCCGGTGTTCCTGGTCGTGCTGTGCTTCCGCGAGCTCAACCGGGCCGAGCCGGACTGCGGTACGACGTTCCCCTGGACGGAGAAGGCGTTCGGCATCGGCGTCGGGCGAATGGTCGGCTGGACCACCGTGATGGCGTGCCTGCTGGTGATGAGCAACCTCGCGCAGGTCGCTGCCATCTACACCTACCTGCTACTCGGTCTGGACGGCGCTGCCGACTCCCGCCTCGCCAAGGCCGGGCTGGGCGTCGTGTTCATCCTGCTGATGGCGGTGCTCGCCTACCGCGGTATCCGGATCGCCGCGACCACACAGTTCATCTTGTTGACGATCGAAGTACTCGCGCTGCTCTGGTTCGCCGTCAACGCCTTCATCGAGGCCGGCACGGTCAGCATCCCGGCGTTCTCGGAGACCGGCGACGGCTCCTGGGTCGCCGCGGTCCTGGTCGCGATCTTCGTCTACTGGGGCTGGGACTCCTCGTTCAGCATCAACGAGGAGACCCGCGACCCACGCCGCATCCCCGCCATCGCCGCCCTGGTCGCGAACGGGTTCCTGGTCGTCCTGTACGTCGTGGTCGCGTGGGCCGCGGTCGCGTACGCCGGGTCCGCTGCGCTCGGGGACATCGCGGACGACGACTTCTTCGCTGTACTGTCCAACGAGCTGCTCGGGACCGCCGGCGGGAAGCTCTTGGTCGCGGCGGTTCTGGTGTCGGCGCTGGCGTCGACGCAGACGACGATCCTGCCGACCGCACGGACGATGCTGTCGATGGCCCGGCGGGACGCGTTTCCGGGCCAGTTCGCCCGGATCTCCTCCCGCTACCAGACGCCGACCGTGTCGACCTGGGTGTTCGCGGGAACCAGCGTGGTCGTGTATGCGTCCCTGGTCTTGACGTCGGACGACGTACTGGCGGATTCCGTCGCTGCTGTGTCCCTGCTGGTGTCGCTGTACTACCTGGCGACAGCGGCCGCCGTACCGGTGTACTTCGCCGGGCAGTGGAGCGGGCGCATACTGCAACGGGTGGTCGTGCCGGTAGTGGCGGCCGCGTCGTTCGTGGGAGTGCTGGTGCTGTCGGTGATCGACGTGGGCGCCGGTCCTCTGATCGTTGTCGCCGTGGTGCTGGTGATCGGGGCGGCGATCATGTTCTCGATGAAGCCACCGGCCGAGGGGGAAGGCAGGCAGTGACACAACGCCAGACCAGGAGGCGGATGCGCAGCGCGGGCGTCACGCTCGGGCTCACCGCGCTGGTGGCCGCGTCGCTGACCGGATGCTCCAACAACAGCCAGCCCGACTATGCCGCGATCTGCGTCGATCCACAGACCCAGACCCGGTCCGACGACGAGAACTGCAAGGACGACCGCGAGTACCACGGCTCCGGCGCCGGATTCTTCTGGTTCTACATGGCCACCCGCGGCGGCGGCCTGGTGCCGCCGATCGGCGGCCGCTACAACGCCGGCCAGGGCACCTACACGATCCCGCGGACGGGATCGCCGACGATCAAGCGGGGCGGCGTCGACAAGAAGGGCGGCGACATCGGCACCATCACCCGCGGCGGGTTCGGCAAGTCCGGCAAGGGGAGCTCTGGCGGCTGATGTGGCGGCACCTGATCAAGACCCGGCCCGGCTGGCAGGACACGGTGATCGAGCAGGGGCTGGTCTTCCCGATGACCGACCTGCCCGACGGCAGCCAGCGCCCGTACTGGAACGAGAGCGCCTGGTACGAGGTGACGATGGACGAGGTGCTGCACCTCGAGCGCGTCACCGAGGAGCTGTACGAGATGTGCAAGCACGCGGCGTCGGTGATGGCGTCGGGTGACCGGTTCTCGGATGCCCAGCTCGGTCTTGCCTCGGGCACGCTCCCGCTGGTGCAGGAGTCGCTGAAGCGCGACGACCTGTCGGCGTACGCACGGTTCGATCTGGCCTGGAGCGGGGTCGAGCCGAAGATGCTCGAGATCAACGGGGACACCCCGACCGGGCTGCTGGAGTCGGCGGTGATCCAGTGGAACTGGTTGGAGGACGTCTTCCCGGACGCGGACCAGTGGAACTCGGTGCACGACCGGCTGGTGAAGTGGTGGGGTGAGCAGCTGGCGGCCGGGCGATTCCCAAGCCGGGAGGCGCACTTCTTCAACTCCGGCGCGGAGACCACTGGCGAGGAGGCGATGACGGTCGCGTACCTGCGCGACACCGCCGCGATGGCCGGACTGGCGACGTACGGGCATGAGATCGAGGACGTCGGCTGGGACGAGGCACGGCGTGCGTTCGTCGACTGGGGCGGCCGGCCGATCCGGACCGCGTTCAAGCTGTACCCGTGGGAGGACATGCTCGACGACCAGTTCGGCCGGTACATCCTGGCCGGGCTGGAAGCCGAGCCGGTGCGCTGGATCGAGCCGATCTGGAAGACGATGCTGTCCACCAAGGCGATCCTGCCGGTGCTGTGGGAGCTCTACCCGGACCACCCGAACCTGCTCCCGGCGTACTTCGGTGATCCGGGCGATCTGCTCGAGTGGGTGGCGAAACCGCTGCACGGCCGCGAAGGCAGCAACATCGTCATCCACACCATCGCCGACACCGAGGACCACGTCCACGACGGTCCGTACGACACCTCGACGATGGTCTACCAGGAGTGGCACCCACTCCCGTCGTACGAGGGCAACCGGGCGGTGATCGGGAGCTGGATCGTCGACGGGGTCGCGGCCGGGATGATGGTGCGCGAGTCGGACGGGCCGATCACGGACTACTTCGCCCGGTTCGTCCCGCACGCGATCGGCACCAGCCCGCGACCGGACGACGAGACCGTCCAGCGCTGGCTGGCTGAGTGATCAGTCCAGGTTCACCGCGACGTACTTGATCTCCAGGTACTCGTCGATACCGACGCTGCCGCCCTCGCGGCCGAGGCCGGACTGCTTCACGCCGCCGAACGGCGCCGCGGGGTTGGACACGATGCCCTGGTTGAGCCCGATCATCCCGGTCTCGAGCTTCTCGGAGACGCGGAGCGCACGGCTGAGGTCGTTGGTGAACAGGTAGGAGACCAGCCCGTACTCCGTGTCGTTCGCCATCCGGACCGCCTCGTCCTCGGTCTCGAACGGGGTCAGTGGGGCGACCGGGCCGAAGATCTCCTCCTTCTGCAGCCGGGCGCTGTACGGTACGTCGGCCAGCACCGTCGGCTGGTAGAAGTACCCGTTGCCGTCAGCAACTGACCCGCCGGTGAGCGCCCGGGCGCCTTGAGCGATCGCGTCGTCGACCAGGTCCTTCACCTTGTCCCGCTGGGTCGCGTCGATCAGTGGGCCGACGTCGACGCCGTCCTCGGTGCCGCGACCGACCTTCAGCGCGTCCATCCGCTGGGTCAGTCGAGTGGCGAACTCGTCCATCACCGGCGCCTGGACGTAGATCCGGTTGGCCGCCGTACAGGCCTCGCCGCCGTTGCGCATCTTGGCCAGCATCGCGCCGTCGACCGCCTTGTCCAGGTCGGCGTCGGCGAACACCAGCAGCGGCGCGTTGCCGCCGAGCTCCATGCTGGTCCGCAGTACCTGGCCGGCCGCCTGCTCGATCAGCTTCCGGCCAACCTGGGTGGAGCCGGTGAAGGACAGCTTGCGGGCGCGGCCGTCGCGGATCAGCGGCTCCATCACGCCACCGGCGTTATGGGTGGTGATCACGTTGAGTACTCCGGCCGGCAGCCCGGCCTCGGTCATCAATTCGGCCAGCTTCAGCATCGACAGGGGTGTCTGACCGGCGGGCTTGATCACCATCGTGCAGCCGGCCGCAACGGCCGGGCCGATCTTGCGTGCGCCCATCGCAGCCGGGAAGTTCCACGGCGTGATCAGCAGGCATGGCCCGACCGGTTGCCGCATCACCAGGAACCGGCCCTTGCCGTTCGGCGCGACCTGGTAGCCGCCCTCGATCCGGACCGCTTCCTCGGCGAACCAGCGGAAGAACTCGGCCGCGTACGCGATCTCGCCCTTCGACTCGGCGACGGGTTTGCCCATCTCGAGCGTCATCAGCAGCGCCAGCTCGTCGGCCCGCTCGGTCATCAGCTCATACGTACGCCGCAGGATCTCGCCTCGGTCGCGAGGCGGGGTGGCGGCCCACTCGGCCTGCGCGGCCACCGCGGCGTCCAGGGCGGCCAGTCCGTCCGCCGGACTCGCGTCGGCGACGTCACAGATCGTCGTACCGGTGGCTGGGTCCTCGACCGGGAGGGTCTTGCCACCCTCGGCCGCCTGCCACTTGCCTCCGATGAACAACTCGGTCGGACACGCCTCGACGACTTCCCGCTCCCGTGACATGAGTCTGCCTTTCGCTAGTCGGCAAGATCCAGACTAGGCGGTGGCGATGAGGGGTGGGGCGTGTCTGGGGACGGTCCGGACGGACTTGGTCAGGCCGGCGGCGATGGTCCGGAGGATGGCCGACCGGACCAGGCCGTCGAAGGCCAGCGGGACCAGCATGATCTCGTCGGCGCCGGTCTCGGCCGCGAGCGTCCCGAGCGCGGACACCACGGTCGCTCGCGAGCCGACGATGTGACCGGGGTCGTCCAGCAGCCGCTCGGCGCGGCCGCGTTCCCGTCCGGTCAGCGGTGGATCCAGCAGAGCCATCAGTTCGGCCGGAGTGGCCCGTGGCGATGCCGTCGCCAGCCGGGTCTTCACCCGGACGTAGTCGGCGAACCGGACGATGGCCGACTCCTCCGAGTCGGCAGCCACGACACCGACGGTCACAGCCATGTACGGCTTCACCGTAGGACCACTCGACTCGAAGTGATCCCGGTACGCCGCCACCGCCGCAGGAGTCGGCGCGGCAGCGGAGTGGTGCGCCAGGAACACCGGCAGCCCACGTACTGCGGCCGTCGCGGCGGCGCCCGGGTGGTCGGCCAGCACGAACACAGGAGGCGGCAGACCGGCCAGCGACAGCCGTACGTCGCCTACAGGTGCGCGGCCGGGCAGTCCGTCGCGCAGGAACCCGCAGAGCTCGTCCAGCCGCTGTGGGAAGGCATCACGGGCACTGCCGCCGAGTGCGGCCGCCGTACTGGGCACAAGGCCGAACTGCTGGCCGACGCCGAGATCGATGCGACTCGGGTACGCCGCTGCCAGTGCGGCGAACTGTTCGGCCACGACCAGCGGCTGATGGTTCGTGAGCAGGACCCCACCGGCGCCGAGCCGGATCCGGTCCGTCCGTGCGGCGAGGACTGCCGCGAGTACCGCCGGTGCCGCGCTGCCGACGCCTCGGACGCCGTGCTGCTCCCCCACCCAGAACCGGCGATACCCGAGGTCATCGGCAGCCTGTGCCACCTCCGCGGTCTCCCGGAGTGCGGCCGCAGCCGACTGACCGGGCAGCTGCGGTACGACGTCCAGCACCGAATGGGCTGAGACGGGCAGTCCGGGAGTGACAGGGGCAAGCACCTGTTCACCGTGGCAGCGCCGGCCCGATCGCACATGGGTGCGCGGCCCCCATGTTCGGACCGCGCGGCACCCATCTGTCCGTGCCTGCCGGCGATCCGAAATTGGGTAGGCGGAGGTCTTGCCGGACCCCAGGACGTGGGGGCATCGTTCCGGGCGTTCCTTCCAGATTTCGCGGACAGAGGAGGCCGAAGACGAGTGCAGACACCTAGCTGGGAGCCGTAGCGCTCCCTACCTGAGCCGGCCGTCCTTCCACCAAAGGCCGACCGGCCGGGCGCTGCTGCCGCGGGGTGGTCAACCCCCAGTCGTCACCCCGCGGCAGGTGCTGCCCCACGCCTGGACCATGAGCTCCCAGGAAATATGGGGGCCGGATACCCATGCCCCGAGCGGGTGGGCAATGGCAGCCTGTCCGCGTGCTCAACTCAGCGACCGCCGGGCCGACCCGGACCGACCAGCGCACAGCCTGGTGGTCCGCGGGGATGCGCCCGCACGAGCTGGCCCAGACCGCACCGGCCTGGGCCGAGTACGTGGAGCGCAGTACCTCCACCCAGACGGCGCCTGCCGCCGGTCGAGGCCCCGCAGGGACCGGCACCGCAGCCAGCCACACGTCAGGTGGGGCAGGCGGGGCGTCGGGTGGGCCTGACATGGACTGGCGGCAGGCGCTTATGCGCTGCTTGGAGCCATTGCTCTCGGCAGCTCGCCGCGATCTTGCGGCAGCCGGCCACACCGGCGTACTGGCCGAGCAGTTCCTGCAGCGGCTCGGGCTGCGACTGGTCAAGCTGGCGTCGCGCACGCTGGTGCTGGAGCTCGCTCGGGCACGGGACCGCGGTGAGCTGGCCGGTGACACTCCGGCCGAACGTTTTATGGACTTCACCCACCGGCTCGTTGGAGGGAGCGAGCTGGCGGACTTCCTGGCCGCATACCCGGTGCTGGCCAGGGTCCTGGGCGAGTCGTGCAGGCAAGGCGTCGAGGGACACCTCGAACTGCTGGCACGGCTCGCCGAGGACCGTGAGTCGCTCGTCACCGGGCTGCTGGACGGCCGTGATCCCGGCGCGCTGACCGCCATCGACCCCGGGGGCGATCCCCACCGGGGCGGTCGATCCACCGCAACCCTCACCTTCGCCGACGGACGGCGGGTGGTCTACAAGCCCCGGCCGCTCGACCTGCACCGGCATTTCAACGAGTTCGTCGCCTGGCTGAACGACAAGACCGGTCTGGGCATCCGCACGGTCGATCTGCTTCCCCGCCGCGGCTACGGCTGGCTGGAGTACGTCGTACCCGAGCCCTGCCACGACGTGGCTGAGGTACGCCGGTTCTACCAGCGGCAAGGCGCTCTGCTGGCACTGCTATACGTGCTGGACGGCACCGACATGCACTACGAGAACCTGATCGCCGTCGGCGACCAACCGGTGCTCGTGGACGTCGAGACCCTGTTTCATCCGAGCCACCTACCAACCGGCACGCTCAGCCAGGACCCGGCGTACCGGACGCTGCTCAGCTCGGTCTACCGCACAGCGCTGCTACCGCTTCTGGTCGCCGGCGAGCACGGTGTCGCGGACATGTCCGGCCTCGGCGGCGACGCGGACGCGACTGCGCCTTCGAGCGTGGTCGACTGGGCGGACGCCGGACTCGACTCCATGCACCTCATCAGGCGTCCCGGCAAGACGCCCGGCGCTGCCAACCGGCCACATCTCGACGGCGCGGTGATGGAGCCACGGGACCACGAGATCGCCGTCCTGACAGGGTTCCGGGCCGCGTACGAGGCGATCGCCTGGCACCGCGACGAGTTGATCGGCCCGGACGGTCTGGTACGCCGTTGCGCGCAGGACCAGATCCGGTTCGTGCCACGGAACACCAGTCTCTACACGGGTTTGCTCGACGAGGCGACGCATCCCGACGCGTTGCGGAACGCGGCAGGTCGCAGTCAGTTGCTGGATCTGCTGTGGGACGCCGACGAGTCACTGCACGACGTGGTGCCGCACGAACTGGCCGACATGTGGGCGGGCGACGTACCGCTCTTCACGGCACGGCCGGACAGCCGCGACCTGTGGGCGTCCGACGGCACGCGCATCCCCGACATCCTTGCCACCGAAGGGCTTGCCGCGGTCGAGGCGAAGATCGCCGGACTCAATGACATCGACGAGCACCGGCAGAAGTGGCTGATCTCCGCGTCCCTCGCCACCCGGCCGGAGCCGATCGTGCACGCCAGCACCGCCGGCCGGCGCGGCGTCGGCGCCACCGAGGCGGATCCCGGCTGCCTACTGGCGGCCGCCACCGACATCGCCGACGAGATCGTGGCGCAGGTGATCAGCGAACGCGGCGGTGCCGCCAACTGGCTCGGCCTCGAACTGCTCGACGACCATCACTGGGCCATTCGCCCAATGGGCGCAGGGCTTTCCAACGGCTACACCGGTACGGCGCTGTTCCTCGCACAGGTCGGTGTGCTCACCGGAGCCAACAAGTACTGCGAGCTGGCGCGTGACGCGATCCGCCCGATCCCCTTTGTACTGGAGAGTCTGTCCGCAGACTTGGAGACGGCTCAGCTGGTCGGACCAGGTCTGCACGGCCTCGGCGGGATCAGCTACGGACTCCACCGGCTCAGCACGTTGCTCGACGACTCTGAGCTCGCCAGTTGGTTGCACGCAGCCCTGGAACTGACCGATCGACTCAAGCCCGAGCCCACCGAGTTCCCGACGTACGCCGAGGGTGCGGCGGGTGGACTCGCCGCCATGCAAGCGATTGAAGGCAACCCGGCCGCGGCCGACCTGGCCAAGCGGTACGCCGACGAACTGGTCGCCGCTGTGGACCAAGGGCTGCGCGGCGGCCTCGCCGCTCCGGACCACGGGTTCACCCGCGGCTACCAGGGCATCGCCTGGACTCTCGGGCAGTACGGCGTACCTGGCGACAGGTACACGGATGCCGCGCGTACGGCGGCCGACCTGGACCGGCGGACCCGGTCCGGCGGCCATGGATGGTGCTCCGGCGACGCCGGGACCGCGTTGGCCCGGCTGGCGGCCGGAGTACCCGCGGACCTCGACGCCTACCTGAGGACCGCAACAGAACGTCCGGTGCTCGCAGACCTCAGTCTGTGTCATGGCGAGCTCGGCGCGGTGGAGCCACTGGTGTGGCTCGCCGAACGCGAACACCCAGCTGTTGAGGCGGTCCGGCGACGCCGGGCCGGGCTGGTGCTCGCAGCAGTACAGCAGTACGGCCCACAGTGCGGGACACCCCGTGCCGTTCCGTCACCAGGCTTGCTGACCGGCCTGGCGGGCATCGGCTACGGCTTGCTCCGGCTGGCGTTCTCCGAACGCGTCCCGTCCGTCCTGCTGCTCGAACCATCCACCGGGTCGACGCGCCCATCACAGCGCGGACGCCCCACAGCGACAGGGGAAACAGCATGACCGCCCAGCAGCACCACGAAGACGACATCCGCGACGCCCAGCTCGAGCGCCCGGACTCCACCGACCCACTCGGCCCGATCACTCTGCCGAAGCGCACCCACGTCGGCGCCCGCGCGATGGCACTCGTGGGCACCGTAGGGATGAGTGCGTTCGCCCTCGCGGCGGTCGCCAACGCCGGAGGGTTCAGCACCTGGCCGACGATCGAAGCCTGAGCCTGCCAGCAAGCGCTTGATCGGCGGAGTCGCCCGGTCACCCGAGGGTGCCCGGCCGGCCCCGCCGATCCGCTGCGGTGGCAGCGATACGTCGTTAGAGTTGGCAAGCATGCAGACCCGTGCGCCCGGAGTGGTCGGCAGAGACAGGGAGATCGATCAGCTCCACCGCCTGCTGGCTGCAGCCCGTGGCGGTCACGGAGGTGCGGTCTTCCTCGTCGGTGAGCCCGGTATCGGCAAGAGCCGGCTGGCCGGAGTCGCCACCACGCGGGCGCTCGACGATGCGATGGCAACCTTGCGCGGACGCGTCGGAGCGATCGGCACGATGGTTGCGTTCCGCCCGTTCACGGAGGCGTTGCTGTCGTTGATCCGTCGCGGCGAGATGCCTGCGGCGGATGGACTCGGGCCGTACCGCCAGGTGCTCGGCCGCCTGGTGCCGGACTGGGACGACGGGACGGCGCACAACACTGCGACCTCCACTGTCGTTCTCGGTGAGGCTGTCCTGCGGTTGCTGGCCTTGGTCGGCAAGGACCGCGGCTGCCTGCTGGTGCTGGAGGATCTGCACGGTTCCGATCCGGAGACTCTCGCTGTGATCGAGTATCTGCTCGACAACTTGGAGGACCAGCCGATCGCTCTGGTCGCCACACTTCGTTCGGAGACCTGCGCGGCCTTCGAGCTCGCCCAACTGTCCGCACAGCGTGGAGCGGCCGGCCTGGTCGAACTGCAGCCCTTGGACCGCGCAGAGGTGGGTGAGCTCGCGGCCGGGTGCCTCGAGGTCCCAGCGGACGGCGTGCCCGATGCGCTGGTCGACAGCCTGTGGCGGGACAGTGCCGGAGTCCCTTTTATCGTTGAGGAATTGCTGCAGGAGGCGAGTCGGACCGGACAGCTGCTGTCGAAGGAGGACGGCAGTGTCCAGGTGGTCGATGGCCTGCAGACCACCGTCCCGGCGGCCGTTGTGCGCAGCATCAGTAGCCGGACGGACCAGCTCGGACCACAGTCGCGTGACCTGCTGGTGCTTGCCGCGGTCATCGGCCATCGCTTCCCGCTGAGCGTCGTACGCAAGGCCACCGGGACCGATGAGCGGTTGCTGCTGGCCACGCTGCGCGCCGGTCTTGCGGCGCAACTGGTCGGGCCGGACGAACCCGTTCCGGACTGGTACGCATTCCGGCATCCATTGACCGCGGATGCACTGCTGGCCGGGCTGACACCGACGGAGCGCTCTACCCTCGCACGACGGTGTGCCGATGCGATCGAGGAACTGCATCCCGGTCTGCCGGGTGAGTGGTGTCCGATGGTCGCGGAACTGGCTGAGACCGGTGGTGACAACGGGCGAGCCGGGCGGCTGTTCGCGATGGCCGGGCGACGATCGTTCGACGATGGGTCGATGGCGTCGGCCGTCAACCTGCTCGAGCGCGCGAACGCCTTACTGGCCGGCGATCCCGACACCATCTACCGCGCCGAGGTACTGGGGTCGTTGCTGATCGCACTCAGTGAGACCGGCCAGTTCGAGAGCAGCGCCGAGCACGCGGCGACCATCGAGGAGATGGCCGACCGCAACCTCGACAGCAGCAGGGTCGCCGCCCTGCATGTCCAGTTGGCCAATCTCGAACACATGGCGGGCCGCTGGTCTGCCGCACTGACCCAGGTCGCGACCGCCCGATCGTTGCTCGGCATCGACGCGGGCGACGCCGACCTCGCACCGGTCGATGCGATCGCCGCACACCTCGAGCTCGCCCGGCCCAGTCCCGGCCGGCTGAAGGCGGCCACCGAGCTCGCCACTCGCGCTGCCGAAGCGGCGGAACGCGCCAAGCTGCCCGCGGTGGCGTGCGATGCGCTGCAACTGCTCGGCATCCTGTCCCGTGAGCACGACCTGGACCGGTCGATCGACTTCTTCCACCGGGCCCGGCTGGTGGCCGAAGAGCACAACATGACCTTCCAGCGGGTGTGCTCGCACATCTTCCAGGCCGGCACGATCTGCCTGGCCAACGGCAGCATCGCCGAGCTCGAACGGGCCCGGCAGCAGGCGCTGCGGATCGGCGCGATTCCCCTCGCCTACGAGGTGGACGGCATCCTCGGCCAGCAGGCGATCCTGCGGTCGGAGTACGCCAAGGCCGCGGTCATCATCGACGAGTGCCTGGAGGTGACCCGGCGCCTGCGGCTCGGCCGCTCGGCGACGTACTTCCTGTCCACCAAGGCGATCCTCGAGGCGCATCAGGGCCGTCGTACGGCGATGGAGGCGACGCTGGCCGAGGTCGCGAACTGGGGTGGCGAACGGGCGTCGTACGAGCTGCCGTACTCCTACGGGCTGGCGCGGACGTTCTGCGCGCTGCTGGAGGAGAACCGCGAGCTGGCCGACTCCGAGATGGCGCAGGCGCTCGCGTACGACGCACAGAATCCGACCACCCTGCACACCTCGGGGAAGTACGGGCTGGGCCTGCTGCTCGGCGTACTGTCCGGCCGCAACGGCTGGGCGCACTTCGAGGCGATCACCGCCGCGGCTGCCAGTGGGATGCGGTGGAACAAGCAGTTCGTCCAACTGGCGCACGCCGTACTGCTCGGCCGGGACGGTCGGGTGGACGCGGCCAACGCCAAGGTGCTGGAGGCGCTGGAGACCGCGTCGCTTTACCCGATGGCGCGCTATCTGGGTCTTCGGCTGGTGGCCGAGCCGGCCCATGCGGACGGCTGGGGCGAGCCGGTCGCGTGGCTGCGGCAGGCCGAGGACTACTTCCACAACGCGGAGGTGCCGGCGGTGGCCAGTGCCTGTCGTAGTCTGCTGCGTCAGCTCGGGGCAACCGTCTCGCAGCGGCGAAGCGGGACCGAGCAGGTGCCGGCGCACCTGCGTCAGCTCGGAGTCACCACCCGCGAGTACGAGGTCTGCCGGTTGCTGGTCGACCGGATCGGGAACAAGTCGATCGCCTCCCGGCTGCACATCTCGCCACGGACGGTGGAGAAACACGTGGCGAGCCTGATGACCAAGACCCAGCAACCGGATCGGGAGGCACTGAGCAGTTTCGCCCGGACCGTTGTGCAGGACTGAACAGCGGACCGGGACACTCCGCGAGTCGCGGGTCCGATTCCGGCACTGATGCGTGTTCTGGAGGATCGGACCCCCAGTGGGTGATAGTTGTCGACTCACGCAGTCGGGACCGCCGGCCGCTTGCGGACACGGGAATCACGGTAATTTATGAACGCTCGCTTTCTATATAGGATGGGCGAGTGGCAGGCAAGGGGTCGGACATGGGCAAGGGAACGGTCGGCGGCGGCGGTACGACGATGCTGCGGCGGATCAACGTCGCGGCAGTCCTGGACGCGGTACGGCGCTCCGCACCGGCACCACTGCGTGTCGCGGAGCTGGTCGAACGGACCGGCCTGGCGAGACCGACCGTCGCACAGGCGGTCGATGAACTCCTGGACGCCGGCTGGCTCCAGCAGCACGGCCCCGACTCGGCGGACCGCTCGCTCGGCCGTCCGGCGATCCGCGTGTCACTGCGCGGCCGCGCGGCGCCGGTGCTCGGCCTCGACGTCGGCCCGCACCGGGTGACCGTCGGTGTCTCCGACCTGGCCGGCCGCAAGCTCTCCCTGGTACGGCGCTCCGGACCCGGATGGACCGCCCAGGAGCTGCTCGGGGTCATCAGCGAGGTGATCACCGAGGCTCTCGCAGAGGCCGAAGTACCGGCCGAGGACGTCGCTGCCGCCGTCGCCGCCAGCCCCGGCATCGTGGACGAGCACACCGGTCGGGTCCAGCTGGTCCCGAGTGTGCCGGGCTGGTCTGCGATCGACCTGATCAAACACGTCCGCGGTCTGCTCGACTGCCCGGTGATGCTCGACAACGACGCCAACCTGGCCGCCCTCGCCATCGCCGCCGCACGTGGCGGCACCGGCACGCTGCTGGCAGTGCAGTGGGGCGAGCGACTCGGCGCCGGCATCGTCATCGACGGGCGGCTGCACCGCGGCACGGGAGCGGCGGGCGAGATCGGCTTCATCGCCACCGCGCCGGACGACGTGATCAACCCGGAGGACAGCCGGGGTCCGTTGGAGCGTGCGGTCGGCTCGGAGGCGATCGCAGCTCTCGGCCGGCAGGCCGCACTGGACAACCCGAAGTCCCGGCTCGCCGAGCTGGGTGGAGAGCAGCTCGACACGGCCGACGTGTTCGCGGCCGCGGCGGAGCGCGACCCCGTGGCTCAGGCCGTCGTGCAGCAGGTCGCCCGCGACTTCGCCCGCGCGCTGGCGCCGTCCATCCTCGTGCTCGACCCGACGGCCGTCGTCATCGGCGGTGGCGTCGCCCGGGCCGGCGCCGTACTGCTCGACGCCATCTCCGACCAGTTGCGCCTACTCACCCTGAACCACCCAAAGCTGGAGCTGTCCGCCCTGGCCGAGGACGCTGTCGTCACCGGCGCCATGCGCATGGCCCTCGACGAGGTCTGGCAACGCAAGCTCCCCACCCCGACCCTCACCACAACCGCCTAGGTCACCCGCCCGTGGACGGCCGCGGCGATTGCGTCTGGGCGGTCCAGGTGGACGAGGTGGGCGGAATCCGGTAGCACCTCGACCGAGCCGCCCAGCGCGTCCGCCAGCCGTTGCTGACCCGCCACCCAGCGGTTGGCGGTGAAGCGCGAGCTACCACCGGTGGCGACCAGCAGCACGGTCGGCGCGATCGCATCAACCGGCCGGGCGACCAGGCGTCCGACCTCGGTCGCCAGCTCCCAGCTCCCGGCCAGTTCGTCCCAGAACAGCAGCCACGACGACGCAGCGCCGTACCGGGACCCTTCAGTTGCCTTGGACAACAGATCCCGCTTCGTCGCGCTGCCGATCCGCACGATCAGCCGCCGCAGTCCAGGCCCCAGCAGTTGCGGTACGCCGATCCGCCCGAGCAACCGCAGGAACCCGCGCACCGCCCGATCACCCCACGTCCCCGGATACAACCACCGCACCCCGGTCTCCGAGGTGAGACTGGTGTCGACGAGCACGAGACCGACCACCTCGATCGGCCGGGTCAGCGCCCACCGCAAGGCAGCCAGTCCGCCGATCGAGTGACCGACCAATCCGATCTCTGCATCCACCGGTACGCCGGCCGCCGTACGCAACTCGTCGACAGCGGAGGTGACCGGCGTACGCCAAGGATCGATCACGCGCAGCTCGGTGCCCGGCAACAACTCGACGACCCGCGCGAACTCCTCCGGAGTCTCGGCCAGGCCGGGCAGCACGATCCAGGTGACGGTCATCGAGAGCAAGCGTGCCTCACGCCGGGCAGTACTGTCCCTGGAATATGCACATGCCCGACAGCGTCGCACCCGAACCAAGGGATTGACTGTCGTCTCAGCTATATCCCTGAGGTGGACCTAGCACGACCGAAGCCGCGGCGAGGGTAATGGCATGATCGCTGCGTGCGGTCGGAACAAGCCGAGGTGATTCCCGCGTGGCAGCATCGTGCTGCCGTGTGGGTCGGACGTGTTGTGGTGGCCGCCGCGGTCTGGTCGTTCATCGCGATCCCGTTGCACTTGTTCGCCCCGGCGTACGTGAAGCGGGTCGACCAGGCGTTCGACTTCTTCGGCATCCCGGCCGGACACACCTTCTTCCCAGCGGTCTACCTGGCCGTCGTCGGCAGCGCGCTGCTGCGCGGCAAGCGCGCCGCGTTGCTCTGGGTGCTGTGGGTCTTCGAGGCCCTCTGGTTACTGGCACAGACCGCGGCCGTCGCGTTCACCAGCGTCCGGCTGGCCAATCCGAACGACGCCGAGCTGCTTTCCGACTTCGGCCCGGCCACGGTCAAGGACCTCGAGCTCGGCATCGTCCAGGTGGTCGTGGTGATCGCGATCATCGTGCTGCTGTGGACGATCCGGGGCGCGTTCCCGGCCCGACTGGCGCCCGGCACCCGGCGGCTCGCGATCGGCGCGTTGGTCGCCGGCATGCTGATCTCGATCGCGGTCAGCATCACGCTGACGCAGATCTTCCCCAAGACCCTGACCGGTCAACGGGAGAAGATCGGCTGGGCGATCGTCGCGGCCTTCGGCCAGTCCCGCAACCGGATGGGTGGGCACGAGGGCCACGGCTGGATCGGCCTGACGGTCGGCGCGATCTCGGCCGCGACGCTGGTGATCGCGTTCGCCATCTTCCTGCGCTCGGTCCGCCGGGTCCGCTACCTCACGCAGCCCGAGGAGCTCGACGTACGCCGCCTGCTGCTGGAGCACGGTGAGCGCGACTCGCTCGGGTACTTCGCCACCCGGCGCGACAAGGCGGTCGTCTTCTCCCCCGACAGGCAGGCGGCGATCGCGTACCGCGTGGTCAACGGGGTCAGCCTGGCCAGCGGTGACCCACTCGGCGATCCGGTCGCCTGGCCCGGCGCGATCCAGCGCTGGCTCGCGGAAGCCCGCACGTATGGCTGGTCGCCTGCGGTCCTGTCGGTGAGCGAGGAGGGCGCGCACGCGTACGTCGACGCCGGCCTGCGCGCACTGTCGATGGGTGACGAGGCGATCATCGACGTCGCGGACTTCACGCTGGAAGGCCGGACCATGCGGCCGGTCCGGCAGGCGGTGACGCGGGTCCAGCGGGCCGGCTATCACGCGGAAGTCGTCCGGCACGGAGACCTGTCGCCCGAGGCCCTGGCGCAGTACGTCGGCCTCGCCGAGAGGTGGCGTGGCGCGCAGACCGAGCGCGGGTTCTCGATGGCGCTCGGGCGGCTGGGTGACCCGTCCGACGCGCGCTGTGTGATGGTCATCGCGCGCGACTTCGACGGCGAGGTCCGCGGGCTGCTGTCGTTCGTGCCGTGGGGTGTGCGAGGCGTTTCGCTGGACCTGATGCGGCGCGACCCGGAGTCCGTGAACGGGTTGATGGAGTTCATGGTCACGTCGCTGGTGGACGCGTGCGGCGACCTCGGACTGCACCGGATCTCGCTGAACTTCGCGATGTTCCGGGAGATCTTCAGCGATGCCGAGCGAGTCGGTGCCGGGCCGGTACTGCGGCTGACCAACGCGCTGCTCACCGCCGCCTCACGCTTCTGGCAACTGGAGAGTCTCTACCAGTCGAACGAGAGGTACCTGCCGCGCTGGTCCCCACGGCTGATCTGCTACTCCCGTGGGGCGTCGCTCGCGCAGGTGCTGCTGGCGGCGGGGACCGCGGAGGGCTTCCTGCCCGCGCCGAGGCCGTGGACCCGGGTCGACACCGTGGCGACCGCCGAGCGGCACGCGATCATGGCGGCGGACGGCGGCGCGTTCGCTGCCGCCGTCCGTGAGCAGGAGGAGAAGCTGCTGCGACCGGCGCTGCCTGATCGCAAGCTCACCGAGCAGGAGCTGATCCGCCGGACCAAGCTCGCCGAGCTGATTGCTGCGGGCATCGATCCCTACCCGGTCAGCGTGCCGCGGACGGAGACGCTGGAGCGGGTGCGCGCACTGCACCCGAACCTGCCGGCCGATCACCGCACCGGCCACACGGTGTCGATCACCGGGCGGATCATGCGAATGCGGGACCACGGCGGTCTGTCGTTCGCCCAGCTGCAGGACGGCCTGGCGCAGCTTCAGGTGATGCTGACGACCGAGGACTGCGGCGAGACGGCACTCGAGCAGTGGCGGCGATTTGTCGACATCGGCGATCACGTCAGCGTCACCGGCGAGGTGGTCACCAGTCGTCGCGGCGAGCTGTCGATCGCGGTGACCAGCTGGCTGATGGCGGCGAAGTGCCTGCACCCCCTGCCGGACAAGCGGAAGGGTTTCACCGATCCGGAGGCACGGGTCCGGCAGCGGCATCTCGACCTGATCATGAACCCGGACTCGCTCCGGATGATGCAGCAGCGCAGTGCGGCGGTCCGGGCCCTGCGCAACGGTTTCGAGGCGCGCGGGTTCATCGAGGTGGAGACGCCGATGCTGCAGGCGGTCCACGGCGGGGCGAACGCGCGGCCGTTCGCGACCCACATCAACGCCTACGACACCGAACTGTTTCTCCGGATCGCGCCGGAGCTGTTCCTGAAGCGGCTGAGTGTCGGCGGGATGGGCAAGGTCTTCGAACTGAACCGGAACTTCCGCAACGAGGGCGCCGACGCGACCCACAACCCGGAGTTCACCTCGGTCGAGGCGTACCAGCCGTACGCCGACTACCAGGTGATGCGGGAGCTGACCCGCGAGCTACTGATCGAGGCGGCGACCGCGGTGTTCGGCAAGCCGGTGGTGCAGCGGCCGGACGGCGAGATCGACATCTCCGGTGAGTGGCCCGTCATCACCGTGCACGACGCGGTCGGCCGGGCCGTGGGCACAACGATCCAGGTGGACACACCGGTCGAGCGGCTCCGCGAGCTGTGCGCGGAGCACGGCGTACACACGACCTTCGAACTGACCGCGGGCGAGCTCGTCCTCGAGCTGTACGACGAGTTGGTCGAGCCTGCCACGACCGTGCCGACGTTCTACACCGACTTCCCGTTGGAGACGTCACCGCTGACCCGGAGCCACCGGTCCGAACCGCGGCTGGCCGAACGCTGGGACCTGGTTGCCTTCGGCGCGGAGATCGGTACGGCGTACTCCGAACTCGTCGACCCGGTCGAGCAGCGCCGCCGGCTGACCGAGCAGTCCCTCAAGGCCGCGGCCGGCGACCCCGAGGCGATGTCCCTGGACGAGGACTTCCTCAGCACCCTCGAGTACGCGATGCCCCCGACCGGCGGCCTCGGTATCGGTGTGGATCGAGTCATGATGATGCTCACCGGCCAGAACATCCGCGCCACCCTCGCCTTCCCGTTCGTTAGATCCGCTCCCAGAAGCTAGAGCTCGACTCGCACGGACCTGGCCGGTGCGCATACCCTGTGCGGCACAAGGGTTGTGGGGCGACCTGGGGGGACGTGCATGAAGCGGTTCTGCGTGCTCTGGGCCGGTGTTGCGGTGCTGGGGCTGGTGGCTGGTTGTGGTGGTCCGGCCGAGGACGATGCCTCGGGTGCGCCGTCGACGCCAGCGGGTGCGTCGTCCTCGGCGCCGGCTTCGTCGACCCCGACCGGGCCGCTCGGGACGGCGGCGTACCAGGCGGAGCTGACGAAGCTCGAACAGGGTCTGGCGAAAGACCTGCGGAGCCTCACCCGAGTGCGCACTGCCGAGGCGCTGGCTCAGACCATGACAAGCCTGGCGGAGTCGCTGAACACCGCCGCATCACGACTTGCCGACTCCACGGTGACCAGCCGCCTGACCGCCGTACACGAACTGCTGCAGGACAGCCTCGGCACCGCCGCGGTCTCACTGGCCGACTCGGACCAGGCCGAGCTGAACGCGCGCTGCGGCGGAGTCGCGTACACCTCGCAGAAGGTCCAGCGGACGCTGCGCGCCGATCTGAAGACCGCGATCGCGGCGCTGACGAAGCTCAAGCTGAAGTTCGGCGCCACGCTGCCCGATCCCGGCCCGGCACCCGACAACGAACGACCGGACAACGGCGAGATCCTGGTCCGCGAGGGGGACTCCGGCACCGGCCGGATCAAGGTCACCAACGGAACGGCGAACGACGTCGCGATCTCGGTCGTCAACGACGGCGACCCACCCAGCGAGCCGCACGTGATGATGTTCGTCCAGGCGAACAAGGCCGCCACGATCACCCGGATCGGCGGCACGTACCGGATCTACTACAAGAGCGGCACGGACTGGAACTCCGAACGTCGCCAGTTCAGCGCCGGCTGCACGTTCCAGAAGTTCGACCGCTCCTTCGGCCGGAACGAGTCCTGGCAGGTGAACCTCGAACCGACCGTCGACGGCAACGCGTCGACCACCGAGGTCGAAGCCTACTGAGGCCTGTCGAGGTTATGTGACATCGGCCATGTCACGATGACAGGAGCTCGTCCCGCGGTCACGATGAAGTGATGAGCGCCATCGCAACCGTGACCGTGGCCGGCGTCCCGGGAGTGGAGATCGCCTACCACCGCAAGGGAGCCGGCGAGCCGCTGCTGCTCCTGCACGGCATCGGCCACCACCGGCAGGCCTTCGACCCGGTCCTCGACCGGCTGGCCGAACACCGCGACGTGATCGCCCTCGACCTCCCCGGCTTCGGCGAGTCACCCGACGTACCGGCCGGCATCCCGAACGAGCTCGATACCTTCGCCTACGCGATCGAGGCTTTCTGTACGGCCCTCGACGTCGACCGGCCGCAGGTCGCGGGCAACTCGATGGGCGGCCTGGTCGCGCTCCGTATGGGCCAACTCGGTTTCGCTCGGTCCGTCACCGCGCTCTCCCCGGCCGGCTTCTGGACGCCCCGTGAACGCACCTGGGCGATCGGCCTGCTGACCAACCTCCGCCGCGTCGCCCGGCGTACCCCTGAAGCGACCGTACGGCGCCTGTCCCACACCGCGGCCGGCCGACGGGTGATGACCGGCGCGATCTACCACCGCCCGGCCCTACGCGATCCGGACGCGGTGGTCGCAGAGACCCGCGCCCTCCGCGACGCACCCGCCTTCGATCGCGTCGCCGCGCATGCGCGCGCCGGCATCACGTTCGACGGCGACGTACCGGACATCCCGGTCACCATCGCGTGGGGCACGCACGACCGCGTTCTCATCCCGACCCAGGCGGCGCGAGCTCACCTTCAACTCCCGCGCGCCCGCATGATCCCACTCCTCGACTGCGGCCACGTCCCCATGAACGACGCACCCGCCCTGGTAGCAGACACCATCCTCCAAACCCCGGAGGGCTGACGATCACAGATCGTCAGGCACCAGCCGGAAAGCAGCATGTGGCGTGAGCGGACGGACGGCCCTGAAGTCCCTCCGGTCCAGGGTGAGCACAGCATCCGTCCGGTAGTCCGCGGCGAGCGCGACGCTGACAGCATCAGCCAGATCGAGATCCAGGTCGGCGTATCGACTCATGATCGCCAAGGCAGTCGCGAAGGTTTCCGGGCTGATGTCAGGTACCTGAAAACGCATCCGCCGGACCTGGGTCAGCAGTAACTCGAGGATCGACGCCCTGGCCGCGCCACCAAGCCGGGCTCGGGCCAGGTGATCAACCTCTGCAAGCACCAGCGGCGAAAGAACAACTGTCCCGGCGTCCTGGAGGAGCTTCCTGCACAACGGCCCCTCGGGTGCGTTGCGATCGAAGGCCGCGATGATGCCCGAGGTGTCGGCGACGAGGATCACCGGTCGGTACGACGCACGACCTCGGCCCGAACCTCGTCCTTGGTCAGCGGCTCGCCGCTGCCGTCGAAGGTCGGCCAGTCGAGCGGCTCGTCCCAGACTCTGTTCGCCATCGCCGCGAGGTGAATGCCCTCCCGGATGATCTCCGCCTCCGGGATCCCACGTCGACGTGCCGCATCCTTGATCAGCGCCAGATCCTCAGGATCGGCGTAGACGTTTGTGCGCTTCATCGACATGTACCGACCCTAACACACGTACCTACAGGCCGAGGGTGTGGAGGAGGCCGCCGAGTAGGCCGCCGAGGGTGAGGGGCGGGTCCGGATCCGGGTCCGGGTCCTGGGTTCCTGGGTCGTCAGGGGTGGTCGGCGGGTCGTCCGGGGTGGTGGGCGGCGGACTGGTCGTCTTGTCCGGAGGATCGGTCGTCGGGTCAGACGGCGGCGCGGTGGTGTGCGTCGGCGGGCGCTTGGTACCGACCGGGGTGGTCGGATCGTACCGATCGACGACCTGCTGCGACGGCTTGACCACCTCCGTCGGGGAGGGCGTCTTCACTCCGCTGTCGACGACGGAGTTGCCCGTGCCGGTCGTCTCCTCCGGGGTGGTTGCCGGCGGCAACGGCGTACTCGCGGGCGTGGCACCGGGGGTCGGCGAACTGCCGCCCGGGATCGTCGGGACGTTCTTCGTCGGCTGACTGGGCTGGAGCCCGGCGACCGGGTTGGCCGGGTCCGGTCCGCCGCCGGGCAGCGGCAGGAACGACGCACCCAGCCGCGGGCCGCCGAGGAGAGCGACCAGGACCAGCACAAGGTAGAGCAGCAGCAGTGCGCCGGCGACGCCGGCGACCTGTCGCAGCCGCTGCGGGTTCTGCCAGGGCGGGCGGCGGGCGGCCACGGCAGCGATCGGTCTCACAAGTCCCGGAGAGTATCTGGTGCACCAGCGCTTCAAACAGCCCTTGGAAGAAATTCCACGCTAGATCGCAACTTTTCGGCAGCCGAGTTACCCCTACGCGCGCGTAGGATCTCGCTCCGTCATGGGACCGGTGAGTTCAGTTATCACCCGAGCGTCTGCAGGCCGACGACCGACAGCAGACGCAGCTTCTCGGCGGCCTCGCTGTTAGGCGCGGCGGTGTAGACCACGATGCGCAGATCATTGCCCGGCACTGTGAGTACGTCGCAGTCGATGACGATGGCACCGAGATCGGGGTGGTTGATGGTCTTCTGCTCGCTCTGATGGAACCCGACGACCGGTTGATCCCAGAGTTGGGCGAACGCGTCGTAGCCGGTCCGCAGTTCGTGGATCAGCCCCTTGAGCTCCGGGTCGTGCGGATAGCGAGCGATCGAGGCACGCAGGTCCGTCACCATCGCGGCCCGGAACGTCCGCTGCTGCTCGGGTGTCTGTACGACGCGTTCCCCCGGAGCCGCGTACTGGCGCCAGATGATGTTCCGCCACCGGCCACGCCACTCGGACGGATCACCGATCAAGGCCGCGAAGAGCGGATTCCAGGTGATCACCGTCCAGGCGGCGTCGCACACGCACAGCGGCGCACCTTCCAACTGGTCCACGATCCGCTGCACGCCGGCCGGGATGTACGCCGAGATCCTCCCCGGAGACGGTTCCACCTGGCCGGCGAGCACGAAGAGATGGTTGCGCTCGGCATCGGACAGCCGAAGTGCCCGGGACAACGCGGTCAGCACCTGGACCGACGGCGAGTCCGACCGACCCTGCTCGAGGCGGACAACATAGTCCACCGACATTCCGGCCAAGTGCGCCAGCTCTTCCCGGCGCAGTCCCGGCGCGCGCCGCTTGCCGCCCGCCGGAAGGCCGACCGCGTCCGGCGTCACCCGATCCCGCCACGCGTGCAGTGTCCGGCCCAGCTCGCTCATGCACCCAGTATTCCGCGCACCGCACCGGCCAGCCTGGTACTGCCGTTCCCTAGGACATCGCGGGTACTACCTGGCCGACACCCCTGGCACGAGGCTGAGGGCATGACCACGACACTCATCACCGGTGCGAACAAGAGCCTTGGATTCGAAACCGCCCGCAGGCTGATCGCCGCCGGGCACACCGTTTACATCGGCGCCCGCGATCCCCAGCGAGGCAAGGAGGCTGCGGCCACTCTCGGCGCGCGATACGTGCCGCTCGACGTCACCAGCGACGAGTCCGTCGACAACGCGGCGACTCAGATCGAGGCCGAGGCCGGCGGACTCGACGTACTGATCAACAACGCCGGCATTCCCGGCCAGGTGCGCACTGCCCGGGACTTGAGGGCTGATGACCTGCGACAGACGTACGACGTCAACGTGTTCGGACCGGTCCGAATGCTGCACCGTTTCCTGCCGCTGCTCGAGCGCAGCGCCAACCCGGTCGTCGTGAACGTGTCCAGCGGGCTCGGCTCGATTGCCACGGCCACGGATCCAGAGGCACACTCCGCTGCGGTCCCGGTCTGGGTTCCCGCACCGGGCTACGGCTCGTCGAAGGCCGCGCTCAACATGCTCACCGTCCAGTACGCGCGGCAACTGCCGGAACTGCGGATCAACACGGTCGACCCCGGCTACACCGCGACCGACTTCAACGGGCACAGCGGCGACCAGACGGTCGAGCAGGGAGCGGAGATCATCGTCCGGCTGGCCCAGATCGGCCCGGACGGACCGACGGGTGAGTATCTGAGCCTGACCGGAACCGTGCCTTGGTGATCAG
The DNA here is from genome assembly GCF_044459685.1 of Kribbella sp. NPDC050241. Lineage (NCBI taxonomy): Bacteria > Bacillati > Actinomycetota > Actinomycetes > Propionibacteriales > Kribbellaceae > Kribbella > Kribbella sp. NPDC050241. Next base: position 778,185 of record NZ_JBITJE010000003.1, read on the forward strand.
CATTCGATGACGTTGACGGCCAGGCCGCCGCGAGACGTCTCCTTGTACTTGACCTTCATGTCGGCGCCGGTCTCGCGCATCGTCTTGATCACCTTGTCGAGGGTGACCACGTGCACCCCGTCGCCGTGCATCGCCATCCGGGCCGCGTTGACCGCCTTCACCGACGCCATCGCGTTCCGCTCGATGCACGGGATCTGCACCAGGCCGCCGACCGGGTCGCAGGTCAGGCCGAGGTTGTGCTCCATCGCGATCTCGGCCGCGTTCTCGACCTGCTGCGGCGTACCGCCGAGAACCTCGCACAGCCCGGCCGCCGCCATCGAGCAGGCCGAGCCGACCTCGCCCTGGCAGCCGACCTCGGCACCGGAGATCGACGCGTTCTCCTTGTAGAGAACGCCGATCGCGCCGGCGGTGAGCAGGAACCGGACCGCGCCGTCGTCGGTTGCCCCCGGCACGAACCGCCGGTAGTAGTGCAGTACGGCGGGAATGATGCCCGCGGCGCCGTTCGTCGGCGCGGTGACGATCCGCCCGCCGGACGCGTTCTGCTCGTTCACCGCGAGGGCGAACAGGTTGACCCAGTCCATCACCTTGAGCGGATCCACCGACCACGGGTCGCGGCTCAGCTTCTGGTGCAGCGCGTGCGCCCGCCGCGGGACCTTCAGGCCGCCGGGCAGGATGCCCTCGGTCTCACAACCCTCGCGGACGCAGTCCTGCATCACCTGCCAGATATGCAACAGGCCGTCGTGGATCTCGGTCTCGGTCCGCCAGGCCAGCTCGTTGGCGAGCATCACCTCGCTGATCGGCAGCTGCGACTCACGGCACCGCTCGAGCAGCTCGGCGCCGGTCGTGAACGGGTACTTCAGCGGGGTCGTGTCCGGCACGATCCGGTCCCCGGCCGCCGCGTTCTCGTCGACCACGAACCCGCCGCCGACCGAGTAGTACGTCCGCTCCCGCAGTACGCCGCCGTCCGCGGACCGGGCCACGAACGTCATCCCGTTCGGGTGGTACGGCAGGACCTTGCGCCGGTGCATCACCAGGTGTGCATTCTCGTCGAACGTGATCTCGTGCGTGCCGGCCAGCAGCAACCGGCCGCGCTCGCGGATCGTCTCGACGCGTGCATCGACCGAGTGAGTGACGACGGTCTCGGGGTCCTCGGCCTCGAGACCGAGCAGGACGGCCTTGTTGCTGCCGTGGCCGTGGCCGGTCACCCCCAGCGAACCGAACAGCTGTGCCTCGACGGTCGCGGTAGTAGCCAGCAGGCCGGCATCGGCCAGGCCGAGTGCGAAGGTGCGGGCGGCGCGCATCGGTCCCACCGTGTGGGAGCTCGACGGGCCGATCCCGATACTGAACAGGTCGAAGACGCTGATCGCCATCGTGTGGAGGTTTCCTTCCGGTCGCCGTTGACCGTTTGGTGTCCTCCCCGCTCTGTCAGACGTCCGGGGACGTCTTCCAGAGGTGCCTCGCCCGTGCGGTGAAGGTGCCTGAGAGATTCTTGGGGAGAGTTGCTCCTACGGCGCCCGGGTCGTACCCGGGACTCTCCCGCACGGGTTCATGCGGCTGTTGAATTAGCTGACGCCCTGGACGGTACGGCGGTGTCCCGGCCGTCGTCAATCCGGCCCGTGCGCACCGCCCAGATCTCGAAGAACCAGGTGAACAGCGGCGGAACACTGGCCGCCAGCGCGAGCAGCGTGACCGGCCAGGACCAGCGCAACGGGCGACGCACCAGCAGCACGGTGAGCACGTAGACGATGAAGATGCCGCCGTGGATCGGGCCGAAGATCTTCACCCCGAGCTCGTTGTCGGACAGCACGTATTTGAACAGCATTCCGATCAGCAGACCGGTCCAGGAGATCGCCTCGGCGATCGCCACCGTGCGGAACCAGGTCGCGTGTTTCTTCGTGCCGGCCGGGGCGGCAACAGTCGTCTCGGTCATCGACCAGACCCTAACAAGTCCCCCAAGCCGCGGCCGGGGTGTGTCGAGGGCTGCTCCCCGATGTGAGCAGGCAAACGGTTGCTGAGGATCGAGGGAGGTTCCCCAGACAGGAGACTTCCCTGATGACATCCAGACAAATACTCAGGACCACCGCGTGGGGTGTGGTCCTGGGATTCGCCGCGGCGGGTCTCACCGCGGTGCCCGCGCCGGCCGACGTACCCAAGCCGGCGACAGTGCAGTGGTCCGGCTGCAAGCCCGAAGGCAAGGACGATCCCGCGGAAGTGAAGGGATCGCAGTGCGCGACCCTGCAGGTGCCGGTGGACTGGCACCATCCGGACGGACCGACGTTCGGCCTCGCGATCGCCCGGCGTACGGCGAAGTCCCCGAGCGACCGGGTCGGCGTGCTGGTGTTCGGCCCGGGCGGCCCCGGTGACTCCGGCGTCGACCGGATCAAGACCGGCATCGAACGATTCAGCCCGGCCCTGCAGGATCGCTTCGACATCGTCAGCTTCGATCCGCGGGGGATCGCCCGCAGCAACCCGGTGCTCTGCTCCGCGGCGCTGCTCGCCCGGCAGCCGTCGCCGCTGATGAAGAGCCAGGCCGACTTCGACGCGACCGTGCGCTACAACCGCACCCTTGCCGCCGACTGCCGCAAGCACACCGGACCGCTCTACGACCACATCGACACCTGGCAGACGGTGCGCGACGTGGACGCGATCCGGAAGGTACTCGGCGAGTCGCAGATCTCCTTCCACGGCTCGTCGTACGGGACGATGCTCGGCGCGCAGTACGCCGAGGCGTTCCCCGGGCACGCTCGCGCGATCGTCATCGAGGCCGTGATGGACCACAGTGTGCCGACCGCGCGCCTGTTCCTCGACGACGAGTCGGCCGCGGTGCAGGACTCGTTCGACGAGTTCGTGAAATGGTGCGATCAGGCAACGGCCTGTTCACTGCACGGCCGCGACGTCCGCGCGCTCTGGGCGGACCTCCTGCAGCGGTCCGGGCGCGGTGAGATCCCGGATCCCCGGCAGCCGAATGTCGCCATCACCCCGTTCTACCTCAGCTTCGCGGTGTTCCGGACCTTCTACGACCCGCGGTGGGCCGGGCTGGCCGACATGCTGAAGCAGCTCGACGAGAGCAAGCCGCCCACCGGCCAGGCCCCGGTGCCGACCGGCTTGGAGAACAACACGATTGCCCCGTTCTGCCAGGACTGGCACCTGCCGGTGCGCAACTACCGGGAGTACTCCGGCCTGATCGACCGGATCGGCCGGAACAACCCCGACATGCGGTACCCGGGTGAGCTGATCGCCGTCACGACCTGCCTCGGCACACCGCAGGCGAACAACCCACAGCACACGCTGAAGGTTCACGATCTGACGACGCCGGTCCTGCTCGCGGGCGGGATCCACGACCCGGCCACTCCCTACAGCTGGGCCCAGAACGTCGCCCGCCAACTGGGTCGCGATGGCAGGCTGTTGACCTACGAGGGCTGGGGGCACGGCAGCTACACGACCAGTCCGTGCGTGCAGTCGACAATCGACGACTATCTGATCAAGTTGCAGGTCCCGAAGCGCGGCACCAGCTGTCCCGCCGTACCACCGGTGGGCTGACACGAGTCCGGGCCGGCGCTCCCAACAAGCGCCGGCCCGGGGTCCGTATCAACTTCAGACCGGTACGCCGGTCACATCGAGCACACGGATGATCTCGTCGCCGCGGACCATCCGGCCCGCCAGCAGGCGAAGTTCGGCGCAGGCGGATTCCAGGGCCTGCGTCTGGGATCGGCAGTTGTCGACGTACCAGAACGGATCGTCGGGCTGCGGATCATCGGCGTCGTCGATGTCGGCGTACCAGCGTCGATCGCCGCAGTGAACTACGCGCACTCGTAGATTCATGACGTGCTCCCCGTGCCCCAGGATTCTGGGTCCCCCACGGCCCCAGTCGGGGCCGCCTCGGCCGGGCGCGTGGTACGCGGCCCCCCACTACCACGCGCCGAGCCGAGTTCGACCCTCCCCCGCTCCCTACATCGTTGCCGAGGGCGTCAGTGTTACTGCTTGTGACCGATAATTTTCCGGAGTCGTCCGGTCACCGCGCGTCGAGGTGGGACTGCGTCCAGTTCTCCAGGCCGTCGGTGGTGATCGGAAGGTCCTTGGTGAGGATCTCGAGCCGGTCGGAGTGGACCACGACGTTGTCCTCGATCCGGATTCCGATCCCGCGCAGTTCCGGCGGCACGGTCTCGTCGTTCGGGTGGAAGTAGAGCCCGGGCTCGACCGCGAGTGCCATCCCGGCCTCGATGTCGCCGGCGAAGTACGCCTCCGGACGCGAAGCGTCACAGTCGTGGACGTCGAGGCCGATGTAGTGGCCCGTCCCGCACACGATGAAACGACGGTGCTGCTGCCCGTCCGGGCCGAGCAGTTCGTCGATCGAGACGTCGAGCAGCCCCCAGTCGCGCAGCCCTTCGGCCAGCACCTTCATCGCCTCGTACTGGAAGGCGCGGTACGGCGCTCCGACCTTGACGGCGTCGAGTGACGCCAACTGGGCCTTGTGCACCAGGTCATGCACCTGCCGCTGGGCCGCGGTGTACTCCCCGGTGGCCGGGAACGTCCGCGTCACGTCGGCCGTGTAGAGCGTCCGGGTCTCGACGCCGGCGTCCAGCAGGATCACGTCGCCCTCGTTCACCGGGCCGTCGTTGCGGACCCAGTGCAGTACCGGCGCATGATTGCCAGCAGCAACGATCGAGGCGTACCCGACGCCGTTGCCCGCGGTCCGCGCGCGCCGGTCGAAGGTGCCCTGCAGCCACCGCTCGCCGCCGCCCCGGATCGCCTCCGGCAGCTCACTCGCCACGTCGCCGAACGCGAGCACGCTGGCCGCGACCGCCTCCCGCAGCTGGTCCAGCTCCCAGTCGTCCTTGATCCGGCGCAGCTCCGCCAGCGTCTGGCGCAGCGAGTTTCCGTCGGTCGGCGAGGTCCGGACCAGAGCGTCCAGCATCGGCTCGACGCCGGGCACCGACAGCATGAACGGCACCGCGCCGCGCACACCCTGGGGCAACTCCTCGATCGGGCGGCAGGGGATCTGCAGCGCGTCCGACCAGTCCTTCAGCCCGGGCACCGGCCCGATCCACAGCTCGCCGTCGCGCGCGTTGGCGAAGAAGTCGGCCTCGTCCGGCCCGGCGGTCTCCCGCAGGTACAGCGTCGCATCGCCATCGGCCGACAGCACCAGTACGGCGCCTTCGGCCTGGCAACCTGTGAGCCAGACGAAGTCGCTGTCGGCGCGGAACATGTAGTCCGTGTCGTTCGAACGAACCGGTGCGCGGCCGGCCGCGATCGCGATCCGCCGGCCCGGCAGCGACGCCGACAGCTTGCGCCGGTGTTCGGCTGCAGCCTCGGCCAGTCCCTCCGGCACGGTCACGGATCGGTCGACGGGCCCCCAGCCGCGCGAGATGGACTCCCGGAATCCCTTCGCGTCGATCGGGCGGTAGGACTTGGGTGTCTGCTCGGTACGGTCGTCGTCGGTCATGCGCTGTGCTCCCCTTTGCAGCTGACGGTTACAGGTATCAACTCAGGTCGTGGCGGGGCGCGCAAGCCCTTATCGCCTCTGGTGGATCAGCGGGCCCGGAATGCTTCGAGAATCCCCTGCTCGCTGTCGAGCAGGTACTGGTGCAGGTCGGCCGCGGCCTGCTCGTACTTGCGTGCCTCGAGCAGTTCGAACAGCCCGCGGTTGCGTGCGATGTACGGCTCGTGCAGCTCGCGCGGGGTCGCGATCACGTGGAAGAGCAGCCGCAACTCGGCCAGCAGGCGCCCGGTCATCGCGTCCATCCGCGTGCTGTCGGCCAGACCGATCAGGTGCTCGTGGAACCGCATGTTCGCCGTACCGACGGCCGGCCAGCGGTCGACGAGCGCGGCCGCCTCGGCAGCCTCGACATCGGCCTGCAACGGCTCGAGCCGGCCGGCCGGCAGCTCCGGGTCACGCTCGGCCAGGCCGCGGACGACGTCGACCTCGAGCACGCGGCGGAGGCGGTACAGGTCGATCACGTCCCGCTCGTCCAGCTCCGGGACGAACACCCCGCGGTGCAGCTTGTAGACCAGCAGTCCCTCGTGGGTGAGCAGCCGGAACGCTTCCCGCAGCGTGTTCCGGCTGACCTCCAGGACCTCCGTCAGCTCGATCTCGGAGAGCTGGGCGCCCGGCGGCAACGCGCCCTCGGTGATGCTGCGGCGCAGGATGTCGGCGGCCCGCTCGGCCGAACTACTGCGGTCCAGCCGCGCGACATCGTCGGCCACTGTCCGCAACCATGCCTGCCGGCCTTCGTCGGCCCCACCCGTGCTCATCTCCGCATCATCGCCCACCCGAGGCGGTGAGGGGAAGTTTAGTGGAACAAGACTCTTGCAGGATTGTTGAACAATCTCTACGCTCAAGTCATCACCCGTTACTCACAGCCATGGAGCCCATCCCGACAACAGCCCGCCAGACCCTGGAGACACGCCCATGTCGACGCCCACCTCGAAACGTCCGCACCGCCCACCGCGGCGGCCCTCCACGAAGCCGGTCACCCGCCGGACCAACCCCTATGCCCGCCGGCTCGCCCCCGCGGCCGGACGCAAGACGCCGGACAACGCCATGAAGACCGGCAGCCGGTCGACGCTGATCGGCGCTATGTTCCTGATGGCCACCTCCGCGATCGGGCCGGGGTTCATCACCCAGACCACGCTGTTCACGGTGTCGCTCGGCGCGGCGTTCGCGTTCGCGATCGTCGTCTCGGTGCTGGTCGACATCGCGGTTCAGTTGAACGTGTGGCGGGTGATCGGCGTCTCCGGGCGCCGGGCCCAAGAGCTCGGCAACCTGGTCGCCCCCCAGACTCGGTACGGCGATGTCCGCGCTGCTGTTCGCCGGTGGACTCGTCTTCACGATCGGCAACGTCTCCGGCACCGGGCTCGGCACCGACGCCATGATCGGGCTGGATCCAAGGCTCGGCGGCGCACTCTCCGCAGTCGTTGCCATCGGCATCTTCTTGTCCCGGCGGGCCGGGGTTGCGATGGATCGGGTCGTGATCATTCTCGGCAGCGTGATGATCGTGCTCACCGGATACGTCGTGATCACCTCGGACCCACCGATCGGCCAGGCGCTGCGGAGCGTCGTACTGCCGTCCCACGCGGAGTTCCTAGTCATCACCACGCTGATCGGCGGAACGATCGGCGGCTACATCATGTACGCCGGTGCTCACCGGCTGCTCGACTCCGGGGTGTCCGGGCCGCCGTACGTCCGGGACATCAGTCGCGCGGCGGTCGGCGGGATCCTGCTCACCGGTCTGGTGCGGGTCGCCATCTTCCTCGCCGTACTCGGTGTCATCGCCGGTGGAGCGACCCTCGACCCGGCGAACCCGACCGCCTCGGCCTTCCAGCACGCGGCCGGCGAGTTCGGCCTGCGCGCCTTCGGGGTGGTGTTGTGGGCGGCCTCGATCGCGTGCGTGATCGGAGCGGCGTACACGACCGTCACCTTCGTCACGTCGCGGACGAAGACCTCGGAGGGGACCAGGACGGTCCTCGTCGTGCTGTTCATCGCAGTCAGCACAGTGATCTACCTGGCCGTCGGTACGGCGCCCGCCCAGTTGCTCGTGTTCGCAGGCGCGTTCAACGGGTTGCTGTTGCCGCTGGGGATCGGCGTGCTTCTCTGGGTGGCATGGCAGCGGCCCGACCTGCTCCGCGGCTACCGGTACCCGCGCCGGCTGCTCTGTCTTGGTGGGGCGGCCTGGCTGCTCACCGTGTATCTGGCCGTTCGTTCGATCGTTTCCCTGTTCTAACTTGGAGGAGTGTTCATGGACCTCAACGCCGATCTCGGTGAGGGATTCGGATCGTGGCCGATGGGTGACGACAACGCCCTGCTGGACGTCGTCACCAGCGCCAACGTGGCCTGCGGCTTCCACGCCGGCGACCCGTCGATCATGCGCCGAGTCACTGCGCGGGCTGTCTCGCGTGGCGTGGCGATCGGGGCCCACGTGGGGTATGCCGACAAGGCGGGATTCGGCCGGCGCTTCGTTGACATCGAGCCGTCGGCACTGCGCGACGAGGTCGTGTACCAGATCGCCGCGCTGGACGGCTTCGCGCGGATCGCGGGCGACCGGGTCCGGTACGTGAAGCCGCACGGCGCGCTGTACAACACGATCGGCCACCATCTCGAGCAGGCCGCTGCCGTGGTGGGCGCGGTCGCCGACTACGACCGTTCGCTGCCGGTGCTCGGCCTGCCCGGGTCGGCCTGGTTGCGCCTCGCGGCCGACGCCGGACTGCCCGTCGTACATGAGGCTTTCGCGGACCGCGCGTACACACCCTCCGGGACCTTGGTGTCGCGGCGCGAGGCCGGCTCGGTGCTGCATGACGCGGACGAGATCGCTGCCCGGTGTACGGCGATGGCCACCGGCCAGCCGATCCACGACATCGAGGGCGGGACGCTGAAGGTCGAACCCGCCTCGATCTGCGTACACGGCGATACGCCGGGCGCGGTCGACATCGCGCGCAAGGTCCGGTCCGCGATGGAGGGGGCGGGCGTGACGTTGAGCCCGTTCACCCAGTGATGCGGATCCTGCCCTCCGGCGACCACGCGCTCCTGGTCGAACTCGACACCCTCGACCAGGTCCTCGGCTACTACACCGCCCTCACCGCCACACCACCCGCCGACGTCATCGACATCGTCCCGGCCGCCCGCACCGTCATGGTCACGACCTCCGGTGGCCTGGACGCACTGTCTCGCGCCCTGCGCGCTGTCACACCTGCTGACGGAGCCCACGCGGTCGGGGATCTGATCGAGCTTCCGGTCGTCTACGACGGTGAAGATGTTGCCGACGTCGCCGAGGTGCTGGGCTGCAGCGTGACCGAGGTGGTCGAACGCCACACGGCAGCTGAGTGGACCGTCGCCTTCTGCGGCTTCTCCCCGGGCTTCGGCTACCTCACGTCCACCGCGACCTGGGACGTCCCACGACGTCAGTCCCCCAGGACGAAGGTGCCGACAGGAGCCGTGGCTCTGGCTGGGGAGTTCAGTGGGGTCTACCCGCGAGAGTCGCCGGGCGGGTGGCAACTGATCGGACGAACCGACGTGAAGATCTTCGACCAGGAGCGCGATCCCGCCGCTCTGTTCCATCCGGGCCGCCGGGTCCGGTTCATCGACGCGGGCCGTGGATGACCAGCCTCACCATCCTCGAAACGGGGCCCCTAGCAACCATCCAGGACGCCGGCAGAACCGGCCAGGCGTCCCTCGGCATCCCCACGTCCGGCGCCTGCGACCGCGCGTCGTACGCCCTCGCCAACCGTCTGGTCGGAAACCGTGACGGGGCCGCCGCGATCGAGGTCACCTTCGGCGGCCTCGTACTGCACGCCGACAACGACCTCACCATCGCCATCACCGGCGCACCCTGCCCCGGCGTCCCGTTCAACGCACCGGCCGTGATCAAGTCCGGCCAGGTACTCCGGCTCGGCCCGCCGCGGACCGGTCTCCGCACGTACGTCGCCGTCCGCGGCGGAATCGACGTACCGCCGGTCCTGGGCTCCCGCTCGACCGATCTCCTCTCCGGCCTCGGCCCCGCACCACTCACCGCCGGCCTGACCCTGCCGGTCGGCTGCACCTACAACCCGATGCCCGGCGTGGACCTCGCCCCCGTCGCCGACCCGCCCGCCGGCGAAGTCGTCGTACGCGTAACCCCCGGCCCCCGACGCGACTGGTTCACCGACGCCGCCTGGGCCACCTTCACCACCCAGTCATATGCCGTCAGCAGCAACAGCAACCGCGTCGGCGTCCGCCTGGACGGTCAACCCCTCGAACGCGCCCGCACCGGCGAACTGGCCAGCGAAGGCATGACCCTGGGCGCCATCCAAATCCCACCCTCCGGCCTCCCCGTCATCTTCCTCGCCGACCACCCCGTCACCGGCGGCTACCCCGTCATCGCCTACGTCGCCGACCCGGAGGTCAACACCTGCGCCCAACTCCGCCCCGGCCAATCCCTACGGTTCATCTAGTGCCCTGCGTCGGAGATCCCTTGAGCGATTGCGGCGCAGGGCACTAGGTGAGAGGTGGGAACCTCCGCCGGCCGTCGACGCCCACTCGCATCCGGTCCGACGGGTGGCGGTAGCAGCCTCGGTCCCGCGAGGGCCGGAACCAGAACCCACCTGCCTCGATGTCCATCTCTTGCAACTCCTCGGGCAGCGGCACGGCGCTGTCGCGAGCGGTACTCTCCGCTTTCAGTCGCAGGTCGTCGCCTTGTTGTGGCGAACCGGGGGTGTCGAGCGACTTGAACGCGGGGTCGTTCGACTGGCCGTTCTGTTCCTGCGGCGATTCGGCTTGCACGTAATCAGCAAGGTCAGGGTACTGGTCGAAGTGGTCGGTATCGCCTGCGATCGTCACGAAGAACTTCTCCTCCGGGCCGGTGCCGAAGCGGTGGTAGGTGTTCCCATCCGTCGGTCCGGCGAACTCGCTCGGTGGCAGGAAAGCGATCGTCCTGGCCTCGCCCGGTTTCGAGTACACCGCAACGAAGATGTTGTTGTACGCCCTCCGTCGACCAGCAGGGCCCAGCGGTTTGTAGTGGCCGAAGCCGGTGAGCGCGATCTCCTCGCGCGCCGCGCCGACCGCCCCGGGGTCGAGGACGATGCAGGTGTTGTGGAACAGGTCGAACGGTCCTTCGTCCTTGCCGTCCTTGTAGAACTGGCCGTAACGCAACGATCGCTGCTCTGTCTGCTTGCGCGGCCGGTTTCCCAAGGTCGGACGCCGAATGTCGAACAGGTTCCGGAAGATGGAGATCTGTCCGACACCGCCACCGGCGAAGCTCAACGCCGTCAGGCATTGTGTGATCACGTTCTGGTAGATCCTTGCATCCTTGGTCCCTGGTACGCCGGCCACGATCATGCTGTCGTCGTTGATGTTGTGCACCCAGTTGTGGTGGAAGCGCGTCTGATCGCCGAAAGCGACCGAGACGTCATGGCCGTTGACAATCTCGCAATGGTGCACCGCAACGCGCAGGGCGCCTTCGTCCGAGGACAGCAGAACCCCACCGGTGGAGGCGCCAAGCCGGTTCCGGACCACGGCAGCATCCGGAGCCGGGCGAAACCTGTACTCGTCCTTGCGGTCGCTGCGGAACAACCACGTCGGGAGGCCGCCGTCGATCAGACAGTGCTTGACCTCGATGTCCGTGTTGGCCTCATCTGACTCGGTCTGGAGCCGGATCCCGCGACTGGCTGCCCAGACCCGAACGTGGTCGAAGGTGATGTCGGTGCAGTTCCGGAGCCGGACCGTGTCTTCGTCACCGAACCGCAGGGTGAGGTTCTGGAACACCATGTGTTCGCAGGTCACCAGCCGCAGGACGTGGCTCTCGGCGGTGGACAGGGCGAGGCGCAGCTGCCGTGGGTCCGTCTTCCCGGTGTAGTCCGGCCATCCGTCGATCCCGTTGGAGGTGTGCGACAGACGGATATGGACTCTGCGTCCCTCGGCGCTGTCGTCGAACCAGATGCCGGGGCCCATGTACACGAACGGCCGGTACCGAGGAGGCTTGAACGACTTGTCCTTGTCGGTGAGCTGCTCGTGGGACACATCCGGCCCGAGTTGGTCCGGATTCTCCGCCAGTTCCTCGGCCTCCGGCCACAGTTGGTTCGGGGACCGCAGGTCCTCCACACGGTCGTAGGTGATCAGGCGCGTGTACCGCCCCGCGTTCAGAAACGCGCCCTTGCGGACCACCATGGAACCGTCCTCAGGCGACGGTTCGAACTGAGCCGTCGATTCATACTCGTCAAGCTGCCCTGCTACGGGTTGCCAGTCGGTTGCGAACGATGCCCCACGGAACTCGGCGACCGTCGAGTCGATGGTCACCCGCTCGAGCTTGTACGGCTTGACCACGATCTTGACCGAGTCGCTCCCCTTCACCCCGGTGAGATTGATCGACTCCACATAGGTCCCGCCACGCAGGTACACGAAACCGCCAGCGGCCGCCGCCGTGATGCCCTGCGCGATCAGGTGGTACGGGTCCTCCAGCGTGCCCGACCCCTCCGGCACGGGGTCGACTCCAGGCGGCGGTGGGCTCACGTAGAACTCAGGAACGACCATGACCTGTCCCGATCCGATCAGCGTCGCGACGACTGCTGTACATGGCGGACGCGTTCATCGCAGTAGCTCGGCGGCTTTGAGGTCCTTGCCTACGGCCCAGCAGGCGTCTTCTGTGCAACTAACACCGCGCAAGTCGTTCTGGTCGAACCGGCGCCAGGTGCGCCCACCGTTGGTGGTGATGTCACTGCCCGTGAAGCCAACAGCCACCGCCGTGTCGCGCCGGTTCGCCGGAACCACAGCCATGTTGAGACGGAATCCGGCCAGCGATCGCACCCGCCTCCAGGTCCTGCCACCATTGGTGGTCCTCGCAGCCACGCTCGGCTTGTTGGAGGAAGGGTCGCCACCCCCGAGCGCCAAGCCGTGCCTGGTGTCCCAGAAGGCCAATGAAGCGATGCCGAACTCTGGGTCACCGGGTATCGGGGTGTCTGCCACCGACCAAGTGCGACCACGATCGTCGGTATGGAACACGCGAGCGTTGGCGTCCGACGGCTGGGTGCCGAACCAGGCGTCGTGAGGACCCTTGGTGACCAGACAGGTCCCAGTCGCGCGCCCGAACTCGTCGGGCAGAGCGTCAGGCATTCCCTTGGTGGGTGCGACTTTCCAGGTCCATCCACCGTCATCCGTGAGCAGGATACGGAATGTGCCCCGGACCGGGTCGCTCATCGCAAGACCGTGAACCGCATCAAAGAACGCGATGCCGTTGTAGAACGCCTCCTTCTCCCAATTCTCGAACACCAACCGCCAGGTCGCTCCGCCGTTGACGGTCCGATAAATCCTCGAACCTTGGGACTCACCGGACGCCAGCGCGAGGACGTGATCGCGGCCGAAAGCGCGGACATCACGAAAGGTCAGGTGACCGGCGTCGGGAGGAGTGACATTCTCCCAGGACTGTCCTCCGTCCAACGTCCGGACAACCAGTCCCGGACTGCCGGATTCGTCAGGGCCGTCAAAACCGCCGGAGGCCCACACAACATCGCGGTTGACGACGTCGATGCCGATGAGACTTGAAGGAATTGTTTGCATGAAACGCCAGGACGACATGGCTCCTCCGATGACAGCTGTCCGTCAGTGCTGAGGGCCGGTCTACCTGGCACGCCACATGCTCGGCCGGCTTGCCTCAGCAACTGGGGCCGCCATGAGGTCTGAAGAACTATCAATCTGCTGAGGTAGAGAGATACCTGTCAATTTCGACATTTGCGCCCCCCGGTCGGTTTCCTGATTCCTCGGCCGTGCCGCACCAGAAAACCGCCGCTTTACGATCACATTACAGCGGCGGATACGCGCAGTCGATAGTCGCCGTCAGGTCGGGCCTTTGCGGGCTCAACGCAATCGAGGGTGTGGCCGGGGTCTGAATCCGCCGGTATCCAGGAGCGATCTGGCGATGTAGCTGGTGTGTGATGACTTCGGCCAGTGCGGCCGGGACGCCGTGGCCGGCTCGGGTGTGCGGCGTTCGTCTGGCCGCGTAGAGCGGGTCGGTCGTGCGGCCACGGTGCCCGTGATGGCCTGCTGGACCCGGCGCGACAGCTTCGCCCGCGGCTCAGCCACCTTGGACGTGTCTTGGCGCCACACGTGCCCGCACCCGCCGCACCACCGTGTCACCCGCCATGGCCTCGCACCCGCAACGACGACACCACCTGTCCAACGACCCGTCGGGGTCGACGACCAGCGTCAGGCACGTCGAGGTCTTCTGGATGGGCGGCGTACGAACCCCCATCATCAGGAGACCTCGACGCCTACCCGGCCGCCGGCTTTCTGACGGGTCGCACGGAATTAGTTGGTACTCCGGTCTAGCGCTGAGGGGGTCTGTGGGTTAAGGCTGCTCCTGTTCCTGTGGGCGGGCTTGAGGAGATGGTGATGGCTAGGCGGATTTCAGTGGATGTGCCGGCGTTCTGGGAGAACGGGTGGCAGATTCTGCGTGGGGTGTACACCCCGGAGGAGGTGCAGAAGTTTCGTGACGGCGCGAACGCGTCGAAGGGGGTGAGCGGCGAGCTACTCTCGCGGCCGCTGATGAGGCACGCGATCCTGGACGGGAAGATGGTCGAGGTGGCCAGGCAGCTGCTTGGTTCCGAGGACATCATGTACGCCGGTGACAGTTCCTTCACGATCAACTCCGGCCAGCACGGCTACCACAAGGACAACGCGGACCGGAAGGATGCGAACGCGCCGGACTGGCAGGGCCGTTACACGATCCTCAGGTTCGGGATCTACCTGCAGAATCACACCAGGCACACGGGTGGCTTGAACCTGCGGCACAAGTCGCACAACGAACCTGACCTGACCACCGGCAAGACGATCTATGTGAAGACCAGGCCGGGCGATCTGGCGGTGTGGAGTCTGCGCACGACGCACAGCGGCAACGGCAAGCTGCTCAGCTTCCCCTGGTGGGTGACGCCCGAACCGCAAAGCGAGGACCGGTGGCCCTGGTTCTTCCGCGAGGCCAAGCCGGACGGCGACCGGATCGCCGTGTTCGCCGCCCTCGGCCTCGACGACGACCATCACGACCGCTATACGACGTACCTGAAGACGCGGAAGTACATGGTCGACATGTGGCATCGATCGAAACTGGATCCGGAGGTCTTCGACCAGGCCGCCCAGATCGGCCTGAAGATCCGCGACATGCACGACGAGGTCGCCGACGACCTCAACGCGGGCCAGAACGTCGAGTGGAAGCCGATCCCGTACTGATCAGAACGGGGCCGGTCCTTTACCGACCGGCCCCGACTGGTTTGGTTGATCAGCTGATGGTGAGAGAAGGCTTCTACACCCTCAACTGTGAAGAGCCCCTTTGCGGCCGACGAGGTGGAAGATTCGGCTGAGTTGGCGGTAGGGGTCTCGGCGGCTCGCTTCGAGTTCTACTGCGGCTGTTGCTTCCAGTTGCTTCGTGTCATTGGGGTCGAGCTCGGCTCCGGCGAAATCGAGCCAGTCGACGAACAGCCATACGCCGTACCAGCGCAGAGCCTCCACGTCCCGGCTTCGCAGAAGGTCGGTGAGCTGCTCCACCGTGTGGGCTCGAGTCAGGAGTCCCAGTACTCCGATCTCTTCCGTGGCGTCGAATGCTGCCAGGGCGTCGCCCCACCGCCGTTCCATGGCCGGCCGCACCGCCGACGTGTTGGCGTTGCCCGCCATGATCGAGACGATGCCACCCCGGGAGCAGCGCATTGGCACAGCTGGTCGAGCAACGGCTCCTGTTGCTCGAGGTACCCGAGCACCCCATGGCACAGGACGGCCTCGAAGCGCCGACCACCGACCGCTTCATCGGCATGCGCACCGTCAGCCTCCACGAACGTCACCCGTCGCTGGGCGTCAGCGGGCAAGCCTTCGAGTCGCTGACGCGCCTTGTCGAGCATCGCGGGTGATGGATCGAGCAGCGTCACGTCGTACCCGGCTCGCGCCAACGGGAACGACTGATGGCCCGCGCCGCCGCCGACGTCAAGCACGGTCGCCGGAGGCGGTGGCAGATGCTCCAGCAACTGCTGGTGCATCACGTACGTGCGCACCCGCCCCTTCACCGTGGCGTAGGCCCCATCGGCGAATTGGTCAACCAAACCAGCCCAGGCGTCAGTCTCCACCCGACCACAGTATGGGTTCGCACGACTACGAAATGCTCGCGGACCGCCTGACCATCAACCGTCTCGCTCAGCGGTTGGTGGATCTTGTCTGCATTTCTGTGGTGAAGGGAGCTGCTGCGTTGTCTGCGCCATGCCGTCGAGTCCGGCGCAGGACGCGGCCAGCTTTTGTCCTCTTCTCGGAATACTGGTCAGCCGGCCGCGCGGAAGCGGCGGAGGTACTCGGTGGGCGTCGTACCGAGGTGTCTGGCGAAGGCTCGGCGGAGGGTTTCGTCGCTGCCGAGGCCGCTGAGCCGGGCAGCTGAGGTGATGCTGTGGCCGTCGAGGAGAAGTTGCTGGGCTCGGTCGAGGCGTACGCGCTCGACCCACCGGGCCGGCGTGGTGTGGAACTCGGTGTGGAACAGGCGAGTGAGGTGCCGCGGGCTCAGGGCAGCCGACGCGGCCAGGGCGGGCAGGCTGTGGTCAGCGGCGGGGTCGGCGACCACAGATTCGGTCACTGCTCGGAGTGGATCGCTGCGAGGTGGTGGGGTTGCGATCGCTGTAGAGAACTGGGATTGACCGCCGGGTCGTTGCATGAAGACGACCAGCTCCCGGGCTATCTCGCGAGCGACCTCTGCGCCATGGTCCGCCTCGACGAGGGCGAGTGTCAGGTCGATGCCGGCGCTGATGCCGGCCGAGGTCACGTACCGGTCGTCGTGGATGTGTAGCGCGTCCGGTTCGACACGCACTGACGGATAGCGGCGGGCGAGCGTCTGGGCATGACGCCAGTGGGTCGTGGCGCTCCGGCCGTCCAGGAGCCCGAGTGCTGCGAGTACGAAGGCACCCGTGCAGACGGACGCCACCCGGCCGGCCTGATCCGCGAGAGCGCGGACCGCGGCGAGGAGATCGTCGGGCACTCGATCGACCAGGTGGTCGGATCCCGCGACCATCACGGTTTCGAAGGGACCTGCCCCGGCTGCTGCTGTGGTGGCGGCGAGGGTCGGACCGGAGGATGTCGCGATGTCACCGCCTCTTGGGGAGACGAGGGTCGACTCGTACCGGGCGCCGTTGCGGTTGGCCTGGTGAAGGACCTCGAGAGGGCCGCTGACATCGAGGAGGGTCACGCCGTCGAACACCACCAAGGCGATCCGATGTGTCCGAATCTGTGGTTCATATGGCGTTCTGGACATGGCACCAGCGTAGCCACTCCGGCGAATCTGGACGCACAGACGAGGCCACACCAGGAAGGCAGAACGACGATGAGTGAAGAGATCGCCGGAGTACGGATCCCGGACAGCGCCCTGGCCCGCGAAGCCACCGAACTGGTTCGCGAGGTGGCGTCACCGCTGCTGTTCGATCATTCGCGGCGGGTCTTCCTGTTCGGTGCGTTGCGCGGCCAGGAGCAGGGCCTCGAGTTCGATCCGGAGTTGCTGTACGTCGGCGCGATGTTCCACGACCTCGGTCTGACCAGCCGGTTCCGTCGTACCGACCAGCGGTTCGAGATCGACGGCGCCGATGAAGCGCGCCGCTTCCTGCAGGCGCACGGCGTCACCGGGGAGCCGGCCGATCGGGTCTGGACCGCCATCGCTCTGCACACGACCCCGGAGATCCCGTTGCACATGGCGGCCGAGATCGCGCTCGTCACTCGCGGTGTGGAACTGGATGTCCTCGGCATCGGTTATCTGGCGATCACTGACGAGCAGCGGACGGCCGTGGTCGCGGCGCATCCGCGGCCGGACTTCAAGAGCCGGATCCTGGCCGCGTTCACGGACGGCATCAAGGACCGGCCGGAGACGACCTTCGGGAACGTCAAGGCCGACGTCCTGGAGCATTTCGTCCCCGGTTTCCACCGCGGCGACTTCGTCGACGTGATCAAGAACTCCGACTGGCCCGAGTAGATCCGAGGCCCATTCGGCGGACGGGTCGGGCGTGCCTGGGGCTGCTTGTTTGGGGGCGGTGGGCAGGCGAGGATGTGGGGTATGACGGAGAGTTCTGGGACACCAGGAATCGACAGCACGGTTCCTCCGAGCGGGACCGGGTGCGCGGAGTGTCTGGAGGTTGGCGGCTGGTGGTTTCACCTGCGTCGGTGTGCGCAGTGCGGACATATCGGGTGCTGTGACTCCTCCCCTGCGCAGCATGCATCGGCTCACGCGTCCACGACCGGGCACCAGATCGTGCGCAGCTTCGAGCCGGGCGAGGACTGGTTCTGGCACTACGGCGAGTCCCAGTACTACGAGGGTCCCGCGCTCACACCGCCGGAGTCCCACCCGGTCGACCAGCCGACGCCGGGCGGCAACGTCCCGCCCGACTGGCAGAACCACCTCAACTAGCGTCGCGCTAGAGGACGAAGCCGGCGGGGAACGGGTCGTCGGGGTCGAGTAGGTAGTTGGCTGTTCCGGTGATCCAGGCTCGGCCGGTGACGGTTGGTACGACGGCCGGCCGCGTGCCGACCGTGGTTTCCTCGATCAGGCGTCCGGTGAAGCGGGTGCCGATGAACGACTCGTTCACGAAGTCGGTGTTGAGCGCGAGCTCACCGCGGGCATGCAGTTGCGCCATCCGGGCCGACGTACCCGTCCCGCACGGCGACCGGTCGAACCACCCCGGGTGGATCGCCATCGCGTTGCGCGAGTCCGCACCGTCGAGACCGGGCGCGGTGAACTGCACGTGCTTGCACCCGTTGATTCCCGGATCGAGCGGATGCACCGGCCGGTCGGTCGCGTTGATCGCGTCCATGATGTCCAGCCCGGCCTGCAGGATCCGGTCCTTCTCGGCCCGGTCGAACGGGAGGCCGAGCTGCTCCAGCGGCAGGATCGCGTAGAAGTTGCCGCCGTACGCGAGGTCGTAGGTCACCTTCCCGAGCCCCGGAACCTCCACCGTCGCGTCCAGTGCATGGCTGTACGACGGAACGTTGCGCAGCGTCACGTGCTCGGCCCGTCCGTTGCTGACGGCAACGTCGACGACGACCAGGCCGGCCGGGGTGTCGAGGCGAACCTTGGTGACCGGCTCGGTCACCTCGACCATGCCGGACTCCACCAGCACGGTGGCGACGCCGATCGTGCCGTGGCCACACATCGGCAGCAGGCCGGACACCTCGATGTACAGCACGCCCCAGTCCGCGTCGGACCGGGTGGGCGGTTGCAGGATCGCGCCGCTCATCGCCGAGTGTCCGCGTGGCTCGTTCATCAGGAACAACCGCAGGTCGTCCAGGTGCTTGATGAAGTACTCGCGCCGCTCGGCCATCGTCGCGCCGGGGACGACGCCGACCCCGCCGGTGACGACGCGGGTCGGCATTCCCTCGGTATGCGAGTCGATCGCGCTGATGGTCCGGACGGACCTCATCGCAGCGACTCCACGGCCTTCTTCATGTCCTGCTCCAGTTGGGCGAGGTGCTCGGGCACCAGGGGTCCACGCGGCGGCCGGCACGGACCGCCGTACCGGCCGACGTAGTCCATGCTGTACTTGATCGCCTGGACGAACTCGGTCCGCGAGTCCCACCGGAACGCGGCGACCAGCGGTTCGTACAGCGCCCGCGCCTCTTCCAGCTTGCCTTGTACGGCGAGGTCGAACAAGCGGACCGATTCCTTCGGGAACACGTTGGGGAAGCCGGCGAACCAGCCGGTCGCGCCCATCAGCAAGGCCTCGAGGGTCAGGTCGTCGGCGCCGGCAATGACGGCCAGGTCCGGCGCGAACTCGCGGATCTCGAGGATCCGGCGGACGTCACCGGAGAACTCCTTCACCGCGACGATGTTCTCGATCTGCGCGATCTCGCCCAGCAGGTCCGGGGTCAGGTCGACCTTGGTGTCGTGTGGGTTGTTGTAGACCATCACCGGCAGGCCGGCCTTGGCGACCTCGGTGAAGTGGTGGATCACCTCGCCGCGGTTCGCGCGGTACATGGTCGGCGGCAGGCACAGTACGCCGGTTGCACCGTCCTCGGCCGCCTTCTCCGCCCACGCGCGGGCCTGGTGTGCACCGACGCCGTGTACGCCGACCACCACGATGCCATCGTTGCCGACGGCCTCGATCGCGGTCCGGGCGACGGCTCGGCGCTCGTCGTCGGTGAGTGACGAGTACTCGCCGAGGGAGCCGTTCGGGCCTACTCCGCGGCAACCGTTGTCGACCAGCCACCGGCAGTGCTCGGCGTACTTGTCCAGGTCCGGACGCAAACCTGCCGGCGCCGACGCGTCCTCGGCGTACGGCAACGCGGTGGCGACGATCACGCCTTCCAATTTCTCCGTCACAGATCCTCCTGAGCTTCTGCCAGATCCCGCAGCCTCACCGGCACGGCGATCGGTCGTTTCATCGATGATTCCGGTGCACCAACCAGCGCACCGACGGTCCGCGAACAGACCCGTCCCTGACACATCCCGAGCCCGGCCCGGCTGCTGAGCTTGAGCGCCCGGCCGTCCTGCACACCACGTCCTGCCACAGCCGCTTCGATCTCTCCGCGCGTAACTTCTTCACACCGGCACACCACGGTCTCGGCAGTGCTCCACGCTCGCCACCCGTCTCGCACTGGATAGGCCCGCGCCAACACCTCCGCAAACTGTCGCCCGCGTACGACGGCTTCCCGCGCCTCCACCGCGCCTGCCACGTCCGCGCGCTCTGCGGCTGCCCGGGCACCGGGCGGTCCTGGCGCATCAGTTCCCGCGTGAAGCGCGGCAGCCGCACCGGCCACTCGACCTTCGGCAGCCGCTAGGTCCGCGCCGCCGATTCCGGTGAGCTCACCGGCGGCAAACACCCCCGGAGTAGTGGTTTCTTGGTGGACGTCGACGACAACTGTTGAGCCTCCGTCCGGACCGGTCGTGAGGTTGCAGCGGGCCGAGACCGCGAGCTCGAGTTGAGCGGTGAAGCCGAAGCCGAGACATACCGCGTCGACCTCGATCCGTCGCTCGGAGCCCGTGATCGGCTGCCACGAGTCGTCCAGCCGTACGACGGTGACAGCTTCGACGTGGTCGGTTCCGTGTGCGGCGACGACGGTCCAGCCGTGCCGGAGCGGAATGCGATGCTTCGCCAGCAGCGCGCCGTACCCGAGGACCTCGCGGAATTTGCCAGAGGCAACTAGTGGGTTGGTGAGCCAGCCGCGGCGGACTGTTCGCAGGGTGTTGGCCTCGAGTAGCTCGACGACCTCGGCACCGACGCCGATCAGCGATTCCGCTACCGGCAGGAGGAACGGGCCGGTGCCTGCGACGAGTACCCGTTGACCGACGGAGATGCGTTGCCCTTTGGCCAGCGATTGCGCGGCGCCGGCGCTGTAGACGCCCGGCAGATCCCAACCAGGGAAGGGAAGTACGCGATCGTATGCACCTGTGGCCAGGACGATCGCCCTCGCGTCAACCGCGAAGACCTGCCGCCCGACGCTATCCGCTGGTCCTTGTTGCACCCACAGTCGGAGCCCTTCCATCGCCCACACGGAAGTCTCCGCGAGATGTGTGATCCGCTCATGCCCCGCAAGCCGATCCCGCTGCGCGACGAATCCTTTCCACCCGTGCTGCAACCGGCCGGCCCGCCGAGCCCCGAATTCCACGGGCAGTTGCCGGTTGAACTGCCCGCCCACACTCCGGCCGGTGTCAATCAACGCCACCGACGCACCACCATCCGCGGCCGCCAAAGCTGCAGCGATCCCGGCCGGCCCAGCCCCCACCACAACCACGTCAGCCACCCGCGGGACATTCGAAGTGGCAGCGGCGTGGGACGACGCCGGGGAGAGATGCGCCCGAGGCTGCGCGTCGAAGGTGGCTGACGTCCCGCGTGCCGTCTCGCGAGGCTGCGGATGGGAGGTGGCTGGCGTTCCGCCTGTCCGCTGCCCGTCTGCAGGTCGGGGTAGGGTCGCGCCTGTTTGGGTTGTGATTGTGTCTGCTGGCTGGATGGTGCGTTGGCAGGCTCGGATGTCAGGGGTGCCGTTGACTATGACGAGGCAGTCGTGGCAGGCGCCGATGCCGCAGAAGACGCCGCGGGGGCGTGCGGCGACGCGGGTGGTTCGCCAGGAGTCTCGGCCGGCGGAGAGCAGCGCGGCCGCGACTGTTTGGCCGGCCAGGGCGGTCACCGGTTCGCCGTCCACGGTGATCTCGACGGGCGTCGGCGTACCGACTCGGGCGGGGTCGCCGTCGCGGGGGCGGAGGTAGGCGGTCATGAGGCGAGCACCGCCGGACGGTCGACGCGGAACGGATCGGGGTCTACATGTGGAGCCAGCCCCAGGAACAGCTCGGTGATCAACCGACCGGTCGACGGCGCGAGCCCGATGCCCGCACCTTCGTGACCAGTCGCATGCCACAGACCCGGCGTGCGAGGGTCGGGCCCGATGACCGGCAGATGATCCGGCGCATACGGACGGAAGCCGCCGTACGCCCGCATCACCGGCACGTCGGCCAGGAAGGGAAACAGCCCAACCGCCTTCGCAGCAAGCTCACGCAGCACCTTCACCCGGACTGAGTCGTCGAACCCGATCCGCTCCCGACTCGAACCGATCAGGATGGTCCCGGACCGCGTCGACTCCACCACCGTCGACGTCTGCAGCTCGGCGTCTCCGCTCCCGACCGCACCGACGTAGTCCGCGTCGTACACCTTGTGCCGAACGCATTCCGGCAGCGGCGCCGTCACCAGAATCACCCCGCGCCGAGGCAGCACCTGAATCGGCGCACCCGCATCGGCACTGAACGACCCGGCCCACGGCCCGCAAGCATTGAGTACGGCGCCACACGCGATCACACCGTCATCGGTCTCGACCCCGACGACCCGTTCCTGAGCCGAACGTCGTATCGCCCGCGCCGTCACCCCCGAGCGCACCTCACCTCCGCGGTCCCGGACGGCCGCGAGCAAAGCCGTTGCCGCGAGCACCGGTTGGACCTGCGCATCGTCCGGATAGTGCACCCCGACCGTCACCCGAGGAGTCAGCAAAGGCTCCAGCTCAAAGGCCTCCGCCGGCGTGATCACGCGAGCGTCGACACCCGCCGCCCGCTGCTTGGCCGCGAACGCCTTCAGCGGCTCGGGGTCAGTCGTCGCAACCACGACCCCACCCTTGGTCTCCCACTCGACGTCGGCGACCCGCTCAGGCAGCCGCGACAGTACGACGTCCCACTCGGCCCGCGACGCGATCGCCAACTCGAGCTCGGGCCCGGGCTCCTTGTCCGAGACGAGCACGTTGCCCTCACCGGAGGCCGTCGTACCGGCAGCCGGGCCGTCGCGATCGATCACCAGCACCCGGACGCCCGCGGCGGAGAGCGCCTCGGCGCAGGCCGCGCCGATCATGCCCGCGCCGACGACCACCACGTCGGGTGTCGCGGAACCAGGCATCAGACTCTCCGTTCAGTAAAATGAACGAAACCGAGCCTACGCGTCCACCCTCGGCACGGTCAATGCACCCATCCGGCACTCACCAGGCATTCACTGGGCACTAAACATGCACTACCCCGGCAGATGTGGGCTGCCCGGCGTGATCGGGTACGCGTCCGGCGGGTACTCCAGCAGCAACACCGACCGCACCAGACCATCCACCGCCTCGTACCCGTGCGGCCCACCGGCCCGGAAAGCCAGGTAGTCCCCCGGCCCCAACTCCTCAGTCCTGCCACGTGCCGTGATCCGCAGCCGCCCGGTCAGGACGATGTGATGCTCGGTCCCAGGATGCCCGTCAGACTGCTGTACGGCGTCCGGCCGGACCTCCTGGTTGTAGACCTCGAACAACCCACCGGGGTTCTCCAGCCGCCGGAGCATCCGCAGATCGATCGCTTCACCGGACAGTACGTCGATGTCCGCCGACCGTACGAGGACCAGCTCCGCACTCGGCGACTCGCTCAGCAGCGCCGACACCGGGACACCCAGAGCGTTCGACAGACTGAACACTGTCTCGATCGTCGGGTTGCCCGCCCCGGACTCCAGTTGCGAGAGCGTCCCTTTCGCGATCCCCGACCGCCGGGCCAGCTCGGACAGCGAGATGCCCTGCTCGTCCCGCCGCATCCGCAGATTCGTCCCGAGCAACCGTCCCGCACCCATCGCCGCCACAGCCCGGAGCATGCCACATGCCACGAAGCACGGGCTCGGTTTGACCCAGCCACCCCGCGGGCACGCGAGGTGGATGGCAGAGGAATCCGTCGGGACCGTACTACTGGCCGGAGCGGCGAATCTGGCGATCGCGATCGCCAAGGTCGTCGCCGGTCTGCTCTCCGGCTCGACCGCGCTGCTCGCCGAGGCGGCACACTCCGTCGCGGACACCATGAACCAGGCGTTCCTGCTGACCGCCCTCCACCGCAGCCGGAAGCCTGCCGACGCACGCCACCCGTTCGGCTACGGAATGGAGCGGTACTTCTGGTCCCTGCTGGCCGCGGTCGGCATCCTCGTGCTCGGCGCGGGTTTCTCGATCGCCGAGGGCCTGCGCGCACTCATCAACCCCGAGCCGATCGCCTCACTCGGGTTGGTCTACACGGTCCTGGCAGTCTCGGCGATCTTCGAAGGTACGTCGTGGTTGCGTGCAGTCAGGCAGATACGACGGGAGGCCCGCCAGGAAGGCGTGCCGGCGCTCACGCACCTGAGAAACGCCGAACCAGCAGTCAAGACCGTCGCGTTCGAGGACACCGCCGCCCTGATCGGACTGCTGATCGCAGCCGTTGGCGTGACGCTTGCGGTCGTCACAGGACAGCACCTGTGGGACGGCGCCGCGTCGATCAGCATCGGCGTACTGCTGATCGTCGTCGCCTTCACACTCGGTCGCGACAACAAGGCGATGCTGATCGGCCGGGCACTGCCGGAAGACGTACAGCAGCGGATCCGCGCGATCATCAACGACACACCAGGCATCGACAGCGTCCTCGAACTGCTCAGTCTCCGGCTCGCTCCGGACCAGGTCCTGGTGGTGGCGACCGTCGATCTGGCCGACATGCAGACCACCGGCGCTGCGATCGAACAGCTTGCCGAGCGGGTCGACTTCGAGGTACGCCGGAACTACCCGATGGTCCGGCACCTCTACCTCGATCCCACCCCTGGAATCAGTCCTGACCCCAGTTCGCGACGATGACTGCGATCGGCGGCAGTACGGCGGCGACGGCGCTCATCCCGATCGCGACCGGAATCGAGAACAGCCGCACGACGAACCATGCCAGCCCGATCAGCACCAGACAGCTGCCCATCAGCCAGTAGTAGAGCTTGCGGTTGTCGTACTTGCGGGCCATGTCAGACCTTCATCGCCAGCCTGTCCAGAGCACCGACCAGCGGAGCCAGCTCGGGCAGTCCAGCAGCCTTCTCCAGAGCAGCAGTCAGTACGACGTCGTGCGTCGGCTGGGCCTGGTCGCGCAGGTCACGGCCGGCCTGGGTGACCTCGGTGTAGACGCCGCGGCGGTCGGTCGGGCACAGGTACCGCTGCAGGAGCTTGCGGTCCTCCAGACGGTTCACCAGCCGGGTCGTGGCCGACTGACTCAGCACGACCGCGTTGGACAGCTGGTTCATCCGCAGGTGGTAGTCGTCCTGCCGCGCCAGCATGTCGAGCACGCTGTACTCACTGACGGACAGGCCGTGATGCTTCTGCAGCGCGCGCTCCAGCTCGTCCTCGATCCGGGCGTGCAGAGCGGCCAGGGTTCGCCAGCCCGCTGCCCGCGCCTCCGCGGCATCATCCGGCAGTCCCATGACGCCTCCACGTGAACGATGGCGAATAGCCCGCTTCTGCAACTATCGCGCACGCCGGTAACAGCGACAAGACCACGGTCCGATCGCGCCTGCCGGCCGGGCTTTTCGATGCAGAGCGGTAAGCCTTGACAGTCGGCACCCTCGCTCCTACGGTGAGCAACCAGGTGGATTATGGCCATGACCGTAATCCGGCCGACCTACCGTGAGGCTACCTGAGAGGGGCCGGTCGTGAGGAAGTTCGGGTTGTTGCTGACGGCAACCGTATTGGTCGCCGGAAGTCTGGTCCAGGCCGGAACGGCGCGGGCCGCCGTACCAGCCGGGGTGTTCCAGGATTTCGAGACCGATGCCGATCTGACGGGTGCGACCGTCACCCTGCCGCAGGCCGACAAGATCGAGCGGACCGCCGATCCCACGCACGGCGCCTCCGGGGTGAAGTTCAGCATCGCGCCGGCCGGTACACCGGGGGCGACGGCCTCGTCGGGGCTCACCCTCAACGCCGGTACGCCGAGCCTGCCGGTCAGCGACTGGTCCGGTCACACCCTGCTCGGGTTCGACTTCTTCACCGAGCAGGACTACACCGTCGTCGGCCGGATCACCGTCCGGGACCAGGCCAACAAGGCGTACGGCGTCGACTACAAGATCAACGCCCGCAGCTGGACGCCGGTCGACCTGCGGTTGAGCGCGATCACCGCCGCCGGCGTCGACATCACCCGGATCGCCTACATCGGCATCTCGATGCCCCGTGCAGGCACGACGGTCGTCGGCCACTACGACGCTTTCCGGCTCGTCGACACCGACCCGTACGACAAGACGGCGTACGGCGACCAGGCTGCGGCGCAACTGCTCCGGCTGTCGGACTTCAACGGCGTACTGACCAAGCTGGCGGATCAGATCGCCACCATGGACCGTCAACTCGGCCACACGCCTGCCGATGAGCGGCTGCGGGCGCAGGTCGACTCCACGGCGGCACAGTGCGTCGAGTTGCGCCAAGCGCTGTCCGCAGGGCCGATGACGTATGCGCAGTACGCGCCGTTCAACGCGGGCGTCACGGCGTTGCAGCGATCGGTGCCACGACTGGCGAACACCATCCAGGCGCGGTCGCACGACAAGCATGCGGACTTCGGGCTGGAGTCGGCCGACTCGATGGCGCTGGTCTACCCGAAGGACCTGCCGTTCAGCTCGACCGGACCGTCGCCGTCGGTCTCGCTGACCCGCGGTGAGTACGAGAACGTGCAGGCCGTCGTACTGCCGTTCGCCGAGCAGCTCAACGGCGTACAGGCCCGGGTGACCTCGGTGTCCGGCCCGCAAGGTGCACTCACCGCCTCGGTGGCGCCGGTCGGATCGCTGAACGTGACGCCGACGAACCAGTACCACCGTCCGACGTACGCCGGCTGGACGCCGGACCCGATCCGCGACGACCTGTCCTCGGTGGATGATGTCCCGGCCGACACGATCCAGCCGTACTGGATCCGGCTGAAGGCCTCGCCGGACGCGCGGCCCGGCATCTACGAGGTGGAGGTCGCGTTCTCCGCGGACGGCAAGCACACCCGGACGATGACTGTGTCGGCGACGGTGTGGCCGGTGACCGTTCCGGATCGGCCGAAGCTCAACACCACCTTCCAGTTCACGCCGGCGATCGTGAACGACATCTACGGGATCACCGATCCCGCCGCGCAGGAAGCGACCAAGCACACGTACTGGTCGTTCCTGAACGACTACAAGATCGAGCCGGACCAGCTCTACACCTGCCCGTGCATTCCCTCGAGCCCCGGGCCGGTGATCGTGCCGACCCCGGTCGAGGACGTGCTCTACATCCGCGACCACTACGGCCTGCGTGACTTCAACGCCTTCTACCTGTGGGCCGGAATGCTGAACCCGGCGAAGCCGGAGACCTGGCAGGCGCAGATCGACACCTGGATCTCGCAGCTGCGAACCGCGATGGACAGCTACCGCGCCGCTGGTGTCGACAAGTACGCCTACGTCTACGGATTCGACGAGGCCAACGGGCCACTGTTGCAGGCCGCCAAGCAGACCTTTGCTGCGGTCAAGGCCGCCTTCCCGGACGTGCCGATCATGACCACGCTGCGGGACAACTCGATGGGAGTCGACACCGGGCTGGCCGGGCTGGTCGACATCTGGGCGCCGCAGCAGGACCTGTACAACCAGACGGTGGCCGAGCGGACCAGGGCTCGCGGCGATCAGGCCTGGTGGTACCCGGACATCGCCACCGGTTCGCCGTTGCCGAACTGGTTCAACGGCTACCCGCCGATCGACTCGCGCACGCTGATGGGCCCGATGTCGTACAAGGCCGGGGTCGAAGGCGTCCTGTACTACGCGACGAACCGTTGGCTCCGTTCGGACCACGCCAACCAGTTGCTGGTGAACGACGGCATCCTGTCGGCGTGGAAGGCGGCGACCTTCAACGGCACCGCGGGCGACGGGTCGATGTTCTACCCAGGTCCGACCGGGCCGATGGCCTCGATCCGGCTCGAGAACTTCCGCGACGGCATGGAGGATTACAACCTGCTCTGGCTGCTGTCGCACGACGTGGCGGCGAAGCCCCATCTGCCACCCGCGTTGAAGGCGCACGCCGCCAAGCTGCTGGCGGCCGACGACGTGGTCACCGACCAGCGGAACTTCACCGAGGACCCGGTCCGCTACCGGCACTGGCGCACCGACGTCATCGCGACCATCACCGCGATCGGCCTAGTGCACTAGGCAGAAGCGGGAGACCGCCCGGAAGGACTCCTTCGGCTGCCAGTCGTATGGCGATGCCGGGTCGTCGGAGTTCTTCCGGATCACCTTGCAGAGACTGAAAGCAGCGATGTCCTCGTCGTGGGGATGGTCGTGCGGGCGGTGCGGTGCGTCGGGTGAGATGAAGGTGTACGGCGACGCACCGAGGAAGCCTTCGGCGGTGAAGACGTCGAGCATCGTGGCCAGGTGGTCGGCCGCGCCGGTGAACGTGCAGCAGCCGAACTCGAGGATCATGATCGGCTTGCCCCACCGGCGGAACGGCGCCAGTTCCTTGGTGTGGCCGGCGCGGTTGGCGTGGTACGAGTAGTAGTCCAGCCCGACGATGTCGAACAGCGACCAGTCCACCCTGCTCCAGGTCCGACGCGGCGCCGTACGTGATCCGCCCTTTAAGTTGCTGCGGGCAACCTTCGCTCTGACAGCTCAGATCGACAGCTGATCGCAGGACGAGTGGCCGGCCCATGGGGGCCGCTCACTCACTTCTTCGGATGCGCAATCACCACGGCATTGCTGAGGAACGCCGTACCGTCCCAGTCCTCGCAGGTGACCAGAACCAGCCGGCCCGGAACACTCTGGTCGAAAACCTGCGCGGCCTGGGCTGCGAGCGCCTTCTTCCGATACGTGGTCACGGACGCGACCACGTAATTGAGGGTCCCTTTGCCTGTGGTGACCTTGACCGCGTCTCCGGCCTTCAACTGGCCGAGGTCGTCGAATACGCCACCGCCGTCGTGCACGGTGTGGCCGGTGATGATCGCCGACCCCTTGGCCGCGCCGGGCTGAGCGCCGTCGGACCACCAGCCGACCAGCTGCGGATTGGACGGCGGGATGAGAGCACCACCGCGGGCGTGGATCCCCAGCACGCGGGCGGAGACCCCGAGACTCGGGACGGACACCCGCACCGGGTTGCCCGGCCGCGCCGGGGCGGTGCTGCGGACCTCGGGCGGAAAGGTGGTCTTCGGTGCTGTGCCGTTCGGTGTGGTGGCCTTCGGCGTGGTCGCCTTCGGCGAGGTGGGCTTCGGTGACGGTTTCGTCGGCACGGCGGACGTCGTCCCGGTTGGGGCCGCGTCAGTGCTGTTGTCGGTCCTGAGCTGCAGGTAGCCGCCGGTCAGGAGTAGTACGGCGCCGACCGCCAAGGCCCCGATCGTCCACCACGACGAACGAGCGCGACCCGGGCGGCGACGCTGTGCGGACATGTCAGGCAGCGTGGTGACCGCGGTTCTGCCGCGACTTCAGGATGCCGGCGAACACGAGCACACCACCGAGCATGATCAGGGTGATACCCCACGCGCTCTGGTGACCGGTGATCGCCGAGGTGAGCTTGAGCCCACCGGACTGTCCGGCGTCGACCTCAGTCGGAACCGCGACCGGCGAAGTCGAGGTGCTGGTCGGGCTGTCCGACGGCGTGACCGACGGAGAGTCGGACGGGCTCTGGCTCGGCGACTCCGACTGGCTCGGCGACTCCGACGGCGACTGGCTCGGCGACTCCGAGGGCGACTGGCTCGGCGACTCGGACGGGCTTTCGGACGGCGACTCGCTCGGCGACTCCGACGGGCTCTCGGACGGCGACTCGCTCGGCGACTCCGACGGGCTCTCCGACGGCGACTCGCTCGGCGACTCCGAAGGGGTCTTGGTGGGCGTCGGAGTCGGGGTCGGGGTCACCTTCTTGACACAGAAGTTGAGGTGGCTGATGCCGTAGTACTTGTCGTTGCTCGAGTTCACCGGCGGGTGCAGGCCGGTGTCCGCGGTCTTCCCGTCCGGCTGGTAGTTGTAGTAATTGGCCGCCGGACCGCCCTTGACCAGCACAGCCAGCACGACGCCGCCCGTGGCGGTGAAGTCGACGACCTGACCGCCCGTCTGGTCGCCTGGGTGATCCGGGTCGTCGGCCTGCAGGGTGCGCTCGGTCCAAGTGACCTCGACGCCGTCGGCAGTGCCCGAGCCCGGTATCGGCGGGTTGCCCTGATCGTCTCCGTCAAACTTGATCTCGGTCGAACCCGGGATCATGTTCTCGCAGGTCGGGTTGCCGTCGACGATCTCACCGCTGGCTGAGGCCGACGGAGCCAAGGCCAGCGTGACGCCGCCAAGGACAAGCGCCAGCGTGCCGGCTCCACCGAGCAGCGCGACCAGTCGCGGGCTCTTCGATTTCGCGCGCACGTCGATCGGTGCCTCGTTCACAGCTCTTCCCCACTCATGCTCAGTGACCAGCCGACTCGGCTATGTCGTCGGCGCTCCCCCCGGAGCGATCCCCGGAATACTCCGGGAACCTCGGCAGTCTGGTGGCGCGGAGTTCCCAGGCACAAGAAGCCTCGCGAAGATCTAACACAAAAACATCGTGTTAGTTCGTGAGACACTGTTTTCGTGCGTGAAGCTGATCAGAAGACGGTGCTCGGATCGGTCTGGTTGCGGACCGATCCGGAGGCGACCAGATCGCCGCTGAGCCGGGACGACATCGTCCGTACGTCGATCAAGGTGCTGGACCGCGACGGGCTGGACCTGTTCTCGATGCGGCGGGTGGCGGCGGAGGTCGGCACGGCCGCGACCTCGGCGCTGTACTGGCGGATCGCCAACAAGAACGACCTGCTCGAGCTCGCCGTCGACGAGGTGCTGGGGGACGCCGTGGTCCCACCCGGTGACGGCGATTGGCGCGACCAGGTGACCGTGGTGGTGCGAGCGGCGTACGAAGCGCTGTGGATTCATCCCTGGGCGCCGCAGTTGCTGGCCTCGCATGCGGGGCTCGGGCCGAACTACCAGGCGCTGGCCGATCAGGTGCTCGCGATCCTGCGGGCGGCCGGGTTCAAGGGTGTGCATCTCGACTCGGCCATGTCGGCGATCTTTCACTACCTGATCGGGTCCGCAGTCACCGACGCCGCGTGGTCGGCCGTCGTACGGCGCAGCGGCCTCAGCGAACCCGACTGGGCATCCGAGGCCGGCGACCAACTGGGGGTGGGCGCGGCCAGTCTCGCGGCGTACCTGAACCGCGAGAATCTGGCCGGGCCGGAGGCACGTTTCACTTCGGGGCTGCGGGTCATCCTGGTCGGGCTGCGGCCGCGGCAGCTGTCCTGAGGCTCAGCTGGCCGGCTTCTTCTTGCGGGTCGTGGGCTTCGGCTTGAGCGATCGCGCGTAGGCGGCGCTCACTGCGAAGTGCTCGCGCAGTTCATCGGTAGTGGCCAGGAGCGCGTCGGGGACGACGACGTACTCCTTCTGCTGCACTCCATGCGCGACGTTGAGGGTGGTGTCGTACCTGGAGAGAAACGCCTCGCGCTCGGCTTCGGGAAGGCGCAGCGCGAGGGTGCCGTTCTCGTTCAGCATCGAGAACATGTTGCCGTTGACCGCGGTGTACGGGAAACCGGCGCCCTTGCGCTCGACGCCGGGGAACAGTTCGACGAGTGCGTCGAACAGTGCGACCTTGTCAGCCGGAGCTTTCACTGAGGCCACGGTAGGAGCTCGGGTGAGACGACCGCTAGAGATCGGCGAACGCTGACGCCGGGTTCTCGAAGGCGTCGGCGACGAACCGGAGGAACGCGGCCGCCGTCCCGCCGTCGCAGACCCGGTGGTCGAACACGAGCGACAGTTGAGTGAGCTTCCGGATCGCGATCTGGCCGTCGACCACCCACGGACGGTCGATGATCCGGCCGACACCGAGGATCGCGACCTGCGGGTGATTGATGATCGCCGCGCTGCCGTCCACGCCGAAGCTGCCGTAGTTGTTCAGCGTGAATGTCCCACAGCCGAGCTCGTACGGCGTCAGCCGGCCGGTCCGCGCGGATTCGGTCAGTCGGCGGATCTCACCGTCGAGGGCGCGCGTGGTCATCGTGTGCGCGTTCGCCACCGCCGGTACGACGAGACCGCGATCGGTCTGGGCGGCCAGTCCGAGATTGATGCCGTCGTACTGGACGAGTTCCTCGCGCTCGGTGTCGACGAAACCGTTCAGCTCCGGGTAGCGCTGCAGGCCCGCCACCGTGAACCGCGCCATCAACGCCAGCAGCCCCGGCCCGGAATCCTTTGCCGACCGCAACGATTCCCGCAACTCCACCAGGGCAGTCGCATCCACGTCCACCCAGGTCGTCGCCTCGGGGATCTCCGCCCGGCTCCGAGTCAGTGTCGCCGCCACAACCTTCCGGAACCCGCTCATGGGGATCCGGCGTAGCTCGGGCAGCCCGGTCCGCGAACTCACGTCCTCAACCTGGGGGGCCGGCGTCTGCTCGAACCGTTGAGCGATCGCCTGCTCGACATCCCGGCGGACGATCAGACCGTCCGGCCCGGAACCGCTCAACGTCCGCAGATCCACCTCAGCGTCCCGCGCGATCCGCCGTACCAGTGGCGAGATGACCAGCGGCACTCGCCGCGCACTGCCCGCGTCCTGCGCCGACACGTTCTCCGGTGTAGCGGCGGGGCGCGGTGACTGGAGGTCGGGGCGGCGCGTCGACGGCGTAGCGGCGCTGCGCGCCGGCTGGAGGTGGGGGCGGGGCTTGCGGCGCCGACCTGAGCCGGTGCCGGTACCTGTGCCGTAGCCGACGAGTACGCTCCCGGACCCGGCCCGCTCCTCCTGCCGGTACGCCTCTCCGGCCACCTCGGACCCTGCACCCGACCCGGCAGGCTCGTCCTGCCGGTTGTCCCCACCGGCCGCCTCGGATCGTGCACCGTCCTGCCGGTTGTTCCCGCCCTCGGCCGCAGGCCGTGCACCGGTGTCGACCTCGCCGATGGTGATCAGGGGTTTGCCCACCGGGATGGTTGTGCCGGGATCGCCGTGGAGTTCTTCGACGACGCCGGCGTACGGGGACGGGAGTTCGACGATGGATTTGGCGGTCTCGACTTCCGCGACCGGGGCGTCGACGGTGACGACGTCGCCGACCTTCACCAGCCAGCGAACGATCTCTGCCTCGGTCAGGCCTTCACCGAGATCGGGCAGCAGGAAGGTGTTCACGAGTCCTCCCACTGCAGGTCGTCCACCGCATCGAGGATCCGGTCCACACCGGGCAGCTGGTACTTCTCCAGCTTCGGCGGCGGGTACGGGATGTCGAACCCGGTCACCCGCCGGATCGGCGCGGCCAGCGAGTGGAAGCACCGTTCGGTGACGCGGGCAACGATCTCCGACGACACACTGGCGAACCCGCTGGCCTCCGCGACCACGACAGCCCGCCCGGTGCGCCGTACCGCTGCACACACCGTCTCGTCGTCGAACGGCACGATCGACCGCAGATCCACTACGGACAGCTGCCGCCCTTCGGCGGCCGCGACCTCGGCCGCCTCCAGCGCGACGGGCACCGTCGGCCCGTAGGCGATCAAGGTCGCGTCCGCGCCTTCCCGCCGTACGACGGCCGTGCCGATCCCGGGCTGGTCCTCGGTGAGATCGACCTCTTCCTTGGCCCAGTAGAGCTTCTTCGGCTCCATGAACACGACCGGATCCGGCAGTTCGATTGCCCTGCGCAACAACGTGTACGCGTCCGCGACGGTGGCCGGCGCGACGACGGTCAGGCCTGGCGTGTGTGCGTAGTAGCTCTCCGACGAGTCGCAGTGGTGCTCGACGCCGCCGATCCCACCGGCGTACGGCATCCGGATCACCATCGGCAGGGTGATCTTGCCGCGGGTCCGGTTCCGCATCTTGGCGACATGGGAGACGATCTGCTCGAACGCCGGGTAGCCGAACGCGTCGAACTGCATCTCGACGACCGGGCGCATCCCGTTCATCGCGAGCCCGACGGCCATCCCGACGATGCCGGACTCGGCCAATGGGGTGTCGAAGCAACGATCCTCGCCGAACTCCTCGGTCAGTCCGTCAGTGATCCGGAAGACGCCACCGAGCGCGCCGACGTCCTCACCGAACATCAGCACGGTGTCGTCGGCCTTCATCGCATCGCGGAGGGCCTGGTTGAGAGCCTGCGCCATGGAGATCTTCACATGCGTCATGAGCTCAGACCTCCTCTCGCGCCAGCTCGTCGCGCAGGAACGCCGCCTGCTCGCGCAGCTGCTGCGTCTGCTCGGAGTAGAGGTGCGTGAACAGTTCCCGCGGATCCACTTCGGGCTCCGGCATCAGTCCATCGCGCAAGCGCGTCCCGACCTGGTCCGCCATCGCCTCCGCGCGCTCGCGCACCGCGTCGTCGAGCCAACCCTGCTCGTTGAGGTAGGTCTCGAGCCGCTTGATCGGGTCGCGCTCCAGCCACGGCGTGACCTCGTCGTCCTCGCGGTACCGGGTCGCGTCGTCGGCGTTGGTGTGTGCCTGCACTCGGTACGTGTGCGCCTCGACGAGCTGCGGTCCCTCACCCGAGCGTGCCTTCTCCACGGCCTGTCCGAGGACGGCGAGCAGGCCGGCCAGGTCGTTGCCGTCGGCCCGTTCGCCGGGGACGCCGTACCCGATGCCCTTGTGGGCCAGCGACGGAGCGACGGTCTGCCGGGCGAGTGGCACCGAGATCGCGTACTCGTTGTTCTGGATGAAGAAGACGACCGGCGCGTGGAAGACGGCGGCGAAGTTCAGCGCCTCGTGGAAGTCGCCTTCGCTGGTGGCGCCGTCGCCGCAGAGCGCCATCACCACCGTGTCCTCGCCCTTCAGCCGGGCCGCGTGCGCAACACCGACCGCGTGGGTGAGCTGCGTCGCGAGCGGCGTGGACTGCGGAGCGACGTTGCGCGCGTACGGGTCGTACCCGGAGTGCCAGTCGCCGCGGAGCAGCGTCAGCGTCTCGATCGGGTCGACACCGCGGCTCACGATCGAGACCGTGTCGCGGTACGTCGGGAACAGCCAGTCGCCCTCGCGGAGCACCATCGTGGCCGCGATCTGACAGGCCTCCTGGCCGTGCGACGACGGGTAGACGGCGAGCCGGCCCTGGCGGACCAGCGCGCTGGCCTGGTCGTTGATGCGACGGCCTTTGATCAACTGAACGTAACCGTCGACCAGGGCTTCCTTGGTGGGCAGCCGGTACGACGGATGGTCGTGCGGTACGCCGTCCTGGTCGATCAACCGGACGGGTTCGGCGGAGGGGAGCAAACGCTCCTCGACGGTGGTCATGGACACTCCTGCGCAGGAGACGGACGGTGGCCTCATCGTCGTACTTATGGCCAATCGGATCCAGACCTGTGACAATCACGAGACGATTGGTTCCGACTGCCGCGAAGCGAGGTGCACAGATGTCCGACGAGGTGACGGTCCACCGGGCCGGTCCTGGACAGATGGTCGTCGCCCCGGCGCTGGACGAGGTCGACCGGCAGATCGTCGAGGCGCTCGGGCAGGACGGACGGCTCTCCATCCGGGCCCTCGCGGACCAGGTCCACATCTCCCGCGCGAACGCCTACGCCCGGGTCGAGCGACTCACCGCGACCGGGGTCATCACCGGTTTCACCGTCACGGTCGACCCGCTGAAGCTGGGCCTCGCGACCTCGGCGTACGTCACTCTCAGTCTCCGCCAAAGCTCCTGGCGAACCCTGAGAGAACAACTCCAGGCGATCCCCGAAATCAAACACATGGCACTCGTCGGCGGCGACTTCGACGCCATCCTCCTGGTCCGAGCCGCCGACAACGAAGGCCTCCGCCGAGTAGTCCTCGAAAAACTCCAGGCCATCCCCGAAGTCCTCGCCACCCGAACCGCCCTAATCTTCGAAGACCTCGGCACGCTCTAGCAGCCGCAGGATGTTCTGAGGATCAGGTCGGTTGGGTAGGTGAGGGACTGGACGGCGTCCTCGCCGTCTATGAGGCGGCTGACGGCCTCATGGGCCATGCGGTCCAGGGGTTGGCGTACGACGGTCAGGGGTGGCCAGCTGTACTCCGTTTCGGCTGTGCCGTCGAAGGCCACTACCGCGATGTCGTCGGGGACTCGGAGGCCGGCTTCGTGGATCGCGCGGAGTGCGCCGACCGCTTGCAGGTCTGAGCTGGCGAAGATCGCGGTCGGTCGTTTCGTTGCCGCGAGCAACTCCCGGCCGGCGTCGTACCCGCCCTGCCGGCTGAATCTCGCGCGTGCGATCGGACCGTCCTCGAGCCCTGCCTGGCGAAGTGCATCCCGCCACCCAAGCTCACGCTCCGGCGCCCGACCGCCAGTGCCGCGACCACCGATCACCAGCCCGATCGTGCGATGGCCGTGCTCGATCAGGTGCTTGACGCCGGCGCGCGCACCCGCGCGGTACTGCGGCCGGACCGAGCTCACGGTCGGCAACACCCGGTTGATGGCGATGACCGGGATGCCGACCTCGGTCAGGTCCGGATCCTCGGTCGGAGCAACCAGGAGCAATCCGCTGACCTGGCGGACCAGCAGTTCGGCGATCTTGGCCTGCTCGGTGACCGGATCACCGTCAGCGCTGGTCTGCAGAACGACGTACCCGCGGGCCGACGCCTCCTTGTCGATCGCCTTGGCGAGTTCGGCGAACAGCGGGTTGCCGCCGTCCGGCGTGATGAGCCCGAACGTGCGCGTCGTACCCATCCGGAGTGCCCGCGCGGTCGCGTTCGGCCGGTAGCCGAGCACGCGGATCGCCTCCAGGACCCGTTCCCGGGTCTGCGGCGCGACCCGGCGCGGGCCTTCGTTCACCACGTAGCTGACCACAGCGGTGCTGACCCCGGCGTACTGCGCCACGTCGTTCCGGGTGATGGGGGTGGCCTTCGGCATGTGCCGATAGTACGACGGTTGACCGGTTTGGAAAGCGGTTGCTAGCGTGCTGTTCTACACGAGTAGAAAGGGTCCGCCGTGCCCAGACGTTATGCAGTCGCCGGAACCGGGTCGCGAGCGCGGGCGTATGTCCGTGCGATCTTCCAGGAGCACCCCGAGGAGGCGCAGCTGGTCGCCCTGCTCGACCCGAACCAGGGCCGTCTCGCCTTCCACGAGCGGTATGTCAAGGAGCTCGGTGGTCCCGAGCTGCCGCAGTACGGCGCCGACGATCTCGAGCGGATGATCAAGGAGCAGTCGGTCGACCGGGTGGTCGTGACGAGCCCCGACTACACGCACGCAGCGGTCGTGTCCCGGATCCTGCGGGCCGGCGCCGACGTGATCGTCGAGAAGCCGCTGACCATCGACGCGGACGGCACCCGGCAGATCGTCGCCGCGATGAACGAGTCCGGCAAGTCCGTGGTCGTCACGTTCAACTACCGCTACTCGCCGCGGAACAGCGCACTGCGGCAGGTGATCGCGGACGGCGAGATCGGCACCGTCACCAGCGTCGAGTTCCAGTGGGTGCTCGACACCCGGCACGGCGCGGACTACTTCCGCCGCTGGCACCGCGAGAAGAAGAACTCCGGCGGCCTGATGGTGCACAAGGCCTCGCACCACTTCGACCTGGTGAACTGGTGGATCGCGTCGACGCCGACCAAGGTGTACGCGTCCGGCGGCCTGTTCTTCTACGGCTCGGACAACGCGGCGGCCCGTGGCCTTGGGCAACGACCTGCCCGGGGCACGATCGAGGGCTCGGCCAACGATCCGTGGTTGCTGGATCTGCGCACCGACGAGATCAACCGGCAGCTGTACCTGGAGAGCGAGCAGTACGACGGGTACCTGCGCGACCAGGACGTGTTCGGTCCGGGGATCACGATCGAGGACAACATGGCGGTGGTCGCGGAGTACGCGAGTGGTGCCCGGCTGAGCTACTCGCTCAACGCACACTCACCGTGGGAGGGCTATCGGGTGTCGGTCAACGGCACCGAGGGCCGCGCCGAGCTCGAGGTCATCGAGCGGGCGGCTGTGATCGATGATCAGATCGACCCGAGCTACCCGTCGGACCGGGTGATCCCGGGCGACGTGCGCTCCAACGGCGAGCGGCTCGTCCTGCAGAAGCACTGGGCACCCGCGGTCGAGGTCGAGATCCCCCGCGGTGTCGGCGGCCACGGCGGTGGCGACCGCCTCCTCTACGACGATCTCTTCAAGGGCCCGGGCAACGACCCGCTCGGGCGGGCCGCCGACGTCCACGACGGCGTCCGGGCCGTTGCCGTCGGCATCGCCGCCAACCAGTCCCTAGCCACCGGCCAGCCGGTCGTCATCACCGACCTGGAGCTGGGCGGCTGGGTCTAAACCGGTCTCGCGCAGGATCCGCTGGACTGTCGCGTCGAGCGAGCTGGTCTGATTGATCACCGTCTCCCGCGGCCACTCCAGCAGATCCTGCGGCCGGTACCACTCCGCCATGTCGTCGGCCGTGAAAGCCGCCGCCTTGTCTCGCAACGCGTGCCGCCGGACGGTCTCCTCGAACGGAATGTCCAGGTAGTAGAAGTACGCCGACCCCGCATAGTCACGGGCGAGCTCCGCGAACATCTCGGCGTACCCGAGGGTCGGCATGATGCCCTCGACGACAGCGTGAAAGCCCCGCTCGAGCGCATGCCGCGCGATCTGCCCGATCATCGGAATGCTCGCGTCATCCGGCCGACCGCGTTCCTGGAAGATCGTCCGCCGCACATAGTCCTGCTCGATCCAGGCAACCCCAGGCCCATGCGCCGCCCGAATGCCCTCGACGACCGAGCTCTTACCTGAGCCGGAGTTGCCTCTGATCACGATCAGCCTGGGATCCACCCGTAGTTGTCTACCAGGTGGCGGGGAGGCCTGGGTGGTGGGTGCCGAAGGTCCATTCGTAGCCTTCGGGGTCGGCTACTCGGCAGCGATAGTTGCCCCACTCGGTGGTGGCCGGGGTCCAGATGGACTCGGCGCCGGCGGCTACCGCGGTGGCGTGGACAGCGTTGACCTCGGCCTCGGTGCCGAAGGCGATGTAGACGCCGTGGCCGACGGTGTCGCCCTTGCGGGTGGGCTTGTCGTAGCCCTCCTCGTCGGTGAAGAGCGTGAAGGCCACACCGCCGTACCGCATCTCGGCGTGCATGATCCCGCCCTTGTCGTCCGGGACCTCCATCGTGGTCTCGAACCCGAAGGCCTTCTCGAGCCAGCGCAGTGCGCCGACCGCGTCGCGGTAGCCGAAGTACGCGTGGAATGTCGCTGAAGTAGTCATGTACCCAGCATCGATCGAGTAGCGGACAGCTTCCGTCCGCTACTCGATCGACCTCCGACTACTTCTGGAACTGACCCGGGCCGAGGACCTGCCAGCCCCTGGTGGTCGGCGTCTTGATCAGGTCGAGCGGCATGGCGAACGTGTGCACCACCTTGTTCGGCCGGCTGATCGCCCAGAAGGTCGGGTTCCGCGGATTCGAGCGGTCCCACGCGATGCCCTGGCCCTGGACGTCGGGCAGGTCGACCGTGGCGATCCAGCGCAGCTCGGCGCCCGCCGTCGGCAACTCCATCACATACGCCTCACCGAGGTCGTGACCGGTCAGCCAGAGCCGGCCGTCGGGACCCCACGAGCCACCGGAGTTCGACATCGGCTTGAACCGGTCCAGGATCGGCTTCGGGATCGTGTACGACGCGAGCGGCTCGAACTTGTCGTTCAGCTTCACGATCTGGGTGTTGTAGGTCTGGCCGTACGGCTCGTTCGTGTCGTCCGAGATCTCGTCGTAGTTGGCGAAACCGGCCCACCACGCGCCGTCGTGCCGGTCCAGCCAAGTGAGCGAACCGCGGTAGATGCCGAACGAGTACGAGTCGATGTGCTTCATCGTCTTGGTGTCGAACACCTCGATCGAGCTCTCCATCGGCCACTCGGGGTAGTTCGAGTGGACGGCGTACAGCTTCGACCCGACGACCACACCGCTGTCCATGTGCTTGAACGGCCCGTCGGCGTCGCCGGCGAACTGCAGCAGCGGCTCGCCGGTCCGGCGGTCGTGCTTGGTGATCGTCCGATTGTCGACCGCGTAGAAGTACTTCGCGTCGACCGCGATCGCCTGGTTCGCGTCGAAGGCGGCGTACGACGTGAGCGGGGTCGCCGGGTACGACGGCGGCTCGGCCGTCGCACCGGCCTGCGCAGCGGGAGCCGGGGCCGCGGGGCGGGCGGCCGAGGCGGACGGGATCGCCACGGCGGCCAGGACGGCCGTCGCGGCGATGAGGGCGGGGAGCTTTCGCATCACAAACCTCCGAGGGATGGATCCTGCTCCCCGACCCCTCGGTGCCGCACGGGAACGACTGCGGACGGCCGCATGAACCTGCCGCGTCAGGTAGGTTGCCGGGCCGCTCGCTGCCGGCGGAACCAGACGAACAGGGCGAGGCAGGGGATCAGCAGGCCACCGACCCCGAGGACGAGGAAGTCCCACTCAGCGCCGATGTGGTCGACCAGCCAGCCGAAGTTCTGGCCGAAGAACCCAGTGACGAAGGTCAGCGGCAGGAACACCGTGGCCAGAATGGTGAGCTGCTCGATCGTCGCGTTCTGCCGGACGCTGACCTTGGTCTGCTCGACCGAGATCACCGCCATGTTCGCCTCCAGCACAGTCGCGAGGAGATCCCGCTGGGCGGCGACCTCCTCGTTCACCAGCACCAGGTGGTCGTGCACGTCGCGGAAGTACGGCAGCAGTTCGGTGTTGCGCGCGCCGCGCTCGATGGTCGCGAGTACGGCGAGCAACGGGTGGACCGCACGGTAGAAGTCGGTGACCTCGCGACGGAGGAAGTAGATCCGCTCGGTCGGCGCGACCGAGCCCGCGAACACGGTCCGCTCGACCTGCTCGATGTCGCGTTCCAGCTCCGCCACGACCGGGCCGTAGCCGTCGACGACCTGGTCGAGGATGGCCCACAGGACGGAGTTCGTGCCGACCGCCAGCAACTCGGTCCGTTCCTCGAGGCGGATCCGGGCGCCGTGCAGGTCGCTGGCGACCCCCTGGCGGACCGTGATCACGAACGACGGTCCGACGAACACACTGACCTCGCCGAAGTCCACCTCTTCGCGCTGGTCGTCGTACCGGGCGGTGCGCAGGATGACGAGGCGGATGTTGCCCTCGTACGGCTCGACCTTGGGCCGGAGGTGGAAGGTCTGCGCGTCCTCGACGGCCAGTTCGTGCAGGCCGAAGCTCTCCCGGACCTGGACGAGTTCCTCGGGGGTGGGCTCGAACATGCCCAGCCAGACGAATCCGCCCTGCTTGCAGTGGGCGGCGGCATCCTCGACCGACATCGCCCCGACGTGCTGGCGGTGTCCGTCCCGGTAGTAAGCGCAGTCGATGATCATGGTGACCTCCTCCCCCGATCGTCGTCCGTTCCGGGGGCGGGAAATAGGGTTGGGCGGGAAAGCGGCGGTCAACATCGGTGCAGGACGCGCGAGGAGGACTCTCATGGGACTACCAGTGGTGCTGATGCCGGGACCGATGCATCCGGCGGTCGCGGCGGGTCTGGACGGTCACTGTGAGCTGATCCGGCTCTGGGAGGAGAGCGACCCGGACGCGGTCCTCGCGGCCCGCCGCGACGAGATCGTTGCCGTCGCCACCGGTGGCTCGCTGATCGACGGCGCGTTCCTGGACCGGCTGCCCGCCGTACGCATCGTGGCGAGCTTCGGCGTCGGGTACGACCGGATCGACGCGGCCGCGGCGGCCGAGCGCGGCGTGGTCGTGACGAACACACCTGGCGTCCTGGACGACGAGGTCGCCGACACGGCGCTGGGTCTGCTGCTGATGACGGTCCGCGAACTGCCCCAGGCCGAGCGCTACCTGCGCGCCGGCAAGTGGGAAACCGACGGCGCGTACCCGTTGACCAAGGCAACGATGCACGGCCGCCGGGTCGGCATCCTCGGTCTTGGCCGGATCGGGCAGGCGATCGCGGACCGGGTCGCTCCGTTCGGGATCTCCGTTGCCTACCACAACCGCCGCCGCAAGGACGTCGGCTACCGCTACTACCCGTCGCTGCTGGATATGGCGCGCGACGTGGACACGCTGGTGATCGTCATCCCTGGCGGCGACTCGACTCGTCACCTGGTAAACGCCGAGGTCCTGGCGGCGTTGGGGCCGGACGGCATCGTCATCAACGTGGCCCGCGGCTCAGTCGTCGACGAGCAGGCCCTGGTCGACGCGCTTCGCGACGGCACCATCCTCGCGGCCGGCCTCGACGTCTTCGAACACGAGCCGAAGGTCCACCCCGACCTGCTCACCCTGCCCAACGCGGTCCTCCTCCCCCACGTCGGCTCGGCCACCATGCCCACCCGCAAGGCTATGGCCGGCCTGGTCGTCGAGAACCTGACCAACTGGTTCGCCTACAACGCTCCGCTCACCCCGGTGCCGGAGTCCATCCCGCTCACGACGTAGGCAGGTCCCAGATTCGCTCGGTCTCCCAGGCGTACTCCCAGGCTTGGATGTCCGGGGGCTCGATGCCGAAGCCGGTGAGGATCGCGCAGACCTGCTCGCGGTGGTGGTTGGCGTGGTTGATCGCCTGCGCGATGAAGATGCCGAGCCGGGTACCGCGGGTGTTGTTGTCGACGATGATGATGCGCTCGACGTCGATCGGCTTGGTGAGGACGTCCTCCCAGAGGGCGCCGGCCTCGTCGTTCCAGTGTTCGAGCACGTCGAAGTCCGGCGCCTCATCGCTGTCCACGAAATCGAGGGGGCTATCGGCGACACGGCGTACGTAGCTGCCGTCGCAGCGGACGATGTGATCCAGCGTCGCCACGATGCCGCCGTACGTACCGACGCCGGTGACCTCGAGTTGCTCGGCGGTCAGGCCCTGCGCCCGGCAGAACTGGATCAGGCTCTTGGTCGCCCAGTTGTTGTGGCGGATCGGGTCATACAGCACATCGTTGAGTCCCATACTCCAGGCTAGACCGCGGGCATCGCGTTCCCGTACTCAATTTCCGCTGATCAGAGTCGTGAGGACGTCGTCCCAATGATCCTGCAGTACGGCGAGGTGCGTGCTCTGCTCGCGGACGACCAGGGTCGCGTGCGGGAGGTGCGCGGCGAGCCAGTGGCCATTGCGGACGGAGGCGTTCGCGTCGAGTTCGCCGTACCAGAGGAAGGTGGGGCACGTGATC
Organism: Kribbella sp. NPDC050241; assembly: GCF_044459685.1. Classification (NCBI taxonomy): domain Bacteria; kingdom Bacillati; phylum Actinomycetota; class Actinomycetes; order Propionibacteriales; family Kribbellaceae; genus Kribbella; species Kribbella sp. NPDC050241. The sequence continues at coordinate 820,857 of NZ_JBITJE010000003.1, forward strand.
GCCTCGGGGTGGAAATCCCAACGCCTGAAGGAGATCGCGGCGTCGCGGAGGTAGCCGTCCGGGTTCGCGAGTGCTTCGCGGACAGCAGCCGCGGCGGCCGTCGTTCCTTGCCTGGTGGCGATCTCGGCGTCGTACGGCGGTAGTTGCGCGACGAAGCGGCGTACCAGGGCTTCGTTGTCCGGATCGGTTGGGTCGAGCCGGTCGACGTACTGCTGGAAGTCGGGCCGCATGTGCTCGGCCGCCTCGTCCGGGGTCATGCTCGCGAGCCGAGTGAAGAAGGCTTGCTCGTCCGGGCCGAGGTCGTCGCGGTGGTACGGCGGGTCGAGCTCGGGAACGTTGGCTGGGCTCGCGAGCACGCCGACTGCGGTCACCCGGTCCGGATGCCGCGCAGCGCAAGCCAGTGCGTACGGCCCGCCGATCGACATTCCGAGTACGGCGAATCGGTCGATCGCCAGCGCATCCGCGACCGCGACGACATCGTCGGCCACCGACAGGTATGTCGACGCGTGCGAATCCGACCGCCCGTAGCCCGGACGGTTCACCGCCACCAGGTGCACGTCGGCACGCAACGCGGCTTGCTCGCCCGGATACGCGGCGTGCCGGGTATCCGGACAGCCGGGCAGGAACAGCACCGGCGTGCCACCAGGGGAGCCGCCGGCCCAGATCTGAACCCAGCGACCATCCCCCAGCCGCACTCCTGCGTCCGCCTGCGGATCAGCTGCCGGCGACGTTGACCATCCAGTTGACGCCGAACTTGTCGGTGACCATGCCGAACTCGTCGCCCCACATCTGCTTCTCCAACGGGACCGTCACCTTGCCGCCGTCGGACAGCTTCGCGTAGTACCCACGCAGCTCGTCGCCGTCGTCACCGCTCAGGCTGATCGCCATGTTCTCGCCCGGGTTGTACGGCATCCCCTGCGGGGTGTCGGCCGCCATCAAGGTGAACCCGCTCGGCGTCTCCAGCTGGCTGTGCATGAGTTTGTTGTCGTCGTCCGGTCCGTGGCTCGCGCCGAACTCGGCGAACGTGTTCGACTGCACCTCGCCCCCGAACACGCTCTGGTAGAACTCCATCGCCTCCCGTGCGCTGCTCTCGAACTGGATATACGGATTGAGTCGAGACGCCATCGGAAATCTCCCCTTCCCCCTGCGAATACCTCTCTTTGCCCGCACAGTAGACCCCGCCACCGACAGTCCGCGAGGCCGCACGGCGGTTAGGGTCTGCCCATGATCCCCCGACACATCACGATCGATGCCGCGAACCCGTACGAGCTCGCGCAGTTCTGGTGCACCGTCACCGGCTGGCCGCTGGGCGAAGGCGACGAGCCCGGCGACGACGAGGTGCTGGTCGACGCCCCGGCGCCGGTCCCCGACATGCTGTTCATCGCCGTTCCCGAGGCGAAGTCGGTGAAGAACCGCGTGCACATCGACTGGGTGCCGACCGGGCGGACCCGCGACGAGGAGGTCGAGCGCCTGCTCGGCCTCGGCGCCAGTATCCACGAGGACCACCGTCTGCCCGACGGCCGCGGCTGGGTCACCCTCCTCGACCCCGAGCGCAACGAGTTCTGCATCGAGCGCAGCGACGCCGAACGGGCGTCCTGACCTCAGCCGTCGCGTCTGCGCAGCCACCCGCGCTTGGACCTCGGTGGTCGTTCGGCTGCGGATGTCGGCGGCTTGTCACGACTCGGGCTGGGCGGGAAGCGGGCGAGGTAGGCGCGGGCGCACCCTCATGTGATCGCGGTGGCCTGCGACCAGCGGAGCTGCCAGCCGGCCGGCGTACGGCAATAGCAGTCGAGATGCCAGGCCTCGAGGTCGCTGGGTTCGCGGCCGCCGACGGAGATCTCGATCGCGGAGCGATACCGCAGTACGGCGACATCACCGTCGAGCATCACGTCGATCTCGCTGATCGGTTCGAAGCGGCGGTAGTCGATCTCGCCGGACTCGATCCCGCCCAGGTACTCCGCTTTGGTCCACGAGAGCCCGCTCGGCGTCACGATGACGAAGTCGTCGGCGTGAACGGCATCGGCCTCGGCGACCCTGCGGTCCACCAGCCACGTCAACCGGTCCCGCTCGATCCGTCGCAACTTGTCGGCTTCCACCCTCGAAAACCTACCGTTCGCCCGGTTCGTCCGTCATGCTCGACCCATGAAGTGGTTCAGGCGAAAGAAGAAGGACCCGAAAGACCGCGACGCCTCGCCGCGCCAGCGTCCTCCCGCCGAGGTCAAGGACCTCCGCGCCCGCCTGACCAGCGACGGCTACACCCTCAAGCACTGAGGCACGCTCGACCCCAGGCAGCCGCCGAGTCGTGGATCTTCGCAGCGAAACCCCGGCAACACCCGACCCAAATCCACGACTCGACATCCACCGCGGATCACCCGGGCTTGGCAACTTTTTGCGCCGGGGGGAAATCTTGTAGGTGTCGGGGGTGAGCCGTGGGCGGGTGCTTGTCCGGCTTGTCTAGTCTCTGTTCGGGCACGGCGCCCGCGGATCTTGCAACGTTTTGCGGATTCACGACATTGAAGGATGTAGAAGGGTCCGTGCGCGAGAGTTCTGTGGGGGAGTGAGGGCTGTTGAGTCAGCGACGCCGGCTGCGTGAGCATGTCATCGACCCGATCGTTGCCATGACGGTGACGCTTGCGGTCCTGACCCTTATCGGCGGCGTGCTGGTTCTGCTGGAGCCCCCGCGGCCGAGCACCGCGATCAGCAACGTCATTGCGCCCGATCCCTCCGCCGGTACTCCGTCCGAGCCGTCCATCGGCGGCGCGCCGGGGCCGGCCGATCCCGCGCCGGCCCAGGACGACTACGGGTCGGGGAAGCTGGGCTCGTGGCAGAACCTGGCCCGGCGGATCGCCTCCGAGGACCAGATCCGGGACACCCTGATGTTCAACGGGATCTTCCTGTTCGGCGACAGCATCTCGGTCCAGGACGGTGCGGCCCTCGAGCGCATGGTGACGGCGCAGACCGGCGACCCGATCGCCAGCCACGACTGGTCGGGTGAGCCGGCCTCCGCCGCGGTCGACGCGCTGGCGGAGTGGTCACACCACTACGGCCTGCCCGGCCGGATCGTGATGGCGGTCGGCACCAACGACATTTTCGACCCGCCGGCCTTCGCGGCGCAGGTCGAGCGCACGATGGAGATCGTGGGCCCGGTGCGGACCGTGTACTGGGTGAACGTGCACGCCGGCCGCTTCAAGAAGTCGGCCACCGTTCGGGCCGCCGACGAGCGGAACAGCGCCTGGATCAACCAGCAGCTGGACCAGGCCGCGGCGCGCCACCCGAATCTGAAGGTCGTGCGGTGGGCCGAGTACCTCGCCACCCAGCCGAGCGGGCCCGCGACGTACCTGCGCGACGGCGTACACACCACCGAGCCGGTCGGCCAGGACGCCCGCAACTCGCTGATCCTGAGGGCGATCCAGAGCCATTGAATCCTGCCCTTCCGGGCACTCCGGGAACCGAAGTAGGGGATCCGGACAACCTTTTGTGTGGGTCGAACCATCAAACACACAGACGACAAATCGGCCTTGGGGGACAGATGACGGCGAAGCTCGAGTAGGCCTCGAATAGGCACCGCACACCCGCTGTCACGCGACGTTTCCGGGATCTCCCGGCGTCGACCGTTGCTCGACCATGGGTGGTTCCTGCAAAAGAACTGGAGCGGCGCCTGGAACCACGGCACCGACGAGAGCATCGCGCAGTTCGGCGTCGGCTGCACGCTCGGCCGCGGCGATCTGAAGAAGCTCGCCGTCAATCGGCTGACCAGCACGATCACGACCTCGATCGACGCGCAGGGTTCGACCAACGAGCAGTCCACCTCGTACGCGCAGTTCAACTACTCGCTGTGGGGCCGGGCGGTCGACGTACTGCAGCGGTGTGGCGTCGACCCGGGTACGACGATCAAGGCGCGCCGGCTCGAACTCGCGAAGTGGCTCGCGCTCGGCACCAACTCACTCGGCCGCGCACGGGTCAGTTACGCCACGTCGTGGCAGGGATCGCGGATGCTGATCAACCTCACAGTCACCAGGTCACGACCACGGTCGCGGTCACTCCGGATGGGACCCTGGAGCGGATCAAGTGAGCGTCAGGCAGGTTGCGAGGTCTTGGCGCCGACGGGGTGCCAGCCGTCGGGCGGGTCCTCGCCGACTCGCCCGTCGATGGACTCCCGGATGAGGTCGGCGTGACCGGTATGACGCCCGTACTCCTCGACCAGGTCGCAGACCAGGCGGCGCAGGCTGGCGTGCCGCCCGTCCGGCCAGGTGATGTGCGCCGGCTGGTCGAGCCCACCGTCGGCGATCGCCGCCTGCAGCGTCGCACGGGACCGCTCGACCGCGCCGTCCCACCACGCGTACAGCTCCTCCGGTGTGTCGTCGACGGCGGAGTTGAGCTCCCAGTCGTTGTCGTCACTCCATCCGTTCACGGTCCACGGCTCCCCCATCGGCTCGCCCCGGAGCTTCACCTTGAACATGTAGTCCTCGTTCGCGGCCAGGTGCTTCAGCAACCCGCCGATCGTCAGCGTCGACGCACCGATCCGCGCTCGCATCCCGGCCGCATCCAACTCGTCCGCCTTGAACCGGAACGTCGTACGCAACCGCTCGAGCGCCCCGACCAAGTGCTCAACCTCAGTGCCCGCCAACGGCGGTTCCCACGGAATCAAGGTCATGCCGTCACCGTAAGCCCGATTCCGGACACTCCCCTTCCGGAACTTTCCGGTCCTTCAGAAGACCGGGCAAGGTGGTCCGATGCGGAGATACTGCGGGGTCGTCGCGAGGTACGACGGGCAGGTGGCGTTGGTGCGGGAGCAGTACGACGCGTGGGACGCGGAGTACTGGAATCTGCCGAGTGGTGCCGTGGAGGACGGCGAGACGCCGGCGCGCGGGGCGGTGCGGGAGCTGCGGGAGGAGACGGGGCTCCGGGTGGATGAGGATGCGCTCAAGCTGGTGTGGCGGACGATCTCGACGATTGAGGGCGAGGCGGCGACACAGTCGTGGAACTACGTGGTCTCGGTGGGCGATCCGTCGTTCTGCATCGACGATCCCGATGGCTACATCACCGACGCGCGGTGGTTCCCGGTCGAGGACGCCGTACGCCTGCTCCGGCAGGTCCCGTACCCGCCGCTCGCCGTACCATCCAGTCACTTCCTGCAAACCGCCGAACGGCTGGTCTGGAACTTCACCCCCGCCGACAACGACCAGTGGGGCTGGTCCCACTTCCCAATAGCTCAATCCTGAGCAACCCGACCCGGCATCCAGCCTGTGCGGTCGTAGATGTTGCGGTCGCCGAGCCAGGTGCGGAACTCGGCGAAGCTCCGTACTCCGGCGTCCAGCACCGCTTGGTAGAGCCAGTAGCCGTACGCCCGCTCACCGATCGCGACGGCTTCTTCCTTGATCGCGAGCACGCGATCACGCAGCTCCGGGCTCAGTGCATCCCTCAAGGCCGCGGTCAACGGAGCACCGCTCGAGGCGCCGCGCTTGAGCACCCACATGTCGATCGTCCACGTCTCGTCTGGTGTGAGCTCGTACTCGAGCTTCCAGTACTGACCCCGCTCATGCCGGTCCCGCGCGTCGAGGTACGTGATCCGCCGCGACCTCGGCAGCTCGGCCAGCGGACGCATCACCCTGAACCCATCCGCCACCTGCGGGTCATCCGAGTGGATCTCCAGATCGATGTCGGGTGCCACCACGACCCCGATTCCGACCGAGCCGACGATCTCCACGTCGCCGTACCGGCTCCACCGTCCGAGCAGATCCAGCTCACGCACGAGTTCGTACGCCGTGCGTAGCCGCGCGTCTGCCCTCGTCCTGAGATCGGTCCTGCGGGTCATCCTCACACTCCGGGGGTTCGTCTCGTCGTAGTACTGACGACGCATCTGGACGAGAGGAATGCAGTGGTTATGAGTAACGCCGAGCATGAGGTTGGCGCTCTGCTGGAGAGCCGTGAGCAGGCTTGCCGGGACAAGGACATCGAGCGGCTGATGTCGCTCTACTCCCCCGACATCATCTACTTCGATGTCGTTCCGCCGCTGCACTACTCCGGAGCTGACGCGGTACGGAAGAACTTCCTTCGCTGGTTCGACGAGTACGACGGACCGATCGGCCTGGAGACGCACCAACTCAAGATCGCGGCCAGCGAGAGCGTGGCGATCGCCCACATGTTCCACCTGGACACCGGTGCGATGCAGGCCGACGGATCACCGAGCCGCAGCCTCTGGCTCCGCTCGACCGTCTGCCTCGAACGCACAGACACCCAGTGGCTGATCACCCACGAACACATCTCCCTCCCGGTAGCCCTCGACACCATGCAAGCCGTCCTGGACGCCACTCCCTGACAATCACAGGTATGACGAAGTGGACCGTGCGGGACTATGCGCCCGCCGACGAGACGCCGTGGCTGCGCTGCCGCGTTCTGGCTTTCCTCGACACGACGTACTACGACGACGTCGCGACAGCCAAGCCGCAGCGTGAGGCCGGCCTCCAACTGGTGGCGGTCGCCGGTGACGAGCTCATCGGACTGGTGGACGCGAGCGTGACCGGTCAGGAGGCGACCATCGAGACGATCGCGGTGCACCCTGACCACCGTCGGATGGGCGTGGCGCAACGACTTCTCGACGAGATCTGCGACCGGCTGCAAGCCCGTGGAGCAACCCAGGTCGACGCCTGGACGCGCGACGACGAGGGCACCCTGGCCTGGTACCGGTCGCAGGGCTTCGAGCAACGGATGCGGTATCTCCACGTCTACGCGTCCGATCCGGACGAGGCCGGCCGAGCGTTCGGTCCGCGGACGGACCTCATGCCGCGATTCGGCTTCTTCCATGCCTGGACCGACCACGAGGACGCGCTGCGGAAGGAGTTCGGCCGCGTCTACTCCTGCAGGCAGTTCGTGAAACCCCTCGGGGTCACGCCTGGAGACCGTTGAGGATGCGCGTCAGGCCCCACAGAAACTGCTCGGTGGTGAAGTCTTTCGAGATGGTGCCGGCCGTTTCGGTGGTGCGTGGATAGGCCTCGGCAGGGAGGGTGTCGAGTACGGCGCGCCGGGTGGAGACGCGGTCGCGTTCGGTCGGAGGGATGCGGCGCTGGTCGAGCTCGGCGACCTCGAGAGCGATCGCGCCGAAGATATAGACCAGCAGCACGTACGACGCACGGGCGGCGTCATCCGAAGCCAAGCCACCGTCGGCGAGGACCTCGCTGAGGGACTCGCGCAAGGTCAGAGCGTTCGGGCCGTCCATGGGTCCGCCGAGGAGAAGCTGAACTGCGCCGCGGTGCGCGACGAGGTGGGTCCGAAGCTCGAGCGCGAGCGCCTCGACGCGTTGCCGCCAGGGCTGGTCCCGGTCGACGAACCGGTCGTGGTTGACGTCGCCCAGGAACCGCTCGACCAGAGCCCGCAGCACCGCGGCCTTGCTGGGGTAGTACGTATACACGGCGTTGGGCGCGATGCCGACCTGAGCAGCGATGCCCCGGATCGAGACCGCGGCCGCGCCCCCCGCGTCCAACTGCCACAGGGCGGCGTCGAGGATCGCCTGTTCCGTGACCGCCCGCGGCCGGCCGGTCCGCCGTCCCATCGGTGTCGTCATCGACGAGGACCTCCACTGTTGACTTCTTTCTGTACGCCGTCCATATTATGGACAGAGTACAAAAAGACCCGGTCACCGGGTCTCACCTTTGGCAGTCGGGGACGGGGCGGACCACCGGAGGTCCATTCGTTCTGGGGACCTGGTGGGGGAAAACGCCGGTCCCGCTCGCTGAGGGGGCAGTCCAGCATGACGAATCTGGACGCATCGCACACACCATCAAGCAGCACCGCATCCCGCGCACCACTCACCCGCCTGGCCGGGCCGCTCGCGTTGGCCGCCGGCGTGTTGATGGTCGTGGTCGAGGTGGTGATCTTCCCGATCGTCGATCGCGACGATCACGTCGGTACGTCGACCAACACGGTCTACCGGGTCAGCGGCGTCGTGTACTTCGTGGCCTTCTGCCTGCTGGTGCTCGCCGCGGTCGCGGCGTACAGCTGGCAGGCACACAAGGCCGGCCGCTTCGGCGTCGTCGGGCTGATCGGCGCGGTGGTGGGGACGATGTTCCTCGGTGGCGACCTGTGGTTCGAGACGTTCTACGTCACCTACCTGGCCGATATCGCACCTGAGGTTCTCGACGCCGATCCGGCCGGCATGATCGTCCTCGGCGCCGTGTCGAGCTACCTGCTGTTCGCGATCGGCTGGGCGCTGTTCGGCCTCGCGAGTTTCCGGGCCGGCGTCTTCCCGCGCGCCATCTGCATCGCGATCGTGATCGGCGGACTGGTCGGCTTCCAGTCGTTGCTGCCGCCGTTCGGGATCGTGCTCGGGCTGGCGATGATCTGGCTCGGCATCTGGATGATCAGAACGCCCGGCGCGAGCGAGGTCGTCTCATGACCGCGGCCCCGGCCACGCCTGTCCCGAGTTCTCCTGCACCGGTACGCCGTTCCTGGAGCGCCTGGCGCACGGTCTTGGTGATCCTCGGCAGCCTGCTCATCCTGCTCGGCGGCGGCCTGCTCGTCGGCGGCGGCATCGGACTGTGGGCACACAGTCAACGCGATGCAGACGGTTATCACACCGCGGGCCCCGAACGCATCACCACCGACGCCTATGCGTTGACCGCGCCGTCCCTCGATGTCGCCATCACCGGCCCCGACGCGCTCTACGCCAACGACCTGCTCGGCGACGTACGGATCAGGATCGAGTCGGCAAACGCGGAGACACCGCTGTTCGTCGGCATCGGCCCGGCCGGCGAGGTCGCCAAGTATCTCGACGGCGTCGGCCACTCGGAGGTCTCGGACATCGACGTCGACCCGTTCAAGGTCAGCTACATTCCGCACCAGGGCGACGCACCCGCGGCCGATCCCAGCGCGCAAACCTTCTGGGTCGCCTCCGACAGCGGGACCGGCCCGCGCTCCCTCGACTGGGACGTTGCTGACGGCAACTGGTCCGTCGTCGTGATGAACGCCGACGGGTCACCGGGTGTCGACGCCGACGTCAGCGTCGGTGGCACCCTGCCGATCGTCCTACCCATCGCGATCGCCACGCTCGTCGTGGGCGGCATCCTACTGATCCTCGGAATCGTGCTCGTCGTAGTGACCGTCGCAACCCGACGTACCGTCCGCACGCCGGTGCAGACCGCACCAGGCCAGGTCCCGGCGCCATAGCCGGGATCGCCCGCCAGCTGGCGCGCTCTACCGCCAACTGTCCCTCGACCGTGCCCTGGCGCGGATCGGGGGACAGGCGGACATCCAACGTAAGGAGTCGTTTCGTGTCCTCAGCGGACAAGTCTGTCCGGTCGCGCCGTGGCCGGTGGGTAGCGGTCATCGCACTCGCCACCGCCGCGAGCCTGGCCACAGCACCGGTCGTCTCGGCGTCGCCCTCAGCACCGGCACGGTCCTCGACCAGTCAGCCCCGCGGAGTTCAAGCCGCGCTCGATCAGGTCGTCACGGCCGGCGCGCCGGGCGCGGTCGCGTACGTGCGAGTGGGTGATCGCACGTATCGCTACTCCAGCGGGTATGGCAACCTCGCTCCGCTCACGCCGATCCGGGTCGCCGACCTGTCGCGGATCGGTGGCGTGACGAAGACCTTCACCGCCACTGTGGTCCTCCAGCTGGTCGGCGATCGGGTGCTCAAACTCAACGACTCCGTCGAGAAGTGGCTCCCGGGCGTCTTCCCCAACGGCGCCGGGATCACCATCCGCCAATTGCTCAACCACACCAGCGGAATCTACGACTACGCAGGCGACGATCGGGTCTTCGCGCCGTACTTCGAAAGTGGCGACCTGACCCTGATCTTCGATCCCCGCGAGGGCGTCCGGATCGCGGCCGAACACGGTCCGCTCTACGCACCGGGAACCGGCTGGAACTACTCGAACACCAACACTCTCCTGCTGGCGATGATCGTCGAGGCGGCCACCGGCAACTCGTTCGGCACCGAACTGCGCCGTCGCATCTTCAAACCACTCGGCCTCGACCACACCAGCTACCCGACCACGTCGGCGATCCCCGGCTCCTATGTCCACGGCTATTGGATCATCGGCGGCCCGGATCCGGTCGACTTCACGGCGCTCAGCCCCACGCTGCTCGGCGCTGCCGGAGCAATCCTGTCCAACCCTGAGGACGTCACCCGCTTCTATCGCGCCCTGCTGCGCGGCCACGTACTCAAACCCGCCCAGCTGCGGGCGATGCAAACCATCGACGCTGTTGCCACCGACCCGCCAGGGTCCATCGACTCGGGCATCCCCGGTGGCGGCTGGGGCCTGGGCTTGCTCCGAGAGACGTTCCCCTGCGGTGACGCCTGGGGCCACGACTCGGAGATCCCCGGCTACATGACCGCGGCCTGGAACAGCGAAGACGGCCGCCGCCAAGTCGTCGTAGTCGTCAACATCGACGGCCTCCCCCACGACCACCCGATCACCCAAGCCATGCGCACCGTCCTCCTCAAGGCGTACTGCGGCTGACCCATCCGAACTATTCGTATTCAGGGGGAGATATGGCCATCACGACCAGCACTACCGTTCGGGCGACGGCCGCTCGGGCCGAAGGCATCAGCAAGTTCTACGGCACCGGCGACGCAGCCGTCGCCGCGCTCAAGGATGTCACCGTCGATCTCGAAGCCGGCAGATTCACCGCCATCATGGGGCCGTCGGGGTCCGGCAAGTCGACCCTGCTGCACATGCTCGCCGGCCTCGACCGGCCGTCGACGGGCGAGGTGTACGTCGGCGACACACTGATCACCGCCCTCAACGACAAGGCGCTCACGCTGCTGCGGCGGGACCAGATCGGCTTCGTCTTCCAGTCGTTCAACCTGCTGCCGACGATGACCGCGGCCGAGAACATCGTGCTCCCGATCCGGATCGCCGGCCGCAAACCCGACACGGCCTGGGTGCAGTCGATTGTCGACAAGCTCGGGCTCGCCGATCGGCTCGACCACCGTCCCACCGAGCTGTCCGGGGGCCAGCAGCAACGAGTGGCCGCGGCCCGCGCCTTGGCGTCCCGGCCGCAGATCATCTTCGCCGACGAGCCGACCGGCGCCCTCGACTCCACCTCGGGCACCGAATTGCTCAGCTTCCTGCGGACGGCGGTCAAGGAACTCGGCCAGACCGTCGTGATGGTGACCCACGATCCGACGGCCGCGAGTTACGCCGATCGGGTGCTCTTCCTTGCCGACGGCCACGTTGTCGACGAGATGGAGGCACCGACTGCGGACGCCGTACTCGACTTCATGAAGCATCTGGGCGGTTGACGCCATGTTCACCGCGACCCTGCGCGGCATGCTCGCGCACAAACTGCGCCTGGTGCTGACTGTGGCATCGATCGCGCTCGGTGTCTCGTTCCTGGCCGGCACGCTGGTCCTGACCGACACCATGCGCCTGGCGTTCGACCAGCTGTTCGGCAAGGTCTCCGCCGGCACCGATGCGGTCGTCCGCGCCGAGGCGGCGTACACCCAGTCCGAAGGCACCGGCACCAGCCGCGGACCCATCCCGGCTTCGGTCCTTCAGCAGGTCCGTGGCGTCGACGGCGTACGGGCAGCGGAGGGTTCCGTCAGCGGATACGCGCTGCTCACCGACAACGCCGGCCGTGCCGTCCTGACCAGCGGCGGGGCCCCGACCATGGGCTACAGCATGCCGGCGGACACCACCTTGCGCGGCGACGTCAAGATCCTCACCGGCACCGCACCTTCGGCGCCACACCAGGTCGCGATCGACGCGACGAGCGCCGAGGAGCATCACATCGCGCTCGGCTCCACGATCAAGGTGCTGTTCCAGGGGCCGACGCAGGAGTTCAACGTGGTCGGCACCGTCGGCTTCGGCGGCGAGAAGAACCTCGGCGGTACGACGTCGGCGTACTTCGACCCGACGACAGCCCAGCAGGTCCTCGGTTCTCCCGCCGTCTTCGACACGATCAACGTCAGCGCGGCCGACGGCGTGAGCCAGGCCGAGCTCGTACAGCGGATCGATGCGACCCTGCCGAAGGGCACGGAGGCGGTCACCGGTGCGACCGTGGTGAAGGAGTCCGCGGACGCGATCGACGAGGACCTCCGGTTCGTCCGGATCATCTTCATGGTGTTCGCCGGCATCGCGTTGTTCGTCGGCTCGTTCATCATCTGGAACACCTTCACGATGACCGTGACGCAACGGTCTCGCGAGATCGCGCTGCTGCGTGCGATCGGCGCGACCCGGCGCCAGGTGGCCCGCAGCCTGATCATCGAGGCGCTACTCCTCGGCGTACTCGCCTCGGCCCTCGGCGTCGGCCTCGGGCTCGTGGTCGCCAAGGGGCTCAATCTGCTGATGGACCGGGTGGGGTTCACTCTGCCCAGCACGTCCCTGCAGGTCGAGCCACGCACCATCTGGCTGTCGCTGCTCGTCGGCACGATCGTCACCGTCGTGGCGGCACTCGTCCCGGCGATGCGAGCCACGAAGGTACTACCGGTCGAGGCGCTGCGCGATGCGGTGCCCGGCGCCGGCAACCCCTCGAAGAGGCGCATCGTGATCGGAGCCGTCCTGACCGTGCTCGGCTTGGCCGGGCTGTTCACGTCCCTGTACGGCGGCCTGACGATGAAGGCGTTCGGCCCGAGTCTGCTGGCGATCCTCGTCGGCATCATCACGCTGTTGCCGGTCGCTGCCCGGCCGCTTGCCTCGCTGATCGGCATACCGCTGCGACTCCGCGGACTGTCCGGCGAACTGGCCAGGCAGAACGCGATGCGCAACCCGCGTCGTACCGCCTCGACGGCGGCCGCACTGATGATCGGCCTGACGCTGGTCGTGAGCATGGGCGTGTTCGCGTCCTCGCTGAAGTCGTCGTTCAGCGACATCATCGGCGACTCGACCAACGCCGAACTGTTCGTCACACCCGCGAGCGCCCAGGCACCCGGCTTCAGCCCCGAGGTCATTGCGGTGGTCGGCGGTGTCAACGGCGTACGGCAGGGTGTCTCCGAGTGGCTTTGGCGAGGCACGCTTCGACGGTGCGGACTCCAGTTACTCCGCGATCGACCCCGCGGCGGCGGACGGCCTCAATCTGCGGCTGTCGGCCGGCGCACTGTCCGACCTTGGCGCCGATGGCGTGATCGTAGCTCAGTCGGCCGCGACCTCGCACGGCTGGAAGCTCGGCGACAAAATCACGTCGGAGTTCGCCGAGACCGGGAAGCACGTGCTGCATGTCGTCGGTGTCTACGACAGCAAGGGCTGGATCGGCGACGACTACGTCATCAGCATCGCCGCTCAGACGGCTGCGGCCGGCCGGCAACTGACCGCGTCCGGTCTGATCACACTCGCAGACGGCGCCGACAGGGGCGACGTACAGAACGCCATCACGGGTGCGTTGGCCAACCACCCCGATGCCAAGGTGCTGGACCGAAAGGGCTTCGAGAAGGAAGCGAGCGGCTTCATCGACCAACTGCTCGCCTTCGTCACGGTGATGCTGGCGCTGGCGGTGCTGATCGCGCTGCTGGGCATCGTCAACACCCTGGTGCTGTCGGTCTTCGAGCGAACCCGCGAACTCGGGCTGCTCCGCGCGGTCGGCATGACCCGCGGCCAGGTCCGGTCCATGGTGCGCTGGGAGTCGGTGGTGATCTCCCTGATCGGCGCGCTGGCCGGCGCCGGCCTCGGGATCGGACTCGGTCTGGCACTCTCCCAAGCCCTTGCGGACGAGGGCATCGAGGCCATCTCGATCCCCGTCGTCCAGGTGACGCTGTACGTCGTCCTGGCCGCGGTGGCCGGCGTACTCGCCGCTCTGGGACCGGCCCACTCCGCAGCCAAGGTCGACGTACTCCAGGCGGTGGTTGCCGACTGACCTAGGCGGCCGCGTGGGCGAGGGCCGAGGGGGTCTGCCGGCCGACGATGGCCGGGGCCTCGTGGATGAGTTCGTCTCGCTCGAGCGCATCGACCATGAACAGAGCGAAGTCCACGCGGCGCGTCAGGTTGCTCTCCAGCACAGGGTCGCCGACGTGCCGGCTCCAGACTGGCAGGCCTTGGCTGTCGCCCTCCTCGAGGTCGCTGCCGCGGACAACAGTCCATCGCGTGTCGCTGGCGAACACTCGCCGGCATGCCTCGACCTGATCGTCGAGGTCAGCGAACCGGAACAGGCGCGCGACCGGACCGAACACGTTCACAAGCACCTTGAGCTTCAGCGGGTACTTGTCCTGGCCGTCGAGCGTGATGTGCCATCCGCAGGAGAACACGAGGCGGGCGCCCGGTTGCGCGTGATCGAGCACTGCCTGGACCGTTCCGGCGGCGTACCCGTGGACGCCTCGCGGGACCAGCACAACAAGGACCCCGTCGCAGCCGGCGACCGCCCGCTCGATGACCGCGGCGTCGTCCGTCCGCCCCGGAAAGACGGTCATCCGCCCGCTGAACGCCGCGAGCTTCTCCACACTCTCCGGCCGGCAGACACCAACCACCTCATGACCACGATCCAGCGCATGCTGAACCATGTACCGCCCGAGCTTCCCCGAAGCCCCCACGATGCAGACCTTCATCCCGTGCCCCTCCCCTGGCGACAACGTCCCCCGCCTTGAGCCTGAGGCCCCGACCCACCCCCGTCAACTGTTCCGGGTGCAGACGACGTCCCCCTCTTCCTGCGATACGACGTGAAGCCCTGCGCGCTCGAGTTCGTCTCGCAGTGCTGTGGCTGACAGGTGGCGCCGGTGCGGGACGTACCAAACTCCGTCGATCTCGACCGCATCTTGTGCCGCTTCGCTGGACGCCTGGTAACAGATGCCAGTGACCTCGTCGTACCGGAAGCCGCCTTCGTAACTGCGGCCAGGCTCATACATGGCTGTCGAAACGAGGTAGTAGCCCTTGTCCTTCAGCCGGGCGCGCACGGCGGCGAAGACACGGGCCCTGTCGGCATCAGTAACGATCGACTGAAGACAGTAGCTGTCAACGATGAGGTCGTACCGCTTGCTGACCGGCTCATCTGCCAAAGCACAGATGTCCTGCACACCAAATGCGATCTCCACACCCCGCTCCTGCGCAAACCGCCGAGCCAGCGCAATCGCCTCAGGAATCAGGTCAACCGCGTCCACCCGAAAGCCCCGCGCCGCCAAGAAGCAGGCCGCCGGCCCAGTCCCACAGCCATACTCCAACGCCTCAACCTCACGCCCCGAGGGCAACTCAAGCCGAGCCAGCACATCTTCGAGAAACCCCCGATTCGGAAACGCGTCGAACGTCTCCGTCTCCCCAAACAGATCACTCCACTGGCTCATCCCGTTCTCACGGAGCCGCCGATAGGCCGCCTCATGCTCGCCGTAGTAGTACCTCACACAGCCCTCCCGGTCGTCCTAGTCGTGCCGGTTTAGTGTGTCGGCCGCTGGGTCCTGGTTGCGCTGGTACGTTCGCGCCATGGCTAAATACCCCAGGGTGCGCGAGCAGCACATCGCCGTTTTCGGAGAGGGCGGCTCCGGGAAGACCGTGCTTGTTTCCTCGTTCTTCGGCCCGACGCAGGAGGGCTCATATTCGAACGACCTCTGGGACCTCGTCGCAGACGACACCGGCCAGGGCAACCGCCTCTACCAGAACTACCTCGGCATGAGAGACCGCGCGAGGACGCCGCTGACTACCCGATTCGCGGGCACGACCTACTACTTCTCGGTGAAGCTCAAGGGCGGAGACAACGCCGCAGCGAAGAAGCGGCCTTTCGACACCCTGCGACTCGCATGGCACGACTACCCGGGGGAATGGTTCGAGGAGTCGCCGAGCAGCGAGGAGGAGGCCAATCGCCGTGTCGACACGTTCCGGTCACTGCTGCGTTCCGATGTCGCGCTCTTGCTGGTGGATGGCCAGAAGTTGCTGGACAACACGGGCGAGGAGGAGCGGTACCTCAAGTCGCTCCTGACGAACTTCCGCCAAGGCGTGCTGCGACTCAAGGACGACCTGCTGGGCGACGAGGACCGCCTGGTCGAGTTCCCGCGCATCTGGATCGTGGCACTCTCGAAGGCGGATCTCTTCCCGGACTGGGACGTCTACTCCTTCCGCGACCTCGTGATCGAGAAGGCCACCGATCCCCTCGACGACCTGCGCTCGACGCTCAAGGACTTCGTGGACACGCCCGACGCGCTCTCGGTGGGCGAGGACTTCATGCTGCTCTCCTCGGCGAAGTTCGAGCTCTCCGCGGCCGGCCCGGAGATTGATGTGACCCAGCGGGTCGGGCTCGACCTCATCCTGCCGGTGGCCTCAATGCTTCCCCTCGAGCGCCGAGTTCAGTGGAACGAGCGGATGGAGATCCCGAGGAAGGTGCTGGACACCCTGGCGGACGGCGCCGAGACCCTGGCTGAGGTCCTGACGGGCGAGACGTTCCTTGATATCAACAAACTGGTGGCGAAGCTGCCGAAGTTCGGCCCCCTCGCGAGTATGGCCGGGCTCCCTGCCCTGGCTGCGGCCGCCAAGATGGCTGGGCCGAAACTCAGGGAGATCAATGCCCAGGCCCGCGAGCACCACGACTTCCTGACCGCGACGCTCACGCAGTTCAAGTTGAACCTGGACCAAGGCGTCAAGGACAAGCTGCTCATCAGGAGCCTCAAGTGACCGCTCAGGACCTACCCAAGAGCCTCATCTGGGCCACTCGAGGGCGTTCCTGGGGGTTCCGGTTCCTCCTCGACGGAGGCCAGTCCGACCCACTTCTGGACTATGAACGCAGCTTCGCGCATCTCGAGGACGAGCCGACGACGTGGCGCCGTACCGCCGGGAAGGTCGCGCTGCGCTTTCCCGATCCGTTGGGCCGGAAAGATGCAGCCGGTCGCGTCATCCCCCACGAGTTCGTCGTGTCCGGAGACCTGGCCGATGAGATCGAGTCGGTCGAAGACGGCCTGCAACAGATCTGGCCGGTTGTTGCAGAGACCTATGCGAGAGTCTGGGATGCCGAGGGTCCACCTTCGGTTGCAGACCTCGGCTTCACCACCCAAGACAGTTAGCCCTCGATGCCCGTGTGCTGACGGCGATGGGCGGGCCGACCCGTCCTAGCTGGGCGACTGCTCAATCAGGGGCCATCGTGGGTCGTGGGCGGAGGGCCACAAAAGACGCTCGCCGTCGTAGTACCTCACACAGCCCTCCCAGTTCGTCGACGCGTTCGGTCCAGCCGGTCGGCTATCGGGCGGTGTGCTCGATGCGGTACTGGTCGGCCAGTTCGTCGAAGCTGCCCGGCGTACCGTCCATCAGCGTGACTTCTCGCGGCTCACAGGGCCCGTTGTGTTCCGGCACCGGGCACAGCACGCGCGCGACCGTCTCCTGCATCGCCAGCGCATCGTCCACGCCGGCGAACCCCGCGATTCTCACCTCGAACGTCTCCACCCCGGCAAGCTATCCCCACTCGGACAACCACCACATCAGGGTTTCAGCCCAGACACCCCCTGAACTCACATCAGCCCGAAGTCGTACGTCGGCCCTAGTTGGCCCTGGCCGTGCTGACTCGTGAGAGGCTCTGAGCCTGCAAACTGGGTCGAGGAGGGTGATGAGACACATCTACCTGGTCACGCATCCCGAGGCGCAGCACCACGTTGACGGCATCGTTGGGGGCTGGCACGACTCAGAGCTGACCGCCCGCGGGCACCTGCAGGCCGAACGCATCGCCGAGGTCCTGGCGAGCAGAATCGGACTCCAGCCGGTCGAGGTCTACTCCTCTGATCTGCGTCGAGCCAGCAAGGCGGCGGAGCGAATTGCCCGGAGGCTCTCCGTCGAGGTTCAGACTGATGCTCGGCTTCGCGAGAGGTCCAACGGTGAGGCTGACGGGCGTCCCCAGGCGTGGCTCAACGAGCGCCGCATCCCACTTCCGGAGTACGGCGATCGACTCGGCCACCACGACGGACCGGCTGGTGCGGAGACACGAATGGCGTTGGTCGAACGCCTGTACCCGGCCCTCGATGACATCGTCCGTCGACCCGTCGCGAACCAGATCGTGGTGTCTCACGGGTCCGCATCGAGCTATCTGATTGCTGCCTGGATCGGCATGCCCATGACGTCGACGGACCGGGCCTTCTTCCCCCTGACGTCAGGCAGCATCACCACCCTCCTCCGCAACGACACCCACTTCAGCCACCAGGTCGTCTCCCTGAACGAAACCCAGCATCTACACGACCTCGGAGAGCCGCGGCCGGGCGCGACCTGATGACTCACCTCAGTCCGCGCTTGACCTCTCAATTCGGCTGTAGACAATCCGCTCTTCGGGTGCGTCGGCGGCGGCGTCGTCCGGGTAGTGCCACGTGCCGACGTACTCGGAGTTGTCGTCATTGAAGCGAGCCTCAAAGTACGTGTCCGACGTTTCGTCACTCAGGCTGACGCGGAGATTCTGGCCGTCCAGCACCCATTCGTAGGTGGACTCATCGCCCATGGTGTCCATGTAGTGAGCCCGCAGCATGTCGGCATCTGGATTGTAGGTGATGTGCTGGATGACCTTCATTTCGGTGCCGTTGACAACAAACTCGACGCTCACGACCAGAAGAAGGCCTTCCCGCGCAGACTTGTATTCGGCCTTGCCGTCGATACCGCGTCCTTTGACCCGCCACCGCCCGCTGAGGCGCTCGGTCAACTCGGTGAGCTTTGGGTGTGGCTGCGAGGCCTGCACCGAGACCGCGGACTCGTTGTCGGACACGTCCTGCTCCCTATCGCTCGGATGCTGGATCAGTCGGAATGGCTCGCTGGTAGGAGTTGATCGTCACGCCCGAGTCGCTGACCTGACTGTTGGTGAGTTGGAAGGTGGTCAGCCCAGCCGTGTCGGCGAACATCCGTTTCCCGCCACCGAGCAGGATCGGGAAGATCAACAGCCGGTACTCGTCAACAAGATCACGCTGCTGCAGGAACCGCACCAGCTGCCCGCTGCCGAACACCACGATCTCTCCGTCTCCACCGCCCCGAAGCCGTTCCACCTCGGCCTGCAGGTCCGGACCGAGCCGTAGCGTGTTGTTCCAGGACGGATCGGACAGCGTCCGCGACACCAGATACTTGGGGATCCGGTTCATCGCGGCGATCGCCGGGTCGGTCGCGTCGGTCTGTTCCCAGTCGACGACGAAGTTCTGGTACGTGCGCCGGCCGAGCAGCAGGCCGGCCGCCTGGCTGGTCGCGCTTCCCATGAACGTGGCTACGGTCTTGTCCATGAACGGCTGGACCCAGCCACCGTAGGCAAAGCCGCCGTCAGTATCCTCGTCCGCCCTCAGCGGCGCCTGGATGATCCCATCCAAGGAGATGAAGTTGATCACGACGACGCGGCTCACGGCTGAGTTCTTCCGTTGGTGGCGGTCAGGAGGTAGGTCGCCGGAAGAGAACCAGCGCCGTCGCCGAGACCGGGATACATGTCCGGTTCGGCGAACTCCTGCAGCGATCGAACCGTCAAGCCTGCCGCCAGTACCGCGCTGACGACGCTGCCGATGCTCCAGACGAAGCTCCTGTGTGGAAGATCCGGAACTCCCAACGTCCTGGTGATCTCCGGCGCCTTGAGTGGGTCGGCGTACCCATCGCGGCCCGAGTTGAAGTAGTCGCCGCTGACGCTGAGCTGACCCTGATCCGCGACTGTCAGCACCTCCCACAACGGATGATGCTCACTGACGACCAGCGATCCGCCGGGATTGAGGCGTTGAGCGACCAGCCGAGCCCAAGCGCCGATGTCGGGTGCCCAGCACAAGCCGCCCCAGGAGATGAAGACCAGGTCGAACCCAGTGACGTCCTGGTCCAGGTTCATCATGTCCTGCTCTTGAAAGTCCACGACCAAGCCCAAGACTTCGGCCTTGGCCCTTCCCGTGGCCAGATGGCTCGGCGCAAGGTCGACAGCGGTGACATGTGCACCCAGCTGAGCGAACGTCAGCGCCTCATCGCCCACCGAGCAAGCCAACTGCAGGACCCGGCGCCCTCGAACATCGCCGACCGCAGCCCGCTCGTGATCGTTGAGCACGCTCGTACCGGACAGCAAGGACTCGACCGTCTCCCCCTTGCGGTACGGCGCCATGGCCTCCCAGTACCTGCGGTTATCAAGGACGACACTCGACGTGGTTTCCTCCGACATGGCCGAGACGATACGACCAACCCTCCGCCGGCGCACCGCGATTCCACCGCTCCGCTCACATCGCGCGAAAGTTGCCCACAGCCCCAGACCCTGGCCCCGGCGACGTCGACGCAGTGGCACGGCACGCTCGTTCGGATTATTCCCGAGCAGATGAGCGCGGCCGAGCTAGCGGGCCCGAGACCCACCTAGGCACCGCAGCCATCAGGTTCGACTTCACCCCTCAGTGCCCCAGACGTAGCGGGACCGCGAACCACTGGAACGACAGAAGCCGCGGGCGAGGGACCAGCCTCTGACGTGGGGGTTCAGGTGGAACCGCCTGTCGGAATCGAACCGACGACCTTCTCACGACGAGTCCGCTTCCATGAGCGTCCACTCGCCGACGAACCCCGATCCTGAGCGCCAATTGTGCCCAGTGGTCGAGGGTCGTTGACGGCTGTTCAGGGCCATCCGGAGGCCTCTCGGGGGCCTCGCTGTCCGCGAGATTCAAAGCTGCCGCTGCACTGTTCACCCCGATTTACCGGCTCATCGAAGTTAAGTGAGGTTGCCCGGTCGGTGTCCTGAGTGGACCCGTCGTGCGCAATCGGTGCTTACAGGACCTGCGCCGCGAGTTGTACGATCCTTCGACCACACTCGTCGCCGAGGACGCCGTCACCACGGTCTTGGATCAGTTTCAGGTGAAATATCAGTCTCATCGAGCGGTCGACGATTTAGCCAGGGAAAGGCATTATGAAGCTTCTCCTCACGGACTCAGGCATCAAGAACCCGAGCATTCACGACGCGTTGGTCGACCTGCTGGGCAAACCGATTGCCGAGTGCAACGCTCTCTGCATTCCCACCGCATTGCACGCCCAGCCCGGCGGCGCCGGCCAGGCATGGAAGCTGATCAGCGGACAACAACCCCTCTGCCCCATGACCGAACTGGGTTGGAAGTCCCTGGGAGTGCTGGAGCTCACCGCGCTGCCCAGCATCGATGAAGAGGTTTGGGTTCCCCTGGTTCAGGAGGCTGACGCCCTGCTGGTGGGAGGCGGCGATCCCATGTATCTGTGCTACTGGATGCAGCAATCCGGACTGGCAGACCTCTTGCCGTCGCTGCGTGCGGTCTACGTGGGATTGAGCGCCGGGAGCATGGTGATGACCCCCAGCATCGGGGAGAGGTTCGTTCGCTGGAGCCCGCCCGGTGGTGGCGACAAAACGCTGGGCATAGTCGATTTCTCGATGTTTCCGCACCTGGACTACCCGGGTTTCCTGAACAACACCATGGCCAGCGCCGAGAAATGGGCCGCCACCATGCCGGTACGGGCGTACGCGACAGACGATCAGACCGCCCTGAAAGTGATCGATGGAAACGTCGAAGTCGTCTCCGAGGGGCACTGGAAGCTGTTTACCCGCTAACGGCCGACGTCGCAGCGCATCTCCGCACCCAAGCTCCGCGTCTCCCCATCTGCCGGTCAGCCTGGGGCGAGGAGGCAGAACTCGTTGCCTTCCGGGTCGGCCAGAACCGTCCACGTGACTTCGCTCGGGCCTAGCTCGATGGCGGTGGCGCCGAGAGTCCGCAGTCTGGCCGCCTCGGCCTCTGGGTCGTCACCTGGGTATGGGCGGAGGTCGAGATGGACTCGGTTCCACACGGTCTTCACGTCGGGTGTGCGGCGGAACTGCAGATATGGGCCTACGCCCTTGGCGGAACGCAGTACCGCGTTGTTGTCGGTCACCTCGTGCAGGGTCCAGTCCATGGCCTCGCCCCAGAAGCGGGCCATGGCGCGCGGATCCGCGCAGTCGACCACCACCGTGGCGATCGGTCCGGTGTCTTGGTAGAGCGGTCGGGGGTCCAGCACGCAGAACTCGTTGCCCTCCGGGTCGGCCATGACCGTCCATGGGACGTCGCCCTGGCCTACGTCGGCGGGTGTTGCGCCGAGATCCTTCAGGCGCGTGACCACCTCCGCCTGATGGTCCGCCGAGGTGGTGGCGAGGTCGACGTGCACGCGGTTCTTCACCGTCTTGGGTTCCGGGGAGGCGATGAGGTCGAGGCAGACGGCGACGGGGTCGGGATAGACGAAGCCCTCGGGTTCGAGGTTGGTCACGCCGGGTCCCTCGCTGGAGATTCCCCAGCCGAGCGCCTCCGCCCAGAAACGGCCCAGCGCGGAGTCGTCCCGAGCCTTCATGTTGAATTGAACAAGCCGCGTTGCCATGCCGACGATGCTAGCGGCAACAGCACATCAAGATCAGCCGTACTGATCTCGGCATCTGCGCGCGTAGGCCGGCGTCCCACGATCTCGCCAGGCTTCTAGCCTGTCGCGGAGCCCGCTGTCCACCTGAGGAAGCAACGCACGAATCTGCCGATGAGCGGTGACCAAGATCAGGTCGGTGGCATGGGTCCGAGCACGGCGAGCGCAGCGACGACGGCGGCCTTGTCAGGCGCGAGGAACACGACGCAGGCGGGGTAGCCCGTAGCGCCTTCCACGCCCGCGAGCCGTAAGGATGTGTGAGGCGTCTCCTCCAGACGTTGAACGGCCTCCCGGAACCCCAGAGTCGACAACCCGATGTCTTCAACGTGGCCGGCACGACGGCGGTAGATCGTCAGAAGGTTCGAGGTCGCCACCGGATCCCTGTCCGCCGAGTCGGCATGAACGCTTGCCTCCGGCTCGTCCAAGGCCGCCAAGCATGTCGCCACGGCCTGTCCGTGAGCGTCGGTCAACGCTCGCCTGAGGTCATCTGGAGTCATGACGGCATCATCGCCCAAACGCACTCTCATGCCGCTGTCCGGTGCACTCGCGATGAGTCGACTCCGACCTGAGCTAGCGTGTCGGCGTGCTCCTCACAAGCGACAACATCCAAGAGGAATTCCTCAGGACCTTTCCGCAGGCAGCCGCCGCTGTTGAGGCCGACGCCGGCGCAGATCCCGCGGGGCGCGTCGACTGGGTGTTCCGCCATGATGTGATGCCCCACGCCATTGGCGACCCGGCTGCCCTGCGCGATGTCTTCGCCTGGATTGAGCGGTTGCTGCAGTCCACTGACACCATGATCGAGTACTGGACTGCAATACGCCTCCTTGGTCGGACGTTGGACTGGCCGGAGTGGGTGCCACTCGTTGAGGAGCACGCAGGGCCACTGCTTGCGACAGCCATGAGCAGATAAACCTACGCCTCAGCCGCGCGCTCGTGCCGATGTCCGTGCGCACCGGACGCCGGTCGAGAACCGGACGATCGACAACGGCTGGATGCGTCACATCGCCCGCAGAGATGCAGAACGGCACTTGCGTCGGTCTTGGACGCTGCGGGGGTGCTAGCCGATGGTTGTTGCCAGCTCCTGATAGGGAGGGACGAGCTCGTCCCACCGCGCCCCGGTGTCGCCGCGCTCGCGCCCGGCGAGATAGGCGGCCAGATTTTCGGCGTGGATCTGCCACCCGGCGCCGTAGAAGGCAATCTTGTCCAGGGGCATGCCGTCGGTCTCGATAACCAGGATGGTCTGGCCTCCGTCGGCGGTCAGCGTCGCCTCCACCGTCTGGTCGAAGGGCGGCACGCCATCACCTTGCTGCCAGGACTCGTCGGTTTCCCTGGTCACCACCTGCAGCCGCTGCGGGGGTTCGCACACTGCCACCTGCCCGACCGCGTACAGGCCGGCGGCTTCGAGGTACAGGGTGAACTGCCCGCCACGGCGGAGGTCACCCTCGACGTCGCCGTACCAGCGGGCTAGACGGCGCGGATCGGTGAGGGCGGACCACAGATCGTCGATATCGGTGTCGTAGCGGTCCTCGATGCGTACGACGCCCGTACCACCGGCTGATCGTAGCCTGCCCAGGACGCGCGTACGGCGACCTGCGTTGTCGGTCATCTGGTGCTCCTTTGTTCGTGCTTTCCTCGGGCGATCTCGGTGTGCAGGGCGTCCAGCCGTTGCTCCCACAAGGCCCGGTATCGACCCAGCCATTCATCGACCTCGGCGAGAGCCTGCGGGCGGAGGCTGTAGATGCGCCGCTGTGCCTGCTGGCGGACCTCGACCAGACCCGCGTCACGCAGCACCCGCAGGTGCCGGGACACGCCCGGGCGGGCAATCGGCAGCATGTCCCCCAGCTCACCCGCGGTCTTTTCCCCGTTGGCCAGCGCCTCCAGCACCTTGCGCCGGCTCTCGTCCGCCAGTGCCCGCAATACTGCTTCCACTCGGTCAATGTACCGAGATGGTTACGTAACCGTCAAGGTACATAAGCGTGCAGGTTCGCGAGGACGACGAGTCACCGCACGTCAAGACCTGGTTGAAGGGAGCGTCGCCGAGGACACCAGGGTGTGGGGACTCATCTGGGGGATCACGCTCGGCCTCGCGCTCGCACGCTGGTTCGCCTTCCGTGTCTCGGCACGCATGGTGGGGCCGGCACGGTCCGCTCTTCCGATGTCGAATTGGCTGGAGCCCAGCTGGCCGGCGCGGCCGCCGCCGTCGCATTGATCGTCTCCGCTGGTGTGCTCCTGCTGCCCGACTCCTCAGAACTCGAGGGCGCCGAGTTCCTCCTCACAGCCTTGATCTCCCTGATCGGGTTCGCCGTGGCTCGGAACGCCGGCGCGTCGCTGTCCCGGGCTGTGGCCTACTCGCTCTTTGTGCTTGTGGGCGCGGTCATCATTGCCGCCCTGAAGAACCTGCTGGCCGGTCACTGAAGGCGCGGACGTTGAGCTGAGCGCGGTGCGGTTATCTCCCGGACTCGAGGGTCTGCTGGATCCGGTCCAGCCTCGAGGTGATCTCCGCGAGTTGGGCAGTCAGCTGCTCGATTCCCGCCGCCTCCGCGGTCTCGGAGTCGGCGATCCGCTCCTGGCGCGCCCGCTCCACGAAGCTGGAGGTGATCACCGCGGTCACGATCGTCACGAACGCGATCGCCTCCAGCAGGAACAGCGCCCCCACGAACCGCCCAGCGGTCTTCTCGGGGGTCACGTCGCCGTACCCGACCGTGGTCACCGTCTGCAACGCCCACCACAGCCCCGTGCCCAGGTTCGGGAACTCCTCCGGATCCACCACGGTGATCAGCACGCCGCCGACCAGCACACTCACGAGCGTTGCGGCGACGATCACCGCCATCGCCTTGCGCACAGACAGCGGGTTGTGCCGGAACGCCTCGAACCGGCGCATCACCAACAAACGAACCATGACGTCCGATCCCTCCTGGAGCGCAATAACCACGATCGTCCCACCGGCAACAGTCGATGGCATCGGCGGGAAACCGATCAGGTTCGATGTGGTTCTCGGCGACATGGGTCGGGGCACGCTGCTGCCGTAATGGCTCGTGTTCAACGAGGTTGAGTTGCAGGGCTCGCTACCTGGTATCAGGTGTTGGGCCATCGCCGATTTCCGCTTCCGTTGACCGTCGGCCGGCCTGCTGCCTGCGCTTCGCGCCGGCGGGAAAGTTCCCGTCGCGCTCTGGTGCTGCACTCTGGTGGGGCGCATGGTCGCAGGAAGGGTACGGGGACAACCTCGCCGGGGGGTGAGCCGTCCCCGATCGCCAATGCATTGGCGAGTCCCGCCGAGGGCGAGCCAGTAGACACTGAATCAAACCGCGGGGCCGGGGCGGTCCTACGGGGGGAGGCCCACATGCGGACCATGCAGAAGGAACACGGTTCATGAGCGCCGGGTCAGGATCGGCGCCGGCGCCACCGTTCCCACAGACGCCACAGTTCTGGGTGCTGATGCTGAACGCGCTCGGGCTCGGCGTCTTCGGCGCCGGCGTCGCCCTGCTGTTCATGGGCTTGATCGGGGTCGGGAACAACTGGTACACCGCGTCGGATACGGGGTGGCTCGGCGGGCAGTGGTGGTGGGTGGGCGTCACTGCGGCCGCGGGCGTCGTGGTCGGCCTCCTGCGGATGTGGACCCACCTTCCAGACAAGATCCCGAGCCTGATCGACGACCTCGAGCACGCGCATGTCGACCGCCGATCGGTGCCGGGGATCGTGGCCGTGTCGGCCGTGTCGTTGGTCGGAGGCGCCAGCCTCGGCCCGGAGCAGGCGCTCGGCGCCATGGGCGGTGGGGCCGGCGGGTGGGTCTCGCGTCGACGACGGCTCAACGATGAGGACGGCAAGGTGAACACGCTGGCCGGGTTCGCCGGCGCGTACGGCGGCTTGTTCTCCAGCACGGTCATCGTGGTCATGCTCATCTTGGAGGTCGCCCGCCCCGGCGGACAACGCATGGCCAAGACCCTGGCCGCCACGATCGTCTCCTCCAGCGTCTCTTTCGGGATCTACTTCGTCGTCGCCGGCGCCTTCTTCCTCGACGCCTATCAGGTGCCGTCGTACAAGTTCGAGGACTGGCAGTTGCTGGCCGGAATCGGGCTGGGACTGTTCGCCGCGGTGGTGGTGACGCTGCTGGCCACCGTAATGAAGCTGGCCGTAGTGATGTTCGGCCGGCTCAAAGTGCCGGCCGTCGTACGTCCGCTGATCGGTGGCGTCGCCTTCGGCGTCGTCGGCGTGATCCTGCCACTGACGATGTTCACGGGCAGTGATCAGCTAAAGACCGTGGCGGAGAGCGGCGGGGCGCTCGGTGCGGGCTTCCTGGCCGCCCTGGTGGTCGCCAAGATCCTCACCTTCGCCGTCAGCGAGGCCAGCGGGTTCGTGGGCGGGCCGATCTTCCCAACGCTGTTCATCGGGGGGACGGCCGGAGTGCTCGTGCACCAGGTGATCCCCGGAGTGCCTTTGGGCCTGGCGTTCACGTGCATGCTCGCCGCGGTCCCCGGGGCCGTGATCTCGGCACCGTTCGCGCTGGTGCTGCTTGCCGCATTCATGACCCAGCTGGGGGCCCTGGAGACCGCACCCGTCCTGATCGCCGTCATAACCGCGTTCCTCGCAGTGGAGTCGGTGAAGTACGTCGTAGCCACGCGCCGGAAGAGCAGCCCCTCAACGAATCGGGAGACAGGCTGAGCCAACCTGTGTTGCCGACTGCGGCGAACCGCTTGCCACGCTGCGATATGCCGCGTCCATGCGTGACAGACACCGTCCACAACGCAGAACCTCAGGTCACGACCCCATTCCAAGGTCTGAGCTTAAGGGAACCTATCTTCCAGTCAGGGATTGCCTGCGCAAACGACAGCGGGACGGGGGCATCCTGGACGGCGTGGAGGAGCCCCCGGTCTTGAGGAGACCGTCCAGGCCGCACTTTCATGTTCCGCCCGCCCAGGGCCGCCCGCTGGACCGCTCACGGTCGAATGCCGATACCGCCGAGCGTCGGAAGATCGTCCGGGCGCAGATCGGCCCGTACCGCTGGCGACGGGCGTTATCCAACAGAGCAGTATTCCTCGAGCGGCGTGCAGTGCTCTGCGGCTCAGGCCAGCTCCCAACTTCGCTCCTGATCCTCGTCGAGTGGCAGGACCGGCAGACGCATCAGCAGGTCCGCCAGCACGTCCTGACTGGTTCTCTTCGAGAGCCCCGGCAGCGTGTCGAAATCGGCCAGGCTGACGTCAACCGAGAACAGCCAATCGTTCTCTCCTCTGCCGAGAACCGCTGCGTTGCACCGGAGAACCCCAGGCGACGCGTAGTTATGCGGCACAAGGATGACGCGTTCGACCGTCGCATGGTTCGCCGCCAGCCAAGCCGGCCTGCCGTTCGCACCGCGACCGGCTGCGGTGTTCTTCGCCATGAGTTCGTCCAGCCGATTGACGGGGATGTCCTTGAGTTCGGCGAGCAGCGTGTCGTCGCGCCGATCCCCCGAGCCAAGCACCGACAAGATCACGCGCCGTGCACGTCGCACCAAGGACAGCGCAGTCACTCTCGTCACCCCTTCAAGTTCCGGACGTAGATCCGAGTGTCCCACTGGATCCCCTGGTGAGCCGGCGATGCCGCCCGTCTCAGGAGCTCCAGTCGTCGATGATTACCCTCCATCAACGCATCCGAGTTCGAAGCACCTGGCCACATAGTTCGGTCGCTCGTTGCCACGTGCTCCTCCCGTGTTGGCTGCCACTGCCCAACGCAAACCGCAGAAGGCCGGCCTCTGGATCTGCGGCGGTCCTCTTCAATTCGATGACCTCGTAAGCAGTGATGTCGGGCCCGTTCAGGGCGTCTCGTACCGCCGGAGTGCCGACAGGGGATCCTTGCCCTGCCGTGGAGGAACCACGAGCAGGACCACCTTGACCGGTACACGCAGCGGGGCAGGTATCGGGAACCTGTCAACCATGCCCGCCACGTCCTTGCGAACTGCAGCCGTGAACTTGCGCCCTTCACCACTGGCCCGCGGCAGCCCCGGCAGCGGGATCGAGAGCGGGCTTGAGAGCAGCATCTCTCGATGGTCCGCAGCCGTCTGCTCCAGCGCTGTGTAGATGTCGGTGAATGCGGGGTTGCCTGCGTAAGGGCGTGAGGGTGCGCCCACCCCGGCAATCCAGTGTGATGTTCCGGCGAGCACGCGCGTCAGCACGCCACCTGCGCTGACCAGCAGCTCCTCCTGGTGTCGTGTTGAGGGTGTTGATCAGTACGTGTGCGACACCCATGTCGGGAAGTAGAAGTGCCTGGGTCGATGGCAAGCAGGCTTGCGAATGGGACCTTGGCGCTTTGCCGGATCGCTGCATGGGCGAGCAGATCCAGAGGCGACCGCGCCATCAGGTCTTGCCAGGGTCGTCCGGTTGTGACCACCTTGCACGCGCCAACACGGCCCGGGTCAGTTCGGGCGCGGTCCGGTGGCTCGCAATATCGTCGGGCCAGCCCTCCACCTCGGCCGCCGCCCACTCGGCCCACTGCGCCACCAACGCGTAGAAGTCGGTCAGGAACGCACCCACCAGCAGACTGGTGGCGCGGCGCTCCTCGTAGCGACCCCCGCCCTCAGCGAAGCGTTCGCCCGCAGCGACGCTGTCGGCGTTCATATCGACCGCCCAGGCCCTGGCCCTCGCAATCGTTTCGAGCGCGTCGGCCCGGCTGCCGTGATCGGCGAACATGAGCTTGACCAGCCCCTCGAACTCGAGCACCGGCCCGTCGCCGGGCTCGGCAAGCCAGGCGGCCAGGGCTCGTCGGCCGGCGGCTGTGATCGAGTAGACGGTCCGCGGGCGTCGCCCAACCGTCTCCTCGCGCGCCCTGGCATAGCCGTGCTCCACGAGCTTCTTGGGCTCTTCGAACAGCTTGCTCTCGGCGCGCGACCACACCCGGCCGACGCTGAGCCCCATCGCCTTGGCCAGCTCGTACGTCGAGTACGGACGGACCGCGAGCAGTCCGAGCACGCCGTATGTGGTCGTGGTGAGCACTCTTGACATGACCCTCCCTTTGGGAGTAAGCCTAGCAGATACTCTCTTTGGGAGTATGTGAGGCCAAGGAGGTGACCCGATGAGCAAGGCCATGGCATTTGCCGTCGACCCGAGCAACAGCCGCCAACTCCGCGACTGGGACGGCGAGCACGGCAGCTACTGGGCCGAATACGCCGACTTCTACGACCGCGCCCCGGCCGACTACCACCCTGCCCTACTGGCCGCCGCCAACCCTCGTCCGGCAGACCGGATCCTGGACGTCGGCTGCGGGTCTGGTCAGGTCGCGATCGACCTGGTCCGCGCGTCACCGGGTGCGCGCGCCCTCGGGGTCGACCTGTCCACTGCACAACTCGAAGTGGCCCGCCAGCGCGGAGCCGGGCTGGCGGTGAAGTTCGCCCAGGCCGACGCACAGGTGCACGACTTCGGGGCGGCGGCGTACGACCTGATTGTCAGCCGGACCGGGACGATGTTCTTCGGCAATGCGACGGCAGCATTCGCCAACCTGGCCACCGCCAGTAAGCCGGGCGGTCGGCTTGCGATCTTGGTATGGCGCGGCCTGGCCGAGAACGAGTGGCTCCGCGAGATCTTCGAGGCGTTGCGAGTCGGCCGCGATCTACCGATGCCGCCGCCGGGCGCGCCCGGGCCGTTTGCCCAGAGCGACCCGGCCACGGTCGAGCCATTGCTGGCCGCCGCGGGCTGGTCCGATGTCGCCTTCGAGGCCCTCGACCAATCGATCTGGCTGGGCCGCGACGCCGATCAGGCAACGATTTGGCAGTTGGGCCAGTCAGCCTGGCTCCTGCTCGGCACCGACGAGGCGCAGCGCGCCACAGCCACCGCGAACCTCCGGGCGCTGTTCGCAGCTCACCAGACGCCCGATGGCGTCCGACTCGGCTCGGCTGCCTGGCTGATCACCGCCCGTCGAGCACGCTGAGCGGATCGTTGCAGAGGGGACCCACCGCAAGCTCTGTCCTCGGCAGATCCGGTAGCTGGATCGGCGTGCGGCACGGATCCGCGACGCGGTCTGTCGCGATGATCCGGCTCTGGCACTTCAGTGAGCGCGCGCCGTGGTCCCGACGCTCCCACTCGCCGCCCATCGCGACGCAGAGCAGACGCCGAGGGCCAACTCCGCGACGCTGGACGACCTGACGCGGCGATCAGGTGGGGAGCGTCTCGACATCGCCAGGGGCGGCTGGACCTTGACCAGCGGTGTCTTGCTGCCTTGCCCCAGTGAGTGCTGATCTCGTCCGGCCAGGGATGCCGCGGCCCGGCCGGCTTCAAAAGTTGGCCGATCTCGGCTGACTGGTCGTCCTTGAGCGTGACCGTGCGGCCGACGACCTCGAGCTCCTTGCCGCGATAACGCCCCACCACCAGCACCTCGAGCCGGGTGAGACTGCCTATGGCGACCAGCTGATCGGAGTGCGCAAGCGCGGGGCCCGGCAGTGGCTGCTGGCGTCGCCGGACGCCTTCGTGTGGTTGCGGCCTTATCAGCTCGACCGCGGAACGCCCGGAGGCGGTCAGCCGGTCTGGTTGACGTTGCGCGAGCCGCACCGGCCGCCGGCAGCGACTGACTGAGCTGTCTGGGACTGACCGGGACACCCAATTCCTTGACTGCCCGGACCTAGTGCCGCGTCACGCCATGTTTGCCCTGTTGGTGGCGTACCAACGCTTCGCCTCGGACTAGTACGAGACCGCAGCGATTCCTTCGCAAGGCGTGACCTCTTGGAAGCTCGGTCAGTCGAAGAGCTCGCCGCAGGTTACGTTTGTGACCTCCGCCGTGATCGCGGTGGCATGGTCGGAGGCTAGGAGGACGGCGGCGTTCGCCACGTCGGCCAGCATCGGCAGACGCCGCAGGGCGGTCTTCTCGGCCATCGTTGCCCACCACTCCGCCTTGGACACACCTGCGTTCTCGGCGTGCCGAGTCCAGACTTCCTCCACACCGGGAGTGTCGGGAGAGCCGCCGGAGCGCAGACAGGCGACTCGAACGCCGTGCGGACCGAGCTCGGCGGCAAGCTGACGGCACAAACCCTCAATCGCCGCACCGGTCACACCGAACCCTCCAGTGTTGACGTATGGCACCCGGGCAGCCTGGGCGGTGAGCGCCAGGATCACGCCCGACCCGGCCTCAACCATCTGCCGCCCCGCAGTGGTCGCGGTGATGAAGTGCGCCTCCATCGCGGTGCTGATCGGCCCGACGAACCGTTCTCGCGCCATCTCCAGCAACGGTGCACCTTGCGTCTCGCCGTAGCCGATCAGGTTGAACGACACGTCGAGCCGCCCGGCCTCCGCGACCACGCGCGCGGCATGCCGCTCGACGGCATCGGCATCAAGCGCGTCGACCTGGGCCACGTCCACTGGACTGCCAGCAGTCGACACATCACCGGCCACCGCTTCGAGCGGCATCAGTGTGCGACCGGCGAGGAACAGTTGCGCACCTTCCCGGGCGAACGCACGAGCCACCGCCCCACCCACCGCTCCCCCTCCGCCGTAGATCACGGCCACCTTGTTCTCCAGCAGCATGGTCTCCTCCTCATCTGCCCGGCCGACCCGCGGGCGATTTCATCCGATCGGCATGCGCCGAGCCTCAGTGGCAGTCATGCTCGCTACCGGCGGCCCCGGTGGCGCCCAGGTCGTCGTCACGGCCGGCGGCGAGGCGCGACCACTGCGATGTCGGCCGCCCGTCGAGCCGGAACTGGTCGCCGTCGGTCCGGAAGCCCTGCGGCCACCCTTCCGGCGAGTCCTCCCAGTCCTCCTGGCGACCGTAGACGGTCATGTCGAGCAGCCCGTAAGACGGCGCCATCGCCTCGACGCCCCGCCCGGTGGTCCAGTAGGTCTCGAATACCCGGTCGCCCTGGCGCAGGTAGCACGCCTTCATCCCGAACGCGCGCCCGGCGACGAGGGAGTCGAGCGACTCCGCGGGCACCGAGTACCAGGGCGCCTGCCAGCCCATGAAGTCGCGGTAGCGCGACGTCTGCTCGAACGGCCCCTGGCAGAAGACCGCGAATGTGACGTCGCGCGAGTGCAGGTAGGAGAGCTCGAGCACCTGGCCGGTGAAGAAAGTGCAGCCCTCGCACTGGTCGGCGGCATGCCTGCCCTTGTGCCACATGTGGTACGACGCGAACAGCTGGGTCCTCCCCTCGAAGACGTCGAGCAGGGGCACTGGGCCGTCGGCACCGACCAGATGGGTTGTCGGGTCGACCTCGACCATCGGCAGCCGCCGGCGGGCCGCGGCGATGGCGTCGCCCTCACGCGTTTGCGCCTTCTCGCGGAGCCGGAGGTCGTCGAGTTGCTTCTGCCAGGTCTCGCGGTCGGTGGGCGGGGGTGCCGCTGGCGTGGACATGGGTTCCTCCTCGTATCGGGCGTTATGAGGCTAATAGTGACTGCTATGATCGAGCAAGTACAACCGGAGGTGGTTCCATGCCAGTCCAGCGGGGCTATCGGCAGGCCTGCGGCGTCGCGCGCGGTCTCGACATCGTTGGTGAGCGGTGGTCGCTGCTCGTGGTGCGCGAACTGCTGCTCGGGCCGAAACGATTCACCGACCTCCAGCAGGCGCTCCCGACCGCCAGCCCGAACGCACTGTCCGACCGGCTGCGCGAGCTGGCCGACGCGGGCGTCCTACGCCGTCGGCAGCTGCCTCCGCCAGGCAATTCGCGGGTCTACGAGCTGACCACGTGGGGGCGCGGCCTCGAGCCCATCGTCGTCGCGCTTGGCACATGGGCGCTGGCCGCCCCCCCAACCGCAGAACAGGTCTTCGTGAGCACGGACAGCGCCATGCTGACCATCCGCACCTTCTTCGTGCCGACGCCGGAGCGGCCCGAGGAGACCCTCCGGATCGAACTACGCGACCACGGTCCTGCCGGGGTGTTCGGCGTCCGCCTCACGTCGTCCGGCGCCGCGGTCGCCCACGAGCCGCCCGAACAGCCGGACGCCGTCCTGGTCACCCCGACGGATGCCCTCCTCGCCGCCTTCGGCGGCGACGACCTGGCCGGGCTCGTAGCGGCCGGCGCCGTCATCGTCGGCGATTCCGAGGTCGTACGCCGTCTCGTGGTGAACGTGCGCGTCCCGGCCTACACAGATCAGTACTCAAACGGCACCCCCGGCCCAAAGGGGGAGGGTGGGTAGCGGCCAGACGCTGTCCGAAAAAAAATGACGGTGCCAAGTCAGGTCAGGTTCGCCCTGTTTGATCGACACTCCGGGGCGGGTCCCACCGCGGTCGATGTTGTCGTTTCACGCTGCTAGGTGTGGCATGACGCGTACGGGTCTGCTGCGACGCCATCGATATTCAAGGCGATGGCGTAACAGGACCTAGCCCGTCGAGACGTGTCGCCGACTACAAACTGCCTAGTCCGGATAAGGCACCCACGAGCGCGCGAGCTGCTCGAGTCGTTGCCGCCGGACGGTCCAGCGCTGGGTACGCAGGTCCACTCCCCCGTCGCCAGCAGATCGAACGCGGCATACGCGGCGGGCACCTGCGCGGCTTGGCGCGCGCCCGCGCCGGGCTGGTGACCAGCCGCTGCTGGAGCGCGTCGAAGCTCAGGCGGCCGTCCGCGCCGAGGATGACCAGCTCGCCATTTATCTTTAGCCGGCAGCTGGAGTGTGCTGTACTGCTTGGCCGTGGGCGTCGTGGACGTGTCCACGACGGCGTGGTTTCTGTGGTTTGCCGCAGCTTTCTGCGCTGATCCCTTGGCGAGCGTCAGGTCTGGATCGCGGCGGCGGGTCAGCGACTACCGCAGGAAAAGGAGTTTCGCGCGGCGACATGGATGGGACTTCTGAACTCTTCCGCTGGGCTCAACTACACGCTGGCGCGGGAGCGCTAACCCAGGGAGTCCTACTGTGTCTCGTGTGTGCCCTGACATGGTTCGATCCGCTGGTTCGCCGAGATCGCACGACGGCCGGAATCGCGGTCGGCGGATGGGTTTTCATGGCGGTCGTCGGCGGCTGGCGCTCTGCTTTCGTCGAGAACCCGAGCGGCGTAGTCGCTTGGGGAGTCGCCGGACTCTACTCGTTGATTGTCATCGCGACACTTGGTCGACCGTTGCTCGTGTTGTCGGATCTGCTTGAGGAAAAAAAGGAGGAAGAGAAGGGATTCCTGCTGCCGAGGAACCTCCGGCGTAGATCTCGAGCGGCTCAAGCCATAGTGATCGCAGGAGTCGTCGGCGGCCTGTTCGCGGTGTTCTACCTGTGATCACTCGCGGTCAGTTCAACCGTCAGATTCACACCATATCTGGTCTCTGTCCGGCAGCCTGCCAGCTGCGCGAGCTCGCTCTTAACCGACACCCAGTCGGAAGGAAGCCGAGGGTTTCAGCGAGCTCGGTGGCGGCGGGCATGTCGAGTTCCATGCGGCCCTCCTGGTCAGTCCCGAGGTCACCCAATCTGGTCGTTCGGTCGGCGCTGAGACAGATCCACCACGGATGAATCGCCCAGCACCGTCCACGACTCTTCGCCGGCCTCGAGAGGTGCCACCCGCTGTACCCGCATCGGCTCTCCCGCCGTGTCGTAGACACCGCGAACCTAGAGCGTCCACAACAGGAATCCGGGA
The DNA here is from genome assembly GCF_044459685.1 of Kribbella sp. NPDC050241. Taxonomy (NCBI): domain Bacteria; kingdom Bacillati; phylum Actinomycetota; class Actinomycetes; order Propionibacteriales; family Kribbellaceae; genus Kribbella; species Kribbella sp. NPDC050241. The sequence continues at coordinate 855,560 of NZ_JBITJE010000003.1, forward strand.
CGCTCATCGGCCCATCGCAGACGTGTTGTACACGACCCCTGGCACCTCAGATAACGCCGTCCAGAACGACGCCGGCGGGCAGCTGCAGCAGGGCGGCGGTGACGATTTCGGGGAAGCGGTCGCTGATCTCGTTGCGGTTGCGGGTCCAAAGCCGCGCCTGGTCCCCGCGGCGCACGATCACGACCCGGCCAGTTGACTGAACTCTTCGGTGCGCCGATTGGCCCAGCTCGTACTCCCAGCTCACACCCCACGTCGAACATCCTCGACCCCATTCGCAAGCCCCAGAACCGATCGCTGGGAGCCCGTCAGCAGCTACCGTCTGCGGGTGAACATTGACTGGAACGCCGAGGTGGTCGACCAGATCGAGTCGCACTGGCGGCATCGGCTCAGGTCCCGTATGGATGGGCTGACCGACGACGAGTACTTCTGGCAGCCGGTCCCCGACTGCTGGACGATCAGCCGACGAGGCCAAAGCTCCGCGCCGATCTCCTTCGGGGCCGGCGAGTTCACCATGGACTACGGCGAGCCGCCGCACGAACGGGAACCTGTGACGACAATCGCCTGGCGCCTGGCGCACCTGATCGGCGGGTTCGCATCGACCAACGGCAAGCGCTTCGGCCGCGATGACAACAGCGTGGAGACATTCTGCTACGCGGGCACCGCCCAGGAAGCGCTGCAGCAGCTTGATGACGAGTACGAGACCTGGCTCAACGGTGTGCGCAACCTGGGCACGGCAGGACTCGCCCAGCCGCAAGGCGAGCCGCCCGCCTTCGCCCACGCGCCGATGGCAAAGAAAGTCCTGTATACGAACGTCGAGGTCATTCACCACGGTGCGGAGATATGCCTGCTCCGCGACCTCTACCTGCGGAACAGGCCCGGCAAGTCACAAACATAGGGCCACAAGGCGGCCCTGAGATCCCGCCCAAACTCGGAGAGAACGCAGGCCCTGAACTTGACTGGTGCAGTAAAGAAACCCGTCCGACTTCAGCTCGAACCTCGAACCACCCGGCCTGCCCTTCGCCCCGGGCAATTGCTCCTCTGCCCGGGCCAGCTCTAAACCCACCGGCCCGAGCAACTCTGGCGCCAGCGTGCAAAGCTTGCCATTGCTTGCCCTGGGCAAAGTCTCGCGCTACCCCGGGCAAGTCTCAGCCAGCCGGCAGAATCGGTCACAGCTTCCTAAGCCAAGGTCAGTGGCACGATGGCCTGTGAGTGGTGAGCTCGGTGATGGAGGCTGGGTCGAGTTTCAGAGCCAGCCAGTGCGAGTGAGTACGTCTGCCGCGATATCGGTCAACGTCCGTCCGTTTGAGATGACCTCGAAATCGTCGACCGCAGACTGGTCGAGAATCTGGTCGAGCTGTCCGGCCCGGTCAAGGTGCCAGCGCATCTCGGGGTCGGCGCCCGCATGTCGGATCCGAAGACGTCGATGCAACTCGGCGAGGTCGGCACGAAGGCGACACACGCACAGTTCGACGCCCAGTGCTGCGCGATAGCGTGCACGCTCTGCTGTGGTTTCGACCACGCCCGACAGGACCAGCCGGCAGGCGCCAGCCGACAGATAGTTCCGGGCGAGCGACTCAAGGTTTCGGAGCTCCATCGCGAGGTTGAAAGGGTCGTCCGGTGGGGTCGGCCAGGACTGGCTGAGGGCGTCAAGGTCGATCACGGCATGCGGAACACGCGCTTCGGTCAGAATCGATCCGGCGGCGGCCGCAACCGAAGTCTTGCCCGCTCCGACCGTGCCGGTGATCAACAGGGCAGTCGGGTGATCATTGCTCTCCGGCCGCATCCGAGAAGGCTACGGCTCTGCCGCTAGACCCGTCCTCCCGCCCGGTGAGCCCGAGGACGGCGCCACGTCGACCGGCCCGATTAGATCGGCCGGGATCACCTAGGTCTCGCGGCCGTGGGATCAAACGTGGTGCGAAATGAAGTCGAATGAGGTCGACTGGAGGGGCAGAGTCCCTTCGAACACGGACTTCTGACGCCTGGAGAGGTCCGAGCTGGAATGGGGGATCGCCTTTGCGCGCTAGCCGGTGAGCAGTGAGTGCATAGCGCGGCAGCCACCCAGCGGCTAGCCAGACTGTGAGCCAGGCCACCGGTACGAGTCCGCCGATGCAGCCGAACATGAGTCCTTCGACGAGGCGGGGACGTCGCGGTCGACGACGCCGTGCTCGGCGCCCGGTCCGGAGTACTGCGACCGGACCGGTACGACGGCGATCAACTCAGCGCGAGCGGATCCAGCAGCTCCGGGCCGTTGTTGCGGACCGAGTTCACCGCCTTGGACACCGCGTAGATCTCCAGCTCGGATCAGGGCCGGGGGACCGAGTCCCAGGCCAGCTCGGTCACGGTGCCGTCTGAGGCGACGTTGTTCAAGCTGACCCGCACAGAGGTGGCGCCGCCCACCACGTCGGCATTCACATACAGGTGGACCTCCTCACTCTTGCTGTAGCAGGTCACTTGGCTGTAGGTGGTGTCGAGGAGCGTCGAACCGCTATAGCTCTTGGCGATGGTCTGGCGGCAGCCGCTCGTCTCCAACGCCCGCTGTACGCCGTCCACCATCGCCGCACGGTTGTAGAACGTGATGGTCCCCTTGGTGTAGGTGGCGCCATAGGGTGCCTCGTACGGGGCGGTCGGGTAGGCCGTCGAAGCCGCTTGGGCCGCCGAGGCGGTTCCGGCGACAGTCGTGAGGATCGCGAGCAATCCAGTACCAGCGGCGAGAGACTTACGCATCGAGTCCTGCTCCTTCGAGTCGTCCAGCACATCGTCGGGACGATTCTGCCCCGGCAACCCCCTGCCTAAGAACCCTTTTGCAGCTTGTGGCAGCAGGGCGATCCGCTGGGTGGAGCTACTCCCAGGTGAAGCCGTCGGGGTCGATGAACTGTGCGGCTCGGGCTTCATGGGGTGAACCGCATCGGGGCCGGCCAGCGGCCGGGCTCGACTCAGCCGGTGCGTCCGGTTCGCGCGATCCGTGGAGCCTTGGCACGCCGAGCCCGTTGAGCGAACCGCGACCTCCGGGCCGCAGACGCCTCGTGGCATGGCTCTCATGATCCCCCGACCATCGGGTCGAGTCCCCGCGGCCCCCAACGCCCGGATTGCGGCACATCCGGACGTTTCAGTCGGACACCAACCCGGTGGCACTTCGCCGGGGCAAAATCAGCGGCATGGACGAAACTGTGACCGATGGTGTCGCGACCACAGCGCGCGTTGCATGGATGGCCGCCGGAGCGCTGGTCGTGCTGGTCGTGCTGGTGGTCATGGCCGCGGCCTCGATCGTGTCTCGAATCGTCACGCACGACACCTCCAAAGCGTGCAGTACGGACGGATCGATCTGTATCACACGTCTGCAGGCGCCTCGCGTGCTGCAGGTCCGTCCTGTCGACCGCATCTGGGTATCTGTCGATATGCACGATCAATGCGGAACGCTCTACCCCACTCCGTTCCAGCTCCCAGATGCCCCCCTCGATGCGAGGTTCCAATCCGGGTCGGTCGAGCTACACGGATTGGGCGACTCGCGAATCACGTACAACGCCAAGGGTTGTTGACGAAGTCGTCCGCCGGACGCCGCGACCGGCGAATCGCGCCAGAAGCGCTGGGCAGTCTGGCCTGACGGCGTTGCCGGACCGCCCTGCAGCGGCGTGAACCCTTGCCTGTCCGTCGCCGCGACGTTCGCGCCGCTCGCCAGGAGGTTCCTGACCTGGTCGACGGGACCATCTACGGCCGCGTAGTGCAGGGAGGTTCGGCCCAGCCGGTCCGGATCATTAGGAGCCATGCCGACAGTGTGTCGATCGTCAGGCTCACCCGCCCGCACATCGGCTGCGCGCGGAACGCGGCATGACAGGATGTTGGCCGACTCATGTCGCCTGTCGGGCGGCCTTCTTGGCGGCCGCCTCCGCGCGTTGTTCGACGAACCGTGTGGCCTGTACGTCGAGAGCATCGACAGCCGCCGCAAGCTCCTCACGCGCCTGTTCCCCGTCGCCGGCCAGGCCCTCGAGCTCGAACACACCCCACTGACGCAGCAGCGGTGTCACGATGTCGTCGTGGTGGATGCGGAGGTCGTAGATTCCGGCCTTGGCCATCTGCACCGCCTTGCGGGCGAACCCGGGGATGATGCTGCCGGGCATTTGGAAGCCGACGACCTCCTCGGTAATCGCGCGCATGGTCTGGCTGGGCGCGAGCTCAAGAGCCGCCGCGACGATGTTCCGGTAGAAGATCATGTGCAGGTTCTCGTCCATGGCGACGCGGGTGAGCAGCTTGTCGGCGATCGGCTCCTCGGTGAACCTTCCGGTGTTTCGGTGTGAAACGCGCGTCGCGAGTTCCTGGAACGACACGTAGGCGCACACGTTGAGCAGCGGCTTGTCGCCAGAGTCGTAGCCGGACTCCATGGTCGCCATGCGGGCCCGCTCGAGCTCGTCGGGATCGACCCCCCGGGTCACCAGCAGATAGTCGCGGATGCAGAAGGCGTGCCTGCCCTCCTCGGCGGTCCACCGGTTCACCCACGTGCCCCACGCGCTATCCCTGCCGAAGGCTCGCTCGACCTCACGGTGGTAGCTGGGCAGATTGTCCTCGGTTAGCAGGTTGACCTCCAACGCGGTGCGCGCGATTGGCGACAACGCCGACTGTTCGACCGACCATGCCTCTCCACCCAGGTCGGCAAAGTCTCGCCCCAGACTCCAGGGCACGTACTCGTGGGGCATCCATTCTTTAGCGGTGGCCAGGTGCCGGTTGAGGTTCGCTGCGACCGTTGGCTCAAGTTCGGCAAGGAGCTCGGCGCTGTCCAAAGCCGTCATGGGGTGTCCTCCCGGCCGCCGAGATGTCTCGTCATGGGGTGCCGCCGCTGAGAGTCCATAGGCTCATGATCCCTCAACAAGCATTCTCACATCGGCCGTTCCGCGTCTTCGCTGTCCGCGGCATGAGAGTGCGTGGAAGGGGATCGGGCTGATCACCGCAGCCGGAAGGGCGGGTACTCGTCGGTGACCAGCAGGAAGGCGTAGGCGATGACGCGGTTGTGCCAGCGGATCACGCCCTCGACGAAGTCGAACAGCGCCCTGGGGTATCGCCCCGTGAACAGGATGGCGAACCAGGCGATGATCACCACGACGACCGCCGCGATGTCGAGGAAGAACAGCAGCACGTAGTGCGGGATGCCAAGGAGCCACTTGACCAGGGGAAGCCACCGGTTGAGGTCCCGTTGCGCGTCCGGGTAGGGGTTGTCCAGGTGCACCGACTGGTGCTCGTCGGTGGACGGGTAGCGGTCGTCCATGGGCGCGAGATAGGCATTCACCCAGTTTCCGAACCGTTGCAGCTCGAGGTTCCAGTCGAACCACCAGCGCGGGTACTTCTGGCGGAACAGGATCATCAGCAGCGGGCCGAGGAACACCAGGCCGCCGCTTCCAGCGGCGACAGCCGTGGTGTTGTCGTAGCTCCACTGCGACGTCCCGCGGGCGACGCTGCCAGGACGACCAGGATGGGGATGGCGACGAAGATCCGGAAGAAGGTCGTTCCATGAGCGGGATGGGCTACCGAGTTCAGGCGAGCGTACGACCGGCCGCAACGTGCCGCCAGAGCCGGCGGACGAATCCGACGTGATGAGCCGCCGGCCGGCGGGCGAGAAGGCATCTGTCCGAGTGGCCCCACTCCACCGCTCTCTCCGGGCTACGACCTCCGGGAGGTGTGGTTGACGCGCTCGGATGTGATGCTTGATGGTCGCGGGCCGCCTGATGGTGGGCGCGGTCGGCGTTCGCGCCCGGATCGCGGCTACTAGTTCCATTGACCTCAGATCGGGTCCTGGCCAGGGGTCGGTTCAGGTGTCCGGGGTGGTCGCTCGGATTGCGGCTGTCCACGTGCGTCGTGTGACTCTCATTTGGCGTGCGCTGCCCCGGACACCGCCGGGGCAGGAGAGGCTCAAGAAGGGAATGCTCTGCTGGTAGTAGCGGTGCCCTCCTGACTCCACTGACCGCAATCAGTCGAGCTGATGGGAGCCCATGGTGGGCGAGGAAAGCTGTGTAGTGATTGGTATGGATCCGCACAAGCGGTCGGTCACGATCGAGGTGATGACCGGCGACGAGCAGGTCCTTGGAACGGGCCCGCTTGGCCACCGATGTCGAGGGATTCACAGCCATGCTGGCTTATGTCACTGCCTGGCCAGATCGGGTCTGGGCGATCGAGGGCTGTGAAAGGCATCGGGCGTCATGTCGCCCAGCGACTCATCGCCAAGGGTGAGCCGGTGGTCGACGTGCCCGCGAAGCTGTCGGCTCGGGTGAGGGTCTTCGCCACCGGGCAGGGGCGCAAGACCGACGACACCGACGCGCACTCGATCGCGCTGGTCGGCGTGCGGATGAGTGGCCTGCGGCCGGTTGTCGATGACGAGCAGCTCGAGCTCCTGCGGCTCCTGGTCGACCGGCGTCGCCGCATCGGCGAGGAACACACCCGGATGATCTGCCAGCTCCACCAGCTGCTGGAACTCATCCCCGGCGGGGCAAAGAAGGACCTGTCGGCTGCTCAGGCCCGCAGGCTGCTCGCCGGCGTCCGTCCACGCCACCTTGTCGGCAAGACCCACAAGCGGCACGCCCTGGAAATGGTGATCGACCTCGAGCGCATCCACCAGCGGAAGAAGGCAGCGAACAAGGAACTCATCGAGCTCATCAAGACCACCGGCACCAACCTGATCGACCTGCACGGGATCGGGCCCTCCGGCACCGCCCGCCTGCTGGTCAAGGTCGGCGACATCACCCGCTTCCCCGACCGCGGCCAATTTCGCGTCCTGGACCGGGACCGCACCGATCGACGCATCCTCTGGCGACCGAGTCCGCCATCGCCTCTCCCGCGCCGGGAACCGTCAGATCAACATGGTGCTGCACATGATGGCCGTCGTTCAGCTCCGCAACCCCACCGACGCCCGCACGTACTACGACCGCAAAGTCGCTGCCGAGAAGCCCCCCAACGAGACCCTGCGCTGCCTCAAACGACGCCTGTCCGACATCGTCTACCGCACCACGCTCAACGACCTGGCCACCACCACGGCGACCGGCCCAGGAGGACACCGAGGCGCGTCACTTCAATCCAGCGCGGCCGGCTCACATCCCCACGCCGACTCTTCGGACAAGTCACTTCCCGGACCCGCCAAGACCAAGCCTAAACCCCCGCTCCGAAGAGCGTCTTGACACAGAAGGGAGCCAGATGGGGACGCCTGTCCAGCCCCGGGAACGGGACGCGTGGATCCCATGAGCGTCGCCCGAGGTTCGCTTGACGGACGGCGCGCCTAACGGCCCTTTGGAAGGGGAGGCAATCGGGCCACCTCGAAGTGCATGATCTTGGAACTCTGCTGCATCCAGTTCGCCATTTGCTGAGCTTCGTGCTGGGTGGCGAACCTACGCGCCTGCGATTCTCGTCCCCACGCTACGGGCGGTCGTCTTGGGGGATCGCCCTCGAAGTAGTAAGAAATACTCCCGTCGCGAAGGCGCCGGATCACGCACCACTCGGGTCCACGATCTGCCTTACGAGTAGAACCCTTCTTTGACATGCTTCCTCCACAAGGCACCGCCTGCGAGAACCATGATCACCCTGCGCTGCAACGTTCGCTCATCGGCTACTTGTGCGGACGTTCATCGTGGACGCCTGCCTCCTAGGTCGAGGTGTCAACCATCAGGTGGCACGGAACCGTCAAGCCTCAGGTGGCACTCGACAGGATCGGCGGGAATGTGTCCTGTGACGGCTGATGCTTGACAGCCGTGTGCCAGCTGATGGTTGTCATCGGCATGACGCTGACAGCGACATGTCCGGGCATCGGCCGTCAGAGGCGGGACCAAGAACCCAGATCACCGGCGTGGGCGCCACGAGCGAACGCGTCGATGATGCCTGCGGCGCGGGTTGATGTTGAGATGAAGTCACCGGAAAACGACACAACCTCGGCCTGGATCGGGAAGTCGCGCGACCTGTCCCTGGGGACGACGTGGGCACCGTCCAGGAGGAAGCATGCCTCTGCATCAACGAAGCGATGAACTACCGCCAGTTCGTCGCTGATCGACAGCGTGAGGGTCGGATACACCGTCCCCACCTTCCAGACTTCGGAGTAGCACCAGCCTTGCTCCGCCAACTGCCTTAACCGGTCGCCGTATGCCTCGGCGTCCGAGCGCGTCGGCAAAGGGACCGGCCGACCTGACCCGGGAATCGCAAGTGTCCACTCGACATCCATACAAACTCATTCCACCCGCATCTTCGCGCTTCTTGGGGATGCATCCCAACGCCCTGATCTCGGCATGAGCGGACGAGCGTTGTACCCTCCGTCTCCTAGACGAGGGTGTCAACCATCAGGTGGCACCGAACCGTCAAGCATCAACTGGCATACGACACATCAACCGGGGAGTTGTCCTCCGTCGACTGATGCGCGACACTCGTCCGCCAGGTGATCTGCGACAGCCGAAAGCGCGGATCGCGCCACGAGCGGACGTCTCCGAGATAGGTGTGTTGCCTCCCGCGATCTTCAGCGGGCCCCTCGGACCAAGATCACTCGGTCGGGCTCCCCAAGACCTTCAGTTTGGATCCAGCCCGCGCCGTGCACAAAGCCCATAGCGATGAGTTCGGCTTCCTGTCTCCGCGGCGCCCAGTCGCTGCGGTACATGTCCGCCAGCCGTTCACCCGTGTCCTCAAACAGATGGCACGTCGCGTACACCCTCCGTCGGTGCAGCCACTCGTACCTAACGACCGGCCGACGGACGTAAGTATCCAGCAACTCGCATCCCCGGGCCGCGAGGTCGGTCGGGGTGCCTTCTAGAACGAATCCATCACGGGTCGGTGTAGGCGGGAACGTCCGGTCGTGGACGCTGATCCGGTCTCCTCGCAGCCGATTCCCGCTGAGTTCCAAACCGACGTTGACCAGGGCAACGTCGGGCGCGTCGATGTCCAAGGAGAGCAGGAGTCTGTCGTCGTCAAACTCAACGCAATACGGGCAAAGGCGGCCGTCAACCAAGACTCGCAGTGCCGCCAGGAACTTGAGTTGGAACGACGTCAGCTGTGCATCCTCTAACTCGAAGTATTCACGGTCGTCCACGCTGCACACGCTAGTTGAACATGTCGTCCCCTGGGGGTCTAGGGCGCGACCTCTCATCGGCAGTTCCGAGCTTTCACTCTCGAGGCATGTCCGTGCGTTCAGCCGAGCGCGACCCGTTCTGCGTCGATCTGGTCCGCAGGCCAGACGGTGTCAGCAGAATCGACGAACCAGATGGGCGCCTCAAGGCCCCGGGTCAGGATCTCCCCCACCTCAGCCACCCAAGCGGGCGAGCGACACTCAAGCAGCAAGGTCGACATGGTTCGCGGGTCAGGTATCCCATCTGTCGAGTCCCAGTCCTCCCATTCGGCGGGGTTCATGTCGACGGCATAGATGTTCGTCAGTGGTGCGGCTGCGCCGTCACAGTGGATGGTGTCGCCGGCGGCGATGAACCGACTGTCACCCATGAGGGCCCGGCGCACGTCGCCGAACAGGTCGGCGTTGCCGCCGAGGACGATCACATATCGGGACACGCACGGAGGCTACCGAGCCAGGCCCGCATGTGATCGGCATGGGTACTATCCGCGGCTACTTGTTCCATTGACGTCACGACCGGCGTCTGACGAGGCTCGGTCGAGGTGTCTGAGGTTGTCGCTCTCATCGCGGCTGCCCACGGATCGCGTGTGGCTCTCACATGGCCTGCGCAGCCTCGGACACCGCCCCGAGCGGGAGAGGCTCAAGAAGGGATTGCTCTGCTCGAAGTAGCGGTGCCCTCCGGCTCGACGCCCATCGGTTGAACCTGAGGAGGCAACGTGAGCCAGGAATTCCCGCGGGTCGTCATCGGCATGGACCCGCACAAGCGATCGGTGACCATTGAGTTGATGGACGCCGGCGAACACGTCCTCGGTGGAGGGCGGTTCTCCACCGGCACCGCCGGCTATCGCTCGATGCTCGACACCGTTGGTGCCTGGCCGAACAGGATCTGGGCGATCGAGGGCTGCAACGGCATCGGCCGCCACATCGCCCACCGGCTGATCGCGGACGGGGAGCAGGTCGTCGACGTGCCGCCGAAGCTGTCCGCGCGGGCACGTGTGTTCGCCACCGGCCAGGGCCGCAAGACCGACGCCACCGACGCGCACTCCGTGGCATTGGTCGGAACCCGCATGACGGGACTGCGTCCGGTGGCCGCCGATGAGCAGCTCGAGGTACTCCGCCTGCTGGTCGACCGCCGCCGCGCTCTGGGTGAGGAGCACACCCGCAAGGTCTCCCAGTTGCACGCGTTGCTGCTGGAACTCATCCCTGGCGGGGCGAAGGTGTCCTTGTCCGCCGCACAGGCCCGCAAGCTGCTGGCATCGGTGCGTCCGCGCGACGTGGTCGGCAAGACCCGCAAACGGGTCGCAACCGAGCTCGTCATCGACCTGGAGAAGATCTACGCCCGAACCAAGGCCGCCGACAAGGAACTCACCGAGCTGGTCAAGACCACCGGCACCGGCCTTCTGGACCTGCACGGCATCGGCCCCTCCGGTGCTGCTCGGCTGCTGGTCGAGGTCCGCGACATCACCCGGTTCCCCGACCGCGGTCACTTCGCCTCCTGGACCGGCACCGCACCCATCGACGCCTCCTCCGGCGACCACGTCCGCCACCGGCTCTCCCGTGGCGGCAACCGGCAGATCAACCGGGTGCTGCACGTGATGGCCGTCGTCCAGCTACGCAACCCGACCGAAGGACGTGCCTACTTCGATCGCAAGAAGAGCGCCGGCAAGACCTCCATGGAAGCCATGCGCTGCCTCAAACGACGACTCTCCGACCTGGTCTACAAGACCATGCTCGGCGACCTCGTCGCCGCGCAGAAGACAGGCCCGGGAGGACAACCGGGCAACGACTCTGTCTCCAGCGTGACCGGCTCACAGCCCAGTACCGGCTCTTCGGACAAGTCACTTCCCGGACCTGCCAACACCAAGCCTAACCGCACCCTTCCAGCCGCGTCTTGACACAGAAGGGAGCCATGTGCGTGCGTTCGGGCCTCAGTCCGGAGGATGATCTGCATCACCCAGCCATGCGGCACGGTTTGACGGCAGGTTGTCTACCACCGTCATGATCGCCAGATCGAGGTCCGTAGTACGGACAAGCTCGGGCGCCGGTTCATCAGTCACAGCCCACAATGGTTCGACGATGTACTCGTCCGGCCAGGCCGCGATGCAGGGTGAATCGAGGGTGAACGGGTAGTAGGAGCACCTGCTGAAGCACAGGCGGTTCCCGCTGGTGAACGGAAACAGCGCGCGTAGCTCCGGACTAACGAACGCGGACTCGATGACCGGGCGTAGCGCGTCACCGACCCAACTGTCGTCTCCGCCCCAAAGAGAGCGCACGGCAGTCCATTCAGCCAGCAGGGCCTCCTCCAGCGCCTCATTCACGGCGAACAGTGTCGCAGAAGTCCTCGCAATCACGGCACGAACATCGGCATGGTCGTGCTTCACTCTCGGCGGCATGTCCGTACATCCAGCATGACCGAGCACCGCCGGGCATGATCGGCTCATGCTGATTCGCGACGCCGGGGCGGGCTTGTTGACGATGATGGCCGACGCCGGCGTGGCCTCGCGTCCGATCACTTCCGGTGACGTAGGGACCATCGTTGAGGTCTTTCGCCGATTCGCTGCGATCCCTGCCGATGACGCAGCACCTGCTCATGAAGACGGGGACGGCGTCCTCGCTCAGTTCGGCACTTACTCGTTCAGAGGCACGCCAGAATTCGACACAGATCTGACCCGCCAGTTCATCGGACAACAGGTACAGGATCCCCCAATTTGGCAGCTGAGCTGCACGATTCACTGGGACCCCACTCCCGAAACGGCGGCCCTCGCAGACGGCAACGTGTGGTCATTCGGCATGACCCTTGACGACTTCTTCGCCCAGGCGGCCGCGCTTCCCGGCTGGGCGTGGGCCCTCAGTGGGACGGCGACGCCCCAAGACCTTGAGATCTCGCTCGAAGAGATCTGTTAGCCGGTCTTGCAGTACTTCGATCGTGAGCCCGAAGCGGCAGCAGTCGGGCAGGAACGCACGGTCAGCGGTCGGCGCGGATCTTTCACCGCGCCCGATTGGTGTAGTGGAGCAGCGTTCTGGCGTCCTCGTACATCACCGACCTGAGCCGGTCGAGCTCATCGTTGACGGGGCCGACCTCTTGGTCTGCAACCGAATGGCCGTTCAACGGGTGGATGGCGAGATCGTTGAAACTGCCCATGCCCCCAAAACCACTGAGGAGACGGTCTAGGCCGTGAGCGTCGTGCGCCATCAACTCTCGGTGGACGGCGTCCAACCACGGCTCCCACTGCCTATCAGCGGAGTCAATGAGCAGTTCGCACGTCCGTTCGACGTTCCGCAGCAAGCATCGGGAACGCTCACTGGCCTCGCGCTCATCCACACGCTCGACCGTATACGGCCTCGAAGTTTGCTGCCCGCACATCGGCAGATCCGTACGTTGAGACCGTCGGCATGCCGTCGTCGCTACCGGTCTTGGTCGCACGTTGGTGTGCGTAGATCCGTCTCGGATCAGTTGTCGGATCACCGGGCCCGGAGGGAAGAAGCAACGGACCCAGCGCGGACTCCCGGCGGGCGCACGGCTGCGCTCAGCTTGGCTCGTGGGATCAATCGTGGTGCGAAACCGGGTCAACTCGCGTCATCTGGAGAGGCTAGCGACCTGTTGGAATGAGTCTGCTAGAGCCTGAAGAGAGCAGTAGTACGGCACATGGCCCCTTTGAACCGCGGGTCAGGGCTTCGACCCACTCGAGACACGAATTGCACGTTCGGCGAAACGAGCCCGAGCAGGCCCTGCCTGGAGTTCGCACCGCGAACTCCAGGCAGGAAACGTCGGTCAGGCTCGCGTCGAGGTTTCCGGGCCTGCTTGTCGCGGTTAGGCGCCGCCGTTGACGTGAAGGGCGGTGCCGGCGATCCACTGGGCCCGGCTGGACAGCAGGAACGCGATCGCCTCGGCGACGTCACGAGCGTCGCCGCCGCGGCCGAGCGGGATTGAGGCGTACGCCTCCTCCGCCGTTGCCCCCATGGCTGCCACCATCGTCTCCAGCACGTCGCTGCCCCCTGGTGTCTGGACCATACCGAGGACGACGGTGTTGACCCGGATGCCGGAAGGGCTCAACTGGGTGGCAAGGCCCTTCGACCAACTCTCCAACGCCGCCTTGGCCGCGCCGTAGTGCAGGATGGGCGCGGCCGGATTGGCGCTGACGCCCGAGGATACGTTGACGATCGCCGCCCGGTCGCTGTGCTGCAGTGCCGGAAGCGCTGCCGAAGTGACGCGCACCGCCGACAGGAAGTTGATCGCAAGAGAGTCCTCCCACTCCTCGTCAGGGATGCCCGTGAGGTGCACGCGGGCCGCGCCCGCGTTGTTCACCAGGAGGTCAAGGCCACCTAGGGCTTCGAGGGTTCCGTCGACGAGGCGGCGCGCCTCGTCTGCGGTACGGATGTCGGCACTGACGAAGGTGCTGTCCTTCGGGGTGTCCTCGGTGCGGTTGCGGGCACTGGTGACGACCGTTGCCCCGCCGTCGATGAGTTGCTGGGCCACGGCCGCACCGATTCCTCGCGACCCGCCGGTGACCAGGGCGCGCCGCCCTTCGAACTCACCTGGGATCGGGTTGGTCGGGATAAAGGCCTGTGTAACGGACATGTAGATGTTCCTCCGAACATGACTGGTCGTGGTGGAAGAGCAGCAGGGCGCCAGGCCCGGAACCGAGCAGAACCAGGCAGCGGGCCGCAGGCGTTCTCGATGTTGTTGAATCTCAAATCATCATACTTAGAGTCTGATGAAATCAAAACCTGCGGAACCAGAGAGGTGCCAGCTGGCCAGCGGCTAGGCTCGATGCGCGTCGAGCGCGTACAGCGATCGGCGCGACCACGGGTCGGACCAGGAGCGAAGACATGAGTGCGAGTCCGCCAACCAAACGGACCTACCGCTCGGGCATCCGAGCCCGGCACGCCGAAGCAACCCGGCGCGCCATCCTCACTGCGGCATCAGACCTGTTCGCCGCCCACGGATACGCAGGCACCTCGATCGACTCCATCGCCGAGGCCGCAGGCGTCAGCCGGTCGACCGTCTTCACCGCGGCCGGCGGCAAGCCATGGCTCCTCAAAACCGCCTACGACCAAGCCCTGATCGGCGACGACCTCCCCGTCCCACTCGCCGAGCGGCCCGAGTCACAGCATCTGCAATCCCTGGATGACGGCACCGAGATCATCACGGAATACGCCGACCTCCTCGCCCGCATCATGGCCCGAGTGTCGACCCTGTACGACGTCATCCGCATCGCCGCCGACACCGACCCAGACGTAGCCCGACTCTGGGCCGACATCGGCCGCCAACGGCGCGAGGGGGCACAACAGATCGTTGCCCTCCTCACCACCACCGACGCCCTCACCCCCCGGCTCACCCCGGATCGAGCCGCCGACATCATCACCATCTACAACGACCCAGGTCTTCACCGGCACCTCGTCGGCGACCGCAACTGGTCACCCGAGGATTTCCGCCACTGGCTAGCCCGGGCGCTCGGCAACGAACTGCTCACTTGACGAAAACCCGGGCCGATTCGCCGACCCCCATGGCGCATGAGCAGGTGGCGTGGCTCTCATAGGCCCTGGCCGGGCACTCGCTTGGTGATGTGCAGCATCACGGCGAGAGCGCCACATACGTGGTGAGAATCGCCTCGTCGCCGGGCGAGCACCGCTTCTGCCTGATCTGCTGCGTTCGGCCCGGCCGGCACCGTCTCTCGCAGGTACACCCGGTCCTTCGAGATCGGATCCAAGCCGGCGTAAACGCTGACCGTAGCGAGCCGGACGGCAACGTCTCAATCTGGCCGCGCTGACGCTTCGGCTTCGGCTTCCCCTTAGCCACGTCGCGCAGCTTGCGACCGTCTCGCACCATGACCCGCACCACGGGCGGCGAGAAGAGGAAACCCCCAGCGTCAGAAAGTGGCCTCTGACCTGGGGGTTCGGGTGGAGCCGCCTGTCGGAATCGAACCGACGACCTTCTCATTACGAGTGAGACGCTCTGCCGACTGAGCTAAGGCGGCGGGTGGCGCGGACGCCGAGGCAAGAGTGTAGCGGGCGGGTGGGGGTGATTCCGAATCGGATAGGGATCGAACGGCGCCGAGAGGCGTCGGGGGCGGCCTGGCGGGTGGATGGTTGAGGGGCCTGGGGCGGGATGGGCGGTCAGTGGGTGGTGGCGGTCGGTAGTGGAGATCGGGGTACGTCGGCTGGTCGTTGGATGGCGGCGGAACCTGTCGGGGATTGGGTACGTCGGAAGGCGCAGGAAATAGCGTGGGAACAATTGAAACGGCAAATGCGTTGACGTAGTTGTGAGGGATGCGCCAGAATAAACCCCGCAAGGACTACAGACCTAGGAGTGATCGTGTACCGAGAGTGGAACCCGACGAAAGCGTGGCGGTTGGATGCCACGGCTTTGCCGGGGTGCCTGCGATCAGTGCACATCGATGCCTTCTATCACCAGCTCAGCGGGACCGAACTGAGCCCGAGTCCGGGCGGCCCACCTGTGTGATCTCCAGCGGGAGATCATCCCAGGAGCCGTCTGAGCCGGGTCACCGGCACCAGGCGGCTCTTTTCTTTTGCCACATTTCACCACGTCGGTGCGCAATGGTTGCGGACCGGATTCCAAACCCGCGTCACGAGGGTTCGACTCCTTCCACCGATGCTTTTCCGGTATTCACGGATACCAACTCGAACAATTGACAACTGGACATTCATCGCATTTTCTCCCGGGTCACCGACGGCCCAGGAGACCTTCCCTGCGGCGCCGCTCGTGCGCCGGGGAAGACGCCCGGGACCGCCGGCTCGCACGAGCCGGCGAACTCGGGCATCCGTCCCTGGGGCTCGCAACGCCCCGGGGACGTCACCAGCTGTGGGCCAGTGGCCAGGCCACCTCATTTGGGATGAGGACGACGGGGGTTCGAGTCCCTCCAGCTGGACCAGGCGCCCGCAGGATGCTCTGCTACCGGCCGAGCGGGCGCCACGAACGTGCCCTGCGACGGAAATCCGCACCACATCCGGCGCAGGGCGCTCAGCGCCCGTGGCTCAACCGGAGAGAGCACCTGCCTACGAAGCAGGAGCGTGCAGGTTCAAGTCCTGCCGGGCGTGCTGTGTCCGAGGCTGAAGCGGGCGAGGCGCCGGGATGTGGACCCGGAGGAAGCGGGTTCGAGCCCCGCCGGACACCCCCAGGTACGACGGTCAGCCGGGCCCAGTTGGCCCGGTCCGGTCGCCGTACGTGACAGAACGCAGTACCTGCGGCTCTGGCCCAATTGGGAGAGGCGCCTGGCTTAGGACCAGGAGGTTCAGGGTTCGAGTCCCTGGAGCCGCACCACACGACCGACACCGAGATCACCCGACCTGACTGCGAGCTGTCGGGCACACTGGATGGGAGGAGGAACCACATGAGCGGTGTGATCGTGCTCAATGCCTCGTACGAGCAACTGCATGTCGTGTCGGTCCAGCACGCCATCCGGATGCTCGTCCGGGAGGTCGCCGTCGTCGAGGAAGCGCATGACGGCGCGAGCATCGGACCATTCCCCCTCCCCCGGGTGCTGCGTCTCGTCCGGTACGTCGTGACGAAGTGGCGGTACGCGTCCGGCCGGCTGCAGTACACGCGGGCCGGCGTACTGAAGCGGGACAAGTACACCTGCGCCTACTGCGGTAGGCCCGGTGCCACGACGATGGACCATGTGGTTCCGCGGTCGCGCGGTGGACGCGGCGAGTGGCTGAACGCTGTCGCCGCACACTCGTCCTGCAACGAGAAGAAGGGCTCACGCACGCCCGAAGAGGCCGGCTTGCCGCTGCTGTGGCAGCCGTGGATCCCTTCCCGTGCCGAGTTGGCGCTTTGACGCGAACCCCACCCGGTTCTCGCGTCGGAGCGTGATGCCAGGTGGGCGACGGTGACCCACCCTCGGTTCTGACCCGAGGTCCCGCAGGTTCGAGCCCTGCCCTGGCAGCTCTCAGGTGGAATAAGCCGAGCGTTGGCCTACCGGCAGCCGTCTCGAAAACGGTCGATCCTTCACCGGATGTGTGGGTTCGAGTCCCACTTCCACCGCATGCACACGAACGAGGAGGGTGAGGAGATGAACGTGGAGTTTCCGGTGGAGCTGAGCGGGGCCAAGAGCTCCACGCTCATGTGGGCGCAGGAGCACGAGGTGGGTGCGCAGGCACTGCGGCAGCTGCGGAACATCGCCGCCCTGCCGTGGGTGTACGGCGTCCGGGTGATGCCGGATGTGCACCTCGGCAAGGGTGCGACCGTGGGGTCGGTGATCGCGATGTACCAGGCGGTGTCGCCGGCCGCGGTCGGCGTCGACATCGGGTGCGGGATGGAAGGTGTCCTGACCTCGCTGACGGCCGCGGACCTGCCGGATGACCTGTCCTCGATCCGTTCACGGATCGAGGCCGCCGTGCCGGTTGGGTTCCGGGCGCACGAGGACCCGGTGAGCATCCGGCGGCTCGGGCTGGACCCGCGGGGGTGGGAGCGGCTGTGGGGGTCGTTCACCAGCCTGCACGACGGGGTGCAGGACCGGGAGTCGAAGGCGAAGAAGCAGATGGGTTCGCTGGGTGGCGGCAACCACTTCATCGAGGTCTGCCTCGACGACGAGGACCGCGTGTGGCTGATGCTGCACTCGGGCAGCCGAAACATCGGCAAGGAACTCGCCGAGCGGCACATGCGGATCGCGCGGGACCTGCCGCACAACGCGGACCTGCCGGACCGTGATCTCGCGGTGTTCCTGTCGGGTACGCCGGAAATGGAGGCGTACCGGCGGGACCTGACGTGGGCGCAGCAGTACGCGTCGGGCAACCGTGCGGTGATGCTGGCGCTGGTGATGCAGGCGGTGCGGGAGTCGTTCGAGCAGGAGGTGCGGTTCGAGCAGCCGATCTCATGCCACCACAACTACGTGGCCGAGGAGAGCATCGACGGGCTCGACCTGCTCGTCACCCGCAAGGGTGCGATCCGGGCCGGGCGCGGAGACCTCGGGCTGATCCCGGGGTCGATGGGCACGGGGTCGTACGTCGTCCGCGGTCTTGGGTCGGAGCGGTCGTTCTACTCGGCCTCGCACGGGGCAGGCCGGCGGATGAGCCGCAACGAGGCGAAGCGCCGGTACACGGTCGACGACCTGGTCGCGCAGACCACGGGGGTCGAGTCCCGCAAGGACGCCGGGGTGATCGACGAGATCCCCGCGGCGTACAAGGACATCGAGTCCGTCATCGCGGCCCAGTCGGACCTGGTCGAGGTCGTAGCCCATCTCAAGCAGGTCATCTGCGTCAAGGGCTGAAGCGGTGGGCGAGTCCGCGGTCGTGGGCCTGCCTGCTGTGCGCCTCTTCCTTTGCACTAAGCGTACAAGTGCGAGGGCTGAGGACGTGGGAGTTATCCACAGGATGCGCCGCCCGCCGTCGTCAGGGGAGACGGCGGGCGGCGGAGTCGGAGGTCGGCGGAGTCGGAGGTCGGCGGAGTCGGAGGTCGGCACGGAGGTCCCGCGGCGGGCGCGGAGGTCGGGGTGAGGTCGGCGGGGCGCGGCGGAGTTGGGGTAGTGAAGGTGCCTGGTGCGTTGGTTCGGCGTGGTTGGGGGACGTAACGACAGGAGGTACTTGGCGTCGGATGAATCTGTCCGGCGTCGTCAGGCGCAGGACGGGTGGGCGCCGGGGAGTACCTCCTGTCGTTAAGGCACGATTCGAGGTGAGGTCCGCCTGTGGGCAGGGGCAGCGGTTTGCTAAACCGTCGATCGGCTTCGGTTGGTCCGTGAGTTCGAATCTCACTCTCACCGCTGGGGCGGCCGGGATGGACCGGCCGCCCCTGCCAGGCCCCGTTGGTCTAGTGGTCAGGACGTCCGGTTCTCATCCGGAAGATCACCGGTTCGAATCCGGTACGGGGTACGTGGTTCTCCGCAGGTCTGGCCGCACCTGGTTGCGTGGTTCTTCGGAAGCGGAAGCGAGTAACCAGTGCCTACGGTTGGTACCGAGGTGAGCCATGGACGACAGGGCGCGGTTGCTGCGAGGGCTTGCAGTCGATGAGCAGCGGGTTGAGATTGCCGGTGTTCCGACGACGATGCTCGTCGGTGGCGATGGCCCGCCGCTGGTCTTGCTGCACGGGGGAATCGAGTGTGGAGGGATCTACTGGGCACCGGTGATCTCCCGGTTGGTGGAGGAGCACCGGCTCGTCATTCCCGATGCACCAGGGCTTGGCGAGTCTGATCCGGTTGATCGCCTGGATACCGCGACCTTCGACGCATGGTTCACCGATCTGCTTCGGTTGACGTGTGACCGGGCGCCGACCTTGGTCGCGCATTCACTGCTAGGGACGCTGGCGGCGCGATACGCGGGGAGACGTGGAAAGCTGCTCCAGCGGTTGGTGCTCTACGGTGCGCCGGGAGTCGGGGCGTACCGGATGCCACTTGGGCTTCGGGTGATGGCGGTCAGGTTCGCGGTTCGGCCTTCCGAGCGGAACATGGAGAGGTTCGAACGCTGGGCGTTCGCCAACCTGGACCGCGTACGCGAGCGGGATCCGGATTGGCTCAACGCCTTCACCGCCTACACGCGGAGCCGCGCCCGTGTGCCACACGTCAAGCGGACGATGCGCCAGCTGGTGGCAACAGGTACCGAACAGGTCCACGAAATCGTCGACGTGCCGACGACATTGGTCTGGGGAGCGCAGGACCGATTCGTACCGCTGGCGCTTGCCGAGGAAGCGAGGATTCGGCTCGGCTGGCCGTTGCAGGTGATCGATGCGGCCGGACACGTCCCGCACATCGAGCAACCGGATGCCTTCACGCGCGCCATCGAGGAAGCACTACGAACGCCGGTCTGACCGCCGCGCTGCGGAATGTGCCGATCCCCGAAGCCGGCCTGGCCGGCATCGCGGCTGGGATCGCGCTCGAGCAGGTCCGCCCGTGGCGGTTGATGCGCCGGCGCTCGGCTGGATGGGCAGCAGTTGGAGCCGGGAGCCTGATCGTTGCGGCCGCCGTGAAAGCTGCCGCACGGACGGAGCTCGCAGAGCCGGACGAGCTGGTGACGACCGGAGTGTACGGCGTGAGCCGCAATCCGATGTACGTCGGCTGCACCCTGCTGCACCTGGGAATCGGCCTTCTCACCCGGTCCGGATGGGTGCTGGCGACGTTGCCGTTGGCCGCTGCGGCGATGCACCGGGACGTAGTTGGTGAGGAACACAGGTTGAGCGAGAAGTGCCCCATTGAATTTCGGGAGTACTGCGAAGCAGTCCGTCGATACCTGTAGGAGCGCCGCCGTGGGAGAGGCGGGGCGGGCTGTAACCCCGTCGCCTTCGGGCTGAGCAGGTTCGAATCCTGTCTCCTGCACGCACAAGGATGCCTTGGGCAACAAACAAGATGAGAAGAGAGGAGGACCGGCCATGGCCGACCTCAGGAACAGGAAGCGAGTGCCCGGCGGTAGGACCGGTGCTCCAGTGAAGCAGGGTCATGCGCTGCGCCGGGTACACCTTGCCTGTGGGCATGTACAGCGTGATCGGATCGCCCACCGTGGCGATCACGTCTGGTGTGAAGCCGACTGCTCCGACTGGGTCCGCGTCGTCTCGGTCGAGGAGTAGAACGCTGCGGGTACGCCGCTCCCACAGGCGGCGTACCCGAATCCCCCTGGTGACGGATTTCTCGCCTGGCTCTCCGAAGGCCGGGTTCCTGGTTCGACTCCGGGCAGGGGGACTCAGAGGAAGAGTTTGTCGGGGTTCAGAAGGTTGCCGGGGTCGAAGACGGCCTTGATCTCGCGTTGCAGACGCAAGCCCACCGGTCCCAGTTCCTGGGCGAGCCAGTGGCGTTTGAGTTTGCCGATGCCGTGTTCGCCGGTGATGGTGCCGCCTAGCGACAGGCCCAGTTCCATCACGGCGCCGAAGGCTTGCAGGGCTCGGGCCTCGGCGTCGGGGTCGTCGCGGTCGAAGACGACGGTGGGGTGCATGTTGCCGTCGCCGACGTGGCCGGGGCAGCAGATCAGTACGTCGTACTTCGTGCCGATCTCGGCGATGCCGCGGAGCAACGCGACCAGCTTCGAGCGGGGTACGGCGACGTCGTCGATGAGAGTGACACCGAGGGGTTCGAGTGCCGCATTGACCAGGCGCCGGGCCTCGAGAAGCATCCGGGACTCCTCGGCGTCCGACGCCTCGGCGACGTCGATGGCGCCATGCTCGGTGCAGATCGCCGCGATGCGCGCCACGTCCTCCGCGGCGCGCTGACCGCGGTCCGACTGCGCGATCAGCATCGATCCGACGTCGGCGGGGAGTCCCATGTCGCGATAGTCCTGGATGGCCCGTAAGGTCGGACGATCCAGGAATTCGAGCAGGGAGGGGCGGAGGCCGGAGGACATGATCGCGGCCGCGGCAGCGATCCCCTCCTCGATGGACAGGAAGGTAGCCGCCGCGGTCAACGAGGCTTCGGGGGCAGGCCGCAGCGCGAGCGTCGCCTCCGTGACGACGCCCAGCGTGCCTTCGGATCCGACGATCAACCGCGTCAGGTCGTACCCGGCGACGCCCTTCGCCGACCGCCGGCCGGTGCGGACGACCTCGCCCGACGCGAGCACCACCTCCAGTCCACGCACGAAGTCCGACGTCACGCCGTACTTCACACAACACAGCCCACCGGCGTTGGTCGCGATGTTGCCACCCACCGTGGACATTTCCCACGACGACGGATCCGGCGGGTAGAAGAGGTCCTTCTCGAGCACAGCCCGGGACAGGTCGGCGTTCACCACACCCGGTTGGACCACGGCGACATGGTCCTCGACCGAGACCTCCAGGATCTGGTTCATCCGCGCGGTCGACAGCAACAGGCAGCCGTCCACCGCGTTCGCCGCACCCGACAACCCGGTCCGGGCTCCCTGCGTCACCACAGGCACACCGAATGACCCAGCAGCCTTCAGAACCTCCGAGACGTCAGCGGTCGACGACGGCCGCACCAGCAGCCGCGGTACGCCGGCCGTACAGAAGGTCGCGTGGTCATTGCGATGACTGTCCAGTACGTCGGGATCGTCGACAACCGCGTTGTCGCCCAGGGCCGAACGCAACCGGGCGACGAGTGGATCAGCAGGCGTCATGCCTCATCCTGTTCGGCCAGCAGCCGCAGGATCAACTCCGCCCGCCGTACCCGTTCCCGCCCGAGCGCCTCCGCCGTCCCGGTGAGATGCGCGCCCACCGGATAGATGTTCGGTGCGTTCCGCAGACCCATCTTCAGATAGACCGGCGCCGCGACCCGGACGATCTCCGGTACGTCGTAGAACCGCACATGCCCGCCCTGATCGTCAGGGACCTCGATGTACATGTCGATCGGCACCGACGTCACCGACCGGATCTCCGCCAGCACCGGCACCGGCAGGTCGGTCGACACGTTCAGGCTCGTCGCCCCCAACCGCTCGTACAACCGAGCAGTCGGGGCATTGGGCAACGGCATCAGCACCGACGTCTTCAGCACCAGGTCCGACGGCAACGACCCGTCGACCTTCAGCTCACCGAGGATCTCCAGTACGCCGATGTCCCCGACCAGCAGGCTCCGCACCCCGAGCTCGACGGCCCGGAACGCATCACAGAGCGACGCCGCAACCATCTCGTTGCCCCGCGCAACACCGCCGACGGCCGCGGAAACCTTGGCCTGACCACCGATGTCCCACGCACCACGCGGACCGAGGAACAGACAGACCTCGACTCCGGCCGACGTACCGAGCGAGAGCATCTCCTCGATCTCGCCGTCGGTCAGCATCATCACGCCGCTGCCCTGCGACACCCGGTCGATCCGTACGCCGCGGGTCTTGGCTTCCTCCAGCACCGCGGTCATCACCCGCGGCCCTTCACACGAAGGGATCTCCACCTTGTACGGCGCCCCGTCCGGGAACGTGCGCGCGGACGCGCCGCCCGGGCGGAAACCACGATCGGCCAGCAGTGCGTGTGCCTCGCGAAGGTTCATGCGTCTCTCCAGGGTCCGAGCCGGCCGGCCGCTGTCAGGTCCCGCGCCGGCCCGGTGATCTCCAGGTCGAAGCGGTCACTCACCTCGGTCAGCAGTGCCGGCGTCACCATCAACTCGTTCGGGGACAAGGTGTCCTTGATCCGGGCCAGCCGGAGCTCGGACCAGTCGCGCCGGCCGCACATCGTCGCGGCGGCGAGCACAGTGGCCTCGTCGTCTTCCATCACCATCGGCAACCGGGAGCGGCGGGCTCCCCCGGCGCCGGACGTCAGGGCGTTGACATAGCTGACCCGGAAGTCCACCTGCTCCAGCAGACGCGCCGGGATGACGTCGGCCAGGCCGAGGCCGGAGGCGTTCCCGTGCGACGCCGGGGTGAGCGAGTGCACGCTGATCGTCGCGATCGACGGCGACTCGAACTCGGGGATCCCGTGCACCCAGCACCGGCCGATCACGTTCGTGTCCATGCCGGCCCCGGACTTGTCCTTGCCCAGTTCATCGATCACCAGCACGTCCAGCTCGTCGAACGGCAACCGGCCGAGCAACGCGCCTGCCCGTTGCAGCAATGCCTGCTCGGCCACACCAGCGATACCGTCCGGCTCGAGCAGCTCGACCGCGGCGGTCTTCTCCCGTGCGTTCTCCAGGATCGCCAGCCCACCAATGACCTTGCCCTGCGCAACGACCATGCGGGCGGCCGCCTCGACGTTCCCGCCCAGTGACGGGATGCCGCCGGCGTGCAACGAGGCCGCGCCGACGTGGTTGCCCAAGCCGATCGCGAGGATCTTGGCGATCCCGCTCTCGATCGGACCGCGGAAGTCGGTGTGCGGCTTGACCCGGTTCACCAGGAGTACGCCGTCCGCCTTGGCGGCGATCGCATCGTGGTGGATCTCGGTGCCGTCGGACAGCGTGCCGACGACGACCGTCTCCATGGTCGCCTCGATCGGGCAGCCGACGGATTCCGGCGTGATGCCGAGCCCGGCGAGCATCTCCTTCTGACCGTCAGCGGTCGCACCGCCGTGCGATCCCATCGCGGGGATGACGAACGGCGCGGCGCCCGCCGACTTCAGCCAGTCGACAGCCGCCTTGACCACCGGGACGAGGTCGTGGATGCCACGGCTGCCCGCGGTCACGGCGATCCGCGCATCAGGTGCGATGCGGGATCGCAAGGGTTCGAGCGCTGCCTGCGCTTCGGCGTACGGATCTGCTGAGGTCGGGACATCCGAGAGCAACCGGCGGATCGGCGTGACCTGCGGGATCACACCCTTCGGCCGAAGCCCTCGGACAGCTTCAAAAGGGCCCCACGACGAACCCCTCGCTTCGCTCGGAGGTTGTTGTGCGGATGCCATCAGTGGCTCTGCCTGGCTACGGCCGAACCGGTTCGGCCGATGAGGAAGTCCAGGTCGCAGCCCTGGTTGGCCTGCGTCACGTGGTCGACGTACAGCCGGGCCCAGCCGCGATCGGTCGGTGGCGCCGGCGGCTGCCAGTCGGCGCGCCGCTTCTCCAGCTCCTCGTCCGGCACGTCCAGATGCAACCGCCTCGCCGGCACGTCCAGCTCGATCCAGTCACCGGTCCGCACCAACGCCAACGGTCCACCAACAGCCGCTTCCGGAGTGACATGCAGTACGACGGTGCCGTACGCCGTACCGCTCATCCGCGCGTCCGAGATGCGCACCATGTCGTCGACACCGATCTCGGCGAGCTTGCGTGGGATCGTCATGTTGCCGACCTCGGGCATCCCCGGGTAGCCCCGCGGGCCGGAGTTCTGCAGCACCAGCACGGTGTCCTCGTCGACGTCGAGATCCGGATCCTCGACGGCCTTGTCGTACTCCTCGATGCTGCTGAACACGAGCGCCTTACCGCGATGCTGCAACAACCGCTCGGACGCCGCGGACTGCTTGATCACGGCACCGTCCGGCGCGAGATTCCCCTTCAGTACGGCGGTTCCCGCGCCACTGCCCAGCGGATCGCCGACAGGCCGGATCACGGCGGTCGCCGGCTGACCCTCCTGACCACTCCAGTCGGTCCGCTCCGCGTTGGCGACGTTCTCGCCCATGGTTTTGCCGGTCACGGTGATCGCGTCGGCCTTGATCAGCGGCAGGATCTCCTTCATCACCGCGGGCAGGCCGCCGGCGTAGTAGAAGTCCTCCATCAGGTACTTGCCGGACGGCTGCAGGTCGACCAGCCACGGCACGCCGCGGGCCCACTCGTCCATGTCGTCCAGCGTCAGGTCGACGCCGACCCGGCCGGCGATTGCGAGCAGGTGGATGACCGCGTTGGTCGAGCCACCGATCGCCGCGTTCGCCCGGACCGCGTTCGCGAAGGCGTCGCGGGTCAGGATGTCGCTCGGCTTCAGGTCCTCGTGGACCATCTGGACGATCCGCTGACCGGCCTGCTGAGCGATCGAGTAGCGGCGGGAGTCGACCGCGGGGATGGCCGCGGAACCGGTCAGCTGCAGGCCCAGCGCCTCGGCCATGCACGCCATCGTGGACGCCGTACCCATGGTCATGCAGTGTCCGTTGCTGCGGGACATGCCGGACTCGGCCGCCGCGTAGTCGGCCTCGGTCATCCGGCCGGCGTTGCGGTCCTGAGTGAACCGCCAGACCGCGGTACCCGAGCCGATGTCGCAGCCGCGGAATTTACCGTTCAACATGGGACCGCCGGTCACCACCAGGGTGGGCAGGTCGACGCTCGCGGCGCCCATGATCGAGCCCGGTGTGGTCTTGTCGCAGCCGGTCAGCAGGATGGCCCCGTCGATCGGGTTGCCGCGCAGCGACTCCTCGACGTCCATGCTGAGCAGGTTCCGGAACAGCATGGCGGTCGGCCGGAGCATGGTCTCGCCGAGCGACATCACCGGGAACTCGAGCGGGAACCCGCCGGCCTGCCAGACGCCGCGCTTCACCGAGTCGGCCAGCCGGCGCAGGTGGGCGTTGCATGGGGTGAGCTCGGACCAGGTGTTGCAGATACCGATCACCGGGCGGCCGTCAAACACCTCGTCGGAGAAGCCCTGCGCACGCATCCAGGACCGGTGGATGAAGCCGTTGCGGTCCTTCTCACCGAACCAGTGGTCGAAACTCCGCCGCCCGATCGGCGCGTCGGGACGCTCCGGCACGCCCGCCGTACCGGTCTTCTCCGGCGTCGGATCACCGCTGTCCGGCGGCACGGAGGCGTCGCGCGGGTCGCTGGTCGGTGGCAGATCGGTCATCGAGGCACCTCACCTGTAGTCACGGTCCCGTTCACCCGGCGGCTGATGCCGCTCGGGTTCGCATCCTTGAGTACGTCAGGCAGCACCGCATCCGGCGTGTCCTGGTAGGCAACCGGTCGCTGGAACCGGCGGGCCGCGGTCACGCCGACGCTGGTGTGGATCGAGCCGACGGTCGACGGGAACGGCCCGCCGTGGTGCTGTGCCCACGACACGGCGACTCCGGTCGGCCAGCCGTTCCACAGCACCCTTCCGGCCCTTGCCGTCAGCAACGGCAGCAGCTCCGCGGCCAACTCGGTGTCAGACGACTCGGCGTGCAGCGTCGCGGTCAGGTTTCCCTCGAAGGCTTCGACAGCAGCGCGGAGCTCCTCCACGCCGCTGTATTCGACAATGATCGAGACCGGCCCGAAGCACTCCTCGAGGATCTCGTCGCGACGCGCGAGCAGCTCGGGGACTGTCGTCTGCAGCAACGTCGCACTACCGGAGGCCCAGACCCGGATGCCGTCGACCTTCTGCAGCCGGTCGAGGCCTGAGCCGAAGCCGTCCTTGATGCGGTCGTTCAGCATCGGCGCCTCGGCGACTCCACCGACCGCCGACGCCAACTGGTCCTGCAGACCGTGGCCGGCGGGCAGGAAGAGCAGACCCGGCTTCGTGCAGAACTGACCGACGCCGAGGGTGAACGACCCGACGTACCCGGTCGCGATGTCCTTGCCCCGAGCATCGATCGCGGCCTGGGTGACGAAGACCGGGTTCAGGCTGCCGAGCTCACCGTAGAACGGGATCGGCTCCGGCCGGGTGACCGCGATCTCGTGCAGCGCCTTGCCGGCCGGAACCGAGCCGGTGAAGCCGGCCGCCGTGATCCGCGGGTCCTTCAGCGCGGTAACGCCAACGTCGAAGCCCTGGATCAGACCGAACGAACCAGCCGGAGCGCCGGCCGAGGCCAGCGCCGCGACCATCACGTCGGCGGTCCGCGCGGACAGCTCAGGATGACCGGGGTGTGCCTTGACGATCACCGGACATCCGGCAGCCAAAGCGGAGGCGGTGTCACCGCCACAGACACTGAAGGCAAACGGGAAGTTGCTGGCGGCAAACACCAGCACCGGTCCGAGCGGCACCAGGACCCGACGCAGATCCGGCCGGGGTACCGGCTTCGCCTGAGCGTCCGCCGTGTCGATGATGACCTCGAGCAGCGAGCCTTCTTCCAGCACCTCGGCGAACATCCGCAGCTGGCCGGTGCTCCGCGCGACCTCGCCGCGCAGCCGCGCCTCCGGCAGCGACGACTCCCGCATCGCGATCGGCACCAGTTCGTCCGCCGCCGCGTCCAGGGCGTCCGCCACCGTGCGGATCCACCCGGCCCGTACGGCGGGTTCCGCGGCGCCCAGCGCCGGTGCGGCAGCCGCGGCGCCGGCGAGAGCCTGCTCGAGCTCGGCGGGGGTGGTGTCCGGGATCATCGCTTCTCCTCCAGGTTCTCGGTCGCCAGGAACGCGAACGGTTCCCGGCCGACGGCCACCGTATTCGTCAGCGTGCCGACCTCGGCGATCGTGATCGTGATGACGTCGCCCTCGGCCAGCGCAAAGTCCAGCTCGGGCACGATCCCGGTGCCGGTCGCCAGGATCACGCCGTCCGGGAAGTCGTTCGGCACGAACAGTACGTCGATCAGGTCCTGCAGCTCCCGCACCAGCTTCGCGGTGGACGTCGTACCCGCGAACACCTCGTCGCCGTCGCGTTCGATGACCAGGTCGATGCTCAGGTCCTTCGGGTTCGCGACCTCCCACGCGGGCCGGATGCCGGCCGCCAGCGAGCAGCCACCGGCGAACAGCTTGGCCTGCGGTACGTACAGCGGGTTCACGCCCTCGATCGAGCGCGAGCTCATGTCGTTGCACACCGTGAAGCCGACGATCTCGCCGTGGCTGTTGGCGACGACCGCGAGCTCAGGCTCGGGTACGTCGTGACCCGAGTCGACCCGGATGCCGACCGGTTCGCCGTCGGCCACCACACGCCAGGCCGGGGCCTTCTGGAAGAGCTCCGGCCGATCGGCCGTGTAGACCTTGTCGTACACGGACTGCTCGGTGCTCTCCTCCATCCGAGCACCACGCGACCGCTCGTAGGTGACGCCCGCACACCAGACCTCACCCCGCCCGTCGAGAGGCGGCAGGAACTTCAGGCCGTCGACCGCGACAGGCTCCCCGAGCTTGGCGACCGCTGTCTTCAGGTCGTCGAGCGGGAGCCGCAGCAACTCCGCGAAACTGCCGACGCCTTCGACGGGCGCCACGGTGTCATCGATACGCACACCGACAACGGGCCGACCGTCCGGGGACTTGTAACGGACCACATGCATGGAGATGCCTTTCACATCGAGGTGCCGAGGAGACCGCGGGTGATCTGGAAGCCGACGTTGCCTGACGCAACCGCCTTCGGAACGAACTGCCGGCTCGCCACCGCAGCGATGGTGTCCAGGCCGATCCGGGCCTGGTCCGCGGCGTTGCCGGTGGCCACCGCGTCGAGGTCGTCGCCGTACTTCGCCACCGTCTCGGGATCGTTGCTGAACTCAACGACCGGGACGAAGCGCTGCGCGGACAAGGTGCCGCCGGCAACGTGCGCGAGGATCTGCTGGACGCCGGACGCGCCGAAGCCGGTCGCCGTCTCCATCCAGTCCGTGCCAGGCATCCGCATCACGTGCCACCCCCGCGCCGCGAACCGCTGCCCATGCGCGATGGTCGGCCCCACGGCCGCGTCAGAGCCGAACGCCGTACGACGGAAGCCGTCGTGCGCGAGCAGTCCGCCTCGGGACGAGAGGACAACGGATCCACCAGAGCCGACGATGTCGCGACCGACCAGCGCCAGCGCCTCAGCGGTCTCGGCGGTCAGCGGGCCACGCGCCTCCAACCCGATGGTGAGTTCGCCGAGGGTCCCGGCGTACTCGACCGGAGCGTCCAGGTCGAAGCTGTTGAACCAGTCGCGCACCTTCGCGCCGACCGCGTCCAGGCCACCGTCGGCCTGGATGCTCGCCCAGCCGAAGCGGGACGGGTCGGCGCCGGCTTCGACCAGGCGCGAGCGGAAGTAGTCGTTGTGGGTCTTCTCGCAGCCGTGCTCGAGCAGGAGCGCCATCCGCGTGTTGGGGTGGAGCAGATAGCCGAGCATCGTGCGCGCGAACGTCTCCTCGGAGGCACCGCCACTGCTGCCGCAGCCCTCGGTGTGCGGCAGCGCGACCATCCGCGTGACCGCGTCGCCGGCCCACTTCTCCAGTTCACCTTGCGCCGCGAGCCGCAGCGCGATCTGCCCCGAGCACAGGCTGGTCGGCAAGATCAGCCCCACGGCCTCCGGCACCAGCCGGTCGTCAACCTGCAACAGCCGTACCGCAGTCCGGGCGTTGGAGCCAAGACCCGCCAGCGGAAGACCGTCCAGCGGAGCGTCGCGGTCCTCGGCCGGGAGGTCGATGAGCTTGCGGCTCATCCGGCCGTCGGTGGTGATCGAGATGCCTTCGCGCGGACCGCTCTGCTTCCAGTTCCGCCAGATCGACACCTGACTGTGGCCGGCCCGCTCCCCCGCGCTCGGCTCGCCGGACGCGACCCGGACGGTCAGGTCGAAGGTGTCCACGGTCAGCTCGGCCATCGGCGTACCGGTGAGGTAGCGGCCCGCATCCACGTCCATCTCGGCGTGCAGGCGCTCGTACCGGTCGTGGGTGGTGACGAACTTCAGCGTGGGCACGAACGGGAAGTTCGTGATCGAGCCGTTCCCGGTGGTGAAGAAGATCAGGTTGCAGCCGCTGCCGATCTGGCCCGCGACCGACTCGAGGTCGTTGCCGGGGCTGTCCATGAAGATGTAGCCGTTGCCGGGCAGCGGTTCGCCGTAGTCGATCACGTGGTCCAGCCGCACTTCGCGCGGCAGCTTCCGCGCGGCGCCGATCGACTTGAGGACGATGTTGTAGAGGCCGCGGTACACGTTGCCGCCGGACGGGTTGCCCTCCGCGGTGTGACCGTGCCAGCCGACGCGTTCCTTGAACGAGCGAATGGTGGCGAGGAACCGCCGCGCGGTCGCGAGGTCGCGGACGTTCTTCAGCACATAGGGTTCCGCGCCGATCAGCTCGTCGGTCTCCGCGAGTACGGCGGCGCCGCCGTGCTTGATCACCTCCGCACCTACGAGACCGGCGAGCGGGTTGGCGGAGATGCCCGAGAACGCGTCGGATCCACCGCATTGCAAGGCGATCTTGAGGTCGGCGAGCGGGACCTCCTCGCGCTGCTGGGCGTCCACGATGGGCAGCCACGGCTCGACCAGCGCGCCGGCTTCGGTGAGATCGTGCTCGAACCCGGCCCTGCGGGTGAAGTACGCGTACGGGACCTTGATCGACGGATAGCCGTGCTCCGCCATGAAGTCCTTGATCGCCTGGCCGGACACCACGTCGTCCTCGGTGTCGACGATCAGTACGGCGCCGACGTTCGGATTCAGGGTGAAGCCGGCCAGCGTCGCGAGCAGGAAATGCAGGTTGTTCGGGACCTCGTCCTCGCCGCCCTCGGTGTGAGCCACGGGTACGACGCCGTCCCCGGCAGCCGCGCCGTCGAAGCGACGGGCGAGCTCGGTGACGAACCCACTGCTGCGGGAACTGGTCGCCATCACCACGACGTGGTTGCGGGTGCCGGCCGGGCCCTGCTCGCGGGGGTAGCCGAGGAACGTTCCGGGCTGCTCGACACTGGTCACCTGCGCGCCGAAGTTCAGCGCGGACTCGTCCAGCTCGTACGGGTCGAGCGGCTCGTTGGTGGCCGACGGCTCGTCCGGGAGGCCCTCGACCCCGCGGGCGGTGACTGCCGCGAGGCTGGTCGGCGTACACACGTAGTCGCCCGGGACCAGGTCGCGAGAAGCGCGGGCGAACGGGGTGTTCCAGGAAGTCAGCGCCTCACCGGGAGCCACTCGGGTGACTACGAAGCGGTGCCCCTCGAGCACGGTGTGTGGCAGCGTGACCACAGCATCGCCGAGCTCGATCTCCGCCCCGGCTTCGAGCCGGCGGGAGGCGATTGCAACGTTGTCCCCCGGCTCGGGCAGGACTCCGACCTGTTCGAACCTCACCATTCGTTTTCTGCCTTCCCGTAGCTAGCCCGGGTCGAATCGTGCATGATGCATGATTACAGTGCCACCCTGCCGAAGACGACCGGCCGGGTCAAGACCGCGACCAGGATCCGGAGAGAGCCGATGACGGAACCCACCCTCGGGACCGTGGCGCCGCAGGACCGGCGGCTGCTCCGGCGGCAGATGCTCGCCGACGACGTGTACGAGGCGATCAAGACGATGCTGATGGACCACGTCATCCGGCCCGGCGCGCGGATCTCGATCGACGGGCTGGCGCGGGAGTTCCAGGTGTCGTCGACGCCGGTGCGGGAGGCGCTGGCGCGGCTGGAGTCGGAGGGACTGGCGGTCAAGGAACCGCTCAAGGGGTACCGCGCGACGCCGCTGCTCACGCTGGACGAGTTCGACGACCTGTACCGGTTCCGGCTACTGCTGGAGCCGTGGGCGGCACGGCGGGCGGCCGAGCTGATCGACGACCACGGGCGCGACCGGCTGCGGACCGAGCTGGCGAACGCGGTCGAGCCGACGTCGGTCGACTACGCCGGCTACAAGTCGCTGACCGCGCACGACAACCGTTTCCACTCGCTGATCGCGGGGCTGTCCGGCAGCGAGCAGGTCCGGCTCGCATTCGAGCGCACCCACTGCCACCTGCACATCTTCCGCCTCCACTACGACCGCGACATCGGCCCCGAGGTCCTGACCGAACACCGCACACTGGTCGAAACCATCGCCTCCGGCGACCCCGCCGCCGCCGAGTCCGCGATGACCCAACACATCGAAAACTCGATGACGCTCCGGCTGCGCAAGATCTACGAGTGACCCGCCGTCCCTTTCCCCTGGCGGACCAGGTCCCGCCGGAGCTGTCGTCGTACATCCTCGACTTCCACTGGGACCTCTCGCTCCTCCACCAGCTGGACCTGCCGACCCTTCGCGTTCCGCTGTGTGAGCTCGCCGGGCATCTCGACCTCCCCTTCTGGGCGTACGACGGCCGGCCGTTCCAGGTCACGCCGTACCAGGTCGCGGGTGATCCGATGCTGTACCGCGAGCAGTACGACCGGACGATGGCAGCCGACCTGAGTCACCCACTGGACGTCGTACGCCGACCGGACGGACGGGTCACGATCCTCGACGGGATCCACCGGCTGTTGCGGGCCGAACTCGAGGGGCGGACAGCGGTCGACGTACGTGTGCTGCCGTGGGAATTGGTGGATCGGATCGCGGTTCGAGACTGAGGGTTTGGGGTGGGAGGGTTGGGGCACGGCGGGGAGATGGATGCTGTGGAACTCCCTGCTCCGCGGCCCGTTCTGTGGCCGTTGCGGCCGACGGAGTCGGCGCAGGTGTCGACGTCTTCGGACGGTGGGCGGACCGTCGTGACGATCCGGCACGCGCCACTCGACCAGGTGACGCCGGAGATGCTCGCCTGGTGGTACGGCCATGTGCCCGGGACGATGCGGTACGCCGGTGCCACCTGGCCGCGGTACCTCGTCTGGCACCCGTTGGACCACATCTCGTACGAGCTGACGACCCCCGGCCAGGTGGTCGCTCCCGGCGCCCGGCTGCACATCAAGGAGGCGCTGGGCCGTGACCTCGCCAACCTGACCGATCTCCAGGTCACCGTCGAAACGGTCGACCAGCAGTTCGCGATCATCTCCAAACGCATCCTCGGTACGTCGATCGTCCGGTTCGAGAACGAATTCGAGCCATACCACGGCGGCAGCCGCTACACGACCCGCCTCACGCTGGGCGACACCACGGTGCTGGCCGGCCTGTTCCTCAACAGGGTGGCGCACACCCGCGCGTTCCCCGCCCCGAAGCTCGCGGCCTGGATCCGTCACCACATCGAGGAGATCGGCAACCTCGAGAACTTCCTCCCCGACCTCGTCCGCCACCGTGCCGACCACGAACCGTGACCAACCGGCGCTACTCCACCGGGGCGCCGCCGTACGAGATCTCGTTGCCCTCGGGGTCGTAGTACGTGACGTGGCGTACGCCGTTCTCGTAGGTCTCGCGTTTCGCAGGTTCGATGCCGCGCTCGGAGATCGCCTGGATCCGGGCCTCGAAGTCCTCGACGAAGAGGGTGTGCTGAGCGTGGCCGGCGTGCTGGGGCACGACCTCGATGTACAGGAACTGGTGGTCGCCGACCTCCCAGACCGCCTCGATGTCGTTCGGCAGAAAGCTCGGCGGCGCCCCCAGCAGCTTCGTGTACCAATCGACCGCGGCCGCGTAGTCGCTGACCGAGATCCCGGCGAACAAGTCCAGAGCCATACCGGATCCTACTGGTAGAGGAAGGCCGGACGCCGGGCACTCACCAACCGGTGCGGGTGGTCAAGGCGCCCGCTCAAGTCACCCGACGTCCGCCACCTGAGGTGGCTTTGGTGAGTGCTGCAGGTCCGTCACAAGCCAGCCGATAGTCCGCGGGCTCGGCGAACGGAGCTGCCGCGGGAGCACCCGGGGGTTCGTGCTCGCGGGATGCTCAGGCCGGGGCGTCTCCGTGGTCGGGGATCTCGAGTTGTACGCCGCCCTGCAGGGCCGACTGGTGGGCGTAGATGCCGGGGAGGGTGTAGCGGGCGGCGACCCAGGCGTTGACGGGTGGGAGGGTCTTGTCGGCGACCGCGCGGACGAAGTCGTCGGCGAGGAAGTGGTGTGACCCCTCGTGGCCGTTGTGCATGCCGTCGAACTCGGCGGGCAGCCGGCTCCGGTCGTGCACCGGCGACAGGCCGGACCGGAACGCGTCCCGCAGTGCCGGGTCGACGTTCGCCAGGTCGGCGTCGTCCATCGAGCTGCTCGGCTTCGTCTCCATCAGCTGGCTGATGTCCTCGACACCCTCCTTGGTCTGCCAGACCGTGGTGGTGGCGAGTTGCTCGAAGCTGCCCTCGGTGCCGAACACCCGCAGCCGCGACTCACGGATGTGCGACGGGTAGCCGACGCGGCGCATCTCGTTCGTCCGCATCACTCCGCCGTCGGCCAGCTTGAACAGCGCCGTGGCGTTGCTGAAGTCGTTGTCGAACTGGCTGACGTCCTTGTCGAAGACGCCGTCGCCGCGGTCGTCCTTCACACCGATGCAGGACACGTGCGTGGCGTGCTGGCCGGTCACCGAGAGAACGTTGCCGACGGCATGCGTCGGGTAGAGCATGGGCGGGAACGACGCGGTCTTCTTCCACTCCTCGCCGCCGCTGTACTGGTACGCCGCGTAGAAGCCGAGGTCCATGTCGTGGACGTAGTCGCCCTCGGAGTAGAAGACCCGGCCGAACTCACCGGCGGCGAGCTTGTTCCGGCAGTAGACCGACGACGGGTAGTAGAAGCTGGTCTCGCCCATCATGTAGGTCAGGCCGGTCTCCTTGACCAGCTCGATGATGCGGGCGATCTGGTCCGCCTCGATCGCCATCGGGACGGTCGAGTAGACGTGTTTGCCGGCCTCCAGCGCGCGGATCGCCATCTCGCCGTGCAGCCACCGCTGGGTGAAGATCGCCACCGCGTCCACGTCGGAGGCGAGCATCTCCTCGAACGACTGGTAGGTGATCGAGATGCCCTGCTTGGCCGCCATCTCGGCGGTCCGTTCCGGCAGTACGTCGGTCAGTCGCACGTCGGACACGTCCGGGTGCGCGGACCACAGCCGCAGGAACGAAGGGGCGAACTGGCCGGCGCCGACCACACCGATGCTGAATCCCATGCGGATAGGCAATCACACATTTTTCTTCCACGGAAGAACAAATTCAGACGTTGGAACGTGTGACGCGGGCCACGCACCCCCGACTCGCCGGGGAGGCTGGGGTGGGGTGCGGACCGCCAGGCCATCACAATGCGCGGATTCGCGGGAGTGGCACGCTGGGGCTCAACGGGGTGGGTCAGATGTGATGGCCTGGCGGTTCGCTCTATGCCACTCGGCGCAGCAAGTGCGGGTTGTCCGTGGTGATGCCGTTGACGCCGAGGGCCGCCGCCCGGACCAGGGTGTCCTGGTCCGGTACCGGCCAGGCGGTGACCTCCAGCCCCGTGGCCTGGAGCTCCGCCACACCGTCCGCGGTCAGGCCGGCGATCCCGCAGAGCGCCGTACCTGCGTCGGCCTCCTTGGTCAGCATGAGTACGTCGAAGATCGCAGGAGTACGCCCGAAGATCCGGCCGGTGGACGCGGTCGGCATCGCGCGCCGTACCGCCAGCAGGATCTCCGGATGGAACGACGTGACCAGCGTCCGCGCCGCCAGCGACGGATCCGCCTGCAGCGACTCGACCAGCAGCGGGATGGCGTCGACCGCCTTCACCTCGGCCTGGAAGCGGATACCGATTTCGGCGGCCGTCTCGGCCCACGTGGGCACCACTTCACCGAGACCGGCGTCGAGCGACCGCAACTCGTCGTACGACATCGCGGCGATCTCGCCGGACCCGGAGGTCGTCCGGTCGACGGTGGCGTCGTGCATGATCACGAGCTCACCGTCGGCCGTGACCCGCAGGTCCAGCTCGATCTCGTCGCAGCCGTCGGCGACCGCCCGCCGGAAGGACCGCAGCGTGTTCTCGGGTTCGGTACCGAGCGCGCCACGGTGGCCGGTGATGATCACAGAACTTTCTCCTCGTAGAGTCGCTTGACCTCGTCGCCGATCGCCTCGAGCCGCTTGGCGACCGAGCCGAACACCTTCTTCACCGCCGTGTTGTCGGCGTAGATCTGCTGCAGCCCGGTGTAGATCGCGACGTTCGCGTTCCGGCCGTAGAGCCGGATGCCGTCCTGCTGCCGGGCGTTGGTGAGCTGCGCGATCGCGACGCCGAAGTTCGGCTGCTCGGCGATCAGCTTCTTCAGATCCGGATTCTCCCTGGCCTTGTCGACCACCGGGAGGTACCCGGTCTGCGCGGTCCAGAAGGCCGAGTTCTCCGGCAGGGCGAGGAAGGTCAGGAACGTCGCGGCGGCCTGCTTCCGCTCGGTGGAGATGTTGCGCATCATCCCGATGCCGCCTCCGCCGGTGGCGAGCCCGGACGCGACCTCGGACGGGATGAAGCCGGCGCCGACGGGGAACTTCGCCTTGCTGGTCATGCTCTTCAGGCCGCCGGTCGACTCCTGCATCATCGCGACCAGCCCGTTCGCGAAGTCGGTGCTCGGGCTGTGGGCCATGTAGGCCAGCTTGTCCACATGCACCATCTGCCGCTGCCACTCGCCGGCCGCGACCGCACCGTCCTGGTCGATGGTGACGTCGAGGCCCTTGGAGTACGCACCGCCGAACTGCCAGACGTTGCCCTGGAACTGCCAGTCGCCGTCGACCTTGGCGAGCGCGAGCGTGCGCAGCGAGCGTCCACCGGACTGCACCTTCGACAGCTCCGGCCCCCAGGACCGCAACTCGCTCCAGGTCCGCGGCGCCCGGTCCGGCAGGCCGGCCTTCGCGAACACGTCCTTGTTGTAGTAGAGGATCGGCGTACTGCGGGCGAACGGAACCGCCCAGCTCTGCCCCTTCACGACGTACTCGCCGAAGAGCTTCTGCTGGAACACGGCCGGTCCGAACCCGTCGGTGAAGTAGCTGTTCAACGGCTCCAGTGCGTCGTTGAGGAAGAACCGCTCCCAGGTCACGTCGGACAGGATGGCCAGGTCCGGTGCCTGCTTGGCGACCAGCGCTGCGGCGACCTTCTGGGCCACGTCGTCGTAGCTGCCCTGGAACTGCACCTCGACGTACACGTCCTGCTGCGAGTCGTTGAACTTGGCAACGAGTTTGTCGACCGCCTTGCCGTTCGCGCCGCCGTACGACGTCCAGAACACGACCCGGACCCGGTTGCCGTACTTCGCCGGCACCGCACCCGGCGGCTGCGAGTACTCCGCGTCGACCGACCGGTAGCCGCAGCCCGCGAGGGTGGTACCGGCGGCAAGTCCCAAGAACATCCTGCGGCGCATGATTGTGGGCATCGTCATCCCTTCAACGCTCCCTGGGTGAGTCCGCCGACGATGTAGCGCTGCGCGATGAGGAAGATCACCAGCATCGGCGCCAGCATCATCAAGGTGCCGGCCATGATGGTGCCCCAGCTCGCCACGCCCTCCTCGGTCTTCAGGATCAGCAGGCCGATCGGCAGCGTCCGCATCGAGGCCGAGTTGGTCACGATCAGCGGCCAGACGAAGTTGTTCCACTCCTCCACGGCGGTGATCACCACGACCGTGACCAGCATCGGCCGCGACATCGGCAGTACGACGCGCCACAGGGTCCGCAGGTGCCCGGCCCCGTCGACCGCGGCCGCGTCCGTCACCTCGGTCGGCAGGGTGAGGAAGTGCTGGCGCATCAGGAACGTCGCGAACGCCGACCCGATGCCCGGGATGATCAGACCCGCATAGGTGTTGATCCATCCCAGCGTCGCCACGGTGAGGTAGTTCGGCAGCAGGGTCACGTGGCCCGGCACCATCATCGCGCCGAGCACTCCGAAGAACAGCACCTTCTTGAACGGGAACCGCAGGTAGGCGAAGGCGTACGCCGTCAGCACCGCGTTCGTCACCTTGAGCAGGGTGCCGAGCACCGTCGTGATCGTCGAGTTCAGGAAGAACCGGTCGAACGGCGCCGCTTCCCAGGCCAGCTTGAAGTTCTCCCAGGTGAAGTGGTCCGGCCACCACGACGGCGGCCACTGGTAGATCTCAGTCGGCTGCTTCACTGTCGTACTGATCAGCCAGTAGAGCGGGCCGAGGAACACGGCTGCCACCCCGATCAGTACGACGTACTGGATCGCACGTGCCTTCATCGGTAGTGCACCCGCCTCTCCATCACCCGGGCCTGCACGGTGGTCACGACCAGCAGGATGACGAACATGATGATCGACAGCGTCGCCGCGCGGCCCGCGTTGAACGCCCGGAAGCCTTCGTTGTAGATCGACCAGCTCAGCGTCGTGGTGGCATCACCAGGGCCACCGCCGGTCATCACCGCGATCACGTCGAACGCCTGGAAGGTGCCGATCACCGTGGTGATCAGCAGGAAGAAGGTGATCGGGGCAAGCAACGGCAGCTTGATCGCCCAGAACCTCGTCCAGGTACTCGCGCCGTCGATCGCCGCCGCCTCGTCCAGGTCCTTCGGCAGGCCCTGCAGGCCGGCCAGGTAGATCAGCGCGGCGAAGCCGACGTTCTTCCACAGGTAGACGATGACGAGTCCCGGAAGCGCCCAGTCGGAGCTGTTCATCCAGTCCGGCGGCTCGGCGCCGAGCGGTTCGATCAGTGCTCGCAGCAGGCCGTAGCCGGGGTCGAACATGAACGCCCAGATGGTGGCGACCGCAGCGCCGGACAGCACGTGCGGCGCGAACGCCATCGTCCGGACCGCGCCCCGGCCCTTCAGCGGCAGGTTGAACAGGAACGCCAGCGCGAGGCCGATCACCAGGCTGCCGACCACGATCAGTCCGGTGAACACGAGCGTGATCCACAGCGTCTTGTGGAACGCCGGATCGGACAGCGTACGGGCGTAGTTGGCCAGGCCAACGAACGTCGGCCGGGCCGCGATCATGTTCCAGTCGGTCAGGCTGAGGAACGCGTTGTAGATGATCGGCCAGTACGCGAAGACCGCGATCACGATCAGGTTCGGCGCCACCAGCAGCGCGAACAGGCCGTACTCGCGGCGGCGTCTGCGGCGCCGGTGGTTGTCGGCGTCGCCGGTCAGAACGCGTTCGTCCGGATGGGTCCGGACCGGCAGGTCCAGTGCGGTCACACCGGCCTCCTCGGGGTTGACGGGGCTAACAGTTCGACCAGCGCGGCCGCCAGGGAGGGCTCGGCCGCGAGGATGCCATGCGGTAGTGCGGTCCCGGGTCCGCCGATCGTCTGTGCACCCGCTTCGCGGGCGATCAGGGCGCCGGCGGCGATGTCCCAGGGCTGAATGAGGTGCTCGTAGTAGGCGTCCGCCGTACCGTCGGCGACCGAGCAGAGGTCGAGAGCGGCCGATCCGCCGCGGCGCACATCCCGTACGGCGGGCAGCACGCGCAGCAGGTGGTCGGCCTGTTCGGCGCGACGCTCGGGCAGATACGAGAAGCCGGTGCTCACCAGGGCCGACGCGAGTACAACGTCCCGCGGTGGGCCGAGCGGGACCACGTCGCGTGGTGCGCACACGCGGAAGTCGTCGCGCCATGCACCCTGGCCGCGGAGCGCGGACCAGGTGATGCCCGTGCGCGGCTGGTGAACCACGCCGACCAGTGCACCAGCCTCGTCCTCGACCGCGATGGAGACACACCAGTCGAGACGGCCGTAGAGGTAGTTCACCGTCCCGTCCAGCGGGTCGATCACCCAGGTCAGACCGGTCTCAGAGGCCCGCGCCGTACCCTCCTCGCCGAGCAGACCGTCACCGGGCCGCGCCGCGCTGAGGCCACCGGTGATCAGCTTCTCGGAGGCGCGGTCCGCGGCGCTGACCGGGTCGCTGGCCGAGGATTTGGTCTCGACACCGACGGCGTCAATGGATAGACCTGGTTGACGCGCCAGCAACTCCTCGCCGGCCGCAGCGGCCAGCCGCAAGGCCAGGGTCTGCAGCTCAGTGAGGGGCGGAGTGTTAAGCACGCCGCGAAATTATCATCGTTCTATGGTGACGTATAGAGAATCTATGTGATTTTCTCACTGACTTCACAACGATCAGGCAACTCAGTCGTCGACGTCTTCCCGCAGGCGGACGCCGGTGACGCCGTCGAGGTCGTCCAGGGCCAGCACCAGATTCTGCAACGGCGGTCGGCCGGTGAACCGCATCGACGCCCGGACCTGCGGCCGGCCGGCCTCCCTGTGCACGTCGGTTCCGAGCACCGACGCCTCGAAACCCATCGATGTCGCGGTCGCCAGGATCGCTCGCAGTACGCCGTAACCGTCCTCGTAGCGAACGGTCACGATGCGCCGGCGGTCCGGCGACGGCAGGAAGCGGCCGAGCCGGCCGAACGGGCCGACCGCGACAAGATGCAGCAGGGTCGCGGCCACGGCCAGCACCGGCATCCCCGCACCACAGGCCATTCCGATCGCAGCCGTCATCCAGATCGTCGCCGCGGTGGTCAGTCCGCGGACCACGTCGCGGCGCATGAAGATCACCCCGGCGCCGAGGAACCCGACGCCGGAGACGACCTGCGCCGCGATCCTCGACGGATCGAGGTTGACCTCGGTCCCCAGGACGGCGTCGAAGCCGAAGCCGGAGACCAGAGTGAACAGAGCAGCCCCGGTGCCGACCAGGGTATGCGTCCGCATCCCCGCACTCTTCTGCTGCAACTGCCGCTCGATGCCGATGACCATCGACAACACGAACGCGACCAGCAGCAACACGAGCTCGGTCCAGGTGGTGGATGTTACGAGTTCCATAGAGTTCCCAGTTCCCTATCAGTCACCGCCTCACGCTGAGACCAGTCCTACGGGGTCGTTCCCGGCGAGGTACGCCGCTACGGCTTCGGCGGCGATCGAGCCGGCGCGGAGGGCGGTCTGCTTGGTCGCACCGGCGAGGTGTGGCGTCATGACTACGTTCGGTGCTGTCAGCAGGCGTGCACCTGCCGGTACCGGCTCAACCGGGAAGACGTCGAAGGCGGCCGCACCGAGCTGCCCGGACTCCAGCGCGTCCACCGTCGCGTCGTAGTCGAGCAACCCACCACGCGCCGTGTTCACGAGTACGGCGCCTCGTGGCATCAGGGCAATCTGCTCGGCACCGATCATGCCGCGGGTCTGGTCGGTCAGCCGCGCATGCAGGCTGACCACGTCCGACCGCCGCAGCAGGTCGTCCAACTCGACCACCGCGACGCCGGCCGGCACCTCGGCCGGATCGATCGCCGGGTCGACCACGAGAACTTCGGCGCCGAAGGCAAGCATCACCCGGGCGACGCGCTGCCCGATCGCGCCGTACCCGACCAGGCCGACCGTGGCCCCGTCCAGCTCCAGGCCACACTCGTCGTACGCATAGAGGTCGCTGCGCCACTCGCCCTGCTCAAGCGTCCGTTGCAGCCGCGGAAGGTTGCGCAAGGCACCCATCATCATCGCGACCGCATGCTCGGCCGCGGCGACAGCGTTGCGGCCCGGGGTGGAGGCGACGATGATGCCGCGCTTGGTGGCCGCGGGCACATTCACGTTCACCGGGCCGCCGCGGCAGACGACCAGCAAGCGCAGGTCCGGTGCGGCGTCCAGTACCCGTTCGGTGAACGGGCCCATCTGGGTGACCGCGATCTCGACCCCGGGCAACGCCGCGATCAGTTGATCCTCGGCGTCGCTCGCCTCGTCCACCTCGGCCACCCGCCCGTACGGCGTCAGCGGCCAGGGCAGCGTGACCTCGCGGAAGTCGAACGTGACGTTCTGGACGGAGGACAATGCTGTGGCGAGCAGATCGTTGCGCACGAAGTGGTCGCCGGCAAGCAATGTCTTGATGGTTCTCATCGAACTCCTGAGGTGAAGGTTGGTGCTGGGTCAGACCAGCGCGGGCGGGCTGCCTCGATCCGGCGCAGGTAGTGGGCGTACCCCTCGGCGTAGAACGCGGCGCGGGCGGGATCGGGATCGACCTGACGGGTCTCGGCGATCCAGCCGTCGGCGCTGGCCGCGTCGACCGCGCGGCGGGCGCAGATCACGGCACCCCGGGCCGCGACCTGCTCGGCCTCGGCCGTGTGCAGCGGCGCGTTCAGCACGTCGGCCAGGATCTGTGTCCATTCGGTACTGCGGGCGCCACCACCGCACACCGTGACGCGGCCCCTCCATCCGGCTGCCTCGAGACAGTGCCGTGCGGCGTACGCGATGCCTTCGCAGGTTGCGCGCACGAGGTCCGCCGTTGTCGTGGACAGCGAGATCCCGTCGATCGTGCCTCGCGCGCGGGTGTCGACGAACGGCGCGCGCTCGCCGGCCTCGGACAGGTAAGGCAGCACGGTGACGCCTTGGGCGCCGACCGGGCTCTCGGCGAGCAGCTCGGGCAGTCGGTCTGTGCCCGCACCGACGAGTGCGAGGACTCGGTCGAGTGCGGCGGTGCCAACCATCGCGGGCATCGCGCGCAACCAGACGCCGGGGGTCCAGGTGCCGAGGAACAAACCCGCCGGTTCGCCGTCCACGGGAAGCTCTCGCGTCACGACCTGGCAGGCGAGCGTCGTACCGACAGTAAGTAGGGCATCGCCGGGGTCCTGGACGCCGGCGCCGGCTGCTGCAGCTGGGAGGTCGTAGGGGCCGGCGGAGACCCTCGTGCCGCGGGCCATGCCGGTGGAGTTGTCGCGTAGTTCGCCGACGGGTCCGGCGGGCTCGACCGGCGCGAGCAAGCGGCTCAGCTCCGAGAGGCCCGTCGCCTTCAGGGCTTCTTCGTCGTACTGGTTCGTGCGGGGGTCGAGGAAAGGTGCGGAGGCATCCGACACGTCGGTCGCACGGACGCCGGTGAGTTGCTGCATCACGACGTCCTTGCAGTACGCCGCTGTACCGGCGCGCTCGATGACGTCGGGCTCCTCGGCGCGGACCGCGGCCAGCAGCGGACCGGAAGCGCCCGGGAACATCCGGTTGCCGGAGCGGCGGAAGACGCGTTCGGCCACGCCGTCGTCGGTCCAGCGCGCGAGGATCGCGCTGCTGCGGGCATCCAGCCAGGAGATCGCCGGGCGGACCGCCGTACCGTCCGCGTCGACGAGCCAGAGGCCGTCACCTTGGGCGGTGATCGCCAGGACGCCGGGGCGATCGCCCACCGTGCCGGCCAACTCACCGACCACCTCGTTGACCGAGGCAACTATCTCGGCCGTCTCGTGCTCGAACCGCCCGATCGCCGGCCGGACCAGCCTGGTCGGCCGGAAGGCCTCGGCTACCGGCCGTCCGTCGTCGTCGAACGCGACAGCCTTGGTGACAGTGGTGCCAACGTCGACTCCGACGTCCATACGCTCCCCTCCTAGAGTTTGGCGACCTCCACGGTCGCGCCGTTGTCGCGCAGTGGCTGGATCAGGTCGTCCGGGGTCTTCTCGTCGACGACCACGACGTCGAAGTCGGTGAGTGGCGCGAGCCGGTGCAGGGCGGTGCGCTGGAGCTTGCCGTGGTCGACCAGCAGGACCTTGGTCCTGGCCGACCGCAGCATCGCTCGCTTCACCAGGACGATCTCCTCCTCCTGGTGGAACGCGTGCGTCGGCGACACCGCCGACACCGAGCAGAACAGCAGGTCTGTGTGCAGCGCCTCGACCGCCTCCGCGCACGGCATCCCGCCGAACGAGTCGTGGGTCGCGGAGTACAGGCCGCCGAGAGCGAGCAGGGTGACGTCGCGCAGCTCGGTCAGCCTGCTGATCGCGGGCAGGAAGTTCGTTGCCACGGTCAACGGAGTGATGTCCTCGAACAGCTCGACCAGGGCGAGCGCGCTGGTCGAGTCGTCGAGCATCACCGACATACCGGGCTCGATCATCGCGCGGGCGTGCCGGGCCAGCGCGGCCTTCTCGGCGGTCGCGGTGTTCAGCCGGTATGCGACGTTGCTCTCGAAGACGCTGGTCGGCTGCGCGCTGACGCCGCCGCGGTACTTGCGCACGACGCCCTGCCGCTCGAGCTCGTCCAGGTCGCGGTGCACCGTCATCACGCTCACCCCGAACGCCTCGACCAGGTCGTTGGCCGAGACCGAGCCGTGCTTCACGACGTACGCCGCGATCTCGGCCTGCCGGCGGGCGGGCCGGCTCAGTTCGGTGGTGTCACCGTCGACATCGGATGTCATGCCAGGGTCTCCATTCGGACAGCAGGAACGTTGTACGCCTCGAGACCCACTGTGCCGTCCTGCCAGCGGAAACGCACCAGCGCCGCGGGACCGAGCGCAGGTAGCAGTCTGCGGTACTCGCTCAACGGCAGTCCGAGCACCCGGCACACCAGCAACCGGATGAGCGTGTTGTGCGCCAGCACCAGCACCTTGCGGCCTTCGTGCTGCTTACCGATCTGATGGAAAACCTCGTGCACCCGGTCCGCCGCCTCGGCCGGATCCTCGCCGCCGGGGAAGTGATCCTTGACCGGGTCCAGCTCGAACGCCTTGGCGACGACCGGCGGAAGTTCGCTGAGCATCTTGCCCTCGGCCGACCCGAAGTCGACCTCGCGCAGCCGGGCGTCCACGGTCGGCTCGAGACCGAGAGCCTCGGCGATCGGCGCGATCGTCTGCCGGGCGCGCAGCATCGGGGACGACCACAGAGCGTCCGGCGCGTAGTCGGACGCCCACTCCTTGAGCAACCGCGCCTGCTGAACGCCGACCTCGTCGATCGGCAGGTCCGTCGACCCGGTATAGCGGTTGCCGTGGTGCCATTCGGTCCGGCCGTGCCGGGCCAGAACGATCGTGGTCCTCATCCGCGGTACCCCCGCCAGTCCAGCTCGGCGACGAACTCGCCGTACAACGTGTCGAGGGGTTGCGGTCGCGGCTCGAGGACGCGCTCGACCCGGACCATCCGGCCGGCCGTTTCGGTCAGCGAGCCGCCGGCCGAGGCCGCGAGGACCGCCATCCCGTACGCCGGGTCCGGGGCCGCCGGGAGTTCGACGGGTACGCCGAGGACGTCGGCACGAAGCTGGTTCCAGTAGCCGCTGCGGATGGCGCCGCCGGTGAGAGAGACGGAACGAACAGGCTCGGCGCCGAGGCCGACCAGGTGCTCGAAGGCGAGTCGTTCGATGAAGGCCACGCCCTGGAGGACGGCGGCGT
Source organism: Kribbella sp. NPDC050241 (assembly GCF_044459685.1). Lineage (NCBI taxonomy): Bacteria > Bacillati > Actinomycetota > Actinomycetes > Propionibacteriales > Kribbellaceae > Kribbella > Kribbella sp. NPDC050241. Next base: position 900,293 of record NZ_JBITJE010000003.1, read on the forward strand.
ACGTCCGCAGCTTGCCAGAGACGTCGCCGAGGGTGAACCGCTCGGCCTGCGGCGCTACGAACGGGAACCGCTCACCGGTCTTGGTCAGCGGGTAGATGACCGCATCGATCGGGCCCAGCTCACGCGCGGCCTGGTCGAAGGCGTCGAGATCCTCGCCGGGCAGCAGTTCGGTCAAGACGCCCGCGCCGGTGCTCGATGCGCCACCGGGGAGCCAGCCGCCGTCCGGGTGGCGGTGGCTGTAGACCGCGCCGGTCGGGTCGTCGAGGAGGTCCTTGCTGACGCCCTTGAGGACGAGCGTCGTACCGAGGACCGAGTTCCAGGCGCCGGGGGCGAGTGCGCCGGCGGCGATCTGGGCCGCGCAGCCGTCGGTCATGCCGGCGTAGACGGGGACGCCGGCCGAAGTGCGGCCGAGTTCGGCGCCCGGGAGCACGACCTCGGGGAAGGCGGACAGGGGCAGGCCGAGTTTGTCGAAGGCCGCGGCCGGCCAGGTGCCGGCGACCAGGTCATAACCGGTCTTGAGGGCATGGCTCGTGTCGGTGGCGACCGGGTGACCGACCAGGTGTGCTGCCACGAAGTCGGCGCTGTGGACGATGCGGTGGTCGGCGAGGTCGTAACCGTCAGCGACCAGCGAGAGGATCTTGGGGAGCGCCCAGGTGGGCTGCATCGAGGTAGCCCAGCGCTCCGGGTCCGCGTCCACGATCTGGACCCGACGGTCGGCCGCGCGGGCGTCGTCGTACATCAGAGCAGGCGTCACCGGGCGGCCGGAACGGTCGGTCAGGAGGACAGTGCCGGAGGTGGAACAGATCGCGATGCCGGCCAAATGGTCCGCGTGCGGAGCGACTTCGGCGATGCTGGAGTCGACGGCGTCGAGCCAGCTCTGCGGGTCCTGCTCGTGCCGGACACCGTCGCGATGGCTGGTCAGCGGCCGGGCCGCGCGGGCCAGGACAGTACCGTCGGAGTCGGCCAGTACTGCGCGCACGCTCTGCGTGCCGAGGTCGACGCCGATCCAGGCCGGTCCTGCCACGTGCCGCCTCCCGACTGAGTGTTATTTACGCTGATAACATAACATCAGAAGACGATAAGAGAACGCCAGCCCTCCGTCCGATCCCGGCCACACCTGCCCGGAACGCACCGCGGCTCCCGCATCTGGGAAGCATGCGGGAGCCGGTCCTCCAGTCGGCTGCGCCTGGCCAGGAGGAGGTAGCTGTCAGGAGTGCATCAGGACGAGGGCCGGGTCGACAGTGGCCAGCTCGAGGCGGCCGGCGTCGATGGCTCCGTAGGCGCCGATCGGACCGCGGGACGGACGGCCGCTGCGGTTGAGCCAGAAGCCCCAGCCGGCCGGCGCGTCCGGCCACTCCGGGTCGGGCTCCCAGCCCGGCGGCGGACGCCAGGTGTCACTCGGCGGCTCGGGCCACTCAGGTGGCGGATTGAATCGGTGCACGGGCGGTCCTTCCCAGTTCCCCAGCGCGATGGACCCCAGCGATCCCTTGCTCACAAACTGTCTGACTGATCAACGACCTGGCGCGCCGGTGGTTACGACTAAGTTTTTGTAAAGTTTCGGCGCACAGCCACCCATGAGATCACCGCTGCGGAGCAGCAGGCAACCGTCCGCTCACCAGCCGGACTGCACGTGCATCAGCACCGGCGATCGTTGCCTTGTCCACAGCACACCCCTGGTTATCCACAAGCAACGCGGCGTGATCACTCGCACGCGACGCCATCGTGATCCCGGTCGAGATGCGACGCATAGCCGGGATCCCCGGTGTACAAGGGCGCTTTGCCCGCGGCCCGGACCTCCGAGCAGTTCGCGTAGTACACGTCGGCGGGTGGTGCTGTCGTCCGCTTCGGCTTGGCGGTCTGGGTCGACCGCACCAACGGCGCCGGAGCACTGACCGTTGCCTGCGGCGCCTTCACCGTCACGGTCCTGGCCGGCAGCGGCGGCAGCGTGACCGTTGCCGTCGGCCCGGGAACGGTCTGCTGCACGGTGACAGTCGCCGTCGCGGTCGGCCCGGCCACGGTCGCCGTCACGGTCGTGCGGGGCGCCGGCGGAGCAGCCGGGCGGTGGTTGCCAGTCGGGTGCCGGTGGTGCCGGCCACCCCGGCGGTGAATTGAATGTTGACATGGTGAGTTCCCCCTCGGGGGTTACATCCAGTCACAGTGACGGAGTGTTACAGGTCGTCGAGGCGGTCGCGGACCCGGTGGTGGTCGGTCAGGGATTGGGTCAGGGCGTAGCCGAGCGCCCGGTAGGCCTCGAAGTCCCATTCGTCGTAGAACTGGTCGTTGGTGGTCCGCCGCGGGAAGTCGGCGTGCTCGACGGCGTACTGCTCGACGTCCCAGTCCAGCGCCCCGGCCAGGAGCGCCTTCACGAAGAAGATCTCGGTCTTGTACGGCGACTGCTCGCCGTCCTTCACCGGGTGCGTCGCGATGCCGTAGGCCCAGGCCCGGTCGGCCCGCGGCTTCGACCCGCGGATCATCGGCGACGGATCGATGTCGATCCGGATCCCGTGGTCCATCCGCGCGGTCGCGATCGCCTCGGCCAGCGCGGTGAACCGGTCCTCGGCGTCGTTCGACGCGTCGATCACGATCACCTGGGCCGGCTCGCGGCGCAGCGCCTCGACCAGGCCGAGGTTGTCGTAGTGGCCGCCGTCGGTGACGTAGATCCGCCGGTCGTACATCGACGGCGACCCGATCGCCTCCCGCAGCAGCCGGTACGGTCCGGGCTTGTCGATCACGCTGCCGACGTACCGCCGTACCTTCGGGACGATGCCGTGAACCTCGGGGAATGCGGGTTCCGACCCGTTGTTCCAGTACGGGTTCGGCAGCCATACGCCCAGACGCGCGTTGAGGACGGCGAGCAGCAGCCGGACCGGCCTGGTCCGCGCGTTCACGCGGCCGGTGAGCGGGCTCAGCGCGGCACCACTGATCGCCATCGCGGCCGGGACCGTCACCTCCCGCGTCAGTACGTCGGCCTCCCGCTCGTAGTCCGCGGTCTGCCGCCGGCCGCCGTCCGGCAGCGACCGGTCCCCGATGATCCCGATCTGCTCGGGATCGAACACGAACGGCACGCAGTCGCGCTGGGTCGGTACGAAGTCCGCATCGTCGACGTTCGCCACGCCCGCGATGACCAGCTGCGGCCCGCCGTTCGGCGGCGTCGCCCAGTCGGAGAACCGCAACCTCATGTGGTAGTCGAGCGCGACCGCGGCGCCGTTGTCCTGCCGCTTCACCAGGAACGCGCGCGACAACCGCTCCCGGTAGAAGGAGTGCAGCGAGGTCCGGTTCGCGTCGGTGAGCACCTTGATCGCGACCGCGATCGCGGCCAGGATCAGCGCGACGCTCCAGTCGGACTGGTAGGAGCTGTCGATCGCGTAACCACCGGTCCAGCGCAGCAGCACGATGATCGCGGACACCACGATGATGGCGCTGGCCAACCACGGCGCGAGCTTGGTCCGCGCGAACGCGAGCAGCCGTGCGCGCATCCCGGTCGCCGCCTTTGCATCGACCGCGAGCCCGTTCCACACCGACTTGCCGAGCCCGATCAGGACGAGGACCAACGCAGTGAACGACGCCACACCTTGTTTCGTGGGGTCGACCAACGACAGCAGGGCGGACGGCAGGCTCGAGTCGCCGGGGAGTTTCCCCAGCAGATAAAGGCCTCCCGGTACGCCGAGCAGTAGTACGGCGACCGGGACGCCGTACCAGAGGGTGACGTTGCCGATTGTGGTCAGCACCCGCCGGATCACGTCGGGCATCCTGGCCCAGCGGTCCCAGACCTTCTCCACCACGAACATCGCGGCGCTGATCGCCAGCAGGGCGACCGAGAGCCCGATGAAATGCCAGGAGCCGTGCGGGCGCAGGTCGACGTGGATCTCGGTATATCCGGCCACGACCACTTGCTGGTCGGCCAGGAACCAGCCGAGCACCCAGGCGATCGCGCGCAGCGTGATCCCGATCAGCAGCAGGTTGACGACGAGTCCGAACAGCACCGAAAGCGCGGCCCGGAACATCGCGCGACCGCCCTGCAGGAGATAGCGGGTCTGCCGGCGCAGCCGGGCGAGCTCGGGCGAGCTCGGCGAGAAGGGATCGGTGCAGAACTTGCGGAGGATGTGGAACGCGGCCGCCATGTAGCCGCCACCGCTGACCCCGATCACGGTCGACGCCTTGTCGTACAACCCCTTCTCCCGCAGGAGTTGCAGCGCGCCGAGGCAGAACGACGCCGACCGGATGCCGCCGCCCGAGCAGGTGATCACGAGCCGGCCCGCGTCCTTGCTTTCCTCCTTGATCGCCTTGAACGTCACCGGTGGTTCGAGCTGGACGCCGTACAGCTTCCGTTGCCCGAAGCGACTGGTCGCGAAGTAGCAGACGGCGAGGACGAGCGCCCCGGCCAGGCCGACCGCCCGCATCAGCCAGGTCAGCCAGCCCGTCGACAGATCCACGCAGGGGCTCGTCGGACCGAACTCGGTCCACAGCCGGATGTCCTCGACGACGTCCAGCGCCGCCGCACCGAAGACGAGCCACGAACCGATGGCCGCGATCTGCTTCCAGGACTGGCGATCGAGGAACTTGACGTACGTGTAGGCCTGGAACGCCGCGTAGGCGTAGGCCATGATGAACGTCGCATCGACCAGCAACGACAGCCGGGCCGGGATCTCACAGCCGAGCGGCGAGCCGGCCGCGTCGTGGACGGCGTCGCGCATCGGCCACTGGACCACGGCGAGCACGACCGCCAGTTGCAGGGTTCCGGTGAAGGTCCGGCGCCGGCCGATCTGCTCGATCGTGGCGTCGCCTTTGGTGCCTGCCGATTCCCCGAGCATCGCCCCATGATGCCGTGCCGTCACCCGCCCGGCCAGAGCTGCGGCCGAGTAGTCGCGAGCCTTTTGACCTCATGCCCTAGGCGGCTGCTGTTCGGGACCGGGTCTCGCTGATGCGGCGCGGGAGCGTGCCTGCGGCAACCGCTTGGTCGAGGACCGCGAGCTGGGCGCACGCGGCCGTGATCGCCTCCGCCTGAGTGCGGCAGCCGTCGGCGTACCAGAACGGGTCGTCCGGCTGCCGGTCGTCGGCGTCGTCGATGTCGGCGTACCAGCAGTCGCGGCCCTGACATCGGTAGTGCACGACCCGAACCTTCAGCTTCATGCCGGGTACGACGCCCGCCCCGTGCGGCCGGTTCCGGTGGGTGGTATTCGATGGTGGTGGGAAGGGTTTACAACGTTGGTAAAGACGGCATAGAACTACCGACAGGTCCACTTGGAAGAGGTGTGACATGAGGTTCCTCCGCCCCGTCCTCTGCACCATGCTCGCCGTCCTGCTGACCGGCGGCCTGGCCACCACCGCTCCAGCCGCCGAACGACAGGAGAGCGTGGTGGCGTCACAGAACTTCCGGAATCCGGTGAACCCGTCGGCGGATCCGTCGCTGATGTTCTACAACGGCAAGTACTACGTCGCGACCACGCGCGGCGACCGGATCGGGATCTGGTCGTCACCGAGCCTGGCGACGCTGCTGGTCCAGCCGGAGCAGGTGGTGTGGCGGGACACCGACACCAGCCGCAACACGCAGATGTGGGCGCCGGCGTTCCGGCATGTCGGCGGGCGCTGGTACATCTACTACACCGCGTCCGACGGGGTCGACACGAACCACCGGATGTACGTGCTCGAGTCCACCGGTGACGATCCGCTCGGGCCGTACAACTTCAAGGCGAAGATCGCGGACTTCGGCGAGTACGCGATCGACGGCGAGCCGATCACGGTGAACGGGCAGCAGTACTTCGTCTGGACCGGGCCCGGCCGCGGGCAGGGTGGGCCGGCGCAGCTCTACATCGTCCGGATGAGCAACCCGTGGACGTCTACCGGCGCGCGAGTGGCGATCCCGGCGGACGGCGGGTGCAGCGAGGTCCGAGAGGGGCCGACTCCGCTGTACGGCGCCGCGCGGACCTTCCTCACGTACTCGACCTGCGACACCGGCAAGCCGGACTACCAACTGTGGATGAAGAGCATCGCGAACGGCGCCGACCCGATGGTCGCGTCGAACTGGGTGCAGCACGCCGGGCCGATCTTCTCCCGCAACGACCAGACCGGGGTCTGGGGTCCGGGTCATCACTCGTTCTTCACGTCGCCCGACGGTACGCAGGACTGGATTGCGTACCACGGTAAGAACACCAGCACCTACACGTATTCCTTCCGGACCACGCGCGTACAGAAGATCAGCTGGAACACCGACGGCACGCCGAACCTCGGGCAGCCGCTGGCTGCTGGTGCGACTCAGACCTTGCCGTCGGGTGATCCGGGCTCGTCGAACTACTGGATCAACGACTTCGACACCGGGACCGGGCTCAACCAGGTCGAGTACGCCGGTAACTGGAACTCTGGCTCCGGGTGCGGCAACCAATGCTTCTGGGGCAACGACCATTGGAGCGGCGAACGAGACGCGTCCGCCACCATCCGCTTCACCGGCACCAAAGCCGCCCTCCTCAGCGTCGTCGACACCGGCAACGGGATCGCCGGCATCTCCGTCGACGGAGGTCCGGAACAACGGATCGACTACTACAGCTCGATCCGCGTCGGCGAACAACTCATCTACACCACGCCGACCCTCCCGGCCGGCCCGCACACCCTGAAGGTCCGGGTCACCGGCGACAAGAACCCAGCCTCCGGCAGCACCGTCATCAGCCTCGACCGCATCGAGGTGTACTAGTAGCCGGTGGTGCCGTCGATCAGTTCTCGGAGGGCGTCCAGATGGCCTAGGTGGCGGGCGGTTTCTTCGAGGAGATGGGTGATGATCCAGCGCAAAGAGACGAGATCCAGGCCTTCGGGCGCCCAGGCTTCCAGCTCGTCGAACTCGTGACCGGCGACGATCTCGCGGGACCGGGCGCACTGCTCGTCGTACTCGTCCAGCAGTTCATCGAGTGAGGCGTCGGGCGGTTGCGGGAGCTCGAGAGGGTCTTGGACAGCCAACTCACGCGCACCCAGGAAGCTGGTCTCGAACCAGGACAGCTCCACCCAGCGCAGGTGCGCGACCAGCGTCTTCACAGTCATCCGGGGCGACGACGGCAGTACGGCGAGTCGAGCCTGCTCGTCCGTCAGGCCGGCGCACTTCAGCCTGACCGTGGCACGCTGCACATCCAGCCAGCCGGTCAGCATCGTGCGTTCGTCAGCCGCGGCGGGCGGGAATCGGCGAGTCACCGGGTCAGCGTAGCCACGCTGTGATCTCTCCCAGGACTAGGTTGGTTGAGAGCCGCTACCAACCAGGAGGCGCATGATGCCGGAAGAGTTCGTCACCGAGAGGTTCGAGTACGACGGTGGTCGGCAGGCCACGGCGTACGTCCCGTCCGAAACGCCCCAGGCGGTCGTGTACGCCGGCGACGGTCAGCTGATCTCTCAGTGGGGCGCGTTCCTCAACGAGGCGGCCGACGTACCGCCGACGATGATCGTCGCCGCACACCGCCTGGACGACGAGATGGAGCGGCTCTACGAGTACTCACCGGGTTTTGACGCGCAACGGTTCGCGGCTCACGAGGCGTTCTTCGTCGAGGACCTCCGCGACTGGGCGAAGTCACGCTTCGGCGTCGCCCTGCCCGCCGAACGTACGGCGGTCTTCGGTGTCTCGGCCAGCGGCGAACTGGCACTCGCCATCGGACTTCGCCATCCCGACATCTACGGCGCGATCTTCAGCGCGTCGCCCGGCGGCGGCTACAAGCCGCCCGGCGACATGCAGACCTCACTGCCACGCACGTACCTCGTCGCCGGGACGGAAGAGCCGTTCTTCCAGGAGAACGCGGCCCGCTGGGCGGACGCGCTGCGCGATGCAAAGGCTGACGTCGTCATGACCGAGCGGGCCGGAGGGCACGGTGACCCGTTCTGGCGGGACGAGTTCCCGCTGATGGCGGCCTGGGCGTTCGGACAGTGAGGCCTTAACGCCCCAACCGGATCACTGCGTCCTGGAGGAATGCGTCGCGGCGGTGAGTCGGGGCTCCGTCCAGCTCGGTGGGGGTGTTGAGGGCGGCCACGGCGTCCCAGTAGGCGACGTCGCTCGCCTTGGTGCCGGTTGCGCGTTGCCAGCCGTCGAGGACGTGATCGGACGCAGCTGGTCCGAAGGTGATCGCGACCTGCTTGCGGAGCTCGCACAGGTCGACGCCCGGTGAGCCGACGCCTGCGGTCTTCCAATCGATGAGTGCCGCGACCTCATCACCGGACCAAATCAGGTTGCCGGGCCAGACGTCGCCGTGGAGAAACACGTTCTCCTCTGGCGGGCTGTCGATCGCCGTGACCAGTTCGTCGGCCGCCTTCAGGAGCGGTGTCGTCGGCATCCGGCCCCAGCGGCGGTCACTGGCGAAGTCGTCCACAGCAATCGGCCGCGGGCGGAACGGCAGGTCGTCGCTTGGAGGCATCTCGAAGGTATGCACGCGAGCGAGCGCGGCACCGGCGGCACGCAGCCGTTCAACGGACGGAGTCGGCCATGCCGTCGTACCTGGGACGAGGGTCTCGAGCGTCGTCGGTGCGTCGCCCTGGAGGTCGGCGCCAACCAGGCGCGGCGCAGGGAGCCCATGCCGTTCGGCCACCTCCAGCGCAGCGGCTGCGGTGGCAACCATCGCGGCGTCGATCCGCGGAGTCGGTGCCCGCAGTACGAAGTCCGCCGTACGACCGCGGTGGTCGATGCTCAGCCGCCACGGCCCCTGGCCATCGTGGAGAGCCCGTACGTCGACGATCCTGGCACCTGAGCCGACCGCTGCGGCCGCCCAGTCCAGCATGCGAGTGTCACTTTCCCTCATGCCGGAGTCTACCGTCGGCCGCGTGAGAGAGTGGAGCTCATGCGCGAGCCGTCAAGACTCACGGGCGAGCAGATGGTGGCCGACACGTTGATCGTTGCCTATGGCATGCAGCCGGCCCAGATCACCAGGATCGCTGCTGGGACGGCGACGTTGAACTTCCACATCACCGATCACGAGGGTGATCAGTGGTTCGCCAAGGTCTACCGCGACCGCGCGGCCCTGCAGAACGAACGGGCTGCGGTGGAACTGGCCGAGTTCGCCCGAGCCGGAGGCGTTCCGGTGCCGGGCGTACGTCGTACCCGTGCCGGCGAACTGATCGAAGACGCGGGTCCGTTGCCGATGTCCCTCTGGGAGTACGTCGCCGATGCCGAGACTGCCGAAGGCGGCCTCACCGGCGGGCGGTGGCAGGCGGTCGGCGCCGTACTCGGCCGGCTTCACCGCCGCCTCGCCGAGCACCCGGCGGCCGCGCCCACGGTGCGCCCTGCGGCCGGGCTGAAGGACGCGGATCGGTCCCGGGCGCGGTTCGACTGGCTGATCACGGAGTACAGCCGACGCGGAACACTCAGCCCCTTCGAGGAGTGGGCGTTGGATGCCGCGAAGCAGCGGCGGGGACTACTGCACAAGGTCGATGCGATCCTGGCGCGCCTGCCCAAGCTCACCGAGCAGGTCGTCCACGGCGACCTCGCCTCACCGAACCTGATGCTGCGCGGCGACGACGTAGCAGCCGTGATCGACTTCATGCCGCCGACTCCCCGCTACGTCTCCTGGGAGGTCGCCCGCATCGGCTGCGACCCCCGGACCATCCTCCTCGGCGACCAATGGATCACCGGCCTGCCCGACCTCCTCGCGGCCTACCGAGACGAACACCCTGCCGCCCGCGCAGAGGACCTGACCTCCACAGTCGCCGTCGGCTGCGCCTACACCCTCGCCTCGACCTACCCGCTGGCCGAACCCCTGGACGACCCAACCGCAGTCACCCCCTCCCTGAAGACCTACGCCCAAGCCCGCCACCAAGCAGCCCTAACCCTCCTGTCCCACCTCACCGACACCCAAGACCTCCTCCACGACCAGACCTAGCCGAAACCCGCTGGCAACCCAGCCGGTCCGCTGCCAGGCGCAGTAGGTCGTGTCGCATTTCTGGGCGTTCGTTCGTCAGGGGGGTGAGAGACGACTGTCTGGAGGTTGTGATGCAGTACGCCCTGATTGTTTACAACGAGGCTGAGTACGACGCGGCGCCGCCGGACGAGGTGCATGCGGAGTACTCCGAACTGGCCCATGACTCCCGTTTCGTCGACATGGCGCAGTTGGCGCCGGCAGCGACGGCGACGAGTGTGCGGGTGGCCGGTGGGCGGACGCTCACGACCGACGGCCCGTTCGCGGACACCAAGGAGGTGCTCGGCGGATTCTGCGTGATCGAGGCGGCCAACCTGGACGACGCGATCGAGCTCGCGGCCCGGATCCCCGCCGCCCGGCTCGGCGGTGGCGTGGAGATCAGGCCGGTGGTACGCCGTTGAGCACGCTCGAGGACGTGTTCCGCGAGCAGTGGAGCCGGGTGCTGGCCTCGCTGGTCGGGTTCCTCGGTGACTTCGACAAGGCCGAGGAGGCCGTCCAGGAGGCGTTCGTCATCGCGGCGCACCGCTGGCCGACGGAAGGTACGCCGTCCAGCCCGGCGGCGTGGCTGACGACCACGGCGCGCAACCGCGCGATCGACCGGATCCGCCGGGAACGCACCCTGGCCGAGAAGATCCACCGGCTACCAGTACCCGAGGCCGTCATGGACGAGTTCGACGACACCGTGATCAAGGACGAACGGCTCGAGCTGATCTTCACCTGCTGCCATCCGGCTCTTCCGCTCGAAGGCCAGGTGGCGCTCACGTTGCGTGCCCTCGGCGGCCTGCAGACCGCCGAGATCGCCCGGGCGTTCCTGGTCTCCGAGGAGACCATGAAGCGCCGCCTGACCCGAGCCAAGAACAAGATCAAGGCGGCCGGCATCCCGTTCGCGGTCCCCGCCGCACACCTGCTGCCGGACCGCCTCGATGCTGTGCTGGCCGTCATCTACCTGATCTACAACGAGGGCTACAGCGGCCGCGTCGACCTCGGCGCCGAGGCCATCAGCCTGGGGCAGGTGCTCACCGCGCTGATGCCGGATGAGCCGGAGGCACACGGGCTGCTCGCGCTGATGATGATCCACCACGCCCGGCGCCGAGCCCGCTTCTCCGGTGAGGATCTCGTACTGCTCGACGACCAGGACCGCTCACTCTGGGACAGGCCTCAACTCGCAGCGGGCCGCGCCCTGCTCGACCGGGCGATCGCGTTGGGCGGCCGCGGTCCGTACGTCGTACAGGCCGCGATCGCATCCCTCCAGACGCGGGAGCAGATCGACTGGCCCCAGGTCGCCAAGTTGTATCGGCGCCTGGTCGAACTCACCAGTTCCCTCGTGGTCGAGCTGAACTACGCCGTTGCGGTCGCGCAGGCCGGTGACCCGGCCAAGGCGCTGCGCACGGTCGACCGCCTCGAGTTGGACGGCTACCTCTACTTCCACTCGACCCGTGGCGAGTTGCTTCGGCGTCTCCACCGCGACGCCGAGGCCAGAGCGTCGTACCGGCGCGCGCTCGATCTGGCCACCACGACACCGGAACGACGGTTCCTGGCCCGGCAGCTCGAACGACTCTGATCCGAGCTGTCCCCAGGGCGATCGTTCGTTCGTCACCTGGGTATGAGCGACCAACTTTCCAACCTTGCCCACGAACTGATCCCGGGGTATCTGCCCGGCACCTGGACAGCCGACCCGGCACATTCCGAGATCGCCTTCTCCGCCCGCCACCTGATGGTCACCAAGGTCCGCGGCCGGTTCACGACGTACGACGTCACGATCGTCACCGGCGAGGATCCGCGGGACTCGTCGGTCACCGCGACGATCGACCTCGCGTCCCTGGAGACCGGCTACGAACCGCGGGACAACCACCTCCGGACCGCGGACTACCTCGAGGTCGAGAAGTACCCGACGATGACGTACCGCTCCACCGGCGTCCGTCCGTCCGACGACGGCTGGATCATCGACGGTGAGCTGACGGTGCACGACGTCACCCGTCCCGTACCGCTCGCCGTGGAGGTGAACGGGTTCACCGCGGACCCGTTCGGCGGACAGCGGGCCGGCTTCTCGGCGACCACGCAGATCAACCGGCGCGACTTCGGCATGACCAACACCATCCCGATGGACGGCGGCGGCGTCGTGGTCGGCGACAAGGTGTCGATCACCCTCGAGATCCAGGCAGTCCTGCAGAAATGACCATCCAGGAGAACCCCATGTCAGCAACCACGGAAACCACCAAGGCAGTCTTCGCCCGCCTGCACGAAGCGATGAACAGCGCCGATCCCGACTTCGTCGCGAAGACCATCGACGAACTCTTCGACCCGGACGTCGAGCTCGGCACTCCCCTGCCGATCGAAACCACCGGCGTCGAGGCCGTGAAGCACGTCTGGTCCCTGCTCCTGCACGCCTTCCCCGACCTCGACGTTCACGTCGAGGACGTGATCGCAGAAGGCGACAAGCTCGTCTGCCGCAATACCGTCACCGGCACTCACGAGGGCGAGTTCATGGGCATCGCCCCCACCGGAAAACGCATCACCTACAAGGAAATCATGATCATCCGCGTCACCGGCGGCCGAATCTCCAAAACCTGGGGCGTAGTAGACACGCTCTCCCAGCTACGCCAACTGGGCGCCATCCCCACCCCCTGACCAGGCGGCCCGCAAGCCGCGGCTCGCCGCCCGGCTTGCGGGCGCACGCCCGCGTCCTGCGCGATGGTGATCCACAACGGGAGCACCGCAGGCATCTACTGGGTGGCAACCACCCCCACCAACCGCAACCGGGGCCTCGGCACCCTCGTCACCACCGCAGTCGCCCGCCTGGCTTGGAGTACGGCGCCAAAGCCGTCGTACTCCAAGCCACCGACTCAGGCACCCCCGTCCACCGCCGAATGGGCTTCTCCCCCTTCACCACCTACCACCGCTTCCTCCTCCCAGCTCCGGTCTAGCTGGTGGTTAGGGTTATTGGGCCGTGGAGGCCGGAGGATTTTTGGGTGGGGAAGATGAAGTGGGTGGGGCTGGTGGCGTTCAGGTGGGGGGCGAGGGTGTTGAAGACTTCGATCGTGAGGGTGTGGGAGCCGGCGGTGGCGGGCAGGTTGTAGGTGTAGGGGGTGCAGAAGCGGGTGCCTACGGAGACGCCGTCGAGGAGGACCTCGGCGGTGCCGCGGACACGGCCTAGGTCGAGCTGGAGATCGCGGGTTTCGGGGATGTGCAGTTCGCGGGTGTAGCGGACGCCGCCGGAGTACTCCGACAGGCCCTGGTCTTCCCAGTTGCCGAGGGACATGCGGCCGGGTCCGACGTGGGCTCGGATGGGTCCGGCGAGGGCGGCGCCGGCTTCGAAGCCGGGTTGGGTGAGGACAGAGAGCCAGCCGACGCGCGATCCGGCAGGTACGGCGACGTCCAGGTGATCGGTGCCTGCAGGTGCGGCGACGTCCAGGTCGCCGGTGCCGGTGGGGTCGGTGGCGGACGGCTGGCCGGTGGGGTCGGTGGCGGACGGTTGGCCGGTGGTGGTGAGTTCGGTGCCGTCGACCATGAGGACTGCTTCGCCGACCACGTCGAGCTCGAGCCGGAGCGTGCCTGGTGGGAGATCGAAGCGCAGGTGTTCGATGCGCTCCGAAGCCGACCGCGGTACGGCGAACGTCACGGGCACGACCGCGCACGACTCGAGAGCAGCCGTCGGGGTGCCGTCGAGCCAGGAAGCGGCGGGCAACGGGTGCGGTCGGCGGGTCAGGTAGAGGTCGGCCAGAGCACGGTGTTGCGGCCGGCGCCGGACGGTTGGTACGACGGCATCCGCGACCTCAGCCTTCCAATCGTGGTCGCTGATGGCCAGGCCGTCGACGAGGATCGGGGTCGGCTGAGTGACCTCGACGGCGATCGTATTGGCCCCCGGGTGCAGCGCCGACGAAACGTCGTACCGGCGGACTCGCGGCGTTGTGCGTTCGTACGGCATGAACCCGCCCTGCCGCCCGACCTCCGCACCATTGACGAAGAGCTTCGCTGAACCCCATGCGGTCAGGGTCAGCTCGGAGCACTCTCCCGGTACGACGGTTGTGGTGTAGCGGATCGCGGTGCCGGGTTCCGACGGCTCGGCGACGGCGATCCAATCCGGGCGGCGGTACGACGTGATGTCGCGGACGAAGGCGACATTCGCGCGGAGGTGGAGATCCACCTCGGGAGTCAGCCGGAGCTCGAGGTGATGTGGACCGGCGGCGAGGCTGACGGCGCCCGACGCGAAGTGACCGCCGAAGTCGGTGATCGGTACGAGACTGCCGTCGATCAGGAGCTCCTTGGCCGCGGCGGCGCCGACGACGATCGTGGTCTCGAGGGCGTCCACCGCGAACGTGGCGGTGAAGGTCACGGTGTCGCACGCGGACACGGTGCCGAAGTCGAGGAAGTCCTCGGGGACGTGGCCTTTCGGACCGAGCGCGTGATGGTGGATCGGGTCCTTGTGGATGCCGAGCCTCTCGGAGTACTCGATCGGCCGGCCGTCGATCAGGCCGTGCGGCCCGAACGTCGCGTGGGCCGGGCGCCAGTCGTCGGAGCCCTCGACACGGTGCTCGAGTGCCCACCACTCGACCACGGAACCCGAGGACGGCGAGGCCGGCCAGGCGAAGTCGCCCCACCTGTTGTCGAGCGTCGGGATCAGCGCCACGTCCCAATCACCCTCCAAGGTCTCTACCTCCCGCACCACCGGGACCTCGAGAGACGGCGATGCGTTGCCTGCGGCAAACACCAGCAGGGCCGCGGGACCGGCGTCGAATGGTACGACGACCTCGGTCAGGTCGCCGACAGACTTGTAGGCAAGGGCTCGAGGCTCACCACCAAACGGATCCACAAGCAGCGGTGGTCCCGGTACGTCGCGAACCTGTACGACGACCTCGCTGCGATAGCGTTCAGGATCGAACGTGTAGCCGACACTGGCCCATTCATGACTGATCCCGCGCCCGACCGGCGGTCCCGCGATCTCCGTCGCACTCCATTCCGTCGGCGTGACGAACACGACCAACGAGCCGTCGACCTCGCGAGCCAGAACCGGTACGTCGGCCTCGACCCGTCGCTGCAACCTCCCAAGCTCCTCGGGGACCTCGGCGGCCGCGGAGACGAGCACGACGCCCTCCGGCAAGCCGGGCGGAACGGTGCCGACAGCAACCACCAACCCACCGGCAAGGACGAACTCGGAGAGTCGTCCCGCCACTTCGCCCTCGAGCACAGTTGCCGCAGGCAACACCACTGCAGCGTAGGACTCGTCGGCAACGCACAACCGCGGATGGGCAGCGCCGCGTACCTCTGCGCCTGCCAACGATTCGTCGTCGATCACGTCGGCGTCGATCCGCGCCCGGTCGAGCACGCCGGGCACCGGCGAGAACCAGGTGGCGTCACCGATCAGCTCGCGATAGGTCTCCTGCGCACGCAGAGCAGCTGGCCCAGGGCCGCTCAACGAGGTGTCGGATTGAGCGGTTGTTGTGGGGAAGAGCACAGCGACATCGCACACATGCCGCCCCAGCGACAGCGCGGCGCACAACCGCGTCACCGCGTCGGCGAAGGACTTGTGATGGCGCCAGTACGGCTGGCGCCAATCCGTTGCCGGCGGCGCCCATTCCCACCACCCGGCGCGCGTCGTGTAGTAGACGGCGTGCGGGTTGTAGAGCGTCGCCCCGGTCCGCAACCACGGCAGCAACCAGTCGAACGTCTCCTCCAGCGTTCCGCCCCACCCGGTGGAGTGGAACGCCTCGATCCACGTCCGCGGCCGGTCGTACAGATGCGCCAACGACGAGTGGATCCGCGCATCCCCGTGATGATCGGACCCCGGCGCGCTGAACCACCGGTGCGTCCGCGCATAGTCGGCGTACAACTCCACGCCCTCGACCGGACGCCCGGCCCGCGCCGGATCCTGCTGGTCGCACCCGACGATCAGCCCGTGCTTCTCGTGCCACTCGTGCAGCGGCCGGAAGAACGCCTCCTCCGCGAGCGAAGCCCGCAACGCGTGATAGTCCCGCCGTACGCGAGCACCATCCGGTACGTCGAGATCCCACACAGCGGCCAGATGGTCGCGAACGTCGTACCCGTAGCGCGCGACGAACCGTTCGGCGAAGTCGGCAGACCAGGTCGGCACGGATGGCAGTTCGTCCTGGAACGAGCCCACGACCACCTGGCCGAGGCGATCCCCCAACCGTCGTTCGAATTCCCCGTGCACCTGGTCGAGCAACGCGGCACACGCGGAAGGACTGAGGTAGTCGAATCCGTGATCCGTCTCGTAGAACAAGGACAGGCGTGACTCGGAAGAAGCCTCGCACTCGACACCGCCATCGACGACTGGCACAGACTCCGAGCCGAGCACAGCCGCCAGAACGCGACCCCCGGCGGGGCAACGGAGTACCAACCGACCAGTGCCAGTCACGGTCAGCCGGTGCAGACGGCGACCCGCGAAGGCAGGCTGCCGAGCTACCAGTCGCGCCTGGATGTCCGCGCCGGAGAAGCCCAGCTGGTCGTAGAACCACAACGACACCCCGAGCTCCGAAGCGTCGTCGCAGACGCCGAGGAAGATCTCCCACCACCGCTCGGAGAAGAACGGCGGGTCGTCGGCGTCGCACCCGTGGTCGGTCCCGGCCGGCGCCAGATTCATGACGACGAGCTGGTGCACGCCGCCTTCGACGAACCGCTCCAGCTGCCAGCGCAGCCGCGCCGGGTCGAGCGGTTCGCCGCTCCACCACCACAGCGGCGCAGGTGAGAAGGCCCTGGGCGGATCGGTGAGGATCGACGCCAGGCGCTCGGGGAGAGCCACAGTTATCCCTTCAGGCCACTGGAGAAGCCACGGATGACGTACCGCTGGAGGATCAGGAAGACGACCAGGATCGGCAGCGCCGCGAGAACGAGACCGGCCGCGACGAGCCCGTAGTCGGAGGTGTATTCGTTGACGAAGGCAAAGACCCGGACAGGGACGGTCTCCCGGCCCGAGCCGCCCAGATACAGCAGCGGGGTGAAGAAGTCGTTCCAGATGTGTACGGCGTTCAGGATCAGCACGGTCCCGGTGATCGGCCGAAGCAGCGGGAAGATCACATGCGCGAACGCCTGCAGATGCGAGGCCCCGTCGATCAACGCCGCGTTGGTGTAGTCGGCCGGCAGCGAGCGGATGAACCCGGTGTACAGGAACACCGTGAACGGCAACTGGATGCCCGTGTAGAACAGGATCATGCCCTGGTACGTTCCGAGCAGACCCATGTCGTTGACCAGCTGATACAGCGGGATCATCCCGAGCTGGAACGGCAGGATGATGCCGACCAGGAACAGGATGTAGAGGCTGTAGCTGAGCCGCGTGACGGTCCGGGCCAGGAAGTACGCCGCCAGCGACCCGAGAACGATCAGCACGATCACACTGGCAACAGTGATCAGCGTGCTGTGCAACAACGCCGATCCGAGCGACGCGGACTGCCATGCCTCACCGAAACTGCCGACCGACGGCGGCGAAGGCAGTGACAACGGCTTGTTCGCGATCTGCTGCGGATCCTTGAACGCCAGCGTCACCAGCGCGTAGACGGGGAACAGGAACGCGATCGCAACCGCGACCATGACGATCTCGAGCACGAACGTGCGGGGACGATAGCCGGTCCTCATGCCGCCGTCTCCCTCGATCGTAGGTACCCGATCTGGATGAACGACACCGCCGCGACGAAGATCGCCAGGACCAGCGCGACGGCCGTGCTGTAGCCGAACTTCCCGTACACGAAGGCCTGCTTGTACAGAACGGTCGACAACGTGTCCGTCGCGTACCCGGGCCCGCCGTTCGTCATCGCGATGATCTGGGTGAACAACGTCAGCCCACCCACCGTCGACAGCATCACGTTGATCGTCACCGCCGGCGCCAGCAGCGGCCAGGTGATGTGCCGGAACCGCGCGACCGTGCCGGCACCATCCACCATCGCGGACTCGTGCAACTCCTGCGGTACACCTTCCAGCCCGGCCAGGAAGATCACCATCGAGTACCCCGCGCATTGCCAGATCACCGTGAACGCGACCGACCAGATCGCGAGCGACGGGTTCCCGAGCCAGTCCTGCCGCAGGGCACCGAGCCCGATCGCGTTCAGGGCCGCATTGAGGCCCGCGTCCGGCGCCGGGTTGTAGACGTACTTCCACAGGAACGACACCATCACCGGGCTGACCACGACCGGCGCGAAGAAGATCACCCGCAACGCCATCCGGCTCTTGATGTTCGTGTGTACGCCGAGGGCGAGCAGCAGGCCGATCCCGTTCTGTACGACGACGATCGCGATGGTCAGCAACAACGTGTTCCGCAACGCCCCCAGCGCCTGGTCGTCGTGCACCAACTGCTTGAAGTTGTCCACGCCCACGAACGACCGTGCCTCGCCGACGCCGGACCAGTCGGTGAACGCCGATCCCGCGCCGACGATGCTCGGGTAGAGCATCACCAGCGCGTAGACGACCAGTGCCGGCGCTGCGAACAACCACGGCGGCGCGACCCCGCCGCCCCGCCGCCGCGGTGGTTTCGAGGCCTCCCGTCGTACCGGCGCGACCGGCGGAGCGGTGACGGTCATGCGGTCTTCCGGTAGGCCTCGTCCATCTTCTTCAGCGCGCCCTGGACCGTCGTCTTGCCGCCGAGGAGTTCCTGGACGACGGCGAAGTGGGTCGGCTGGACCTCGGCGTTCGGCCAGCGCTGGTCCATGAACGGCACGGCCTTGTTGTCCTTCAGGTACGGCAGGAACGACGTCAGCACCGGGTCGACCTTCGCGTCGCCGTCGGAGTACAGCGGAACGCAGGCGACCGCCTGGGACCAGGCGCTCACGACCTCCGGCTGCCCGCAGTACTCGATGAACTTCTTCGCCTGCTCGGCTTTCTTGCTCTTCGCGCTGACCGCGATGCCGACCACGATGCCGCCCGGGATCCAGTTGTCGGCCGCGACGTCGGTGGCCGGGAACGGGAACATGCCGAGGTCGTCCGGCGACGGCGACGCGTCCCGGAACGCCTGCAGCACCGCGGACACCTGCACGGCCATCGCGGCCTTGCCGGTGCCGACCATCGAGGTGGCCTGCTCGTACGTCGTCCCGTTCGGGTTGTCGTTGAAGAAGCCCTTCTTCTGCAACTCCAGGTACTTGTCCATCGCGTCGGCCCAGCCGGAGTCGCCGAACGACGCGTTGCCGGCGATCATCTTGTCGTCGAAGTCCGGGTTCTTCGCGTAGACCGTGCCGGGCACCAGCGCGTAGTCGATCAGCTGGGTGACCCACGGGGTCTGCGCGCCGAGTGCGATCGGGACGATGCCCTTCTTCTTCAGCTTGTCGCAGACGGTCAGCAGCTCCGACCAGGTCGTGGGTGGCTCGACGCCGGCGGCGGCGAACGCCTTCTTGTTGTAGATCGCGCCGAGCACGCTGGTGCCGGGCGAGAAGATGAAGGTCTTGCCGTCCTGCTGGAAGGCGCCTTTGAAGCCGTCCGGGATCTTCTGCGTCCAGGACTGGGCGCTGAGGTCGGTGAGCAGGTTCGCCTTGCTGAGCTGGACCATCGACATCGCGCTGCCGTTGCCCGGGTAGACCGCGTGCATGTCGGGCGCGTTGCCGGCCGCGAGCTGGGCCCGGAGCGCGGTCTGCAACTGGTCGGCGGGCGAGAACGAGAGGTTGAAGTCGAAGTCGGCGTTCGCCTTCTTGTAGTCGTCGAGCGCCTTGCGCAGGCCGGCCTCCTGGCTGCCGGCGCCGATCACCTTCAGCTGCCCGCCGGACGACGACGAGCCGCCGCCGTTGCCTCCGCAGGCCGCCAGTGTCCCGATTGCGGCGGCGCCTCCCATCAGGTGCAGGACACGCCGCCGGCTGACGGTCTGATCGAGTGCCATGAGTTCCTCCTGAGCGAGGCGAGAGCCGCCTCCGAAGTACCGCTGTGGGATGTGAAGTAATCGCGCATTCGTGTTACTTTTTTCACGCGGGACGCTACGGTCGCCCCGGAGGGGTGTCAAGGCCTCGTTGAAAGGATTCAGTCCGAGCCGGCGGGGAAACCGGATCACACGTTTTGGGTCCCTGCCCGGGTCGCCTGAGAAGATGAGGATGTGTCCGCGACCGCCTGCGCCCGACCGGTCAGCCCGCCGTACGCTCCGCGGCTGCCCGGACGCTGCAGCCTGCCCTCGAGCCGACTCTCCGGCAGCCTGCGGGTCCCGCCGTACGGCGCCCTCCTCGACGCCACCGAGCAGGCGCGGAACCGCGGATCGGTGGGCCGGTGAAACGTCCGATTCTGGTCATCGTTCTGCTGCTGATCACGGTCCTCGGGGCGGCCGGCGGCTACTTCGCCGGCGATCGCTGGGACATCCCGGCGGCGACGGCCTCCGGTGATGCGGCACCGCTCGGTCAGGTGACACCGGCCGGGCCGGCCCCGTCCCAGACACCGTCTGATCCCCCGTTGCCGGTCAAGACTCCGGTGCCGAACACGATCCCGCCGCTCGAGACCGATCTGAGCTTCCGGCGGCGTACGTTCACGGTCTCACCGAAGGACTACCAGTCGGTGCAGATGGCGATCGACGTACCGGACGGCTGGCACTTCAAGACGGACCCGAAGCGTCCGGCCGAGGTCAAGTACCTCGATCCGCGCAACGAGCGGGGTGTCCGAGTGGAGGCGAACCGCCCGCCGATCTCCACGAAGGACGCGCTGGACGGCCTCATCATCGACCTGAAGAAGAGCCTGCCGCCGCAGGACGACCTGCGGATCAAGTCCCAGACCACCGAGCAGATCGTGGGCGACGACGACCAGATGCGGACGGCCTCGACGCTGGTTTACACCTATATCCCGACCGACACCCTGCGCTACGTGATCGTCCGCTGGGTCTCGACCAACGGTGACGACCTGGCCAACGTGGAGATGAGCATCACCGGCCTGCCCGACGACTCGGCCGCGCTGGACGAGGTGCTGCTCCGGGCCACCCAGTCGGTTCGCGAGACCGGCTGAGCCGGTGCCATCGGAGGTCTGCTGCCCGGATGGGCAGCTTTTTCATGGAATCGTTACCGGGATGCCGCAACCTTGCGGCGGCCAGAAGTGTCATTGAAGTAGGGCTTCAAGTGGGAGGTGAGGCAGGCGTGGCTCGTCGGGGCACTGTTGGCGCCCTGCTGGGATCCGGGCTCGTGGTGATCACGGCGCTCGGAGGCGCGGGCGGATACGGGATCGGACTGCTGATCGGCGAGGCGCAGCCCGCGGTGGCGTCCGGCGCGGCGGCTCCGCTGGGGACTTCGGTGACACCCACGGCGCCGATGCGCACACCCAAGCCCGACAACAGGCCTGCGTTGCAGGCGGCCGACCTCAGCTACAGGACCCGGTCGTTCACCGCGGAGCTCGTGGTCAAGTCCCACGTCAGCGCCAAGGTGCCGTACAACTGGCGGATCACCCGGCCCGATCCACCCAACTACGCCCGGTTCACCGATCCGACCTCGAAGCGCTGGATCCGGATCGAGGCGGGCTTCACCATCAGCCGTCCCCCGGCGGCGTCGATGGCCGCGCGGATCAAGGACCTCAACGCGCTCGACAAGAACCAGTTGCTGAAGATCGTTTCCCAGCAGGTGGAGGACGACCAGGCAACGCTCGCCTACACGTACCTTCCGCCGGAGTCGCAGTCGTCCGAAGGGGTGATCCGGTACGTCATCGTCCGCTGGGTCGCCGACGACAGCGGCCTCTGTGCGATCGAGATGAGCTCGACCGGTCTCCCGCAGGACAAGGACGCGTTGCTGGACGTTCTCGACCACGCGTCGAAGAGCGTCGTACGCCGGGACACGCCCTAACCGAGTAGGTCGCGCAGAGCGTGCCGACCGGCATCCGTGAGGTCGACTGCTCGTTGGCGGGGCCTTCGGCGTACCCAGTCCTTTTCCAGCGTCGCGTTGGCGACCATCGCACCGAGGCGACCAGCCAGGTGATGTCGTTGCTCACTCCAGTCGACGCAGAACCTCAGCAACCGCCGGCCGGATGCCTTCTCCGACAGGTCGACACCCAGCTCGCCGAAGACCTCGGCAGCCGCAGGACCCAACGCGTACGGCCCATCCGGGAGCTGCTGCGCCAGCGGGTCCTCCGGCCGGCGGCCTGTGCCGGTTCCGCCATCGGTCCGCACCAGTGCCTCACGTCGTACCAAGCCTTCCAGCAGAGCAACGCCAAGCCGACCGGCCAGGTGGTCGTAGCAGGTGCGCGCCTCGCGGAGTGCCGCGGCGCGAGTGCTCTGCCGGAGCGAGTTGATCGGCTGCGGCTTGGCTATGCGTGCCACGGCTTCCACCGCCGCGGCCACCTCGGGACCGGCGAGCCGGTAGTACCTGTGCCGCCCGGAGCGCTCCATCTCCAGCAGACCGCCGTCCAGCAGCTTGTGGAGGTGTGAGCTGACCGTCTGCGGCGACACACCGGCCTCGGTCGCGAGCAGGGACGCGGGGAGCGCCCGGCCGTCCGCCAGCGCCATCAGCACCTTCGCCCGGGCCGGCTCAGCCAGCAGCGCGGCCGCGCGGGCCACATCAGCATCCCCGGTGAACTCCATGCCTCCATGCTCACACCGTCACACTTCGACGCAACCCGAAGTGATTCGGTGCGAGGTTGGAACACATGCTCCTCGCCCTCCTCTGCGTCGGGATCTTCCTGGTCCAGCTCGACGTGACCGTGGTCAACGTGGCGCTTCCGGACATCCGGATCGACCTCGGTACGACGCTCGCCGGGCAGCAGTGGGTCGTCGACGGCTACATGATCGCGCTCGCCGCGCTGCTCCTCGTCTGCGGTGCACTGGGCGACCGGATCGGCCACCGGCGCGTGGTGCTTGCAGGCCTCGCGGTGTTCGGTCTGGCCTCGCTGGGCTGCGGTGTGGCGCCGAACATCGAGCTACTCGTGGCAGCGCGCGCAGTACAAGGCATCGGCGCCGCGCTGCTCCTCCCCGGCACGCTGGCCGTCATCACCGACCTGTACGTCGACCGTGCGGCAAGGGCACGTGCGGTCGGCATCTGGGCCGGCGCCGGAGCGCTCTCGCTGCCGTCCGGTCCGTTGCTGGGTGGTGCACTGGTCAGTGGCCTCGGATGGCGGGCTGTGTTCCTGATCAACCTCCCGATCATCGCCGTCGGCCTGCCACTGGCCTTCCGCCTGATCCCTCACCATCGTTCGGCCAGGCAGGGAACGCGGAGTCCGCTCCGCATCGGCAAGGACTTCGTCGGCGCGAATGTCACCGCCGGCCTGATGAATCTGGTCGGTCTCGGCACGGTCCTCGTACTGACGCTGTATCTGCAGGAACACCTTGGCCACAACGCGTTCCGGGCCGGTCTCGAGCTCATCCCCTTGTTCCTGCCGCTCGCCGTACTCGCTCCGCTGTCCGGCCGCATTACCGCCCGCTACGGACCCCGCCTGCCCATGACCATCGGCCTGGTGCTCGGGGCAGCCGGATCGGCCTGTCTGCTCACGGTCCACGGCGGCTACCGCGGACTCGTACCCGTCGAGCTCGGCCTAGGCATCGGCATGGGTTTCCTCACCGCCGCCGTCGTCAGCGCCGCGGTCGCCTCACTGCCGGCCGATCGCGCCGGATTCGCCAGCGGCGTCAACAACACCTGCCGGCAGGCATTCGGTGCCGTCGGCATCATTCTGTACGGCGCAATCGTCGGCAGACCCGCCGGCATGATCACCGGCCTCCACACCCTCGCCTACCTCGGCACCACCCTCTGGCTGCTGGGCCTCGCCATCACGTGGCTGACCGTACATCCCCACGCAGAAACAGCATCAGCCGATCGACCGTCTCAGCCGGAGCTCGGGACACCGGTGCGTCGAACTTCGTGAAACCGTCGAACACGCTGTACGCCGTACCCGAAGTCCGGTCAGTCAATCGGCCAGATGGCTCGGAAGACGGTGGAACGGAGGCGGTGGAAACCGCGTCGGGTGGACTGGATCAGGGCAGGCGACGGCCGCAGCCGATCGAACGCAAAACGCAACACCAGGGACTTCCTCGGGACCGAGCAGAACAGAAGCGCTCGTCAGCCGGTGAACGACACCGAGTGGGCGATCTCGAGGGCCTGGTCGCGGCCATCGGCCGGTACCAGGACCTGAACGAGCATCGAGCCGGTGGTCCCCGTGTCCACGACTCGCTGCAGGAGCATACTGCTGCCCTCACCGCAGCCGGTGGAGAACCGCTCGGTCACCGCGGAACCGTTGACCGTCGAGGTCGTGATCTCCTCGTCGGCGACGCAGCCGAACGACTTGCCGCTGCCGACCGACAGGCGCGTGACCTGCGCGTCGGTCATGCCGATGAAGACCCCGGGCGACCTCGTCGACCAGCTCGGGTCCTGGCTGACCCGGAGCGCCGGATAGGAGTTGGTAGTGCCCGGCGGCTGCCAGTCCGCGTCGGCGACCGACTTGGCCCAGCCCTTCGGCATCTCCAGGTTGACCCAGCTGTAGGTCAGCGGCACGACCTCGCGCGCGGACAGGTAGCGCTGCGCTCCGAAGCCGACCCCACCGCCCACGATCAGTGCCAGAACGGCAGCGAGCACCCATCGACCTCGGTGGCGCTTTCGTTTCGGAGCAGCCGCAGGCTCTGTGGCGGGCTCGACCGATGCGACCGCGGGCGCCGTCTCCTCGGGCTCTTCGGGCGCCGGCTTGACGATCGTGGGCTGGTTGGCGTCGCTGAGGGCGGTCGTCTCGCTGTCGTCCGCCGGGCTGTCGACCACGGAGGTGTCGCGGATGCCGTACGACGCGGGGACGAACCCGTGGGTCGTCTCGTCCAGGCCCCCGACGAGCTCACGGGTGAAAGACTGTACATCCGGCCAGCGCTTCTCGGGGTCCGGGTCCAGGGCGCGCACGATCGCGGCGTCGACCTGCTCCGGCAGATCAAACCCGAGTGAGCTGGGCGGTGGCGGCGCCGCGACCCGGCCGGCCGCACCCAGGCCGTCGAGCTGGTGGGGTGATCGCCCGGTCAGAGCGGCGTACGCGACGGCGCCGAGGGAGTACTGGTCGGCGCGCTGGTCCAGCCGTTCACCCATCGCCTGCTCCGGGGCGACGTACGACGGGGTGCCGCCGGGCATTGTGATCCGTGACACCTCGTCCAGCGACTTGCCGAGGCCCAGGTCGGACAGGACAGCTCGCTCGCCTTCGTCCGTGCTGCGGAACAGCACGTTCGCGGGTTTCACGTCGCGGTGGAGCAGGCCGCGTCGGTGCAGCGCCTGCAGGCCGCGGCCGACCTGGACGACGACGTCGACCGCCTCGGCCAGCGGCAGCGGTGCCTTCTTCAGGCGGTCGGCCAGGGTGCCGCGATCGGCGTAGGTGAGGACGAGGAACGGGCGGCCGTCGTCGAGCTCGCCGACGTCGTGGACCTGGACCACGTGCTCGGACTCGACCCGGCGCAGGAACCGGCCCTCCTCGAGGAACCGGCGCCGGACCGAGTCGTCGTGGCCCCAGTTGTCCGCGAGCACCTTGATCGCGACCTCGGCATCCAGTTGCTCATCGTGAGCAAGCCATACCGTAGCGAAACCGCCCGAGCCGAGGCGTCGGCGCACGACGTAGCGGCCAAGTCTGGTCGGGACCCCCATACAAGGCATTATGGATCACTGGGAGTCCCCTGCCGGGGGCGGAACGACAGCAAAGGCGCAGATGAGCGACAGCACCAGCCCGACGGACGACCTCGGAGCGCTGGCCGAGCGGGCCCAGGCAGGGGACAGGAACGCGATGGACGACCTGCTCAGGCTGGTCCATCCGCGCGTCCTGCGGATCTGCCGCAGCGTGCTGCCGTACTCCGCGGACGCCGAGGACGCGGCCCAGGAGGCGCTGCTCAACATCGCGACCAAGATCAACTCCTACTCCGGCCGGAGCAGCTTCTCCACCTGGGTCCACTCGGTCGCGGCGAACTCGGCGCGGTCGACGTACCGCAAGCTGAAGCGCACCGCCCAGGCCGCGCACAACCCGGAGACGATGGAAAGGCCGGACCCCCGCACCACCAGCGTGATCGCCGGCACCCGCCTGGACCTGCTCGAGGCGCTCGAGACCCTGGAGCGCGACCGGCCCCAGATGGTCACCCCGCTGGTCCTCCGCGACGTCTACGGCCTCTCGTACGAGGAGATCGCCGCCGAGGTCGGCGCCCCGCTCGGCACGATCAAGTCCCGCATCCACGACGCCCGCGAGGTCGTCCGGCCCCTCCTGCGCCCGAAGGACTGACTGCGGCAACCTGCAAGCCGTCCATAGTTGACCCGGTATAGACCTAATCTCCCGGTTATGTCGGGTCGGGGGCTACTGCGCAACGGTGACTACCTCAAGCTGCTGAGCGGTCAGACGATCAGCTCCGTCGGCTCGGCGATGAGCACCTTCGTCTTCACGCTGCTCGCCATGGCCATCACCGGCTCGCCGGCGCAGGCCGGTCTGGTCGGTGCGGCGTACGCCCTGGGCGGCACCCTGTCCTCCTTGCCGGCCGGAGCAGTGGTCGACCGGACGAGCCGTCGCCTGATTCTGATCAGCTGCGGCGTGGCAGGCGCCGTACTGTACGGCTCGGTCGCCGTGGCCGGCTGGATGGACCGGCTGACCATCTGGCATCTGCTCGCGGTAGCCCTGGGTAGTGGCGTGAGCATCGCCTTCTTCATGCCGGCCCAGAACGCCGCCCTCCGGCAGATCGTTCCGGCTGAGGACATCGGCACCGCGGTCGCCGCCAACCAGGGCCGTGGGTACGTCGCATCGCTCGCCGGTGCCCCTCTGGGCGGACTGCTCTACGCCGTCGGCCGCGTGGTCCCGGTAGCGATCGACGCGCTGTCCTACCTCGTGATGTCCGTTCTGCTGGCGCTGATCCGCCACCCACTGGGTGCTCCCGAAACCCGCGATGCCAAGCCTGAGCCGATGCTGCACTCCATCCGCTCCGGTATCACCTGGCTGTTCCGGCAGCCCGCCCTGCGCACGATCGCACTGGTCGCCACCGCACTGAACTTCGCGGCCAACGGGACGATCCTGGTCCTCATCCTCGACCTGCAGCAGCGCGGCGTCCGGCCGTCGGTGATCGGGTTGCTGGAGACCGGTATGGGCGTCGGCGGACTGCTCGGCGCCATCATGACGCCGAAACTGCTGGCCATGTTCAGCACCGGTGCCATCGCGATCGTCGGGTCGTGGATCGTCGCGTGCACGTTCACCGCGACCGCGTTCACCACTGCACCTGCCGCACTGGTCGCGCTGCTCTCCCTGGCGATGCTCCTGCTCCCGGCGCTCAACTCAGGTCTGTTCGGCTACCAGATGCTGATCACACCTGACCATCTGCAAGGCCGGGCACAGAGTGCCGTCATGTTCCTCGCCACCAGCTCCCAGCCGCTGGCTCCTGCTCTGGGCGGCCTGATGCTGGCGAGCTTCGGGCACCGGGCCGCGGTGGGCGTTCTGGGCGCGATCCTCACCGTCGCGTCTCTTCTGCTCACGCTGAGCCGACCGATCCGGTCGATTCCGTTGCTGTCCGAGGTGAAGGCCGCGGCGACCGTCTGATCAGGGGACTCCCGTTCCGGGCGGGCGTGTGCTCAGATGGGTGACATGAAGAAGCTCATCAACGAACCTGGTGATGTTGTGAGTGAGGCGCTGCGGGGGATGGCGGCAGCGCATCCGGATCGGTTGCGGGTGGATCACGAGAACCGGATCGTGTACCGCAAGGACGCACCGAGGCCGGGGAAGGTGGGACTGATCTCCGGGGGTGGATCCGGGCACGAGCCGATGCACGGCGGCTTCGTCGGGCTCGGGATGCTGGACGCGGCCTGCGCGGGTGAGGTGTTCACCTCGCCGGTGCCGGACCAGATGATGGCGGCGACCAAGGAGGTCGACGCGGGCGCCGGCGTACTGCACATCGTGAAGAACTACACCGGCGATGTGATGAACTTCGAGATGGCCGCCGAACTGGCCGCGGCCGACGCGGGCACCGAAGTACTCTCGGTCGTCACCAACGACGACGTCGCAGTGCAGGACAGCCTCTACACCGCCGGCCGCCGTGGCGTCGGTGTGACGGTGCTGCTGGAGAAGATCGTCGGCGCGGCCGCCGAGGAGGGTCAGCCGCTGCAGCAGATCGCGGACCTGGCCAAGAAGGTCAACGACAACGGCCGCAGCATGGGCATGGCACTGACGTCGTGCACGGTCCCGGCAGCGGGCAAGCCGACGTTCGACCTGGCCGACAACGAGATGGAGGTCGGCATCGGCATCCACGGCGAGCCCGGCCGGCAACGGTTGCCGCTGGCGCCGGCGCGCGACATCGCCGCCATGCTCGTCGACCCGGTGGTGTCCGATCTTCCTTACCAGCAAGGCGATTCCGTGATCGCCTTCATGAACGGCATGGGTGGTACGCCGCTGATCGAGTTGTACCTGATGTACAACGAGGTGGCCCAACTGCTCGACCGGGCCGGGATCACCGTCGCCCGCTCGCTGGTCGGCAACTACATCACCTCACTGGAGATGGCCGGCTGCTCGGTCACCCTGCTGAAGGTGGACGACGAACTGGTACGTCTCTGGGACGCACCGGTGAACACCCCCGGCCTACGCTGGGGCTCGTGAGTATGGGAGTCGACAACTTCGTCAACTGGCTGCGTGACGCCGCGAGTTCCTTGCACGACAATGCGGCGTACCTGACCGAGCTGGACTCGGCGATCGGCGACGCGGACCACGGGGCCAACATGGACCGTGGTTTCCAGGCGATCGTCGCACTGCTGGACGAGACCAGCTTCGAGACGGTCGACGAGCTGATGAAGAAGGCCGGGATGACGCTGGTCAGCAAGGTCGGCGGGGCGAGCGGGCCGCTGTACGGCACGTTCTTCCTCCGCTTCGGGACCGCGCTGGCCGGCGCCGACCTGACCCCGGCGACGATCGGCGAGGCGTTCAAGGCGGGTGTCGGCGGCATCCTTCAGCGCGGCAAGGCCGAGCTCGGCGACAAGACCATGTACGACGCCTGGGCGCCTGCTCTGGACGCGTACGACGCCGCGGTCACGGGCGGGGCGGATCTCGCCGGTGCGCTCACCGCGGCGGCGGAGGCGGCCGCGAAGGGCCGGGACGCGACGGTCCCGCTGGTGGCTCGGAAAGGTCGCGCGAGCTACCTGGGCGAGCGCAGCGCCGGTCATCAGGACCCGGGGGCGACGAGCACCACACTGTTGCTGGAGTCGGCTGCCCGCACCCTCGCATGATCGGGATCGTGGTCGTGTCGCACAGCCACGCGCTGGCGACCGCTGCGGTCGGGCTCGCCTCGGAGATGGTTGCCGCGGACAACCGTCCGGTGATCGCGGTCGCGGCCGGGCTGGACGCGACGACGTTCGGTACCGACGCGATGGCGGTCTCCGAGGCGATCACGACGGCGGACAGCCCGGACGGCGTACTCGTGCTGCTCGACCTGGGCAGCGCGGTGCTGAGCGCGGAGCTGGCACTGGAGTTCGTTGATCCGGATCTTGCCGAGCGCGTGCGGTTGTCGAGTGCGCCGCTGGTCGAAGGGCTGGTGGCGGCTGTGGTGACGGCCTCCACCGGTGCCTCGCTGGGCGCGGTTGCGACAGAGGCTGAGCGTGGGTTGCTCGGGAAGCAGGATCATCTCGGTGAGGGTGGACCTGCTGAAACGGCTGCCGTGGTGGAGTCGGATCAGACGGTGGAAGTTGTTGTCGGCAACGAGCATGGGTTGCATGCTCGGCCGGCGGCGCGGTTGGTGGGGCTGGCGAACTCGTTCGATGCTGTGGTGACGCTGTCCGATCTGGACACCGGGCGAGGGCCGATCGACGCGGGCAGTCTGAGTATGGTCGCAACCCTGAACGCCCAGCAGGGTCACCGGTTGCGAGTCGGGGCGAGCGGGCCGCAGGCCGCCGAGGCGCTCGCGGCGATCGGCAAGCTGGCGGCCGAGAACTTCGGCGACGAGCCGGCAACGCCCGCGGCTCCCGACAGCATCGGAATGGCAGCGACCTCCGCCGGTGGGTCCGGGCTTGATGTGGCTCTGGGGCCGGCGGTTGTTGCCGGGGCGCAGGTGGACGTGAGCGGCTACGTCGCCAGTGGTGACGAGTGGGCACGGCTCGAGGACGCGATGGCGACGGTTGCCGAGGAGCTGGGGCAACTTCGGGAGCGCAGTGGCGAGCTCGGCGGAATCTTCGAGGCACATCTCGCGCTTCTCAAGGATCGCAAGCCGCTCGACGAGATCCGGGCCGCGATCGCCGCAGGTACGCCGGCACCGGTCGCCTGGAGGCAGACCTACGACAACCTGGCGAAGACGTTCGAAGGGCTGGATGACGCCTATCAACGGGAGCGCGCGCAGGACGTCAGAGCAGTGCGGGATCGGGTACTGCGGGCTCTGACGGGAGCGACCGTCGACGAAGCGGCCGACGGCGGGATCCTCGTCGTACCCGAGCTGGACGCCGCGACCGCGGTCACTCTCGACGCCGCCAAGGTTGCCGGGATCGCGGTGCGGGCGGCCGGGACGACCGGGCACGGGGTGATCGTGGCTCGATCGCGTGGGATACCTCTCATCACCGGCATCGGAGATGTCGACGTGCCGGTCGGAGCGACCGTCGCTTTCGACGCCCGGGCGGGTTCGTTCGAGGTCGCGCCGGACGAGGACGCGGTCCGGCGGACCATCACCGAGCGGCAGACCGAGCGGGATCGCGCGATCGCCGAGGCCGATCAGGCGGCGACGACCGTGGACGGCAGGACGATCGCCGTACTGGTGAACGTCGGCTCGGTGCAGGACGCTGTGGATGCGCGCGGTGCGGATGGGTCCGGGCTGGTGCGGACCGAGGTCCTGTTCGGCCACCGGCGTACGGCGCCGAGCATCGACGAGCAGGCCGAGCAGTTCCGTGCGATCGCCCAAGCCCTGCAAGGAAAGCCGATCACCATCCGGACCTGGGACATCGGCGGCGACAAGCCGCTGCCGTTCCTCCCGCAGGATCAGGAGCCGAACCCGTTCCTGGGTGAGCGCGGCCTCCGGGTCTTCCGTCGCCGTCCTGAGCTGCTGCGGGACCAGCTCGAAGCCGTACGCCGGGTCGCGGCCGAGACACCGGTGCACGTGATGTTCCCGATGGTGACGACCGCCGACGAGGTCGCCTGGGCGCTCGACCAGCTCGACCAACAAGGTCCGCGGCCTGACGGCCTGGAGGTCGGCATCATGGTCGAGATCCCGGCCGCCGCGCTCCGGATCGACACTCTCGCGGCCGGCCTGGACTTCGTCAGCATCGGCACCAACGACCTCACGCAGTACACAACCGCCGCCGACCGCACCAACACCGCGGTCGCGCCACTGGCCGATGGCCTGGACCCCGCCGTACTGCAGCTGATCGACCACGTGGTCAGGCGGGCCGGCGTCCGGGTAGCCGTCTGCGGTGATCTGGCCAGCGATCCGCAGGCCGCCGTACTCCTCGCTGCTCTTGGCGTGGACGAGCTCAGTGCGGTCGGTCCGCAGGTTCCGCTGGTCAAGGAACGTCTACGGCGCGCAGATCTCCACCAGATCGACACTGCCGCGGTGCTGGCCGCCCGGGACCCCGCTCAGGTGCGTGGCTTGCTGTAGTAGCGCAGCTCGACCAGGTTGAAGCCGGACGTCCGCGTCGGTTTGGTGGGCAGTGTGTAGGACTCGCCGGGCTCGAGGTACGTGACGTCCGGGTGCTCCAGATCGAGGTCGACCACGAGAGCCGGGTACGCGCCGGTGTGCCAGGTGTAGGACTCCCCCGCGTCAGGCGTGATGTGCTGCACGCGGACGTCGTCCTCGTCCACGACCACCTTCGCCGGGACTTCGCCCACCTGCTCGAACCCCGCCTCCGCGGGCACGCCGGCGACCAGGAAGTACGGATCGCCCGAGGCCTCCTCACCCAGGTCGAGCACCTCGATCAGCCGGTTCAGGTACGGCGTTTCACCGTCGTTCGTGAGCATGTGGACCGGCGACACCGGACGGTAGACCGAACCACCGACGGTCTCGCTGAGCTGCCGGGCCGGGCTGCCGTCGAGCCAGTCCATGTGACACGGCGACGTCGACAGGCACAGCACGACGTACGGGTTGTGGTGCAGGTGCCAGCCCTGCGCCTCGCCCGGCGCGAGCGAGACCTCCCAGACGCGGACCCGGGAGTTCTTCAGCAGGACGCGCGTACCGATCTCACCGAGGACGACCTCGGTGCCGTCGGGTGCGGCGACGGTCGTGCCTGAGCTCATACGGACTTCTCCTTCACGGGCAGGTCGATTGGGCGTTCCATCGCGACGGCGCCGAGGACGACGCCGTCGGGCATGGGAAGTTCGGCGGATTCCACCTCGGTGAATCCGAAAGCCATGTAGAGCGGTACGCCGGGCAGCGTCGCCATCAGGGCCAGTTGCGTGAAGCCCTCGGCCCGGGCCGCATCGGTGCAGGCGTCCAGGATCGCCCGGCCCAGGCCCCGACGGGTCCAGTCGCTGCGGACGAACATGGCACGGATCCGGGCCGGCTCGGTCGCCGGATCGAGCAGTCGCGCGTCGGCTCCCGCCGTACTGGCGTTGAACAGCTTGTTCCGCCGGCTCCAGCCACCGCACGCGACGATCTCCCCGCCGGCCTCGTGCACGTAGTAGGTCCCGTCGTCGATCAGCGCGGTGTCCAGCGTGGTGATGTGTTCCGCGGCGCTGGCCGTCTGGGCGGGGTCGTAGTACGCCGGGAACAGCTCCCGCACCGAGGCGCGCGCCAACTCGGCCACCGCAGGCCCGTCCGCCCGCACCGCGACCCGCAACACAGCCTCCACGCCTCACAGGCTAGTTCCGCAACACCCGTGCGGTGAAATGGGTCGGGCCGTTGCCGGACATCTACCGGGTATGACGCAGACACCGATCAAGGCCTGGGCAGGGCCGGTGAGTGAGGGAGCCGTGCACCCACCACCGGATCCACGCAGGGACCGGTTCGAAGAGCTGTTCGGCGCGCACCGGGAGGCCATCCTCGGCTACCTGCACCGCCGGACCGACAGCGGCCATGACGCCGCCGACCTGCTCGCGGACACGTTCCTGATCGCGTGGCGACGGCTCGACGACATCCCTTCAGGCGTCCAGACAAGGCCATGGCTGTACGGCGTGGCGCGGC
Source organism: Kribbella sp. NPDC050241 (assembly GCF_044459685.1). Taxonomy (NCBI): domain Bacteria; kingdom Bacillati; phylum Actinomycetota; class Actinomycetes; order Propionibacteriales; family Kribbellaceae; genus Kribbella; species Kribbella sp. NPDC050241. The sequence goes on from NZ_JBITJE010000003.1 coordinate 933,107, forward strand.
GGGTGCTGGCCAACCACCGCAGAGGCGAGGGACGCCGGCACGCACTCGCGACCAAGCTGCGCCAGGAACTCACCGAACCGGACGGCACGGATCGGTCGTTGCCCGACGACACCCCCGCGGCGAAGGCGTTCAGCGCACTGCCCGAGCAGGATCGGGAGCTGCTGTCCCTGGTCGCCTGGGAGGACCTCGACACCGCCCAGATCGCGACCGTACTCGGGATCACCCGCAACGCCGTACGGATCAGGCTGCATCGCGCCCGGAAACGGTTCGCCAAGCTGCTCACCGCCCCGCTGGCGAACCGGAAGCTGGTCGCCCTCAAGGAAGAGACCTCACATGAAGACGCCTGACATCGACGCCGCCGTCCGCGGCCTGGCCCGCGCCGACCGTGAGATCACCGACGCGGCCTGGTCCGAACTGTCCGCCAACATCACCAGCGAACCCCACCAGCGTGTCGTCAACCTGGCCGGCCGCCGCCGTTCGGTGCGACCCCGGCTCATCGTGGCGGTCGCGTGCGCCCTCGTGGTCGCCGGTACGGTCACCGCCAGGCTGGTCGACCAGCCCGCTCAGGACCAGCCGCAGGCACTCTCGTTCACCGAGCGCGGCGACAAGCTGATCGTCCGCGTGGTCGATCCGAACGCGGACCCGAAGCGGTACAACGCCGAGTTCAAGAAGATGGGCCTCGACATCACGGTCGAGTCCGTCCCGGTCAGCCCGCCGTTCGTCGGCACGATGGTCAGCTTCAGCAGCGGGAGTCAGCGGGAGATGGACCAGCTCCATCGGCTCCTACCGGGCGAGAAATGCAACGGCACGCTGAACGCCTCCGATCCGGGGTGCCAGGATGGTCTGGAGATCCCGAAGAACTACGACGGCAGCACCGAGATACAGTTCGGCCGGAAGGCCAAGCCGGGCGAGATGTACAGGCACTCGTCGTCGTCGGCGACCGACAAGGGCGAGGTGCTGGCCGGTCTGGTCATCGACAACAAGACGGTCGCGCAGGTCCTGCCGCTGATCGAGGCTCGCGGCGTACAGGTCGAGGACTACCTGGTCGGTTCGGGCCCGAACTACGATTCCAAGGACTCCGTTCCCGACGACTGGTACGTGTACGGGTCCGGGACAAGGCATCCGGGCAAGGTCAGCCTGTGGGTCGATCCGAATCCAGCCAAGTAGATCCGCTGGAGCGCTCCCGCCGGGCCTCAGGTCCGGCGGGAGTGTTTGGTTTTGCCGGCCGCCCAGCGGTAGGCGACGAGGGTCCACAGGATCGCGGGCAGGCCGAAGATCGCGGCGGCGACCTCGCGACCGAAGACCAGGAAGACCAGTCCGAGCAGGAAGAACGGCAGGGCCAGCCAGACCGCACCGACGAACGCCGCCCAGCGCCACCGGCCCGTCTTGCGCGGCTCGAGCTGGTACAGCGACGGCGCCGGCAGCCCGGCGAAGATCGGCTGCAGTTCGCCGTGCGTGACGGCCTCGTTCAGCCGATCCACCCGCCGGTGCAACTCGTCCTCGTCCAGCCGCCCGACAGCGAACGCCTCCGCCAGGTCGTCGGTACAGATCCGGCGCTCCTCGTCGGTCAGCCGGATGTTCGCCAGCCTCCGCCGGGCCGCCGCCACCCGGGCCTCCTGCCCGGCCGCGGACGCCAACCCGATCAGGTCGCCCACAGACGGCTTAGCCGGCCGCTGCTCCACCATCCGCCTCACCTCACTCGTCCTTTCGAGTGTGCCAGACGACCGGGCAGAGGCCGGGTCCTCGAGGGGCTGGTCAGCTGAGGGCGGCCGGAAGCGTCTGGGTCCAGGCGGTGCGGAGCTCGGTGAGCGGGAGCTCGAACTGGTCCTGGACGTCCAGGGAGTCGCCGGTGATGACGCCGATCTTCGCGTGCGGGAAGCGGCGTGCGGTGCACATGTCGGTGAACCGGACCTCTTCGGTGCGCGGTACGGCGACGACCGCACGGCCGGCCGACTCCGCGAACAGGAACAGGAACGGGTCGAGCCCGTCCGGCGCCCAGACCCGGGCACCCACGCCACCGCGGAGCGCCGACTCGACCAGCGTCTGCGCGACACCGCCGTCGCTGACGTCGTGCGCCGCGTCGATCAGGCCGTCGCGGGACGCGTTGATCAGGATGTCGGCCAACTGCTGCTCTGCGGCCAGGTCGACCGCCGGTGGCCGCCCACCTAGGTGGCCGTGGACGACGTGCGCCCACTCCGACCCGGACAGCTCCTCCTCGGTCTCACCGAGCAGGTACAGCTGGTGGCCTTCCATCTCGGCCGTGAAGCCGATCGGCGTACGACGGGTGACGTCGTCGATGACACCGAGCACGCCGACCACCGGCGTCGGCAGGATCGGGGTCTCGCCGGTCTGGTTGTAGAACGACACGTTGCCGCCGGTGACCGGGATGCCCAGCTCGATGCAGCCGTCGACCAGGCCGCGGATCGCCTCCGCGAACTGCCACATCACCGCCGGGTCCTCAGGCGAGCCGAAGTTCAGGCAGTCGGTCACCGCGATCGGTCGGGCGCCAGTGGTGGCCACGTTGCGGAACGACTCGGCCAGTGCGAGCTTCGCACCGGTGTACGGGTCGAGCTTGGCGAACCGCCCGTTGCAGTCGGTCGACACCGCGACCCCGAGGCCGCTGGTCTCGTCGACCCGGATCATCCCGCTGTCCTCGGGCTGCGCAAGCACGGAGTTGCCGAGCACGTAACGGTCGTACTGGTCCGTGACCCAGGACTTGTCGCACAGGTTCGGCGACGCGACCAGCTTCAGCAGCGTGTCCCGCAGGTCCTCCGGAGTGGTTGCGCGCGGCAACTTCTCGGCGCCGTCGGCCTGCAGGTCGTCCTGCCACGCCGGCCTGGCGTAAGGACGCTCGTACACAGGCCCCTCGTGTGCGACGGTCCGCGGCGGTACGTCGACCACCCGCTCGCCGTGCCAGTCGATCTCGAGCCGGCCGGTGCCGGTGACCTCGCCGATGACGTCGGCCTGGACGTCCCACTTCGCGCAGATCTTCAGGAACGCCTCGACGTTGTCCGGCGTGACGACGGCCATCATCCGTTCCTGCGACTCGCTCATCAGGATCTCTTCCGGCGCCAGCGACGCGTCCCGCAGCGGCACCTTGTCGAGCGAGACGTACATGCCGCCGTCACCCGCGCTGGCCAGCTCGGAGGTCGCGCAGGACAGCCCGGCGCCGCCGAGGTCCTGGATGCCCTCGACCACCCGCGCGGCGAACAGCTCAAGCGTGCACTCGATCAGCAGCTTCTCCATGAACGGGTCGCCGACCTGGACAGCCGGCCGCTTGGTCGGACCGCCCTCGGCGAACGTCTCGCTGGCCAGCACCGACACTCCGCCGATCCCGTCGCCACCGGTCTTGGCGCCGTACAGGATGATCTGGTTGCCGAGACCAGTCGCGTTCGCCAGGTGCAGATCCTCGTGCCGCATCACGCCGACGCAGAGCGCGTTGACCAGCGGGTTGCCGAGGTACGTCGGGTCGAAGACGACCTCACCGCCGACGTTGGGCAGGCCGAGGCTGTTGCCGTAGCCACCGACGCCCGACACGATGCCGGGCAGCACACGCTTGGTGTCCGGCGCGTCCAGCGGGCCGAACCGCAGGGGGTCCATCACCGCGACCGGCCGAGCGCCCATCGCCAGGATGTCGCGGACGATGCCGCCGACCCCGGTCGCCGCGCCCTGGTACGGCTCGACGTACGACGGGTGGTTGTGCGACTCGACCTTGAACGTGACGGCGTACCCCTCGCCGATGTCGATCACGCCGGCGTTCTCGCCGATCCCGGCCAGCATCTTCCCGGCCGGCGTCTCCTGCGGGATGTCGCCGAACTTGCGCAGGTGCACCTTGGACGACTTGTACGAGCAGTGCTCGCTCCACATCACCGAGTACATGGCCAGCTCGCAACTGGTCGGCCGCCGGTCCAGGATGTCGCGGATCCGCTGGTACTCGTCCGGCTTCAGACCGAGCTCGGCCCAGGGCTGCTCGACGTCCGGGGTACTGGTGGCGTTGCTAACGGTGTCGGTAGACACTTCAGGACTCCTGCACTAGGTGGGACTCAGGTGAAACGGTAGCGGGCTGCTCGGAAGCCAACAGGTGGGCCACCAGCAGTGGAAGGCTGAACCCGGTCATGATCGCGGGCAGTGCGACCCCGGCGTCGTTCAGCAGCATGCCGACCAGACCGCAGGCCGACAGGGCGAGCAGAGTCGGCCGGATCATCGGCAGACTCGAGTAGAAGGTCCGGTACGCCGGGAACGGCACCCGGTCCGGCAACACGGTGGCGAGCATGGCCAGCACCACACCGACGAGCATGGCCCAGCCGGCCGGCCCGGTGAAGAACTGCACCGCCATGTCCAGCTTGCGGATCAGTACGTCGCTCACGTCGCCGTCCAGCAGCCGGGCCACGAACGTACCGAAGTGACTCCGCTGGTCCGGGGGCCGCAGGTAGTCGAGGAACGCGACAGCCGACACCGCCAGGACGCCGGCAACCCCCACACCGATCAGTGCTCGCAGCGAGATGCTGCCGCGCCACGTCAGCCAGGCCATCAGCAGTACAGCCGGTGTCAGAGCGATGATGCCGCCGAAGTCAGTCCCCCAGCCCGGTCTGCCGTCCACCACGATCGCGGCGCCACCGATGACGAGGACAGCGAGTGCGGCCTGCACTCTGCTCTTGTCGATCAGCTTCTGCGCGGCCCAGCCGGCGGTGACGAGTGCAGCAACCGCCAGCGTCGCGAACGTCGAGTTGCCGAAGCCGTAGAACCGTCCACCGATGACCGGACCGTCGGTGAACATGCTGCCGAACTGCAGCGGCGTCCCCAGTACGCCGTCCACCAGCAAGATCAGGTACGCCGCCAGCGTGATCCCCAGGAACGCGTAGCGTTTCAGGACCAGCTGGGACACCGCAGCGAGGATCGCGCTGATCCCCAGAACCACGCAGTACAAGGAGAATCCGGGCGCCGGCCAGCGCCACCACACCGTCGCGGTGGACAGGAAGACCGCGATGAAGAACCCGCCCTGGGTGAGCAGCGTGAACACGAAGGTACGCCGGGACCGCGGGCTGCGGGTGAACCAGAACCAGGCGAGCGCGAGGAGCTCCGCGGCCAGGATCGTCATCGAGACCGCGACGAGCATCGGTCGCGGCTGCTCGAACCGCTGGTTGGTGTCCAGCCGGTTCTCGATCACCGCGTCCGCGTCGGTGTGCACGTCACCGGTGGAATGGATCTCGTTGCCGTCCAGCGGACCAGCCTTCGCCGCCCCGGCGGGATCCACCTCGGCGGCGCTTCGCCCCTTGAGGATCGTCGCGGTGATGTCAGTCAGCTGGATCAGACCGGGCCGACGGGTGCTGTCACTGGTCAGCCACCGCGGTCCGGTGTCCGGCGGGAGCTGCATGGCGACCAGAGGCTCCTGGTGCGAGTTGGCCAACTCCTGGCTGACACCGACGAGCAGAACCCACCCTCCGGCCGCTCGGGCGTCGGCGACGAGGTCCGCAACGTTCTTGCGGGCCTCGGCCCGCCCCTCGCGTAGCGGCAGCGCCCCGGCGTCGATGATCGCGTCACCGCACGCTGGGCTCGCCAACCGGGCCTGGTCGAGCTCTGGCTGCCAGTTCGTCACCGAGCCATCAGTCCGCGCCAACGCGATCGCGGCGCCCGGACCGAACCCGCAGATCGGGTAGCCGGTCTGACCGAGCCGGCCGATGGGCGCACCGGTGTGGTGCTCGGCCTGGCGGTCGATGTACGTCTGCCAGCCTGCGACCTTGCCGTCCGTGACCGCCGGCAGCTCACCGCAGGGCTCGTCCGGGACGCTCCCCCAGGCCCGTGTGCCGGCGCTGATCGTCAGCCAGCCGTCCACCGGGCAGGTGTGCGGACCGGCGGTCTTCACCGTGATCGAGCCGACGTTGGACTGGTTCACCAGCGCGGTCAGCTCCGGCGAGGCCTTCACGTCGTTCCAGGTCAGCCCTGGTACGCCGATCACCACGACTTTGGCCATCAGGCTCGCCGGCTGCGCGTTCGCCGTACCGGCGGCGACGATCAGGATCGCCGTGGTGAGGAAGAGAGTGCGGGCCAGCAGGCGCCACACTCCTGACGACTTCATCAGCTGGAGACGACGGCCTTCAGCACCGAGGTGAAGAAGCCCAGGCCGTCCGTGGTCGGGCCGGTCAGTGTCTCGACGCAGTGCTCCGGGTGCGGCATCAGGCCGACCACGTTGCCGCGCTCGTTGGTGATCCCGGCGATGTCGCGGTACGAGCCGTTCGGGTTCTCGGCCAGGTAGCGGGCGACGACCAGGCCCTCACCCTCCAGCCGGTCCAGCGTGGCCTCGTCCGCGACGTACGAACCGTCCTGGTTCTTCAGCACGATGGTGATCTCGTGGTTGGCGTCGTAGTCGCTGGTCCAGGCGGTGCGGTTGTTCTCGATCCGCAGCGGCTGGTCCTTGCAGATGAACTTGCGGTGGTGGTTCTTGATCAGCGCGCCGGGCAGCAGATGCGACTCACACAGCACCTGGAAGCCGTTGCAGATCCCCAGCACCGGCAGACCCTCGCCGGCCTTCTTGATGATGGTCTCCATCACCGGCGCGAATCGGGAGATGGCGCCGGCGCGGAGGTAGTCGCCGTACGAGAAGCCGCCCGGCAGGACGACTGCGTCCACGCCGCGCAGGTCGGCGTCGCCGTGCCAGAGGGCGACCGGCTCGGCGCCGGCCACCGCGGCCGCGCGGCGGGCGTCCGCGTCGTCCAGCGAACCCGGGAAGGTGACGACCCCGATCTTCACTGCGCGTCGCCCTCGACGTGCAGGGTGTAGTCCTCGATCACCGGGTTGGCCAGCAGCGTGTCGGCGGCCTTGCGGATCTCGGCGACCCGTTCCTCGGTCGCCTCGCCGTCCAGGGTGATCTCGAACCGCTTGCCCTGCCGGACATCGGCCACGCCGTCGAAGCCGAGCCGGCCGAACGCGCCGTGCACCGCCTTGCCCTGCGGGTCGAGGATCTCGGGCTTGAGCATGACGTCGACGACAACGCGAGCCACTGACTACTCCAGGTTTCGTTCCGGCGTGACGCCCTGAATCCTACCGACCGGGCGCCAGAACGCCGCATCGCGGACTATTCACTCAGTACATACACTCGGTGTATAGTCTTGGGTCATGGCAACAGCCGAGCTCGTTCTGGGACTACTCTCCGCCGGTCCGGCGCACGGGTACGACGTGAAACGCGGCCACGACTCCTGGTTCCCGGACAGCCGTCCGCTGGCGTTCGGGCAGGTGTACACGACGCTCGGGCGACTCGAGCGCGACGAGTTGGTCGAGGTGGTCGACCGGGCGTCCGAAGGCGGTCCGGAGCGGACCGTCTACGCGCTGACCGCGAAGGGCCGCGAGCACCTGGCCCGCTGGCTCGCCGAGCCGATCGAGCCCTCCCCCGGGGGCGTCGACGAGATGGTCCGCAAAGTGGTGGCGACCATCCGGACCGGCGAGGACGCGTCCGCCTACCTGGCCCGGCAGCGGGCGATCTACCTCCACCGGATCCGCGAGCTCAAGTCCGCCGAGGCCGGGGGCGACTCGTCGTCCTGGCTGGTGCGGGACTACCTGGCGCTGCACCTGGACGCGGACCTGCGCTGGCTGGACCGGGCGCTGGACCGGATCACCGAGCAGAAGGAGATCAGTCAATGACCGACGCCGCCCTGGACCTCCAGCGGGTGGAGTACGCCTACCGTCGTGATGTCGCCCTACGCGGCGTCTCGCTCCGAGTCGACCCCGGCGAGATCGTGGCGGTCACCGGGCCCAGCGGCTGTGGCAAGTCCACTCTGTTGCACTGTGCTGCCGGCATCCTCCGTCCGCACGCGGGCACGGTGGAGTTGGCCGGCCGCAACCTCGCCGAGCTCTCCGAGGCCGAGCGGACGCGGGTACGCCGTACTCAGGTCGGCATCGTGCTCCAGTTCGGCCAGCTCGTGCCCGACCTCTCGTTGAAGGACAACGTCGCCCTGCCGCTGCTGCTGGAAGGGCACGATGCCGCCGCCGCGCGCCAGGCAGCGCTCGACTGGCTGGAGCGGGTCGGTGTGGCAGCGGACAGCGAGGCCCTGCCGAGCGAACTGTCCGGCGGTCAGAACCAGCGTGCGGCAGTAGCGCGGGCGCTGGTGACCGGGCCGGCGGTCGTGTTCGCCGACGAACCGACCGGCAGTCTCGACAGCCGCGCCGGCGAGCAGATGATGGAACTACTCGTCGCCTCTGCCCGCGACGGCGGCGCTGCGCTGGTGATCGTCACGCATGACAACCTGGTCGCCGCCTATGCCGATCGAGAGGTCCGGTTGCGGGACGGCGTCGTCCAGCACGAGGTGAGGCTGTCATGACCCTCACGACTCTGATCACCTTGGCTCGGCCGAAGTCGTCCAGCGACCAGCGCCGATCGACATTGCTGGTCGCGGCCGTCGCCGTGGCCGGCGTGTTCCTCCTCGCCGGCCAACGCATCGTGCGACTCGACGGTCTCGACAGCGCGACGTACAGCAGCTATCTCACCGAGGACGGCCTACGCCCCGGCGTCGTGACAGCCGCCGTACTCCTGGCGGCTGCCGCCTGCGCTCTGGCGTTCCAAGCCCTCCGACTCGGTACGGCGGCACGCGACCGGCGACTGGCAGCGCTGCGACTGGCTGGCGCGACGCCCAGCCAAGTGCGGCTGATCGGCGCGGCCGACGCCGGCCTCAGCGGTCTGCTCGGTGGTGTGCTTGCCGGGCCGGTGTACTTGGCGTTGGCGGCTGTCCTGCAGTCTCTGCCGCGGGTGGGTCGGGTGCTTCCGGCGCCCGCTCCGGGTGACCTGGTGGCCTGGCCTGTCCTCGCTGTCGTCCTCGCCGTGGTTGCCGGCGGCGCCGGCGGTCTCCTCCGCCGGCAGCTCTCGACCGAACCGAAGAACGAACCGGATCGGGCAGGCTGGCAAGGCAGGTACCTGACCGTCGGCGCCGTCGGAACAGTTCTGGTCGTGCTGAGCCTGATGCCGATCAGCCCGATGCTGATCTTCGTCCAGGCCGCTGGGGTCCTCTTGGCGGCGTCCGGATTCGCGCCCGTCGCCGTTGCCGCGTACGGCCGGCGGCTGGAGCGGTCGGGCGACCCGGTGAGAATGCTGGCCGGCGGCCGGCTGCTCCACACCGCCCGATCGGCCGGCCGCATGCTCGCCCTGCTGGTCGTCTGCGGTGGCGTCGTCGGGGCGGTGCTGGCGATCGGCCGGGACCACCAGCTCAGTGAGCGTGAGTTGACCGCGAGCGGCGACTTCATCTACACCGGCCTCGGTTTCGTCGCGCTGCTCAGCCTGTTCGCGGCCTTGGCGGCCGGAGTGGCGATGCTGGCGGGAGCGGCGGACGACCTGCTCGACCAGCGAAGCCAGTTGGCCGCGCTCAACGTCTTCGGGATGGGCGCATCGCAGGTTCTGCGGTCGGTGCGGATCCAGTTGACCGGCCCGGCCGCGGTAGCCGTCGGTGCAGGTGTGCTGATCAGCGGTGGGCTGGTCTGCCGCCTCCAGGCCCGGGTGGACCCCACCGCGGACACGTCGTCCGTGGTCGTGTTCGTCCTGATCGCGGCCGCCGTCGTCGGCGTACTGGCCGGAGTGCTGGCGGCGTTGGCGAGCGGCGTACTGAGTGGTCAGGTGCGGGACGCGGTCGACCCCGCCAACCTGCGCACCACCTAGGGAGAGCCGGGATCCGGGGTTGAGGGGCCCCGGGTTCCTCCCCGAAGTGGTGCAGGCACCACTGCCCGGACTGTGGTCCGCCGCCTACGCTTCCAGCATGTGGGTGTGGCAGCTGGCGCTGGCGGTCGGATTCGGGATCGGGTCCGCCGTCATACCGGTGATGAACGCGGAGGCATATGTCCTCGGCGTCGGAGTCTCCGGTGCGCTGGACCCTGTGGTCGCCGCGATCGGGGTCTCGGTCGGCCAGACTCTCGGCAAGGTCGCGATGTTCCTCGCCGTCCGCTACCGCCCGGGGTACGCCGCCCGGATGTCCAAGGAACCCAAGCCGGTGAACCTCGACACCCGCTGGGGACGGTTCGTGCAGTGGAACCGCGACGTCAGCAAGCGGCTCCTCGACGCGATGAGCGACCGCCGCTGGGGCGTCCCGGTCACCCTGCTGAGCGCCTCGGTCGGCATCCCCCCGCTGTACGGCGTCGCGATCATCGGCGGCGCCTCCCGGATGGGCGTCGTCACCTTCGCGCTCTCCACCCTGGCCGGCCGCGCCGCCCGCTTCATCACCCTGGCCCTAGGAGTCGGCCTGTTCTGAGTGGCGGTGCGGGTCAGGCGGTGAACTTCCGGCCGGTCAGTTGCTCGTACGCCCCGATGTACGCCGAACGGGTGCGCTCGATCACCTCGTCGGACAGCGGCGGCGGGGCGTCGCCGGACGTGCGGTCCCAGCCGGACTCGAACTGCAGCCAGTCGCGGACGATCTGCTTGTCGTACGACGGTTGCTGCCGACCCGGCGACCATTGGTCGGCCGGCCAGAAGCGGCTCGAGTCCGGGGTCAGCACCTCGTCGGCCAGCACGATCGTGCCGTCCGCCCGGGCACCGAACTCGAACTTCGTGTCGGCCAGGATGATCCCGCGCTCCTCCGCCGTCCCATGCGCCCGCATGTAGATGTCCATCGTCAGGTCCCGCAGCGCCGCCGCCACGTCCGGGCCGACGGTCGCGACCACAGCGTCGTACGAAACGTTCTCGTCATGCTCGCCGAGCTCGGCCTTGGCCGCCGGGGTGAAGATCGGCTCGACCAGCCGCGAGCCCTCGACCAGCCCGGCCGGGAGCGGGATACCGCAGACCGCGCCGGTGGCGTTGTAGTCGAGCAGCCCGGTGCCGCTGAGGTAGCCGCGGGCGACGCACTCGACCGGGAACATGTCCAACTTCTCGCACACCACCGCACGGCCCGCGACCTCGGCCGGCACATCGGTGGACAGGATGTGGTTCGGTACGTCGAGCTGCTCGAACCACCACAGGCTCATCGCGGTGAGCACTTTGCCCTTGTCCGGGATCGGCGTCTCCAGGATCCAGTCGAACGCACTCATCCGGTCGCTCGCCACCATCAGCAGCTCGCCGGAATCCAGCTCGTACAGATCGCGGACCTTCCCGGAGTGGATGTGCTTCGCACCGGCGATCTCGGCTGCCTGAGGAGATGTGGTCACCCCAGGATTCTTCCACCCGGACCTGCGCCACTCACCAACCCCCCAAGTTCGGTCAGCGCTCCGCCTGGCCGGACCCCGGCCGCTCGGATCGGGCGAGGTTGGTGAGTGGTGGGGATCCGCTCACCGCCGACGGAGCCCGGCCAGCTTGCCGCCGATCGTGAAGAGGCCGTCGCGGAGGGTGCGGACCAGCGGGTTCTCCAGTTGGCCGACTCGGCCGATGGCCCGCGATCGCTTGACCAGCTTGGTCGTCGCGGGGCGCCGCTCGGCGTCGTACTGGTTCAGGGCGGTAGCGAGCTCGGAGGTCTCGCGGAGGTGGCGGGCGAGGGCGCCGGCATCCTCGATGGCTGAGCACGCACCGCGGCCGAGGTCCGGCGTCATCGCGTGAGCGGCGTCGCCGAGCAGGACCACGCGACCCCGGACGAACGGGACCAGCGGCAGCTGCAGGTCGTAGATGTCGCTGTGCAGCACGTTCCCGGTGCCGGCGAGGAGCTTCGGGATCGGGTCATGCCAATCGCCGAACGCCTCGCTCACCGCCGCGTGGTCGCCGCCGTGGCCGGCCGGCTGGTTCGCGGTCGCGTACCAGTAGATCCGCCCGTCGATCAGCCGCGCGAAGCCGAACCGCCTCCCGCGTCCCCACGTCTCACCGCCGCCGTCGTCGACCTCGAGGTCGGCGATCCCCCGGTACGCCGTGTACCCGGAGTACCGCGGTCCCTCGTACTCCGGGTAGAGCGCGCCCCGGATGACACTGCGGATCCCGTCGGCCGCGACGACCAGGTCGGCCCGTAGCTCGTCGTTGATCGTCACGCCGGTCTCGTCCTGGCCGATCTTCGTGACCGTGTACCCGGTCCGGACCGTGACGGCCGGGCCGAACTCGGCCGTGATCAGCTCGTGCAACTGGGCGCGGTGGATCATCACCGGGATCTCGACGCCGAGGTCCGCCGCCGCCAGCACCCAGCGGCCGCTCGGCTTCCGCATCCCGGCCGGCTTGGCGATCACGGCCGCCTTCTCGACGCCCTTGACTCCGAGCTCCTCCAGAACGGCGACCGCCGACGGCCAGACGGAGATCCCGGCGCCCACCTCGCCCAGATCAGGTGCCCGCTCCAGCACCGAGACCTGCCATCCGCACCGTTGCAGTGCGACGGCCGCCGTGACCCCGCCGATTCCCGCTCCCACCACGATCGCCGTACTCATGAGCGATACTCTACACCTGTAGAGTGTGAGACGGAATGGGAGACTGCCAGCGTGACGAAGCAGGTTCCGCTGGGTGCGGATCGCCGGGACGCCATCGCCGACTCCGCGATCCATCTCGTCGCGACCCGTGGCCTGCGCGGGCTGACCCACCGCGCGGTCGACGCGGAGGCGGGGCTGCCGCCGGGATCCACGTCGTACTACCTGCGCACGCGGAGCGCGCTGCTGACAGCCTGCGTGAACCGCATGGTCAGCCGGGATCTGGCGACACTGCCACCGGATGCCGAGCGCGGGCCGCTCGACATTCTGATCGGATTGACGATCGGGCTGGCGCGAGACCGGCCGGACGACCTGGTCGCGCGCTACGAACTGTCACTGGAGGCGAGTCGTCAGCCCGAACTGCGGGCGGCGATCGACGAGGGTGGACGGCAATTGCGGGTGGGCCTGGCGCAGCTGCTTGACATGCTGGGCATTCCGCGGCCGGACGAAGCCGCCTGGCCGGCGGCCGCGATGATGGACGGCCTTTTGTACGACCGGGTCGCCGGAGCCGGCGCCACGCTGTCACAGGAGGACTTCGAGGCCGGCGTACGGCGGTCGATTGCCGCGCTGCTGGACGGGCTCAGAGGCGATCCGTCAGCGTGATGAAGGTGAAGTAGCCGACGCCGATGACCGTCCCGACGTGGCCGAGCAGGGACAGGCCGGCGCCGGAGCCCCAGGCGTCTGTTGCCGCGTCCTCCGAATGTTTGCCGCCGCTCGGCAGCCAACGGGCCAGCAGCAACAATCCGACGATTGCCAGCAGCCACCATCCGACCAGGGCCAGGTAGGCGATCTCCTGCCGGCCGGTGACCAGGGCAACGATCCACACGAGCAACGTCAGCACGCCGACGGTGGTGTGAAGTCGCAGCAGGACAGCGGAATACCCGTGGCGGCCGGCGCCATGGCCCGTGCCGTCCACCACCGTTCCACCGAGCCGGACGCGCGTCAGTAGTACGACGACCGCCCCGAGGGCGGTCAGGAACCAGGTGACGTTCGACCATTCCACGCCCCCATCCCTACCCCACCCACGCCCAACCCGAACCGTCTGCGCGTGTCGTCACCTTCCTTCGCCGACAGTCCGACCCATTTGGTTGCCTCTCTCACTGGGCGAAATCAAGGTGGTGCCCGACGGGCCGAGTGTCCGCTCGAGGCCCGCCGGGCTGCTCCGTCAACCATCAACTCGTCTGCGTCTGACCACCCGAGCTACCGCTCCCCGTCCCAGGCTGCGTACCGGTCCCCGGCTGAGTGCCCGTCCCCGGCTGAGTGCCCGTCCCCGGCTGAGTGCCGGTGCCGGGCTGAGTGCCGGTCCCGGGCTGAGTGCCTTGGCCCTGCTGTCCCGGGAACTGGCGGCCACCACCGGGCCCGAACTGGTTCTGCTGCGTGGGCGTGCCGTCCCACGAGTGCCCAACCGCCATCCCACCAAGGAACGCGAGCACCGCAAGCAAAGACCCAGCCCCCGCCAACATCAGGTTGCCCGGCCGCCCCCCGCTCTTCCCCTCCCCCACACCCGCCGCCTGCGGCGCGGTCAGCGGGGTCAGTGGCGAAGAGGGCTGCGCCCCCAGAGCGCCCGCCGACGGCGCGGAGGGGTGTGCTGATGGCGGGAAGGGTGGGTTGCTGGCGGCTCGGGCTGCTTGCCACTGGTTCTCGGGGTCGGCGCCCGCCGGGTAGGTGGGGTGCTGTGTCATCGTCGTGCTCCTGTTCAGGTTGTGAGGTCGTAGATGGTGGTGTTGCCGACGGTTTGGGCCTCGTAGTTCTCGGCTACCCAGGTGGCGATCTCGTTGGAGGTACCGCCGCGGCCGCCACCGAAGCCGCCACCACCGCTGCCGACGAAGTAGTGGATCTTGCCTTGGGCAACCAGATCCTGGAATTCCGCGAGGGACGGCGCCGGGTCGGTTCCGTTGAACCCACCGATCGCCATGATCGGCTCGCCCGACGCGATCTGCAGTGGTGCGGCTCCGTTGGCCGTCACCGCGGCAGCCGCCCACGTGTAGCCCTTGGCCCCTTGCTGCAACAGCGTCACCAGCTCACTCGACACTCCACTGGTCCCACCGCCACCGAGGAATCCACCGGCACCACCGTTCCCGCCCCCCATGGCCCCGGCAGGCCCGTTGCCCGTCGTACCGTTGCCGGCCTGTCCGGGCGGCGTACCCATCTGGCGTCCACCGCCGAAGCCACCACCAGGCCCACCACCCATCCCACCGGAGCCTGATGGCCCGGCGGACGGGAGGGCACCGGCGTGCGCCGTGCTGATCGTCTCGACCGAGTACGCCGTTGGCCCGGCCAGCGCGCTCACCGCCAGCAGCACGGCCGCGAACATCCCGGCCCGCCGAGCCGCCGTTTTGTGCAACCCCAACTCCGGCAGCAACAACACGGCACCAGCTCCGAGTACGCCGGTCAGCAGCACCACCCACCGCAGCCACGGATGCCAGGACGAGTTCTGGTTCAGCAGTGCAAAGCTCCACCCAGCGGTCAGCACGATCCCACCGACCAATGTTGCCCGCGGCAACCACTCCGACCGTCGCCGCCAGAGCACGACCATCGCCGCGCCGATCAGCGCACCGATCGCCGGCGCCAGCGCGATCATGTAGTAGCTGTGGATGATCCCCTGCATGTAGCTGAACGTCAGCCCAGTGACCACCAGCCATCCACCCCAGATCAGAGCGAACGCCCGCGTCCGATCCGTCCGCGGAGCCTTGCCCGCAGCAACCACCAGCACGATGGTCGCGAGGAGAGCGGCCGGCAGCAACCAAGCGATCTGCGAACCGAACTCACCACCGAACAACCGCTGCAGTCCGGTAGCACCACCCCAGCCCGGGTTGCCGACGCCTCCGCCGACAGAGCCCGTCTCGTTCCCGCTCAACCGCCCGAGCCCGTTGTAGCCGAGCGTCAACTCGAGAATGCTGTTCGTCGAGGAGCCACCGATGTACGGCCGAGCCGATGCCGGCAGTAACTCCACGATCGCGATCCACCATCCGGCACTCACGATCAGCGAGACCAGCGCGAGCACGCTGTGGACGACCCGCTTCCCGAGCGCGGGCTTGCCGGCGACCAGATACGCCAATCCGAACGCCGGCAGGACCAGGAACGCCTGCAGCATCTTGGTCAGGAACCCGAAGCCGACCAACGCCCCTGCCAGCATCATCCACCGCGCCGCGTGCTTCTCGGAGTCGATCGCCCGCGTCACCGCCCACGCACCCGCGCACAGCAGCAGGATCAGCAGCGCATCCGGGTTGTTGAAGCGGAACATCAGTACGGCGACCGGCGTCATCGCGAGGATCGCACCGGCCAGCAGCCCGGCGTTCGCGGAGAACCACCGCCGCACCGACACGTACACGAACCCGACGCTCGCGACGCCCATCAGCGCCTGCGGGACCAGCATGCTCCAGGTGTTGAAGCCGAAGATCCGCCCGGACAACCCCATCACCCACAGGGCCGCCGGGGTCTTGTCGACGGTGATGAAGCTCGACGCGTCGAGCGCCCCGAAGAACCAGGCCTTCCAGCTGGTCGACCCGGCCTGGACCGCGGCCGCGTAGTACTCGTTGGCGTAGCCGTTCTGGGACAGTCCCCACAGGTACGCGATCGCGGTCAGCGCCAGCAGGCCGCCGTACAGGATCTTGTCCCGGCCGATCGTGTACTGGGTGGCGACCGATCGTCGTCCGGTGCGGCGTGGGGACGCCTCGACGGGATCAGTAATGGTGGCCATGTCAGTTGCTCCGGGTCTGGTCGAGAACCGCGGGGGGTTCGAAGGTGGGCAGGGTGGGTGCGTCGTCGTTGAAGACCCAGGCCTGGAAGAGGCTGAACCGGACCACGGTCGCGGCCAGGTTCGCGATGGTCAGGACGGCGACCTCCACCGCCTGATGCGGCGAAGCCACCGCGGTGTGCAGCAGCCAGAGGGACGACGAGGTCAGGCTCCAGCCGATCCCGAACGTGACGAGTCCGCGCAACTGATGTCGCCAACGGTTCTCCACACCGGTGACCCGGAAGGTGATCCGCCGGTTCAGCGCGGTGTTGCCGACGGCCGTGATCAGCAGCGCCAGCAGGTTCGCCACCTGGGCCGGCATGCCTTGCCGCAGTACGAGATAGAGCAGCGCGTACGCCGCTGTGCTCAGCACACCGATCGCGCAGAAACGCAGTACCCGAGCGGCCAGCGCCGTCCGGGGATCGAGGATCCGCGGGCGGCCGCACGCCCAGCGGACCGGATTGAGATCGGTCCGCCCGCGACCGAGGTCACGTGTCAGCCGGGCGATCCCGCGCAGGTCCTCGCCGACGGTCTTGACGATTGCGACCCGCGAGTCGAGGTCATCGATCCAGTCGACGGGTACTTCGTGGATCCGCAGGCCGGCCTTCTCGGCCAGGACGAGCAGCTCGGTGTCGAAGAACCAGCTGGTGTCCTGGATCAGCGGCAGCAGCTCGCGCGCGACGTCGGCGCGGATTGCCTTGAACCCGCACTGGGCGTCGGAGAAGTGCGCACTCAAGGTTGCCCGCAGCAACAGGTTGTACGAGCGCGAGATGAACTCCCGTGTCGGCCGCCGTACCACCCGGGAGCCGTTCGACAACCGGGTGCCGATGGCAACGTCACTGTGCCCGGCGAACAGTGGTGCGACCAACGGCAGCAGAGCGTTCAGGTTCGTCGACAGGTCGACGTCCATGTAGGCGAGCACCTCGGCGGTGCTCTCGGACCAGACCTGCTTCAGCGCCCGGCCGCGACCGGACTGCTCGAGCCGGACGATCCGGACTCCGGGCAGCTCGGCGGCCAGCAGCGCACCGATCTCATAGGTGGCGTCGGTGCTTCCGCTGTCCGCGATGCAGACCTCGGCCGGGAACGGGAAGGCGGTGTCGAGGAACTCACGCAGTCGCCTGATGTTCGGGCCGAGGTCGTTTTCCTCATTCTTGGCGGGTACGACGATCTCGACCCGAGGATGACCGGATATCTGCATGTCATCGATGCTGTCCGGTCAACCTTGGCCAACCCCTGCGCGCGGCTGGCAGTTCGCTGGGAGATCGTCAGCGAGTACGCCGTAACCAGAGCAGACCGAGGACCGGCAGCACCACCGGGACGAACCCGTAGCCCTGACCGAAGTGCGACCACACGGTCGAGTCCGGGAAGTCGTCGGGGGCGGCGTAGCTGAAGGCGCCGATGGCGAGAACGCCGATCAGCTCGATCGCGATCGCAGCGGTCGCGACCCGGCGCGAGACCTTCGTTGCCTTGGCCAGCGCGACGGTCGCGGCGCAGTAGATGATCGCGGCAACGGCCGACAAGAGGTAGGCGATCGGCGCCTCGGAGAACTGGGTCGCGATCTGGACGCCGGCCCGGGCGGTGGCCGACAGCGCGAAGACGCCGTACACCAGAATGAGGATCCGGCCAGGCCCGTGCCTGGTCGCCTCGGGATCATGCTGGGTCTCGACAGGGTCGGTCATGTCAGGCGGTCCAGATCTCGTACAGGCGCAACTCGACCACCGGGATCACCAGGCAGGCGACGGCCAGTGCGCCGGCACCCCAGCGACTGCTCTCCGCCAGCGCCCACAGCGCACCGATCGGCAGGATGATCAGCGAGCCGATCAGATAGCCGATGAAGAACGGGCTGGAGACATCACGGGACGTCCCGGCCAGCTGAACGATGCCGATGACCAGCTGGACCAGCAGACCGACCTCGATCACACCGAGGGCAGCCAGCAATGTCCAGTTGATCCGCTTGTTCAGCGCGGCCAGCACGATGGCGTAGACCATCGCGGCCAGCGAAAGGCCTACCAGCACCCAGGTCAGCGGTTCGAACACGAGCTAGAGGATGTCACCTGGCGTGTAGGTGGCGGCGTCCGGGTAGCGCTTGGCGAGGTCGTCGATCTGTGCGACCACGGCGTTGACCTGCGCGACCGCCGCGCCGGTGAAGGACAGCGGCTCGCCGACGATGCCGACGATCTGGTCCTCGGTCAGGCCGAGGCGGCCGTCCTGGCCGAGCCGGCGGAACAGGTCGTTATCCGCCAGGCCCTTGCGCAGGTCGAGCGCGGTGGCGACCGCGTGCTCCTTGATCACCTCGTGCGCGGTCTCCCGGCCGACGCCGTTCTTCACCGCGGCCATCAGCACCTTGGTCGTGGTCAGGAACGGCAGGTACCGCTCCAGCTCCCGGCTGACCACGGCCGGGTACACCCCGAACTCGTCCAGCACGGTCAGGAACGTCTCGAACAACCCGTCCAGCGCGAAGAACGCGTCCGGCAGGGCGACCCGGCGTACCACCGAGCAGAAGACGTCGCCCTCGTTCCACTGGTTGCCGGCCAGCTCGCCGGCCATCGCGGCGTACCCGCGCAGGATCACCGCCAGACCGTTCACGCGCTCACAGGACCGGGTGTTCATCTTGTGCGGCATCGCCGACGAACCGACCTGGCCCTCCTTGAAGCCCTCGGTGACCAGCTCGTTCCCAGCCATCAGCCGGATCGTGGTCGCCAGGCTCGACGGTGCGGCGGCGAGCTGCACCAGCGCCGAGACGACCTCGTAGTCGAGGGACCGCGGGTAGATCTGGCCGACGCTGGTCAGCGTCCGGCTGAACCCGAGGTGCTGGGCGATGTCGCTCTCCAGCTTGTCCAGCTTCGCCGGGTCGCCGCCGAACAGGTCCAGCATGTCCTGCGACGTACCGACCGGGCCCTTGATGCCGCGTAGCGGGTACCGCTCGATCAGCTCCTCGATCCGGGCGATCGCGACCAGCAGCTCGTCCGCGGCCGATGCGAACCGCTTGCCCAGCGTGGTCGCCTGAGCAGCCACATTGTGCGAGCGACCGGTCATCACCAGCGCCGCGTGGTCGGCCGCCTTCTGACCCAGCCGTACGGCGGTCGCCACCGCGCGGTCCCGGACGAGTTCGAGACCGGCCCGGATCTGCAGCTGCTCGACGTTCTCGGTCAGGTCCCGGCTCGTCATGCCCTTGTGGATGTGCTCGTGCCCGGCGAGGGCACCGAACTCCTCGATCCGCGCCTTGACGTCGTGCCGGGTGACCCGCTCGCGGGCCGCGATCGACTCCAGGTCGACCTGCTCCAGCACCCGCTCATAGTCCTCGATCACGCCGTCCGGCACCGCGACCCCGAGCTCCTTCTGAGCCTTCAGCACCGCCAGCCACAGCCGCCGCTCGAGCACGATCTTGTACTCCGGCGACCACAGCTGGGCCATCGACACACTGGCGTAGCGCGACGCGAGAACATTGGGAATCCGGGGCTTGCTGGGCTTCGACACCCGTCTATTGTCCGCTACTCGCCCACCGGTCCGGTACGCAGCCGATCCCGTACCCACCGCGGCCCGGGATTTACCCGGCTGACGCCGTCCACCACCACGGTCGGTACGGTCTCGTTACCGTTCGCCACCGCCCGCACCGCGGCAGCGGCCTCGGGATCCGCCCAGATGTTGACCCACGACGCTCGACCGGCCACACCGATCAGCGCCAGCCGCAGCCGCAGGCAGTACTGGCACCCGGGTCGCCAGTAGACGACGAGTTTGCCTCGAGCGGCCGCCTCGGCGGTGCTCACGGATCGCGGGAACACCAGCGGCGAGAACAGGAACGCGAGAACGACGAAGGTCGCCAGCTGTACGACGGCGGATCCACCGGACCCACGGGACGCAGACCACGCTGCGAGCGCGACTCCGATCAGCAGGGTGAACAGGGCGACCTTCCAGCTGCGCAGCACCCCGCCATCCTCGCAGGCGTCAGGGAAGCCAGTTCCAGGTGCTGGCGCGGAGACAGGTCTTGGGGTCCGGCATGCCGGCCGCGGGATGCTCGGTGGAGAGATTCAGCTCGCGGTCGGTGATCTTGAAGCCTGGCGGGTACGGCTTCAGGAACTTCTCGCCGGTGGCGTCCACAACGCAGCGAGCGTCCCTGGCCTGGCGCTCACCCCTGGTCTTCGGACCGCTATAGATGACCGCGCCGCTCGCGTCGTACGCGCGGAACGTCGGATCAGACGGTGATCTCGCCTCGAGCGGCTTTGAGAGCGATGTCAGTGCGGTGCTGGGAGCCCTTGATCCGGATCTGGCCGACGGCGGCGTACGCACGCCGGCGGGCCTCGTCCAGGTCCTCGCCGACCGCACTGACCGCGAGCACGCGGCCACCCGAGGTGACCAGGTCGTCACCGTCGAGCGCCGTACCCGCGTGGAAGACGTGGACGCCGTCGGCCTCGGCCTGGTCGACGCCGCTGATCACGTCGCCGCTGCGCGGGCCGGCCGGGTACTTCTTTGCGGCGACCACGACTGCCACGGCGGAACCGTTCTGCCAGGCCAGGGGCTCCTGGTCGGCCAGCTTCCCGGTCGCGGCGGCGTACAGGACTCCACCCAGCGGGGTCTTCAGCAACGGCAGCAGCGCCTGCGTCTCCGGGTCGCCGAAGCGGCAGTTGAACTCGATCACCCGGACACCGCGCGACGTCAGCGCCAGACCGGCGTACAGCAGTCCGGTGAACGGCGTACCGCGATGGCGCAGTTCGTCGATCGTTGGCTGGAGCACCTTCTCGGTGATCTCCTCGACCAGCCGTTCCGGTGCCCAGGGCAACGGTGTGTAGGCGCCCATGCCGCCGGTGTTCGGGCCCTCGTCGTTGTCGCCGAGCCGCTTGAAGTCCTGCGCCGGCTGCAGCGGCAGCACCGTCGTACCGTCGGTGATCGCGAACAGCGACACCTCCGGGCCGTCGAGGTACTCCTCGATCAGCACCTGTTCGCAACCCGCCGCGTGCGCGAGCGCCTCGTCGCGGTCGGACGTCACCACGACACCCTTGCCCGCGGCCAGCCCGTCATCCTTGACGACGTACGGCGGCCCGAACGCGTCGATCGCGGTCGCGGCCTCCTCGGGCGTCGTACAGACGTAGGCCCGGCCGGTCGGCACGC
The DNA here is from genome assembly GCF_044459685.1 of Kribbella sp. NPDC050241. NCBI lineage: Bacteria > Bacillati > Actinomycetota > Actinomycetes > Propionibacteriales > Kribbellaceae > Kribbella > Kribbella sp. NPDC050241. Next base: position 954,288 of record NZ_JBITJE010000003.1, read on the forward strand.
TCGCCGTGGCCATCACATCCTTGGCGAACGCCTTCGACCCCTCGATCCGGGCGGCGTCCTTGGACGGCCCGAAGACCGCGATGCCCGCGTCGCGGAGCGGATCGGCGAGCCCGGCGACCAGCGGCGCCTCCGGTCCGACCACGACCAGATCGGCGCCCATGTCCTTCGCGAGCGCGACGAGCGCATCGTGGTCGGAGATGTCCACCGAACGGCAAACAATCGTTTGCCCGTCGTACGCCGGACGCAACACGGCGATGCCAGGGTTGCCCGGGGCCGCAACGACCTCGTCGACCTCAGGGTCCCGGGCCAGCGCCCAGACCAGTGCATGTTCGCGGCCACCCGAGCCGACCACCAAGACCTTCACGGGCCCTCAGCCTAGGGCATGCCGGTCCGGACTGCCCCCGGGCGGTGGTAAGACTGCGCCTGACTGGAGGTAAGCGATTGACTACACGTACGGTATCGGCCGCAAGAAGCCGCCCGACCACCACGGTGTCGGCCACGGCACGCCACCGCCCCACACCTGCGTCCCTGCTGTCCTGGCTGATGCTCGTGCCCTGCCTGGTGGTGTTCGCACTCTTCATCGTCTGGCCGCTCGGCAAGTCGGTCTCGCTGTCGCTGCACGGCTCGGACCTGTTCGGCCGGCCGGATGCGTTCGTCGGACTGCAGCACTACCGCGACATGCTCGGCTCCGCTGAGTTCCGGCACATCCTCTGGGTGACCTTCGCGTTCGTGCTGCTGACGGTGATTCCCGGCGTACTCGGCGGCCTGCTGGTCGTGCTGCTGCTCGAGCAGCACATCAAGGGGATCCGGATCTTCCGGACCGCGTTCGCGCTGCCGTTCGCGTTCTCGGTCGCGAGCGCGTCCGTCATCTTCGCCACCATCTACAACCCGGCGATCGGACTCGCGAACGGCCTGCTCGGCCGGTTCGGTGTGGACCGGATCGGCTGGCTCACCGATCCGTCCTGGGCGCTGATCAGCGTCGCGATCACCACGGTCTGGATGAGCATCGGTTACAACGTGCTAGTCCTGTCCGCGGGCATCGGCGCGATCCCGACCGAGATCAACGAGGCCGCGACGCTGGACGGCGCCGGCGGCTGGCGGGCGTCGTGGCACATCACCATCCCGCTGCTCGGTCCGCAACTGTTCTTCCTGGTCGTGATCTCGACGATCCAGTCGCTGCAGGGCTTCGGCCAGATCAAGATCCTGACGCCGGAAGGCGGCCCGGAGCAGTCGACCAAGACGCTCGTCTACTCGATCTACCACACCGCCTTCGCGAACAACGCGAGCGACTTCGGCGCCGCGTCCGCGCAGGCGGTCGTGCTGCTGGTGATCCTGCTCGTCTGCACGGCGGTCCAGTTCGGCGTACTGGAGAGGCGGGTGCACTACAAGTGAGGCGACTCACCGCCGGACGGCTGATCACGTACGCCGTCCTGATCCTTGCGGCCCTCGCGGTCATCTTCCCGGTGTACTACGTGATCGCGGGCTCGATCATGTCGCCCGGGCAGATCTCGTCGTACCCGCCGGATCTGTTCCCGCACGGGATCTTCACCGGCAACTACAAGGGCGCCTCGTCGTCCGGGACCCCGATCGGGCAGCAGTACCTGAACTCGATCCTGCAGACCTCGATCATCACCGTGTCGCAGCTGGTCACCAGTGTGCTGGCGGCGTACGCGTTCGCCTTCATGAAGATGTGGGGACGCTCACTGCTGTTCGGGTTGTTCCTGGCCACGCTGATGGTGCCGTGGGAATCGATCGTGCTGCCGAACTACCTGACCATCACGGGCTGGGAGTTCGGTGGTCAACGGCTCACTGCGACGTACGCGGGGACCATGATCGCGCTGGTGCTGCCGTTCCTGGCGAACGCGTTCGGGGTGTTCCTGCTGCGGCAGTCGTTCCTGCAGTTCCCCACCGAACTGCGGGACGCGGCCACCATCGACGGCTGCGGGCATTGGCGGTTCCTGCGCCGGATCCTGCTGCCGCTGAACAAGCCGGCCCTGACCGCGGTCGGGCTGTACGTGTTCCTGTCCGCGTGGAACCAGTTCTTCTGGCCGTTGCTGATCGGCGACTCGGCAACCCGCCGTACCTTGCAGATCGGCATCAGCCAGCTCAACGACGTCGAGGCGGCCGACCCCGGCCTGATCCTGGCCGGCGTCACCCTGTCCATCGTGCCCACCCTGGCCATCGTGATCTTCGGCCAGCGATTCATCGTCCGCGGACTGACCGCGGGCGCCATCCGATGATCCTTCGAGAGAGGTGACTGTGATGCGATCAGTCCGACAACGACGTACGGCGATCGGCGCTTCACTGCTGGCCGTGCTCGCCCTGGTGGCGGCCGGCTGCGGCAGCAGCAACAACGACTCCGGCGGCTCCGGCAGTGGGGGCCAGGACGTGCCCGGCGCGGACGCGCTGGACAAGGCGTCCGGCGTCACCAAGATCACCTTCTGGCACGGCATGAAGGGCGCCAACGGCGAGGCCGTCGACAAGTTGGTGAAGGCGTTCAACGCCGCCCACACCGGCAAGATCGAGGTCACCGCGGTCTACCAGGGTGACTACGACGAGACGATCACGAAGTACAAGACGTCGGTGCAGCAGGGCAACACGCCTTCCGTCGTACAGATCTACGACATCGGCTCGCGGTTCATGATCGACTCCAAGCAGACCGTGCCGGTGCAGAGCTTCGCCGACAAGGACGACTACGCGCTGGACTCGATCGAGCCGAACATCGCCAACTACTACTCGATCGACGGCAAGCTGAACTCGATGCCGTTCAACACGTCGATGCCGCTGCTGTACATCAACAAAGAGGCCTTCGTGAAGGCCGGCCTCGACCCGAACAAGCCGCCGACGAACCTCGACGAGATCATGGCGGACGCGAAGAAGCTGACGATCAAGCAGGGCGGGAAGACGGTCCAGTACGGCTTCAACGCCGCGATCTACGGCTGGTTCATCGAGCAGCTGATCGCCCAGTCCGGGTCGACGTACTGCGACAACGACAACGGCCGCAAGGACCTGGCCACCCAGGTGAACTTCGCCGACGAGCAGGGCGTCAAGGTCGCCACCTGGTACCAGCAGATGGTCAAGCAGGGCCTGATGCCGAACACCGGCAAGAAGACCGACGACGCGCAGGCCGTGTTCAAGTCCGGTACGTCGGCGATGCACCTGGAGTCGACCGGATCGCTGCGCGGCTACCTGGACGCGGCGAAGGGCAAGTTCACCGTGCTCACCGCGCCGTTCCCGCACCTGACAGCCTCCGACAGCGGCGGCCCGATCATCGGCGGCGCGTCGCTGTGGATCGACGGCCCGGGTCACTCGGACGCCGAGAAGCGCGCCTCCTGGGAGTTCGTGAAGTTCGCTTCCTCGCCGGAGCAGCAGGCCGCGTGGCACACCGGCACCGGCTACTTCCCGATCAACTCCAAGGCCCTGGACCTCCCGGAGGACAAGGCGTGGGTGGCGCAGTACCCGCAGTTCACCACCGCTATCACCCAACTCCACAACACCAAGCCGACCAACGCGTCGTCCGGCTGCATCCTCGGCGTCATGCCCCAAGCCCGCAAGGCCTCCGAAGACGGCCTTGAGAAGGCAGTCCTGGGCACCGACCCGGCCCAGGCCATGAAGGCCGCCGCCGACTCCATCAAGCCCCAGATCGAGCAATACAACAAGACAGTCAAGAAGTAAGTCGGTACGCGGTGTCGATCACCACTCCTTCCGTTCGTATAGGGGTAAACGGAAGGAGTGGTGATGTCCGAGGTACTGATGAGTGGGCTGGTGATCGGAGAGTCGGCGCGGTGGCATGACGGGCGGTTCTGGTGCTCCAACTGGGGTGCTCAGGAGGTGCTGGCGGTCGACGCGTCAGGTAAGAGCGAGGTGATGGCCCGCGTCCCGACCACGCTGCCGTTCTCGATCGACTGGCTGCCGGACGGGCGGCTGCTGGTGACCTCAGGCCCGGAAGGACTGCTGTTGCGGCAGGAATCGTCCGGTGACCTGGTCGTCCATGCCGACCTCTCGTCGTACGGCGGATTGAACGAGATCGTCGTCGACGGTCGCGGCAACATCTATGTGAACGGTGGTTGCGACTTCCACCCGGGTGAAGGCAAGCGTCCCGGCTTCATCCTGCTGGTCACCCCCGAGGGCGCCGTACGACGCGTGGCCGACGAGCTCGCCTTCCCCAACGGCATGGTGATCACGCCGGACAACTCGACCCTCGTCATCGCCGAGTCCTTCGCCGAGACGCTGACGGCGTACGACGTCTCACCCGATGGCTCGCTATCGAACCGGCGAGTGTGGGCACCTCACACCGGCGACGGCATGGTCATGGACGCCGACGGCGCCATCTGGACCCCCGGCTGGGCGGACAACGGCCCCGCCTGCCTCCGCATCGCCGAGGGCGGCGAGATCCTCGAGACCGTCCCACTCGAGCACGCCGGCTTCGCCTGCACTCTCGGTGGCTCCGACGGCCGTACCCTCTACATGCTGTCCGCGGACTGGCACATGCAGGAGTCCTTCGAGGCCAACCTCGACCGCCTGCTCTCCAACCGCACCGGCCGCATTCTCACCCACCTTGCACCCCGCCCACCCGCCGGCTGGCCGTGACTCGGGTCAGTAGTGCCAGTAAGAGCGGGCGTCGGCGTTCCAGGGGACGGGGACGGTGGTGCGGTTGGTGAAGGCCATGCCTTTGCCTCGGGCGATCTCCAGGGTGCGGGAGAGCTGGAGGGAGTAGGTGTGGTTGTTGTCGTCCCACCACTGCTCGAACTGGGTGATGCAGGTCTGGCCGGTGAAGTACGCGTTGGAGCAGGGGTGCGGCGGGAGCCACTTCTGCAGGTGGCGGAAGTTGACCGTGGTGGAGCCGTTCGGCGGCTTGATCGTGCCGGACGCGTCCAGGCAGTAGCCGGTCGTGGGGATAGTCCACTTCACGTAGTGCTGCCGGCCGCCGGCCGACGGGATCGGCTGCAGGTTGTTGCAGTCCGCGTCGCCGATCTTCTCGGAGGTGACGCGTTGGATCTGGGTGAGCGGGCGGCCGGCGCCGTCGTTGTAGCCGTCGAGGAGGACCCATTCGCCGTCGTGGACGAAGTGCTCGGCGGACTTCGGCGGCCAGGTCTTCGGGTCTCCCCAGGAGATGTCCGACTCGGTGGCGCTCAGCGGCGTCCACGCCCACTGGCCCGCCGCGGCCTGACCGGCCCAGTACTGTCCGGCCGACTTCTCGAACATCAGCGAGTACTGCCCGTAGTTCTCAGCCGTCGTGCTCGCGTCGGAACTCCGCGGGTGTACGACAGCGGCCACAAGGACAGCAGCGGCGGTCACGACAACGAGTCTCTTCAGCACAGAGTGCGAGTCTAGCCCTGAATCCGTGGGCACCAGTTGGTTGCTGCGGGCATCGGTAGCGCGATCCTTGCCCGCCGGCAGACTACGTTGGCCGGTGTGACGCCAGGCCCGGGCGTGCACCGGGTTCGTGGAGATTTCCTACCCCGATCCGGACTGTTCGGCTCCCCGCATCGCGATGTTGATCTCCCCGAACCGGTTTGGGGAGGCCTGCGTCTGCTGATCCGGGAAGCCCCGCGTCCGATGATCCGCTGGCGTCACTGGTGGTTGCTAGTGCCGGATGGGTGCACTCTGCGTACCTGTTCCGGTCACCTGACCCGGTCTAGGCTCACCTCACGAGCCCAACCGGTGGGGATGGGCCGGACCAGAGGAGCTGTCATGCCGGACCCTGTCACCCGGACGCTCGACGTCCCCGGAGCCACCCTGACGTACGACGTCCGCGGTGATCTCGCCGATCGCGACCAGCCGGTGCTGCTGGTGATCGGTTCGCCGATGGGTGCGAGCGGTTTCCCGACCCTGGCGTCACACTTCACCGACCGGACGGTCGTCACCTACGACCCACGCGGGGTGGAGCGGAGCGTCCGTAGCGACGGTGCCGGCGAACTGACGCCCGACGACCACGCCGCCGACCTCATCGCGCTGATCGAGTCGCTCGACGTCGGCCCGGTCGACATGTTCGTCAGCAGCGGCGGCGCGGTGAACTCGCTGGCCCTGGCCGCCAAGCGACCCGACCTCCTCCACACCCTCGTCGCGCACGAGCCGCCGCTGGCCGGGCTCGTGCCGGACGGCGAGGCAGCGCTGGCGGCGTGCGAGGACATCTACCAGACCTATCAGCGCGACGGCATGGGCGCCGGGATGGCGAAGTTCATCGCGATCGTCAGCTACGACGGCGAGATCCCGGCCGACTACACCCAGCAGCCGGCGCCCGATCCGGCCATGTTCGGCCTCCCCACCGAGGACGACGGCACCCGCGATGACGCTCTCCTCGGTCAGAACATCCGCGGCTGTACGTCGTACCAACCCGACTTCGACGCCCTGGACAAGGCCAAGGACCGCCTCGTCATCGGCGTCGGCGAAGAGTCCGCCAACCAACTCGCCGGCCGTGGCGGCAAGGCAGCCGCAGAGCGTCTCGGCCTCGAGCCCGTCGTCTTCCCGAGCGGCCACGGCGGCTTCCTCGGCAACGAGTACGGCCAGCCCGGCAAACCCGAGGAGTTCGCCACCAAACTTCGTGAGGTGCTGGCTCGCTAGTCGCGCCTTCGCGCGCCGCGAGGCATGAAAGCTCCTGGCGCAGGGGACCCTGGGCGCGCGGATCCGGGCGGAGGTCTGGTTAGCTGGTGGGTATGACTGAGAAGCCAGAGATCGACTTTCCGGACGGTCCGCCGCCGGCGGATCTCGAGATCACCGACATCACCGTGGGCGACGGCGACGAGGCCAAGGCCGGGTCGCGGGTGAACGTTCACTACGTGGGCGTGGCCCACTCGACCGGCGAGGAGTTCGACGCGTCGTACAACCGGGGCGCGCCGCTGGCCTTCCAGCTCGGCGTCGGCCAGGTCATCCAGGGCTGGGACACCGGCGTGCAGGGCATGAAGGTCGGCGGCCGGCGCAAGCTGGTCATCCCGCCGCAGCTCGGGTACGGCGACCGCGGCGCCGGCGCCTCGATCAAGCCCGGCGAGACCCTGATCTTCGTCGTGGACCTCATCAGCGTGAGCTGAGCCCGGCCCGTCTCCTCAGCTCAGCCGGCTGGGACCACAGGTCCGGCCGGCGAGGCCGACTGCTGTTCGGGACCCCCGCGATCCGTCACAATGGCGGTCATCGCGGGGGTCCTTCGCGTAGTTGTACTCATCCGCCTCGCCCAGCGGTCGGTTTGACTGAGAGGCATGACGACGATGACTGCGACAACGGTCGCCGCAACGCGAGTGAGCTGGGCGCGGTACGCCGCCCTGGCCGCGAAGGTGCTGCTGTTCGGTTTGTTGCTGTCGGCACTGATCTGGCCAGACCTGAGCGGGATCAAGGGGAAGGCGTCCACCGCGCGGCTGGTCGTGTACCCGATCGGCGCGATGATCCTGCCGCTGTGGTGGTGGGCGTACGGGCGGACGAAGAGCAAGCTGCACCACCGTTTCCCCTGGACGGCAGACCTCTTGATGACGTTGCCGTGGCTGATCGACCTGATCGGCAACCGGCTCAACCTGTTCGACACGGTCGACTGGTGGGACGACGCCATGCACTTCGTCCTCTGGGGCTTCCTCACCGCCGGCGTCCTGCTCGCGTTCGCGCCGCGCGATCTCTCCCGCGGCCTGACCGCCTTCGTGGCCCTGGGCTTCGGCGCGACCGCGGCAGTCGTCTGGGAGGTCGGCGAGTACTTCACCTTCATCCGTAGCTCTCCCGAACTCCAGTCCGCCTACACCGACACCCTCGGCGACCTGGCCCTCGGAACCCTCGGCGCTCTCCTGGCCGGTCTGGTCCTGTACCAGATACGCGCCCGCGACTGAGCTCAGCCGTCGACCGGGCGGTGCAGCGCATCCAGGAGGTGAGTGATCACGGTCTCCGGTGAGCGAGTCCAGTCGGTGGAGAGCACGTGATGCACGCGCCAGCCGGTCGTCATGAGGGCTCTCGGGTGCGTGGTGAGCCGCTCCAGAAGTGTGTCCGCGGCGACTCGCTCCGGGGTGTCCACCAGCACCGCCAAACGGTGACCGTCGTCCCTCGGCAACTTCAACGCCAGGTCGCAGCGGAACACGGACTCTCCGACGGCCGTATCCACCTCGACGCCGCGTGCCTCCAGCGCCGTACGGAGTTGATCGACGACGGATGTGCTGGTCGGTCTGGTGCGCTGACCGAGCGGGTACGGCGTCAGCGCGGACTTGGCGGCGGTGGCGTCGCCGCGGGAGATGGCTGTTGCGTAGGTGAGGAAGCGGCGGAGGGTGTTGGCGCCGTCGTTGTAGGTGTTGGTGATGGCTTCGGGTTCGATGCTGCTGACGACGACCATGTGGTGACGGGCGCGGCTGAAGATGACATTCAGGCGTTTCTCTCCGCCCGAAGTGTTGATCGGGCCGAAGTTCATCAGCATCCGGCCGTCGGGTCCGGCGGCGTAACACACGCTCATCAGGATGATGTCGCGCTCGTCGCCCTGGACGTTCTCCAGGTTCTTCACGAACAGGCCGACGTCCTGCTCGCCACGCGTCCGCACCTGCTCGGCCTCGTACTGCGCGCCGAAGATCGAGTCCGCCTCGGCCAGGTCGTCGAGGACTCGCTCGATCTCCGCCTGCTGCGCCTCGGAGAACGCGACGATTCCCAGGCTCTTCCCGGTGTCGCGGCTCAGCACCTCGCGCACCAGTTCGGCGATCCAGCGTGCCTCGGCCGGGTTCGTACGCCGTACGTAGACGCCGTCGACGAGGCGGACGGACGTGATGCTGCCGGACAGGATGCTGTCGCAGACATCAGCCACCGCAGGCGCATCGGACCGCAACGTCCACGGCGGTGCCGCGTGTGCCGGCAGGCGGTCCGGGACTGTTGCGAGCTTGCCTTGGTAGAACGCGGCGTTGCTGAAGGAGATCAGCGCCTCCGAACGGCTGCGGTAGTGCCAGGTCAGCATGGTCGACGCCAGCCGGAGCGCACTGATCGAGAGGAAACTGTCCTCGGTCAGCGCGATCCCCACCTGCTCCGCCCCGTCGTCGTCGAGGTCATCCAGCCCGGCCGGAGCGGAATCGAGGTGCTCGGGTTGGCCCTCGGCGGAGGCGCGATCAGCGGGCCCGGAGTCGGTCCGCGTCTGTGGGCCGGCGGGCCCGGCACTCCATTCGGTGGCGACAGGGTCTGTGCGGACTCGGAAGTACTGGGTTGGTGGTAGCTGCATCTGATCGCCGACAACGATCGCCTGCGGCGCGCGGTGCAGCGCCGGGATCGCTTCCTCCACAGGGATCTGGCTCGCCTCGTCGTACACCACGACGTCGAACGCGCTGGTCAGCGGCAATGTGTCCGACACCGACGACGGGCTCATCAACCAGACCGGCCGCAGCAGCGACACCACCGCACCGGACGCACCGGACGCGAGGTCCCGGATCGACTTGTACCGCATCACCTTGCCGAACTCATGCTCCAGCTCACGCCGCCCGGTCGAGAAGGTCTTCTTCCGCTCCCGGTCCTCCGGCGACATCCCGGTGACACTCTGCTCGGAATGCGTGACCTCGGCCAGGAACCGCCGCCGTACCTGCGCGACGATCAGCTCGGCGTTGAGCTCGGTCAGCTCGTCGTAGACCAGACTCAGCTCGCCGACGATCGAATCCACCCGCGCAGACGACAGCTGCAGTGGCGCGGCTGTCCGGGACCGCTCCCACTCCGCCGCACACACGGCGTACTCAAGCTGGTCCGGCGACGCGTCCAACCGCCGTACGGCGGTCCGCACCGACGCCGGCGCATCCTCCAGCTCACGTAACGCGGGACCAACAGCCCGTACGACGTGGTCCGCCGCGACCAGCTGGTCCGCCAGCGCAATCACGCCGTCCACCGTCAACGTGGCGTACTGCGCTGCCAACAACTCCTGCGTCGGTCCCTCGGCGTGATCGACTGCGTCAGCGAGCCGGGCCAGCGTCGCCGGCGCGTCAGCTCGTAGAACGAACCGCCAATCCGTCAGCAGGCCCCTCCGCGCAGACGCCAACCGCTCGCTCAGTGCGAGCGGATCATCCACACCCCAGTCACGCCCTGCTTGCTCGGTGTGTTCCGCGACGGCGGTCGTCGCCGACTGAGCAGCCACCAGGTCGGTCAGCACCTCGACCACAGACGGCCGTACGGCGCGCGTCGTACTATCGAAGCGGCTCCGAACCAGGTCCCTCACCCGGCGCCAATCCCCGCTGAGGAAGGAGAACAACCCGCCTTCCTTGCTCTCGGCAACCTTCAGGGCCGACTTCGCGTCGGCCTGCGCCAACGGCTCACTCCATCCCGATGCCGCCTCCCACGCAGACCGCTCGGCCGCAATCAGTCTCGTCCGCTCGGCACCGACAGCCGTCAACTGCCGGGCCTCCTCCGACCGTGGATCGATGGCGTCCACGCGATCCCGCGAATCCAGCGGTGCGAGGGTCCGCCCGAGTTCGGCAAGCACTCGCACCTGTTGCACGGTCCAACCTTCGGCCGGCGCAGCAGCGTCGACATCGGCCAGTGTGGAGGCCACCGAGGCCCACGCAGTCCGCACATCCCGAGCGCCCGCGGACACATCGGCATCACCCCAGCGCTCCGCCGCAACGAACGCCAACGGGCTACGAGCGAGCACCCCACCACTCGCCGGGTCAGCCGCAGCCAGCTCCCGCGCCACCGCCCGTACGGCGGAGCGCGCGGACCACCACTCACCTGTCGCCGGCACCAAACGCCGTACGGCCGGCTCCAGCTCGTCACCCCAGCGATCGTCCCGGAGCGCGGCCAGCCGGTTCACGACGTCCCGCAGCCTCGGATCGCCGGTGGTCAACCGCTGCTCGAACTCGTCGATCGTGCGGAGCAGCCGGTCCACCCGGGCGACCAGCGCGTCCCGGCGTACGGTCAGGTCGTCGAGATCGTCCTCGGCCGTCATCCAGCTCTCGTACGTCTCCCGCAGCCCGTGGACGAACGCCTTCTTGTCGGCCTGCGAGTCGTGGATCAGCGTGCACAGTCCGTCCAGCCGACGGCTCGCCAGTCGCGCGTGGACGACGTCCAGCGCAGCCCGCTTCTGGCACACGAACAGGACGCGCCGCCCACGGGCCACGAAATCCGCGATCATGTTGGTGATCGTCTGCGACTTGCCGGTCCCCGGCGGTCCCTGGATGACGAAGCTCTCACCCCGCTGCGCCCGGGCGATCGCCGCGACCTGTGAACCGTCCGCGGACACCACCAGATGCCGATCGGCGGTCGGCAACTCGAGCGGCGTACTGCTGATCGGTCGCGGGCGATCGGAGAACAGCTGGTCGAACGAAGCGCACGACCCACCGGTCCCGAGCAGTTCGTCGTAGTCCCGGACCAGTCCGAGCGTGCGGTAGTTGAAGTTCGCGAGGGAGACCGCGCAGAGGTCGACGTCCCACGAGTACGGGCCGCCCTCGGTGTCGATCGAATAGGTGTCGGTCTCGATCGCGCCGGGCCGCCGCGGCTCCGAGCCGAGAGTGATCCCGAGGGGCCGCGGCTGCCGCGCGAGCTGCGTCCGGAAGATCTGTACGCCGAGCGGCTGGTAGTCGGTGCCGCGGTACGAATACGCGTAGTGCCTGCCGCCGAACGCTGTCGCGGTGTTGCCGTGCTTGCGCCGTTGATAGTTGCGCAGCCGGACCATCGCGCGCTGCCGGACCAGGTCGATCCGGGGCTTCTCCCGCAGGTGCAGCCGCAGCCCTGGCTCGGTCGCCTGGATCTCCTTCGCCAGCCGCTCGTGCAACGCCGGGATCGCTCCGGGCTCGGACAGGTCCACAGTCTCCGGCAGCGTGATCCCGTACAGCTGACGCAGGTGGTGACGCAGCGTCGGATTGACCTCGGCGACCGGCTCGGTCACCCGGAGCGTGTACGAGTCCCGCACTCCGCGCTTCTTGGTCAGCTCGACCTTCGCCAACACGAGCGGCGAGGTGAGCCGGGTGTCCCGATCGTTCTTCAGGTCATGCCAGCGCAGGAACGCCGGAACCAGCCGCAGCTGGTCCTGTCCGTACTCCGCCCGGTCCCGCCTGGCTGTCGCGATCAGCTTGTCCAGCGTGTTCGCGGCGTACGGCGCTTCGTCGTACCGGATCCATTTGCCCAGCGGCTGGGGCTTGCCGAGGAGCTGGGCACCGAGGTCGTCGCGCCAGGTGAACAGCTGCTCGGGGCGGATCGTCCGGACGTCGAGCATCAGCGGCACCGAGACCTCGGTGAGGTTCAGCATCTGAGCGGTCGGCCGGAAGTTGATCAGCCGGTTCCGCCGGGACAGGTCGAACAGCCGGTCCCGCAGCGCTCCGAGCACCGCGGTACGCCTGTCGGCCGCGCCGCGGGTGATCGCGTCGACGTCGAAGTCGAGCGGCTGGTCGCGATAGTTCTCGAGCTGCTCGATCAGTGAGTGCAGGTCCTGGGCCCGCTGGTGCCGGTCCGGTTCGGCCATCTGCGCGGCGACCGAGACGATCACCGGGTGCAGGTCCGGGTCGAGCGCGTAAAGGTTGCCTCGGGCATCGATCAGTTCGGCGACGTCGCCGGTCCGGGACAGGTCGAGTCCGCAGCCGAGCGCGAGCAGCAACTGGCCGAGGCTGAAGATGTCGGTGAGCGGGTCGTGGTGGCCGACCACGTGCTCCCAGCTCTGCCAGCCGGGCACATGGACGGGAGCGCTGATCGCGTCCGGGACCGGCTCGGTGACGACTGTCGTCGCACGGCCGCCGCTCTCACCGAGGTCGAGGTCGGTCCGCCGATGCGCAACCACCTCGACCGCAGTCGGACGCGGGCCCTGCCGGGCGTCGATCTCGCGCTGCGCGAGGGTGGGGCGGCCGGCATCCTCAGGAGCGAAGCCGAGGCGGTTCTGCTCGTCCACGGTGATCCGGCCGAGACCGCGCAACGGCGCGACCAGGCCGCGCTCGTGCACCGCCGCTGTCGCGTGGAACAACGGGAGCACTGCCGCCAGCAACGCATCGTTGCCGAGTCCGTCCTCGGAGACAGCCAGTGCGACCAGGTCTTCGACGCTCACGCGACCACCTCGTCGGCTGCGCGGGCGAGCCGTGCTCGTTGCCTGTCGCTCCACCCCAGTTCGTCGTCCGCGACGTCGTCGTACCCCTTCAGGCCGGACCGTCGCGCGATCGCGAGCGAAGCGACCAGACCGTCATCGCCGGTCTCCGGGTCGGCGGTGGCGAGGTCGAGCAGCAGGTAACACAGGTAGCGTCTGGTTGCCTCGGTCAGCGGCCGAGGCCGCGGCATCGGCGCACCGTCCACCGGCCGGACCGTCAGCGGCTCGTCGAATCGGGACATGGCGCCACCCGGTACCCCGAGCGGCCCGGGAGGATCCGCGAAACCCGCAGCGGCCGTGGCCACCGCGTCCGTACGCAGTCCCTCGGTGTGCGCGATCGCGGCAGCGAAATCGCGGCTCAGCTCGCGGAGCAGGACCGCGTCGAGCAGGTCGGGCGCGTCGACGTCGAGTGGCCCGGTCACCAGCGCCTCGACGTCGTCGCCGACTTGCCAGTTCTTCAACGCCCAGGCGCGGCCGACACCCTCCGGATGCGTGGTCCCCCGGCTGCCGGTGCTGAGATCCAGCCCGTCCGCCTGCCGCAGGTACGCCGCGGGGTCGGCGTTACTGAGCCCGGTCTGAAGCTTGAGCAGCGCGCGGACCGTCGTACTGAGGTCGCCGCAGGCTGTCAGGGCACCCCGGTCGGCGAACAGTTCGGTCGCGAGGGACCAGCGGCGATGCGTCTCAAGGTACTGCTGCGGGGTCCGCGCGTCGGCGGCCGCAGCATCCAGCAACCGATCGACAGCTAGGTACCCGCCTTCCTCGGCCTCCCACAGCAGCCGATGGGCGAGCTCATGCCCGATGACGGCCGTCAACTCGTCCTCGCCCAGGCGGTCGAGCAGTGGTCCTTGGAAGACGATGACCGCCGGGCCGTCCTGGTGCAGGTAGACGGCATTCGGCTCCCCGTTGACCTGGAAGCACTCGATCGCGGAGTCCATCCCCAACGCCTCGGCCGCGCGCCGTGCAGCCCGGTGTACGACGGGATGCGCCTCGGCCTCGAGCCGATACGCGTTCCGCAGCAGTAAGTCGCCGACGCCGTCGACCGGTCCGCCTCGCAGCGCCGCCCACGCGCGCTCATCCAGGCTGCGCACAACGGCGAGCACAGCCCGGTGATACCCCAAGACGGACACCATGGCCGCCACCCTAACCACCCCGACCGACGAAACTCCGGGCTCGTCCGATGGTGCAGCTCGACAGGAGGTGTCCGGCGATGACGTCAGCTGTCCGGTGGGCTCAGGCGGGGAGCGGCCGGCAGTGGGCGTATACGTCCTGTCGATCTGCACCCAGGCGGGCTGCGGTTGTGGTCAGCGGTCGGTGGGGCGGCAGACGCCGTTGGCGGCTGCGGAGGCTGCGAGGGCGGCGGCGGCTGGGGAAGCGCCGGGCTGGGAGTTGGGGACATTGTCGGACCGGGTCGTGTGGCGACCGATCGGGACGACCATCGGGGTGCCGGCCACAGGGTCGGGGATCACCTTGACGGCCAGGCCGAAGACGTCGTGGACGACCTGTTCGGTGATCATTTCCCGCGGGTTGCCCTCGGTCACGATCGCGCCGTCCTTCATCGCGATCAGGTGGTCGCCGAACCGGCAGGCCTGGTTCAGGTCGTGCAGCACCAGGACGATGGTGCGCGCCTCCTCCTTGTTCAGGTCGACCAGCAGATCGAGCACCTCGAACTGGTGGGTCAGATCGAGGAACGTCGTCGGCTCGTCCAGCAGCAGGATGTCGGTCTCCTGCGCGAGCGCCATCGCAATCCAGACCCGCTGCCGCTGACCACCGGACAGTTCGTCGATCGGCCGGTCGGCGATCTCGAGTACGTCGGTCGATGTCATCGCGGCTGCGACCGCTTCGTCGTCGGACTTGCTCCACTGCCGGATCCACCGGGTCCGTGGGTACCGCCCACGCCCGACCAGGTCGGCCACCGTGATCCCCTCTGGTGCGGTCGGTGACTGCGGCAACAGTCCCAGCTTGGTCGCGACCTCGCGGGTCGGGATCGACTGGATGCTCTTACCGTCCAGCAGCACGGTGCCCCGCGACGGCTTCAGCAACCGAGCCAGAGTCTTCAGCAGCGTCGACTTGCCGCACGCGTTGGCGCCGACGATGACGGTGATCTTCCCGGTCGGGATCCGCACCGACAGGTCGTGGATGATCTCCCGCTGGTCGTATCCGACCGCCAGACCGTCGGCGGCGAGGCTGTGTTCCACAGGGTTCTCCATCTCTCAGCCACCACTCCCCACCCGGTTGGACCGGGCCAGCAGGAACATCAGGTACGGAGCGCCCACCACGCCGGTCACCACACCGACCGGCAACTGGGTGTCCCCGAAGGCGTGCTGCGCGATCAGATCGGACAAGGCCACCACCAGCGCGCCGAGCAACGCGGACGCGATCATCGCCGGCCCCGGCGACCGGGTCAGCCGCCGCGCGATCGGTGGCGCGACGAACGCGACGAACCCGATCGGACCGGCCGCGGCAGTCGCGACTGCCGCGAGCAGTACCGCGATCACGATCAGCCCGAGCCGCGAACTCTCCACCCGAAGACCCAGCCCGTACGCCGTCTCGTCGCCGAGCTGCAAGATCCGCAGCCGGTGGACCATGAACACCGTCAACGGAACCAGCACCGCCAGGGTGATCCCCATCGACCGTACGTTCGACCAGTCCCGGCCGTTCAAGCTGCCGGTCAGCCAGATCAACGCCTGCTGGGCGATCTCGACCCTTGCCTTGGTCAACAGGTACGACGTCAGACTCGTGGCGATCGCACCGATCCCGATGCCGATCAGGATCAGCCGGTAGCTCGACACCCCGTGCCGCCAGGCCAGCACGTACATGATGAACGCGGTCAGCAGGGCACCGACGATCGCGAACGCCGAGACCGCGACGCCGGTGACTCCCAGCGTGACGATCGCGAAGACGGCGAAGGCGCTGGCGCCGTACGTGACGCCGATGATGTCGGGGCTGGCGAGCGGGTTGCGGGCGATGCTCTGGAAGATCGCGCCGGACATGCCGAGCGCGGCGCCGACCATCAGGCCGGTGAGTGCCCTGGGCAACCGCAGCGAGTTGACGATGAACTCGGTCGCCTTGTCACCGCCACCGAACAGGGTCTTCACCACGTCGATGACCGGGATCTTGAAGTCACCCAGCGAGAGCGAGACGCAGAAGGTCACGAACACGATGGCCGCGAGAACCACGATCACCAGCAGCGATTGTGCCTGCCGGGCCGCCCGCGCCCGGCTGATGACCTGAACTGCTTCGGCTGTGGTCATCAGAGATCCGCCAGCTTCCGTCGACGGACCAGGATGATGAAGAACGGCGCGCCGATCACCGCGGTCACGATGCCGACCTGCAGCTCACCGGGCCGCGCGACGATCCGGCCGACGATGTCGGCTGCGAGCAGCAGGATCGGCGCCAGCAGCATCGAGTAGGCAAGGATCCACCGGTAGTCCGGGCCGGTCACCAACCGCGCCACGTGCGGGATGGTCAGCCCGATGAAACCGATCGGTCCCGCGGCGGCGGTCGCGGCCCCACAGAGCAGTACGACGATCACCGCGACGAACAACCGGGCGAGCCCGACCCGCTGGCCGAGCGACTTCGCCACGTCGTCGCCCAGAGACAATGCGTTCAGCACGCGGCCCGACACCAGCGCCAGCACGATGCCGATCAGGATGAACGGCGCGACCTGTCCGGCGATGTCCGAGCCACGGCCGGCCAGCGATCCGACCGACCAGAACCTGAACTGGTCGAAGGTGTCGACATCGCCGATCAGCAACGCGGTCGTCAGCGACCCGAGCATCGCCGTCAGCGCGGCACCGGCGAGCGCCAGCTTGACCGGCGTCACCCCCTCACGACCGAGCGACCCGAGCAGATAGACCACCACCGACGCCGCTGCCGCCCCCACGAACGCGAGCCAGACGTATGCCGTCAGACTCGACAGCCCGAACCAATAGATGCCGCCGACAACGAACAGCGCTGCACCACCGTTGACGCCGAGGATGCCGGGATCGGCCAGCGGGTTCCGGGTGACTCCCTGCATCAGAGCCCCGGACAGCCCGAGCGCGGCACCGACCAGCAGACCGAGCACGGTCCGCGGCACGCGAAGTGAGCGGACGATCACCTGATCGGTGTTCGCCTCGTTGTAGTGGCGCAGGGCATCGATCACCGTCGGGAACGGGATCTGCTTCGAGCCCACCGCGATGCTGAGCAACGACACCACGACGAGCAGGGCGACACACACGATCAGCCCGGCGACCAGGGTGGCCCGCCGGGTCCGCCGGGGGCGTGACGGAACAACAGCGGAGGTGTCGCGGCCGGCGGATTGGGCGACAGCGCTGGGGGGAGGCATTGGACTTTGAGACCCTCTTAGGTAAGGCTAACCTCTAGACGCCTCAGAATAACCCGGTCGCCCACGGGTCCGCATCTGAGCCTCCCCTGCGCTCCCCTTGGAGAAACCGGACATGACCACAGTGCTCGAGCGGCCGATCGAGTTCGACTCGCTGCTGGCGACCGTCGCGGCGGTCGAGGACCTGAGCCCGCACCTGCGCCGCGTGACCTTCGTCGCACCGCGCATCGCCGACGTGGTGACCGCCGGTCCGGACCAGCGGATCAAGGTGCTGCTGACGCCGCCCGACGGTGGCGAGATCAAGCTGCCGTCCGGGCCCGAGTGGTACCCGGAGTGGTGCGCCCAGCCGGTCGACGAGCGTTTCATCATGCGGACGTACACCATCCGGGCGCTCCGGCCCGAGGTCGCCGAGCTCGACATCGAGTTCGTCCTGCACGGCATCGACGGACCCGCCTCGGCGTGGGTCAGCCAGGCGCAGCCAGGTGACCAGATCGGCCTGATCCTCCCGTTCGCGGTCGACACCACCAGCATCAAGGGACTGCTGCACTCCGGCGTCGACTACGTCCCGCCGGCCACCAGCGTCCGCCGGATCCTGGTCGCCGACGAGACCGCCCTGCCCGCGCTGGCCGGCATCCTCGAACAGCTGCCCGCCACCGCCCACGCGACCGTCTTTGTCGAGGTGCCGGACTCCGGCGACATCCGGCCGCTGCCGACACCCGGCAGCGCGGACATCACCTGGATCACGCCACCGAACTCGTTGCTCGAGGCCCTGAAAGGCGCCGAGCTCCCGTACGACGCCGACTACGCCTGGGTCGCCGGGGAGTCGTCGATGATCAAGTCGGTACGCCGCCACCTGGTCAACGCCGCCGGGATGGCGAAACCGGCGATCTCGTTCCAGGGCTACTGGAAGCGCGGCGAGGCCCAGGTCTGACAACGACAACGGCCGGCCACGTCAAGGTGAGGTGGCCGGCCGGTGGTGATCCGGGAGAGCTGAAGGGCAGATGGGTTCAGCACTCCCGGAAGCTTGTCAGGCTGGGTTCTCCGCGTGCGTGAGGGTCTCCCATGCGACGAAGAGGTTGTTCGACCCGGCCGGACGGCGGGACTCCGTGATGACCTGGGTGTTGGTCATCGCGATCCCGAGCCGGGTGTGCAGTGCGTTGAACCCGACCTCGGTGATCGGGCCGAGACCGCGCTTCAGCGTGCCCGTGCACAGCCAGGACGGGACCGGCTCGAGGTTGCGCTCCCACTTGGACTGGAAACCGAGCGCCTGCCGCAGCCGCTCACCGAACTCCGGGTACATGTCGATGCCCTGGATCCGCGCCGTCTCCAGTACGTGCGAGATCGACGAGATGCCGTAACCGGTGTGGACGAAGTCGCGACAGGTCTCCTGAGTCAGACCGGTCACGAACGTGCTCTGCTTCTGCCAGTAGTTGATGATCTTGTCGCGGGTGTCGAGGTTCTGGCTCGGCACCGTCTTCGGCAAAGCACCGTCGGACTCGAGGTACACGTACGCCGGCACGCGGAGCCGGAACAGCGCGATCCCCTTGTCGTACACGGCCTGGTCGTCGAGGAACACGCCGATGCCCTGGATCGCCTCGGTCATGCTCAACTCCCAGTTCCCGTTGGAGTTCGAGCCGTTGATGATCTCGGGCAGGTAGACGTTGCGCAGCATGGTGGCGAAGCGGCCGGCGTTCGGCCAGTTGCCGTACACGTGCTTGATGATCTCCGCGGCCTTCGGCCACGACGACGCCGACCACGCGGTCTGCAGTGGAGCGTTGCTGTTGGTGTGGTCGCGGATCGTCGCCGACCACGCGTCCATCAACTGGATCGCCTTCTGTGCATAGCGATCGTCGCGGGTGAGGTACCACAGCAGTGCGTCCGTGTACGCCGCGATCGCGTCCTCACGCTCGTCGGTACACCCGTAGTTCGGGTCCGAGTACGACCCACACTCGACCACCGCGCGCGGCTTCGGCGTACGGGACAGCGACGCGTAGGAACTGTTCTTGGCCTGGTTGAACGCGTTCGTCCACGGCTGCGCGCCGGCCTGCACCTTGGCCCGGACGAAGTCCAGCTGGGCCCGGCTCGATCCGACACCTGGGTGGGTGAACGTCGCGGGCGCTTGCACGGCACTGGGCTCGGCGTTCGAAGCGGCAACTGCTGGGCTGCTGAGTGTCCCGGCGACCAGCGCTGCACAGGCAGCGGCCAGGACCAGGGGTTTGTTTCGCATGGGCGGATGTCCTGTTCTTCGGGGCGGTAGACACCTGCGCTTCCCCCACTAGCGCAGGGTCTTTTCGAAAGTTTGACGACGGACGGTGAGCACGTCAATATCCCAGCAGGTACGAAATCACCGTGGAACAGCCGAACGACTCTTCCCAGCTCAGTGGAACAAAGTGAGGATCTGTCCCATGAAACGACGCCAGTTCCTGACCGTCGGAACCGCAGTCATGGCCGCCCCGGCACTACCCTCCGTAACCCCCACCGCCTCCGCCGCGACCGACACCCTGCGGCGGATGGTGAACAGCACCAAGGTGGACGACCGGTGGTAGTGGCTCAGCCCGCCTGGGTCGCCAGCTCGCTCGAACGCACACCGGCCGCGTCCAGCAGCGCGGCAGCGGTGAGTACGCCGATGCCGCCCAGGTCCTGGGCGCGGACGACCGCCCTGGCGCTGGCGCCATCGAAGATCATCGTCAGCTGGATCGCCAGCGTGCCCGGATCCTCGGCACCGGCCTTCACCAGTTCATGGTGGAAGAAGTCGGTCAGGTGCTGCTTGAAGTGCCGGGCGACCACCGAGCCCGGGTGCTCCGGGTTCTTCAACTCGACCGCCGTACTGACGTAGGGACAGCCCAGGAAGTCGCCCTGGGCAACCAATTCGTCCTGCCGCTCGAACACCGTCAGGATCCGGTCCCGGGCCGGCCGCTCGTCCTCCGGGCCCGGATGCAGCAAAGCCTGGTACGACGGGCCGCGGCTGGCCAGACTCTCCGCGATCAGCTCGTCCTTGGAACGGAACAGCTGGTACATCGACTTCTTCGACACCCCGGCCGCCTTGCACAACGCGTCCACTCCGATGTTGACGCCGTCGCGGTAGAAGAGTTCGCCCGCGGCCTCGAGGAGGCGTTCGCGGGGTGTCGCCGAGGTGGTCATGGAACGAGGGTACCGGCTGGATTTGATTTCGGAAACCGATCGGTTTACAGTCGTGCAAACAGATCGGTTTCCAGCTTAGGAGTTCGGATATGACCTCACTCGAAGGCACAGTCGTCCTGGTCACCGGCGGCCAGCGCGGTATCGGCAAGGCGATCGTCGACGACCTGCTCGACCGCGGCGTGGCGAAGGTCTACGCGACCGCGCGCACCCCCAAGCCGAGCACCGACCCACGCGTGGTCCCGCTGCCGCTGGAGATCACCGACCAGGCATCGATCGACGCACTGGCCGCGGCCGCACCCGATGTCACGGTGCTGATCAACAACGCCGGCGCCAGCTCCCCGGACACCTACCTGGATGCGCCGATCGACGACATCCGGGCGGTCTTCGAGGCGAACTTCTTCGGCCCGCTCGAGCTGACCAAGGCGTTCGTCCCGATCATCGAGCGCAACGGCGGCGGCCACATCCTGAACGCGCACTCGGCGCTGTCCTGGGTCGCGCGGCACGGCGCCTACTCCGCCACCAAGGCGGCGTTCTGGCTGCAGACCAACGCGATCCGCCTCGAACTGCTCGGCCGCGGCATCGACGTCACCGGCCTGCACATGGGGTACGTCGACACCGACATGACCGCTGCCGTCACGGCACCGAAGTCCCGGCCGGAGGACATCGCCAAGCAGGCACTCGACGGTATCGAGTCCGGCGCCCACGAGGTGCTCGCCGACGACACCGCGCGCGGCGCGAAGGCGGCGATCTCCGGAGACCTGACCGCTCTCTACCCGGAGCTCGTCCAGGCCTAGTTGCCTGAGGCAACGTAGACGTCCCGGTCGCGGGTGTACTCCAGTGCGCCCGCGATCCCGTCGGCGACATCCGCTCCGCACACCCGCTCGACGACGTACAGGGCAAGGTCGATGCCGGAGGTGACGCCGCCCGCGGTGATCAGGTCGCCGTCGTCGACGACGCGGTTCGTCTTGAGGTCCGCGCCGAACGCGTCCAGTTCGGCCCAGGCGCCGCGGTTCGTGGTGGCCGGGCGGCCCTTCAGCAGCCCGGCCTCGGCGAGCAGCATCGCACCGGTGCAGACCGAGGTGATCAGGCTGAGCGACGGCGCGAGTTCGGCGATCCTCGCCGTCATCACGCCGCGCCGCGCCTCGGCCCACGAGCCCGTCTCGGCCCGGTTCATCCATCCGCCGCCGGGGACGAAGAGTGCGTCCGGAGCGCCGAGACCCTCCGGTGCCTTGAACTGCAGGCCGTGCAGCCCGGTCACCTCGACCGGACCGTCCAGGCCGACCAGCGCCATGTCGAACTCCGGCCGCCGCCTGGCATGACTCCAGACCTCGAACGGACCCATCACGTCCATCTCGTCCACACCGTCGAACACCAGCATCTCGATTCGCATGGCTCTACCCAACCGCCCGGCAGCGACGCCAGCCAGTGGCCGAGACGACGGTGTTCGCAAGGATCTGGCCATAAAGATCAGACCAGCACATCGGTGGCCTTGTGGTCGCGACCGCACCCTTTGACGAAGATGACGGTGCTGTCGGAGTTGTCGGTGCGCAGGTGCAGGATCTCCCGGTACGCCGCCGAGTCGTACCAGCCGCGCAGCTGGTCGTAGTCGGGGAACTCGATCACGATCGGAGCGCCGCTCCACTCGCCCTCGATCGGCTCCGCGTCGTCGCCGTGGACGATGAAGTGCCCGTCGTACGGCGCCAGCGTCGCGTCGACGCGCTGCAGGTACTCGATGATTTCCGCACCGAACTTGATGTTGCGCAGGTAGGCGATGGCGTACGCCGTCATGGTGACTGTCTCCTCATTCTTTCGGACGATTCCGATGCGACAAGCCTCCGGCAGAAGCCGAATCGAGACGATTACCTCAGACGTCATCCCGCCTTCTTGGTCTGCTGCCGACGTACCGTAGATGGCATGTCAGCCACAGGGGGACCGCCTTCCGCGCCTGTCGAGGAGGTGGGGGAAGAGCGGGTCGGGCCGTACCGGTTGATCCGGCGGCTCGGACAGGGCGGCATGGGTGTCGTCTACCTGGCCGAAGGACCCGAGCGCCAGGAGGTCGCGCTCAAGGTACTGCGCCCGCACGTCGCGCACGACCCGATCGCACGGGCCCGGTTGCAGCGTGAAGCGACCACACTGCAGAAGGTGAGTCACCCCGGTGTGGCGGGCATCCTCGACCACGACCTGGAGGGCGACCAGGCCTATCTGGTGACCCGGTTCGTGCCGGGGCGCCCGCTGGACGAGCAGGTCGACGAACGCGGGCCCCTGACCCCGCGCAAGTGGCTGCCGCTGGCCGGATGCCTGGCGGAGTCGCTGCAGGCGATCCACCAGGTCGGCGTGATCCACCGCGACCTCAAGCCCGGCAACGTGATGATGTTCAACGGCAAGCCGGTGATGATCGACTTCGGTATCGCGCAGGCCGCGGACGACCTGCGGCTCACCCAGACCGGCCTGGTGATCGGTACGCCGGGCTACCTCGCACCGGAGCTCATCGCGGGCGAGATGGTGTCGGAGTCGGCGGACTGGTGGGGCTGGGCGGCCACTGTGGCGTTCGCGGCCACCGGACGCCGGCCGTTCGGCAAGGGACCGTTCGAGGCCGTCCTCCATCGGGTGCACAGCGGGCAGGCCGATCTCGACGGACTCGACCCGCGACTGAAGCCACTGCTCGCCGCGGCGCTCGCACCCGACAAGAACGACCGGCCGACGCAGGTCGAGATCATGGAGGGGCTGAACCGGTACGCCGAGGGCCGCGACGCGTTGCCGGCGCGAGAAGCGCCCGCGCCCGAGACTGTGCAGCTGAACCCGCCGACCGCGCTGATGACTCGTGAGATGCCGTCGGACGAGCACTCACCCACTGACGTGGCGGAGCTCGTGCCGTCGGTGATTCCGCCGCTGTCGGCGTTCGCTCCGATCCGCGACAAGCTGCGTGAGGCTGCTGCGGCCAAGAAGGCGGCTCAGCCGTTGCCGACGGCTTCCCCGCCGGTTCACCCGGTGAACTACAGCCCGACGCCCACTGCGGCGCCACCTGCAGCGATGCCGTTGCCGTATCAGAGCGGTCCGCAGGACATCGCGCCGTACTACGGGGCGCCCTCGCCGTACCAGCAGCAGAGTCCCGTGCCGGCGCCGTACCAGCAGGGCGGACCGCCGTACCAGCAGCCTGGGCCGCAGGAGCGTTCGCCGCAGCCGCAGGCGCCTCGGCCGGAGAGGACTCCGCCGACTGGGAAGCGTACTGCGGTCATCGTCGGGTTGATGGTGGCGCTGACCGGGCTGGTTGCGCTCTACCCGGGCCTGGGTTCGCTCATCACCATCGTGCTGTTCGTGATCGCGCGGACCGTCGACCGATCGAGTACTGCGCTGATGCGACGCCGCCAGATGCGCGGTCGGTCCGGCCGCTCCGACAGCGTGGTCGCCGCAGCGTCCACACCGTTGCAGCTGGTCATGGCGGGTCTTGTCACACTGCCGTGCCTGATCCTGCCCGTCGTCATGGGCGGTGTTGTCGGGATTGTCGTGACCGGAGTGCTCGCCACAGCCAACGATCTGGATTGGCAGCCGCTGTCAGCCTTCGGCTTCGGTTCCGCCGCACTCACCGCACTGGTCACTGCCTGGTGGGGCCCCGGCGGCACCTCACTCCGCCGCGGAGCCCACATCGCCGCCCGCAACACCTTCCGCCGGCACTGGCTCTCCGCCACCATCGCCGCCGTACTCCTGGCGATCGGCGTCCTCACCTTCTACCAAGCCACCCAGGGCGAAGGCTCCACCTGGGCCCGCACCCCCATCGAAACCCCCACCATCGACCGCCCCACCCTCAACGACCTCCGAGACGCCCCCTTCATCCGAGACCTCCCCTTCATCGGCCGCTGAAACAGCATCGGCCGCTGAGAACCGCACCGGCCACCCCGGCGAGCGGGGTGGCCGGCACAGGCTGGGTCAGGGCTGGATGATCTGGGATCGTTCGGGGCCCACTCCGATGGCGGAGATGCGGGCGCCGCTGAGGGACTCGACGGCGCGGACGTAGGTCTGGGCCTGCTTCGGCAGGTCTTCGAAGGTGCGGCAGCCGGTGATGTCGTCGGACCAGCCGTCGAACTCCTCGTAGACCGGGACCGCGTGGTGAAAGTCCGTCTGCGTCATCGGCATCTCCTCGTGCCGTACGCCGTTCACGTCGTACGCGACACAGACCGGGATCTTCTCGCGGCCGGTCAGGGTGTCCAGCTTGGTGAGGACGAAATCGGAGACGCCGTTCACGCGGGCGGCGTACCGGGCGATGACCGCGTCGTACCAGCCACAGCGGCGCGGCCGGCCGGTCGTCGTACCGAACTCCGCGCCCTGCTGCCGCAGCCACTCACCGTCCGCGTCCAGCAACTCCGTCGGGAACGGACCCTCGCCGACGCGAGTCGTGTAGGCCTTCACCACCGCCATCACGCGATCGATCCGGGTCGGCGGGATGCCCGCACCCGTGCACGCACCGGCAGAGATCGCGTTGGACGAGGTGACGAACGGATACGTCCCGTGGTCGACGTCCAGCAGGGTCGCCTGACCGGCCTCCATCAGCACCGTCTTGCCGTCGTCCAGCGCCTTGTTCAGCAGCAGGCTGGTGTCGGCCACCATCGGCCGGAGGCGTTCGGCGTACCCGAGCAGTTCGTCCAGCACCTCGGAGATCTCGACCGCACGCCGGTTGTAGACCTTCACGAGCAGCTGGTTCTTCTGCTCCAGCGCGCCGGTGACCTTCTGCTCGAGGATCTTCTCGTCGTACAGGTCCTGGACCCGGATGCCGATCCGGTTCATCTTGTCCGCGTACGTCGGCCCGATGCCGCGGCCGGTGGTGCCGATCCGGCGGCTGCCGAGGAAACGCTCGGTCACCTTGTCGAGGGTCCGGTTGTACGGCGGGATCAGGTGCGCACCGGCGCTGACCACGAGCCGCGAGGTGTCGAGGCCGCGGGCCTGCAGCGCGTCGAGCTCCTCGAACAGCACGTTGAGGTCGATCACCACCCCGTTGCCGATCACCGGGGTGACACCGGGAGTCAGGATCCCGCTCGGCAGCAGGTGCAGCGCGTACTTCTCGGAGCCGATCACGACCGTGTGGCCGGCGTTGTTCCCGCCGTTGAACTTGACCACGTAGTCGATCACGGCGCCGGTGTTGCCGAGCAGATCGGTCGCCTTGCCTTTGCCCTCATCGCCCCACTGGGCGCCGACGAGCACGATTGCGGGCATCTCAGCCCTCCTCTTCACGCGCCGGCTGACGGCCTCACGACTGCGCGACTGCCGGACGCTGGAAACGGTGAAGCCCGGAGACGTTCACCGGACATTCATCCGGCAACGCATCCAGGCTCTTGCGACCAAAGCCTACCGGACCCCGGTCCACTGGCCGGCCTGCTGCTCACCGTCTTGAAACGCTCACTTCAAGTAGCTGTTTCATCAATCGACGGCTTGCCATTCAGCGTGATCGCGTGCACACTCTTAGTCAGCGGCCCGCCGAAACTGCCGCAGGGGACGGTTCCGGCGGGCCGCTGTCTCGTGCTCTGACGAGAACAGTCGTCGTGCCGTCAGGCGCTGTCTCGTCCGACGCGTACGACCAGGCAGGCCGACTGCACCGCGAAGCGCAGCCAGCCTGCCTCGGTAAGCACGTCACCGTCGACCTCACACAGCTGTGGCGGATCGACTCGCACCGTGAGGTCACGACCCCGATCACGCTGGAGCGACGGTCCGTCGCCCCGCTCGGCCAGCACCCGCGAGGCCACCCCGATCCACTCGGTCAGGCTCTCGGGGCTGACCGTCGCCACGTCCAGCCGGCCATCATCGACCTCGGCATCGGGCAGCAGCACCATGCCGCCGGTGAGCTCGCCGCAGTTGCCGACCACGACCGTGCGGGCCTGGCCGGCGGCCGCGGTGCGCCCATCCACCACCAGGTCGACCGCGAACGGGTCGTCGTTCAGATGCGTACCACCGCTGGCGACGTACGCCGCCCAGCCGGCCTTGTCCTTCACGCCCTCGGGCGCGTCATTCATGATCTGAGCGTCGAAACCGAGCCCGGCCATGACAGTGAAGCAGTGGACGTTGTCCGCGCCGGTGCGCAGGTCACCAGCGCGCTGGCTCTCATCGGGGTCGACGACCAACCATCCGACATCGATCGTGCGGTCCTGGCCGGAGAAGGCAGCGGCGGCCGCCTCGGCCAGGGAGTCGACCGGGAGGCCGAGGTTGCGGGCCAGCAGGTTCCCGGTACCGCCTGGAAGGAGACCGAGCGCGACGCCGGTGCCGACGAGCTCCTGCGCCACCGCCCGCACGGTCCCGTCGCCCCCGAGGGCGCACACCAGACCGGCGCCGTCGCGAACGGCCTCGCGCGTCTGGCCGAAGCCGGGATCGTCCTCGGTCGTCTCGACCAGCGTCGGCGCCTCGACGCCCGCCGCCCTGGCCGCATCCTGGAGAACCTCGCGCACGTCGGCGAGGTCGACCTTCGTCGGGTTGACGACGACGACGACCTCAGGACCCTTAGCGTTCATCCGCGTACTGTTGCACGGCGCCCGCGAGGCTTACCAGCGGCGGTGGCTGGGTACCCGTAGGCGAGGGGAGAACATCATGAACAGCAGCGGCGATCGGCCCGGCGACGTGAGCGGCGAGGCGAAGAGGGCCGCAGCCAAGGCCGGTGACCATCCCGTGGTCGAGTGGGGGGCTCGCCTCGGCTACGGTGCCAGCGGCGTCCTGCACCTGTTGCTCGCCTACCTGACCGCACGGATCGCTCTCGGCCTCGGCGGACAGGAGGCGAGCCAGTCGGGGGCGCTGGCGACACTCGCCGAGGAGCCGGTGGGACAGGGCCTGCTCTGGGTGATCGCGGCTGGGTTCACCCTGCTCGCCCTCTGGCAGCTCACCGAGCTCGTCGCCCGGCACGAGGCGTCGGACAAGGCGAAGGCCGGCGGCAAGCTCGTGCTGTACGGCGCGCTCGCCTGGACGTCCTTCACGTTCGCCTCGGGCGGTCGTACGTCGACCAACCAGCAGACCAAGGAATTCACGGTAACCCTGATGGAGGCACCGGGTGGCCGGGTGCTCGTCGGTCTGGTCGGCGTCGCCGTCATCGGCATCGCCGCCTACCACGTGGACAAGGGTTGGCGGAAACGGTTCCTCGGGGACCTGCAGGAGCACCCGGGCCGGTCGGTGGTCCTCGCCGCCAGGGTCGGCTACATCGGCAAGGGCATCGCACTGGCGGCCGTGGGCGTCCTCTTCATCACGGCCGCGATCCAGCAGCGGGCGGGCAAGGCGACCGGCCTGGACGGGGGCCTCCGATCGATGCGGGACCTGCCCGCCGGCACGGTCATTCTGTTCGCCATCGCGCTCGGCCTCGCGGCATACGGCGTGTACTCCTTCGCGCGTGCCCGCTACGCGCGCGTCTGATTCTCCACATCGCCGCGACGCAGCCAGCACCAGGCGAGCAGGGCCGCCACCGAGCCGTTGACGATGGCCACCACCACGTCGCTGACGAAGTGCATGCCCCGGTAGAGCCGTGCCGTCGCAACGAGAAACGGGATCGCCAGGCACACGGTGACCACCACGCTGCGGAGCACCGGGTTCGTGATCCGCAGGGCCATCAGCCCCAGAGTGAAGTACAGCGCGGTCGCGGCACCGGTGTGCCCGCTCGGGAAGCTGGAGGTCGGCGCCGAGTTGTCCAGCTTCTCGACGTCGGGGCGCTGGCGGACGATGAGGAGCTGGGTGAAGAAGAAGACCAGCCCCTGCAGGCTGATCGCGATGAGCGGCACGACCGCGAACCACCACTGCTTGGCCCGCCGCCAGACCAGCACGACCACGACCAGGCACACGCCGATGATGCTGACCGTCGCGCCCGTCCACGAGAAGAACAGGGTGACCGCGTCACCGAACGCCTCGCGTGACGACTCCAAGCTCTTGCTGACGCTGTCCTCGGAGACGCCCAGCTCCTTGAGCGGGCCGTCGGTGAGGAGCCACCCCATCCCGACCACGACCAACCACCACACCACGAGAGGGGCCAGTGCGCGGACCACCAGGTCACGGCCCGCCTCCTTGGCGGTGGGTCGGGACGTGTCTTCCTGCCAGCGGGTGAGGAACGCCATCAGTCTGAACCTTCCGTCGTGCTGTCGGTGGGGGTTGGCGGCCTCCAGCCCAGGTAGCCCGCGTACGACGCGGCCGTCAGCCCGCACCCGAGCAACACACCGGCAGTGACGTCGGACAGGAAGTGGGCGCCCGCAAAGAGCCTGTCGGCACACGTCACGATCACCCAGACCGCACCGAGGCCGACCAGCAGCCTCCGGATACCGGTACCCACCAGAGGCCATATCAACAGCACGACCACGGTGACGACGATGGCGTTGTTGGTGGCGTGACCGGAGGGGAAGGAGAATCCGGCGTGCTGGGCGAACGGGTCCTCGATCTCGGGGCGGGCACGGCGTACGAGAAGCTTCAGCACGGCCGCGATCGCCCAGCCGGCGGCCATCGTCGCCAGCGCCCACCAGGCCCGCGTCCGCAGGTGCTTGCCGAACCAGACGTAGAGGGTCACCGGCAGGCCCAGGACCAGGAACATCACCCAGGGCTGGCTGATCAGTTCCCACGTGTCGACGAACGACCGGAACCGTGGGTGACCGCGTGTGTAGTCGGTTGCGGCGACGATGAGGTTCTCGTCGAGGGTCACCAGCGGGTCGTACTTGGTGCGGACGAGGAACGCCAGCATCGCCAGCGGGACGGCGACGACAACCGCGTAGACGACCGCCCGTGTCAGTCGGCGCCAGGGGGAGACGGCGGCGGGGTCCATGACGGCATCCTTGCACCGTCGGCGGCTTGAGCTCGCAGGTCAGCGCGCCCCCGGACCGCCTACTGCAGCTCCTCCGGGTTGGAGGCCAGCCATTCCTTCACCCGGCGGTCGGCCTCCTCCGGGGACACGTCCTCGACCTTTGTCAGGATCGCCCAGCGGTGGCCGAACGGGTCGATCACGGTGCCGAAGCGGTCTCCGGTCATGAACGTCTGCACCTCCTCCACCGGCTTCGCCCCGGCCGCGACCGCCTTCGCGTACGTCGCGTCCACGTCGGGCACGTAGTGGACCAGCGAGGAGTGCACCCACTCGCCGTTCGGTGCCTGCAGCCCGATCTGCGGCATCTGGTCGCTCAGCTGCAGCATCGAGTTCCCGAACTTCAGCTCCGCCTGTCCGAGCCGCCCGTCCGGCATGTCTTGCCGGCTGATCACCTCGGCCCCGAACACCGACTGGTAGAACTCGATCGCCTTCGGCCCGTCCGCTACGGCGAGGTACGGGGTCAGCGAGTGATAACCGTCGGGGATGGGGTTTACCGTGTTCTCCGTCATGTCGGTAGTCAATCCGTTGACCGCCGTACCGGTCTTGTAAGAAAGCGACAGCCACTGGTGACGACTCCGCCGGAGAGCGAGAAGGGCATCCTGCATCCGCGTGAGCAGGCTCGGCACCGCTCACTCCACCGCCTCGCCGCAGGGCCCGAGGTCGGCCGCTTCGTGGAGTGGTACTGGATCGTCGAGTGGGACCTGGACGAGCCGTACACGGCCGAGGTGCTGCCGTTCCCGAGTGTCAACGTGACCTTCGAGCAGCCCGGTGGCGCGTTCGTCAACGGTGTCTGCACGCGCAAGTTCGAACGTGAACTGGTCGGCCGCGGGCGAGCGTTCGGGGTGAAGTTCTGGGCCGGTGGGTTCGGTGCGGTGACCGGACTGGACGTGGCGTCGTTCCGCGACCAGGTGCTGCCGCTGACCGCCGTGTTCCCGGACGGCGACCGGCTCGCGGACCTGATGTTCGCCGAGGAGTCCGACGTACGACGGCGTGCGGTGTTCGAGGCGTTCCTGCGCGATCACCTGGCTCCCCCGGACCCGTCGTACGAGCTGGTCCGCGAGATCGTGACCGCGATGTCGGCCGACCGCTCAGTGGCCCGGGTGGACCAGATCACCGAGCAGTTCGACATCCCGATCCGCACCCTGCAGCGACTCTTCCGCCGGTACGTCGGCGTCGGCCCGAAGTGGGTGCTCCGCCGCTACCGCCTGCACGACGGCGCCGAGCTCCTGGCACAGGGCGAAGTAGCCGAGCTCGCGGAACTGTCCGCCTCCCTCGGCTACTTCGACCAGGCCCACTTCTCCAAGGAGTTCAAGCAGCAAATCGGCCTGACCCCAGCCGAATACGCCGCCCGAGCCGCAGCCGAACGCCAAATCACCTACCAACCCTGAGTGCGAGGGCGACTGCGGCTGCGGTTGTTGCTGAGAGCAACGCCAGGAGGAAGCCGTAGTGCGGGTCGTGGGCATCGACGATGTGGCCTGCGAAGGCTGCGCCTAATGCGATGCCCGCGGCGCAGCCGGAGTTGAGCCAGGTGAAGGCCTGCGTGAGTACGGCGGGGTGCACTTCGGCCTGCGTCAGGACTGCGGACAGGATCTGGAACGGCGCGATCGCCAAGCCTGGAAGGGCTAACGCGAGACCTACCTGGAGCGGGGAGTCGACGACGAGCAGTGGCAGACAGCTCAACGCCAGACCCGCCAGGGCGATGGCTAGCTGGGTAAGCGGTGGAGTACGCCAACGCCGCGCGCCGTAGGCCAGTCCGGCGAACAGACTGACCAGACTGGTCACGCTGTAGAGCGGTCCGGCGAGTCCTGGGCTGCCTGTGCTCAGTGCGTACGCCGTCACCGAGACCTGCATGCTGCCAAAGAACAGACCGATACCGATGTTGGTCCCGATCAAGCCCAGGAAGGTCGGGCGCATCAGCCGCGCCTTGCCGGTTCCACGCTCGTGCACTGCCGGTGGAGGCGCCGTACTGCGTTGCACAGACAGCGACAGACCGCCCGCCAAGAGCAGAGTCGTCGCGAGGATCGATCCGGCGACCGGACTGGCAAGGCTGCTGACCGTACCTATCAGGGCTGGGCCGACCATGAAGGCGACGCCTGTGCCGAGTGACTCCAGCGCGTACGCCGAGGACAGCCCAGGCCTACCCCGGAGAGCATGCGACCACCTGGCTGAGGTCTGCGCGCCTACTTGCGGCAGCGATCCGCCGGCTAGGACGCCGGCAGCGACCAGCACCGGCAGCGGAGCTGACTGCAGTGTGAGGCCGATCAGCAGAGCCACCGCCAGGCCGTGCTCCACCAGAGTGATCGGCAGCATGCGTGTCTGCCCGTACTTGTCGATGAGGCGCGCGACCTGTGGGCCCGCCAGTGCCTCAGCGACTGCGAAGCCACCGGTCACGCTGCCTGCGGCGGCGTACGAGCCGGTAGAACTGTGGACCAGCCAGACGATGCCCAAGCTGGTCATGGCGATACCGATGCGAGCCGGTGCCGCTGCTAGGTAGAACTTCCACGCCCCGGGAGTACGCAGTACCTCTGCGTAGGTCGCTGCGGGCGTGCGGATCCGTCCGGTGAGTGCCGGCACGGTAGTACCTTCCGCTGCCCGGAGGGGCGGGGACCGACCGTGGGCGTCCTGCTGCACCGGTCTGTCCGAGTCCGCCTACAACCGTCCATATCTCGGGCAGGAAGCGGGGACGCGCGCCGCCTACCGGCTCTATCAACGGGCAGTAACGTCGTAGCTCAGGTTGACGCGCTCATCTTACCGTCCCTCAGAACGGGAACGCATTGGCTGGTGTCGACCTCCGCCGCGATCGCGACGTCGTCCGGGTAGCCGTACTGCGTGAGTTCGCGACCGCCGGCGCAGTCGTACAGCAGTGCAGGCAGCTCGTCTGCGACAGCGTCGTACGCCGCCACCGCCGCTCGGGCTTCCGGCGACAACTCGCCCACCCGCAGGGCGCTCAGAAACCCGCCGGCACCCCAGAGGTCCTCCACAGCCGGCCGGAGCGATCCGTCCGTCCACCGCTCCCCTGCCGCGATCGCCACCACCTTGAGGTCCGGCTTCTCGGCGCACCGCACATTCACCCAGGCGGCTGCGGCAGCCCGGTTGCGCAGTGACACCGCGATCACCGTGGCGCCGCTGTCGCTGAGCTGCTGCGAGATGGTCGAGCCGTTGGGCGACGGGAGCACCAACCGCTCGACTCCGTGCGCTTGACGGATGGTGACCGGCGACAGGCTGATGTCCCCCGGACCCGCCTCGGACCTGCCGACCGCGAGCTGAGCGTCGTACTGCTTGGCATAGGCAACGGCCGTCTCGTCGCGCCAGCGGTACGGGTACACGTCGATGCCCTGATCGACGGCGACGGTCACGGCGGTGGTGAACGACAGCACGTCCACGACAGCCACGAGGTTGCCGGCGACCACCTTCGCACCGACCGGTCCCCAGTCGAAGCCGACTCTGTATCCGTCCTGCGCATACGGGCTGGTCACCCGACGGATCATGCCGCCGAGTCACCAGCCCGACAACCAGGTTTCAGCTCAGCGCATCGGCTGCGGTGGGCGACGAGTCGCGCAGGAACGTGGCGCAGCGCTCGGCTTCGTCCTTCTCGTCGATCAGCGCGGCCGCCTTGCCCAGTGCGGCGAGGCAGCGCAGGAAGCCGCGGTTCGGCTCGTGCTCCCACGGGACCGGGCCGTGGCCCTTCCAGCCGTTCCGCCGGAGCAGGTCCAGGCCGCGGTGGTAGCCGGTCCGGGCGTACGCGTAGGCCTCGATCGTGCGGCCGCCCGCCAGGGCTGCCTCGGCCAGCACGCCCCAGGCCAGCGAGGACGTGGGGAACTTGGCCGCGACGTCCGCCGCAGCTGCCCCGGCGGCGAGTTCCGCCGCGGCCGGGTCTACTGGGAGTAGTGTCTCGGGTGGACCTGAGAGCAGATTGTTCAATTCCATAAGCACATCTTCGCCGATCACGCAGCCGAACCGGCACGTGACCGTCTGACGAAATCCGTTGACCGTTCACCGACCGGCCACGGATGCTTGAGACCCTGCGTCAATGCCGCCGTGGTTCCCAGCTACGGCCGGAAGGAGGCACCGGATGAGCGTCATAGTCCTGAACGCGTCATACGAGCCGCTGCACACCGTCTCGATCCAGCACGCCATCCGGATGCTGGTCCGAGAGGTCGCAGTGGTGGAAGAGGCGCACGGAGAGCGGACCATCGGCCCTTTTCCGGTTCCGCGCGTACTGCGCCTGGTCCGGTACGTCGTCACCCATTGGCGCTACGCGGCCGGACGGATGAAGTACAGCAAGCACGGTGTGCTCCGGCGTGACAAGTTCCGGTGCGCGTACTGCGGCCTCGACAACGCCGACACCATGGATCATGTTCAACCCAGATCCAGGGGCGGCCGCACCGAGTGGCTGAACGCCGTGGCCGCCCATGCCACCTGCAACGAGCGGAAGGGCAACCGCACACCCGCCGAGGCCGGCATGCCGCTCCTCTGGCAACCCTGGGTTCCAACCCGCGCAGAGCTCGTCATACAGACATGACGGGCTTTTTTCATGCCCGTTGCCAGGCGCATTGAACTACCGTCCGGGCGGCTCCTGGAGATCACCACAGTCGCCGAGCGGCCGGAGCTGGCCGGTGCAGAGGTCGGCGTCGCGGGCTGGCCGGAGTTCATGCGCCACAACCGAGTGTCCGAGGCCTACTTCTGGCAGACGCTCGAGACGTTCCCAACGACCTGCCTGGTCGCGACGACTGATGGTGTAGTCGTGGGCGACGCCCACGCCGTACAGCTGACGAGTCGCGCGGAGCTCCCGGCCGGAGGGTGGGAACAGGCGGTTGTCTGGGCGTTCGCGGACGCCCGGCGTGGACTCGAACCGGACGTCGCCTGCGCGCTCAATATCAGCGTTGCCCAAGACCTCCAAGGACAGGGTGTAGCCGGCCACCTCCTGGCCGCCCTCCGGGACGCTGCCACCGACCTTGGACTCGGGCAGCTCCATGCGCCCGTCCGACCGAGCCACAAACACCTCGAATCGGGTACGTCGATGCAGGAGTACGCCGCCCGGACTCGCGCGGACGGCCTGCCGTTCGACCCGTGGCTTCGGACGCATGTCCGGGCCGGTGGGGAGATCGTCGGCCTGGCTCCGACGTCCTGGGTAGTCGCCGGATCGCTGGAGGAATGGCGTCGATGGACGAGCCTTCCGTTCGACCAGGACGGCCCGGTCGAGGTTCCAGGTGCTCTCGTCTCCGTGCGGTGCGACGTCCAGGCCGGGTGTGCTGTGTATGTGGAGCCGAACGTGTGGGTTAGGCATCGGCTGTGATCCCCAGGTTCTCCACAGGTTCGAAGTCGTGGTCCGCGGAGGGGGCTGATCGCGGCAGGTTCTAGGGCATGAACCCTCAACTTGCTGTGATGGCCTCGATTCGGGGTGGCGTGTTCACTCGGGCTGATGCTCGGGCCTGTGGTTACCCCGATCCGGATATCGACTCCTTGCTGGACACCGGCGGCTGGCGCCGGATCCGGCCGGGCACGTATGCCGAGCGCCGGTCGCTCATCCTGATCACTGACGAAGTCCTGCATCTGCGGAAGGTGTCGCGCGTTCTCCGCTCCGGCGGGCCCAACGTCTACGCCAGCCATCAATCCGCCGCGGCCCTGCATGCCCTACCGGTCTGGGGGCTCGACCTGTCCCGAGTGCACGTGACCGCGCCCGCCGGTCGCCCGGGCTGCGTCGGCGGCGTGCACCGTCACATCCGCGACCCAGTCGGCCCAGGCATCCAGTTGTGGAACAAGCTCCGGATGGTCTCCCCCGCCCGCGCGGTTGCCGAGGTGGCGGCGACCGCGCCCAAGACGCCGGCCGTGGTCCTGGCCGACGCCGCGCTGTACGCCGGTCTCGTCACCAGACGCTCGCTGAAACGCGCAGCCCACGACCACGGCAATGAACGCTCGGTCGAGATCACGTCCCTCGCCTGCACGAACTCGGCATCGGTGGCCGAATCACGTCTGCGCTTCATCCTCGCCGGAGCCGGCTTCCCGACCCCATCACCGCTTCCTGCCCCGGACGCGGACACACCCGACCCAGGTCAGCCCGAGACCACGTCCCTCTGGTTCCCGGAAGAACGCACAGTGCTCGAGTTCGAGCCGCGCTTCCCCTTCTGGTACGAGGAATTCGTGCCGGACGAGGACGAGTCAGCCGCACCAACCCCACTCCCCGACCCGTCCGCCCCGTTGCCGATCGAGCACTGCTGGATCCCCTGGGCCGATCTCAACGATCCACCGGCCGTCATCGACCGCGTCCGTTCCACCTTCGCCCGAGCATCCCGCCGTACCGGCGTCCGCCGATTCGACCTCGTCCGTGCCCGGATGTGAGTGGCCCACCGCACTCGGCGGTGAGCCCCTCGAAACCCCAGATCTGTCAGGAGCAACAGATGTCAGGTGTTCAATACCGAGCGTCAGGCGTTGATCGCCGTACCCGCCGAGCGGAGGCTCTCGCAGGCCTCGACGACGCGCTTGGCCATGCCCTCCTCGGCCGCCTTGCCCCACGCGCGCGGGTCGTAGGCCTTCTTGTTGCCGACGTCGCCGTCGACCTTCAGCACACCGTCGTAGTTCGTGAACATGTGCGCGGCGGCCGGCCGGGTGAACGCGTACTGCGTGTCGGTGTCGACGTTCATCTTGATCACACCGTGGTCGACAGCGGCCCGGATCTCCTCCAGGGTCGAGCCGGAGCCGCCGTGGAAGACCAGGTCGAACGGGCGCTCCTTGCCGACCTTCGCGCCGACCTGGTCCTGGATCTCCTTCAGGATCTCCGGCCGCAGCTTGACCGCGCCCGGCTTGTAGACGCCGTGCACGTTGCCGAAGGTCAGCGCGGTGATGTAGCGGCCGTTCTCGCCGGTGCCGAGCGCCTCGACCGTGGCGAGACCGTCCTCGACCGTGGTGTAGAGCTTCTCGTTGATCTCGTTGGCGACACCGTCCTCCTCGCCGCCGACGACACCGACCTCGATCTCCAGCACGATCTTCGCCGCGGCCGTCTTGGCCAGCAGATCCTTGGCGATCTCGAGGTTCTCGGTCAGGGGCACGGCCGAGCCGTCCCACATGTGCGACTGGAACAGCGGGTTCTGGCCCCGGGTGACGCGCTCGGCCGAGATCTCCAGCAGCGGCCGGACGAAGCCGTCCAGCTTGTCCTTCGGGCAGTGGTCGGTGTGCAGCGCGATGTTCACGCCGAAGTTCTTGGCGACCTCGTGCGCGTACGCCGCCAGGGCGACCGAGCCGGTCACCATGTTCTTCACGGTCGAGCCGGACAGGTACTCCGCACCGCCGGTGGAGACCTGGACGATGCCGTCCGAGCCCGCCTCGGCGAAACCGCGGATCGCGGCGATCAGCGTCTGCGAGGAGCTGACGTTGATGGCCGGGTAGGCGAAGCGGTTCTGCTTGGCCTTGTCCAGCATCTCGGCGTAGACCTCAGGGGTGGCAATAGGCATGTCTCGCGGTACTCCTCACAACACAGTTCTTGTGGGTCGAGCTCCAGTATTGCCGCCCGGTACCTCGTCGTATCCGGCGGCCCGCCTGCCGGACCGGCCGGGCGGCCGGGGAGCGATCGGCAGAGATGTAGACCAGTTGATGAACAGGACGGATCCAGTTCGTTGCGGCCGGATGTCCGTCCGGATCCCGGCCGCGGCCACTCAGGCCGACCCGGATCGCGGGCCCCGCGGGGTCAGAGCCATGTGCAGCCGGTAGCGATCGGCCCGGTAGGCCGACCAGGACAGCTCGACGACCTTGCGGCCGGCGAAGGTGGTTCGCTCGAGGACCAGCAGGGGTGCCCGCCTGGCCACACCGAGGACCCGGGCGACGTGACCGTCGGCGTTGTCCGCCCGGACGGTCTGCTCTCCGGAGGTGACGACGACGTCGTACTCGCTGGCGAAGACGTCGTACAGGGTGCCGAGCTCACGGCCGAGCAGGCCCGGGAAGAGCGCGGACGGGTAGTAGCCGACCTCGTAGGCCATCGGCGAAGCGTCGGCGGTGCGCAGCCGTTCAACCCGGATCACCTTGGTGCCCTTGGCGACCCGGAGACCCTTCGCAGTCTCGTCCGATGCCTCGATCTCGGTGGCCGACAGCACCACCGTGCCGGGCTCCAGGCCACGGGCCCGCATCTCCCGGGAGAACGAGGTGAGGTGCAGTTGGGAGTCGACCTGCGGGCCGGTGACGAAGGTGCCCTTGCCGTGCACGCGTTCCAGCGCGCCGGACTCGACCAGGTCGCTGATCGCCTGCCGGACGGTCACCCGGGAGACGTTCAGTTTGTCCACCAGGGCGCGTTCGGAGGGGATCGGATCTCCTGGATGCAACTCGACGTCGATCAGCCGCTCCAGTACCGATCGGACCTGGGCCCGCTTGGTCGCCACCATCGCTTCTCGATCCTCCAGACCTGGGCGAGCCTCGGGGGTGCCCCGGGGCGCCGCTCACTGCTATCGTGCGCAGCATACCTGTTAAGACCAGATAGGACCAGTGATCGCAGTGGTGTCTGTCCCCGCTCAGGAAACCCAGATGGCGCGCGAGATCGCCGAGCAGCCGGCCGCCCTGGCCGCGACGTTCGAGCATGTGCTGCCGCTGCGGCACGACATCACCCGGCTGGCCGCGGGGCGCCGGCACGTGATCTTCGTGGCTCGCGGATCGTCGGACAACGCGGGCGTGTACGGCCGCTACCTGACCGAGATCCACGCCGGCCGGCAGGCATCACTCGCCGCCCCGTCGGTGGCGACGCTGTACGGCGCCAACCTCGACCTGTCGAACTCGCTGGTGGTCGCGGTGAGCCAGTCCGGTGCGACCCAGGAGATCGTCGACACAGCCGAGTGGGCCAAGCGAAACGGCGCGGCGATCGTCGGCATCACGAACGACGGCGACAGCCCGCTGGCCTCGACCGCCGACGTCGCCCTGATCACCCAGGCCGGCAAAGAGCTCGCGGTGCCGGCCACGAAGACCTACACCACGCAACTCGCGGCGATCACGGTCGCCGTCGATGCGCTCGCTCAGAGGCCGGGGACGCTGGACGCGGATATCGCCCGGGTCCCGGACGCCGCGACGAAGATGCTGGAGAACTCTGTCGAGGCCGCAGCGGATCTGCTCGCCGGCGCGCACGACGTACTTGCCAGCGGGCGTGGGCTCACGTTCGGCACGACGCTCGAGGTCGCCCTCAAGCTGGAGGAGACTTGCCTCCAGCCGGTCCGCGGTCTCTCGTACGCCGACCTGAAACACGGCCCGATCGCGGTCGTCGACGCCGACCTGGTCACCATCCTGGTCGCGGCCGCCGAGGGCCCCGCGCTTCCGGGCATGATCGAGCTGGCCGGCATCGTTCGCGAGAAGGGCAGCAAGATCCTCGGCATCGGCGGCGATCCCACCTTCGCCGCCCGCTGCGACGTCAACCTGCCAGGCCCCGACCTCCCCGAAACCCTGACTCCTCTTGCCCTGGTCATCCCAGCCCAGCGAGCCATCGAGTCCCTGGCCCGCAAGCTGGGCCTGAACCCCGACGCCCCGCGAGGCCTCCGCAAAGTCACCCAAACCGACTGAGCCACGTCGGCCCGCAGCTCCTCGGCAACCTCCTTCGAAGATCTCCTGGGAAAGTGCTCATTTGGTGAGCAGTTTGGCTGGGAGGGTTGTGGTCAAGCAACCGAGGAAGGGGCAGGACGATGATGCGAGGGTTTGCGACCGTGAGTTTCTACGCCGACGACGTGAAGGCGGCGCGGGAGTGGTACTCGAAGCTGCTCGGGATCGAGGCGTACTACGCGGTGCCGTCGGCGGAGGAGCCGGCCTACGTCGAGTTCCGGTTCGGGGACTTCCAGTGCGAGCTGGGGATCATCGACGCGAAGTACGCACGGCATGACGTCAGCCACGGCCCCGCCGGTGCGATCGTCCACTGGCACGTCGACGACCTCGAGGGCGAGCTCGAACACCTGCTGGCGCACGGGGCGACGCTGCTCGAAGGAATCGTTGAGCGAGGCAACAACACCGGCTTCCGTACGGCGTCCGTGGTCGACCCGTTCGGCAACATCATCGGCATCATGAACAACCCGCACTACCTCCAGATCCTCGCCGACCTCAAGGGCTGAGCACCCGCCGCGGACCGGGGGCGTGGCCGCGGACCGGGGGCGTGGCCGCGGACCGGGGGCGGTGGCCGCGAACAGGGGCGGTGGCCGCGGACCGCGGGCGTGGCCGCGAACAGGGGCGGTGGCCGCGGACCGGGGGCGTGGCCGCGGGCCGGGGCGGTGGCCGCAGACCCGGGGGCGGTGGCCGCGAACAGGAACCGGCGACCGCGGACATGTCGTGACTTGTCCGAGGCCCCCACTTCCTGTCCGAGCCCCCTGGTCGTCCCGCCGGGTGGTTGTGCTCTGGGACCCCCTCCCGACCCACTTCCCCCCGCGCTTCCCAGCCCCCGTTCGCCGGCGGGCCAGGCCAGGACCGCGTTCGTGTCGACCCACTTCCCCGCGCTTCCCAGCCCCCCGTTCGCTCGGGGCCGGGTCGGAACCGCGTTCGTGTCGACCCACTTCCCCCGCGCTTCCCAGCCCCCGTTCGCTGGCGGGCCGGGCCGGGCCGGGACCGCGTTCGTGTCGACCTTGTGCACCAGATCCCCATCTGAGCGGCCATCCGGTACGCACACGGCGCACAAAGTCGAGGATTCCGCCGGCGCCCGGGCGCGGCGGGCTCGGGGCGGACGGGGCTCGGGGCGGGCGGGTTGCGGCGGGCGACCACGGCGCCGGGTCGGCGAGGCGCGGCGGGGCGGGGCGGGGCGGCGCGACGCGGGGCGGGGCGGGGCGGGGCGACGCGACGCGGGGCGGGGCGACGCGGGGCGGGGCGACGCGGGGCGGGGCAGGGCGGCGGGGCGGAGCGGCGGCTGCGGGGCGGAGCGGCGGGGCGGTGGGGTGGGTTAGAGGTGGCCGCGGTGGGTTAGGGCTGTGGTGATTTGGGCGGCGGCTGCCTGGAGGTGGGGAAGGACGTCGGTGCGGAGGGTGGCTGGGGTGGAGCGGGAGGCGTGGGCAGAGACGTTGAGGGCGGCGATGGTTCGGCCGCGGGCGTTGCGGATGGGGGCGGCGATCGAGCGCAGGCCGAGCTCGAGCTCCTGATCGACGAGGGCGTACTCGTCGAGGCGGGCGCGGTTGATGCTGTCGCGGAGCTTGTCCGCCGACGTCACCGTCCGGGGGGTGAGCGACTCGGCGTCCAGCGTCGACAGGTAGGTCGTCAGCTCCTCCTCCGGCAGGCCGGCCAGCAGGACACGACCCATCGAGGTCGGGTACGCCGGTAGCCGCGCGCCGACTCCGAGTGCGACGGTCATGATCCGGCTGGTCGGGACGCGGGCGACGTACACGATGTCCGGCAGGTCGAGCGTCGCGATCGAGCAGGACTCGCGGGTCTTCGCGCTGAGCTCCTCCATGAACGGTCCCGCAAGCTCGCCGAGATCGAGCGACGACAAGTACGCCCAACCAAGTGCGAGCACCCGCGGGGTGAGCGAGAAGCGCCGGCCGTCGCTGCGGACGTACCCGAGTTCGCCGAGCGTGAGCAGGATCCGCCGCGCCGTCGCCGGCGTAATGCCGACGTCGCGCGCCACCTCGCTGAGCGTCAGCGACGGCGCGTCCGCCGAGAACGCACGGATCACCGCAAGCCCACGCTCGAGCCCCTGCAGGAAGGTCCCGGTAGACGTCTCAGCAGCCATCGGCTAGCCTACTTTTCGTTGAAAGAAGAACTTTTCGCTCAGCGAAATCGTAGCGGAGCCCGCATGCCAAGTCCAGTTCCTCTCAGCGAAGCGATCGCGGCGCACGTCCACGACGGCGACACCGTGGCGCTCGAAGGCTTCACCCACCTCATCCCTTTCGCGGCCGCGCACGAGATCGCCCGGCAGGGCCGGCGCCACCTGACCCTGGTCCGGATGACGCCCGACCTCGTGTACGACCAGCTGATCGGGCTGGGCGTCGCGGACGAGCTCGTCTTCTCGTACGGCGGAAACCCGGGTGTCGGTTCACTGCACCGGCTCCGCGACGCGGTCGAGAAGCACTGGCCGCACCGGCTCGTCGTCCACGAACACAGCCACGCCGGCCTGGCCAATGCGTACGTCGCCGGTGCCACGAGGCTGCCGTTCGCCGTACTGCGGGGATACCGCGGCACGGATCTCGAGGAGCAGCGGGACATCATCAGCCGGGT
The DNA here is from genome assembly GCF_044459685.1 of Kribbella sp. NPDC050241. Taxonomy (NCBI): domain Bacteria; kingdom Bacillati; phylum Actinomycetota; class Actinomycetes; order Propionibacteriales; family Kribbellaceae; genus Kribbella; species Kribbella sp. NPDC050241. The sequence continues at coordinate 995,691 of NZ_JBITJE010000003.1, forward strand.
CACCTGTCCGTTCACCGGGGAGGAACTCGCCGCGGTGAAGGCGGTCAACCCCGATGTCACGGTGATCCACGCGCAACTGGCGGACCGGGACGGGAACGTCATGCTCTGGGGCATCACCGGGGTGCAGCGCGAGGCGGTGCTCGCGGCGAAGCGGGCGATCGTGACGGTCGAAGAAGTTGTCGACGAGTTCCCCGAGCACACCGGCGCGGTGATCCTGCCGAACTGGGTGCTGTCCGCGGTGAGCGTCGTACCGGGTGGGGCCTGGCCGTCGTACGCCGCCGGGTACTCCGGGCGCGACAACGACTTTTACCAGCGGTGGGATGCGGTGTCGCGGGATCGTGCAGCCTTCCTGCAGTGGGCTGCGGAGAACGGCTTGCCGGCGGCCCAGGAAGAGGTGACCGCGCATGCGTGAGCAGGACGCCGTGGCGCAGACGGCTGAGTGGAACTCCGCGGACATGATGAATGTGGCGGCGGCCCGGGAACTGCGGGACGGGGATGTGTGCCTGGTCGGCGTCGGGCCGCCGAATCTGGCCGCGAACCTGGCGCGGCGGACGCATGCGCCGAACTGCCGGCTCGTCTACGAATCCGGGGCGATCGACGCGAAACCGCGCCGGCTGCCGTTGTCGATCGGGGACGACGATCTGGCCGCGACGGCGACGGCAGTGGTGTCGGTGCCGGAGATATTCAACTACTGGGTCGGGGCCGGACGGATCGACGTCGGGTTCCTCGGCGCGGCGCAGATCGACCGGTTCGGGAACATCAACACGACCGTCATCGGCGAGCACAGCGACCCCAGGACCCGGCTGCCGGGTGCGGGCGGTGCGCCGGAGATCGCGGCGGCGGCCGGGCGGGTGATCGTGATCGTCAGGCAGTCGCCGCGGACGTTCGTCGAGCAGGTCGACTTCGTGACCTCGGTCGGGTACGGCCCGACCGGCCGCGAACGCCAGGCTCCCGGCGCCGGTCCGACCCTGGTCATCACCGACCACGGCGTACTCGAGCCAGACCCGGACACCAACGAGCTGACGCTGACCCGTCTGCACCCAGGGGTGACCGTCGAGCAGGCGCGTGAAGCAACCGGCTGGCCGCTGAAGGTTGCCGACAGCATCAAGTCTGTCGAGCCGCCGTCCGAGGTGGAGCTGACAGCACTGCGCCGTCTCCGCGATCGGGAGGCCGCCGATGCCTGAGGCGGTGTATGTCGCAAGGCCGAACGGTGACTGTGGCGGACGAGGTGGTCGTGGATGACGAGCGACTTCGTGCACACGTTCTTTCCCGGGCGGGTGGTGTTCGGGGCGGGATCGCTCGATCAGGTGGCGGCCGAGGTCGGGTTGCTCGGGGTACGACGAGCACTGGTGGTGGCGACGAATTCGGCGCGGGACGCGGCTGACGTGGTCGAGGTCGACCTGAAGGATCGGTTCGCGGGCCGGATCGACGGGGTGACGCAGCACGTGCCGACCGAGGTTGCGGAGAACGCGCGAGCGAAGGCGCGGGAGATCGACGCCGACGGGCTGGTCGCGATCGGCGGTGGCTCGGCGATCGGCCTGGCGAAGGCGGTTGCGCTGACCGGAGAGCTCCCCATCGTGGCCGTTCCTACGACGTACGCCGGATCCGAGATGACCCCGGTCTGGGGCGAGACATCCGGCGGCAGCAAGACCACCGGCACCGACCTGAAGGTGTTGCCGAAGGTTGTGGTTTACGACGCGGTGCTCAGTCAGCATCTGCCGTTGAAGGTGACGGCTGCCAGCGTGGCCAACGCCATCGCACATTGCGTCGAGGCGGTGTGGACACCCAAGGCCGACCCGATCACCGAGACAACAGCCGTCGAAGGAGCACGAGCCCTCGCAGCAGGACTCAGAGCGATCGGCCAGGATCCCACCGACATCGATGCCCGGAGCAACCTTCTGTACGGCGCCTGCCTCGGAGGCTCCGCACTGGCGACAGCCGGCACCGGGCTGCACCACAAGCTCTGCCATCTCCTCGGCGGCACCTACAACCTCCCGCACGCCGAGACCCATGCCGCGGTTCTGCCGCAGGTGACCCGCGTCAAGGCGACAGAAGTACCGCAGGCCAAGGCACGGCTCGAGGCGGCGCTCGGGACCGACGACCTGGCGACCGGGCTGTACGACCTGTTCACCGACGCCGGCATCTCCACCAACCTGAAGGACCTCGGCCTGACCGAGGACCAGGCGGAGGAAGCCGCGCGCACGTTCCAGGGAGCTCCGCCCGAGCTCCTGCACGACATCCTCACCCGCGCATGGGCCGGTACCCGGCCCGAAGGAGCGACCCGATGAGATCCGCCTTCCTGCTGGACGCGGTCCGCACCCCCGTCGGCAAACTCGGTGGCGCGCTCGCGGCAGCCCGTCCCGACGACCTCGCCGCGGCGACCCTCCAAGAACTCGCCGGCCGCACCGGCATCGACCCGGCCGAGCTGGACGACGTCTTCCTCGGCAACGCCAACGGCGCCGGTGAGGAGAACCGCGACGTCGCCCGAATGGCCGCACTCCTGGCCGGCTTCCCTACCAGCGTCCCCGGTACGACGGTCAACCGCCTCTGCGGATCCGGACTCGAAGCCGCGATCCAGGCAGCCCGAGCGGTCGAGACGAACGACGCCAGCCTGGTCATCGCCGGTGGCGTGGAGTCGATGAGCCGCGCGCCCTGGGTACTCCCGAAGCCCGAACGCGCCTACCCGCACGGCAGCATGACCGCCGAGTCGACCTCCCTCGGCTGGCGGCTGGTCAACCCGAAGATGCCGAAGGACTGGACGATCTCGCTCGGCGAAGCGACGGAGCGACTGGCCGAGAAGTACGGCGTCACCCGCGAAGCGCAGGACCTGTTCGCGCTGGAGAGCCACGAGAAGGCCGCCAAGGCGTGGGGCGCCGGCGCCTTCGACGCGGAGATCGTGCCGTGGGAGCACCTCGCCATCAAGGGGCAGCCGCTCACCCGCGACGAGTCGATCCGCGACGGCGGCACCCCCGAGGTGATGGCCAAACTCAAGCCGGCCTTCCGCACCGACGGCACGGGGACGGTGACCGCCGGCAACGCATCCACGTTGAACGACGGCGCATCCGCCGTACTGATCGCCGACGAGGAAACCGCCGGCCGGCTGGGCCTGGCCCCGATGGCGCGGATCGTCAGCAGGGCAGTGCACGCGGTGGATCCGCAGTACTTCGGAATCGGACCGGTCGAGGCATCCAACAAGGCACTGAAGAAGGCGGGCATCGGCTGGGATGATCTCACCCTGGTCGAGCTCAACGAGGCGTACGCGGCCCAGAGTCTTGCTTGCCTGCAGCAATGGCCCGGCCTGGACCGGAACAAGGTGAATGTGAACGGCGGAGCGATCGCGCTCGGGCATCCCCTGGGCAGTTCGGGAACCCGCATTCTGACCACTCTCGCGCACGAACTGAAGCGGCGCGGCGGTGGCTTCGGCCTGGCGACGTTGTGCATCGGCGTCGGCCAAGGGCTCGCGATGGTGATCGAGGCATGAGGAGCAACCGGATGGATCTGCAAGGCGACGACCTGACCGATGCGGTGGTGGCCAGCTTCGACGGCAGCCCGGACCCGCGAACGAAGCAAGTGATGAGCGCGCTGGTGCGGCACCTGCACGAGTTCGCACGGGAGGTGAAGCTGACCGAGGCGGAGTACTTCAGCGCGATCGACTTCCTGACCCGGACCGGGCAGATCTCGACGGGCACCAGACAGGAGTTCGTCCTGCTGGCCGACGTACTCGGGCTCTCGATGCTCACTGTCGGCCTCGGCAATCCGAAGTCCACGGGTGCCACCGAGTCCACTGTTTTCGGGCCGTTCTTCGTCGAGGGCTCGCCCGCGGTCGAACTCGGCGGGGACATCTCGAACGGCGCTCCCGGACACCCGTGCCTGGTGAGCGGCCGGGTCCTGAGCACCGAGGGCGAGCCGATCGCGGGGGCGCTGGTGGAGACCTGGCAGGCCGACGAGGACGGCTTCTACGACGTTCAGAAGGACACCGACGGTCCGCAGAACCGCGGCCACCAGACGACCGATGCCCAGGGCAACTATTCGTTCTGGGCGGTGCGACCGGTTGCCTATCCGATCCCGGACGACGGACCGGTCGGCGGGCTGCTGAGGGCAGGCGGCCGCGGCGCGATGCGACCGGCGCACGTCCACTTCATGGTGACCGCGCCCGGGTACGCCCGGCTGATCACCCACGTATTCGCGAGAGGCGACGAGTACCTCGCGAAGGATGCGGTCTTCGGCGTCAAGGACTCGCTGATCGCCGACTTCGTCGAGCATCCGGCCGGTACGGCGCCGGATGGCCGGACCTTCGACGAACCCTTCTACACGGTCGACTACGACCTGATTCTCGCGACCACCGAGGAGGCCGAGCTGTGATCACGACGGATGTTCTCATCGTGGGCACCGGCCCTGCCGGTGGCGCCGCCTCGCTGTTCCTGTCCACGTATGGCATCGACAACATCGTCCTGACCCGCTACGGCTGGACGGCCAACACTCCGCGCGCCCACATCACCAACCAGCGCACGGTCGAGTTGATGCGCGACATGGGCATCGAGGACCAGATCATCGACAAGGGCACTGCGCACCATCTGATGGGCCAGACCGCGTTCTGCACCAGCCTGGCCGGTGAGGAGATCGGCCGGATCCGCACCTGGGGCACGCACCCGCGCCGGCTGGCCGACTACACCGAGGCGAGCCCGACCCTCCCCTGCGACCTGCCGCAGACGCTGTTCGAGCCGATCCTGGTGAGTACGGCGGCCGGCCGTGGTGCGCGAGTCCGGTTCGACACGGAGTACGTGTCGCTGGAGCAGGACGATGACGGAGTCACGGCGACGGTCCGCGACCGGCTGAGCGGAGAGACGTACCAGATCCGCGCCAAGTACCTGATCGGCGCGGACGGCGGGCGCAGCAAGGTCGCCCAGGACATCGGGCTGCCGATGGCGGGCGCGATGGACATCGAGGGTTCGATGAACATCGTCTTCGAGGCCGACCTGTCCAAGTACGTCGCCCATCGCCCGAGCGTCCTGTACTGGGTGCTCCAGCCGGGTGCACAGATCGGCGGCATCGGCGCCGGCCTGGTGCGGATGGTCCGGCCGTGGAACGAGTGGCTGATCGTCTGGGGCTACGACATCTCCCAGCCCGCGCCGGTGGTCGACGAAGCGATGGCGACCGAGATCGTGCACAACCTGGTGGGTGACGACACGATCGACGTGAAGCTGAAAAGTACGTCGGTCTGGAGCGTCAACCATATGTACGCCGAGAAGGCCTCGAACGGCCGGGTGTTCTGCATGGGTGACGCGATCCACCGGCACCCGCCGAGCAACGGGCTCGGCTCGAACACGTCCATCCAGGACGCGTACAACCTGGCCTGGAAGCTGGCGCTGGTCCTGCGCGGCCAGGCGGACCCGAGCCTGCTGGAGACGTACGACGCGGAGCGGACACCGATCGCGCAGCAGATCGTCGAGCGGGCCAACAAGAGCCGCACCCAGTTCGGCCAGATCTTCCGCGCGCTCGGCATGACGCCGGACGCGCCGGCCGGGCGGACGATCGAGTCACGCAAGGACGACACCCCGGAGGGCGCCGCCCAGCGCGACGAGCTGCGAACCGCGATCGAGCTCAAGGACTACGAGTTCAACGCGCACGGCGTCGAGCTCGGCCAGCGGTACCACTCGGCCGCCGTGATTCCGGACGGTACGCCGGAGCCGGCGTACGAGCGGGATGCTGAGCTGTACTACCACCCGACGACCTGGCCGGGCGCCCGGATCCCGCACTGCTGGCTGACCCGCGGCTCGGAGACCGTCAGCACGCTCGACGTGGTCGGCAAGGGCCGGTTCACGCTGCTCACCGGGATCGGTGGCGAGGCCTGGGTGAAGGCCGCACAGTCCGTGTCCGAGCATCTCGGCGTACCGATCGAGCCGTACGTGATCGGGCCGGGCCGCGAGCTGGAGGACCTGTACGGCGACTGGTCGCGGGCGCGGGAGATCCCGGACCACGGCTGTCTCCTGGTCCGTCCGGACGCGCACATCGCCCTCCGCGCGTCCGAGCTTCCCGACGACGCCACCGACGCCCTCCTGCAAGCCTTCACGCAGTTGCTAGGCCGCTGAGGTCGGCTGGGCCTCCCGCAGGATCTGGTCGAGAATCGCCGAGATTTCGGCGGCCTCGGCGTCGAGGAGGGTGATCAGCGCCACCCGCGACGTTTCCGTGCGCGCCTCGAGTGCAGCAGCGCTCAGGGCGCGCACGGTCCCGAGCTCATGAATCAGTTCGTCCCACAGAGAACTCATCAACTACCCCCTGTTCCCGTCACAAACCCAGTACGACACCTACGATGCGTGCCGCCCCGCCCGAGTTGGGGCTGACTTTGGTCGAGAAGCCTCACTTCTGTCACTGGGACAACGCGGCACCCTCGCCGGGGGTTACGCGTTCCGTCAACAATCTCCAGCTGTGCGCCGCCACGGTCAGCGGATCACCGGCCTCCACGGGAAAGTCGTAGGCCTCGTCCGAGGCGTTCAGCAGAAGCAGCACCGAGTCGTCGCCACTGCCGGACCGCAGAGCAATCGCCGTGTTGGCCAGATGCTCGACCTTCGTTCGGCTCCGCGTCAGCCACGCGTGCTGCCGCCGTGCGCCGATCAGCCATTGATGCAGCTCGTACGTCGGCCAGCCGGACGGATCCAACCCTGCGGGCGTCGCCGGGAACTCCGGGCGGATCGCGTCGTCGCCTCCCTCGCGATCCTCCTTGAGCCCGCGGAAGGCCTGCTCGTCGCCGTAGTACACGCTCGGCACGCCGGCGACGGTGAACAGGATCGCCAGCGCGTGACCGAGGTGCCGCTCGTCGTCCAGCCGGGTCGCGAGCCGCGTCACGTCATGATTGCCGACGAACGTCTGCGGCACGAACGTGTCCAGCAGCGCATCATGCCGCTCGAGGGCGTAGGCGAGCTCGAAGAAGTTGCCGTCGTTCAGCGAGCTCCAGATCGCCTTCCACAGTTCGTACTGCGTCACCGAGTCGAGCCCGCTCTTCGTGACGTACCCGGCGTAGTCGCCGTGGATCACCTCACCGAAGAACCACGCCTCCGGGAATCGGTCCCGCGGCAGCGCCGCCTGCCAGAACTCGGGCGGTACGGCGTACGCCGCATCCAGCCGCCAACCGTCGACACCTCGCGCGAGCCAGTGACCGAGCACCTCGGAGACGTACTGCGCCACCTCGGGCCGGCTGTGATCCAGCGCGACAAGGTGGTCGTGGCCCTCGAAACTGTCGAACGATCCGTCCGGGCGACGCCGGAACCACTCGTCCGGCCCGTTGAAAGACCGCGCGACGTGGTTGAACACCCCGTCCAGCGCGATCCGCAGACCACGGTCGTGCGCGGCCGCGACCAAGCTGTCGAAGTCCGCGTCGTCACCCAGCCGGGGATCGATCCGGAAGTGGTCGATGGTGTCGTAGCCGTGCGTCTCCGCGGCGAACACCGGCCCTAGTAGGAGCCCTGAGCAACCAAGTTCGACCGCGTAGTCGAGCCAGTTCTCCAACTGGGGCAGGCGATGCACGACCGACGTACCCGCGGTCTTCTCCGCGCCGGCGAAGCCGAGGGGGTAGACCTGCCACCAGATCACGTGGTCAGCCCACATCAGGTCTCCTGACCGAAGGTGTGGCGACGGACCCACGCGTGCATGGCGATCGCCGCGGCTGCGCTCGCGTTGATCGACCGGGTGGATCCGAACTGCGCGATCGACAGCACGTCGGCGCAGATCGCGTGCGCTTCGGCGGTCAGCCCCGGTCCCTCCTGACCGAACAGCAGCACGCATCCGGCGGGCAGGTCATACGTCTCCAGCGGGACCGAGCCGGGCAGGTTGTCGATCCCGATCACCGGGAGATCGCGCTCGGCGGCGTACGACGCCAGGTCCTCGAGGCGTGGGTGGTGGCGGACATGCTGGTAGCGGTCGGTGACCATCGCGCCACGGCGGTTCCACTTCCGGTTGCCGACGATGTGTACCTCGGCCGCCAGGAAAGCGTTCGCCGTCCGGACCACGGAGCCGATGTTCAGGTCGTGCTGCCAGTTCTCGATCGCGACGTGGAACGGGTGCCGCTGCTGGTCCAGATCTTCGACGATCGCGTCGAGTGTCCAATAGCGGTACTTGTCGACCACATTGCGCCGGTCACCGGACGCGAGCAGCTCCGGGTCCAGCCGCGGATCGTCGGGCCACTCCCCCTGCCACGGGCCGACCCCGACCTCGTTCGGCCCGACCAGGTCGGCTCCGATCAGGTCTCTCTTCTCCTCGCCAATCAGCTCCCGCACAGCTGGGGACGCTACCCTGTCCGCGTGCTTTCTCTCGTCGCGATGCTGATGCCGAACTGGATGGACCCGGAATACCTGCTGAACTGGCTGGGTGACTGGGCCCTCTGGGGCACGGCCGCGGTGGTGTTCATCGAGTGCGGATTGCTGTTCCCGATCCTGCCCGGTGACTCACTGTTGTTCGCCGTCGGCCTGTTCATCGCGCACGGCACGATCGACGTACCGCTGTGGCTGGCCTGTGTGATCCTGACCGTCGCGGCGTTCGCCGGGAACGTGTCGGGCTACTACATCGGCCGCGTCCTCGGTACGACGTTGTTCAAGAACCCGAATGCGCGGTTCCTGAAACCGAAGTACATCGAGCAGACGCACGAGTTCTTCGCGCGGTACGGGCCGCGCGCGCTGGTGCTGGCGCGCTTCGTGCCGATCGTGCGGACCTTCATCACGATCGTGGCGGGCGCCGGCAAGATGGACCCGCGCAAGTTCTTCCTCTGGACCGGCATCGGCGCGGTCCTCTGGGCGACCGGCATCACCCTGCTCGGCCACGCGCTCGGCCGGGTCAAGTTCATCCACGACCACCTCGAGTCGGCGCTGATCCTGCTGGTCCTGATCTCGCTGATCCCGATGGTCGTCGAATACATCCTGGCCAAGCGCCGCACCCGCCGCGCCCAGCCCGCCGACGAGACCCCAGCACCCCCGAAACACGCCGCCACCACCAACCACATCAACGACTGACGATCAGCCCCAGGCACATTTCCAGCGGGACCGATGGCGCTCCGAGGCCGAGTGCTCCGAACCGCTCCCCCGCCAGCAAGCGCGCGACGTCCGCGGGTGAGATGGGTTCGTGCCGGCCGACGTAGTCGAGCTCGGACTCGTGGATGCGTAGGTCGAGGTCGGACATGGCGGCGTTGATTCGGGTGGTGCCGTAGAACTCGGGTTTGCCGCCCTTGTCGAGCCAGCGGGCGAAGCCGAGGACGGTGGTTTCCATGGGAATCTTGCGCATGGCGGGTGTGAGGAGGCCCAGTTCCTCGCGGAGTTCGCGTTCCATGCCGGTGGAGACTGCCTCGGACAGGCGGGTCTTGCCGATGATGTCCTTCGGTTCCAGGCTTCCGGAGCCGCTGGGGGCGACCAGACCGGGTGAAGATCGCGAGCCCATGCCCTGGTGGAGCAGGAGCATCCAGCCGTCGGAGGTGAGGGCGACTGTCGAGACGCCGATCTGGTTGCTGAGGTCGTTCTTGCTCAGTGGGATCAGCCGGCCGTCAGCAGTGAAGAGGTGGTGCGTGATGTCGGCGCTGACTCCGGCCGGCGTGCCGGTCCGCCACTGCTCTCCGGCGAGGTAGGTGGACGCCATCGTGTCGAAGTACCGGACCGGCTGCAGGCGGATCTCGCCGCCGGCAGGATCAAGGTCTTCGCTGAGGCCGGCGTTCAGACCGTTGAACGACGGCGCACCCGGACCTGACCGATCCAGCGCGAGGACCTCGGGCTGGATCGCCGCCAGGTCTGGCGGCAGGACGTACGGCTGCTCAGCAAGTACGACGGGCCTGTCCAGGCTGCGGTCGATCGACCGGCTGGTCACCACCGTGCCGCGGCCGCACCGCACGACGCGCCAGTCACCGTCGACGGTGACTGGCTGGTTGATCGGAGTACTCCTCGGTGGCCGAATCAGTGGGCGAACGGGAAGTGCGGGTCCGACCATACCCAGTCGGTGCTCAGGTCGCTGAGCGTAGCGACCTCCACCGACCCGGCGGGCAGCGGACCGACCACCTGACCGGAGCCGACCGCGCAGGCGACCCGGATCCAGTCAACCGCCTGGTACCAGACCAGCGCCCCCCGTGGCGCCGTCCCTTCGTGCAGAAGTGCATGGTGGTCGAGCCACCGCACCGCGTCGGCCGAATCCTGCCAGCCACTGTCGTGCGCATAACCGAAGGCCATCCGCTGGAACTTCAGCGTCCAGTCCTGCCACGCCGTCGATCCCACCCGTTCCAGCTGCCAGTTCAGCGCCGCCTCGGTGTCCCGCGGGTTCGCCACCCGCGGGACGATCCGGCGCTCCACAACTGCCTCCCCCCAGGCCATAGGTTCCATCCCCCGATTCCCCCGAACCCGCCGGCCTGTGCCGTCGTGTGCAAGCGAGTCTGCCGAAGCCGGATACAGCCGCCGTACATTCAGCCGGCGGCTACTCCGGTGTCGAAGGCAGCCAGTTCGCGGCGGCACTCGGCTGCCTGCTCGTCGTTGCCGGCCTGCTGCCACACCCGCGCGGCGCGGTCGAGTGTACGCCGGGCCGAGTCGAGATTGCCCGTGGACACATAGAGTTGTCCGAGTTGCTGCGCGGCCTGACCCTCGACGCTGCGGTCGCCCAACCGGTGTCCGATATCCATCGCATCCAGCAGCATCTTCCGCGCTGCCGCGACTTCACCGCGCGCCACCAGCGCTTTACCGAGCTCGGCCCGCGTGTACGCCGCACAGTGGTCGTCACCCATGCCGTTGAAGATCTCCAGCGCACGCCTCAACTGACGCACAGCCTGGTCGGACCGCCCTTGTTGCGCCCGCAACGCCGCGATCCGGCGCCGTACCTTCGCCTCACGGTGGCTGTCGACCCGCCGTACTGCGAGCAGGAACGCCTGGGCGAGATAACGGCCGGCGGTGTCGGTGTCGTCGCGGCGCAGCCACATGTTGGCGGCTGCGGTCCGCGCCAGTGCCTCGCCGTTCGCGTTGCCTGCCTCGAGGAACGCCTCGATCGCGGCCTCGTACTGCACCAGTGCTTCATCGCCCCGGCCGCGTTCGCGCAGCCAGGTGCCCATCCCCACCGCGGTGACGCCGGTCCCGAGCCGGTTCCCGATCTCGTCGAACACGCGCGCGGCCTCGTCGAGATGGTGCCAGGCGGTGTCCCAGTCGTCCTGATACAGCGCGAGCTGGCCGAGATTGCGGTGCATGATCGCCTCGCCGCGCCGATCCCCACAGGAGATCGCACTGAGCAGGCCCTGATGGTGCGACCCATGCCAGTCGTCGAACCCGGCCCGCATGTCCAGGTACGGCGCCCACGCGCAAGCGATCCGCCAGGCGTAGTCATGCAGACCGTTCTGCGCCGCCGCACGGATCGACGGCACGAACGTGCTGCGCTCGCTGTCGAACCAGGCGATCGCGTCCGTCTCGGTGAACGGCGCGGGATCGGGAGCGTCCAACGGGCCGTAGTGCTCGAGGACACCGAAGTACTCGAAGTTCAAGGCGGCGTTGGCCCGGCGGATCTTGTTCAGGATCGCGTCGAGCACAATCTCGACATCCCGGACCGCCCGCGCCTTCTGCTCGTCGTCGCCGACACCGATCGCATGCAGCCGGAGCAGGTCGTGGACCCGGTAACGCGCCGTACCGCGGTGGTCGACCGAGCTGATCCGGACCAGGTTGACCTCGATCAGGCGATCCAGGCTGCGGCGGACCGAGGCCGGCGAGGCCACCGCCTCCAACGCGCGAGCAGAGAAGACGCCGACGGCGAAGTGACCGATCAGCCGGTACAGCCGGGCCTGTTCCGGACTGAGTGCGTCGTAGCTGAGGTCGGCGCTGGTGCGGACGGCGAGCTCGCCGATGCTCAGCTCGTCCAGGCGCGAGGTCTCGTCGCCCAGCCGCCGGGCGAGCTCACGCAGGCTCAGGTCCGGCCGCTGCGCCAGCCGGCTGCCGGCGATCCGGATCGCCAGCGGCAGGTTCCCGCAGGCGGTCAGAATCTCCTCGGCGGCAGTCGACGTACGGTCGACCCGGCCGGCACCGGCGACCAGTTCGAGCAGCTCGGCCGCCTCGCCGTCGTCGAAGGTGTCGAGCGGCAGACTGTCCGCGCCGGCCAGATCCATCAGCCGGTTCCGGCTGGTGACGACCACCGCGGACGCACCGGTACCCGGCATCAGCGGAGTCACCTGGCCGGCCGTCGCGACGTCGTCGAGGATGATGAGCACCCGCCGGCTGGCCAGCTCGGACCGCAGCATCGCCGACCGGCGCTCCGGGTCGGCCGGGATCGCGAAGTCAGGCAGGTTGAGGCTGAGCAGTACATCGGTGAGTGCTCCGGCCGGATCACGCGGCTGCGTCGCGCCATGCATGTCCAGATAGATCTGCCCGTCCGGGAACGAATCCCGGACCAGATGACCCAGCCGGACGGCCAGAGATGTCTTCCCGGTGCCCGGCGCTCCGGAGATGACGGCGATCGGCGGACGGACCGGATCGCGGCCGCAGACCAGGTCGCGCAGCTGCTCCAGGTGCTCCTCCCGGCCGCTGAAGTCGGCCAGGTCGAGCGGCAACTGACTCGGCGGCCGCTGCGGATCGGTCAGCTCGGGCGCCGCCATCGGACCCGGTTGTGCGATCTCGGGTTCCGCCGTACGGACCGAGGGGATGCCCGGGTTCGGCCAGTTGGCGGAGCGGCCGTTCTCGGCGCGGGCGCCGGCGGCTTCGAGCTCAGGGCCCGGCTTGATGTCGAGCTCGTCGGCGAGGGTCTGGACCGCCTTGCCGTACGCCGCCCGCGCTTCGCCGACACGACCGGCGGCCAGGAGCGCGTCGACGAGCCGACGCCACAGCTGCTCGTCGTACGGGTCCTCGGTAAGTCGCGCGCTGAGCAGGACGGCCGCACCACTCGCGTCGCCGTGCTCCAGGCGCAGGTCCAGCAGGGTGTCCACCAGGCCGCGATGCTGTGCTTCCAGGCGGGCGATCGAGCCCTCCCAGGCGGCGGGAATCGGCAGGCCCTCGAGTGGTCGTCCGCGCCAGAGCGAGTAGGCGCGGGACAGGACCTGCATGGCATGGCGGCTGTCGCCGGCGTCGCGGAGGTGGCCGCCTTCGGCCAGCAGCGTCTCGAACAGGCTGGCATCGAGCTCGTCGACGCCGACCTCGATGCTGTACCCGGCGGCCGAGGTGTCGATCGGCGCCGGCAGCCCGGCCTCCTGCAGGACGCCGCGCAGCGCCCGGACGTACGTCCGGATGTTCGCCACGGCCGACCGCGGCGGGCTGTTCTCCCAGAGCGCGTCGGCGATCAGATCGGTCGAGACGAACCGATTGGGGTGCAGGAGCAACGTTGCCAGCAACTGCCGCGGCTTGGCGGCGCGCAGCGGCTGGCCCTGGACGTGAACAAGGCGCAGGGGTCCGAGGATTGCGTACCTCAGACTGTCCACTGCTGTGCCCTCTCCGTGATGAACCGACCTATGGTGTCATCCCCTGTGCCCGGCGTGAAGGCCGATGTACGCCGGATGTATCTCAGTCGGTCACAGTTGACTCAGGTACCGGGGGGAGGCAGGGCTCGGGAGTGGCGACTTGACCGCCGTCGCACCCGAGCCTGGCACTGGTAGGGAGTCCTGGTTCGGGGGTCCTGGACTACGGGGAACCGGTGCCTAGTGGCCACCGGTGAACGGCGGCTGTCCGTCCTGCGGGCTGGGGGAACCCGCAGGCGGGCCGCCCACCGGTGGCTGCGGCTGGCCCTGATAGTTGCCCTGCTCACCTGGAATCTCCGGCTGGATCTGGCCCGACGACTGCGGCCCGGCCTGCATCTGCGGCGGCGCCTGCTCACCGGCGACCGAGCCGATGGTCCCGAACGACACCTGCGGCACCGACCGCACCTGCTCGTCGCGGACCTCGAAGTACCCGGCCTTCTCGAACTTGAAGCCGTTCGCGATCAGGTTCGACGGGAACGCCTCGACCCGGGTGTTGTAGTCGCCGACGTTCGCGTTGAAGAACCGCCGGCCGGCCGCGATCCGGTCCTCGGTGTCGGTCAGCTCGCGCTGCAGGTTCAGGAAGTTCTGGTTCGACTGCAGCTGCGGGTACGCCTCGACCGAGATCATCATCTGACGCAGCGCACCGGACAGCTCGCCCTCCGCGGCGGCCCGCTGCTCCGGCGGCGCGCCCTGCACGTTCACCGCCTGGGTCCGCAGCCGGGCGACCTCCTCGAACACGTGCCGCTCGTGCGCGGCGTACGCCCGGACGGTCTCGACCAGGTTCGGGATCAGGTCGTACCGGCGGTGCAGCTCGACGTCGATCTGCCGCCACGACTCCTGGATCAGGTTCCGCTGCTTGACGAAGCGGTTGTACGAGACCATCAGCGCGATTCCCAGAATCACGATGATCGCGACGACCGCGATGATGACGAAGGTCATGCCCTGCTCCCGAGTGTCGGTGATGCTGCGTGCGACTCTACGGGTCCTCGGGTCCGCCGTACTGTCAGTAGCCTTGTGGTGGCTGTACGCGAGGGTCGACGCCGGCATAGTCGCGCCAGACGTACGGCGGGACCTGCTCGAGCACCTGTTGCAGCAGGGTGAGGCGGTTCATCACCTCAGTCGGGTTGTGATCGCCCTTGTCCCAGCCGAGCAGCGAGTTGCCCTCGATCCGCCAGCCGATCTCGCCGCGGGCCAGCAGGAGCTCCATCATCCGCGGCGTCACCACCGCGTGCCCGTACCGCTCGTCGTCCGCCTTCACCCGGAACGCGCGGTTGAACTGCTCGCTCTCGAACTGGATGTCACGGAACCCGAGTGCGTTCGCCACCACGCCGCCGAAGATCCCCTCGTGGGTGACCTCCAGGTGCGGCAGCGCGCCCGGCAGCTGCACCACGACCACGCCGAACTTGTGGGTGGTCGTCGTACGACGGCCCTTCGAGTCGGTGGAGTGCGTCTGGTAGCTGTAGTCGAAGGCAACCATCTGATGGCCGTTGTACGCACCGGACAGCACGTTCTTGACCCGCCAGTTGTCACCGGTCTGGAACGGCGTACCCGACCACTGCCCGGCCAGCGCGTTGTTGTCGGGCAGGTAGGACCAGCCCTGCTGCGAGGCGAACCCGGCGAACAGTTCGCGCCGCTTCTTCGCGGCCAGGTAGTTGAAGTAGAAGATGCCGCCGGCGACGACCAGCGCGACCAGGACGATCAGGACCGGGCTGATGTTCATCAGCCGAGGCCCAGGTCCTCGAGCCCGAACACCGCCCGGTACGGCAGCCCCTCCGACTCGACCTTCTCCTTGGCGCCGGTCGAGCGGTCGACGATCACCGCGACCGCGACCACCTCGGCCCCGGCCTCGCGCAGCGCCTCGACCGCGGTGAGCACCGAACCGCCGGTGGTGGACGTGTCCTCGACCGCGAGCACCCGGCGGCCCTTCACCTCCGGCCCTTCGATCCGGCGCTGCAGGCCGTGCGTCTTCTCCGCCTTCCGTACGACGAAGGCGTCCAGCGTCCGGCCCTGCTGCGCAGCCGCGTGCAGCATCGACATCGCGACCGGGTCGGCGCCGAGGGTCAGTCCGCCGACGGCGTCGTACTCCAGGTCCTTGGTCAGCTCGAGCATCGCCGGGCCGATCAGCGGCGCGGCGGCCGCGTCCAGCGTGATCCGGCGCAGGTCGACGTAGTAGTCGGCTTCCTTCCCCGACGCCAGCGTCACCCGGCCGTGCACGATGGCCTTCGACTTCACCTGTTCCAGCAGCCCGTCCCGGTCGTAGCTCATAGGCGTCGAGCTTAGATGACGCGGCAGTTCACGATTTCTCGCTGGCCTTCAGGCGGAACAGTATGCAGTTGAACTGCACAGGCTGTGTACGACGTGTCGATGGACGCCGGTGGTTGCCCGGGACGACGATGTGGACGATCGTCGTCAGTGGAGGTGCGCGTGAAGGCGCTGGTGAAGGCTGAGGCCCGGCCCGGTCTGTGGTTGCAGGACGTCCCGGAGCCGAAGATCGAGGCCGACGAAGTACTGATCAAGGTGCTCCGCACCGGTCTGTGCGGCACCGATCTGCACATCCAGAGCTGGGACCCCTGGGCACAGAAGAACGTGCCGGTGCCGATGGTGACCGGGCACGAGTTCTGCGGCGAGGTGGTCGAGATCGGCGTCGGTGTCCGCGACGTCGCGGTCGGTGACCTGGTCAGCGGCGAGGGCCACCTGGTCTGCGGCCGCTGCCGCAACTGCCGCGCCGGCCGCCGGCACCTGTGCATCAAGACCCGCGGCCTCGGCGTCCACGTGCCGGGTGCGTTCGCCGAGTACGTCGCCCTGCCCGCGAGCAACGCGTGGGTCCACAAGGACCCGGTCGACCTGGACGTCGCGGCGATCTTCGACCCGTTCGGGAACGCCGTACACACGGCTCTGTCCTTCCCACTGGTCGGCGAGGACGTCCTGATCACCGGGGCCGGACCAATCGGAGTGATGGCCGCGGCAGTCGCGCTGCACGCCGGTGCGCGCAACGTGGTGATCACCGACCTGTCGGAGTACCGGCTGGATCTGGCCCGCAAGATCGGCGTCACCCGGGCGGTGAACGTGGGCTCGGAGACCATCGCCGACGCGCAGCGGAGCCTGGGCATGCGCGAGGGTTTCGACGTCGGCATGGAGATGTCCGGGAAGCCGGCCGCGCTGCGGGACATGCTGGCGAACATGACGCACGGCGGCCGGATCGCGATGCTCGGGCTGCCGGCGGACGAGATCGCGATCGACTGGAGCACGGTGGTGCTCAACATGCTGACGATCAAGGGCATCTACGGCCGGGAGATGTTCGAGACCTGGTATTCGATGTCGGTGATGCTGGAACGCGGCCTGGACCTGACTCCGGTGATCACTCACCGCTTCGGGTACGCCGACTTCGAGCGGGCCTTCGACGTAGCCCGGCAGGGGCACTGCGGCAAGGTGATCATGGACTGGACCACTGAATCCCTGGAGGAGAAGCACTGATGTTCGGGCGGATGCGGGACGACCTGACGGCGGCCATCGGCGAGATCCGGGATGCCGGGCTGTACAAGTCCGAGCGGGTGATCACCTCACCCCAGCAGTCCCTGATCTCGGTTGCCTCGGGCAAGGAGGTGCTCAACTTCTGCGCGAACAACTACCTCGGCCTGGCCGACCACCCCGAGGTGATCGCGGCGGCTCGCGCGGCGCTCGACCAGTGGGGCTTCGGGATGGCGTCGGTCCGGTTCATCTGCGGGACGCAGCAGATCCACAAGGACCTGGAAGGTGCCCTGAGCACCTTCCTCGGCACCGAGGACACGATTCTCTACAGCTCCTGCTTCGACGCGAACGGCGGCCTGTTCGAGACCCTGCTCGGCGCCGAGGACGCGGTCATCTCCGACGAGCTCAACCACGCCAGCATCATCGACGGCATCCGGCTGTCCAAGGCCAAGCGCTACCGGTACAAGAACCGCGACATGTCCGACCTGGAGGCGCAGCTCAAGGACGCCGCCGACGCCCGTTACCGGCTGATCGCCACCGACGGCGTGTTCTCCATGGACGGGTACGTCGCTCCCCTCGACGAGATCTGCGACCTGGCCGAGCGGTACGACGCCCTGGTGATGGTCGACGATTCGCACGCGGTCGGCTTCGTCGGATCGGACGGCGCGGGTACGCCGTCCCTGTTCGGCGTGAAGGACCGGGTCGACGTCGTCACCGGCACCCTGGGCAAGGCGCTCGGCGGCGCATCCGGTGGTTACGTGTCCGGCCGGCGCGAGATCGTCGAACTGCTCCGGCAGCGGTCCCGGCCGTACCTGTTCTCCAACTCCCTCGCACCGTCGGTCACAGCGGCCTCGCTGAAGGCCCTCGAACTCATCGGCGGCTCGAGCACGCTGCGCGACAAACTGGCCGCCAACACCAAGCTCTTCCGCACCAAGATGACCGAGGCCGGCTTCGACGTACTCCCGGGCGAGCACCCGATCTCGCCGGTGATGATCGGCGACGCCGCTCAGGCCGGTCGCCTCGCCGACAAGCTTCTCGACCTCGGCATCTACGTGATCGGTTTCTCCTACCCCGTCGTACCGCACGGCAAGGCCCGCATCCGCGTCCAGCTGTCCGCCGCGCACTCCACCGAGGACGTCGAACGCGCCATCGCCGCCTTCATCGAAGCCCGCGCCGCGCTGGCCTGAGGACTACCTTCGATTCAGGAAAAGGTTGACACGCTGCCAATCACGTACTGTCGCAGATCAGCTACGATCGCTCCGTACTCGACAGCACCGGAGTAGGGAGTTTTTGGATGGCCGAGAGCGACGAATCCACCCTGACCGAACGGCTTGGGATGGACCGGCCGCACCCGGCCCGCGTCTACGACTATTTCCTGGGCGGCAAGGACAACTTCGCGGTCGACCGGCAGGCCGCGGAGCATCTGCTGGAGGCGTTTCCCGGGTTCCGTACGGCGGCGATGTCGAACCGGATGTGGATGCACCGCGCGGCTCGCTACGTGGCCGAGCAGGGCGTCACGCAGTTCCTCGACATCGGCACCGGCATCCCGACCAGCCCGAACCTGCACGAGGTCGTGCAGGAGACCGTGCCCGCGGCGCACATCGTCTACGCGGACAACGACCCGATCGTGCTGTCCCACTCCCGCGCCCTGATGACGAGCCGGCCCGAGGGCAGGACGGCGTACCTCGACGCCGACGTGATCGACCCGCAGTCGATCATGGGTTCGGACGAGGTGAAGGACCTGCTCGACCTGAGCAAGCCGGTCGCGCTGAGCCTGGTCGGCGTCTTCCACTACCTGCCCGACGCGCTCAAGCCGTACGACCTGGTCAAGGAGCTGCTCGAGCCGCTGGCGTCGGGGTCGTACCTGATCTTCTCGCACTGCACTCCGGACTTCGCCCCCGACCTGTGGGAGCAGGCGATCCAGGTCTACAAGGCCGACGGCGGCGATGCCCAGGTCCGCAGCAAGGAGGAGGTCTCCCGCTTCTTCGACGGCCTCGAAGTGGTCGAGCCCGGCGTGTCCGCCCCCTTCCGCTGGCACCCCGACGACGAAACCGACGCCCTCGTCGCCAAGGGCGTGTTCACCGACATCTCCTGCAGCCTCTGGGTAGGCGTAGCCCGCAAACCCTGACACCCAACTCAGGTAGAGCTGACCTGGTACCACGGGTATACCACTCGCGGTACCATGCAGTCATGGCGATGAACCTGAGGCTGACCCCGGAAGCAGCGGCAGCGCTCCAGGCGGAGGCTGAGCGCACCGGCCGATCCCAACAGGAGATCGTCCGGGAAGCCGTCGGCCGTCATCTGCACCTGATCGGGGACGAGACTGGAACGACCGATCGAGAGCAGGCGAGGACTTCGCAGGCAGTACGTCCGGCACGAGTGCCCTATCGCAAGGTGATGCCGCGACTCCGCCTCCCGAAGGGCACCACCAGCCTCGACCTGCTCGATCGGGACGATCGCTTCTGATGCGCGTCTACCTCGACAGCAGCGCCCTGATCAAGCGAGTGATCGCCGAGGAGGAGTCCGGCGATCTGGTGGATTTCCTCGACACCCGGCATGCGGAGGGCGACCTGCTGGCGTCGTCGTCGCTCGCCTGGGTCGAGGTCTCCCGTGCGGTCCTCGCGCGGGTCAAGTCGCCGACCGGCGCCGGCACCTTGATCGACGCCGCGATGTCCGGTGTCGACGAACGTCCGCTGACGTCAGATGTTGTCAGCGTTGCCCGGCGGATCGAGCCGCTCGTCCTGCGCAGCCTCGACGCCATCCACCTCGCGACGGCTGTGCTGATCGACGTCGATCTCGTTGTGACGTACGACGATCGGCTGGCGGATGCTTGTCGTCGCAACTCCCTCGCGGTCGAGTCGCCCGGTCGCGGCTGACGCGCCCGGTGGTCGACTGACTTTGTCGATGGGGTCCGGCAGGATGCGGGCATGGTGGTGATGAGTGGGCGGGCTGTGAATCGGGCGACGTTGGCTCGGCAGATGCTGGTTGAGCGGGCGGACGTGTCGGTGGTGGACGCGGTCGGGCGGTTGGCGGGGATGCAGGGGCAGGAGCCGAAGCATCCGTACGTCGGGTTGTGGTCGCGGGTCGGTGGGTTCGAGGAGGGGCAGCTCGACGCGGCGGTGCAGGGGCGTGAGGTGGTGCGGGCGACCATGTTCCGCGGGACCTTGCATCTGGTGACTGCGGCGGACTACCTGCGGTTCCGGACCACCGTCGCGCCGGTGCTCGAGGCGGGGCTGCGGATGCTCGGTGATCGGGGCGAAGGACTCGAGCCGGACAAGGTGGTCGCGACGGCGCGGAAGCTGCTCGCGAAGGAGCCGCTGACATTCACCGAGGTGCGGGACGCACTGCAGCAGAAGTTCCCGGCGGTGAACGAACGGGCACTCGGGTTCTGCACCCGGATGCTGGTCCCGCTGGTGATGTACCCGACCGACGCCCGCTGGAGCTGGCCGGCGAACGCACGCTTCACCCCGGCCGAGGACTGGATCGGCGGGAAGCTCCATGCGAAGGCAGAAGCTCAGGGGCTCGTCACCAGATACCTGCAAGCCTTCGGTCCGGCCACACCCGCCGACTTCCAGACCTGGTCAGGACTGCAGAAGGCGAAGCCACTCTTCGACGCGCTCGACCTGGAGACGTTCACCGACGAGGCCGGCAAGACGCTGTACGACGTACCGGATGCGCCGCGACCGGACCCGGACACCGCGGTCCCCGTGCGGTTCCTGCCGGAGTTCGACAATCTGCTGCTGGCACACGCGAAGCGCGAGCGGATCATCGCCGACGAGCACCGGCCGGCCGTGTTCACCAAGAACCTGCGGATCAAGTCGACGTACACGGTCGACGGCCTCGTCGCCGGGCTGTGGAATGCCGAGAAGAAGCGTGGTGTGGCCACTCTCACGCTGACGCCGTTCGGCCGGACGCTGAAGAAGACGCTGACCGAGCTGGAGCGGGAAGGGACCGCGCTGCTGCGGTTCCTCGAGCCGGAGGCGAAGACGTATGAGGTGGTTACGGCGGGTGAATGAGGTTGTTGTCACACGTCGGATGACTGGGCCAGAACCAGTGGACCCGGTGGAATAGACAAATGAACACAGTCCCCACCATCACTCTGGACAACGGCGTCGAGATCCCGCAGCTGGGCCTGGGGGTCTGGCAGGTCGAGGACGAGATCGTCACCGACGTCGTCACGACCGCGTTCGAAGCCGGCTACCGGCACATCGACACCGCGGCCGCCTACGGCAACGAGGCCGGCGTCGGGCGAGCGATCGCCGCGTCGGACCTGCCGCGCGACGAACTGTTCATCACCACCAAGCTGTGGAACAACGACCAGGGCTACGACACCACCCTGAAGGCGTTCGACAAGAGCATCGACCTGCTCGGCCTCGAGTACGTCGACCTGTACCTGATCCACTGGCAGTCGCTGAAGCGGGACAAGTACGTCGACACCTGGAAGGCGTTCGAGCAGCTGTACGCCGACAAGCGGGTGCGCGCGATCGGCGTCTCGAACTTCCACGAGCCGGCACTGCGGCGGCTGTTCGACGAGACCAGGATCCGGCCCGCGGTCAACCAGATCGAGCTGCACCCGGCGCTGCCGCAGGACGAACTGCGCGCGTTCAACGCGGAGAACGACATCGTCACCCAGGCGTGGAGTCCGCTGGCGCAGGGCGAACTGCTCTCGCAGCCGGCTCTGCGGACGCTGGCGGACAAGCACGGCAAGACGCCCGCGCAGGTGGTCATCCGCTGGCACCTGCAGCTCGGCAACGTGGTGATCCCGAAGTCGAAGACGCCGAGCCGGATCCAGGAGAACTTCCAGGTCTTCGACTTCCAGCTGGACAACGACGACATGGCCGCGATCGCCGACCTCGAGACCGGCGTACGCACCGGCGGCGATCCGGACGTCTTCGGCTGAGCCTGCTCTCAGAGCACTTCCAGGAACCGGGCCAGCGCCGGCGATCGGTTGTCCGGCGACCAGACTACGGAGAGTTGCCAGGGTGGTAGGTCGTCGGACAACTCGCGGTACACGACCGAATCCGGGTTCGAGGGCGGGGTCGGACTGATCAACAACGAAACGCCGAGCCCGGCCGCGACGAGCGAGACGATCGTCTGCACGTCGGCCGCCTCCTGCTCGACCCGCGGCGTGAACCCGGCCGCCCGGCAGAAGCTGACGATCGTGTCGTGCACCGCCGGTCCGCTGGCCCGCGAGTAGAACACGAACGAATCCCCGGCGAGCTCCTCCAGGCGCAAACGCTTGCGCGTGGCCAGCCGATGCCGCGCCGGCAGCACCGCGACCAGCGGATCCGACGACACCACCCGCGACGACAGCCCAGGAGCCAGCTGTACAACGGCCGTCCCGGCAACTCGCTCACCTGACGTTCGGTGCGACGTACCTGCCCCAGCCGCCGGGGTGTTCGGACGCAGCAGGCCGACGTCGATCCGGCCGTCACGTAGCGCCTCGGTCTGGCGCAAGGTCGTCAGCGACTCCAGGTCGAGCACGACCTCGGGGTACGCCGCGCGGAAGGCGCCCAGGATCCGCGGCAGCACTTCGAACGTCGCCGACTGCACGAATCGGAATCGCAGCGTCCCGAGCTCTCCACGTTGCGTGCGTTGCGCTGCCCGCACCGCCTCATCGGCGCGCCGGAGCAGATCCTTCGCCTCGGCCAGGAACGTCTCCCCCGCCGCCGTCATCACGAAGCGCCGCCGGACCCGGGCGAACAACTCGACGCCCAGATCGTGCTCGAGCGCCGCGATCTGCCGGCTGAGCGACGGCTGCGTGAGGTGAAGCCGGATCGCCGCCCGGCCCACGTTCATCTCCTCGGCGACGACCACGAACGACCTGAGTTGGCGTAGCTCCATAAGGAGATCATGCACCAAACACATCAACTCTGCGAAAAGAATCCATTGGACGTATAGAGGGTCTGGTTTCTACCGTTGAAGGGTCGAAAGGAACTCACCATGCACTACGTCCCCTTCTCCGTGGTCAAGTCGATCCACGAGCAGACCCACTCAGCAATGCCGAACGCACCGGTCGTCCCGCACATACGGCGCGGTCCACGCCGGCACCCGCTGCGCGCCTTACGGCGGCTGATGCAGCGGCCGACCACCGTGACCAAGGCGGCACCCGTCGCCGAGGTGGCGCCCGCCGCCAAGGTGGAGGCGCCGGCGTTGACGCTGGTCTCATCCACGGCCGGCCCGAACGGGTCTGCCATGGAGCTGTGCGAAGCTGAGGTTCGTGATCGAGGTACGACGACTGCGAGTGCTGCGCGCGCTTGCTGATCACGGCACCGTGACTGCGGCCGCCGAGGTGCTTCACCTGACGCCCTCGGCGGTCTCGCAGCAGCTGGCCGCACTGGAGTCCGAGGTCGGCCAGGAACTGCTCGAACGTCGCGGCCGCCGGGTCGCGATCACCTCGGCCGGCCGCCTGCTGCTGACCCACACCGACACGATCCTCACCGAGGTCGAGCGCGCCGAAGAGGCGATGCGGCTGCACGCGAACGGCAGCACCGGCGAGGTCCGCATCACCGCGTTCGCGACCGCGATCAGTCTGCTGGTCGCGCCCGCCCTCGCCCGGCTTCGCGCAACGAATCCCGGCCTCGACCTCGTCATCCGTGATGCCGAAGGTCATCAAGGCATCACCCAGTTGCTGGACGGCGACGTCGACATCGCGATCGCGGTCGAACACCGCGGCTCGCCACGCCCCGACGACCGGCGCCTGGTCCGGATCCCCTTGTACGCCGAGCCTTTCGTCGCGGTCCTGCCACCGTCACATCCGGCCGCGGCTCACGACACCATCGAACTGGCGATGCTCGCCGGCGACGACTGGGTGATGACCGCGCCCGGCAATCCGATCCGGGATGTGGTCGTGCTGGCGTGTGAGCAAGCCGGCTTCCAGCCGCGCGTCGTCCATCAGTCCGACGACTTCCGCGCCGTCGCCGCGCTGGTCGCCGCCGGCGCTGGTGTGTCACTGGTCCCACGCCTCGCCGTACCGGCTCCAACCCTTGCCCTCATCCGCCCGCTCCCCGACCCCGTCCCCACTCGGAGGGTGTACGCCGCAGTCCGCCCAGGTCGCGCCGACCACCCACTCGTCACCGCCACCCTCGCCGTCCTCACCGAGGTAGCCGAAAAACTCTGACGCCCCCGAGTCGTTGCCGCAGGCCACCAAAATCAGCGGCGACGGCCGTCCAGACCCACTGTGGAAAGGCGCGCGATGAGCGTGCGTGGGGTGTAGCGGGCGGCGGCCATCAGGAGCTTGTAGCGGAGGCTCGGGATCGAGATCGCCTTCCCGCGCATGAGGTCCTTCCAGGCGGCGTCGACCATGTCGGTCGCGTTCAGCCACATGAACGAGGGAATCACCGACTTGTCCATCCCCATCCGGTCGTGGAACTCGGTGTGCACCAGGCCCGGGCACAACGCCATCACGGCGACCCCCTTGGCGTGCAACTGGATCGCCAGGCCGGCCGAGAAGGTCGTCACCCACGACTTGTGCGCACTGTAGGGACCGCGCTGCAGGAACCCGGCCACCGACGACACGTTGATCACCGCACCCGACCCCCGCTCGATCATCGGGAGTACGGCGGCGTGCGTCAGCCGCAGGACGACGCGCACCAGCAGGTCGAGCTGCTTCTCCTCGGTCTCGACCGAGTTCGCCCAGAACGGCTTCTTCTGCCCGAAGCCGGCGTTGTTCACCAGCACCTCGATCGGCCCGGTCCGGAACCGCTCCTCCACTCTGGCGAGGTCGTCCCGATCGGTCAGGTCGGCCGCGATCACCTCACAGGCCACGCCATGCAGGCGGGTGAGGTCGGCCGCGACCTCCTTGAGCCGCGCCTCGTCCCGCGACACCAGCACCAGGTCGTATCCCTCCACCGCCAGTTTGTCGGCGAAGGCCCGGCCGATCCCGGTCGCAGGTCCGGTGATGAGCGCAGTCGGCACGTTCGATCCTCCCGTCGGTGACGCACCCAGTCTGTCATTACCCTGGCCAGATGCCGCCGGACCTCGACACCTGGATCCTCGACCTGGACAACACCTTGTACCCGGCGGACTCCGCACTCGCCGCGCAACTCACGCACGGCATCCTGTCGACCGTTGCAGGTTTCTACGACACCGACCTCATCGGCGCCCGGCGGATCCAGGCCGAACTGGTCGCGCAGTACGGCACCTCACTGCGCGGTGCGATGATCACGCGCGCCATCGACCCGCACGAGTTCCTCGGTTTCGAGCGGCGGATCGACTATTCGGTGCTCACCCCGGACGCGACTCTTGCCACCGCGTTGCAGGCGCTGCCTGGGCGCAGGTTCGTCTACACGAACGGCTCGGTCTACCACGCCGAGCAGGCGCTCGACCGCCTCGGACTGACGACCCACTTCGACGGCGTCTTCGACATTCTGGCCGGCGACCTGATCCCGAAGCCGTATCCGGAGAGCCTCGACGCGTTCCTGACCCGCTTCGCGATCGACCCCACCCGGGCGGCCATGGTCGACGATCTCGAGGTCAACCTCACCCTTCCGCACGAGCGCGGGATGACGACCGTCTGGATGTCGGGCGAGCCGTTCGCGGACGGGACGCCGTACCGGCGGATCGCGCCCCGACGGTGGCACGCGTGGGATCTGCCAGCCGTTCTCCGGTCCATGGTCGCGCGCGCTGACATCTGACGAGTTGGCGTTGCCCCGCCGTACGACCCCCGTTAACCGGGCGATGTGACCGCGAGTGGTCTGAGGACTTACGCTGCACACCTGAGTCTGCGGGGACAGGGGAGGTAGCGAATGGCAGCCACCGACAAGGCGTTGGCCGGCCTGCGTCAGATGATCGCATCGGGCCAGCTCGGGCCGGGGGCGAAGTTCCCGCCGGAGCCGGAGCTGTGCGACCACCTCGGCGTGTCCCGCAGCTCGTTGCGTGAGGCGGCTCGTTCGCTGGCGGCGCTTGGCGTGATCGAGTCGCGGCATGGCTCGGGCACGTATGTGTCGGCGCTGGATCCGGCGGAGATCATCAGCCGGTTCTCGTTGTCGGTCGAGCTGATCCCACTGGAGGGTGTGCTCGAGTTGCTGGAGGTACGGCGGGTGCTCGAGGCGCACGCCACCGCCGCGGCGGCCGCGCGGCAGGATCCGGAGCTGGCCGCGCATCTCAGCGACATCCTCGATCGCCTCGAGTCGACCACTGACTCGACCGAGATCCAGCATCTCGACGCCGAGTTCCACGGCGCGATCTGTACGGCGGGCGGCAACCCGACGGTCACCGCGCTGACCGGCGTGATCCGGGGTCGCGGCGGTCACTACCGCATCTTCGAGCCGGGCGAGGACTTCGCGGCGATCAAGCAAACCAGCGACCGCGGCCACCGCGCCATCCTCGCCGCCATCGCCCGCCGCGACCCCTCGGCCGCCGCCACCGCCGCCTCGGCCCACATAGCCCAGACCGAACTCTGGCTCCGAGCCCTCCGCCCCGACCCCAAGGTCGAGATCCCCGCCGACTGACAGAAATTTTCTCCCGCCTGTCGACATCTTGCGCAGATCTACATACCCTCCAGACAATTCGTTCGGAGGGGATCCGCCAATGTCCCGATCACACCTGCGCACCCTGGCCGTCGTACTGACGACCGCCGTTCTCGCCGCCGTCCTCACCACCCCAGCGATCGCCACCCGCCCAGCTCCCCGCATCACCCGAGCCGGCCTCGACCCCACCCTCGTCGCCGGTCGCGGCGCGCAGGTCCCGTTCCTCGAGCAGGAGGCCGAGAACGCCTACTTCACCGGCGAGAAGATCGGCCCGAGCCGCGAGGCCTACACCCTGCCGGCCGAGGCCTCCGGACGCACCGCCGTACGCCTGCAACCCAAGCAGTACGTCGAATTCACGCTGACTCGACCAGCGAACGCGCTGACCCTCCGCTACAGCATCCCGGACACGCCGACCGGCGGCGGCCTCCGAGCCCCACTGGACGTCACTGTCAACGGCAAGCACAAGCGCACGATGACACTCACGTCCGAGTACGCCTGGCTGTACGGGATGTATCCGTTCTCCAACGACCCGAACGTCGACCCGATCCCCGGCTGGTGGAAGCCCGAACCGGACCCGGTCGCCAAGCCGTTCCGCCCGAACCACTTCTACGACGAACAGCGGCTCCTGCTCGACCACACCTACCAGGCCGGCGACCGTGTCCGATTCGCCGTACCGCCGAACACCCCAGCCGCCTGGTACGTCATGGACCTGGCCGACTTCGAGCTCGTCGAAGCACCGCTCAAGCAACCGCCCCGATCCCTTTCGGTGCGGCTGTTCGGCGCCGACCCCACCGGCCGGTACGACGCGGCGCCCGCGATCGAACGCACCATCTCACTGGCAAAGCGCCTCGGCCTGTCGGTCTTCATCCCGCCGGGCACCTACCAGGTCAACCGGCACATCGTCGTCGACCAGGTCACCGTCCGCGGTGCCGGCAACTGGTGGACGATCATCAAAGGCAAGGTCCTGCCACTCGACGAACCCGCGCCCGACAAGTCCGTGCACAGCGCCCCCGGCTTCTACGGGAAGTACGCCGCCGATGGCGGCAGCACCGGCGTACACCTGTCCGGCTTCGCGATCGAGAGCGACGTACGGGAACGCATCGACACCGACCAGGTGAACGGGATCGGTGGCGCGATCGGCGGCGGCTCGACGATCGAGAACCTGTACCTGCACCACACCAAGGTCGGCATCTGGCTGGACGGACCGATGGACGGCCTCCTGATCCGGAACAACGTCATCACCGACGCCGTCGCCGACGGGATGAACCTGCACCTCGGCGTATCGAACGTCCGGGCGACCAACAACTTCGTCCGCAACAGCGGCGACGACGGCCTGGCGATGTGGTCGGAGTCGAACCCCGACGGCCTGGTCAACCACGACAACGTGTACGACCACAACACGGTCCAGACGCCGGTGCTCGCCAACAACATCGCCATCTACGGCGGGCGCGACAACGCGGTCACCGACAACCTGGTCGCCGACCCGATCCGCGAGGGCAGTACCTTGCACGCCGGCTCGCGATTCAACGCGACGCCGTTCGAGGGGACGCTGCGGTTCGCGCGGAACACCACGGTTCGGGGTGGTCCGCGCGACCTCAACTGGGATCTCGGCCTCGGCGCGATCTGGCTGTACGCCTTGCAGTCGACGATGTCCGGCACGATCGAGATCACCGACAGCTCGTTCCTCGACTCGACCTACAACGCGATGATGTTCGTCGTCGACTGGCCGGTGAAGGACGACTACGCGATCACAAACGTTGCCGTTCGCAACATCAAGGTCGACGGCACCGGGACGAACGTGGTGAACGCCCGGGTCGGCGGCTGGGCGACGTTCGAGAATGTCGACGCGCGGAATGTCGGCGCTCCGTTCGTCAACAACTGCGGCACGTTCCACTTCGACGGTCCGCCCGAGTTCGACGTACGTCTGCTGGCCGGGAACGACGGCGGGTGGTCCGGCGCGACCTGGTGCGAGGACCGGCCTACCGTCGTACCGCCTCCGCCACCCTCGGCGTGGAACTGACCCGCTGCCGGAAGGCCAGCGTCAGCACGATCGCCCCGGCGAGAGTGAAGCAGGCCGCTACCACGGCGGCTGTGTGCATCGCGTGCAGGAAGGCGTCGTTCGCGGCGCCGACCAAGTCCGGGCGATGGATGACTCCGGCCGCGTGTCGCGTGGCCTCGGCGGAAACCGAGGCCGCGTCCCGCGCGTCGGCCGGCAGACCGGTCAGCGACGGGGCGATCGCGTGCTGGTACGTCGACGACACGATCGTGCCGAGTACGGCGACACCGACAACACTGCCGACCTGGCGGATCGCATTGTTGACCGCCGACCCCGCACCGATGCGATCCATCGGCAGAGTCGCGATCACGGCCGCCGTCGTGGGCGCCACGATCGCACCGATCGCCAGCCCCGCCAGGGCACCGACCACACCGACCCACACCAGCGAGGTGTCGACCAGATAGGTGAGGTTGAGCGCGTGACACAGCGCGAACGCGGCCAACGCCGTACCGCAGACCTTCGCGACACCGAAGCGACCGGCCAGCCGGGCCCCGAGCGGTGAGCCCAGCACGACGCCTGCTGCGCTGGGCAACGACATCAGACCGGCGGACAGCGCACTCATGCCACGCGCACCCTGCAGGTAGAAGGCCAGATAGAAGCTCTGACCGGTCAGCGTCAGGAACACGCCGGCGAGCACGAGGTTGCCGGCCGCGAAGCGGCGGTTGCGGAACAGCCGCGGATCGAAGCTCGGCTCGTGTTCACGCCACTCCGAGTAGAGGAATCCGGCCAGCAGGACCAGACCGGCGGCGATGCTCGCCCATACCTGCCAGCGACTCCAGCCGCCTTGGTGGCCGCCCTCGATCAGACCGTAGGACAAGCCGAGCAGGCCGAGAGTCGACAGGCCGAGGCCGAGCGGGTCGAGCCGGCGACGCTGCGGGCTTCTGGGGTTCGGGAGGACGAGGCGGGCGCCGAGCAGACCGGCCGCGACGATCGGCAGGTTGATCAGGAACACCGATCCCCACCAGAAGTGGTCGATCAGCAGGCCACCGAGCACAGGACCGACGGCCACACCCAGACCGGCCGCCGACGACCAGACGGCGATCGCACCAGCACGCCGCTCGGGCGGGAAGGTCCAACCGATGATGGCCATCGACGTCGGCCCGAGGAGCGCGCCGCCGAGGCCCATGGTGCCGCGGGCGATGATCAGCGAGGTCGGACCGTCCGCCCAGGCCGCCCACGCAGACGAGGCGCCGAACACGACCAGACCGAGCATCAGGACAGTCCGGTGGCCGTAGCGGTCGCCGAGGGCGCCGGCCGCGAAGAGTGCGGTGGCGAAGAGCAGTGAGTAGATGCCGATCGCCCATTGCAGTTGGCCCGGCGTAGCGCCGAGACCTTCGACGGGGTCGGCGAGCCGTTCGAGGGCGATGCCCAGAACGGTGGAGTCGATCCAGATGAGAAGGGACGAGACGACGAGGATCGTGAGGATGCGGCGTTGCCGCGCGGGCTCGATCGAGGACACGAAGTCTCCTATGATTGACAGGACCCTGACGAGGTTTCGAGTCTCTCTCGATTGTCAGGAACCTGTCAATCCTATTTATCGGCAGAATTGGGTTCATGGACCTCGACGACCCGACCGGCTGCGTGACCTTCCTCGTCCGGCACGCCTGGCTGAGCATGCGCTCCGCGCTCGCCGACGCCCTCGACCAGCACGGGCTGTCCGTGCAGCAGTACGGCGTACTCGTGCTGGTCTCGAAGCTGCCGGGGCAGACCGTCGCCGAGGTCGGCCGCGAGGTGGGTACGGCGCGTCAGTCCGCGAACGAACTGATCAGCGGGATGGAGCGCGCCGGGCTGCTCGAGCGGCGGCCGAACCCGAAGGACCGGCGGACCCAGCAGGTCCACCTCACCCCGGGCGGCGAGCAACGCCTGATCGACGTGGGCCCGGCTGTTCGCAAGGTCGAGGAGGACCTGGAGGCGTCGTTCAGTGATGCCGACCGCGCGGCGGCTCGCGCGTGGCTGCACCACATGGTCGAGAACGCCGGCTAGCGGCCGCTGCGGACCAGCAGCCGTTCGAACTCGGTCGACGCCGTCAGATCGGTCGGCGGCCGGAAGCCCTCCTCCGCGAAGGACTCACCGAGCATCCTGGTCAGCCCGGAGTGCGCCAGCGCGACGGTCGCGTCGTCGTACCTGATCGATCGGCCGAGTCCGGTGGCGAGATCCCAGCTGTGGATGACGGTCTCGGCGACGAGTTCCTCGACGAGGTGCCCAACCGGGGTTTCACCGCGGTACGGCAGGTCGATCGTGGCCGGGGCCTGGCTGAGGTGGGTGACCAGGTCGGCTTCTCGGAGGTCGCGGGCCGGGTCGTCGGTGAGGGTGTAGGTCGGCGATCCGTCGGCGAGGGGCGGCTCCTGCCCGACCGCGCAGGCTGCGAAGACCTGTTGCCAGCCGATCACGTGCTCCAGGAGGCGGCGTACGTCGTATTCGCCGCACGGCGTGGGCCGCGTCACGTCCGCGGGGCTGAGGTGGTCGAGCAGTTCCTGCATGATGTGTACGGCGTTCGTCAGGAGGGTCAGCCGCTCGTCGTTCCGCACAGCACGATCTTGCCGCGTGGAGGGGGTTAGGGTCGGGGCATGCGCGAACACGCTGTGCGGTTGGACGGGCTCGGGACGACGATCTTCGCCGAGATGTCGGCGCTCGCGGTGGCGACCGGA
Organism: Kribbella sp. NPDC050241; assembly: GCF_044459685.1. Lineage (NCBI taxonomy): Bacteria > Bacillati > Actinomycetota > Actinomycetes > Propionibacteriales > Kribbellaceae > Kribbella > Kribbella sp. NPDC050241. Next base: position 1,026,771 of record NZ_JBITJE010000003.1, read on the forward strand.
TCGGTGAACCTCGGGCAGGGATTCCCCGACACCGACGGGCCCGACTCGCTGCTGGAGGATGCGATCGCGGCGATCCGGGCAGGCGCGAACCAGTACCCGCCGGCGCGCGGCATCCCCGCGTTGCGGCAGGCGATCGTCGACCACCAGAAGCGGTTCTACGACTTGTCGTACGACCCGGACACCCAGGTCCTCGTCACCACCGGCGCGACCGAGGCGGTCGCCGCCGCGCTGCTCGCGTTCGTCGAACCGGGCGACGAGGTGATCGCGCTCGAGCCGTACTACGACTCGTACGCCGCCGGGATCGCGTTCGCCGGCGGCCGCCGCATGCCGGTCACGCTCCGCGCCCCCGACTACCGCCTCGACCTCGACGAACTCCGCGCCGCCGTCACGCCGCGCACGAAGGTGCTGCTGATCAACTCGCCGCACAACCCGACCGGCACCGTCCTCACCGACGACGAACTCCGCGGCATCTGCGCGGTCGCGATCGAACACGACCTGGTCGTCATCACCGACGAGGTCTACGAACACCTCGTGTACGACGGCCTACGGCACACCCCACTGGCGTCGTACGACGGAATGGCCGAGCGGACCGTGTCGATCAGCAGCGCCGGCAAGACGTTCTCGGTCACCGGATGGAAGATCGGCTGGGTCACCGGTGCGCCTTCGGTCGTGACCGCGGTGACGACCGCGAAGCAGTTCCTCACCTTCACCTCCGGCGCGCCGTTCCAGCCGGCCGTCGCCAATGCGCTTGCCCTGGGCAACGAATACTTCGACGCCCTGCGCGCCGACCTGCAGTCGCGCCGCGACCTGCTCTGCGACGGCCTCGCCGCCCTCGGCTTCGAGGTCCACCGCCCGGCCGGCACCTACTTCGTCACCACCGACATCCGCCCACTGGGCCACACCGACGGCATCGCCTTCTGCCGCATGCTCCCCGAACGTGCCGGCGTCGTCGCCATCCCCCACCAGGTCTTCTACGACAACCCAGCCCCCGGCCGCCCCCTCGTCCGCTGGGCATTCTGCAAACAACCCGAAGTCCTCAAAGAAGCCCTGACCCGCCTCCAAAACCTCTGAACCGGATCCCGCATGACATCTGGTGCTGCGGTGTGACACACTGTCATCAGCTCACGAGCGCTGCTCGATCGAGAAGTGAGGCTGGGAACCCCTCCGGATGGTGGGACCCAGCCTTCGCGTTTTCTAGCGCACCACAACGTCGTGCCGATTGAGGATCTCCTCCAGCGGCAGCACCCAGCGCGGTTCCCCCAGGGTGGCAGCAGTCACCGCGCCCGCGATCGCGTCCGGGATCCAGAGCATCGGGTCGTCCTTCGGCCGCGCGAACCTGACCACGAGGCTGTCCGGCACCAACCCCTTCCGGCGGGCGCTGTCGATCAGTCTGATGTCCCGGCGGTCGGGCACCGCGGATCGCCATTCCATCCACACGTCGCCGACTCCGAAGACCGCAAGCTCGTGAAGCAACCTCTCGAGGCAGCAGCGTCGTGCGCGTTCCTGCTTCGGGCCCAGCATCGGCGACCCGACGACCACGACGGCGGCCAGGTCCAAGCTCGCGATGAACGCAGTGACCGCATCCCGGCGTTTGGGCGACTCGTTAGCCCAATGAAGTCGCCCGGTACGCCCCAGCGTGAGCGCGCGCAATCGGTCTCTGACCTCAGGGCAGGCGGCGAGATCGGCGACCGCCGCGGCCATCGTGTAGGCCCCGTCCGAACCGGTTCGACCGACAATGACCGATTCGTCGACCCAGGCGGTCAGGGCGAAGTCCGGCGGGAGAGCGGTGTGCACCCACGGATTGTGCAGGAAATGGACGTCTGATCGCGGGCTCTGTCCACAGGTGTTTTGGGGCAGGTGGGGGCAGGCCGGGGCAGATCGTCAGGGGAGGAAGCGGGAGAGGGTTTCTGGGTCTCGGGCGACGGCGGTGGTGGCGTCGTCGGCGGTGAGGATGGGGCGTTGGATGAGGATGGGGTGGGTGACCATCGCTTCGATCCACGCGGTGCGGTTGGCGGCGTCTCGGGGGAGGTCGCGGAGGGGTTTGGCGTCGGGTTCGTTGTGGCGGACAAGGTCCCAGGGCTCGAGGTTGAGGCGAGACAGGACCTCGGTCAGTTCGGCCGCGGTGGGCGGGTCGTCGAGGTAGCGGCGGACCGTGTAGGTGACCCCGGCCTCGTCGAGGGCCTTGGTGGCGGTGCGGCACTTGGAACAGGCCGGGTTGATCCAGATCTCCACGGATGAATTCCTTCGGGGTGGGGCGGACGCGTCAGCGGTGGTGGAACCAGAGCTTGGTCGGCTGCTGGAGCATCAGGAACAGCAGTGTGGCGTGAATCGCCAGCCCGAGGATGCCGCTGGGCAGCGCAACCACTCCACCCACGATGCCGATCGCGGCGACCACGATCAGCATGACTCGGGCCCACGCGCGGCGCTTCCGGACGAAGATCGCCGGCAGGATGTAGACGAAGGCGCAGATCACCGCCGCCGCCACGGCGACGCCCTGCGCATCCTTCGTGCCGGTGAGGACCTCGGAGATCTGCTCACCTGCAGAGGTCAGCGCCAGACCGGCCAGCAGGATGCTCATCACGCCCAGGCCGAGCGAGATGACCGCGGCGATCGTGACCTGCTTGGGCGGAGCCACCGGCGCCTGCGCCGTCGGGCCCGCGCCGTACACACCGCCGTACGCACCAGGCCGATCGCCGTACGCACCAGGTCGGTCACCGTACGGCGTCCCGCCAGGCGACGGCGGACCCGCTACATCTCCGGGTGAGCCGAAGACACCGCGATACGGACCGGGCCCGTGCTCGGCCCGTCCCGGCTCGTCGCCCTGCTGCTCGGTCATGCGCTGAAGACTTCCTTCCACCATCCCCCACCCCTGATCCTCGCAGATCGCCCAAATTCTGTTGCCCGTCAACGGAGCCGAAGGTGATGGTGGCCCTGTGGATGCTGCCGAATTCGAGCTGCGGAGTGGTGTCGATCCGGGACTCGAGGAGGACCTGGTCGACCGACTGGTCGAGTACAACAAGGAACGGTCCGAGGTGGTCCGGGAGCGGTTCGAGCCGGCGAACCTCAAGTCCGAACCGGTGCACGTGTTCGCCCTCGCACCTGACGGATCACTCCTCGGCGGCTGTGCAGGCCGGGTGGAGCGGAGCTGGCACTGGCTCACGATCGACACGATGTGGGTCGACGCGAACGCCAGAGGCCAAGGCATCGGAACCGCCCTGCTGGAGGCGATCGAGGCGCAAGGCCGAGCGCGCGGTTGCCGGTGGGCCGACGTCACCACGTTCGATTTCCAGGCGCCGGACTTCTACCGCAAGGCCGGGTACGAGCAGTACGGCGTCAAACGCGACTACCCACCCGGACACACAAACCACTTCCTCCGCAAGAACCTCTAGGACTCGCTGAGGGTGATGTCGAGGTGGGGGAAGGTCAGGTGGGGGTGTAGATCGGCTGGCGTGAGTGGGGCGAAGGCTGGGGCGTGGAAGTGGACCGAGGTTCCCGTGGTGCCGTCGGAGTCGGCGGGGTCCAGGTCAGTCACCGGTACGCCGTACTCGTAGCGCTGGGTCCACGAGCCGTTGAGGCGGCGGTTGGTGTGGGTGAGGCGATCGCTCAGGGCGGCGACCACTGACATACCGCGGCGCGGGTGCCCGTCGGGGAGGAGCGGCGCGGCCGGGTCCTCGAAGAAGCGAAGGTCCTGCGTGGCCATGACCGGCTTCTTGATCGGTCGGCCGTGCTCGTCGACCCGGGTGTCCGTGCCGCGCCCGTCGTCCGTGATTGTGATCGAGCCGTCGGCGTGGAGCGTGACTGTGCAGACACCTCGCCGGCCGGCGGATTCGGCCTCGTCGTCGGGATAGGCAACGACCTCCAGCACGAGGTGGAGCAGCCCACCAGGCGCGTACCGCTCGATATTGGCCCGGATCTGGGCCAGGTGCTCCCGATCCACCGATCCAGCCCAGTCGTGCGTGGTGTTCACCCATTCAGCCCGTGTCACCGCACCATTCTCTCCGATTCCTTTGCCGCCGCCCCAAGGTCTACACGGGTGAGACGAAACTCCTGGAAGGAGAATCATGCGCAGGATCATCGCGTCGGCCTTGATGACGTTCGACGGTGTGGCCGAGGACCCCGGCGGTTTCGGCGGGGCACCGTTCGGGGGGTGGGCCGGGCCGTACTTCGGTGACGAGGCTGTCCGGCGGTCGATGGAGAAGCTGTCGAGCTGTGACTACTTCCTCTGCGGCCGACGTACCTATCAGATGTTCTCCGCCGCGTGGGGGAACGCCGAAGGCCCGTACGCCGAGGCGCTGAACCGCATCCCGAAACTGGTGGCTTCCACAACGCTGACCGGGGAACTCACCTGGAACGCGTCGCTGCTGGAAGGCGACGCGATCGAGGCACTGAAGCGGATCAAGGCAGAGCCCGGCAGGGACATCATCATGTACGGCAACCCGACGCTCCTGCACAGCCTGCTGCGCAACGGGCTCGTCGACGAGTTGGACATCATGGTGCATCCGCTCGTCCTCGGCACCGGCGCCCGCCTGTTCCCGGACGGCGCACCCCGCACCGAGCTCAAGCTGGTCAGTCAGACCACGCTTCCGACCGGCGTCATCGCACTGTCCTACAGCCCCGCCTGAGCAAACAAATGCTGGGCCGGCACAAGGCCGGCCCAGCATTCAGAGGGTTAGGCGGGGCTGACTTCCAGGGCGTCCTTCGCCTCGTTCAGGGTGACGTTGACGGTGTCACCATCCCGGACACTGCTGTTGAGCAGACTCCGGGCCAGCTCGTCACCGATGGCAGACTGCACCAGCCGGCGCAGCGGACGAGCGCCGTACACCGGGTCGTAGCCGGTCATCGCCAGCCACTCCATCGCGCCCTCGTCGACGTCCAGGGTGATCCGGCGATCGGCCAGACGGCGCTGCAACGCCTTGATCTGCAGGGCGACGATCTGGGTCAGCTCCTCGCTGCCGAGCGCGTCGAACAGCACGATCTCGTCCAGCCGGTTGATGAACTCCGGCTTGAACGACTGCCGCACGACCGCCATCACCTGGTCGCGCTTGGCCTTGTCGTCCAGCCCAAGGTCCGCCAGGTACGCCGACCCCAGGTTGCTGGTCAGGATCAGGATCACGTTGCGGAAGTCGACCGTGCGACCCTGGCCGTCGGTCAGCCGACCGTCGTCCAGCACCTGCAGCAGGATGTCGAAGACCTCGGGGTGCGCCTTCTCCACCTCGTCGAGCAGGATCACCGAGTACGGACGGCGGCGGACAGCCTCTGTGAGCTGGCCACCCTCCTCGTACCCGACGTAGCCGGGCGGGGCACCGACCAGCCGCGCGACGCTGTGCTTCTCGCCGTACTCCGACATGTCGATGCGGACCATCGCGCGCTCGTCGTCGAACAGGAAGTCCGCGAGCGCCTTGGCCAGCTCGGTCTTACCGACACCGGTCGGACCCAGGAACAGGAACGAACCGGTCGGCCGGTCCGGGTCGGAGATGCCCGCGCGAGCACGCCGTACGGCGTCACTCACGGCCTTGACCGCCTCGCGCTGGCCGATCAGCCGGCGACCCAGCTCGTCCTCCATCCGGAGCAGCTTGCCGGTCTCGCCCTCGAGCAGCCGGCCGGTCGGGATGCCGGTCCACATCGCGATCACCTCGGCGATCTCGGTCGGGCCCACCTCCTCGTTGACCATCGCGTCCGGTCCCTCGGCGACCTCGGGCTCCTCCGACGCACTCTCCAGTTCCTTGGTCAGCTCGGGGATCTCGCCGTACAGGATCCGGGAGGCGGTCTCGAAGTCGCCGTCGCGCTGCGCCCGCTCGGCCTGGCCGCGGAGCTCGTCGATGCGCTCCTTGACCTCACCGATGCGGTTCAGGCCGGACTTCTCCTTCTCCCAGCGGGCCTCGAGTGCACGCAGTTCCTCCTCGCGGTCGGCGAGGTCGGCGCGCAGCCGCCCGAGTCGCTCCTGGCTGGACGGGTCCTCCTCACGCGACAGCGCGAGCTCCTCCATCTTCAGCCGGTCGACAGTACGCCGGAGCGAGTCGATCTCGACCGGGGACGAGTCGATCTCCATCCGCAGCCGGGACGCGGCCTCGTCGACCAGGTCGATGGCCTTGTCCGGCAGCTGGCGACCGCTGATGTAGCGGTGCGACAGGGTGGCCGCGGCCACCAGGGCGGAGTCGGAGATGGCGACCTTGTGGTGCGCCTCGTAGCGCTCCTTCAGACCGCGCAGAATCGCGATCGAGTCCTCGACCGACGGCTCACCGACGAACACCTGCTGGAAGCGTCGCTCCAGCGCCGGGTCCTTCTCGATCCGGGTCCGGTACTCGTCCAGGGTGGTGGCGCCGATCATCCGGAGCTCGCCACGGGCCAGCATCGGCTTCAGCATGTTGCCGGCATCCATCGAGCTGTCGCCGGTCGCACCGGCGCCGACGACGGTGTGCAACTCGTCGATGAAGGTGATGATCTGGCCGTCGGAGTCCTTGATCTCGGTCAGTACGGCCTTCAGCCGCTCCTCGAACTCACCGCGGTACTTCGCGCCCGCGACCATCGCGCCCAGGTCGAGGCTGATCAGCCGCCGGCCGCGCAGCGACTCGGGCACGTCACCGGCCACGATCCGCTGGGCCAGGCCCTCGACGACGGCGGTCTTGCCGACGCCGGGCTCACCGATCAGGACCGGGTTGTTCTTGGTACGCCGGGACAGCACCTGGACGACCCGGCGGATCTCGGAGTCTCGTCCGATCACCGGGTCGAGCTTGCCGTCCTTGGCCCGCTCGGTCAGGTCGACGCCGTACTTCTCCAGCGTCTTGGTGGTGCCTTCGGCCTCCGGGGAGGTGATCCGGCGGTTGCCACGCATCTGGTCGAACGCCTGCAGCAGCGCGTCCGCGGTGACCCCGAGCGCGGTCTTGGCGTTGCCCTCGACGGTGGCCAGCGCGATCAGCAGGTGCTCGGTGGAGACGTACTCGTCCCCGAGCCCGAGAGCCCGCTGCTCCGCCTGGCTCAACACGTCGCCGGTCTTCGGCGACAGGCTCGGCGCCTGCACGCTGCCACCGCTCGCCTTCGGCAGGCGGCTCAGCTGCTCGGCGGTCCGGCGGCGTACCGCGTCGAGGTCACCGCCGGCGGCCTCGAGCAGGCCGACGGTCGTCCCCTCGGGCTGCGCCAGCAGCGCGGACAGCAGATGAATCGGTTCGACGGTCGGATTGCCCGCCGAGGAGGTCTGGCGGATCGCGACCGACAGGGTTTCCCGGGCCAGCGTCGTCAACCGCTGAACGTCCATATGGGTTCCAGCCTTTCAAGCTCAAGCAACAGCAAACACTGGGTACAACCTATCCAAACTTGAGTCCATTCCACTCAACTCTGGGAAATCCCCGGGAAATCTCAGGGTCGGGGCAGAACCTTCGGCCTCGATGCGCGGCGCGGCAAGCCAGTGGACCTGAAGGTCAAGGGCCAGTCCGGTCTGACGGCTCGCGAGCGCGGTACGGTCTACACCCGGTTCAACACCGCGGGGATTCCCACCGGCGGCAACTCCATCAGCACCACCGGCGCACCGCGGGTCTTCACCGCCACTCCGGTCGGCAAGCCGGCCACCGGGACGAGTGAGTTCGCCGCCGCGTCGCGGCTGGAGGTTCCGCCGTACCGGATCACGGCCGGCAAGGACCAGTACGCCGTACTCGACTACTACTTCGGTCCGCGGTTCACCGGGGCGAAGGACCTCCAGGTCAGCGAGGACCCGCAGGACGTGCACGGGAAGCTTGCCGTGATCAAGTTCAAGGACGAGGACTGGAACGGCAAGCTGGTCAAGGCCGCCCAGGACGCGGGCGCAGCAGCCGCACTGCTCTACAACCCCGATGTGGCAGGCGATAACGGGGTCAACGGCTTCTGGGCGACCGGCGAAGGCGAGGCGGCCACCATCCCCGCGATGCGCACCTCTCGGGAGACGGTCCGTCGCCTGCTCGATCACCAGGGCACGGTCCGGATCGCCGGACAGGCTGCGACGCCGTACGTCTACGACCTGGCGATCCCCTGGCGGAACCAGGTGCCCGCCAACCCGACAGTCACGGCGCAGCCCGACCAGTTCGCCCGGGTCGACGAGGTGTTCGGGTCGCACGCGGACGGCATGCTGACGGTCAGCTGTGGACCCGACTGCCGTTGAAGCAGACCGGTTCGGCCCAGTACACGACGACCGTCACAGCCAAGCAGTCACCGTCGTTCCGCATCACGGCTGTTGATGCCAAGGGCAACAAGCTGGTGCAGGAGATCACCAAGGCCTACGGCCTGAAGTAGTGCGAATGGGGGTGGCTCGCGGCCACCCCCATGCATCGCTGCCCGGCTACTGGTTCACTTGCCGAACTCGGCCGCGCGGATGCGGTACACCTGGAGCGTCAGGTCGTAGTACTTGTCGGTCTCGCCGACCCACACCATCCCGAGCCGGGCGGCGGTCGCGATGGCGCGCTTGTTGTTCGGGCGGGCGACGGCGAACAGTTCGTCGGTCGAGCCGTCCTTGAACGCCCACCGCATCAACGCGCGACTGGCCTCGGTCGCGTACCCGTTGCCCCAGGCGCTCGGCCGCAACTGCCAGCCGATCTCGAGATCCTCCTCGTACGGCGGCAGCAGCCGGATCAGCAGGCCACCGACGACCTCGCCGTCGTCGCGGCGGGTGATCGCCCACCGGCCGGCCGGTGGGACGAAGTTCGGCTGGGCCTCGATCCAGGCCTGCAGGATCATGCGCATGGTGGCCACGTCGGTCACCTTGTCGATGGCCGGCGACAGCCAGGGCGCCACGTCGGGCGAGCCGTAGATCTCGAGCGCGGCGTCGGCGTCGTCTTCTTCCCAGTCCCGGATCAGCAGCCGGTCCGTCTGCAGGCTCAGCGTCACCCCGCCAGGGTATGCCGCCGGGCCAAGGGAAACGAGGGTCGCGGGTGACCGGCAGATGAACGCGAGCAGCCCCCGGACCAGCCGGGGGCTGCTGCTGCGATCGAGCCGCAGGGCGGTCCTGGAACGGACCACCCTGCGGGGGCCGAAGGGTGCTGGGGGAGCACACCTTCGGCGGTGGAGGCGTCGGGGGGACGACGGCCTCCACGGACCGGAGGCTCCGAGGGGGGAGTCGGAACATCTCCGGTGGTCGGAGGGGGTCAGCGGCTGACCGTGGCCGGGTGGCGGCGCCGGTCAGCGCGGTCCCAGCTCGAGCGGCTGGGTCCGGATCCATCGGGTGGTGGTCTGCTGCCGACCCATGGCGATCACGTCGCCGGCCGGGCCGGCCGAGAAGACCCGGCTGCTGCTGCTCTGCCGGGACACACCCACACCCCGCTGGACTTCTGCCAGTAGCTGGTTGACCCGCTTGCGCAGGTCCTCCACTTCGGACTGTAGCGCGAGAATGTGCCGAATTCCCGCCAGGTTGACGCCCTCTTCCTGGGACAGGTGCTGCACGTAGCGCAGCTTCGCCACGTCGTACGCCGAGTACCGCCGCCCGCGGCCGGACGCCCGGCTCGGCGTGACCAAGCCGAGCCGGTCGTACTGGCGCAGGGTCTGCGGGTGCATGCCGGCCAGTTGGGCCGCCACCGAGATCACATAGATCGGGGTGCGGTCGTCCCAGGTCGGCACCTGGCTGAACGGGAGGCCCATCAGGAACTCCCGAACAGCCCGGCCCGCAGGTCAGGGTGTTCCGAGGCCGAGTTGAACTCCTGCAGCTTGGCGCGCTGCTCCTCGGTCAGTTCGTGCGGCACCTGCACCTCGATGGTGAGCAGCAGGTCGCCCTTCGTGCCGTCCCGCCGGACGGAGCCCTTGCCACGGACGCGCAGCTTGCTGCCGTTCGCCGTACCAGCAGGGATCCGGACCGTGACGGGCATACCGTCCAGGGTCGGCACCTTGATCTCGGCACCCAGTGCCGCCTCGGTGAAGCTCACCGGGACGTTCAGCGTCAGGTGCTCGCCCTGGCGGCCGAAGATCCGGTGGGTGTGCACGTGCACGGTGACGTAGAGGTCGCCCGCGGGGCCACCTCGCTCGCCGGCCGCGCCCTTGCCCTTCAGCCGGATCCGCTGACCGTCCTGCACGCCCGCCGGGATGCGGACCTGCATGGTCTTGCTCGACTGGCCGCGGCCGGAACCGTGGCAGGTCTCGCACGGCTGGTCGACGACCAGGCCGCGGCCCTTGCACTCGGTGCACGGCTCGGTCATGGCGAACACGCCGCCCTGGACCGAGGTCTGCATGCCCGTGCCTTCGCACTTCAGGCAGACCTTCGGCACCGTGCCGTACTTCGCGCCGGTACCGCGGCAGGTCTTGCACGGCTCGTCACTGGTCATCCGCAACGCCACGGTGACACCGTTCACGGCCTCGGCGAACTCGATCGACGCCTCGGTCTCGATGTCGGCACCGCGCCGCGGCCGCGCCGTCGACGAGGTGGTCGTGGTCCGGCCGCCACCGCCGAACATGCCGCCCAGGATGTCGCCGAGGCCACCACCGCTGCCTCCGCTGCCGCCGCGGTTGAACAGGTCGCCGACGTCGAAGTTGAACCCGCCGCCCTGTCCGCTGCCACTCGGCATCCGGAAGCCGCCGCTGCCGAACAGCCGGCGTGCCTCGTCGTACTCCTTGCGCTTCTTCGGGTCGCCGACGACGTCGTACGCCTCGGAGACCTCCTTGAACTTGGCCTCGGCGCTGGCGTCCCCGGCGTTGGAGTCGGGGTGGTACTTGCGCGCCAGCTTGCGGTAGGCCTTCTTGATCTCATCGGCCTCGGCGGTCTTGGAGACGCCGAGAACCTTGTAGAAGTCCTTCTCGAGCCAGTCCTTCGTGCTCATCCGACGCCTCCCCTCCAGCCGTGTCGCCTACTCCGCGGACTTGTCCGCGGCCTGGTCGTCATCTGAACTCTCCACCGGTACGCCGTCCTGCGCGGCGTCACCAGGTAGTTGCTCGGTCGGTTCCGAGACGGCCACCCGGGCCGCCCGCAGGACCCGCTCCCCGAGGCGGTAGCCCGGCTGCATGACCATCGTCGCGGTCGGGCCGTCCACCTCGTCGGAGTAGTTGTGCAGCAGGGCCTCGTGGATGCGCGGGTCGAAGGTGTCACCCTTCTCGCCGAACCGCACCAGGCCGAGCTTCTCGGTGACCCGCTCCAGCGACTCCGAGACCGCCTTGAACGCGCCCTCGAGTTCGCCGGCCTCGCGGGCCCGGCCGACGTCGTCCAGGATCCCGAGCAGCTCGGTCAGCACCGTGCCGATGACGAGCTCGCGGCTCGCCTCCCGGTCCCGGTCCACCCGGCGTTTGTAGTTGACGTACTCGGCCTGCAGTCGCTGCAGGTCCGCCGTACGCTCGGCGAGCGCCTCGGTCAACAGAGCCTCCTGGGCAGACGGGCCGATCAAGTCCGAGGGATCCCGCGGCGGCTGTGCGCCCGGGGTGCCCGGCATGCCCGGCTGGGGGCCCGGTGCGGGAGCCTCGGAAGGCTCCCGCAGCGCGCCGGTGTCCGGGTCGATCCGGCGCTTGTCCCGGACGACGGGCTCGCCGTCGCCGAACTCGCTGCCAGTCGGTCGATCCGTCACTTGTCCTCCGTCTTGTCCTGCGGCCGGTCCTCGTCCACGATCTCGGCGTCGACGACGTCGTCGTCGTTGCTGCTGTTGTTCGCCGAGTCGTCCGCCGTCGCGCTCTCCTCAGAGCTGCCGCCGGCAGCCTGGGCGTTCGCGTACATCGCGGCACCCATCTTCTGGCTGGACTGGGCGAGCTTCTCCGACGCGGCCTTGATCGCGTCGGCGTCCTCACCCTCGAGGGCCTTCTTCAGCTCGGCGACGCCGTCCTTGACCTCGGTCTTGACGTCGTCGGGGACCTTGTCCTCGTTCTCGGACAGGAACTTCTCGGTCTGGTAGACCAGACCCTCGGCCTGGTTGCGGCTCTCCACCGCCTCGCGGCGCTGGCGGTCCTCCTCGGCGTACTGCTCGGCGTCGCGGACCATCTTGTCGATGTCGTCCTTCGGCAGCGCGGAACCGCCGGTGACGGTCATCCGCTGCTCCTTGCCGGTGGCCAGGTCCTTGGCGTTGACGTGCACGATGCCGTTCGCGTCGATGTCGAAGGTGACCTCGATCTGCGGCACGTTGCGCGGCGCCGGCGGCAGGCCGGTCAGCTCGAAGTTGCCGAGCGACTTGTTGTCGCGCGCCATCTCCCGCTCGCCCTGGTAGACCTGGATCATCACCGACGGCTGGTTGTCCTCGGCCGTGGTGAAGATCTCCGAGCCCTTGGTCGGGATCGTGGTGTTGCGCTCGATGATCTTGGTGAACACGCCGCCCTTGGTCTCGATACCCAGGCTCAGCGGGGTCACGTCGAGCAGCAGGACGTCCTTGACCTCACCCTTCAGCACACCGGCCTGCAGGGAGGCGCCGACGGCCACGACCTCGTCCGGGTTCACGCCCTTGTTCGGGTCCTTGCCACCGGTCAGCTCCTTGACCAGGTCGGCCACCGCGGGCATCCGGGTCGAACCGCCGACCAGGATGACGTGGTCGATCTTCGACACGTCGATGCCGGCGTCCTTGATGACGGCCTTGAACGGGGCACGGGCGCGCTCCAGCAGGTCGTTGCTCATCTTCTGGAACTCGGCCCGGGAGAGCTTCTCCTCCAGGTGCAGCGGGCCCGACTCGGTCAGGCTCAGGTACGGCAGGTGGATGGTGGTCTCGGCCGCGGCGGACAGCTCGATCTTGGCCTTCTCGGCGGCCTCGGTGAGGCGCTGCATGGCCATCTTGTCGCCGGACAGGTCGGTGCCGTTCTTGTTCTTGAACTGGGTCACCAGCCACTGGACGATCCGGGCGTCCCAGTCGTCACCACCGAGGTGGTTGTCACCGCTGGTCGCCTTCACCTCGAAGACGCCGTCGCCGATCTCCAGCAGCGACACGTCGAACGTGCCACCACCGAGGTCGAAGACCAGGATGGTCTGCTCGGTGCCCTTGTCGAGGCCGTAGGCCAGCGCGGCCGCGGTCGGCTCGTTGACGATCCGGTGCACCTTCAGACCGGCGATCTCGCCGGCCTCCTTGGTCGCCTGGCGCTGCGCGTCGGAGAAGTACGCCGGCACGGTGATGACCGCGTCGGTGACCTGCTCCCCGAGGTACGCCTCGGCGTCCCGCTTCAGCTTCTGCAGCACGAACGCGCTGATCTGCTGCGGGGTGAACTTCTTGCCGTCGATGTTCACGCTCCAGTCCTCGCCCATGTGGCGCTTGACGGAGCGGATGGTGCGGTCGACGTTCGTGGTGGCCTGGCGCTTCGCCACCTCGCCGACCAGGACCTCGCCGTTCTTGGCGAAAGCCACCACCGAGGGCGTCGTGCGCGCTCCCTCGGCGTTGGGGATGACGGTGGGCTCGCCACCTTCCAGTACGGCGATGACGGAGTTCGTCGTACCGAGATCGATACCGACCGCGCGGGCCATGTGCTTACCTCCACACTGAGTGAGTCCGGGGGACGACCCCCGCAACCCCCGGAAACTTGAGTGATGCAGACTCAATGTTGCCGTTCGACCGCCTCGGATTCAAATCCGTGACTGAACAAACTTGAGTACACCTGGCTCAACATTGCACAACCCGTGGGTCATTCCCAAGATGAGCCCCGATTTTCCGGGTCACGGCCAGGGACGGGCCAGGGTGCACCCGAACTGACCCCTGCCGTGGACAAGGCTTTCCGTGGGAGGGTGTTCACCGTGAAGCTCCGCCCGATGACAACCGCTGACGACGCCGCGGTGCTTGCTTTGAATGCCACCGCGGAAGGGTTGGTCGAGCCGCTCGGACCTGCCCGGCTGGACTGGCTCCGCCTGATCGCCGCTCATGCTGTCGTGGTCGAGGAGGACAGCCGCCCGGTCGGCTTCGTCCTCACCTTCACGCCGGGGTCCGCGTACGACGGTCTCGAGTTCGAGTGGTTCGCCGCGACGTACGCGGACCGGTTCCTGCTGGTCGAGCGGATCGTGGTCGCCGAGGAGCGCCGCCGCCGCGGGATCGGTACGGCGGTCTACCGCGCGATCGAGCGGGCAGCGAAGCCGTTCGACCGGGTTGTCGCCCGCGTCCGCTCCGACCCACCCGACCCGGCCGGCCTCGGCTTCCACGCCTCGCGTGGGTACACCGAGGTGGGCAAGCAGCGCCTGCCGACCGGTGCCACCATGGCGCTCATGGCCAAAGACCTCTGATCACAGCGCCCGGACGTTGAGCAGCGCCCGCAGTGGGAGGTCGTGGCGCAATCTGGCATCGGTGAGGCCATCGACGATGCAGGCCGCACCGATCCACTGCGCGCCGCTGTCCTCCACCAACTGGCGGGCAGTGACCGCGGTTGCCCCCGTATCCGCCCAGTCGTCAACCAGAAGCACTAGGTCACCAGCCCGGACCAAGTCCCGCCGGAAGCCGAACACGACGTGGCGGTCGCGGTAGTCCGGTGCCGTCGTCCGCTGCACCCATCGATCGCTGTCGGTCGCCGGCGCGGCGTTCTTCCGCATCTCCACGAACCCGACCCCAAGAGCCGCCGCCGTCAACGCGCCAACCAACGCACCACGCGAAACCGGCCCCACCACGACCGTTGGCGTCACGTCGTACAGGCTCCCCAACGCAGGTCCAAGCTCCCGCAACAACCCGGCATCCCGCCACCACCCAGTGACGTCGGCGTAACTACTTCACACGCCCCGATCCGTCCGCCACCGGAACGCCGACCGCAACCGCAACCGCAGCTCCCTGTCCATCCCCCCAGGGTGACGGCTACCGCTTTGGCGCGCATCTGATTTGCGGACCGCCACCACTCAGTAAGTCGGCCGACGCGTCCAGTCGTACGCTCGGCGCTGGCGGGATCAGGCAATGTAGGGCGCCTTGGTGAGTGTGGGCGGTCCGCCTGTGGACAACCCAGGCCTCCGCGCGCCGCAGCCCACCATCATGGAGTCGTGGCAGACGTGGCCGAGGTGCTCGGCAGACGCGGTGGGAGTTCGACCTTCGCCGATCTACGCGCCCTCATGTCCGCACGGGCCATCCGGGATGCGTTGGCTGCGGGACAGATCCGCCGCGTCGCGAAAGGTGTCTACGCTCTGCCGGAGGCGCCACCCGCCTTGACGGCCGCACGCAGCCACGGAGGCGTCGTGTCTCATCTGAGTGCGGCGGAGCACTGGGGCTTCGGGGTGATCAACTTGCCACCACTGCCGCATGTCACCCTTCCTCCGGGCCGGGTCCGACGTCGGACAGGACTCCCGTGCGTCTTGCATTGGGCAGACGTACCTGCCTTGAACGATGCGACGACTCCCGTCCGGACCGTTCTCGACTGCATCCGCACCTTGCCGCTGGCCGAGGCACTCGCGGTAGCAGACTCTGCCCTACGTGCCGGCGGCGTCGACCAGGACGAGATCCTGGATGCGGCGGCGAAGCTCCGCGGACCACATCGGTGCCGGGTCCAGCAGGTCGTCGCTCTCGCCGACGGGCGTGCGGAGTCTGTGCTGGAGTCAGCGCTACGCGCCTTGCTGATCCAAGCTGGGTTTGACGGCTTCGTCCCCCAACTGGTGGTTCAGGACGATGAGTTCTCGGCGCGGTTCGACCTCGCGCATCCCGGTCTGCGGATCGGCCTGGAGGCCGACGGGTTCGAACATCACGGCACTCGCCGGGCGCTGGTCAGGGATTGCCGCAGGCACGTGAACCTGGCCGTCCGAGGTTGGCGGATCCTTCGCTTCAGCTGGGAGGACGTGATGTACGACGGCGAGTGGGTGGTGGGCGCCGTCGAGCGGGCGAGCGGGCACCCGCCACTCACCAAGCGCGGACTCCGCGCAGCTTGAACGCGGATCCGAGCGTGCCGCCTCTGTCGCCGGAGCAGTTGGTGAGTGGGGGCGGTCCGGCTCAGACCGGCCGGCCGGCCGCGAAGGTGCGTGATACGAGGGGGACGGCGGGGCGGTAGGAGAGGTGTAGGTGGGTGGGGGCGTCGAGGACGGTGAGGTCGGCTTGGGCGCCTGGGGTGAGGTGGCCTATGTCGGTGCGGCGGAGGGACGCGGCGCCGCCGGCGGTGGCGGACCAGAGGGCTTCTTCGGGAGTCATGTGCATCTCGCGGACCGCGAGGGCGATGCAGAAGGGCATCGAAGAGGAGTAGCCCGAGCCTGGGTTGCAGTCGGTCGCGAGGGCGACGGTGACTCCGGCGTCGATGAGGCGGCGGGCATTCGGGTACGGCGACCGCGTGGAGAACTCGATCGCCGGGAGGAGCCCGGCGACGACACCACTGGACGCGAGGGCGTCGACGTCCGCGTCGGTGAGGTAGGTGCAGTGGTCAGCCGCGGCAGCGCCGACCGAGCAGGCCAGCTGGACACCGGGGCCCTCGCCGAGCTGATTCGCATGCACTCGGGCTCCCAGACCGCGCGCCAGGCCGGCCTCGAGGATCGCCCGGCCCTGGTCCTCGTCGAACGCGCCGCGCTCCACGAACACATCGATCCATCTGGCAGGTCCGGCGGCCGCCTCGAGCATCGGGCCGGTCACCAGCGAGACATAGCCCGCCGGGTCGTCGGCGTACTCGGCCGGTACGACGTGCGCGCCCAGGTACGTCGTCTCGTCCGTGAACTGTCCCGCGATCTCCAGCGCCCGCGCCTCGTCCGCAACGGTCAGCCCGTACCCGGACTTGATCTCGACCGTCGTGGTCCCCTGCCGCCGCATCTCGGCGACCAGCCGGGCGACGTTCGCCGTCAGCTGCTCATCGGTCGCCTGCCGGGTCGCCGCGACCGTCGTCCGGATCCCGCCGGCGGAGTACGGCGTACCTGTCATACGGGCCGCGAACTCCTCGGCCCGGTCACCGGCGAACACCAGATGCGCGTGCGAGTCGACGAACCCCGGGATCACCGCGCGCCCGCCGACGTCGATCGCGCCGTCCGCGGCCGGCGCCTCCCGCCGCGACCCGACCCACGCGATCGTGCTGCCTTCGATCACCAGCGCGGCATCTCGCACCTCGCCGAGCAAGCCACCCCGAGCAGGATCGTTGGTCACCAACGAACCGATGCCCGTCAGCAGCAGCGAGGTCATTCCGTCACCGCCGCGATCGAGGTGGTCAGTTCGGCCGCCACGTCGATCGTCATGTGCTTGCCTCCAACAACTACACGCCGGCCGCCGGTGATCACGTCGGTCACGTCCGCGGCCGACGCCGCGAAGACCGCCGTCTCCACGGTGCCTCCGGTGCCCGCCGTACGGGCGCTGTCCAGCCGTACGGCGACCAGGTCGGCGCGCGCACCCACCTCGATCACACCGGCGTCGGCGAACCCGAGCGACCGGTGACCATCGGCCGTCGCGGCCTTCAGCAGCTCCGAC
The DNA here is from genome assembly GCF_044459685.1 of Kribbella sp. NPDC050241. Classification (NCBI taxonomy): domain Bacteria; kingdom Bacillati; phylum Actinomycetota; class Actinomycetes; order Propionibacteriales; family Kribbellaceae; genus Kribbella; species Kribbella sp. NPDC050241. Next base: position 1,044,005 of record NZ_JBITJE010000003.1, read on the forward strand.
GCGGACCAATGGCCGCGCTCCCGGGAGGCGAGCCGTTCGTCGAGCTCTACCGCGCGCATCTCGTCGAACAGATCGATCACCGCGTGGCTGTCCGACCCGAGCGTCAACGCTGACCCGGCATCGCGCAGCGCCACCGACGGGCCGATGCCGTCGGCCAGGTCCCGCTCGGTGGTCGGGCAGAAGCAGGAGTACGTCGCCGAGCTGCCGAGCAGGCCGACGTCGACATCAGTCAGGTGCGTCGCGTGGACAGCACTCGTCCGGCCACTGAGGAACCCGGCTTCGTCGAGCACCTGCGCCGGCGTCCGGCCGTACGCGTCCAGGCAGGCGGCGTTCTCCCCCACCTGCTCGGACAGATGAATATGGAGTGGTACGTCGGGGAACGCCGAGGCGACCGCGCCGAGTTGCTCCTGCGGCACGCCGCGGACGGAGTGAGCGGCCGCGCCGATCACAACGTCGTCGGATCCGGCGAGCAACGAGACGCGGGCAGCCCAGCTCGCGGCGTCGCCGTCGCTGAAGCGCTCCTGGACCGAGTTCAGCGGCTGGTCGATCCCACCGGCGATGTAGCACGTGTCCAGCAGGGTGATGCGCATGCCGACGTCGCGGGCCGCCGCGATCAGCGCCGTACCCATCGCGTTCGGATCGTCGTACCGGCGGCCGCCAGGGGCGTGGTGCAGGTAGTGGAACTCGCCGACGGCGGTGATGCCGGCGAGCAGCATCTCGCCGTACACGGCGCGGGCGAGGGCGTAGTACGACTCCGGGGTCAGCATCGACGCGACGGCGTACATCTGCTCGCGCCACGTCCAGAACGTCCCGCGCTCGGTCTGCGTGCGGCCGCGCAGCGCACGGTGGAAGGCGTGACTGTGGCAGTTCGCGAGGCCTGGTAGGACGAGGCCGTCGAGCCTGGTCGCGTCGCCTGGGTCCGCGCCGGCCTCGACCGACGTGAAGCGTCCGTCGGCGATGGTCACCAGCACCTTGTCGGCGATGCCGCCCGGGAGCAACGCGTGCGCGCACCAGTACGACGTCACTTCGCGAGGTCCCTCAGTACGGCAGCCAGGGCCTCGACGCCGGCCAGACAGTCGTCCTCTTCCGCGTACTCGGCCGGGGAGTGCGAGATGCCGGTCGGGTTCCGCACGAACAGCATCGCGGTCGGGATCCCGGCGGCCGAGAACACGCCGGCGTCGTGGCCGGCGCCGGTTGGCAGCACGGGTGCTCCGTTCAGTACGTCGACCAGGCGGTCGCGGAGGCCGGCTGGGAAGTCCACGATGGATGAGACGGACTCGGGTGTCACGGTGAGCGTCGTACCGTCTCGCTCGGCGCGTTCGGTGGCCTGCTTGGTGATTGCCGCGAGCAACGAGTTCAGGGTTGCGTCGTCTGCTGCTCGGGCGTCGAGCCAGGCGGTCACCTGGGACGGTACGGCGTTCGTGCCGTTGGGCTCGACGGAGACCCGGCCGAAGGTGGCGCGGGCACCGGCGAGGCGGGCCTGCTTGTTCGCGGCGAGCGCGGTCATGGCGTAGGTGAGCATCGGGTCGTGCCGGTCCTCCATCAGCGTCGTACCGGCATGGTTGGCCTCGCCGCTGAACGTGAACCGGTAGCGGCCGTGCGGCCAGATCGAGCTCGCTACACCGACCGGCGCTGTCAGTCCGCGGCCCTGCTCGACGTGCAGCTCGATGAACGTGCCCATCCGGTCGAGGAACGCCGATGGTCCGACCCCAGCCGGATCCGTCCCCGCCGCTTCCAATGCCTGCGCGAGAGTCACGCCGCTGCGGTCCTTCAACCCCAGTGCCTTCTCGGCAGGCAACACTCCAGCCGCTACCCGAGACCCCAGACAAGGCATCCCGAACCGCGACCCCTCCTCCTCGACGAACGCCCCCACCCCGATCGGCACCGACGGCGTGAACCCGTCCTTCCTCAACAGATCCACAGCCGCCAGCGCCGACACCACCCCCAAGGGCCCATCAAAGGCCCCACCATCAATCACCGAATCCAAGTGGCTCCCGGTCACGATGCCTGGCTGGCCGGAAGGACCCCACCAGGCGATGAGGTTGCCTACGCCGTCGGATTCGAGGGTGAGGTTGCGGGCGGCGCACTGGTCCCGGAACCAGTGCGTCGCCGTGCGTTCGGTGGGGGTCCAGCCGCCTCGGTGGTACCCGCCCGTGGACGGGTCCTTGCCGATGGCAGCCAGCGCCGCCCACATCTGTTCGAAGCTCAAGGTCAGGACAACGGGTTCTGCGCCAGCCAGTCCTTCGCGACCGCGTCCGCGCTCTCCTTGCCGACGTCGATCCGCTTGACCAGTTCGGTCAGGGAGTCGGTGGTGAGCTTGGCCGAGACCGCGTTCAGCGTGGCCGCGACGTCGTCGGACTTGTGGTCGGTCCGGATCAGCGGAACGACGTTGTTCGGCGGCAGGATGTTCTCCGGGTCCTCGAGCTGGACCAGTCCCTTCTCCTTGATCACCGACTGCGTGGTGAACAGGTTGGTCAGCTGGATCTTGTTGTCCAGCAGCGCCTTCTGGCTCAGCGGGCCACCGGCGTCCAGCGGCAGGTACTGCTTGAACTCGACGCCGTACTTCTCCTTCAGGCCCTTCAGACCCGCGTCACGGACCTTGAACTCCGAGCTACCGCCCGCGACCATCTCCTTGCCGACCGGCTTCAGGTCGGCCAGCGACTTCAGGGAGTACTTGTCCGCGGTCGCCTTGGTGACCACGATGGTGTCCTCGTCGGTGGCCGGGGACTTGTCCAGCACCTCCAGACCCGGGGTGACCGCCTTCTTGAGCGCGTCGTACGCCCCGTCCTCGGTGGTCTCGGTGGAGTTCTTGTCGAAGTACGCCAGCGCGGCGCCGGTGTACTCCGGCACCAGGTCGACGGAACCGTCCTTGATCGCGGCCATGTAGGTCTCGCGGTTGCCGATGTTCGGCTTCTTCTTGACCTCGATGCCCTTGGCGGCCAGCGCCTGGCCGTAGATCTCGGCCAGCAGCTGGCTCTCGGAGAAGTCGGCGGAGCCGACGGTGATGCTGCTCACCTTGGACGGCGCGGGCGAGGACCCCGCGTCGTTGTCGCCGAGCTGGTCGCCCCCACCCCCACAACCGGCCAGGCCAAGCACCGCCACCCCGGCGATCGCAGTACGGATGAGTGTGGATCTCAACACGAGAGCCTCCAGTGTCTCGTCAGCCACCGGCAGGTGCCGGTGGATGTTTCGATGGGGCGGTTCATCAGATTCGTCCAGTTCATCAGATACGTCGGACAGTCAGTCGGCCTTGAGGCCGTCGGACACGGCGACCCGGCCGATCAGTGCGAAGAGCGCGTCGATGGCGATGGCGAGCAGGGCCACCAGCAGCGCACCGGTGAACATCTGCGGGAAGTCGCGGAGCTTCAGCCCGTCGACCACGTAGCGGCCGAGACCGCCGAGCGCCACCAGCGCGGCGATCGTGGCCGTGGACACGATCTGCAGGGCGGCGCCGCGCAGACCGGAGATGATCAGCGGCATCGCGATCGGGATCTCCACCTTGGTCAGGATCTCGCGACCGGTCATACCCATCCCCCGGGCGGCGTCGATCGTGGCCGGATCGACACCGGACAGACCGGCGTACGTCGAGGCCAGGATCGGCGGTACGCCGAGCGCCACCAGGGCGATCAGCACCGGCACGAAGCCGATCTGGTCGGTGATCAGGACCGCGAGCATCAGCAGGCCGAGGCTCGGCAGCGCGCGGGCGGCGTTGCCGAGGTTGATCGCGAGGAACGCGCCCCGGCGGGTGTGCCCGATCCGCAGCCCGATCGGCAACGCGATCACCGCGGAGATCCCGAGCGCAGCAAAGGTGTACCAGAGGTGCTCCAGAATCCGCGCCCAGATTCCTTCGTTCCCGGACCAGTTGTAGGCGTCGGTCAAGTAGTCCCACATGTCAGCCCACCTCCACCGGAGTGGCGGTGATGTGTGCCCACGGCGTCAGCAGCCGTTGCGAGGTGACCAGAACCACATCGGCCACCAGGGCCAGCAGCAGCGAGAGGACCACGCCGACGACGACCGGGGTCAGGAAGTCCTTCTGGAACCCCAGGGTGAACAGCTCACCCAGGCCACCGATGCCGATCACCGCACCGATGCTGACCATCGAGATGTTCGCGACGGTGACGACGCGCAGACCGGCGAAGATCACCGGTACGGCGATCGGCAGGTCGATCGCCATCAGCCGGTGCAGCGGGCTGTACCCGACCGCGACCGCCGACTGTCTGACCTCGACCGGAACGGAGCGGAGTCCGTCGATCACGTTCCGGATCAGCAGTGAGACCGTGTAGATGGTCAGCGCGATGATGATGTTGACCGTGGACAGCACCTTGGTGCCGAGGATCGCCGGGATCACGATGAACAGCGCGATCGACGGCAGTGAGTACAACACGCCGCCGAAGGCGATGAGCGGGTTCGCCAGCCAGTTGAACCGGACCGCGATGTAGCCCAGCGGCACCGAGATCAGCAGCCCGAGGATCACCGGGACGATCGACAGGTAGATGTGCTCGCGCAACTGTTCCCAGATCAGCCCGAGGTTGTCGCCGATCCAGGTCATGGGCGTAGGGCCTCTGCGACGATCGCCTGGTCGACGACACCGATCGCGCGGCCGGCGTCGTCCACGCAGACGCCGTAGCCCGACGGCGAGGTGAGGACGGCGTCGAGGGCCGCGCGCAGCGAGTCACCGCGGGTGAACACGGCACCGAGCGGCTGCATCTCGTCCGCGGTCTCGATCCGCCAGCCGACCGGCACGCCGTCGTCGTCCAGGATCAGGTCGGACGGCACCGGTTTCAGCGGCAGGTCGTCAGGGTGCACGAAGGTCAGGGCGCGGTAACCACGGTCCTGCCCGACGAATCCCCGGACGAAGTCGTCGACCGGGTTGGCCAGCAACTCGGCCGGCGGAGCGAACTGGGCGAGCTTGCCGCCGGTGCGCAGTACGGCGACATTGTCGCCGAGCTTGATCGCCTCGTCGATGTCGTGGGTGACGAACACGATGGTCTTGCCGATGTCGCGTTGCAGCCTGAGCAGTTCCTCTTGCAGCTGGTTGCGCACGATCGGGTCGACGGCGCTGAACGGCTCGTCCATCAGCATGATCGCCGGGTCGGCCGCGAGTGCGCGGGCAACGCCGACTCGTTGCTGCTGGCCACCGGACAGCTGGCTCGGATACCGCTCGGCCAGCTTGAGGTCGAGGCCGACGCGCTCCAGCAACTCCATCGCGGTGGCGCGGGTCTTGCGTTTGTCCCAGCCGAGCAGCTTCGGCACGGTGGCGACGTTGTCCACGACCGTCTTGTGCGGGAACAGCCCGGCGTGCTGGATCACGTAACCGATGCCGCGCCGCAGTGTCACGGCGTCCTTGCTGTTGATGTCCTCACCGTCGATCGAGATGCGCCCACCGGTGCGCTCGATCGTGCGGTTGATCATCCGCAACGACGTGGTCTTGCCGCAGCCCGAAGGCCCGACGAACACGGTGATCTGACCGCTCGGGATCCGCAGGGACAGGTTGTCGACGGCCACGGTGCCGTCCGGATACCGCTTGGTGACGTCCTCGAACTCGATCATGGCGCCCCTTCGCGCTCGTCGTCGGTCGCCCGAAAGACCCTAGCGGAACCGGAGACCGAAACCACGCGGCCGACCGGTTTCCGGTTCCCCGGGAAAGTGCACCATAACGGTAGAGAATGCCATGGTCGCACGCTGTCACATGATCCGGCTCAGGACTCCTGCATCGGAACCCTGACGCCTTGCTCGGCCGCGACCTCCGCGGCCTTGTCGTAGCCCGCGTCCACGTGCCGGATGACACCCATCGCGGGGTCGTTGGAGAGGACCCGTTCCAGCTTCTGCCGGGCCAGGTCGGTGCCGTCGGCAACCGATACCTGGCCGGCGTGGATGGACCGGCCGATGCCGACGCCGCCGCCGTGGTGGATCGACACCCAGGACGCGCCGCTGGCCACGTTCACCATTGCGTTCAGCAACGGCCAGTCCGCGATCGCGTCCGAGCCGTCGAGCATTCCTTCGGTCTCGCGGTACGGCGAGGCCACACTGCCGGTGTCCAGGTGGTCCCGGCCGATGACGATCGGGGCCTCGAGTTCACCCGAGGCGACCATGTCGTTGAACCGGACGCCGGCCTTGTCCCGCTCGCCCTGGCCGAGCCAGCAGATCCGGGCCGGCAGACCCTGGAACGCGACCCGCTCGCCGGCCATCTTGATCCAGCGGGTCAGGTGCTCGTTGTCTCCGAACAGATCGAGGATCGCTGCGTCGGTCTTCGCGATGTCGGCCGGGTTGCCCGACAGCGCCGCCCACCGGAACGGGCCCTTCCCCTCGCAGAACAACGGCCGGATGTACGCCGGCACGAAGCCGGGGAACTCGAACGCCCGGGAGAACCCGGCCTTGCGGGCCTCGTCGCGGATCGAGTTGCCGTAGTCGAAGACTTCAGCCCCCGCGTCCTGGAAGCCCACCATCGCGGCGACGTGCCGCGCCATCGAGGCCTGAGCCCGCTCGGTGAAGCCGGCCGGGTCCTTCTCCCGGGCGGCGGACCAGTCGTCGAAGTCGATCCCCACCGGCAGGTACATCAACGGGTCGTGCGCCGAGGTCTGGTCGGTGACGATGTCGATCGGTGCGCCCAGCTCGAGCAGCTCCGGCACGATCACCGCGGCGTTGCCCAGGACACCGATCGACAGCGGCCGGCGGGCCTTCTTGGCCTCCTCGGCGAGCCGCAGCGCGTCCTCGAGCGAGTCGGCGCGAACGTCGAGGTACCGGTGCTCGATCCGCCGGTCGATCCTGGAGGAGTCGACGTCGATGCAGATCGCCACACCGTCGTTCATCGTGACAGCCAGCGGCTGCGCGCCGCCCATGCCGCCGAGTCCGGCGGTCAGCGTGATGGTGCCGGCCAGCGTGCCGCCGAACTTCTTCGCCGCGACCGCCGCGAACGTCTCGTACGTGCCCTGCAGGATCCCCTGGGTGCCGATGTAGATCCACGACCCGGCCGTCATCTGGCCGTACATGGTCAGCCCCAGCGCCTCGAGCCGGCGGAACTCCTCCCAGGTCGCCCAGTCGCCGACCAGGTTCGAGTTCGCGATCAGTACCCGCGGCGCCCACTCGTGCGTCTGCAGTACGCCGACCGGCCGGCCGGACTGCACCAGCATCGTCTCGTCGTCCTTCAGCGTGGTCAGCGTCCGGACCATCGCGTCGAACGAGTTCCAGTCCCGGGCCGCCTTGCCGGAACCGCCATACACGACCAGCTCGTCGGGGTGCTCGGCGACCTCGGGATCGAGGTTGTTCTGCAGCATCCGCAGCGCGGCCTCCTGCTGCCAGCCGCGGGCGGTCAGGGTGGTGCCGCGGGGCGCGCGCACAGGACGGGGTCCGGACATGGGTGATCCAGCCTTTCTATGACAGGGGGCCGGTGACGGCCTCGACTGCGGACAAATAGGTGCCGTCGGCAACAAGGCGGACGGAGTGCTCGATTTCGGGAGCGAGGTGCCGGTCGGTGCCCGGCCCTTCGACGTACTCACGCAGGGCGTCCCGGACGGCGGCGGTGGCCGGAGCCGGGGTCAGCGGTGCGCGCAGGTCGAGCGCCCGCGCGCCGGTCAGGATCTCGATCGCAAGGACCCGCTGCAGCCCGTCGATCGCCTTGCGCAGCTTGCGCGCGGCCGACCATCCCATCGAGACGTGGTCCTCCTGCATCGCACTGCTCGGGATCGAGTCCACGCTGGCCGGTACGGCGAGCCGCTTCAGCTCGGACACGATCGCGGCCTGCGTGTACTGCGCGATCATGTGGCCGCTGTCGACACCGGGATCGTCGGCCAGGAAGGCGTTCAGCCCATGGTTGCGCGCAACATCGAGGAAGCGATCGGTACGGCGTTCGCTGATGCCGGCCACGTCCGCCACGGCGATCGCGAGGAAGTCGAGCACGTACCCCACCGGGGCGCCGTGGAAGTTGCCGTTCGACTCGACCCGGCCGTCGGGCAGAACGACCGGGTTGTCGATCGCGGCGGCCAGTTCGCGGCCGGCGACCGTGGCCGCGTGGTCAGCGGTGTCCCGGGCCGCGCCGTGCACCTGCGGCGAACACCGCAGTGAGTAGGCGTCCTGGACCCGGTTGCAGTCCGGGCCGCGATGGCTGGCCACGATGGCGCTGCCGGCGAGGATCACTCGCAGGTTGGCGGCGGCGAAGGCCTGGCCGGGGTGCGGTCGCAGCGCCTGCAGGTCCTCGGCGAACACCCGGTCGGTGCCGAGTTGCCCCTCGACGCTCATCGCGGCGGCGATGTCCGCGGTCTTGAACAGGCGGTCGAGGTCGGCCAGCGCGAGCACCAGCATGCCGAGCATGCCGTCGGTGCCGTTGATCAGCGCGAGGCCTTCCTTCTCTGCCAGCACAACCGGTGTGAGTCCGTGCGCAGCCAGCGCCTCGCCCGCTGGAAGAAGGTTGCCCTCGGCATCACGAACCGGGCCTTCGCCCATCACCGCGAGCGCGACGTGGGACAGCGGCGCGAGATCACCGGAGCAGCCAAGACTGCCGTACTCGTAGACCACTGGAGTCAGGTGTGCGTTGAGGAGGCCGGCGTACGCCTGGGCGGTCTCGACCTTCACGCCGGTGCGGCCGGTGGCGAGGGTGGACAGGCGCAGCAGAGCGAGCGCCCGGACGACCTCGGTCTCGACCTCGGGTCCGGAGCCGGCCGCGTGCGACCGGACCAGGCTGCGCTGCAACTGGGCCCGCAACTCGGGCGCGATGTGCCGGGTCGCGAGCGCGCCGAAGCCGGTCGAGACTCCGTAGTGCGGAGTGTCCGCGTGGGCCAGAGCCTCGATCGCCGCACGCGACTTCGTGATCTCTTCCAGCGCCTGGTCGTCGATCCGTACCCGCGCGCCGTACCGCGCCACCGCAACCACGTCGGCGGGAGCCAGCGGTCCGGTGCCGACGATCACCTCGGCTGTGTTCTTCACCTCGTTCACCTGCTCATTGCACCGCGCGGCACCCGGAACCGACAGCAGCGCCGTGCACTTTCTGTCTCGAATCTCAGACATCCATGGACCCCGCGTCCCACTAGAGTCGAGGAATGGTGTTCGAGATCCGGACGGCGGGGCCGGAGGATGCGGCAGGAATCGCTCGGGTCTGGGCCGTTGTGATGCCGCAACTGGTGATGACTCCCCGCGGTGTCGAGGCCGGGCTACGCAACAGCTCGACCAGGGTCGTGCTCATCGCCGTCGACGGACCGGACGTGGTCGGCTACGGGAATGTGTACCTCCCCGATCCTGAGCAGGAGAAACCGCGGGTCCGGATCACCGTGCACGTGCCGCCGGAGCATCGCCGGCAGGGCATCGGTTCCGCGATGGCCGACGCGATCGGCGCCGAGGCGGCGCGCGTCGGTGCCGGGTCCCTGCTGATCGTGGTCAGCGACGACGACGCGTCGAAGGCGTTCGCGACCAAGCGCGGTTTCGTCATCGGTCGCCGGATGAGCGGTTCCAGCGCCGAACTGAGCGCCGTACCCGAGCCGTTGCCGGCGCCCGACGGTTTGCGGGTCGTCGACTACGACCAGGTGGACCCGCGGCAGATCTGGCTCGCCTCGACCGCCGTCGCCGATGGTGACCCCAGCGGCTTGTCGGACTCACCGGCGTACGACGAATGGCTGGCGGCGCAATGGGATCACCCGGACCTGCGACGCGACCTGAGTGTCGCGGTGCTGGACGGCGACACCGTCCTGTCCTTCGTGACCACCACCGCGGACCCCGAGCGGCGGGTGATCTGGTCGAACCTGACCGGCACGATCCCGGCCGCGCGTGGACGTGGGCTGGCGAAGGTGGTGAAGTCGACGGCGCTGGCGCGAGCCCGGGATGCGGGGTTCGTCACCGCGCACACCGGGAACGACGCCGGCAACGCTCCGATGCTCGCCGTGAACGAGTGGCTCGGCTACCGGGTGACGGGTGCCTCGTGGACCGCGGAGAAGGCGCTGTGAACCGGCCGATCATCTCGCTGTCGTTCTTCGCCGTACTGTCGGTCGGCGTCGGGATCATGCTGTCCGGGGCCGACGAGGACATCGACTGGGCGATCACCGGCGGACTGTTCGCGCTCGCGGTCGCCGGCGAGGCAGTGCGGTTCTGGCTGAAGCGGAGCCGCGCCAAGAAGCACCAATCATCCGGGATCTGAGACCAGGGCGGCTACGCTGCCGTTGTGAGCGGCAACGTTCCCGCCTCGACCCGCACTCTGCGGGTGCTGACGTTCCTGGCCACCCAGCCCGGTCCGGTGCCGATGGAGCGCATCGCCTCCGCGGTCGGCCTGCCGCGCTCGTCGACGTACCACTTGCTGCGGGCAATGATCGACGAGGGCTTCGTGGCGCACCTCCCGGAGGAGAAGCGGTACGGGCTCGGCGTCGCCGCGTTCGAGATCGGGTCGGCGTACCTCCGCCACGATCCGCTCGAGCGGCTGGCGCGTCCGCTGCTGATCCAGCTCGTCGCCGAGGTCGGCCAGACCGCGCACCTCGGCGTGCTGCACGGGCGCGAGCTCGTCTACCTGCTGAAAGAACAGCCGCCTCGTCCGGTCACCCTTGTCACGGACGTCGGCGTACGCCTCCCAGCCACCCTCACCGCCTCCGGCCGCGCTCTGCTCGCCGAGCTCCCGCCGGCCCAGGTCCGCGCACTCTTCCCCAACCCCGAGAGCTTCGTCCGCCGGACCGACCACGGCCCGCAGACCCTGACCCAGCTGCGCCGGCTCCTCGCGGATGAGAAACGCCAGGGCTACGCGGTCGAGGACTCCTTCATCACCCCCGGCGTCGCCTCCGTGGCCAGCGCCGCCGTCGACCACGCCGGCCACCCAGCCGCCGCCATCAGCGTCACCTTCCGCACCGACGTCGTACCCTCCTCCGAACGCCACGTCCTGGCCCACCGAGTCCGCCAGGCAGCCACAGCCCTGACCCGCCGCCTCCACGGCTGATTTCTCCGTCCAGCGCAGCGGTTCGACCGTTCGCCGATGACCGGTTGCTCCACGACGGTGACTGCGGGTGAGATCGAAGGGAACACCTCACGTATCCGCCCAGACGAAGGTGGTCTCATGCGTCGCGTCAAGCAGTTGGTTGTTGCGGTGGCTCTGGTCGTTGTTGCGGTTGGTCCTACGGCCTCGGCCGCGGCGCCCGCGGACTGGGTTGGGAGTTGGTCGGTCGCTGTGACGCCGCCGGGTACGTCGGGGATGTCGGCGACCGGGGTCACGGATACGACGTTGCGGCAGGTGGCGCACGTGTCGGTCGGGGGCTCGGAGCTGCGGCTGCGGTTGTCGAACGTCTACGGAACGTCTCCACTCGTTGTCGGCAAGGCGACCGTCACCCCCCGGGCCGACGACCTCGCCGGTACGCCGACGGTCGAGCCGAGCAAGCTGGTCCCGGTGCTGTTCGGCGGCCGCGCGTCGGTCACGATCCCGGTCGGCGCGGAGTGGGTGTCCGATCCGGTGCACGTCGTCGTACCGGAGGACACCGATCTGGTGATCAGCACCTACTTCCCGGGCCCGACTGGCCCGCTCACGCAGCATCCGGCCGGGTTCGCGACCGGCTTCTCCGCGACCGGTGACCAGACCGCCGGCGACGGATCGCAGTACCAGGCGATTCCGGGCGCGGCGCGCTACATCATCGAGGGCGTCGACGTGAAGAGCCAGGTGCGTGGCTCGGTGGTGCTGTTCGGCGACTCGATCACCGACGGCGTGGTGTCGCCTGTCGACCAGAACCTGCGGTACCCGGACCAGCTGGCCGACCGGCTGCTGGCCCAGCCGGTGTCCCGCGAACTCGGCGTCCTGAACGCCGGCATCAGTGGGAACCGCCTGCTCAGCAACGCGGGTACGGCGGATGACTCGACGCTGGCGCGGTTCGACCGCGACGTGATCGCGCAGGCCGGCGTACGGACGGTTGTCCTGCTGGAAGGCATCAACGACATCGGTGGCAGCCGCGGAGCGACCGACCCGGCCGACCTGATCGCGGTGCACCGGCAGTTCATCCAGCGGGCGCATCAGGCCGGTTTGAAGGCGATCGGCGCGACGCTGACGCCGTACGAAGGTGCGGGCTACTACTCGCCCGAAGGTGAGGCGGATCGGCAGGCGCTGAACACCTGGATCCGGACGTCAGGTGAGTACGACGGCGTGGTCGACTTCGACAAGGCGGTGCGTGACCCCGCGGCGCCGACAAAGATGCTGCCGGCGTACGACGTCGGCGACCACCTGCACCCGAACGCCGACGGCTTCAAGGCGATGGCCACCGCGTTCAACCTGACGCAGCTCTAGCCGGACTCAGCGGGATGCTCGACCTGGCGATCGCCCCATTGCGTCATCAGACCGCGGGCGATCTCCAGGTCCTCCCGCAGCGACCGGTCGGTCAGATCGGGCGGCAGCGCGGCGAACGCGTCCGCCAGCCACGGTCCGACCGCCGCCGGTGCGAGGTCTTCAGGTGTCAGCCCAGCCAGCCGGATCGCCCGCACCGCGGTGACGAGTTCGCAGGCCAGCACTTCCCGGAGCGCGTCGAGAAGCTGAGCACTCAGTACGGCGGCCTGTGGCGCGAAGCTGGCGTGATGCTCGGCTCCGCGTGACAAGGTCGCCGTACCGAGAGTCGCCGGCTGGGCCGCGGACCGGACCCCGGCCAGCGCGTCGTGGGCGACGTACTCGATCATCATCACGCCTGAGCTCGCCTCCGCACCGCTGGCGAGGAACCGGCTCAGGCCGGTGTACTCCGGGTCGACCAGGTTCGCGACGCGCGACGTGGACAGGGTGGCGACGCTGTGCAGGCTGAGCCGGAGCGAGTCGAGGGCGAGGGCGATCGGCATCGCGTGCCAGTTGCCGTTGTGCAGCACGGTGTCCTCGGCCACCAGCGGGTTCTCGGCGGACGCGTTGATGTCGATCCGCAAGCTGTTGCCTAGGGCATCTACGTGGTCGACGGCCGGGCCGAGCACCTGCGCGAAGGCGCGCAGGCCGAAGGGGTCCTGGATCCGGGCCGACGGGATCGGCAGGCCGTCCAGCAGCCCGCGCATCCGCCGGGCCACGCGCACCTGACCGGGTTGCGGGCGGGCCTCGTGCACGCGGACGTCGTACACCTCGGCGTTGCCCCGGAGCGCGACATGCGACAGCGCTCCGACCAGGGGTACGACGTTGATCAGCGTGCTGGCCTCGACGTACGCGAGACAGCACTCGGCCAGGGTGATCGCGTTGCTGGACAGCAGGGGCAGCGCGCTGGTGCCGTCGATGACCTCGCCGAGTGCGAGCCCGAGTTCGGCCAGCGGCCCGAGATCCCCGGTGCCGATCGCACCGCCGCGATGCAGATCCGGCAACTCACCATCGTTGAGCAGGGCAACGATCGCGTCGGCGACGTCCGGATCGAGCCCGGACCCACCGGCCGCCAACTGGTTGATCCGGATCAGCAGTCCGAGCCGGACCACGTCCTTGGGGTACGACGTCGTACCGGTGGTGGAATGGGATCCGAGCAACCGGGCGCCGTGCTCGGGGTCCGTGGTCAGCACGTCCCGGTTGGCGCCGACCCCGGTCGTCCGCCCATACACCGGCCGCCACCGGGCCACCTCGACAACGGCCGCCGCGGACTCACTCATCCGCTTCCGGGCGTCGTCGCTCAACCGCACGGCCGTCCGGCGCTGCGCGAGCGCGACGGCCTCCAGCGGCGTCAGCCCAGCACCCGAGAGCTCCACCGGTTCCACAGCCCCAGTCTGGGACCTGACCGCTGGATTCAGCGTGCCGCTGACGGCGCTTTCTGTCTCGTATTCGAGACAAAAGCCCGCCGCCTCAACGAGGCGACGGGCTGGAAAAGACCAGAGTTACTTCTTCTGGCCGTAGCGCTGCCTGAACTTCTCCACCCGGCCCTGGGTGTCCATCACGCGCTGCTGGCCCGTGTAGAACGGGTGCGTCGCGGACGAGATCTCGACGTCCACCACCGGGTAGGTGTTGCCGTCGTGCCACTCGACCGTCTCGTTGCTCTCGCGCGTCGACCCGGTGAGGAAGCTGAAGTTGCCGGACTTGTCCCGGAAGACGACCCGGCGGTAGTCGGGGTGGATGTCTTTCTTCATGCTGCCGCACTTCCTTCCAGATAAGGGGCGAACGGATCGGTCAAGGGGTGGACCGGTTCATCCGCACGAAGGAGACAACCATCCAGGCGCTCCCGTAATTCCCGGACGTCCAGACCGATGCCGGTGAAGGACAGGTACGACGCCCGGTCGCCGTGCTCGGGGTGCCACTCGAGGGCCGAGCGGGCTTGATGGTGCTGCCCAACCGTGGACCACCGGTCGGCCGGCAGATCGGCCAGCCACGGACCCAGTACCCCGATCGCGATGTTCGTGCCGAAACTGTCCCAGCTGAGCCGGTGGCGGTGCTGGGTCGCGATCCACACCGTCCCCCGGCCGCGCGCCGTACCGGCGACCAGATCCTCCAGGGCGTCGTACAGCCGCTCGGGGTGGAACGGCCGGTCCGACTGCCAGACGAGAGTCTGCACCGGCCCACCCTCCAGCGGCGCACTGATCGCACCGGGCTCCGCCGATGTCGCCGCGTCCGGATCATGCAGGCGTACGCCGAGCAGCCCGGCGGGTGTGGTCCGGATGAGTAGCCGAGGGTTGACAGCCTGTACGAGCGCTCGAGCCGTCTCGTCATCGCCACTCAGTACGGCGGCATCCGCGTACTCCAACTGACGCACGATCACCTCGGCGATCGCCCGGCCGTCCTCGGCGGCGGTCGGGATGCCGCGCTCCTGGATTAACTGCTCCCCGGTCAGGTCGCCGACCACACCGGCCGCGTCGATCGTCGTGATGATCGACACCGTGAGCAGCTCCCCGGCCGCGTCCCGAGCGATCTCAGCGGCCAGTGCCTTGGTGTCCCCGGCGCCCGGGACGGACACGATCGCGACGTCGTACCGCTCGACCGCGGCGATGCTGACCAGCAGCGGGACGAGCGAGTCGCGCATCGCGCAGGACACGCACGGATGATCCATCCGGATCACCTCGCGGTCGATGACTCCGTCTGCGGTCCGCGCGATCCGGACGACCGACCCACCGGCCAGGCCGCTGACGTCGTACTCGACCAGCACACCGGGCCGGCCCGCGGCGGCCAGCAGATTGCCGGCCACGGCGGCCCGGAACGGCTCGTCGATGCCCGTCAGCAGCGTCACCGGAATCATTCAGCGTCCCGTCTTGTTGAAAACGATAACCAGCCCAAATTATCCTGAGCTGCGCCGGTAGGAAAGGAACCAGTATGGCCAAGCGCAACGACCTCCGCCCGATCGTCAAGCTCCGCAGTACGGCGGGGACCGGGTTCACGTACGTCACCCGGAAGAACCGGCGGAACAACCCCGACCGCCTGGTGATGCGCAAGTACGACCCGGCGGTTCGCCTGCACGTCGACTTCCGCGAAGAGCGGTAACGATACAAACGTCAACGGCCCTCCACGAATTTCGTGGAGGGCCGTCGTGCGTTGAAGGGCCGGTCAGAGCCGGCCGTAGGCCTTCAGTGTGCTGAGTGCGCCGACGGTGAGGATGCCGCGGTACGCGAGCGTGGCGGCCTGGCTCGGCGGCTCCCAGGTGATCGCCCAGCCGCCGTCCGGCTGCTGGTCGGAGATCAGGCGGTCGAGGTGGGCCTCGATCTGTGCGTCGTCGAAGAGCGGCCGCCAGACGCTGTCGGGCGTCGGCGCCAGGTGCAGCGGAGTCACGCCGTACGACGGGTCCGCCGCGTCGGCGCGGAAGTGCTGGAGCTTCGGCAGCCACTCGCGGACGCGGTCGAGGTCGACGTCGTCGGTGTGTTCCAGGAACTCCAGCGCCTCGTGCAGCCCGTGGGCGTCCTCGGGGAGAGCGTCGGCCAGCTGGGCCGCGCACCACGCGCCTGCGTGTTCGCGCCACGGGTGCTCGAAGCCGAGCTTGTACAACCGCCCGACCAGGCCCGCCGTCGGGTTGATACTGGGCTGGTAGGTCCATTCGGACACATGCTCGGCGCGCGGATACCCCTCGATGGCCGGCGAGCAGAGCGAGACCGCGCCATCGGCGGTCGCGGTCGCGGCCAGCCAGTCGACCGCCCGGCGAACCATCTCGTCGTCCCGGGCGCCGGAGGCGAGCAAGGTGTTGAACGCCACCTCCACGTCCAGCGACAGACTGTCCGGGACCAGCTTGTCCGGCTCCAGTCCGTGGCCGAAGCCGCCGTCGGCGTTCTGGTAGCCGCGCAGTGCCTCGACCACCCCTTGCGGATCGGCGTCCTCGAAGACAGCGGCGAACAGCCGATTCTCGACCAGCCGGGCCTCCCGGCGTACGAAATCACGACCAGCGGTGAAGGTGTCCATGGCTCTACTTTCCCGCAGAACCACCCTTCGGTCTTGAATGAAACGGACATCCGCTGCACCATCAGCCGCATCAGCTGATCCCCGTCACGGCTCGAAGCGGTAGCCCATGCCTGGTTCGGTGAGGAGGTGCTTCGGGCGGGCCGGGTCGGCCTCGAGTTTGCGGCGGAGCTGGCCCATGTAGAAGCGCAGGTTGCCGCTCGCGTTCTCGTACCCGGGACCCCAGACCTCGGTCAGGAGCTGGCGTTGCGACATCAGCTTGCCGGGGTGCCGGACCAGGACCTCGAGCAGGTGCCACTCGGTCGGGGTGAGCCGGATGTCCTCACCGGTCTCCAGGGTGACGCGCTTCGCGGACAGGTCGACCCGGATCCCGCCGACGGTCACCACCGGCTGGTCCTGGGCGATGTTGCTGCGCCGCAGTACGGCGCGCATCCGGGCGAGCAACTCGTCGATGCCGAACGGCTTGGTCACATAGTCGTCCGCGCCGGCGTCCAGCGCCTCGACCTTGTCCGTGCTGTCGGTCCGGCCGGACAGCACGAGGATCGGCGCCTCGGTCCAGCCACGCAGGCCGCGAATCACGTCGACGCCGTCGAAGTCCGGCAACCCCAGGTCGAGGATGACCAGTTCCGGCGGGTGCTGCGCCGCCACCTTCAAAGCCGCCGTACCGCTGCCGGCCAGATGCACCTCATAGCCGCGGGCCTTCAGGTTGATCTGCAACGCCCGCACGATCTGCGGCTCGTCGTCAACAACAAGCACCCTGGTCATAAGGCCTCCGGCTCGGAGCGTTCGCGCGATCCGGGGATCGGCGCGTCGGCCGGCCGCAGGTTCGCGGTCGGGATCGAGACCACCATCGTCAGCCCACCACCCGGAGTGTCCTCGGGCTGCAGGGTGCCGTGCATCGCCTCGGCGAGGCCACGCGCCAGCGCCAGCCCGAGACCGACGCCGACCGTGTTGTCAGTGTCGCCCAGTCGCTGGAACGGCGCGAACACCCGGTTTCGGTCCTCGCGCGGGATGCCCGGTCCGCGGTCGATCACCCGGATCTCGACGGTGTCGCCCAGGGCACTGCCGGTGATCAGCGGCGCGCGGCCGGGCGGCGAGTACCGGATCGCGTTGGCGAGCAGGTTCGCGACGACCCGCTCCAGCAGCGCGGGGTCGGCCTCTACCAGAGGCAACGTGTGCGGGATGTCGACGGTGACCTTCTCGCTCTGGTCACCGAGCTCGGCCAGTACGCCGGGCACAATCTCGTCCAGTGCCATCGGCCGGGTGAAGACGGGCAGTACGCCGGCCTGCAAGCGACTGAGGTCGAGCAGGTTGTCCACCAGACGCGACAGGCGGTCCAGCGACTCGTCCGCCGTCTCCAGTAGCTCGGCCCGCTCCGACTCGCTCCATTCGACGTCGTCACTGCGCAGGCTCGTCACGGACGCCTTCGCCGAGGCCAGCGGGGAGCGAAGATCATGGCCGACCGCGCGCAGCAGCGCCGTACGGAGCTTGTCCGCCTCGGCCAGCGGCTTGGCCTCGGCGGCCGCGGCGCTCAACCTGGCCCGGTCGACCAGGGCGGCCGCGTGGGCGGCGAACGCACCGACCAGCCGGCGTTCGTCCGCGGCGAGTTGCCGGCCCTGCAGCACCAGGACCAGACCGTCCCGCCCCGGGATCTCGGCGTCACCGTCCTCGGGCCGGCGGCAGGTCGGCGTACCGGCCGAGGCGATCGGCCGCCAGACCTCGGTCAGCTCATCGTCGTCGACCCGCTCCATCAGGCAGGCGCTCGTCATCCCGAAGGCCTCCCGGACCCGCTCCAGCAGTGCCGGCAGCGCGGTCTCACCGCGCAGCACGGACCCGGCCAGGGTCGCCAGGGTCTCCGACTCGGCTGCCGCCCGGGCTGCCTGTCTGGTCCGGCGGGCGGCCCGGTCGACGACCGAGCTCACCATCGCCGCGACCAGCACGAAGATCGCCAGCGCGAGCACGTTGTTCAGCTCGGCGATCGTGAACGTGCGCGTCGGCGGTGTGAAGAAGTAGTTCAGTACGACGGTCCCACCCACAGCGGTCACCATGGCCGGCCACAACCCACCGACCAGCGCAACCACGATCACGGCCAGCAGAAACGCAAGCACGTTGCTGGTCAGGTTGAGGCTGTCCCCGCCGAACCCGAGCAGCAGGGCCAGCAGCGGCGGCAGTACGACGGCCAGCACGAAACCCTCGACCTTGCGCCGGGTGGACAGGCTGCCGCGCAACCGGGGCAGCCGGCCACGACCCATCTGCGAGTGGGTGACGATGTGAACGTCGATGTCCCCGGAGCCCCGGATCGTCGACGTACCGATCCCTGGACCGGTCAGCGCGCCGAACCGGGACCGGCGGCTGCCGCCGAGCACCAACTGGGTCGCGTTCTCGGCCCGGGCGAAGGTCAGCAGCGCGGCCGGTACGTCGTCGCCGACGACCTGGTGGTACGTACCACCGAGGCTCTCGACGAGAATGCGTTGCTCGGCGAGGCGTTTCGGGTCGGCGCCGGTCAGCCCGTCGGAGCGGGCGACGTGAACGGCGAGCAGGTCTCCACCGGAGGACCGGGCGGCGATGCGGGCGGCACGCCGGATCAGGGTCCCACCCTCAGGGCCGCCGGTGAGGGCGACCACGACACGTTCCCGGGCTTCCCAGGTCGAGTCGATGTCATGCTGGGCACGGTACTGCTGCAGGCCCACGTCCACCCGGTCGGCGAGCCACAACAGTGCGAGTTCGCGGAGGGCGGACAGATTGCCGACCCGGAAGTAGTTGCCCAGGGCAGCATCGATCTTGTCCGCCGAGTAGACGTTGCCATGGGCCATCCGGCGGCGAAGCGCCTCCGGCGTCATGTCGACGAGTTCGATCTGGTCGGCGGCCCGGACCACGCGGTCCGGGACCGTCTCCTGCTGCGGTACGCCGGTGATCTTCTCGACCACGTCGTTGATCGACTCGAGGTGCTGGATGTTGACGGCCGAGATCACGTCGATCCCGGCCGCGAGCAACTCGTCGATGTCCTGCCAGCGCTTCTCGTTGCGGCTGCCCGGCACGTTGGTGTGCGCCAGTTCGTCGACCAGCGCGACCTCCGGCCGCCGGGCCAGCACCGCGTCGAGGTCCATCTCGGTGAAACTGGCGCCGCGGTAGTCGATGATCCGCCGCGGCACGATCTCCAGTCCTTCGAGCATCTCCGCGGTGTGCTCGCGGCCGTGGGTCTCGACGAATCCGACCACGACATCCGTGCCCCGGGCCAGCCTGCGCTGACCCTCGCCCAGCATCTTGTAGGACTTCCCGACGCCAGGCGCGGCACCCAGGTAGATCCGCAGATGCCCACGGCCGCTCTTGCTCATACCTCCATGCTCTCAGCTCAGCCCAGCTTGGCGAGTGCGTTGTTGAGCGTGACAACCTTGACGGCCGGCTCACCCAGGAATCCGAGCGTGCGGCCCTTGGTGTTCTCCTTGACCAGTTGCTGCACCTTCGCGACGTCCAACCCGCGCTCCCGCGCGACCCGGTTCACCTGCAGAGCGGCGTACGCCGGACTGATCGACGGGTCGAGGCCGCTGGCGCTGGCCGTGACGGCGTCCGGCGGGACCTGGGACGGGTCTACGCCCTCGAGGTCCGCGACGGCCTTCTTCCGCTCCTGGACGGCGGCGAGCAGGTCGGCGTTGTTCGGTCCCAGGTTCGACCCGGAGCTGCCCATGCCGTCGTAGTCCACCGCGGACGGGCGGGTCTGGAACCACATCGGGTCGGCCTCCATCACCGGGTTGCCGTCAGCGTCGACCTCGGGCTTGCCGTCCTTGATCACCTGCTTGGTGTAGGCCTGACCGATCAGATCGGAGGCCACGTCTTTGCCGTTCACCTGGACGATCGAGCCGTTCGCGTTGCTGTGGAAGAGCGCTTGGGCCACACCGGTCATCGCCAGCGGGTACGCGATGCCGAGGATGACGGTGAAGACCAGCAGGGCCCTGATCGCGACCCCGAACTGCCGGACGGAGCCGGGGAGATTGCTTGCCATGAACAACAGCCTTTCAGCGGATTCCGGGGATCAAGGAGATCACCAGGTCGAGGAGTTTGATGCCGATGAACGGGGTGACCAGACCACCGACGCCGTACACCAGCAGGTTGCGCCGCAGCATCGCGGACGCCGAGGACGGCTTGTACTGCACGCCGCGCAGGGCGAGCGGTACGAGTGCCACGATCACCAGGGCGTTGAACACGATCGCGGAGACGATCGCGGACTGCGGCGAGTGCAGCCCCATGATGTTCAGCTTGTCCAGCCCCGGGTACGCCGCCGCGAACAGCGCGGGCAGGATGGCGAAGTACTTCGCCACGTCGTTGGCGATCGAGAACGTGGTCAGCGAACCGCGGGTGATCAGCAACTGCTTGCCGATCTCGACGATCTCGATCAGCTTGGTCGGGTTGGAGTCGAGGTCGACCATGTTGCCGGCCTCCTTGGCCGCCGACGTCCCGCTGTTCATCGCCACGCCGACGTCGGCCTGGGCGAGCGCGGGGGCGTCGTTGGTCCCGTCACCGGTCATCGCGACCAGCCGGCCACCCTCCTGCTCCTTCTTGATCAGCGCCATCTTGTCCTCGGGCGTCGCCTCGGCCAGGAAGTCGTCGACCCCGGCCTCCTCGGCGATCGCCTTCGCGGTCAACTGGTTGTCACCGGTGATCATCACGGTCCGGATGCCCATCGCGCGCATCTGGTCGAACCGCTCCCGCATGCCTTCCTTGACCACGTCCTTGAGGTGGATGACCCCGAGAGCCCGGGCCTTCCCGTTCACGCTCTCGGCGACCACGAGCGGCGTACCGCCGGAGGCCGAGATGCCGTCGACCATCTCACCGAGCTTCGGGTCGGCGGCGCCGCCGTGGCTGTGGATCCAGGCGTTCACCGCACCGGCCGCGCCCTTGCGAACCTGCCGGCCGTCCACGTCCACGCCGCTCATCCGCGTCTGTGCGGTGAACTCGACGAAGGTTGCGTGCGGCAACTCTCCGGTGTGCCGCTCGCGCAGCCCGTAGCCGGTCTTCGCCAGTACGACGATCGACCGTCCCTCCGGTGTCTCGTCGGCCAGGCTGGACAGCTGGGCCGCATCGGCCAGCTCGGTGTCGGTCACGCCCTGGACCGGGATGAACTCCGACGCCTGCCGGTTGCCCAGCGTGATGGTGCCGGTCTTGTCCAGCAGCAGCGTGTTCACGTCACCCGCGGCCTCGACCGCGCGGCCCGACATCGCCAGCACGTTGCGCTGCACCAGCCGGTCCATGCCGGCGATACCGATCGCCGACAACAGCGCTCCGATGGTGGTCGGGATCAGGGCGACCAGGAGGGCCACCAGGATCACGATGCTCAGGTTCGTGTTGGCGTAGGCGGCGAACGTCGGCAGCGTCGCCACCGCGATCAGGAAGACGATCGTCAGGCTCGCGAGCAGGATGTTCAGCGCGATCTCGTTCGGCGTCTTCTGCCGTGACGCGCCCTCGACCAGCGCGATCATCCGGTCGATGAAGCTCTCACCAGGCTTGGTGGTGATCTGCACGACGATCCGGTCCGACAGCACCTTTGTGCCGCCGGTGACCGCACTGCGGTCGCCGCCGGACTCACGGATGACCGGGGCCGACTCGCCAGTGATGGCCGACTCGTCAACGCTGGCCACGCCTTCGATCACGTCACCGTCGCCAGGGATGATTTGCCCTGCCTCGACGACCACCCGGTCGCCCAGTTGCAGCGCGGTGGCCGGGATCTCTTCTTCACCGGCGTCGGTGAGGCGTCGTGCGGTGGTCTCGGTCTTCGCCCGCCGCAGGGTCTCCGCCTGGGCCTTGCCGCGGCCTTCGGCCACCGCCTCGGCCAGGTTCGCGAACACGACGGTCAGCCAGAGCCAGACCACGATCCACCAGACGAAGATGCTGGGATCGGTGAAGGCCTTGATCGTCGAGGCGGCCGCGCCGACCTCGACCACGAACATCACCGGGTTCTTCACCATCACCCGCGGATCGAGCTTGCGCAGCGCGTCCGGTAGCGAGGTCAGGAGCATCTTGGGGTCGAACGCACCTGAGGGTGCCTTCTTCGCCACCTTCTCCGGGGTCGGAGGAGGAGTCGTCACTAGCGTGGTCACAGTCCCTCCGCGAGGGGTCCGAGGGTGAGAGCGGGGAAGTAGGTCAGGCCGGTGACGATCAGGACGACTCCGACCAGCATCGTCACGAACAGCGCCTTGTGAGTCGGCAGCGTGCCCTGGGTCACCGGGACGGGCTGCTGCTGGGCGAAGGAGCCGGCCAAGGCCAGCACGATCACGATCGGCACGAAGCGGCCGAGCAGCATCACGAGCCCGAGGGCGGTGTTGTAGAAGGGGATGTTGGCGCTGATGCCCGCGAACGCGCTGCCGTTGTTGTTACCGGCCGAAGTGAAGGCGTACAGCACTTCGGAGAAGCCGTGTGGGCTGTCGGCGTTGAGGATCGACGCGCGCGCTGTCGCCAGGCCCATCGCGATCGAGGCACCGACCAGGACACACGTCGGTGTGGCCAGGATGTACAGCGAGACCAGCTTCATCTCGCGGCCGGTGATCTTCTTCTTCAGGTACTCCGGGGTCCGGCCGACCATCAGTCCGGCGACGAAGACCGTGAGGACGGCGAGCACGAGAATGCCGTACAGACCGGTGCCCGTGCCGCCGGGCGTCACTTCTCCCAGCATCATGTGGAACAGCGGTACGCCGCCGCCGAGCGG
Source organism: Kribbella sp. NPDC050241 (assembly GCF_044459685.1). Classification (NCBI taxonomy): domain Bacteria; kingdom Bacillati; phylum Actinomycetota; class Actinomycetes; order Propionibacteriales; family Kribbellaceae; genus Kribbella; species Kribbella sp. NPDC050241. The sequence continues at coordinate 1,066,963 of NZ_JBITJE010000003.1, forward strand.
GGTGAACGAGTCGTGCATCGAGTTCACCGCGCCAGTCGACGTACCGGTGGTGGAGACGGCGAACAGTGACGACGCCCACTCGCCGAACCGGGTCTCCTTGCCCTCCATCGCCGCTCCGGCCGCCTGGGTCGCAACACCCGCGCCCTGGTTCTCGAAGAACGTCGCGAGGAAGACGAAGGCCGCCCAGATGGTGGTCATCACGCCGAGGATCGCGTAGCCCTGCCGCTTGTCCTTCACCATCAGGCCGAACGTCCGGGTCAGGGCGACCGGGATCACCAGCAGCAGGAAGATCTCGAACAGGTCCGACAACCCGTTCGGGTTCTCGAACGGGTGGGAGGAGTTGGCGTTGTAGTAGCCACCGCCGTTGGTACCGAGCTCCTTGATCACTTCCTGGCTCGCCACCGGGCCGCCGGGGATGGTCTGTGTCTGGCCGACGACCGAGGTGACCTCGTGGCCGCCGGAGAAGTTCTGCACGACGCCCATCGCAACGAGCAGCAGGCCACCGAGGACGGCGATCGGCAGCAGCACCCGGATCACGGTCCGGGTCAGGTCGACCCAGAAGTTGCCGAGCCGGTCGGTCTTGGACCGGGCGAAGCCACGGATCACGGCGATCGCGACGGTGATACCGACCGCCGCGGACAGGAAGTTCTGGACCGCGAGGCCGGCGAACTGGACCAGGTGGCCCATCGTGACCTCGGGAACGTAGGACTGCCAGTTGGTGTTCGAGACGAAGGACGCGGCGGTGTTGAACGCCAGTCCCGACTCGACGCCGGGCAGCCCGTTGGACAGCGGCAGGTGGGACTGCAGCCGCTGGATCAGGTAGAGCAGGATCACGCTGACGGCGGAGAACGCGACCACCGACCGCGCATAGACCGCCCAGGTCTGCTCAGCCTTGGCGTCGACGCCGAACAGTTTGTACGCGCCACGCTCGAACCTGGAGTCCTTGTCGCTCGTGTAGACGCGAGCCATGTAGCCACCCAGTGGCCGGTAGACAGCCGCCAGGCACAGGATGAGGAAGCCGACCTGCAACAGGCCGGCTGCAGTGTCGGACATCAGAACCTCTCGGGGAAGATCAGGGCGGCGACCAGGTAGAGGACCAGGGCCGCGGCGACCACCAGGCCGGCGATGTTCTCGGCGCTCACAGCTTCTCCACTCCACGCAGCGCGTACCAGATGGCCGCGAAGACGACGACGGTGACGGCGAGATAGATGACGTCAGACATGACGGCGCCGCCTCACAGCTAAAGTGCTCATGAAGCCACTGCACACCGCTCGTTGCCGGCTCAGGAGTGTTCTCGCAGGCCTCTCACACCCGCTCTGACAGCTCTCACAGGCTTCTCACAGGAACGTATTCCGGACCGGACTTCGCCCGTGGCCGTTCTGTCCGCATACTTACGCCTGGCAATCCCAGATCCAGGCACAGCCCCACGCACAGACAAGGGAAGAACAGCACGTGACTGAAGTCGACATCACCGCCCCCGCAGAGCAGTTCTTCTCCGCGCAGACCCGGGAGGCGCTGGCCGAGGCGAGCCGCCGGCTGGCCGAGCGCCTCCAGGCCCACACCGACGCCCTGCTCGCGATGACCGGCGCCGAGGAGCAGTCCGCGCTCTACGAGCAGAACGCCGCCCTCGAGGAACTCGTCGAGGGCTGGAACGACGCAGTCTTCGAGCACACCGGTACGGCGCCACTGCTGTTGGAGGACTCGGTCGACGACGAGGACGACGAGGCCGAGCAGGATCAGGTGATCAGCGTGGTGTCGCGGTTCGACCTGCGCGTGGTCGACCTGGACGCGCTGCTCGACGCCGGCCGGGCGGCCCAGGAACGGCACCCGGCCGAGGTGGACGACGGCGGCGAGGACGAGCCGGTGGACTCGGCCGAGCAGGCGATCTACGAGATCAGCCGCGAGGTCGGCGAGGCCTGGTTCGAGCTCCCCGGCATCGAGATGGTCGCCGGCGCCCGCGCGTACGTCGTACCCGAGCTCCCGTTCGAGCCGCTGGACGCCGACGCCGAGGACGTCGTCACCGAACTCATCGCCCCCAACGGCGTAGCGACCCACGCCGAGACCTGGGCCTAGCCGAGCAGCTCCTGTCTGACGGTCCGCGCGACCGTCAGACAGGAACTAGGCCATCGCGATCGCGTCGATCTCGAGGAGCCAGTTCTCGGAGTAGATGTCGCAGATGATCACGGTCAGCGCGGGTGCGTGCTGACCGAGGACCTCCTCGCGAATCTTCGAGTTGAGCGCCCGGAACTGCCGGTCGGACAGGTAGGTCGTCACCTTCACCAGGTTCAGCACTCCCATGCCCGCCTCGGCGAGGACCGAGAGCACGTTGCGCCAGACCATCCGGCACTGCGCCTCGAAACTCTCCGGCACTCGGCCGTGCTCGTTGCCCCACGGCACCTGACCGCTGACGAACACCGTCCGCTCGGCCCCACCGACGACCACGCCGTGCGTGTAGTTCCCCGTCGCCGGCGGCAGGATCGCCGGGTTCAACTGCTGGATCGCAAGCTCCGCCACAGTTTCCTTCCCCCTCCCACGTTGCTGCTTGCCCATGTCTACCCTGCGCCGGACTGAACCGCCTAGCCCATCGGGCCGTATCGATGGTGTTCCGCACCTCAACCGACAGGAAAGTGACATGTCGCTTCGCCCGAAGGGCCGTCCACTCGCTGTTGCGACCGCGTTCATCGGTGGTCTCGCGCTGGTCGCCCCAGCGACCGCCAGTGCGCACCAAGACCATCACGAATCCTCGGGGCATCTCGCCGTACAGCAGGTGAACCTCGCCTCCGACCTCCCCGGCAAGGCCGTGTTGACCGACCCGGACCTGGTCAACCCGTGGGGCCTCTCACTCGGCGCGACGACGCCGCTGTGGGTGTCCAACCAGGGGACGTCGAGCTCCACGCTCTACTCGTCCGCGCCGGGCTCGACCACGATCAGCAAGGTGCCCACCGTCCGGGTGACGGTGCCGTTGCCGACCGGCCAGGTCTCGAACCCGGGCACCGGCTTCGTCCTCAGCAACGGGACCGTCAGCGCTCCGGCCCGGTTCATGTTCGCGACCCTCACCGGCCAGATCGCCGCCTGGGGCCCGCCGGTCAGCCCGACGATCGGTGCGGCGCAGATCGTCGCCACCACCCCGGGCGCCGCCTACACCGGGCTGGCCATCGCGACGGCAAGCACCGGTGACCAGCTGTACGCCGCCAACTTCGCGCAGGGCCGGATCGACGTGTTCGACAACGCCTTCAACCCGGTCAAGTTGCCGTGGTGGGCGTTCCGTGACCGCTCGCTGCCGAAGGGTTACGCGCCCTTCAACGTGCAGACGCTGAACGGGAAGATCTTCGTCGCCTACGCCAAGCCCGACCCGACGACCGGCCGCAGCGTCGCCGGCCGCGGGCTCGGCTTCGTCGACCAGTACACGGTGGACGGCAAGTTCGTCAGTCGCGTCGCCTCCCGCGACTCGCTGAACGCGCCGTGGGGCCTCGCGCTGGCTCCGGCCGCCTGGGGTCAGCCGGCCGGCACGCTTCTGGTCGGCAACTTCGGCGACGGCCGCATCAACATCCTGCAGCCGAAGTCGCACGGTCGCTACGAGTCCGACGGCCAGGTCCGCACCCCCGGCGGCAAGACGCTCGCGATCGACGGCCTCTGGGCTCTGCTCCAGGGCACCGCGACCACCGGCGGCACCGACGCCCTCTGGTTCTCCGCGGGTCTCGACCAGGAGACCCACGGCCTGATCGGCGTACTCCGCAAGCCGTAGTCCACCTGGTGTCCGGGGAGATCGGGGCCTCCCCGGACACTCAGGTCTTGAGCGACTTCTCGAACCAGTGATGGGCGTACGGCTCCGCGTTGAACGCGGACACCTCCTGATAGCCCGACGCGCGATACAGACCGATCGCCTCGGTCAGCGAACGATTGGTCTCCAGCCGTACGACGTTCGCACCGCGGGCGACTGCCTCACGTTCGAGCTCGGTGAGCAGCCTGCGTCCGAGCCCCAGACCGCGGGCATCGCGGGAAACCCACATCCGCTTGATCTCCGCGGGCTCCTCACCGTGCAGCTTCAACGCGCCGCAGCCGACTGGCTCCGCATGCAGCGTCGCGACCAGCAGCAGGCCGGCCGGCAACGTCAGCTCGGAGTCCTCCGCCGAAATGCTGTGCGCGTGGTCGAACCCGTTGTCGAACCGCTCGCCCAACTCGTCGAAGTACGAGCGCAGGCACAGCTGTGCCTCCGGCCGCCGCGGATCGACGATGCCGACGTCTACCATCGACGCGGTCAGCAGCCGTGACACATCGTCCATCGCGGCGACGAGCCGATCCCGCTGGCGCTCACTCAACGGCGCCAGGATCGACCCGGCCAACTCGTCGGACCGCCGGTCCAGCAGCCGCCGCTCCTTCGCACCCGTCCTGGTCAGCCGTGCGATCCGCACGCGCGCGTCCGCACCGCTCTGCTCGACCCGGACCAGCCCGTCCTCCTCGAGCGACCGCAGCAACCGGCTGAGGTACCCGGAGTCGAGGCCGAGCCGCGTCCGCAGCGCCCGTACGTCGCACCCGTCCGCGCCGATCTCCCACAACACCCGGGCCTGCCCGAGCGGACGGTCCCGGGACAGGTAGGCGTCGTTGAGCGCGCCGACGCGCTCGGTGACGATCCGGTTGAACCTTCTGACCGCGGCGATCTCCATTCTCTGACTTTAGTCAGAGAATGATGTCTCAGTCGAGCGGCCGGAGTTCGTCGGCGTAGGACACGGAGATGCGGCGGAGTACGCCGTCCTTGACCGAGTACTGACCCATGCGCCACAGCGGCGGGCTGTAGGCGTGGACGGTGATGCTGCCCTTGTCCAGGCCGGTGAGACGGTGGATGTGGTCCGGGCCGAAGCCGTAGACGTCGCCGGCCGTCACTTCGGTCTCGACCGAATCGGTGCCGATCGCGAGGTTGTGCTCGACCAGCGTGCCCTTCGCCACCGCGACCGCGCCGGACGAGACGTCGTGATCGTGCCAGCCGGTGTCGTTGACCGGCGTCCAGCAGATCAGCCAGACGTCGACGTTCGCGTCCCGATGCAGGGAGGCGAACACGCGCTCCTCGTCGCTGTAGGCGACCTTGTCCTCCCACAGGTGCGGCTGCGCGGCAACCGACGCGGCCAGCTCGGACAACTCTGCGGCATCCAGGTCGCGGCCCGGAAGGTTGTCCAGCGACAGACAGTTGTTGAGATCCACAAGCCGGCTGGGCTGGCGCGCCGGGACGTTCGGAACGTCGGTGATCGGCTGAGCAGTCACTGCACTCCCCTCTCAGGAGATGGTTGCCCGGCCCCGGGGTTGACGCCATACAGGAGCCGGTGTGGGTTGGCGTGGCGGATCACCGCGGTCGCGGCATCGCCTTGGCGGAGGTCGGTGATCCCGGCGTACGGCCGGTCGGTGCCGTGCACGACCTGGTCGATGCCGAGGACCCGCGCGACCGCGTCGATCCCCTGCGGGCCGTAGCTCGAGGTGTCGACGTACAGGTTGGGGTCGATGGTGCCGAGCCGGCCGCCGCGGGCGGCCAGCCGTTCGTGGTGCACGGGGGCGAGTCCGGCCGCGGCCACGAAGCACAACCGCAACCGCGGGTGCTGGTGGCGGCCGCCGTACGCGTGCCAGGCCCACCATGCGGCCTGGAGTTGACCGGCGTAGTCGACGACGGGCGCCCACCACCCGGGCACCTCGCAGTCGGTCCGGGCCGTGCCCGGGTGGATCAGGATCGGCTTGTCCGACCGCTCGGCGACAGCGAGCAACTCGCCGACCTCGGCCCACCCGGCCGGTGTCGCGAGCACATGCGCCGGCAACTGCAGTCCGAGGAAACCGTCGGCCAGCAGTACGCCGAGGCCGTCGACGTCAGGCTTGATCAAACTCACCGAAGCCCAGGCCCTGAAGGGCTCCGGCAGCGCGGCCGAACCCGCATGCCAGGCGTCGAGCAGCGCGTTGTCGCGGAGCTGCTCGATACCGAGCGGGCTCGACAGCGACACTGCCGCAAGCGTCGTACCCGTGTCCTGCTCGAGGGCGACCCGCTTGTCCACCGCGTGCGCGGCCGGATCGACCTCGTACGGCGCTTCGGACGCGGTGTGCAGCGTCCAGCCGTCGAGGTACGGCGGCTCGGAGCGAGCCCGGAGGCGGTCGACGAACTCGGCCGGCCAGAGGTGCTGATGAACGTCGATCATCGGCTTCCCCTCCGGCGGTTTGATCAGATTGAAGCGCTTCAGGACTCTTAGAGTGAAGCGCTTCAATACGACACTTGTCAAGTTTCTGTCCGCCGGGCCGTCTAGGGTGCTGATCATGTCCGGAACCGGCCGCAGGCCAACCCTCAAGGACATCGCCGCAGAGACCGGCCTGTCGATGGCGGCTGTGTCCTACGCGCTGCGCGGCCTGCACGGCACTCCCGAGACCAGACAGCGGGTTCAGGACGCCGCCGACCGACTCGGCTACCAGGCCGACCCGGTGGCGCGGGCGCTCGCGTCCGGCCGGAGCGGTTCGATCGGCGTACTGTGCGCGTCGCTCGAGGACCTGTGGCAGCAGCGGCTCGCCGCCGCGCTCGGCCGGGAGCTGCTCGCCCCGGACCGGAACGCCTGGATCATCGACTCCGCCGGCGACGCGGATCGCCAGCTCGAGCTCGCCCAGCATCTGGTCGACCACCGCGCCGACGCGATCGTGGTGATCCCGATCAACCCGGCCGCCAAGGGCTGGGCCGCGATCGCGCAGCAGGCGCCGGTGATCGCGATCGGCGACGCACTGCCCGGCGCGAAGGCGAAGTCCGAGGTGGTGTTCGACAACGAGACCGGCGTCAGCATCGCGCTCGGCCGGCTGGCGGAGGCCGGCCACCGACGCGTCGCGGTCCTCAGCCCGACCCGCCGGTTCGAGGTCGAGCGGCCGGCCGAGGAGATCGCTCAGCGCATCGGCGTGAACCTCAAACTGAAGGTCCGCATCCTGCAGTGCCCACACGACTTGGCCGGCGCGACCGAGGTCGCCCGCGAGCTGCTCACCAGCAGCAACCGGCCGACCGGCATCCTCGCGCTGGCGGACTCGATGGCCTTCGGCGTGTACGCTGCCAGCCGCGAGCTCGGCCTCCGCGTCCCGGAGGACTTGTCCCTGCTCGGGTACGACGACCAGCCGATGTCGCAGCTGCTCACACCGCCACTGTCCACGTTCCACTGGCCGCTCGCCGAGCTGGTCGCGGACGTCGTCGCCCGCGTCACTTCCGCGGTCGACACCAACCGCCGTGTCCGCCGGACGACTGTGGCCCCGACCCTGATCGAGCGCGGCTCGGTCGCCGCGCCGCCCACCTGAGCGACGCGACGACCTGCCGGCTGCGATCTCCACGCGCTCGAAACTAGACTAATTCACTGCACTTACTGTTCATCGTCCACGATGTGGGAAGGCAGCGGCATGCGGCCGTAGTCCCTCAGTTGTGGCCCAGACGCGCCGCGCCAGGTCTTCGTCGTACGAGATCGCTGACGACCGCACCGACCGGAACCGGTCGTAGTACCCGGTCGGCGCCTCGGGACCGACGGCCAGCCGCACGACCGGCTCGGCACCGCGCCGCGCGGACAGGGCGAAGGCCTGCACGGCCGCGACCTGCAGCCGCGGGAACTGCCGCCCGAGATCCGTCCGAACCACACCCGGATGTACGGCGACCACACTCAAGTCCGGTCGGCGGCGCTGCAACTCGTACGTGAACAGGAGATTGGCCAACTTCGTCCTGCTGTAGGTGAGGAACGGATCGAACTCCGTCGGCCCGTCCGCCAGCCGCCGCGGATCGATCCGGACCGCACCACCGCGCATCGGCGACCGATGCCCCTCGGAGTTCACGTTCACGATCCGGCCACCCGACGGAAGCAGCGGCAGCAGCAGCGCGGTCGTCGACCACGGCGCCAGGTGATGGACGGCGAGGTTCAGTTCGATGCCCTCGGCATTGACCTGACGGCCGGGCGTCATCACCCCGGCGTTGTTCACCAGTACGTCGATCCGCCCGGTCTCGGCCGTGATCGCCGCAGTCGCCTGTTCGACGCCGGCCCGCACCGACATGTCCGCCGTGATGACGGTTGCCTGCGGCAATCGCTTGGTCAGATCGGTGGCGCGAGCCGGGTCGCGCCCGACCAGGAACAGCCGATGACCACCGGCCGCCAACTGCTCGGCTGCTCGCCGCCCCAGCCCCGAGGTGGCACCGACAAGGACGACGACGCTCATGCCTTGATCCCCTTCAATCCAAGGGCATTGCTCAGCACTCGCTCCCTCAGTCCGACCGGCAACCTAGTGAGGATCGCCGCCAGCGTGCGTGCGTCACCGACCGTGTAGCGACGCTTGGGCCGCGGCGCCTCGACGGCGCGAACGATGACCTCGGCAACCTTCTCCGCCGGGCCGGGCTTGAAGCGTGCGCTCGCCTTCTCATAGGCGGCCAGATGGGCGCCGTACAGCGCCACCCGGTCGCCGTCCGTCCGCTCCAGCGCCTCCTGCGCGGCGGCCCCCGCCTTGGTGAAGATCGCGGATTCGGTCGATCCCGGCTCGATTACCACGACCGGGATGTTCCACGCGGCAAGCTCGAGTCGGAGTGCGTTCGAGAGTGCCTCCAGTCCCGCCTTGCTGGCCGACAGTGCACCGAGCAGCGGCATCGCGACCCGGCCGGTCGGCGCACTCACGTTGATGATCCGGCCCGCTCCGGCGCGGACCAACGGCAGGAACTCGCGAACGACGGACGCCGGGCCGAGCGTGTTCACCTCGAACTGCCGTCGCCATTCGTCGGCCGGCACCAGCTCGATCGGCCCCTGCACGATCACTCCGGCGTTGTTGATGACCGCCCGCAGGCCGCCGACCTCCCCCGCCACCTGCTTGGCCGCGGCCGCGACACTCTCCGGATCCGCCACATCCAGCGTGACCTCCCGGACTCCCTCACCGAATCCGGCCCGCCCGCGCACCCCGGCGTACACGGTGAAGCCGCGGCGACCGAGCAACTCGACCGTCGCCGCTCCGATGCCGCCGGTCGAGCCGGTGATGAGTACTGCACGACTGTCAGACATTCCGACTCCCTCACGATCAGTTGGCCCCCAGGACATGTCCCTAGGGACATATGAGAGCATGCACATGTCCCCGGGGACATGTCAAGATGTTCCGACGAGATCGAAGGAGGCGCGCCATGTCGTTGCGGCACGGGCTGCTCGGGCTGCTCGCCGAGGGGCCGGCCAGCGGGTACGACCTGGCCCGGCGGTTCACCGAGGTCCTGGGCTCGATCTGGCCGGCACAGCACCCGAAGATCTACGCCGAGCTCGGCAAGCTCGCGGGCGAAGGCCTGGTCGAGGTCGAGAGCGAGGGACCGCGCCGGCGGAAGGCGTACCGGATCACCGACGCCGGGCTGGCGGAGGTCAAGCGCTGGCTGACCGAGGTCGAGGTCGACCACACCATGCGGTTGCAGCCGTTGCTCAGGTCACTGTTCTTCTGGCTGATGGACGCCGACGACCTGCAACGTCACCTCGAGTCCGAGGCACGGTTCTACTCCGAACTGGCCGAGCAGTACCGCCAGTACGCCGCGGCCAAGGACCGCGGCGACTTCGGCTACAGCCCGCAGACCCAGTCGATGCGCGTCACCGTCGAAGCCGGCATCCGCCTGTACTCCGCTCTGGCCGAATGGGCCGAGTGGGCCCAGACGGTCCCACCCGCGAAGCCGTCGAAGGACCACTGAGAACGCCGGAAGGCCGGCCGAGCGGGATGCTCGACCGGCCTTCGCGGGTGGTGCGGGTTACTTCGTACCGAAGACCTGGAGCTCGGTCATGTCGGTGAACTGGCAACCGCTGAAGGCGCCGTCCGGGCAGTTCGTGGCGAAGTCCGGGACCTGCGGGCTGAGCATCCAGAACCGCACGTACTGAACTCCGGTCGCGTTGCCGCTCGGGGCGAGCAGGTTGTACTTCGCCCGGTTGGCCGCGGTGAAGCTCCCCTCCTGGGCGGTGGCCCAGGTGGTGCCGTCGACCGAGGTCTCGATCCGGTACTGACCGGTCGACGCGCTGCCCGCGTCACCACAGGTGTTCGACGGGTCGACGTTGAAGCCGCTGATGTTCACCGCGGCCGGCAGCTTGATGTCGATGTGCTTCGGCACCATCACGTTCGTGGGCGTGCCGTTGTCGTCACCGGTGGTGCTGCCCCAGCCGGTGCCCTGCGCGTTGTCGATCGCGAACGCCGGGCCACACTGCGGGGTGAAGTCCGGACCGTTGAAGTCGACCACCGAACCGCCGCCCGAGGACGCGGCCCAGTTGCGGCGCGGAGCGAAGTTCGACTTCGAGCCGCTCTTGGAGACCGTTGCCGACTGCACCAGCAGTTCGTAGCCCGGAGCGGACATGACGACCTTCGGGTAGGTCCCCGGCGCGACACCGGTGATCTGGTACTCGCCCTTCGAGTTGGTCGAGGCGGCGTAGTCGCCGGCGTAGCCGGAGGAGTGACCGCCGACGTAGACCAGCGCGCCGACCACCGGAGCACCGGTGTCCTTGTCCAGAACCGTGCCGCTGAGCGTCGTGGTCGCGCCTGTCGGCGGCTTGTGGAAGTCCTCCGCCGGGAACGAGTCGCCGCCGTCGATGACGCCGGCGTACCAGCCCATGCCGCGGTTGGCGAAGACGGTCCAGATCGTGTCGGCGTTCTTGCCGCCGCTGGCGACCAGGTCGGCCTGCACGATCGCGTTGCGCATGTCCAGCATCGTCGGGTCGGCCGGCGACAGCTCCATCGCCCGGGTGATCAGGCTGACCGCGTAGCTACGGCCGAAGCGCTCGCGCAGGTCCCACAGCGTCTGCGCCCACACCTCGCCGGAGGCGTGCACCTCGGGCGTACCGCCGATGGTCGGGAAGTCGCCGTAGGTGTAGCCACCCTTCGAGCCGTCCGGCTGGATGCAGTTCGGGCTGACGGCCTTCACGCGGCAGTCGATCGCCTGGGTGCGGAACAGTTCACCAGCCGCGACGTACTTGCCCTCGAGGACCTCACCGGGAGCGGTGGTGTCCTTCTCCAGGCCGTGCGAGACCAGGTAGTCCATCGCGTAGAAGTCGCTCCACGCCTCGCCCATCGAGCCGGCCTGGATGCTGTTCAGCGTCGAGTTGCCGGTGGCGTCGACGACCAGGCGGTTGGACAGACCATGGGTGTACTCGTGGTACAGCACGCTCGCGTCGTTCGCACCGCTGGCCGGCACGAACGGGTCCTGCGCGTCCGTCGTCCCCGGGAAGTGCCACAGGTACATCTGCATGGTCGGCGAGATGCCGTCCGGCGGGGTCGACATGTTCGCGTTGTCGATGTGGTTCGCGTCGGGTCCGCCGTTGGCAGCGGTCGCGGCGCCGTCCAGCGCGTTCAGGTGAACCGGGTCGCCGCCCGCGGTGTCGAACGAACCGGCCGCCGGGGTGAAGCTGATCGGCGGCTTGGCCAGCCAGTCGTGGAAGTTGCTGGCCAGGTAGAACGCGTTGGTGACGTCCTGGTTCATGTTCGTCTTCCAGGAGTCCGGCTTGGCCGGGTCCCAGGTGCAGACGAACGACGCCGAGCACAACGAGGAGGCGCTGGTCTGGAACGGCACCAGCTTGTACTCGGCGCCGGTCTTGGTGCCCGGCACCTTGACCGTCTCACCGGCGTTCGGCTGGTTGTCGTCGTTCACGTCCGCGAAGGCGGCCACCGACGTACCGTCGAGCAGGGTCTTCGCGTTCTTCGGCAGCCACTTGTTGAAGATCAGGTTCTCGACCCGCTGCGTGCCGCCCTTCGCGGCGCCCGGGTAGTTGTCCTGCACCAGCGCGTCGCCGTTGCCCTCGCTGACCAGGTCCTTGCGGTAGAGCAGGGCGCCGGTCTGGGCGTCGATGACGTGGCTGTAGATCTTCATGCCGCCGGCGTTGACGTAGGTCAGCCAGCCCTTGCGCAGCCCGTCGGCGGTGTGGAACCACACCTGCTTGGCGGTGTCGCCGTTGCTCCAGGTGGTCGCCGTACCGGCGGACTTCGCGGTCGCGGACTTCGCCGTACCGCCCATGTCCTCGGCGGCGGCGGTGCGGGCCGCGGCGGCGGACACCTTCGGCGCGGCCGCGGCAGACCGGGCCTGAGCCTGGCTGGCCAGTCCGGCGACCGGCGCACCCATCAGCGAGATCAGCTCACCGTGCTTGGTGACGTTGGCCTTCAGGCCGTTGCCGAACACCTCGACGCCGTCGACCGTCTGGATCCACGAGATGTGGTGGGTACCGAGGTCGTCGACGTAGTCCTTGCGGAGCTTGAACGTGCCGAGGTCCGCGGCGGAGAGCTTGAAGACCTCGGAGTGCGCCTTCACGTAGCCCAGCGCGACGTTGGTCGCCTTCTTCGCGCTCTTGCCGGTCAGGAAGCCGTTCAGCTTGGAGACCTGGGCCGGGGTCCCGGTGTTCGGGTCCAGCTCGACGACACCCTGGGGACCGAGCGAGTTGCGGAACTTCTCCGACGCCGCCGACTCCTGGCCCGCGACCTTGGCGGAGCGGGTGGCGGTGGTCTTGGCGTTCGGGGTCCGCGCGTCGTAGTTGCCCTTCCGTTCCTTGCCCGTGGTGTTCTCGGCCTGGGCGGCCTTGCCCTTGCCCTCATTGGGGCCGGCCGTCTGCGCGGCCGTGGCGCCGCCAGCGGCGGTCACGGCCAGCACAGTGGCGGCGGAGACCGCGGTGACTGCCAAGAGCCCCCGCCGTCTGCGTGATGTGGTCACAACAACGCTCCATCAAAAGTGTCTGCGCGGGTCGCCCTCCACGATCCGTCCGCGCCTGACCTTAAGCCTGGCGGACAGTCCGGGGAAGAGATTTCACCGGATTCGCGTGGAGACGAGGGTTGTCCTTCGTGCACGGAACAGTACTAGGAGCGACAGTGAAATCGTCGCACCCAGCCAGCAAGCGGTTGCGATGAGTGTCGCGCCACCGGGATGGGCGATCGATTCGCCGCGTTCGGCCTGCCAGGTGACCAGCCAGATCAGGCCGGCGTACGACGCCGCGGCGACCGCGACGAGGGCAGTACGGGCACCCTCGGGACGCAGCGCCGGAAAGCGGCGGGCGAGTAGAACGAGGCCCAGGGCAACCAACGGGATCGCCTGCAGTGCGTGCACACCGAGGAAGTGACCGATCCTCAGATCGCCACCCTGCGTGCTCCATCCGGTGATCGGCAACCCAGGGCGGCCGTCGTCGACGCCGACGCCGTGCGAACCGAGTTGCAACTGCTGACCGGCCGCAGCCGCTTCGCGTTCCTGTGAGGGGGTGACGCGGAACATCAGATTGCCGAGCATCATGCCGGCCAGCGTCGTACCGAGGGCAAGCCGGATGCTCCAGCGCAACGCCCGGTCGCCGGGCTTGTCGAACAGCAGCTGGATCGCGATCACCAGGACGGCGGCCCAGACCAGATAGATCGTGCTCGCCATGATGTTGTGGATCAACTGGTCGGCCGGTGTCGACACGTTGAAGTGCAGTTGCCGGCCGCGGACCACGACCTGTCCGATGATGAGGACCATCTCGGCCGCGACGCCCGTCAGCCCCACTGCGGGGGTGGACCTGAGCCCACCCCCGCCCGGTCGATCAGAAGGCCCCTGCGCCGTTCGGCGTACCGAGACCGGTCGGGCCGTCCCAGCCGGTGCGAGCGTTGCACCACTGGGTCGTCGGGCAGCTGCCGTTGCTGCCGCTGGTCACGTCGAACAGCGAGCCCGGGTGGGCGTACGGCAGCGCGTTCGCGTAACCGCTCGTGGTGCCGGACAACGCGTAGACCGCGGCGATGATCGGGGCGGCCTCACTCGTGCCACCGAACTGCGCCCACGTCGAGGCCGTCTTGCTGGTCGGGTAGTAGATCGCCATCCCGCCCTTGCCCGGGTCTGCGGCCGCGGACACGTCCGCCATCGCCCGCTTCGAGCAGCCGGTGCCGAACGACGCGGCGGCACTCAGCGCGGTGTTGTACGAGGAGCAGCCCGAACCGGCGCCTGCCCACACGGTCTCGCTCCAGCCCCGCGAGTTGCTTGCGGCAACAAGCGACGTACCGCCGACGGCCGTCGTGTACGACGACGAGGCCGGGTAGCTGCCGCCCTGGTACCCGTCGTCACCGGTGGACGCGGTGACCGCGATGCCCGGGTGGTTGTAGTACTGACCGTAGCTGGCGTCGGAGGCGTCGCCACCGCCGTAGCTGTTGGAGATGGCAACGACTCCGGCCTGCTTGGAGGCGGTGACGACCGCGGCGCCGAGATTGGCGAAGCTCGCGGACTTGGCCTGGACGACGACGATCTTGGCGTCCGGAGCGGCGGCCGAGACCGCATCGACGTCGAGCGCCTGCTCACCGGCCCAGCCCGCGTTGAACCTGGGCAGCGAGGTGCCGCCGTTCTGGTCGATGATCCGCAGGCACCCGTTTGCCGTCGTACATGCGGACAGGCCGAACTGGGACCGGTAGACGCCGAGGTCGCGTTCCAGGTTCGGGTAGCCGTAGGCGTCCACGATCGCGACCGTGCGGCCGCCGGCGCTCAGGCCGTTGATCTTGTACGCGTCCCGCAGGCCGGACGGCGTGAGTCCGGTCGCCGGGGGCGCCGTGGAGGTCGGTGCGACACCTGCGGCGTCGACCAGCTTGAGCGCGTGGCAGCTCGCGGTGTGCGTGGCCTTGGCGGCCGAGCAGACCTTGACGGCATGCTTTCCGACGGTGGACGGCGTGGTGGGGGCCGCGACGGCCCCTTGTGCTGTCAGCCCTGCGACGGCCAATGCGCCGGCCCCCAGGGCGGATACGAGAATCCGTTGCCTCAACAGAACTCCTCGAGCTGGGCAGGCCTCCGCCCGTGATTCCGTTCGGCGGGGGCGGAGGCCGGCGTTGGTGGGTTCCGGAATCGTCTGCCCGGGCAACGATCGCGGGCCAGCGATCGGACCCACGACAAATGTCATGGATTCAACCGCGCAGAGCTGAGTTTTCCTTGTCCTGACGGGAAGTTCCGCGGTGGGGTGGCGGCGAAGGATTCCCCCTGACTTTTCCGCGGCCCGCCCTTGACACGGTTTCGGCCGTCGGGCCTATGCTGTCGAGAAATCGATTTCCCGCCCCCAGGAGGCGCTCCGATGGACCAGTCCCTGCTCAGCCGGCGACGTTTCCTCCAGGCGACCGGCGGTACGGCGCTCGCCGCCGCGCTGGCCGGCTGCGGAGGAAGTGACGGCGGCGGTGGATCGAGCACCAAGGAGCTGTCGTTCGTCTACATGGGGACGGCCGAACAGCAGGCCACCTGGAACAAGCTGTTCGCGAAGTTCAGCGAGAAGCACCCCGAGATCAAGCTCAAGGCCGAGGGCATCCCGCTCTCGAACTGGGGCGACTTCTTCAACAAACTCTCCACCCGGCTGGCCGGCGGCCAGGTGCCGGACGTGATCCAGGTGGCCACCGAGGGCCAGCGGCTGTTCGCGTCCAAGGGCCTGCTCGCTCCGCTCGACGACTACATCAGCAAGGACAAGTCGACGATCGACGAGTACTACGCCGACATGGACCCGAACCTGATCGAGTGGAACAAGAAGTACAGCTCCACCGACGGCAAGACCTACTACCTGCCGGGCGAGTTCAACACCATGTGCATGTGGTACTCCAAGGACCTGTTCGCGAAGGCCGGCGTACCTGAGCCGACGGCGAAATGGACCTGGGACGACTTCCGGCACGCGTGTGAGCAGATCAAGGCGAAGACCGGGGCGTTCGGGTACGCCGCAGGCCCGGAGTACTTCGCGGCGATCATGCCGTGGCTGCTCACCAACGGGACGAGCAGCTTCAGTGACGACTGGTCCAAGCCGACGTACAACGACGCGAAAGCGATCGAAGCGGCCGAGTTCAACCGGGCCTTGGTCGCCGACAAGCTGTCACCTCCGCCTGGTGGGACGTTCGACGCGACGACCGCAGCGGCGCAGGGCAAGCTGGCGATGTTCGGCGGCGGGCGCTGGCCGATCATCAGCATCCGCAACCTGAAGGCGACCGCGAAGATGGGCATCGTGCCCTGGCCGACCAAGGTCGAGCAGGGCTCACCGGTGGGCTGGAACGGCTACCCGATCATGAAGGCGTCGAAGAAGAAGGACGACGCCTGGACCTTCATCAAGTTCCTCATCTCCACCGAGGGCTCGTCGTTCTTCGCGCAACTCGGCGGCACCATCGTCCCGGCCCGCAAGTCGATCGCGAACAGCCAGTCCTTCCTCACCGACGCGCCGAAGGGGACGGAGTACCTCTACCAGGCGCTCAGCTACGCCACCCCGATCCCGTCGCCGGACAAGGGCGCCGCGGTTCAGAAGGCGGTCGAGGACGGCTGGAAGCAGGTACTGACCGGGAACGCGTCGCCGACCGACGCGCTCGGCAAGGCGCAGACCGCGCTCGAAGGACTCGTTTGAAACCTCAGCGGCGAGACTGGTTACCGGGCTATCTGTTCATCAGTCCCGCCGTACTGCTCTTTCTCGTCTTCGTCGCCGCGCCCCTGGTCGCCGCGTTCGGTCTGAGCTTGTTCCATTGGGATTTGCTGAGTACGCCGGAATTCGCCGGGCTGGACAATTTCCGCCAGCTCGTCACCGACGGTGCGACGGTCCGGGCCGTGGTCAACACGTTCGTGTTCGCGATCTCCTCGGTGATCACGCACATCGGCATCGGCATGCTGCTCGCGCTCGGCGTACACCGAACGATGACCCACGGAACGAAGTACTTCGTCCGGACGGCGTTCTTCTTCCCGTTCCTGGTCTCGTGGGCCGCGGTCGCGTTGATCTGGAAATACGTTCTGGATCCGACCTTCGGTCTCGCGAACCACTACCTCTCGGCGACGACCAACTGGCTGGCGTCGCCGACCTGGGCGCTGCCGACGCTGATCGTGGTCGACTGGTGGCACACCATCGGCTACACGTTCATCATCCTGCTGGCCGGCCTGCAGACCGTGCCGGCCCAGCTGCACGAGGCTGCCCGGGTGGACGGCGCGAACGCGTGGTGGCGGTTCTGGAGCGTCACGCTGCCGGTGATGTCGCCGACCATCTTCTTCGCCACCGTGATCACGTTCATCGGCGCGTTCCAGATCTTCGACCCGATGGTGATCATGACGCAGGGCGGCCCGGACGGCGCGACCCGCAGCATCGTGCAGTACACCTACGAGAAGGGCTTCCAGTCCTTCGAGATCGGGTACGCCGCCGCCCTCTCGCTGGTGCTGTTCGTGGTGATCATGATCGTCACCGGGCTCCAGTTCCGGCTGAGCCGGCGGTGGGTGCACCTGTGAAGGGCCGGCTGCTCGACCTCGTCCTGGTGCTCGGCGGGCTGCTGATGATCGCGCCGCTGGTCTGGCTGATCATCACCGCACTGGCCGAACCGATCAACGCGTTCCAGTTGCCGCCACAGTGGATCCCGCACCCGCCGACACTGCAGAACTTCCAGCAGGTGCCGGAGCTGATCCCGTTCGCGCAGATGGCCTGGAACAGCCTGCAGATCGCGGTGATCACGACCGCTGGTGCGCTGCTGACCAGTGCGCTGGCCGCATACGCCTTCTCGCGGTTGCGGTTCCCGGGCCGGGACCAGATCTTCTCGGTGCTGCTGGCGGCGCTCGTCGTACCGGTGCAGCTGACCGTCGTACCGATCTTCATCATGATGCGCTGGTTGCATCTGGTCGACACGGCGGTGGCGATCTGGCTGCCGGCGTTGGTGAACGTGTTCGGGATCTTCTTCCTGCGCCAGTACATCGCGTCGATCCCCCGCGAGCTCGACGAGGCCGCGATCATGGACGGCGCGAGCCACTTCTGGATCCTGTTCCGGGTGATCCTGCCGCTGGCCCGGCCGGGCCTGACCGCGCTCGGGATCTTCGTCTTCGAGGCGTCCTGGAACAACTTCTTCTGGCCGTACATCTTCCTGTCGTCACCGGAGAAGATGACGCTGCCGGTCGGCCTCGTCTCGCTGCAGGGCGCGATGGGCGGCGGCCCGGCCGTGGTGCTGTTCGCGGCCATCACTTTGGTGGTGCTGCCGATCCTCGTGCTGTTCCTGATCTTCCAGCGCTCGTTCATCGCCTCCATCGCGACCACCGGCCTGCGCACATGACCGACCACCTGACTGCCGCCTTTCGCGCCCTCTGGCACGAACTGCCTTTCATCACCGCCGCCGGAGTCATGGTCTGTACGGCGTCCGGGCTCGTGGTGCTGCTGATGCCTGGGCTCTCACCAGCCAGCGTGCTGCTTGGCGCTGTGCTGGTCGGACCAGTCTGGGCGGCGGTCGTAGCCACTGCCGACTCAGTGGTCCGGGACGGCCGTGGCGGAGTGTTCCTCCTATTGCGCAACCTGAAGCACCACGTCGTCGCGGGTCTCGAGGTCGGACTGATCCCGGCCGCCGTCGGCGCCCTTGCGCTGCTCAACCGGCAGCTGTACAACGGTCCAATCTTCGCGATCCCCTTGGCCGTCAGCGGTTGTGCGACCGTCCTCGCCGTGCTCGCCTCGTGCTACGCGTTCAGCCTCCGCGTCACCGGTCGGCTGCGAGGCAAGGCGTTGTGGTTCACCGCCCTGAGCCTGGTCGCACGTGCACCACTTGTCCCACTCGGCGTTCTCGCACTGGCTTTTGTCGCGCTGCTGCTCGGTACGTCGGTGACCGCCTCACTGCTTCTGCTTACCCCCGGCCCGGTGGCGTTGTTCGCCTCCGCAGGTACATGGACGGAGAATCATGCGCTACACCGGTGACAAACTTCGGCACTTCGCACTGCCCTTGGGCGGTCTGGGCACCGGCACGCTCGCCCTGGCCGGCAACGGTGCGCTGCGGCAGTGGCAGCTGCACAACATCGGCAACCACGAGGGACATGTCCCGGACAGCTTCTTCGCGCTGCGGCTCTCGCGAGTCGAGCCGCCGGTGGACGAGATCCGTGTGCTGCAAGGGCCTTCGTTGAGTCCCTCCGACACCCCGTTGGTCACCGACGACGTCGTACCGGCGGGCGAGGCCCGGCTGCAGGAGTTGCTCCGGCCGTTCGGCGAGCCGACGGTCACCGCCACCTACCCCGGCGCCCGTGTCGACTTCGACACCGACCTACCGATCTCCGTCAGCATGGACGCGTTCAATCCACTGGTGCCGTCGGACGCCGAGGCGAGCTCTCAGCCCGTGGCCGCGTTCACGTTCACGCTGCACAACCCCGGAGACATCGCAGTGCACGGCAAGCTCGCCGGCGCCTTGCAGAACTCGGTCGGCTGGGACGGCGTCACGCCGATCGACGGTGTCGCCAACAGCCTGTACGGCGGCAACACCAACCGGGTCCGGCGGCACGACGACTGGACCTCGCTGGTCATGGAGAACACCAGACTGCCCGCGGACCACCCCGGCGCGGGACAACTGGTGCTCACCACCGACGGCGCCGGCGCACTGACCTGCGCACAGTGGTCCCGGCCCGGGGAATTCGTTGCCTTCCTCAACGGTCCCGCGACGCTGGTCAGCGGGGCCAGTGCGCCCGGGACGACGTGGAACGGCGGACTGGCCGTGCCGTTCCACCTCGACCCGGGTGAGACGACGCAGGTTCGGTTCCTGATCGCGTGGCACTTCCCGAACCGATATGTCGACTTCAATCAGTTCGGCCCGCGGCACGACTACGGCCACAGCCGCTTCTGGCTCGGCAACGCGTACACCCGTCGTACGCCGGACGCCGTCGCCGTGGCCGAGTCGTTCATCGCCCGCTGGCCATCGCTGCAGGCACTCAGTACTGCCTGGGCCGACGCCTTCGAGGCGAGCACGCTGCCTGGTGAGGCGGGATCACGGCTCGCCGCGCTGGCTGCCGACGTACGCAGCCCCACTGTCTTCCAGACCGCCGAGGGAACCGTGCTGGGCTTCGAGGGTGTGCTCGGCGCGTCCACGGTGATGTGGGGCGGCCGGTACGGCGGGTCCTGCCCACTCAACTGCACCCACGTCTGGAACTACGAGCAGACGCTGTCCCGGCTGTTCCCGGCGCTGGAGCGGAACATGCGGCACACGGAGTACGACGTGATGCAGGCACCCGAGGGGTACATCCCGCACCGGGTGATCGCACCGACGTACCACCGGCAACTGTGGGACGTGGTGATCGGCGGTCCGGAGGAGCCGGCCCTCGACGGCATGCTCGGCAACGTGCTGAAGACGTACCGGGAAGTGCGGCACGGGGCAGGAGTCGAGTGGCTACGGGACCGCTGGCCGAACGTCCAGCGACTGCTCACTCACATCCGCACCAAGTGGGACGCGGACGGCACCGGCGTACTGCGTGGCATCCAGCCGAGCACGCACGACATCGACCTGTGTGGCGTCAACTCGTTCATGGGCACGCTGTGGCTGGCCGCACTGCGCGCGGCCGAGGAGATGGCGCTGCTGCTGGGTGAGGACGCGAAGGAGTACCGCACGCTCTTCGAGGCCGGGAGTGCGGCGTACGACGAACTCCTCTACACCGGCGAGTACTACCGGCAGATCCTGTCGCCGGAGGAGAAGCCGGACTTCCAGTGGGGGGACGGGTGCCTTGCGGACCAGCTGATCGGGCAGTGGTGGGCGCACCAGCTCGACCTGGGCTACCTGCTGCCGAAGGACCACGTGAAGACCGCGCTGCGCAACGTACTGCGGCACAACCTGCGCACCGGCTTCGCCGACTTCGACCACCCGTACCGCGTCTTCGCCGACGAGGACGACACCGGTCTCCTCATGTGCACCTGGCCACACGGCGGCCGCCCCGACATCCCGACCCGCTACTGCGACGAGGTCTGGACCGGCTCCGAATACCAGGTAGCCGCCCACTGCCTCTACGAAGGCCTGATCGACGAGGGCATGTCCATCCTGCAAGGCCTCTGGACCCGCTACGACGGCACCCGCCGCAACCCCTTCAACCCCATCGAATGCGGCGACCACTACATCCGCAACGCCGCCGGCTGGTCCGTCCTGGAGGCCCTCACCGGCTACCGCTACAACGCCCTCACCGCCACCCTCACGTTCGCCCCACTCGACATCGCCCGCACCAACAGCGACTGGACCATCCCCTTCGTCACCCCCACCGGCTGGGGCGTAGCCACCAAGTCCGGCCCCACCCTCACCCTCACCTGCCACACCGGCACCATCAACGTCCAAACCCTGCGGGTCGACGGCACCACGCTCCCCCTCGAGCACCCCGTCCTCCCCGGAAAACCCCTCACGCTCCCCCTCCAGCCCTAACCCCCCACTCTGGGCACGCACCAACCAAGTTCCCACCCTCTAAATGGTCGACCCGTGCATAAGTCGCGCGCTGGAGTCGCCCTGGACCTCGGTCATAGGTTGGCCGTCGTAGCAGGGCTCAGTGGTCGAACGGCGCACAAAGTGACGCGGTGGACGTCGGGGAGTGGGAACTGCAGGGGTACGACGTTTACCGTCGACTGTATGTCGTTGGTGGAACGGGCAGTGGCTCTGCAGGGCGAGGCTCGGCAACTGGCGGATCGGCTCGACCTGCCGACCGCATTCCCCTGGCGCGCGGTGGTCATCGGCAGTGCGCTGTCAGGGTTGATGGTGGTACGCGACCTCGACGTCATGTTCGACGCACCCGACGCCACGGCCTCCCGAGTCCTCGAAGGTCTGGCGATCCTTGCGCGACGTGTAGAGCTGCGCAGCGTCGACTTCCGTGACGAGCGGGATGACCGCCGGCCGACCCCGGCGATCACCGATGAGCGCTTCTACGCGGTCCTGCACACGGACAGCTGGAAGATCGACCTGACCTTCTGGCTGCACGTCGTCGATCGTCCGCATGTCGGGGACGCCCAGCGACTGCGGAACTGCACGGCCGAGCAGCGCCATACCATCCTGCGGTTGAAGCAGGAGTGTCCGGAGGCGGACAGCTCAGCCGTCTATAGCGCCGTACTCGGGGATTGAAGAGCGCCGGCCATCGATGTCTATGTCATCCCCACCACCTTTGGACACTGACCTGGCTTCGCTCGTTGAAATGCACTCATGACCAGAGTCAAAGGCGCCGTCAGGTGCTCGATCGCCACTATGGTCGTTGTGGCTTCGTTGGGGGGCAGAAATGGCAGTGAGGGGTGGACATGACTGACGTCGAGGCGGGTAAAGCTGCAGATCGAAACGATGGGATACGCCGTGGACTGCTGACACGCACCATCTACGAAGTCCTGGCGTCGGGTGCAGGTCCGATGCGCAGTCCGGAGGTCTTGGCGCAGGTCGCCGAGCTCATGGACTTCAACGAGCGGGAAATGAGCACCAACGCAAGCGGCCAGGTCCGCTGGCGCACGGCTGCCAACGCCGCGATGTCCTGGTCCGCTTTTGGCGGATGGCTGACACGGGACGACAACCGGGCCTATTCCCTTACCGACAGCGGGGCGGAGGCGCTCGGTGAACTGTCGCCCGACGAACTGTGGCTCGAGGTCACGCGTCGCTACCACGCGTCCAAACGTGAAGGTGCGGTGCAAGGCGTCGGATGGGAGCCGTTTCTCCGGTGGGCCCGCGAGCTCGTCGCGGACGTCGACCTAGACGCAGAAGAGCGCGACTACAAACTGAAGGCGGCGGAGAAGTGGGCCGCGGCAGGCGCCGCGTGCGCGGCCGGCAGCGCCGACTGGGCGGAGCGGCTCAGACAGGCGGCCGCAGCAGGGAATTTTGTTGATCAGTTCGCCCAGACATGGCTGCGCAACCGCATCCAGGATCACCCCGATGAGGTCCGGGCAGCGTTCGGGCAGCTGCACACGTCCGGCGTGGTCGATGCCATCGACGCCTTCGGGGAGGAGCTCGGCAGCTGGGGCGCGTACGTCAGCCCGGGCGATCGAACGGTCTTCGCGTCGTGCCTGCTGCTCGGGGTCGACCTGACCTCGTTCCCGCCGTACCGACCAGCTCTCGGAACAGGCTGGGCAGCGCGGGTTGGCGAGACTCCCGGAACGTCACCTGGCGAGCGCTATTCGGCGCTGCTGTCGCTGTGCGACGGCGTGCTCGAGAGGTGGGGGGACGAGCATCCTCGGCTCCGGGACCGACTGGATGCCCAAGGCCTCGCTTGGTTGGTCCTGAAGTGGACGCCACCGGATCCCTGGCCGCCGATGAAACGTGCCGAGCTGCAGCACTGGCGCGAGGGCAGCGCTGGCGAGGTTCGCGTCGATCGCGGTGCCGGGGTCAGCCCCATCATGGAGAGTGCGGCCTGGGACGTGTTGTCCGCCGGCCTGCGAGGCGAGACCTCGGCGCTCGTCAGCGGAGTCCGGAGCTGGTCCGTAGAGGCCGCGGAGGAGCTGGCCGACCGCTTGACGAGGGGCGAGGGTGGTCTGCGCTTCTTCGAGCGGCTGGTCCAGCAACTCGAGGGCGCAACTGACGAGGTGCTGTGCCTCGCTGCCGAGTTTCTCTACATCAGGGACGCACCGCTGGACGATATGAGGGCCTCGACCAAAGCCGACCGCATCGGCGCCATCATCGCGTCGATGTCAGGCGCACCCGGATTGCCCGAGCCACTCGTGGCCGCGCTGGACGACGGCCACGCATTCGCCGGCGGACAGGGGTATCACATCAAGGCGCCCGAGCACCTGCAATGGCTCTGCCGGTTCGTGCTCCACTGGCTCGAGCAACCCCCGGAGGTCGTCGACGAGGCGCTGCGGGACCCCTTCGCCTTCCGCGAGGTGACAACCGGCGTACCGGAAGACTCACCATCCATTCGGTACGCCGTCGAGTACCTCGCGTGGCCCGGTCTGTTCCCGTCGATCGTCAGCGCCGACCATCGCCGACGGATCCGTCGCGGCCTGATCGCCGATCTCGGGAAGCCGGGCGGCGACCACGACGACGAGGTCACCCGCGACCTGGTCGCCCTCCGGACGCTGCACGAACGGAAGAACAAGAACTTCCACTCCTGGTACGACCCGCCCTATGTCAACCGGTGGCGGCCCGGTTCGTCCGCCGGACCGCGGGCCTGGCTCATCCGCACAGACACACCGAACGACGTCACCAGGTGGCTCGAGAAGAGTTGTATCGATCTGCGGGACGAAGCCGGGCTCGCGCTGACCCCCGACATGACCGCCAGGGATGTCGCGCGCCTCGTGAGCGACGGCTACGCACACCTCGCGCCGTCCCAGCGCGAAGAGCTGGCCGCGGCCCTTCATTCGTTCCTCGAAGGCGTGCGGCCGCAGGACCTGGTGGTCGCCCTGACGGACGAGCAGCTCATGATCGGCACGGTTGACGAGGCTTCGCCGAACGACGAACCGTCGTCGCCGCTGACCCGCCCAGTTCTCTGGTCTGCGTCGCGGAGACCGCTGGAGACGCTCCCGGCCAAACTTACCGCCGCCCTGGAACAAGAGGGCCACGTCGTTGATCTCACCGCGGTGAGGGATCTGTTGACCGCGCTCCTGGACGACGAAACCGTCAGGCCGGAGCCCCGCGGGCCGCAGGTAGTCGAGCGAGTGCTGCTTCCGGCCGTGTCCCAGGACCTGGCGGACGAGTTGTACATGCCGGTCGCGCCACTCCAGGAGCTCGTCGAGCTACTCAACCGGCGTCGGCAGCTGATCGTCTACGGCCCGCCCGGCACCGGCAAGACCTACGTGGCCAAGAAACTCGCCGAACGGCTTGCAGGGGCTCAGGATCCCAGCAGGGTCCGACTCGTGCAGTTTCATCCTTCTTACGCGTACGAGGACTTCTTCGAGGGGTTCCGACCTGTCGAGGGAGCCGGCAACCAGCCCTTCGCCCTGCGGGACGGACCGCTGAAGCTGATGGCGGCCGAGGCAGCCAAGGTGGAGAACCGGGACAAGGCCTACGTGCTCATCATCGACGAGCTCAACCGCGCGAACCTGCCGAAGGTCTTCGGCGAGCTCTACTTCCTGCTGGAGTACCGCGAGGAGACCGTGCGGCTGCAATACCGGCCCGACAGACCGTTCAGCCTTCCCGACAACATGTTCATCATCGGCACCATGAATACCGCGGACCGCTCGATCGCCCTTGTCGACGCAGCGATCCGGCGCCGGTTCCCGTTCTACGAGATGCACCCGCGACGGGAGCCGGTGAGTGGGGTTCTTGCCGCATTCGCGAAGCGTCAGCAGTTGACCGACGACCGGGTCGAGCTTCTCGCGGAGCTCAATCTGGCGATGGGACAACCCGGCCATGACCTGCACATCGGTCCGTCGTACCTGATGCGGGACGGGCTGGATGCGCCCGGAGCACTGGACCTGGTCTGGCGCTACGACATCCTGCCGCTGCTCCACGAGCACTTCTACGGCAGCAAGTCCCCGGAGGTGATCGACCAGGAGTTCGGGCTCGCGGCGCTGCGGAGACGGATCGCGCAACGCGCCAGGACGGACGGAGCCCCGGACGACGCGGACGCCTGATGAGTTTCAGGTACGAATCGCTCGATGAGCTCGATGCGGACGGCATCGAGGTCCAGCTGGACGCCGCCCAGGCGGTCCTGCTCGAGCGATCAGAGCTCGTCGACGTCCGGCGCGTGGACGTCGGGACGTACCGGCTGTTGCCGAACGGCCGGGTCGGAGCCGTGCGCTTCGATGACCTCCAGATCGAGGTGACTCCGAAACAGAAACTGGGAGTGGCGCATCTGATCTTCCTCCTCGGCTACGCCAAGAATCCGGGCTTCCGGCCGGAGACGGTAACGGCCGAGACGTACGGCGACCTGTGGCCGGCGATGGCCAAGTCACTCATCGCGTCAGTCGAGCAAGCGCTGACGATGGGGCTGCTGCAGGGCTACCGCACCGAGCAGGAGGCTCTGCAGACAGTTCGCGGACGCATCGCCTTCGAGGACCAGCTGCGTCGTCGGCCCGGGTATTTCTTACCGATCGAGGTGCGGTACGACGAGTTCAGCCCCGACATCGCTGAGAACCAGATCCTGCTGGCCGCGATCTACCTGATGCTCGGCGTACCCCGCTTGCAGCCGGAGACTCGACGGCGGCTGCTCCACCTCGCGGCGAGATTCGCGGGGGTGACCCGGCTGTTGCCGGGTAGGCCCGCTCCGTCGTGGCAGCCCTCGCGACTCAACGATCGATACCAGTCCGCCCTGGGCCTGGCAGAGATCCTGCTGCGCCACAGCTCGACTCGGGTATCGGCAGCAGGTGTCGAGATGTCGGCCTTCGTCGTCGTCATGTGGGAGGTCTTCGAAGACTTCGTCACGGTCGCCCTGAAGGAGGCCTTGGCCGGCTACCCCGGCTACCTGGAGAGTCAGCTGGCCGCCTATCTGACTGGCGATGGAGACTGGACCACAGGACGGACCGGAGGCAGCGGCGACTCCCCTGGCGATGTGTTCATGCAGATCGACGTCGTACATCGGGACGAGGCCGGCAACCCCGACGTCGTCTTCGACGCCAAGTACAAACTCGCCTCGAGCGCAGGGACGAATGCTAACCCCGACCACTACCAAATGCTCGCCTACTGCACATCCCTGCAGGTTCCAGTGGCCTGGCTGATCTATGCCGGTGGCGGAAACGACATCCGGCGCAGAATCAAGAACGCAGAGGTCGAGGTCGTCGCGGCGCCGATCAACCTGCGCCAATCGCCACATGAGATCTTGGCGCGTATCCGCCAGATCGCTCTCGCCGCCGTACGCGGGAAATAAAAGAGCGCCGGCCGTCCGGCAACGCCACCGGACGGCCGGGGCCCGGTTAGAGGAGGCCTAGGACTCCTGGTCGGTGAAGAGACGGGAGCGGATCAGGAAGCGGACGCCCTCCGCGGCCTCCACCGAGAAGCCGCCGCCGCGGCCCTAGACCACGTCGACGGTGAGCCGCGTGTGCTTCCAGTTCTTGTAGCCGCCGAACGCCGCGTGCGCCGGGTAGGCGTGGTAGCAGTTCGTCCAGACCCGGCCGGCCTGGATCTCCCGCCCGGCCCGAAGATCTCCTCCTGGAAGATCCGCATCTTGTTGTCGCCCTCGAAGATGGTCGGCTGGATGTAGTACCCGCCGGCCAGGTCGCCGTCGAGCTCCACCTTCGCGCCACCGGTGACGACCTTGGCGCCCTCCGCCCGCGCGGACGCGTCGCCGAGGAACTCGACGCCACCTTCCGCCGGCCGTCCTCGATGCCGAAGATCCCGAGCTGGTGTGGCGCTTCGCCCAGACGCCGACCGGCGCCGAGGACCAGGAGATCTTCGAAACCCTCGACGCCGGTCTCCCGCCGGACGATCCACGGCGCCCGGCCGTCGCCGGCCGGCTGGAACGGCTGGTCGGTTAGAGCCGGCCGGAGCTCTGTATCGGTGAGGGCACAATCACATCTTTGGCGTGACGAGCCCGACACCGACATGACTCGCGGGTAACCAACCAATAACATCGCTGGTATGCAGATCCTCGCCATCGTCGTCTCGCTCGCGGTCACTGCGGTCGGGGTCGCGTTGTTCGGCAAGACGATCGGGCACATGGTGTCCGTCATCAAGCTCGGCCAGCCGGCCGGGCGGACCGACAATCCGGGGCAGCGCACCACCACACTGGTCAAGGAGTCGCTCGGTCATACCCGGATGCTGCAGTGGAGCCACATCGGCGTACTGCACTGGTTCGTCGCGTTCGGCTTCATCGGACTGTTCCTCACCCTGGTGACCGCGTTCGGCCAGTTGTTCGACCCGCACTACGCGCTGCCGGTGATCGGCCACTGGTTCGTCTTCGAGTGGGTCAGCGAGTTCCTCACCTGGACCGGCCTGGTCTCGATCATCGGGCTGATGGCGATCCGGCTGCGCAACCTGCCGAAGGGCGAGAAGGGTCGCTACAGCCGGTTCTTCGGCTCCACCGCCTGGCAGGCGTACTACGTCGAGTACACGATCCTCGGCGTACTGATCTGCATCCTGTTGCTGCGCGGTCTGGAGTACGAGCTGGGCGCGGGCAGCAAGTTCCACTTCCCCAGCACGTTCTTCGTCGGCCAGGCACTCTTCGGCGGACTGAGCGAGTCCGCGTTGGAGAACACGGTCTACCTGGTCGCGATGATCAAGATCCTGATCTCGTTCGCCTGGATGATCACGATCTCGCTGAACGCCACCATGGGGGTCGCCTGGCACCGGTTCACCGCCTGGCCGAACATCTGGTTCAAGCGCAAGGCCGACGGCGGTACGGCGCTCGGCGCCCTGCAGCCGATCATGGTCAACGGCGCGCCGATCGATTTCGAGAACATCGAGGAGCTCGACGAGGACGCGGCCCTCGGTGTCGGCAAGGTCGAGGACTTCACCTGGAAGGGTCTGCTCGACTTCACCACCTGCACGGAGTGCGGCCGGTGCCAGTCGCAGTGCCCGGCCTGGAACACCGAGAAGCCGTTGTCGCCGAAGCTGATCATGATGGGCCTGCGCGAACACGCTTACGCCAAAGCGCCGTACCTGCTGGCGTCGTCCGACGACGAGCGCAAGTCGCTGCCCGAGCTGGTGCTGGCGGAGCAGGACAAGCCGTTGGTCGGTCCCGCTGACGTCGCGGTCATCGACGAGGACGCGCTGTGGGCGTGTACGTCGTGCGGTGCGTGCGTGCAGCAGTGCCCGGTCGACATCGAGCACGTGGACGCGATCATGGACATGCGCCGGTACCAGGTGCTGATCGAGTCGTCGTTCCCGTCCGAGCTCAACGGCCTCTTCAGGGGCCTGGAGAACAAGGGCAACCCGTGGAACATGAACCCGTCCGGCCGGATGGACTGGGCCAAGGGCCTGCCGTTCGAGGTCAAGCAGGTGGGTGCCGACGTCGAGACGCTGGACGAGGTCGAGTACTTGTTCTGGGTCGGCTGCGCGGGCGCGTTCGAGGACCGCGCGAAGAAGACCACGCAGGCGGTCGCCGAGTTGCTGAACATCGCCGGCGTCAGCTTCGCCGTACTGGGCGACGGCGAGACCTGCACCGGTGACCCGGCCCGGCGGTCCGGCAACGAGTTCGTCTTCCAGCAGCTGGCGATGCAGAACGCGGAGGTGTTCAAGGAGACCGGCGCGAAGAAGGTCGTCTCCACCTGCGCGCACTGCTTCAACACGCTGAAGAACGAGTACTCCCAGCTCGGTGTCGAGCTCGACGTCATCCACCACACCCAGCTGCTGAACCGCCTGGTCCGCGAGGGCAAGCTGACCCCGGTCGCGCCCGCCGACAGCACCCTCAACGGCGAGAAGATCACCTACCACGACCCGTGCTATCTCGGCCGCCACAACCAGGTGTACGACGCCCCGCGCGAACTGCTCGACATCATCCCGGGCGCGGAGTACGCCGAGATGCCGCGGAACAAGACCAAGTCGTTCTGCTGCGGCGCCGGCGGTGCCCGGATGTGGATGGAGGAGAAGATCGGCAGCCGGATCAACCTGAACCGGACCACCGAGGCGGTCGGCACGGGCGCGGACAAGATCGCCACCGGCTGCCCGTTCTGCCGGGTGATGCTGTCCGACGGCCTCACCGCCCAGCAGGCCGACGGCACCGCCCGCGAGTCCGTCGAGGTCCAGGACGTCGCCCAACTGCTCCTTGCCTCGGTCAAGCGCGGCTGACTGCAGGTAGCTGCAAATAACTTCCCTCGCAGGTGGTGCGGGCCGTAGGATCCGGTGCTCGCATCACCTGGGGAGGAAGCAGAATCATGAAGTTTCGTGCCGCTGCGGCCACGGTTGCCACGCTGCCACTGGCCCTCGGCCTGGCCGCCTGCGGCAACAACGACAAGCCCGAAGCCGGCCGCGACTGGGGCAAGATGCCCGCCGCGACGCCGACGGCCGCCACCACCGCCGAGTCGCTCAAGCAGGCGCCGGTGGTGCACCTGAACACGGCCAGCTTCCTGCCGGCCATGAAGAAGGGGATGGCGGGAAAGAACTCGGTCCGGACCACCCTGCGCATGGTCGCCGGAGGCCAGACGATGACCGTCACCGGCGTCCAGACGATGAATCCGGTCGCCATGCAACTGGACATGAAGGGCGCCGCGTTCGACGGCAGGATGAAGATGATCCTGGTCAAGGACATCGCGTACCTGTCGACGAGTGACCTGCCCGCGGGCAAGTACGTCAAGGTCGACCCGGACTCGAACGACCCGATGGCGGCGACCCTCGGCTCGATGCTGGACGAACTCGACCCGACCAAGACCTTCGACGCGTTCGACGCCGGCCTCCGGCGGGCGCAGTACATCAAGACCGAGACCCTCGACGGACGCAAGGTCGACCGATACGCCGTCACGGTGGACGTCGCCGCCGCGATGAAGGCTCAGGGCGAGAAGGTCGTAGCCGGAATGCCGAAGAGCCTCGTCTACACGATCTGGATGGGCTCGGCCGACCGCCTGATGTACAAAGTCGTGTTCGAGATGCAGGGCGTCAGCGCGACGATGACGGCCTCGGACTGGGGCAAACCCGTCACCATCAAGGCACCGGCGGCAAAGAACATCGTTCGTCGCTGAGGCCGGATCCGGTCAGATCACATTCGTCGGTGAGAACTTCTCGTAACCTCATGTTATCCAGGTAGAAACTTACCTGTTCCAGAAGTGATCACCGACGGATGATCGGGTGGGCTGGTGCCGATGAGCTTGCGTGTGGGTAGTACTCGACGAACCTTTCTGACCTTGACCGGAGCGGCGGCCGGACTGGCGCTGACCGGCAGTCTTCCCGAGATCGGGAGCGCCATGGCCGGCGCCACCGGCCGCACCGACCGGCGAGATCCGTTCACTCTCGGCATCGCCTCGGGTGATCCGCTGCCGGACGGGGTGGTGATCTGGACCCGGCTCGCGCCGGACCCGCTCGCGCCGTTCGGCGGGATGGATCGCCGCCCGGTCGAGGTCCAGTGGCAGGTCGCGGAGGACGAGCATTTCCGCCGGATCGTGCGTCATGGCACGACCCAGGCGCGACCCGAGGCGAGTCACTCGGTGCACGTCGACGTACGAGGGCTGCGTCCCTGGCGGCACTACTGGTACCGCTTCCGCGTGAACGGACAGTTCAGCCCGGTCGGCCGGACCAAGACCGCACCGCCGGCGGACGCGAACCTGTCCAGCCTGTCGCTGGCCTTCGCGTCCTGCCAGGCGATCTGGGAAGGCTGGTACACCGCGTACGCCGACATGGCCAAGCGGGACCACGACGTGGTGTTCTTCCTCGGCGACTACATCTACGAGTTCGGCATCGACCGGGGCATCCGGCCGGACTCGAACGAGCCCTACATCACGCAGCAGTGCGTGACGCTGGACGAGTACCGCCAGCGGTACGCGGCGTACAAGCTGGACCCGGACCTGCAGCAGGCCCACGCGGTCGCGCCGTGGATCGTCACGCTGGACGACCACGAGGTGGTCGACAACTGGGCCGACGAGGCGCACCCGAGCGCACCGCCCGCGCAGTTCCTGGTACGTCGCGCCAACGCCTTCCGTGCGTACTGGGAACACATGCCGCTCCGGCTCGCGCAGCCGCCGAAGGGCCCGGACATGCAGCTCTACCGGCGGTTCCAGTTCGGCCGGCTCGCGGAGTTCAGCGTGCTCGACACGCGGCAGTACCGCTCGGACCAGGCGTACGGCGACGGCACCAAGGCGCCCGGTCCGGAGACCAAGGACCCGGCCCGCACGATCACCGGTGCCGCGCAGGAGAAGTGGCTGCTCGACGGCTGGACCGCCTCGCGTTCGCGCTGGAACGTGATGGCGCACCAGACCGCGATCGCCCGCCTCGACACCAAGGACGGCCCGGACGTCCTGGTCCCGATGGACACCTGGGACGGCTACGAAGCCTCCCGCGACCGGGTCCTCGGTGGCGCCGCACAACGCAAGGTTCGCAACCTGGTCTCGATCGCCGGCGACCTGCACCGCAGCGTCGCGTCGGACCTCAAGCTCGACTTCACCGATCCGGCGTCCGCAACCGTCGGCGCCGAGTTCGTCGGTACGTCGATCACGTCCGGGATCGACGGCATGGACCTCGACCCAGGCGGCGCGACCCTGCTCAAGGAGAACCCGCACATGAAATACGGGAACTTCCAGCGCGGGTACGTGAGCTGCAGCATCACCCCACAGCGCTGGATCTCCGACTACCGCGTCGTCGACAAGGTCAGCGTCCAGAACGGCGCCGTCAGCACCCGCGCCAAACTCTTCGTCGAGGACGGCCGCCCAGGCATCTCGGAGGTGCAGGCATGAGCATTCGCTGGCAGCCGGCCATCGCCTTCGGAGCCGTGGCGGCGGCAACCCTGATCACGTCCAGCTCGATGCCCCAGGCAACAACCGGTGTACAGGTCAGCACCGATCCGCAGCAGTTGAGCGTGGTCGGCCTGCCCTGCTTTCCCGGCAACCTGACACTGACCATGACCAATACCGGCCGCGAGGATCGCTACGCCGACCTCACCCTGGACCCGTCTGGGCCACTGCAACTGTCCCGGGAACTGTTCTCGTCCTGGCTCCCGGCCGTTGACCCCGACCAGCCGGTGTCCGCACCGGTGGAGGTCCGCGTCCCGCGTGACACCAAGCCCGGCAGCTACACGATCGACCTCGAGGTCGACAAGTCGCGGCTGACCGTCCCGGTCACGGTAAATCCCCTGCCCTCGAAGGACCCCGGCAGCAACGTCGCGCTGGGCGAGCAGGCCGCCGCGTCGTCGACGCACGGCAACTTCACGCTCTGCGGCGCGGTCGACGGCGACAAGGACTCCGAACACTGGGACACCCTGACCGGCTGGAACGACGGCACTCGCGCGGCGTTCCCCGACAACTACGACGTCGCGCTGGCCACGCCGACCACGATCAACCGGGTCGAGCTCTACACGCTCGACTCGGCCAAGTATCCGGCGCTGACCAACGGGTTGCGGGACTGGGACGTCCAGGTCCGCAGCGGCAGCGGTGACTGGCAGACCGTCGCCCAGGTCCGGGGCAACACCGCCGGGCACGTGACGTCGACGTTCGATCCGGTCCAGGCGGACGCCGTACGCATCCTCTGCCTGGACAGCAACGACCACGCCTACTCCCGCATCGTCGAACTCGAGACCTACGGGAGCTAGTGCAGATACGACGCTCCATTGAAATCCAGGACGGAGCCGCTGGACCAGGTGGCCTGCGGGGACGCGAGCCAGTAGATCGCGTCGGCCACCTCCTCGGCGGTGGCGACGCGGTCGAACGGGCTCTGCGCCCGGATCGCGTCGCCGCCGGGACCGGCCAGGAACGACTCGGTCATGTCTGTGGCGATGAATCCGGGCGCAATTGACGTCACGGTGATGTCATGTGGCGCCAGCGATACCGCCAGCGACTGGCCGAGAGCGTGCAGTCCGGCCTTCGCAGCGCCGTACGCGGGCACGTCAGGCTCGCCTCGGTAGGCGCCGCGTGACCCGACGTTGACAATCGCGCCCCGCCGGCCGCCCTCCACGGGCTCCTTGTCCAGCATCTGCCGGGCCACGCACCAGGTCACGTGCGCCGCCCCTTCCAGATTCACCGCGAGAGTACGACGCCAGGCCGCGACCCACTCGTCGTACGGCGTCTCCGCGAGCGGATGCCCGATCCGGCGCGACCCCGCGACCGGCTCGTCGACGAACAACGCCGCGTTGTTCACCAGTACGTCGATCCGGCCGAGCACAGCGGCCGATTCGTCAACCAGGGAAGGGATTGCGGCCGAGTAACCGAGATCCGCGGTGACTACCGCATGGCCGCTGCCGGGGAGCCCGGCACGCACCTCCTCGGCCCGGTCGACCGCACCTCGGCAATGCAGGACGACCCGGTCGCCGGCCCGTGCGAACGCCCGCGCGGCCGCAGCGCCGACACCCCTGGACGCGCCTGTGACGAGTACTCCTCTGGACACTGTTCCTCCCTGTCTCCGACTGGCCCACATTCTGCCCTGGCGCCACAATGACGACGCCATGACATCAGAAGGGGTTGACAGTGACGTCACGATGACGCCATAGTTCATCGCATGGAACTTGACCACTATCTCGAATCGGTCCGGCGGAGCGTGGAGAACGCCACCGCCCTGGCCGACGATCAAACTCGCTCCGTGGCACAGCGCCTCGGGGCCACGCTGGATGACGCGGGCCGCCTGGCCCTCATCTCAGCCCTGTCCGATGCCGCCGGGGAGATCAGCCGCGAGCTGTCCCCCGGTTCGGTCGAGCTCCGGATGGCCGGTGGCCGTCCCGAGTTCGTGGTCACGCCGGCTCCGAGCCAGCTGACCGGACCCGACGAGGCGGACGACGACACCGACGACGACACCGAGACCGAGGCCACCGACCAGGTGACCCTGGACGCCGACGAGCCGACCGCGCGGATCACGCTGCGACTGCCGATGTCGGTGAAGAACAAGGTGGACGAGGCCGCCGCGGCCGAGGGCATCTCCTCGAACGCGTGGCTGATGCGCACCGTGATGACCGAGCTGGGCGACCGGAACCGCCGTGGCAACCGCCCGCCCCGTCCCCCGCGCCCGCCGCGTGGTGTGTTCGGCCCGGAGGGCCCTCTCGGTCCGAACGGGCCGCTCGGACCCGACGGAGTCTTCGGACCGGACGGTGTGTTCGGCCCCGGTGGCCCCTTCGGCGAGGAAGGCGTCTTCGGACCCGAGCGCAGCCGGCGCGGCCGCGACCGCAACCGTGACGACCGTGACCGGGACAAGGAGCGCCGTCGCCGTGGCGGCCACGGCCCGGGCCAGCGGATGACGGGGTGGGCCCAGTGAGCGGCTTCAGCCAGCAACTCGTCGAGGACGCGACCAAGATCGAGAAGCTCCGGATCGAGATCGGCTCCGGCCTGGTCGAGATCGTGCCGGCCGACGGCACCGAGACGATGGTCTCGCTCGAGGTCGACAGCGGCACCGAGGACGACGTGGTCGTCGCGGTCCGCGACGGCGAGCTGATCGTCGAGGGCCCGCGCAACGTCCGCCGCGGACCGGAGATCCAGGTCCGGATCGCCACGCCGGCGACTATGGAAGCCCGGATCAAGACCGGCTCCGGTGACATCAGCTCGCGGGCGCCGCTGGCCACCGCGCGACTGTCGACCGGTTCCGGCGACGTCCGGCTCGACCGGGTCGAGGGTGACCTCGCGGTGAACACCGGCAGCGGCGATGTCCGGGCCGAGTACGTCGCGGGCGCCGTCCGGGGCAGCACCGGCTCCGGCGCGATCACCATCGGCGAGGCCGGCGACGCGGTCGGGCTGAGCACCGGCTCCGGCGACGTCCGGGTCGGCGACGTGGCCGGACCCGCCAGCGTCAAGGTCGGCTCGGGTGACATCACCATCGAACGGATCCGCGACCACTCGGTCGCCACCTCCGGCTCCGGCGACGTCACGGTCGAGATCGCCGACGCGCCGAGCATCCGGGCCGAGACGGCCCGCGGTGACGTCCACATCGGAGTACTCGACGGCGTCCCGACGTACCTGGACCTGAAGACGGTCACCGGACGGATCCGGTGCGATCTGGAGCCGAGCGACAAGCCGGCCGAGGGCGACCGCGCACTGATACTGCGGGCCCGCACTGTCTCCGGCGACATCACCGTCACCAAGGTCTGACACCCATCACCCAGGAGGTCCCGTCGGCAACGGCCCGGCGGGACCTGGGCGAAGCATTGCCGAAAACCATCCAGAGGGGAGCAGGACGATGATCACCGAACACCAAGAGGTAGCCCGCCACCGCGTCAACGAGCAGTTGCGCGCCGCCGAGGTCCGCGCCGAGCGGCACGGACGCAAGGCCACCCGGACCAGCGGACCCCGCTACGAACTGGCCGGCGTACTGCGCCGGATCGCCGACCGCCTGGACCCGCAGCGCCGCCTCGACTCGCAGCGCCGCCTGGCCGAGCCGCAGCCCGGCCACCGCGGTACCGGCCTGTCGGTCGTCCGATGACCGGCTCGCCGATCAACGGCGCGGCGGCCGCACTTTGCAACTTGCTGCAACGTCTGGGTTTGGTGACGGTTCGGACCTGCGGACGCTGCTAGCGTTCACGCCGTCACTCTTGGTTCACAACTGGGGAGAGAAACAACGATGTTGCGTCCGTTGATCACCGCAACCGCTGCGGTCGTACTGCTGGCCGGCTGCAGCGGCGGTGACGACAAGGCATCCGATTCCACCGCGGACGACGGCGGTCAGTCGGCATCGAGTCCGGCAACACCCGAGGTCCCTTCGTTCGACCCACCCAAGGCTTTCTCCCCGGTCGCCGGGCTCGCCGAGCCGCAGGTGCCGGGGGACAACGACTACACGGTCCAGGCCGGCATCGTCGGCCAGACCTCGCTCTACGCGGGAGCCAACGGCATCACCGGCGTCAACGTGACCGGTGCCCACTCCTGGCAGGTCCTGTCCAAGGAAGACACGACCACCACGACCTCCGACTCCAGCAGCCCGATGGCTCTGCAGCTCGACGGCAAGGAAGTCATCGGGGTCGTCTACGTCCAGCGGGTCCAGGGCAGTGGCACGCAGAAGGCCCACGGCCAGGTCCTCTTCCAGTGGATCGATCCGACTGAGGGCAAGGTCATCACCTCGATCCCCGTCGACCTCACGCCGCTCCTCGGCCCCGACAACGGCGGCAAGGACATCGTCAGCCAGACGTACGACGCCGCGACCGGACAGATCGCCGTCGCCGTCTCGGCCGGCTCCGCGGAGAACGCGAAGAAGGCCGGCACCTTCACTGTTTTCGCCGACCCGAAGGCGAAGAAGTCGACGGTGACGCCGTTCTTCGCCGTCGCCGGCCTGCTCGACGGGAAGATGGCCGGCGCCGTCGGCGACGGGCAGGAGGGCGCGACCGACCTGACCATCGCGACCGCCGACGCCACCACCGGCAAGGTCACCAAGAAGACGCCCGTGAAGGCGAACTACCTCCGGCCGGCCGGCTTCGGCGCCAAGCGTGCGTACCTGTCCGGCTCGGTGTACGTCCCGGCCCCGCCCGGCAAGCTGGACGGCTACTACGCGTCGAGCGTGTACTCCGTCGACATCGCCGGCGGCACCTTCACCACGCTGACGTCGACGCTGAAGGACGACATGAGCTCGGTCTCCTACGAGTGCCGGGGTGACCAGAAGAACTCGGTCGTCTGCAGCGGCTCGCGCCAACTGGAGTCGGTCGAGATCATCGGCTTCGACGACAGCACCGGCAAGAAGGTCTGGGGCTACACGAACGAGTCGGCCAGTCGCGTCGTACCGAGTGTCACCACCGTCTTCCACGGCGTGGTGTACGCCCAAGCCGAGAAGGACGCCGTACTGATGGACGCCGCCACCGGTCAGGACATCGCCTCGCCGACCCCGACGCCCGGCGACGGCGGGACGCCCTCCGACGGTGCAACGCCGTCGGCCAACGGGACGCCGTCGGAGTCGACACCCACGGAGAGCTCGTCGTCCTCGGACAACATCGGCGGCTTCGGCGACACCACCTTGCTGTACGGCGAGCCGAAGTCGCCCAGCATGGTCTCGACGTACGGAAGCGTTTACCTGCTCGAGCCGGGCGACAAGGCCCCGATGTCGACCGAGACGGTGCTGGTCGTCCAGAAGGCGATCGGCTGACTCCAGCGGACCGGGAGGCCCCGACCAGCTGGTCGGGGCCTTCGTCTGTCTAGACGTCGGTGCGGTGGAAGTTCTGGTACGACCGCGACGGCGTCGGGCCGCGCTGGCCCTGATAGCGGGAGCCGTACTTCGCCGAGCCGTACGGGTGCTCGGCCGGGGACGACAGCCGGAAGAAGCACAACTGGCCGATCTTCATCCCGGGCCAGAGCTTGATCGGCAGTGTCGCCACGTTCGACAGCTCCAGCGTCACGTGCCCGGAGAAGCCCGGGTCGATGAACCCGGCGGTGGAGTGGGTGAGCAGCCCGAGCCGGCCCAGCGAGGACTTGCCCTCCAGCCGCGCCGCCACGTCGTCGGGCAGCGTCACCAGCTCGTACGTCGATCCCAGCACGAACTCACCGGGATGCAGGATGAAGGGCTCCTCGCCGTCGGGTTCGACCAGCCGGGTCAGGTCGGGCTGTTCCTCGGCGGGGTCGATGTGCGGGTACCTGTGGTTCTCGAACACCCGGAAGAACCGGTCCAGCCGCACGTCGACACTCGACGGCTGCACCATCGCAGCATCGAACGGATCCAGCTGGACCCGCTTCGCGTCGAGCTCGGCCAAGATGTCACGGTCGGAGAGCAGCACGACAGGAACTTAGCAGCGTGCTGCGTCTCCGCCCAGTTCTGCCGGCCCGTTCGGGTGCCTGGTGGCGGATCGTCCGGAGCCCTCAGCTCCCCGGCGTGACCTCACCACCAGACCGTCCCAGCGATGGTTCCGGCACCGTTGCGGCGCACCGAAACCCGGGCCTCAGGCAACGATCAGTCGGCCAGCTTGTTGAACTTCGACACCTGGGTGGCGAAGGTCTTCACCTGCGCCGGCGACCAGTCCTTCAGCAGATCCTCGATCACCTTGTGCCGCTTCTTCCGGGCCGCCGTCAGCTTCCGCTTACCGGCCGCGGTCAGGGTCAGCAGAGTCGCCCGCGCGTCCGACTTGTCGGCGGCCCGCTTCAGCAGGCCCTCCTCCTCCAGTCGTGCGCAGGCCCGGCTGACCGGGCCCTTGTCCACCTCGAGCGCCGCTACCAGGTCGGCCATCCGCACCGGCGCCAACTCCTCGACGTGGTTCAGCAACGCGTACTGCGCCGGCTCCAGGTCCGGGTGCGCCTCGTCGGACAGCTTCCGCTGCAGGCTGCGCAGCCGCCGCGCCAACGTGACGAGCTCGTTCTCCAGGTTCTCCAGCGCGTCACTCGTGTCTGTTGCCACCATTCACCCCTTCATCCAGTTGCCCCGCAACCATCTTGTCCGGTCCCGAGGACCGTGTCCTCACGTTGCGTCAAATGTTGCCCCCGGCAACGCGTTCTAATCTGCCAGAAGATGACCGAACTGCCCAGTCCTGAGC
The DNA here is from genome assembly GCF_044459685.1 of Kribbella sp. NPDC050241. Classification (NCBI taxonomy): domain Bacteria; kingdom Bacillati; phylum Actinomycetota; class Actinomycetes; order Propionibacteriales; family Kribbellaceae; genus Kribbella; species Kribbella sp. NPDC050241. Next base: position 1,105,520 of record NZ_JBITJE010000003.1, read on the forward strand.
GTGCCCTTTGTGGAAAACTCCCCAAGAACCCCTGGCGCAAACCGCCCGCACGCGTCTTTTCGATGCACCGGGCATCGTCTTCGTCCCGTTCGGTTGACCCGGCAGCAACCAGCGGGTCAGCCGCGCCGGACCCGGCGTGCCCGCGGTCCGCCCGATCGGCTATGCTCTTCTCCGCCTGCTGGTCCCACCACCAGGCAGTGCGGGTGTAGTTCAATGGCAGAACATCAGCTTCCCAAGCTGACAGTGCGGGTTCGATTCCCGTCACCCGCTCCAGATCAAAACCCCAGGTCAAAGGCAAGTTTCTGACCTGGGGTTTCGTCATCTCAGAGACCAGCTACCGCCGTCGTGCCCGTTACGTGCCCGATGCCACCGCGAGACCGTCGTCCGGGTCGTCCCGCAAACCTTCCGCGACAAGTTCTGACATTCCCCGAGCGACGCCCCGGTGTCGTTCGTCATTCGTGTGCAGGTAGATAAGTGCTGCCCGACTGCTGGCGTGACCCATGCGCTCCATCAGCTCTCGCAACGTCGCGCCGGACTCGGCTGCCCAGGTGTTGCCGGTGTGCCGCAGGTCGTGGAAGTGCACGCGGCCAGTCAGACCGGCTCCCTTGAGTCCCTTCCTCCAGTTCCGCTGGAACGTTGACCTGCGCAACTGTGCGCCCTTCGCTCCGGTGAAAACGAACGCTTCAGGCGTTCGTTTCACGTAGATGTCGAATTGCACCCGCAGGTCCTGCATGACGACCTCCGGGAGGTACACCGTCCGTCGTCCGGCAGGTGTCTTCGGTGGACTGATCTGCAATTCGCCGGTCGGCAGCTCGACGGCCGCCTGCCGAATCCTCAGCACTCCGCTGACCAGATCGACGTGTCGCCTTTGCAGCGCGGCCAGCTCACCCCAACGCAGACTGCCCAGCGCGGCCACCAGAATCAGTGCGCGGAACCTCGGGTGCATCGCATCTGCCAACTTGTAGACCTCGCCAACGGTCAGCACCGGCCGTTCCGGACTGCGCTCCACAGCAGCTCCCTTGATGTAGCACGGGTTGGTTCTGATGAGTCGGTCTTCGACTGCGGTCGAGAGAATCGACCGCAGCAGCCGGTACGCCTTGGCGGCAGGAACTGGCCCAAGGCCGCCGTCCAGTAGTGATTGCCGCCAGCCCCGCAGCATCGGCGCGGAGAGCTCACGAAGCGGCTTCGTGCCCAGTGCCGGCGCAATGTGGTTCCGCAGCAGACCGCCGTACAGAACGAGCGTCTTCGACCGGAGTCCGGGCCGCTCGCGGATCCACTTCTGCGCGTAGTCCCCCAGCGGGATCTCACCTGCATCCGGATCGATCCACTCGTTCTGAGCCAGCTCGGCTTCCTTCAGCGTCAGCCACCGAGCAGCCTCCGTCTTGCTCGCGAATGTGTTCGGAGCGGGCCGGTCGATTCCATCCGGGCCGGGGTACCGCGCCTGGAACCGGCCGGACGGCAGCTTGCGGACACGTCCAAATCGTCTCTTCGTCATCAGGCGGCGGTCCTTTCGCGAGCGACACGAATGGGCTCGACGGTGTTCTGTTCGATCAACTCGCGAATCGCAGACTCAGGGATGCGCACCATCCGGCCGATGCGCAGGAACCGGATCCGGCGCTCGGAGATGAAGCGGCGGGGAAACCGGACTCCGCTGCTGTTGAAGGTGCCGAGCATGACCGCTGCCTCTTGCACGTCGAGCAGCCGGTCACTGTCACTCGTCGGGGTGGTCAACGTCGTTCTCCTCGGGGGTGTTGGAGCTGTCAGTTGGTCGCGTCTCCCTATGCGCAGTCGGCTCGGTCGTTGTCCTCAGCAAGGGCCGGAACAGCCCTCGGGACCCAAGGCGTACCAGCCGTACCAGCCTCGTTTTCGCTGGTCAGGGGCGAGGAGGCTTGGGTGGTTGGTACGGCTTGAGCCGTACCAGTGGTGGAAGCCTCATCGGGTCTGACCTGGGATGTTGAGGCTGGTACGGCTGGTACGGCTTCCCCAGCGGCCGGTTTTGGCTCGGGGCAGTAGCGGTTCCATGCGTCGGCGAAATCGCTGCGGTGGTAGCCCTTGGCCTGGCCGGTCGGGAACCGGATGGTGTCGCTGCGGATCTCGAAGTCGCGCAGCAGGTTGCCCATGCGCATGGCGGTGAGTCCGGTCGCGCCCATCGTCGCCCAGGGCGCTTCGGCGTCGCTGCGGAGCCGGTCCAGCAGGATCTGTGTGGGCAGTGCGTCGGCGTCCTGGAACGCGGTCCGGCAGTCGGCCAGCAGCCGAGTGGGGATGGAACCTTCGTCGCCCGCGTCGCGGTCGCTGGTGAGCGCTACGGCGGCCTTCCGGGCGGCGCGTGGCCAGTTGCCGCCTGCCAGGTCGGCAATGGCGATCATCGGTTCCCAGGTGTCGGCTGCGCGGTCTTCCAACGGCATGTCCGGCGTGGCGTTCCGCAGGTGCTTGACGTGGCCGGTGAGCCATTGGTTGAGGCGCTGGCGCAGTTCGTCCAGCTCGGGACCGTCCCGGCCGACGCGGTACGGCGCGACCTTCTCGCCGGGCGCGGCGACGCATGCGGCAGGACGCCGGCGGCACCATCCTCGCCGTCCCGATCCTCCCGGCTCAGAGTGGTGCCATCACCGTTAAGTGCCGTCGTGCGGAATTCCGCCTGGTGGTAGCCCGCAGTTAGTCGTAGTCGATCATGGGGAGATGCTGGGGAACATGGCCGAAACGTCGGCGACTGGTGCAAGGATCGCCCTACTCCGTAAGCATCGCCAGTTGACGCAACACGGGCTCGCCTCGATGGCGAACGTCTCCTACAGCCTCCTGACGAAGGTCGAGAGCGGCAGCCGTCCCGCTAGTGAGGGATTCGTGGCGCGTGCGCGCGAGCGCTCGGTGTCGAAATCTCTGTCCTGCTTGTCGACTCGGGCCCTGAGACTCCACAGGACCAGAGGTTGGGCAAGATGCTCGGGCGGGTACGCACGCAGCTCGACTTGTACGACCTGGACCCGGACGAGACCATCACCCCGCGGCCTCTGCACGTTCTGCGCGAAGCGGTGCGAGGTGCCAACATCGTCGGCCAGGCCGCCCGGTACGAATCGATGGCACCGGTTCTGCCCGGCCTGTACGCCGAGTTGCACACTGCCGCGAACACCTGGACCTGAACCGATCGAGCCGATGCCTGGGGCTTGCTGGCCGAGGCGTACCGCTGCGCACACACGGTGGGCATAGCAGCCGGCTATCCGGACCTCTCTCTGATAGCTCTCAACCGCATGGACTGGGCCGCTCTACAGGCAGGCGATCGGGCACCGGCTCTCCGTGCGGCTCGCGAGTACCTGCGCATCACGGCGTACCTGCGCCGTCATGACTACGAGACCGGCTGGCACCTCAACAACGCCGGCCGAGCCCACCCCGAGGGGACCGACCCGAAGACGCCTGGAGCCCTGATCGCCTCGGGGCAGTTGAACCTTGGTGCGGCTGTCCTGTCGGCACGCACGGGCGACGCGTCCGCAGTCCGTGACTACCTCAATGAGGCCGAGCGTTACGCCGACCAGACGGGCGAAGACCTCGAAACCTTCTGGTTCGGCTTCGGCCCGACCAACGTCGCCGTCCGCCGAGTCATCACAATGATCGAGCTCGGCGACTACTCCCACACCATCCACTTCGGCGAGTTCATCCATTTCCCCCGCGGATGGCTCCCGACCCGGATCGGACACCACCACTTCGACCTGGCCCGCGCCTACCAGCGCCTGAATCTGCCCGAGCAGTCACTTCGCCATCTGCAGATCGCCCGTCAGGTCGCACCAGGCCAAGCCCGCCGGCACCCGCTGGTCCGCGGAGTCGTGCTGGACCTCCTCCAGACCTCACGGCACCCGTCCGAATCGCTTACCCGGTACGCCGCCAGGATCGGCCTCTGACAGGCCACGGAGACTTTCACAAGCTGTGAAAGTTGCCGCCTTTACACGTAGCCACGATTGATCACGTAGCGCACTGAAGCCGCTACCGAAGCTCACGCTTCGCCCTCAACAAACGGGTGCAGATCATGCTTACGGCGTTCGCGACCCTCCTTCTTGCCAGTGCCGTCCTGGACGGAGCCCTCCTCACGTTTCTGATGCGGAGTAGAGGCCAATGAGCGCGCCGGCCACTGAGCAGTCGCCATGCCGGGTCTGTGTCTGGTTCGGCGAGCACCTGGTGATTGACCACATCTCCGAACCGGCGTTCGTGGACCGCTTCGAGGACGCCATGCGCCGCCGGTTCGCCAGCCTCCACGTCACCAGCGAGGAGGCAACCGACCAATGACCGACAAACCGGCCGCCGTCGCCTACGCCAACGCAAGTCTCCTCATGACTCACTCGGAGCTAGAGCGAGTCCGGATGGACGTGAGCCGGTTCGCGAGCGAGTGGGGCTATGCACTGGCCTGCGTTCACGTCGAGGAACCGGCGACAAGCCCCGACGCCTTCAACGGTCTCGTGCAGCAAGTCACCGCGCTCGACATCACCACGGTCCTGGTTCCGAGCCTCCACCACTTCGCCGGCATCGGCAGCCCAGTCGAAGTGAAGAACCGACTCGAACACCTCATCGGCGGCCGAGTCATCCCCACCACCTCCCCCTGACAGGCGAGGCCGGCGTGCTGACCCCCGCATCCGCGCCGGTCGCCCCCACCACCCCGCGCCCTTGCCCAGGATCCTCTACACACCTCTGGGCAAGGGCGCGGCCATTCCCACACCCGAACGAACGGACAGGCGATGCCGAAAACAACCGGCCATCGCGACAGATCTGCCCCACCTGCAAGGGCAAGTCGTTCACTGTCGTACAGAAACCCGCATCAAGAACGGCAAGGTAGTCACCGAGCCCGAACACGAGCCCTGCGCCGCATGCGGGGGTACAGGATGGACGAACAGTTAACCCGCAGACCATCTCCGCCAGCTCGACTCAGCGTCCGACTCGGGCGGGCGTCGTCGTGCGGGTCTGTCTATCACTCTGACTGACGGGCAAGTGGACCTGCCTGTCTCGACGGCAAGCAGGCTGGGGGTCAGGCGTGGTCAGCGTGTCTTCCGCGAGTTAGCGACGGCGAGGCGTCACCCTTACAGGTGTGCCCGATCGCCGGGCACCGTCGCGTCATATTTGGCTGCGGCGCTGGCAACCTCGTGTTGGAGGACCGTGTCAGAGAAAAACCGCAAGCCGCCTGGTAAGAAACGGCGGCACAGAAAGCGGCGGAGGCCGCTGGGTAGGACGCTGGAGGCCCGCATCCATGTGATGTTGGAGTTGCGTACCCGGGTCAAGCTTTGGCCGGCAAGTTCCCGGGTACACGCCGTACTCCACCTCACGTCGCTCGCGTACCTGTTCTTCCAGCTGAAGAACCACTAGGCGCTTGAGGCTGCAGGCCATCTGTTTACTTGGTCTGCAGCCTCAAGCGTATACCTGCTTAGCGTCCACAGGCAGTAAAGGCAGAGGGCGTGTCATCACACCTGTACCAGCGGGAAACCATACGAGGCCGCTCAGGCTCAGTCATTTCTTGACCGGCGGGCATCAGTCGCCGGAGGACACGACGCCGACAGTTGTGTGATCCGCCAACAGATCCGCGACACATTTCCGTCAGATGATGCGCGACAGGCTAGACGTCTGGCGACCAACCGAGGACGGCCGACCAACGCACGGAACTGCCGAGATCAGTCAGGGGCGCGTTAGTCCTCGAACTCCCAGTTACCAAGGCGGTGATGCGTTCGCCTACTTGATCCCACGACTCCACCCACTGTGACGCACGCAGCCAGATCAGCGTTCGCGAGTCCGCGCGGCTCGGCCCGATAGCGAGTAGGGCGAGTAGGGCAGGATGATTCGGGTGCACCTTGTTGAGCTAACTTCCGCCGAGATTCCTCCGCTGCGTGAGGCCATGGGAGACGTCCAGGCCGCCGTCGCAACGTATTACGCCGAGACTGCTCGCGGCGGGGACCTCGGCATCGCCGTCCGTGGGTTCCTGGCGAGTGCGCAGGTGGTCAACGACTTGCTCACGAACCAGGCGACAGACGCCGCGGCCTACAAAGCTCTGTTCGTGCAAAGGACTGCGCCCTCACCGGCCGCGCTGGCGGTGATCGATGCCGTCAAGTACGCGCGCAACGTCGCCCAGCACGTTCTACACATCGTGCGTCCGAGCGACGACACCGTTCTGATTGGCGGTCAGCTCGGTCTCCGGATCTACGCGGTATGGGACAAGGTGCCGCAGGCCGCGCATGACCGACTGACCAACAGGCGCACCCAGGCCTTGAAAGCGTGCTACGACTCAGTACTCCTCGGCAGGGAGGTCGTCGGGACGATGATGGACACTCTGCGCTTCTACCAGGCCGTCAACCCTGCCATCGTCCATCGAGATACCCGGGGCGAATGGACCGGGTTCCCGCTCATGAGCCAGCAGGGCGTGATCGACCCCTTGCACCCCGAGGAGCCAGCCGAGCTTGAGGCCGCCTGGAACTGGCTGGACGGTCGGATTCCCAACGGTGACGCGCGAGTAGTGTGCGGCCAAGTCACGTTTGCAGGCGTCCGCTACCTCTGCGGATTCACCTTCATCGGCCGCCACTCCTTCACGCCGTTCGCTGAGACGGTACGACAGGTCGAGCGTGACCTCGCATCGGGAGCGCCGTACCTTCACGGAGATGTGTGGGCCAACGTCGACGAGGTTACGCGGCTGTTCCCGCACGCCCAGGGGGCAGTCTTGTTTAGCCGTAACGAACTCAACTCCTGGGCTTCGCCGATCACCGAGTTGGAACGTGGAGCTGACTGGTGCCTGCGGGACGACACCGAGGTCTGGCTTGGTGTAGTTCGCACCGAGCAGCTCAATGCGGGCTTCCCGCTGCCGGTGGCCTATGGAGTCCGAAGAGCGCGCCGGTTGAACGCGTGCGTTCCGCCGAGCGTCTAATGCACCCGACCCTCGTCCGGATCAGCCGCAATCCGCGCTTCGGCTGTCGCACATCACCTGGCGGACGACCGTTGCACTGGGCCCGACCCGTTTTGACGGACATCCGAGATCAGGAGCTTGTGCTCCGGAAGGATGTTCATCATGGAGTCCATGGGCAAGAAGAAGCCGCGGTCTCGTCGTTCGTTCACGCGTGAGTTCAAGGCGGAGATCGTGGAGCTGTGTCAGCGCGGTGACCGCGCGGTGGGGCAGGTCGCGAAGGACTTCGATCTGACCGAGACCGCGGTGCGGGAGTGGTTGAAGCAGGCCGAGCGCGATGCCGGCACCGGCGACGGTGGGTTGACCACGAGCGAGCGAGAAGAGCTCAACCAGTTACGGCGGGAGGCTCGGCGGCTCCGCGAGGATGTCGAGATCCTCAAGCGGGCCACGGCTTTCTTCGCGTCAATGCCATGATCGTTGGGCCCGGCGGGGTTCGCTCGTTTCTTCGCTGCCTCGCAGGTCGATGGCTTGTCCTCGATGTGCGGCTCTGCCGGGCGCCCAGGGCGCGTGGGGATGTGGCTTGATAGGAGCCTGCCATCGTGCTCGATTGAGGCGTGCCCGCCTCGCGCGATCCTGGGGATCCTTCCTGTTCTCGACATTTTGGAGTTCCTTCGGCATGGTCATGATCGGTACCGATTCCCACAAGCGGACCCACACTGTGGTCGCGGTCGACGACGTCGGTCGGCGCCTGGGCGTGAAGACCGTCCGCACCAACGGCGAGGGCCATTTGGAGTTGGTCCGCTGGTCGGCCCAGTTCGACGACGTCGCCTTCGCGCTGGAGGATTGCCGTCATCTGACCCGCCGCCTGGAGGCAGACCTGCTCGCGGCCGGCTGCCGGGTCGTGCGGGTTCCGACCAAGCTGATGGCCGGCGCCCGCCGCTCGGCCAGGCAGCCGGGCAAGTCGGACCCGATTGACGCCGAGGCGGTCGCGGTGGCTGCGCTGCGCCATCCGGACCTTCCGGTCGCTGCGCTGGATGGTCCGGCGCGGGAGGTGAAGTTGCTGTCGGACCACCGCCATGACCTGGTTGTCCAGCGCACTCGGATCGCCTCGCAGATCCGCTGGTACCTGCACGAACTCGACCCCGACCTGGTCATTCCTTCCCGTGGTCTCAAGCGCCACGGTGTCGTCGCCGAGCTGCTAGTGGAGTTGGACCGATTCGACGGTGTGGTCGCGCGCTTGGCCCGCAACCTGCTGAGCCGGTGCGACGAGCTGAACCACCAGATCAACCCGCTCGAGGCCGAACTGCGCAAGCTGGTCCGTGCCATCGCCCCAAGCCTGCTGGACATCCCGGGATGCGGGGTGCTCTCGGCCGCGGTGATCATCGGCGAAACCGCAGGCGTGCAACGGTTCCGCGACAAGGACGCGTTCGCCCGCTTCACCGGCACCGCGCCCGTCCCGGTCTGGTCTGGCGCCAGCAAGGGCAAGGTCCGGCTCAACCGCGGCGGCAACCGGGCGATGAACTGTGCCCTGCACATGATCGCGGTCACCCAGGCCCGCGGCATCGGCCCTGGCCGGGACTACCTCGCCAAGCAGGCAGCCCGCGGCAAGGACAAGACAGCCGCCCTGCGGCTGCTGCGCCGCCGGCTGTCCGACGCCGTCTTCACCGCCCTGCGCACCGACCAGCAACACGGCACTCAGACCATCTCTCCGGTGGCCATCGCGGCCTGACCAGCCAGAGCCGCTTGACATAGGAGCATCAAGGAGACCCGGTGAACTGCTACCCGTTCATCGAGGCGGAGAAGCAGGGTGACCACAGCGTGAAGCGGGCGTGTGAGTTGCTGCAGGTCTCCCGTTCCGCCTACTACGCCGACCGCACCGGCGGCCCCTCGGTGCGCGAGCAGCGCGACGCCGAACTGACCGGCAAGATCGTCGAGATCCACGACGACTCCCGCCTGACCTACGGCTCGCCGCGGATCCACCACGAACTCCGAGCCCAAGGCGAGCGGTGCTCCCGCAAACGGGTCGCCCGGCTGATGCGGGCCGCCGGCCGATACGGGCGAACCCCACGAAGATGGAAGAAGACGACCATCGCCGACCCGACCGCCGAACAACGCCCGGACCTGATCGGCCGCGACTTCGGCATCGACCTCGACCAGCCCGCGGCGCTGGACACCCGCTGGTGCGGCGACATCACCTACATCCACACCTGGCAAGGCTGGCTCTACCTGGCCACCGTGATCGACCTCGCATCTCGCCGGGTCGTCGGCTGGGCGACAGCCGACCACCTGCGGACCGATCTGGTCGCCGAGGCTCTGTCCGACGCGGTGAACCGGCGCCGTCCCGCGGCCGGCGTGGTCTTTCACTCCGACCGCGGCTGCCAATACACATCGAGCCAGTACGCCAACCTGGCAAGGGATCTGGGCGTGACACTGTCGGTCGGACGCAGGGGCCAGTGCTGGGACAACGCCGTGGCCGAGTCCTTCTTCGCCACCGTCAAGACCGAGCTCATCCACCGCCACACCTGGCCGACCCACCAGGCCGCGACCAGCGCGCTCTTCGACTACATCGAAGGCTGGTACAACACCCGCCGACGCCACTCCACCCTCGGCTACCACAGCCCAACGCAGTACGAATCCACCACCATGGTCACGGCCGAGCAGATAGCCTGACCACCTCACATCAACCCTGTCCGTCGAGACGGGTCAAGCCCACACATCACCCGACGGAGGACACGACGCCGACAGTTGTACTTGCCGGGTTGACCTCTTGAGAATCAAGGCGCGGCGCAAGCGGCGCGCAGCGCGGCCCGGGCTTACGACCTCCGGCCGACGCCCTCCACCGCGCGCACCATCTGCGGGCGACCGATCCTGAACCGCTCAAACCCACCAAACAGGTCGCCACTGGCGGCGTCAGCGAAGGCCAGCGGGTTGGCCCCGTCCTCCTGGTCGCTCGATTGTCCGGTCAGACCGACGCGCCTCAAGAGCGCCGTCGGCGTCCCTACGGGATCGGCAAGCCGACTCTTGACCCACGACGCTCTGCCCTCGGGTTGCAGCTATCAGACCTCCGATGTGGCTAGGAGGCAATC